>NZ_JBIDDK010000001.1:0-1655403 GCF_043205095.1 Micromonospora sp. NPDC047557 | reverse complement strand
CCAAGCCGCCACCGAAAGCAACCCCTTCGCCGGCAAAGCCAACAGCGGCGCCACCTGGACCAACGACATCAGCCACGGCGAACTCATCCGCACCAGCGCCGACCAAACCTTCACCGTCGACCCCTGCAACCTCCAACTGCTCTACCAAGGCCGATCCCCCAACTCCGGCGGCGACTACGGCCTCCTGCCCTACCGCCCCGGCCTGCTCACCCTGCAACGCTGACACCACGCAGGACACGCAGCGGGCCCGGCAACCTGCCGGGCCCGCTGCCTGCTGCCTGCTGCTGATCGATGCTTGCGGTCCACCGGACAGCGGGGCCCTCCATCAACAGGGGATACTCTGCGAGCCCGCTTCGACGGAGCCACCCGCCGCACCCCACCGGCGGCGAGGACAGGACGCAGCGAGCCTCCGGTCACGTCGACGATCAGCTCGACCTCGCGAGCAAGGAGAAACCCACCCCACCATGTCTAGAAGACTGCTCTGCGTACTGCTGTCCGCCGGCCTCGCGGTCGGTACGGCCCTCGGCGTGACGCAGTCGGCGCAGGCCGCCGACCCGACCGTCGGTGGTGGCGGCCACCCGAACGCCGGCGTCGCCCCGGGCGCGCGCAGCGGCGCGATGTCCGCGAGCGCCGCGCTCCCGACGGGTTACACGGTCCGGGGCATTGACGTCTCCAGCCACGACCACAACCTCGGCCCGATCAACTGGCCCGCGGTCGCGGCTAGCGGCGTCAAGTTCGCCTACGTCAAAGCGACGGAAGGTAGGACGTACCTCAATCCGTACTTCGCCGAGGACTATGCGGCGGCCAAGGACGCCGGTCTGCTCGTCGGTGCCTACCATTTCGCCCGCCCGGACAAGCGCGACCCGATCAACGAAGCCAACTTCTTCGTCGACAGCGCGAAGTTCGTCAAGGACGGCCAGACGCTCGTACCAATGGTCGACATCGAGTGGCCCTACTGGACCGGCGCGCCCACCTGCTACGGGCTGACCCCGACCGAGATGTCGGACTGGATCAAGTCCTTCACCGACCAGGTCAAGGCACGCATCGGCCGGCCCGTGATGATCTACACGAACACCAACTACTGGAACCCCTGCACCGGTAAGAACGCGTCGTTCGGCGCCAACCCGCTGGACATCGCCGGCTACACCACGGCTCGCCCGCCCCTGCCGTCAGGTTGGACCGCGGAGACCATCTGGCAGTACGCCGCCGGCGACTCGAGCCAGCCCGGGAACTACAGCCAGAACGTCTTCAACGGCACCTACGCGGCTCTCACCAAGCTCACCAGCACGCCGGTGGCCACGCCCCCCGTCGCCCTGCGCGCACGGGCCAACAAGCGTTACGTGGTGGCCGAGAGCGCCGGTGCCAAGCCGCTGATCGCCAGCCGCACCACGGTTGCCCGGTGGGAGCAGTTCGATGTGATCAGTGCGGGCGGCGGCTACGTCGCGCTCCGCTCACGCGCCAACGGCCGGTACGTGAGCGCGGAGAGCAAGGGCACCAAGCCGCTGATCGCCAACCGGACCAAGGTCAGCACCTGGGAGAAGTTCACCATCGTCAACAACTCGGACGGCACGATCAGCCTGCGGGCCGCAGCCAACGGCAGGTACGTGGTGGCGGACAGCAAGGGCACCAAGCCCCTCATCGCCAACCGGACGTCGATCAGCACCTGGGAGAAGTTCGACCGGATCAGCCTCTGAACACCGCCCCTGCCCGGTGCCCCCACAGCGGGGCGCCGGGCGGGCGGTACCGGCGTACCAGAGCTACGGTTGGTCGCCGTCCAGGTAGCGCAGCACCGCGGTGACCCGGCGGTCGGCCCGGTCGTCCGGCGGGAGCTGGAGTTTCGCGAAGATGCTGCGGATGTGCTTGTGCACCGCGCCGTCGGTGACGAACAGCCGCTCGGCGATCGCCGTGTTGCCGAGCCCTTCGGCCATCAGCCCCAGCACCTCACGCTCGCGCGGCGACAGCTCGGCTAGCGCCGTGTCCGGCCGGCGGTTGCGGGCGAGCAACTGCGCCACCACCTCCGGGTCGATCACGCTGCCGCCGTCCGCGACGCGACGCAGCGCGGCGAGGAACTCCTCGACCCGGCCCACCCGTTCCTTCAACAGATAACCGAGCCCGGCGGCGCCCACCGAGAACAGTTCGGTGGCGAACGCCTGCTCCACGTACGCCGACAGGACCAGCACCGCGAGGCCGGGTCGGCGGCGGCGGGCCTCCACCGCGGCCACGATGCCCTCGTCGGTGTGGGTCGGCGGCATCCGTACGTCGACGATCGCCACGTCCGGCGCGTGCTCGTCGACCGCGACCAGGAACTCTCCCGGGGTGCCCGCGGTGGCGACCACGTCCAGTTCCTCCGCCCGCAGCAGCAGCGCCAAACCCTCGCGCAACAGCGGGTCGTCCTCGGCGATCACGATCCGCATGGCAGCTCCACGTGCATCCTCGTCGGCCCTCCCGATGGGCTGGTCAGCGTCATTTGCCCGTCGTACGCCTCGACCCGCCGGCGGATGCCGGTGAGCCCGGAGCCGCGTGCCTCGTCGGCGTCGCCGCGCCCGTCGTCCTCGATGGTGACCAGCAGTTGGCCGTGCTCGCGGCGCACGGCGACGTCCACCTGGCTCGCCCCGCTGTGCCGGACCACGTTGGTCAGCGCCTCGGCCACCACGAAGTACGCGGTGGCCTCGACCGACGCCGCGCAGCGGACGGCCACGTCCACCGCGAGCCGGCACGGAACCGCGCAACTGCCGGCCAGGCCCGCCAACGCCCCGGCGAGGCCCCGGTCGTCCAGCACGGGCGGCAGGATGCCGCGCACCACCGTCCGCAGTTCGCCGAGCGCCTGTTCCGCCGCGTCCTGCGCCTGCCCGAGGATCTCGTCGGCCCGGTCCGGGTCGCGCCGTACCGCCCGGCGCGCGGCACCCAGCAGCACGTTGACCGCGACCAGCCGATTCTGCGTGCCGTCGTGCAGTGACCGCTCGATGCGGCGCAGCTCCAGGGCGTGGGCATCCAGCGCCGCGGCCCGGGTGGCGGTCAGCGCGGCGACCCGCAGCGACAGGTCGACCCCCGGCGGCGGGGGCAGCAGCCACCGGCCGGGCCAGGACTGGAAGCGGGCCAGTGCCGGACCGAACCCGACCGCGGCGACCAGCCAGCCCACCCCGAGCACCCCGACCACGAGCGCCTCGGACAGCCCGTCGATGCGCCACCAGCCGATCCCCGGTGCGCCGGCCTCGGGCGGGACCAGTCGGTACCACAGCGGGAACGTGATGTCCTGAAGGGCGTAGAGCGGCAGGGCGAGGCCGACCAGGCCGGACACGAGGCCGATGATCGAGTGGAGCGTGACCCAGCCGAGCTCCCGGCGGACGAACGGGTCACGCACCGCCTCCCGCAGCTCCTCCGGCACCGGCCCGGGAGCCGGGATCGTCGCGCCCCGACGGGACAGCCGAGCGCGCTCCCGATCGGCCACCGAACGCACCGTCCGCAACGCGCCGGGCGCCAGCCGCAGACCCACCCCGATCAGGCAGGCCAGTGCCACCACCACCACCCAGCACAGCGCGCCCAATGCCAGCAGCGCGGTGCCCAGCCCGCCGACGAGGTGTTCGAGGGCGTCGACCGAGGCGCGCACCCGGCCCCGCACGTACGCCATCGCCGCCCACCTCCCGCGCCAACATAGGCCACCGCGAGCACGGCCGGCAGCGTCCGCGGCGGAAAGTACAGCCTGCTGTACCGCCGGTCGGCGAGCTGGTGGGATCGTCCCCGCCGGGGTCGCCCGCCTAGCGTCGATGGTGTCGTCGAACGTCACCGAGGGAGACAGTCGTGACCGACCCGTACCGCATCATCGAGGCCCCCGCCGCCGCGCCGGAACGGCCCGGCGGCCTGCTCCGTCCGCTGCTGTGGCTGGTGCTCTTCATCAGCGCGGCAATCAACGCGGTGCTCTCGAGCGTGATCGACAACCCGTGGATCGGCTCGGTGTTCGGCCTGGCCGCGGTGCTCTGCGCGGCGGCGCTGATCGTCCACCACCGGCGCAACCGCTGACGCCGTCCCGTCGAGGAGACGGCGCGGTTACCGCTTCGCGGCCCAGAAGACGTACACCGCGCCGTACGGCACGGCAGTCGTCGCGCCGTCGACGCAGGCGCCCGCCGGGGCGACGCCGCCCGAGGTCAACAGACGGCTGACGTACGCGACGTTACCGAGAACGCCGCTGCCGGCGCGGCTGTCCACAGTCAGCAGCAGCTCGGGGATCGTCCCCGGGCGCGGGCTCTCCGCCGTCTTCTTCGCCGTGATGAGCGAGCCGTCGCGCTCGGACTGCCAACTCGGCCCCTTGAAGTGGTGGATCCGGCCACCGGTGCCGATCAGCTGAGCCTCCGGTACGGACGCGCCGGTGAACACGCCACCGGCGCAGGTGTAGGTCTGCGTTCCGCGAGTGACGACGTACGCGCCGACCGGGCGGGATCCCGCCGGTGGCTTGATCGCCGGGGCGATGCGCGGGATGTCTACCCGGCGGGCGTCAGTGCCCGCGGCGGCCGGCGCGGCGACCTCGGCGGCCGACGCCTGGTGGGTCACCGCGCCGATCGCCGTCAGGACGCCGGCCATCCCGACGACCGCAATCGCTCGGACACGGGAGCGAGAGGTGCTGATCATGCGATTCCTCCGATCGAGGCAGGCGCATCCGCGCCCACATGTGTCCGCACGGAAGAAATGCGCACCGCGATCAAATTCGCGCCACATTTGATCGATCGTTCACCCTTGGGCGGCAGCCTCACGGGCAACCCCGCGCTGCCCGGGTACGGGGCGATGACGCGTGCGGTGAACAGCCTGACGGGTCATTGATCAGATCATTACCACTTGTTCAATAGATGCTGACAAATTCCGGTCAGTCTTGGCGACATGGCCATCACCCAGCGACGCCTCCTCGCCACCACCGTCGTGGCCGGGCTGGCTCTGCTCGCCGCGTGGGCTCCGGCACGCGCCGCGGAGCCCGCCCCGACGCCCACCGCCACCGCGCCCAACATCATCTTCGTCCTCGTCGACGACCTCGCGTGGAACCTCGTGCCGTACCTGCCGCAGGTCCAACAACTGCAGAGCGACGGGGTCACCTTCACCAACTACACCGTCACCGACTCGCTGTGCTGCCCGTCCCGCTCGTCGATCCTCACCGGCCAGTTCCCCCACGACACGGGTGTGTTCACCAACGGCGGGGCCGACGGCGGATTCGCGGTCTTCAAGGGCCGAGGCAATGAGAACCGGACCTTCGCCACCGTGTTGCAGGGCAAGGGCTACCGGACCGGATTCCTGGGCAAGTACCTCAACGGCTACCAGCCGGCGGACACGCAGGGAGGCGCGCTGCCGTACGTCCCGCCCGGCTGGTCGGAGTGGTACGTGGCCGGCAACGGGTACTCCGAGTACAACTACGACCTCAACGAGAACCACACCGTCGTCCACTACGGCAGCCAACCGGTCGACTACCTGACCAACGTCCTGTCCCGCAAGGGCAAGGACTTCATCCAGCGCTCGGCGGCCGCCAACACGCCCTTCCTGCTGGAGGTGTCGACCTTCGCTCCGCACAGCCCGTTCACCCCGGCCAACCAGGACCTCGACGACTTCCCCGGGCTCACCGCCCCGCGCACCGCGGCGTACGACCGGCTGCCCACCAACCCGCCCTCCTGGCTGGCCGACAACGGACCGCTCACCGCGCAGGAGAAGAGCACCCTCGACACGAACTTCCGCAAGCGTGCCCAGTCCGTGCAGGCGGTCGATCGGCTGATCGGCAACCTGCGCGCCCAGCTCACGACCAGCGGCATCGCCGACAACACCTATGTCGTGTTCAGCTCCGACAACGGCTTCCACATGGGCGAGTACCGGTTGACCGGCGGCAAGCAGACCGCCTTCGACACCGATGTGCGGGTCCCGCTCGTCGTCGCCGGGCCGGGCGTCGTTCCCGGATCGCAGCGCGCCGAGATCGTGCAGAACATCGACCTGGCACCGACCTTCCAGCGCATCGGCGCCGCCGACGTCGGCACGCACGTCGACGGGCGCAACCTGCTTCCTCTCGCGCAGGGCGAGGCGGCGCCGAACTGGCGTACCGGGGCGCTGATCGAGCACCACGGCCCCAACCAGGCCGCGGACGATCCCGACGCCCAGGACCGCCGCAACGGCAGCCCGATCACCTACGAGGCTCTGCGGACCGCGACCTACACCTACGTCGAGTACTCCAACGGCGAACGGGAGTACTACGACAGGACCGTCGACCCGCACCAGCTCAACAACATCGCGGCCGGCCTCTCGGCCACGCGACGGGCCGCGCTGCACGGTGCCCTCACGTCGTACGTCGCCTGCCACAGCCACTCGGCGTGCTGGACGGCCGGTCACGTGCCGGCCTGACGAGCGCGGGTTCCCGGGCGGCCTCGACAGCACGGCCCGTCGCGGGTGACGGCGAAGGGCTAACTACTCCAGGAGTTGTTTCAGCGTGCCGAGGTTGTCCCGCATCCCGCCCTTGAAGAGCCTCTCGGCAAGCGGTCCGAGGAGTGCGGCCGGGCCGGTGAGACCGGCCGCGCTGATCGTGCCCTCCAGGATGAGTCTCGTGGTGCCGTCGGACGGCCGGACGAGGTAGCGATAGGCGAACGGGGTGGGCCCGGTCAGCGAGGCGAAGGTGACCTCCTCGCCCTCCACGTACGCGGTGATCGACACCTCGTTGCGGGCCGGCCCGCCGGGCAGGTCTCGGTACACCTCGTACCGGGTTCCCAGGCCGCCAGCGCCGCCGACGCGCTCCACGCGTCGCACTGCCGAATACCACCGCTGCATGGTGGTGAAGTCGGCGACGAAATCGAACACCCGCCCTGCTGGGGCCGCGATGTCCAGGTCGAGGTGAAAGGTCATGGTGTCCCCTGTGTGCGTGCCGCACCTCGACGACGCGGTCAGTCCGTCTGCTTGCTCTCGGCAGCGAGGCGGTTCGCGAGGGCGAGTCCGGCGGGTGATTGTCGGGTGAAGCCGTGCAGGAAACCGATGAACGCGTCGATGTCCGTTCCCGCACTGGCCTGGTCGAGCAGGTCGTACAGCTGATTCTCGATTTCGGCGACGCGGCGGGCCCTGTCCCGGCCCGGCTCGGTGAGCGTGAGCCTGACCTGCCGCCGGTCGTGTTCGCTTGTGGTTCTCCGCACGAGACCCGCGGCGACGAGTCGGTCGACGATGCGACTCGGGCTGGTGCCGGTGTCGCAGACGAGCATGTCGCCGAGTTCCCGGAGGGCGAGCGGTCCGTGGTCGCCGATGATGCGCAGTGCTTCCGATTGCGCGGGCGTGACACCGATCTCGGACAGCAGCACCGTGAGCTGACGGTTGCCCTCTCGTTGTGCCGCGAGAATGAGGTAGCGGAGCTGTTCGGCTGTTCTCACACCCGCATCGTGCCGTGTTCAGGCAGCGCCGTGGCCAGGAGCCCGGCCGCCGCGGGGTCGTGCGCGGCGAGAATCGGCATGCTCGGATAGCGGGCAGCCAACGCGTTGACGCGCCGGGTGGTTTCGTGCAGACCGGCGGCGTCGCCGACTCCGGGGATGCGGTCGGCCGCGAGCCGCCGCACGTCGTAGGTGACATCACCGACGAACAGCATGGGCGGCAGCCCCGCACTGCGCAGCAGCAGCGACATCGAGCCGGGCGTGTGCCCGGGGGTGGGCAGCAGCAACAGCGAGCCGTCACCCATGACGTCGTACGCGTGCGTGAACGGCGCGATGGCGGGGTCTTCGACGCGAGGCGGGAGGACAGCCGTGAAGGTGACACCGGGGACGTGGATGTGATCACGCAACAAACCCGCGAACACCGCGAACCTCTTGTCGACCTCCGCGAGCTCGGCGGCGGCGACCAGGACCCGCGCTGATCTGGGCAGCTCCCGCAGGCCGCCGATGTGGTCCTGGTGCAAATGGGAGAGGACTGCCACCCGGACGTCGGCGATGTCGTAGCCCAGTTCGCGGAGCCGGTCGGTCAGGGTCCCGCCGGCAGGAACGTCGAACGTGGCGAGACGACGGTAGATGTGCCCGGCCGGGCCGCCAGGGAAGTAACCCGGGTCGGTGACCGAGCGCCGGTCCTGGCCGGTGTCGAACAGCACCAACCCACTGTCGTGCTCGATGACGTACACGTTGATCGGGAGGGGCTCGGTCCAGCGGCGAGACGTGTTGAGCCACCACATCAGCGGGGTGCCGTTCGTCTCGCGGTGCTCGGGGCGGATCTGGACGGTGCCGGTGCTGACAACCGTGACCTGCTTGATCGGTGTCACCGCGAACTCCTTAGATGTCGCGACATTCATGTCGCGACATGAATTAGATGTGCCACCACCCCAGACGTCAAGCCCTGAGGGAGGTACTCCGACACCGCAAAGCACCAGACAGCGGCTCTCAGTCGCCCGGCCGCCCCGGCCAACCGCCGCTTCAGGGGCGCGTACCGCCGACACCAACCACATAGGGTCGTCGTCGTGGATCGTGATGCAGAGCTCGTTGCGGCCGTCCGTGCCGCCGATCCGGCAGCCGTGACGAAAGCGCTCGCAGAGGGCGCCGACCCCGACTCCGCCGACAGCCCCTTCACCCCGACAGTGCTGTCCGAGGCGGCGGGCGCGGGGCGGTTGGAGATCGCCCGATTGCTGGTGGACGCGGGAGCGTCCCTGCGGGCGAGGCGGCCACAGTGGCAGTCGCCGCTGCGGTCCGCGGTGAGCAATGGTCACCTCGACGTCGTCCGCCTGCTCGTCGATCGGGGGGCCCTCGACGTCGAGGCCACCGACCGCAGCAGCCTGCTCTTCACCGCGGTCGCCGCCACCCGGCGCCGACCCCAACCCGCGGCGTTGGAGGTTCTGCGCTACCTGCTGGAACTCGGCACCGACGCCACGCCCGGCGAGGAGACCCCGATCGTCCAGGCGGTGCTGGGACCGGTCGCGCCGGCCACGATCCGCATGCTGCTCAGCCACGGCGCTGATCCGAACTCACGGCGTTCGGACGGCACTCCGGTGCTCATCCTCGCGGCTCGGCGCGGTGACCACGCCGCCGTCGACGTGCTGCTCACCGCAGGCGCTGACCCGAACGCGGTCGATAACCACGGGCACACCGCGCTGATGCACGCCATCGAACGCAACGAACGGGCCGTGAGCTGCGCGCTCCTGCTGGCCGGTGCCGACCACGCGGGCGCTCTCGGTGTCGCGCGAGGCTGGCAGCGGCAGGGCGTTCAGTTCGACCTCGGCGAGATGAGCGTCGGCCTGGACGACGTGCCGATCGCCCGCACGGCCGTGCGGCTGCACCCCACCGGGTACGAACTCCGCGGCGATCCGGCGGAGTTGCGCCGCTGGGGGCAGCTCGTCGCGTGCGCGGCGGAGGAGTTGGGCGACGACGAGTGGGACGCGCGGACCGGCACCCCGTACACGCTGGCCCGGACCGTCGCCCACCGGCTCGTCGACGATCCCGCCAAGTCGCCTACCGCATCGTGGCACCGCATCGAGGTGACCGCGGCAGAACTGAACACGGTACGGCAGGCATTCGTCGAGCTCGTCTACGCGATCCGTGTGACGCTCCCGGACGGCATCGGGCGGGAGTACGTCCGCGACACGCTCGACGAACTCGATGCCCAGTTGCCCTGACCCGCGTCCGTGCGACAGCGGTCCGCGCGCCCAGGCGTGAACTGGCATCGCCCGCGCCCTGACCGCCCACCGGTCACACGCCGGCGCTTCCCGCGACGGTCCGATCTCGACGACGCTCCGGCGATGACGGATGTCCATGGGTGGGCAGGCCCAGAGCTGCGCCGCCGGTAGGGTGGGACGCGGCACACCTGGGGGAGGAAACGTGATCAAGCGCTGGGGATCTGCCGGGCTGGCACTCGCGCTCGCCCTGCTGGCGGCCGGGTGTGGCGACGATCCGTCGCTGACCGGCACGTGGATCATGGCGGACAACCAGTCCCGCACGATGACGGTGCGCGACGACGGCTCCGTGTCGGCCAACATCGACGTCCCCTGCACCGGCACCACGAAGGACCAGGGCGACCGGGAGTACCGGCTCGAGCTGGACTGCGGCATCACCAAGATATCGGCCGACGGCGTCCTGAGCACCGACGGCAGCACCCTCACCGTCAAGGACCCGAGCACCGGCCAGGACGCGGTCTGGAACCGCAAGTAGTCCACCGGGGAAGCCGCGCCTCGGACGGCCCGTGACCGGCACCGGTCGCCTACGCACGGGGCTGCGCCGCCTCGATACAGCGCGATACGGTGCCAGGCGTGCCGCCCGGCTGTCCCGACGCCGCCGGCACGCGATGGCACATCACACGGTTGCGGCGGAGGCGGACACGTGGCGGTTGCGGAGGTCGCGGGCGGCGTCGTGCAGCTCCTGACGGCGATCATGGAGTACCGACGTTTCCTGGCCGAGCAGCAGCACCAACAGCTGCTGCAGCAGCGTGCGGTGACCGAGCGGCAGCTCGAGTTCGCCCAGGCCGTCGGCGACCGGCAATTCGACGTACGCAGTGAGCTGGCCGAACAGGCTGCCCACCTCGACCCGCACCGCACCCGTGAAGTGCACGACCAACTGCACGCGCAGTACCGCCAGGACGCGGCGACCTGGAATCGCGCGGCGGACCCGAAGTGGTGGCAGGACGCCACGAACGCCGACATTGCCGAGCTGTGGCGTGCCTCCACCGCCTGGCAGGCTGTCGACCCGGCTGCCGACATGGCGCGTCGGGCCGCCGGTGAACGACTCGCCGAGACAGGCGTACGGGTGCCGGGCCCGGGTGCGCGTACCCACACGGGCGACGCACTGTCCCGGGCCGTGCGCGGCGCCGCAGAACGGCAGCGGCACGCCGCCGGGCCCCGCGCGGCGACTTCGTCGGCGGAGCGCAGCACGACCGAGGGCCGTGGGCCCGCGGACCGTTCATCGCAACAGCGGGAGGCCGAGGGCCGCCGCGCCGGTGCCGACGCCGACGCGACCTGGCATCGGGCGGCGGCCGCCGACGACAGGCATCTCGCCGGAGCGTGGCACGACGTTCGGCTGGACGCCGAACAGGGGCTCGCGCCGGGGACCGACGTGCCCGCCTACGCCGAGGCGCGCGCCGATCACGCCTACGCGCAGGAGCAGGACTTCACCGCTGAGGCGACCCACCACGAGCAGATGGCCGACGCGGCCGGGCAGTCTGCGGCTGTCGCCGGCCAGGCAGCGGCGCCCGGCCAGGCCGCCCCGACCGGAGCCCCCGCGCCGGGAACCGCGGAGGGCAGGGGCGCACAGGCCGCCGCCAAGGCCTATCCCCGACCGACCCGCAGCGCGGTGGCTCGCGGCGCGGACCGTTCGGCCGCCGCACGGAGCGTGGCGGGCCGGGGGCGGGTGCAGCCGCAACGCGTGCCTACCCGGGCACCGCAATCAGCGATCCGCTGAGCTGCCCCGGCGCGGCGCACGCGGCGAGCGTCACCGCATCTGCTGGACCGGCCGCGGGGCACAGGTGGTGGGCGGGTGGAGTGGGCCGCGCCGGCGGTCAGTCGCCCAGCGGAGCCCCGACGCCCGCCATGAACGCGACGGGGTCCACCGAGTTGCCGAAGCTCAGGCTCTGGCCAGGGGCGACACCGCGGTGCACCTCGAAGTGCAGGTGCGGGCCGGAGGAATTCCCGGAACTGCCGCTGAGGCCGAGGACCTCACCGGCTGCGACCGTCTGCCCGACCCGCACGAAGGGCTGTTGGATCATGTGGCAGTAGCGGGTGGCGATGTTGCCGGCGTGGCGGACGTCGACGTACCAGCCACAACCGCCGAGGCCGGGGTATCCGTCGGTGTCGCAGCCGTGCCAGGCCGGGGCGTTGCACTTGCTCGTCGACACCACGCCGGCGGCAGCGGCCCGGATGGGCGTCTTCTTCCCGGCGCCGAGGTCGACGCCGGCATGCCTGTGGTCGCCCCGGTCCTGGCCCCACGGTGCGACCACGCCGGCCCGTACCGGTTGCACCCAGCCGCCCGGACCGACCGGGACGGGTTCGAAGGCGCCGGGCCCGCAGCGTGCGCCGGGTGCTCCCCCGCCCAGTTCCTCGATGCTGCCGACCTTCAGGATGGCGGCGGCCAGGGCGTTCGCGTCGTCCTCCCACTGCTGGTATGCCTCGGGAGTGCCGGAGCGCTGCACGGCCTGGGCGGCGTCGGTCAGCCGCATGCCCTCCCAGCCCTCGACCTTCAGCAGCGACGTGTAGAACTTGCCGGCGGCGTACCGGGGGTCGGTCAGTTGTGCCACGGTTCCCCAGCCCTGACTGGGACGCTGCTGGAAGAGGCCCACGGAGTCGCGGTCCCCGTAGTCGAGGTTGCGCAGCGTGGACTCCTGCATCGCGGTGGCCAGGGCGATCACCAGGCCACGGGCCGGCACCTTCATCTCCTGGCCGACCGCGACGATGATCGCGGCGTTGGCGACCTGGCTGCCGTCCCACTTGGTGGTGCCCTCGGCGCCTGCAGAGGGCACCGACACGGGGACCGGCCCGCACGGCGAGGCGCTGGCCGCGCCGCCCATCATGAACAGCGGCAATCCGATGAGACATCCACCCAGCATCAGGGTTATCGCGACGACGGCGCCGACCACACCTGTCGTCTTCTTGTCGGTCACTGCCCGGCCCGTTTGAAGTCGTTGCCGGTGACCAGCCAGCGACCCTTGATGTCGGCGACACTGACCAGCAGCGTCCCACGATCCGTGGGGATCGCGAACTGCCCGCCGCCGTCGCGGACGGGGTAGGCCGCCGTGGGCCGGCCGGTGATGCGGGACGCGGGCAGGTTGGCCGGATCGACGGTGCGCAACTGCTCGGCGAACCGCGGGACACACAACGGCGCGACGCCTTCCAGCCAGCGTGCCGCGTCGAGCCCTGGCCGGGCCCAAGCGGTGGCGAAGGCGGCCGCGGCGGGCGCCGCCTCGGCGACCGGCGCGGCGGGACCCTCGTCGTCGTCCTCGTCGTCGCGGCCGAGTGCCTCCGGTGGTGTGGCGCTGGCGAGCGTGCCGCCGACGGTCGGCGTGGGGCCACCGCTCTGCGGCACCTCGCCGCCGGTCGGCCCGGATCGGAAACAGCCGGCCAGCATCGCGAGCAGCATCGGTATCGCGACGGTGAATACCGCCGCCCGTACGGCGAGTCCATATTGCACGGATCCGCCTCTTTCTCTGTTCATAGCCGCTTTACCCCCGTGCTGACCGCTTACTTCGTATCCACTGTGAACCGTATGGTCAGGGACCGGCCCCGCAGGTCTCGATGTGGATTCACCATATCGATAGCCGTGCAGCCGGGTGCTACTGTCTGGCGCGAAGTTACGTCAGGTACGGGGGAAATCACATGCACGGTCGAGCGCAGGGCGATTCTTGACGTGCCCTCGGTCAATGCGCAGATTCGTACGCGGTACGACACGCTGCCCGGCCTCTCCGCCGTACCGGTGCCGCCGCAGGCTGTTGCCAGCGGATGGCCTCCGGTGTGGTGGGTCGGCTGCCACGGCGGTAGCGGTGCCACCACGCTTGCGACGTTGACCCAGATCGGCTACGACTACGGGCCGGTGTGGCCGATGTTGCCGCCGAACTCTCCGATGATCAATGTCGTGCTGGTCTGCCGAGCCAGTGCCGCGGGAACGTTGGCGGCGGCCGGCGCGGTGGAGCAGTGGCGTCGGCGAGCCATCCCGGTGCACGCTCAGGTGCGAGGGGTCGTCGCGGTCGCCGCGTCACCGCGTCGACCACCCAAGATCGTCAACGAGCGTCTGCAGCTGCTGGGTGGCTGGGCACCGAATGTCTGGCGCGTCGGCTGGCAGGAGGTTCTGCTGGCCGCCGACAAGCCCGCCGATCTGGGCGTCCCCCCACCGGACATCGCCGCGCTACGCGATTCCATCGTGGAAGCTGTCTCGATCTAGGAGAAGGATTCATGTCGTTGTTGCTGCATCTGCACGACGCGGTCACCAGCGTGCAGGACGCTGCGACCGGTATCATCGCCGCACCAAACCCGGGCAACGTCGCTCCCCCCGGCTCGGACAAGATCCTGACGATCCTTGGTTGGGTGAAGTGGCTCGTCACGGCCGTTGCCGTCGGGGGCGCCATGTTCATCGGTGCCAAGATGGCGATCGCTCACCGCCGTGGTGACGACACCAACACCTCTGCGCTGGGCTGGTGGCTGGCCGGTTGTGTGCTGCTCGGTGTGGGGCCGCAGTTGGTCGACGCGCTGACCTGAGCACGGCGATCACCGGGGGGGAAGGACCGCCATGCGTTCGAAGAACTACCAGGCTGACTACGCAGAGGAGCCCTCGCCGTGGACGCGGCCGGGCTTCGTGCTGGCCGCGGTGCTGTTGCTGGTGATCGTCGCACTTGGAGTCGTCGTCGCCGTTCAGTCCGACGACGACGCCAAGCCCAGCGCGGCGGCGCCCACGGTGCCCGCGGGGAGTGCGGCGCCGCAGCCGGAAACCACCGGCAAGCTGTCCACGGCCGTCCCGGTGACCGCACCAGCGGGCGTCACCTGGCAGGTCGTCCGTGGCACCGCGTTGCCGTTCAGCGACCGAGCCGGGCCCCGCGAGCACAGCGACACGCAGGCCAAGGGCTTCGCACGTACGCCGGAGGGCGCGCTGATCGCCGCCGCGCAGCTGGTCAGCCGGGTGGGCGCCGCGGCTGGCCGGGCCTCGTGGGAACCGACCCTGACCCAGCAGTTCCTGCCCAGCGCCGACCGGGACACGCTGCAGGCGGCGCTCGCCGCGGAGCCGGAGCAACCGGCGCAACCGGGCGATCTGGCGCCGCTGGCGGGCTACCTGTACCTGACCTACACGCCGGACACCGCTGTGATCGGGCTGGCCTACCGGTCGGCCAACGGCACCACCGCACGGTGGTTCATCGTCACGACCACGCTGCAGTGGCGCGACGGTGACTGGAAGATGGTGGCGCCGCCCGGCGGCGCCTGGACCTCGTTGAGCCGCACCGTGACCGACCTGAACGGCGTCGTGGAATGGGGGGCCCGCTGATGTGCAATCCGATCACGCAGGCGGACTGCAGCCTCACGGACGCGGCCGGCGACCTCGTCGGCGGAGTCAGCACCTCGTTCGCGGAGTCGATGCTCGATGGCCTCGCGAAAGCCATGGGCGAAACCGCGGCCTGGGCCTTGAAGACCCTGATAGCCGGCTGGATTGCGGTGCCGTCCCCGGTCCTCACCGGGGGAGCGGTCGATCGGCTGCGCGAGTACACCTACTGGATCACCGGTGCCGTCGCGGTGTTCTCACTGCTCATCGCGGCCGGGCGAATCCTGTTGGAGCGCAACGCCAAGGCTGCCACCGACGCCGGGCGCGGCCTGCTGCAGCTGACGCTTATCAGCGCTGCGGGCGTACCGACGGTCGCGCTCCTCAGCGAGTTCGGCGACGGTTACTCCACGTGGATCGTGGACGCCTCGACCGGCGGCGATCTCGGCGAACGCCTGGTGATGTTCGCCCCCGCTGCCGGCGTGGCCGCCTTCAACGGCCTCACGTCCATCGCGCTGATCGCCATCGCGTTCATGCTTCTGCTCATCTCGTTCGCGCAGATCCTGCTGAGCATCGGCATCGCCGCGATCAAGGTGCTGCTGTGCGGACTGATGCCCTTGGCCGCGGCGGCGGCGATGACCGGTACCGGACGCGCGATGCTGGCGCGCTACATGAGCTGGCTGATGGCGGCGCTGCTCTACAAGCCGGCCGCGGCGACCGTGTACGCGGCCGCGTTCTGGATGATCGGTGACGGCAAGGACCTCACCACCGTGCTGACTGGCATCGTGCTGATGTGCATGGGCATCGTGGCGATGCCGGCCCTGCTCAAGTTGCTGGCCCCGGCGACCAGCCAGATCGCCATGGGCGGCGGCGGCGGAGGTGGCCTGGCGGCCTCCGGAGCCATCGCCAACGGCGCCATGCTGCTCAACTCCACCCGCGGTGGTGGCGGCGGAGGTGGCAGCGGTGGCGGTGGCGGTGGCGGTGGCGGTGGCGGACAGAGTGCTCCGGTTCGCCCCTCCGGCTCCGGGCCCGGTCCCACTGCCGCACCGGCACCGACCGGCGGTGGGCTGCCCGCCGGCGGGCCGGCGATGGCCGGAGGTGGCGGCGGTGCCGCGGCCGGCGGGGGTGCGGCAGCGGGCGGTGGTGCGGCAGCGGCCGGCGGACTGGCCGCGGCGGCCGGCCCGATCGCCGCCGGCGTCGTGGTCGGGCAGGCCGCCGCGAAGGCCGGCCCGGACGCGATCAGGAAGATCGGTGGTGCTGCTGCGGGCGCGACCGGACCGACAGGAGCTGAGCAGTGACGACGACTGCCGCACCGCCGAACCCGTCGCAGCAGCGCGCCTACGGCAACTGGCGCCGCGGCGTGTCTGCCGGGCTGTTCGGCCTGGGCACCATCGGCACGCTGATCATGTTCGGCCTGGCCCTGCTGACCGTGTTGATGCTCGCCGTGTCGCTCGTGGCCGCCCTGCTGACCGCGCTGTGCGGTGCGGCCGTCCTGGTCCCGCTGGCCATCCGCGTCAACGGGCGCACCGGACTTCAGGTCATGGCGGCACGGTTCGCGTGGTGGCGAGGGCGTTCACGACGACAGCACCTGTACCTGTCCGGCGTGGCCTCGAAGGTGACGCAGACACACCAACTGCCCGGCATTCTGGCCCGTTCGCAGATCTACGAGGTCGAGACGGGCCGGTCCGGACGCATCGGCGTGGTGGTCATCCCACAGTCGCGGCACTACACCGTCACGCTGCGCTGTTACCCCGAGGGCATGGACCTGGTCGACCAGAGCGCCATCGACGCGCGCGTGGCGCACCTGGCCGCCTGGCTGTCCAACCTCAGCCGTGAACCGGGCCTGGTGCAGGCCGCGGTCACCGTGGAGAGCACCCCGGATCCGGGCACGCGGCTGGCCACCGAGGTCAACGACACGATGTCGCCGCAGGCGCCGGAACTGGCCCGCCAGGTCCTCCAGGAAGTGGTACGCAGCTACCCGGCCGGGTCGGCGACCGTGGAGACCCGGGTCTCGCTCACCTACACGCTGCCTCCGAACCGGCGGCAACTCTCACACGAGGACATGTGCCGGGAGGTCGCCGCACGGCTGCCGAACCTGCACTCCGGGCTCTCGGCCGCCGGCGGCGGCGGCGTACGCCCGATGATGCCGCGGTCGCTGGTCCGGGCCGTACGCGCCGCGTACGACCCCGGCACGAGCATCGAACTGTCGCGTACCCCCGACCTGGACCTCACCTGGGAGAACGCCGGCCCGGTCTCGGCGCGGGAGAGCTGGGACTACTACCGCCACGACTCCGGGGTCTCGAGGACCTGGGGCATGGTCGAGGCTCCCCGCGGTGTCACCTTCGCCAACACGTTCGCCCGGCTGACCGACCCCGACCCGCAACTGCTGCGCAAGCGGGTGTCACTGATCTACCGGCCGTACTCGCCGGCCGAGTCGGCCAAGCTCGTCGAAGCCGACAAGCGCGACGCCCGGTTCAACGCCACGAAGAAGTCCCAGGCCACCGCCCGGGACCTGGCCGACCTCAGCGCGGCCGAGCAGGCCGCGCAGGAGGAGGCTTCCGGTGCCGGCGTCGTGCGCTTCACGGTGCTGGTCACCGCCACCGTCTCCTCGGTCGAGCAGCTCGACGAGGCGACCCGGATCATCGACTCGCGGGCCGCCGAGGCGCGGCTCATGCTCCGCCCGATGTACGGGGCCCAGGCGGCGACCTTCGCCGCGACCCTGCCGACCGGGGTGGTGTTGCCCGTGCACGCCACCGTGCCGTTCTAGGAGGCGGACCTGATGCCCCGATCCGTCATCCCGATCCGACGTCCCACCCGACTCGGCTACGCCGGCCCCGGCGGCGGCCGGGTGTCGTGGGTCGAGTCGCCCACCGAGTACCGCGGCACCACGGTGCAGGTGTGCGGCTTGTGGCCGTTCGGCACCGGCTCGTCCACCCCGACGATCGGCGCCCCGCTCGGCCGGCACCGCTACACCAACGCGACGGTGTGCTTCGACCCGATCTCCTGGTACGAACGTGCCAAGCTGATCAACAACCCGTCGGTGTGGATCCAGGCCGAACCGGCCATGGGCAAGTCCACAAGCGTGCGGCGGATGCTGCTGAGCCTGGTCGGCCAGGGCGTGACCCCGCTGATCCTGGGCGACCTCAAACCCGACTACGCCGAACTGGTCGCCGCGCTCGGTGGGCGGGTGCTGCGCGTGGGTCCCGGCCTGCACCGGATCAACCCGCTCGACATCGGCCCGTGGCAGCAGGTGCTGGCACACGTGCAGGACCCCAAGGAGATCGAGCAGCTACGTGCGGAGATCGTCGACCGCCGGCTCAACGCCGCCCTGGTGCTGGCGACCCTGACCCGGGGCGCTCCGCTCGCGTCGGACGAGATAACCGTGCTGGCGGCCGCGCTGCGTTACCTGACCGAGCGGGAGAGCACTGCCCAGCCGCTGCTGTCGGACGTGCTGCGGGTCATCGAAGAGGCACCCATGCAGGTGCGGTGGGTGACCCTGTGGCACGACGACCACGACCTGGACCGCTACCGCCTCGAGACGGAAAACCTGCGGCGTACGCTGCGAGCGCTGATCCACGGTCCGCTCGGCTCGACAGTCGAGGGCCACACCACCGCCTCGATCGAGCTCGACACCACCGCGCTGTGCGTGGACATCTCCGGCATCAGCGAGACCAACCAGGCCCTGACTGCCGCCACCCTGGTCACCACCTGGGCGGCCGGCTTCGGTCAGGTCGAGGCCGCGCACCGGATGGCCGACCTGGGCCTAGCCCCGCCGCGGCGATTCTTCCTGGTCCTGGACGAGATGTGGCGCGCGTTGCGGGTCGGGCACGGCATGGTCGACCGCATCGACGCGCTGACCCGCCTGAACCGTTCGAAGGGCACCGGCACCGCGTTCATCACCCACTCGCTGGGCGACCTGCAGGCTCTGCCGAACGAGGAGGACCGCGCCAAGGCCCGCGGCTTCGCCGACCGGTGCGCGGTGCTCATGATCGGCGCCTGCTCCGAGCAGGAGCTCGACGCCGTCGCGCGGGTACGGCCCCTGTCGCAGGCCGAACGCAGCGAGGTGCTGTCGTGGTCCGCGCCGCCGTCGTGGACGACCGGGCCGGAGGACGAAGAGGTCCTGATCGGCCGCGGAAACTTCCTGATCAAGGTCGGGACCAGGCCCGGCATCCCGGTGCACCTGGAACCCACCGAGATAGAGAAACAGCTGGGCAACACCGACTTCCGTTGGAAGCGCACATGAGCCGAACAGTGGGACCTGGCGGAAGCAGCGACTCCTCGGGCCTGATCGCCGGTGGCCTGGCCGTGCTCGCGCTGGCGGCGGCCGGGGCGGTGTGGCTTCCGTTGCGGCTGACCGAACCACCCGGCTATCACGGCGAGGGTCTGTTCAGCGCCGCCGCGGCGCTGATCTCGGGCAGGATCACGTGGACCGTTGCGTGCACCCTGGTGGCCGTCGGTGAGGTGCTGGTGGTGGCGGCGCTGGCGACCGGTGTGCTGCTGCTGACCAAGGGGCGGCGGCTCCGGGGCAGCCGGGTCGACGAGGCTGCGCGGCACATGGCCCGCCGCGGCGATCTGAAGCACCTGAGCCCGGACGGGGTCACCGCGTCCGCGAAGCGGCTGCGGGCCAGCCTGGCCGACGCCGGCACCGTCGCCCCCGACGACGCCGGCGTCCTCATCGGACGCACCGTGGTCGGCGGTATGGAGCTGCGTCAGTCCTGGGAGGACATGGCCGTCGACATCTGGGGGCCCCGCACCGGTAAGACGACCGCCCGTGCGATCCCGGCCACCGTGTCCAACCCCGGGCCGACACTTGTCACCAGCGTCAAGGGCGACATCATCGACGCCACCCGGGAACTGCGCGCGACCCGTGGCGAGATCTGGGTGTTCGACCCGCAGCAGGTCTGGGGGCAGCCGCAGCAGCTGTGGTGGAACCCGCTCGGCGGAATCGCCACCATCACCGACGCGCGCCGGCTGGCCGAGCACTTCGCCTCGGCCGAGCGCGAGCCCGGCATGCAGCGCGACGCGTTCTTCGACCCCAGCGCCGAGGAGCTGGTGGCCAACCTGCTGCTGGCGGCCGCGGTCGGCGGCCGGTCCATCCTGGACGTGTACCGATGGGCGGTGAACCCACGCGACGAGTCGCCGGCGGACATCCTCACCGGTGCGGGCTTCCAGTTGCCGGCCGACTCGATAATCGGTGTGGTCAACATGCCGGACCAGACCCGCGGCGGCGTCTACGCCGGCGCGCAGAAGATGCTCATGTGCCTGACCGAGCCGAGTGTCACCGCCTGGGTCAGCCCGCCGGCCTCGTCGACGATCCGGCAGTTCCGCCCCGAGAACTTCGTGGCCACGTGCGACACCGTCTACCTGCTCAGCCAGGGCGGTCCGGGCTCACCGGCGCCACTGATCGCCGCGCTGACCGACGCCGTGTTGCGGGCGGGGGAGCTGCGCGCCCGCGCCTCGCAGGGCCGGCGCCTCGACCCGCCGCTGATGTCGGTGCTCGACGAGGCGGCCAACATCTGCCGCATCCGCCAACTGCCGGCGCTGTACTCCTACTACGGCTCGCACGGCCTGCCGATCATCACGGTGCTGCAGTCGTACGCTCAGGGCATCGACGTGTGGGGTCGCGAAGGGATGCGCAAGCTGTGGTCGGCGGCGAACGTGCGCACCTACGGCGGTGGCGTCGCGGACCCCGAGTTCCTCGAGGAGCTGTCCCGCCTCATCGGTGAGCACGACGTCATGACCCGCTCGACGTCGACAAACGGCTCCGGCTTCGGTCAACAGTCCGTGTCACGGCAGACCCGCCGCCAGCGGGTGCTCGACGTCGCCGAGCTGCACGCGCTGCCCCGGGGCCGGATGGTGGTGTACAGCTCCGGTGCGCCGCCGGTGCTGGCCCGTACCGCCCCCTGGCAGACCGGTCCGTACGCCGAGGCCATCAAGGCATCCATCGCCCGTTGGGACCCGGACAGCCGGAACGACTGGAGTCTCCAGGCCGACAACCCGCAAGTGCAGTCGTTCGACAACCCTGTGCAGGAGCCGCGATGACCACGCCCACCGGCCAGAGCGATTCGGAGAGGGCCGTGGCCGAACTGTCCGCTCTCCTGGAGCAGTTGTCCGGTGCTCTGCCGCGCGGCGACACGCAGCCGGAACCGCAGGCAGCCGCGGGCGCCGCCGCACAGCCGCAGCAGGCCGCCGACGAGGTGCCGGAGCCGGCGTTCCGCAACCTCGATGACTTCATGCGGCTGTATCTGGCCGAGGTCGTCGAGCGCCGCGTCCTGAGCGGGCCCAAGAGCGGCATCTACTGGTGCGACAGATGGTGGGCGCACCCGGAGGCGATCTCGCGCTTCTACGCGATGTGGCGCGAGTGGGAGAGGGCCCGCATCGACGACACCATGAGCACCTGGTGGCTGCACCACCTCGATCCGCACCTGATGAACATGACCACCGAGTACGGGCCGTTCGCCAAGTGCGAACCCGGCCGGCACACCGAGCCCAGGACCCTGCCGGCCGTCGCAGCTCCGCGTGAGGTTCTCGATCAGCTGCCCGAGGGCTGAGCACCGGGACGGCCGCACGGCCCGTACCGGCTAGCCGAGGGCCGGGTGGAACGCCAGCGCGGTGCTGTCCGACGGGTCGGCGGCGAGGCCCCCGTGAACCGTAACGGCCACCGGAGCCACCCCGGGCGACACTTCCCTGTCCGTGCCGGTGCGCGCGTCGAGGACGACTGCGGCGTTGTTCACCGTGCCGTAGACCGCGCCGTGCCACGCCGCGGTCATCCGCGGGGCGCGGCGACCCGTCGCGGGCAGCTGCCACAGATCGTCTCCGGTGGTGGAGTCCAGGGCGAACAGCGGCTGCGAGTTGCCGATCGCGCACACCGTGACCGCCGCCTCGTCGTAGGAGCAGCGCAGCCCCGCCCCGTACTCGCCCTTGGTGCGGTTGACCAGGGTGCCGTCCTTCTTGATGAGCGTGTAGAAGCGCTTGCCGTCGGTCTGCTGACCCACCACGACGATGAAGGACGGACCGCCTGCGGCGAGTTCGGCGTTGGCGACTGTGAGCGCCGACCAGCGCTTGGCGCCGTCGAGCAACGCGAGTCCGGTGATGGACCGGCGGTAGCCGGTGTCCGGGGCGGTGAGTCCGACGACGGTGTCCCCCAGCAGCGCCGAGGCGTCGAAGTCGTTGTCGCGCCAGAGGGTGTTGCCGGTGCTGACGTCGACGGCCACGGTCACCTGCTTGCCGATGCCGAGCACCACGGCGGAGCCGCGACCGCCGATCACGCGGACGTAGTCGCGGGCGACCAGGCTGAAGTCGCCCTCGGCCGGCTTGGCGTCCACCGTCATGGTCTTCGTCAGCCGGCCGTCGGTCGCATCGATCACGAGCAGCTCGACGGCCTGCTGGGCCGCGACGGTGCCGGAGGCGGGGATCTCCACCGCGTACGGCACGACCACCGCGGGCCGTCCGGAGAGGTCGACAAGCACCGGCCGGTGCCCGGCGGTGGCCGGGTTGCGGGTGATCGGCGGCTGCTCCGGCGTGAGCACCGACAGACGTCGTCCGCTGCCGACCTCCACCACCGTGGTCTGGGCTTCACTGGAGATGAACGCGGTGGTGCCGTGCAGGAGGACGTCGCCGGGGCGGGCCTCGCCCAGCGCGGTACCGGTGGGCGAGAACCGGGTCGGCGGGTCGAACGTCGGCATCGACGGAGTGGCGGCGGGGGCCGACGCGGCTGGCGGTGACGGCGGGTCGTCCTTGCTGCACGCGGCGGTCGTCGCCGCGAGCGCAACAATCACCGCCGCCGTCTGGAGCCGCTCTCTCAGCACTGGATCCCCGTCTCCCGCGATCGTCCCCCGGCGCCGAAGCATAGCAACGGGCATCGATCAGAAGGGTGTTCGCCGAGGTCCGCTGCCGTGTCGGCCGGTCGACGACGGCTGGATCCGCGGTTACGCGGCTGGACACGCCGTTGCGGCGGTTTCCCGGCCTGTCGTGATTGGACAGGTCGATCTATGCTCAGCTCTGTACGCACCGTGAGCGGATTTGGCAGCTGGCCACCGCCGGGGCGTGCCGGTGCAGTCGTGCGTTCGGGGGAGGGCGCTGCATGAGTCTGCTGTGCGTGGACCGCGGGGGCGGCGCAGGCGCCACCGGTGCTGCCGCGCCCCGCCAGCCTCGTCCTGCCAGTCGCGTCGATGAGCGTCCCATGAGCTACGAGGCCATGACCTTCCCCATTGGCGTAAGGATGTTCGACATGGAGGCAACAAGGTGACGAAGGTGTCAGATTCCTGGGGATGCATGCTCAGCACGCACCGATACCTCTGGAACGAGCGGGACGAATCGGTACGGGAGAACCTCACCTTCGCTGAACAGGCCGCCCTGTCCCGCAGGACGCTGGCGGGCGAGGGTGACGCCGAGCCACCGCGGTCCGTCGAGATCGCCAGCACCGAGGCGCTCGTGGCCGCGTCCCTGCTCCGGGAGTTGTCGGCCCGGCTCCGCCACGACGTCACCACCGACGCGGTGAGCACGGACGCCGTGCAACTGGCCGACGTGGCCGACGAGCTCGTCGCCCGGCTCTACGCAGCGACGGGAATGCGTGGCTGACCGTCGCCACGACCGCGCGCCGCACGATTTCGGTGCCCTGACCGCCGACCAGGTATCCGCAGACACCAGAAGAGGGCAGCAGAGATGACAGTGCCATTGCCGCCGGGCCGGGCGGAGGCGCAGACCCGCCCGTTGAACGTGCTCACGCTGTGCGACAAGTGGATCGGCGGCGGCCCGATCGCCGTCAACCGGGAGATCTCCATAGCGCTCGCGGAGCTCGGGCACCGGGTGACCGCCCGGGTGAGTGTCCCCTCGCCGTCGCATCCCCTGGTCGACATCCAGGTGCTCGACCCGATCCCGGGGATATCCGACACGCGGGCGCAGTTGCTCCGGGCGGACCGGCTCCCGGCGGACGTCGACGTCATCATGGGCCACGGCCGGTTCTCCGGTGGGGCCGCCTCCTACCTGCGCGACAACTTCTACCCGCACGCGAAGGTGGTGCACTTCGTCCACGTGACGGCGGACGAGATGGACCGCGGCCGTGGCGAACCGCTGGAGTCGAACCAGCACACCGAGACCGAACGCGCCCTGGTGTCCCGGGCCGACCTGGTGGTCGGGGTGGGCCCGCTGCTGACCGACGAGGGCCGCCGCCTGGCCCGGATGTGCGAGAAGCCGCCCCCGGTGGTGCAGATGACCCCCGGAGTGATCCTGGAGGCGCCACCTCAGTACGACCCCGAGCAGACCCGGCTGAATCTGCTGGTCTTCACGCGCACCGACGACCGCCTCAAGGGCGCCGACATCGCCGCCGCCGCGGTGGGCGAGCTGCACAAGCGCGGCCTGGACGTCCGACTGACGATGCTGGGGGCGCACAAGTCCGACGTCGCGGAACAGGAGCGTGTGCTGTCCGACATCGCCGGCTTCCCGGTCCGGGTGCGCGGCTACACCTCCGACCCGAGCGTCATGGCCGCCGAGCTCCGCGGGGCGGACATGGTGATCCACGCGGCACGGCACGAGGACTTCGGCCTGGCCCCGCTGGAGGCCGCGGGGTACGGCGTGCCTGTCCTGGTCGGGAACCACACCGGAGTCGGAATGTTCCTCGGCGACCCGAAGGAGGTGCCGGCGGCCCTGGGCGCTCCGTCGGTGGTCAACACCCGGGGAAGCTCGGAGGCGACACTGCCCACCGTGTGGGCCGACCACGCCGAGGCCGTCCTGAAGGATCTGCCGGAGGCCCGGCGTCGGGCCACCGACCTGCGTGAGCACCTTGGGCAGAACCACACCTGGCGACACGCCGCCGAGGGGGTGGTCGAGAACATCCGGACCCTGGCACCGCCCACGCGTGGCACCACCGCGGCGACGGCCGCGTTGCACGTCGCTCACCAACAGACTCGTCCTCCGGCCGTAGCGCCCCGGCGGCCGCAGGGATGGCAGGAGGCCTTCCGGCCGGGGCGGGGCCGGTGAGCGGTACGGGACCCGCTGCCCACGACACCGTGAAGCCGTGGCTGTTGCTCGACATCGACGGGGTCCTCAACCCCGACGGTGACCATGCCGACCGGGGCTTCACACCCCATGACCTGCATGGTTACCAGGTGCAGCTCAATCCCGAGCACGGACAGATGCTGAACGCCCTCGTCAGTGAGGGGCTTGTCGATCTGCGCTGGGCGACGACCTGGAACCATGCCGCGAACGCCTACGTCGCGCCCGTCGTCGGGCTGGCCGACTCGCTGCCCGTCCTGGTCATCGACCGGGCTCTGGCCGGTCCGGTGCCGTTCGGCGTGAACTGGAAGGCCGCGAGCGTCCTGGCCGAGGCGGACGGCATGCCGTTCGCCTGGCTGGACGACTTCTTGACGGAAGCCGACCGGCGGTGGGCGGAGGCGCGTGTCCTCGACACGGGCGTACCCACGCTGCTCGTGCCGATCGACCCGGCGGTCGGGTTGCTCCCCGACCACCTCGATCAGGTGCGCTCATGGGCCCGAAGCACCAGCGGTTCCGGAGTCCTCACCGGCGAGGAACTCCTGGAGCGCACCCCGCACCTGGCGGCCAACCCGGTGTCGCGGGAACGGGCGGAGTGGTTCGCGCGCACCTGCAACGCCCTGCCCGGCCAGGCCGACGGTCTTGACCGGAGGGATCTCACCGTCTCGCTGTGGGACCGCTGCGCGACCGCGGTCACGGCCGAGTACACCGGCGAGCCGCGCGGGGTGCGCCCCACCGACGAGTTCGTTCGCCAGTCCTTCCGCCGGTTCCTCCGTGGCGACGGCGCGGCGGCGACCGTCTGGGCCGATCGAGCTGCCCTGCGGGCCGCCCAGCCCGAGCGCGGCGACGTTGGGCACGCCAAGGATTCGTACCGTCTCGTCCTCGGGAACCCACTCGACCGCGACGCCGGCCACCGGATCCAACTGCTTGTCGATTCCGCTGTGGCCGACCTCGGCATCAGCCCGGACATCCAGCGCACCCACCGCTCGGTCCTGATCGGATCGCCGGGCCCGCTCGTGCAGGTCTCCGTCCGCGCCAACCGCCGCGACACGTCCAGTGACCTGACGGTCTCCTTTGGTCACGGCGGCCGGGCCGAGCGGGTCCCGTACGATCAACTGCTGCGCGACGGTCCGGACGCCCTGCTCAAGAGGGTCACGGGAGTGGCCAGGTCCGTGGCGGAGATGCAGGAGCGACGGCCCGCCGCCGTCGCCTACCTGCCGAGGCCCGTCGCGGGCCGGCACCAACAGCAGCCGCACCAGCCGACGCCGGCGGTTCGTCCACCAACGTCACCACAGCCATCAAGGGGCAGGCGATGACATCGGAAAGTCCGAGGCACGAGGGTAAGGCCATCGACGAGGCCCGGCAGGACTACGAAGCTCTGAGCGCGGTCGGCGAGCTGTTCCCCGGCACCGCTCTGGCGGAGAGCAGCCGGCAGCTCGGGCAGGGCGGTGACTGGCCGGAGAACCTGCGCGAATCTCCGCTCGTCATCGACGCCGCCTCCGCCTGGGGCCCGGGCACCGTCCTCGCGGTGGCGGCCGCCGCGCGCGCCGTCCCGCAGCTCGCCCTGGTGATGGTGGGCGACGAGCCGGCCCGGTCGGCGGCACGTCGCCTCCTGGACGGCGCCGGCCGCGCCGAGGTCACGGTCGTGAGCCGGCCCCCCGACGTGTCGTCCGTCGTCCGGTCCGCCTGTGGCGACAGCGGGCAGCCGATCCGCTGGGTCAGCTTCGGAGAGCCTCTCCGCCTTGCGCAGCTGATCCAGCACGATCCGGACCTCGCCGGCCGGCTGCGTGTCACGCAGCCGGCGGGCAGCGAAAGATCGGCAAGCCCTGCGGCCGCTCGTACCGTGCTGGACGCGGTGCGAAAGGGCCGACTCGCCGCGCTCGACCTGGTGCTCACCGGGCCGGCAGACGCCGGGCCGTCCATCGACCGCAGCCGCCGCCAGGCCATGGCGCTGGCCGAGGCGCTTGACGACACGGTCGACCGGTCGGATCCAGCCGCCGTGCTCAGCGACTCCGTCGCCCTGAGCGCCGCCGTGATGTTGCCCTTCGTCGACGTGGAACAGGCGGGCACCGAGGTGGACGGGGAGGGCGCCTTCCAGCGCGGCGACGACGGGGTCCGCCTGTGGTGGGGGGCCGTCGAGGAGTACGAGCCGTTGGTCCGCTGGCTCACCCGGGTCGTCGAGCCGTCGTCGACGGCGTCGCGGCCCGACCGAGGGGAGTGACAGGTGGCGGCCACCGAGGATTTCTCCGGCCTCGACGCGATCTACGAAGCGTACGGGCTGGAGTCCGCGAGCGACCGTTCGGCGGTCGCGGAGGCGTACGCCGTCTTCCGTGAGCACCACGGGCCCTATGTCACCTCCATCGCCACGGAGATGCTCGATGACCTGCGGGCCTCGGTCGACGCCGACCCGAACACCCGGGTCGTCTTCGTTGGACGGGACGGCTTCAGCCTCGGCGTGGCCGTCCGTGCGCTGGACCGCGACTTCTTCGACGCGCACTGCCACAACGTGGTGCTCTCCCGAGCACTCGCCGAGGCCGCGGTTCAGGACAAGGAAAGGAACAGCGGGGCCGAGTACCCACAGCTCCAGCCGTACCGGGAGATCTCCAAGTCGATCGACGACCGGGATGTCGACGGCGCCTACCAGCGACTCACCCGATACCTGCGGGGCAATGGAATCCCGGTGGGCAAGGAAGGCAGCCGGGTCACCTTCGTCGACAGTTGTCTCAAGGGAACGATCCAGGAACTGTGCGCTGCGGTCTATCCCAAGACTGAGTTCACCGGTCGGTACATGTTCTACTACGGTATCGAAGGCGATCCGCATCCCGGGAGCAAGAAGGGCTATGCGGTGCACCGCGAGGGCGGCCTCGACGGGGGTCTGAAAACACTTCCGGACGATCCCGCTATGACCTTCGCCAGCATACCGGCGATCCGCGTCATCGAGAACGCGCTGCAGGGCCCGCTGAGCAGTCCGAAACGAATCAAGGACGATGCGCCCGACCAGACCCGTCTGATCGACACCCCGGACCGGACCTGGGGATGCAATCCCGTGCTGATCGCCGAGCCCTACCGCACTCCCGCCGTACGCGAAGCGAGCAAGGTCGCGGCGTTGCTCGCCGTCCACGACACTGCGGTGGACGTCAGCAACGGTGCTCCGCTCGACGCAGCGGCGGTACGTGAGCAGTTCACCACGCAGGTGCGTTCCTGGATCAACCGCGGTGACGACGTGGAACCGGGATTGAACCGGATCCTTGACAGTTTCGTCCACCGCGACGACCACCGCCTCGTCCGCCGCCTCGACGATCTCATGCATGAGGCACGCCTGCCCGAGGACACCCGGACCCAGTTCTGGACGAAGTTCGACGAGGTCACGTCGATGGACGACAAGAAGACCTTCATCGAGCAGTTCCGGAACGTGACCCAGCGGGGTCCTGACGCCGCCGCGCCGCGCGGGGAGACCGACGCCCTGCACCGCCGCGCCGAGAACAGCCAGCCATGGCTGCGGGGCATCGCACCCGCGACGGGCGGCACGGTGTCTCAGGCGCCTCCCCAGCGGGCACGGCCGCCCGGCAGCAGCGCTCCACAGCGGACCTCCGGCGGTACGCCGCACACCGGGCCCCGGCGACCCGACGCTCCGAGCCGCTGACCCGCCCCGGCAGGAAGGATCCCCGCACATGCCGACCGATTCCGGCCTCGCCGCCGCGTACCCCCGGCTGTTCGCCCCGCAGCGGTGGGAATGGGGCGGCCTCGACGCCCAGTTCACCACCGAGGCACCGGCGGACGCGCTGGTCACCAACGTGCACGTCGTAGGGTTCAGCGGCGATCAGGTCATCCTGTGCCGCGACGACCGCGACGTGTGGTTCCTCCCCGGAGGCACACGCGAACCCGGTGAGAGCGTCGAGGACTGCGTCCGGCGGGAGCTGCTGGAGGAGGCGGGCGCGGTCCTCACCAGCCCGCTGACCGTGGTGGGCGCGCACCACTGCGTCACCGACCGCCCGCTGCCGTACCGGCCGCACCAGCCGCATCCGGAGAAGGCCTGGCTGTGGTGCACCGCGGACGCCGCGATCGTCCAGGCGCCGACGATGCCGGAGGACGCGGAACAGATCGTCGAGGTCCGCGCGGTGCCGGTCCCCGAGGCCGCCGTGCTGCTGCTCACCGACCAGCCCTGGCTTCCCGACCTGCTCATGCTGGCCGTGGAGACGCGCAGGCACACCGAGCGCGACGGCGACGTCGCCGCTCGATAGCACTGTCTTTCACCACAACCACGACGCCCGAAGGTTGGTCGCGCGATCCGCCGGACCACAGAAGCAGTGACTCCGCAGCAGGGCGCGCTTGGGGATCGCCGGGCTCACTCGGTCCGCCTGCCGCGCCGCCCGGATCCCGTTATCGCGACGAGATCGGGCCGGCGCGGCCGACGGGTCAAGCGTTTGCTGGCCGAGTTGAGGAAGGCGCGGCGTTGTCGGTGCCTCGAGTCACGCGTACTCAACCTTCAAATCGCCGCACGCCCAAATTTTGCCAGTGCCGTAATCGCCAAGGCAGACCCTGTACCGGATCCCGACGCCCTCGGCCATGTTCATGTTGTGGTCCAGCCGGGTCCCCGCACCGTAGTGGTTCCACGCGAGGTTCCGCTGACCGATCCCGACGTCCTCGCGCCAGTACTCGGCAACGACCGAGTTTCCATCGGCCACATTGTCCCACACGTACAGGTGCTCGCCGTCGTGCACGAAAGAGGCCGAACCGTCACAGCCGGTCTTCATCGGGTACGTGCAGACGTCCCCGGCGTGGGGACCCGTCTTCGTCCATGTGTCGGCGGCCTGCGCTGGGCTGGCGATCGCGATCGTCGCGAAGGCGGCGGCGACCGCCGCCGCCGTCCGGATAACTATTTTCCGCGTCATCTTCGGTCCCCTTACTTACGCCGCATACTCTTTCTTGTACGGGCTGCACGTCCAATCCAACACAATCCGGTCCCCATATTCACCGAGGCAAACCCGGTAGATGATGTAGCCGCTCTCGGGGATGTCCATGTTGTGATCGAGGCGGGTGCCGGCACCGTAGTGGTTCCATGTGACGTTCATTTGGCCCCCGGTGTCCGACCGGTTGTAGAGCACCACCACGGAGTGCCCGTCGGCCTTGTTGTCCCACACATACAGGTGATCCCCGTTGTGCACGAACGATGCCGAGCCATAGCAAGGACCGAGCGTGACTCCGCCGGTGGTGCAAAGGTCGCCGATATGACTGGCGGAAGACGTCCACGTGTCACCGGCAGCCTGCGCCGGGCCGGACAATACGAGCGTCGCAATGGCCGCCGCCGACGCCGCGGCCGCCCGAAGTAGTCCTTTGCGTTTCATACGGTCGTTTCCCCTCTGCAGAAAAGCGCTGAATGCGTTGACGAAGCTATCAACGTTGATCATGTGCATCCATGCTCCCGGGGAAACCTAGACAAGTTCTTGAGGTCCGCGGGCCAGGGTTTGCGGAACCGTAGGCAGCAGTACGAGAGCGGGCAAGCGCCGCGTGAGCGTGGCAGAACGCATTGAGGGGTGTCTCGAACCCTGGTGTCTGTCCGTGACGGCATCGCCGACAGCCGGCCGGCCGGCAGTGGGCTCTTGACCTCGCCGATCGGGTGTTGCTGGTCGCCGCGCACCGGCACACGAACCGTAGCCTCGTCGACGACCCAATCCCCTACCGCCACAACGCCGCCGTGCGGGCGATTCTGCGACGCCACCGGGCCCCTGCGGACTCCAGATCGGACCGGTCGGAGCCCCAGAAGCGCTCGGTATCGACGTTCGGTTTCTCACTCAACCCCGGACGCCTCCGGTCGCGTCTCTCTCTGCATCCGCTCGTGATCGCGAGGCGGATGTGACCTGGAGGTGGCGTGAGTCGGCACGAGGACGACGAACAGTTCCGGCTGTTCGTACAACGACAGTGGGGGCCGTTGCTCCGAACGGCCTACCTGCTGACCGGGGACCGGGGAACAGCCGAGGACCTGGCGCAGTCGGCGTTGGAGAAGACGCATCGGCGCTGGGGGCGGGTACTGCGCAGGGACGCCCCGGAGGTCTACGTACGCCGGGTGATGGTCAACACGGCGATCTCCTGGCGGCGTCGGCGGCGGCCGCTGGAGGTGCCGCTGCTGACCTCCGACAGCGCGCCGACGCCGGACGCGTACGCGCAGGTGGAGGAGCGGCAACTGCTTCTCACCGCGCTGCGGCGGTTGCCGCCCAGAACCCAGGCGGTTCTGGTGCTGCGCTACTTCGAGGACCTCAGCGAGGCGGACACCGCCAAGGTTCTCGGCTGTTCCATCGGCTCGGTGAAGAGCCAGGCGTCGCGCGGGTTGGCCCGGATGCGGGTCGAGTTCGCCCCACCCGCTTCCCAGTCCCCGGTACGGCTTCAGGAGGAACCGGCATGACCGAGAGCTTCGCAGATTCGACGCTCAGTCCTGCGCTGTGGCAGGCCGCGCACGGCGTCGACGTACCTGAGGACCCGTGGCCGGGGTTCGCCCGGCGCGAGCGACGGCACCGGCGGACGCGGCTGATGCGGGCGGTGGTGGCCGCTGCGGTCGGAGTCGCGCTCGTGGGGGTCCAGACCAACGTGGTGCCCCTCCCCGGCTGGGCGCCCGGCATCGCGGTCGCCGCCGCCCCGACGGCGCTGCTCGACGCGCCGCCCCGGGGCGCACTGGCCGGCGATCAGGCCTGGCTGGACACGCTGCGGGCGCGAATCAGCACCGATCCGTCGATGAGCACCGACACCTTGCTGGGTGACTCGAACCCGGACGGGTTCTGGAAGGTCGGCGATCGTGACCGGATCCGTTTGCTCTACGGCAGTGACCAGCCGGGCCACCGGGTCGCGCTGGTCGCGGTGCCGCTGCGGTTCGGCCTACTGAGCAAGCAGGCGCTGGTCTGGTACGTGGGTCCGCCCGGGGCCAGCGCCCAACAGATGCGCTACGCCGGCCACAGCGAGGACGTTGACGACCCGGTAATGACCCTGATGCAGGCCAGTCCCGACCGGGGCGGATTCGCGGTCGTCGTCGGGCCGGCCGAATCCACCGTGATGATCAGTGGCGACCCTCGGTACACACCGAGGGGAACCCTGGAGTACCAGGACCTCGCCAGGGCGGACGGCAGCGGGGTCGGGTTCGCCGTCCTGCCCCCCGCGCCGCTTCGGAACGAACCCGTCGTCCGGGTCAGCCGTGGCGACCACCTGCTCTACCAGGGGGGCCTGGGCGGCGGCCCGTACGACGTGGTCGACCCGACCGGACCGGAGATGGACGTCCTGCTCGCCGCCGCCCGACGGGGCGCCCGAGGTACGCCGCTGGACGATGCCAGCCTGCGCGACTTCGTTCAATCGGCACTCCTCAACAGTCGTCTCCCGGCTGCCGGGACGACGGTGCGGGTGCGGTGGTCGGGCAGCGGGCACGGCCAAGCCGCCACGCTGCTCACCGTGCAGCCTGCCGGCGGCGGGGTGATCGCGTACGCCAGACACGGCGACGACCGAACCGGCTGGTCGACCGACCTGCGGCTGCTGCTGCCGGCCGAGGGCGCCGACAAGCGACCAATCGGCTGGCGGATCCGGGCCGACAACGGCACCCGCACGCCAACGGACCAGGTGCGGGTGATCGCCCCGCCCGACGCGGCCCGCGTCACGGTCACGATCGGCGGCGCACCCCCCGCCACGGTCACCCTCGACGCGTCGAACGCCGGCATCACCCGGATACCGCCGGACCAGCCAGCCACCCTCACCGCGTACTCCAGGGACGGCAGCGTCCTCGGAGCCACTCCGGTGCCGCCGGTCGAGGCCGACATGTCGGGCCTGCCCGGCGACAGCCCGGCTACCCGGGTGACCCCCTGACGAACCGAAAGCGTGGGCGAGCCGTCCGAAGACGGCTCGCCCACGCCGCCGTCCGCAGTCAGGGTCCGCTTGACGTGGCACCCCCGGGCGGTGGCCCGATCGGAGAAGAGGGCGCGTCGTCTGACTTTGCCCCGGGCGACGCTCGAGACGAACCAGCGGCTTACCCCAAACTCCGCAGCTAGGACCTTCTTTGCTTCACCAGCATTCGCGCGCCGGCGGTTCTCACGAACCGTTGCGGCCGGAATCCGAGCGCCGGCTCCGGAACGGCTCCACGCCTCGTGGGTGTTCTCCGACTGGCTTCCCCAACGAAGGTGCGCCGGGTTCCAGCTCTTTTCATCGCAGGAGTGAGTGCAGGGCGTACTGGCCAGGCTCAGAGCTGGAGCAGAGCAAGTTGATCTTTGGTTATGCACGGAGAGTAAGGTCCTGTACACGGCTGCATCTAGACACAAAGATGCCCCCTAGCTGCCTTGACGGCCTGCTAGGGGGCTGTTTGTGCGCCCGAAGGGACTCGAACCCCTAACCTTCTGATCCGTAGTCAGATGCTCTATCCATTGAGCTACGGGCGCTCGTGCTCAGCCAGTGTACACACCCGGCTTTTGCGCGGAGACTCCGGGATTCGAACCCGGGAGGGGCTTTAAGACCCCAACCGCATTAGCAGTGCGGCGCCATAGACCAGACTAGGCGAAGTCTCCCTGGTGATCCGCAGACCACCGCGCCCGAGGATACAGGTCGCCACCCACCGGGAGCAAAACGACTTCCGGGGTACGGCCCGGTCCCCGTGTTTCACCCCTGTGCGAAGGCGTGATCGGGACTACGCTCCATCGATATGCAGGAGCAGCCGCCGAGCGAGCCGACCCGTCGAGAGCCTGCTGAAAGAGCGCGTCGGCGCTCTCCGCGGCCCACCTTCACGCCGCCGACCGCCGCCGAGCAGCCCGACGAGACGACTGCGCCGCCGGCAGCCGCTCCGGTGAGCCCGCGTCCTCGACGGGCCAAGGCTGCCCCGGCGGTGCTGTTCCAGCCACCGGACCCCGAGCGCCCCCTGCCCCGCCAGCCGCGCCGCTCGTCTCCGGCATCGAGCGTCCCACCCGCCGCCGACCAGGCGAGCCCGCAACCTGACGCCTCACCGGCGGGCCAGGCCGGCCCACCGAATAACACCCCAGCCCGCGACCAGGCCCGCCCACCGGAGAACACCCCGGCAGATGATCAGGCCAGCCCGCCGGAGACCGCCCCAGCCACCGACCAGAGCAGCCCTTCCGACGGCACCCCGGCAGCGGAAATGGACCAGCCGGGCAACAAGCGGGCAACCCCCAAGGCCACCCCCAGCAAGAAGGCCACACCCAGCAAGAAGGCCGCCTCAGCCGAGAAGGCCCTCCCGGCCAAGAGAGCCACCTCCACCCAAAAGCCCACCCCAGCCAGGCAAACCGCCCCGGCCGACGAGATCACCCCAGCTAGGAAGGTCACCCGAGCCAGGAAGGCCGCCCCGGCGACCACGCGCAAGGCGACCCCCGCGCAAGCCACCTCGGCACCGCAGCCCTCGACCGCCATGGCCGGAGCAGAGAACGACCCGGTGCCGACTTCGAGGCGTACCCCGGAATCGGATGTGCGGGCGGTGATCGCCCGCCTGCGCGACCACCCGGGCTTCGCGCCGGAGCTGCTGGCTCTGGAGGCGGTCCGGGCGCTCGGTCCGGGCGCCGCCGAGTGGGCGCAGCGCCTGCGGGCCCGCTATCCGGACGCTCCGGCGGACGGCCTGGCGCGGCTGGCGACCCGGCGGTACGTGCGGGCGGCGGGCGCGGGAGGGGCAGCGGCCGCGCTGGCCGGGCTCTTCGCGCCGCTCGCCGAGCTGGCCTCGGTGCTGTGGACGCAGGCCAACCTGGTGTTGCGACTGGCTGCGGTGTACGGCAAGGATCCGGCGCACCCTGACCGGGCCGCCGAGCTGCTGGTGCTCACCCTGGTGCATCCGGACGCGACGAGCGCCCAGGAGGCCCTGCTCGCGGCACAGACAACTGGCGATCCGGTCGAGGGAGCCTGGCCGAGGGCGGCGGAGGCCGCGTGGCGGCTGGCGGCACCGCTCACCGCTCAGGCGGGCGGGTGGGTGGCGTTGCGGTTGGCGTCCCGCCTGTTGCCCGGTGCGGCGGTGGTCGCCGCCACGTTGGGTGACGCGGCGGCGGCCGACCGGCTCGCCGCCCGTGCGGTGGCGGCCTACCGGCCGCGTCAGAGCCAGCTGAACCAGTCGCGGGGCAGCAGCGCGTAGCCGACGAAGGCGACCACGTCGAGCAGGGTGTGCGCGATGATCAGCGGCAGCACCCGACGGGTTCGCAGGTAGAAGAGGCTGAACACGACGCCCATGATCGCGTTGCCGACGAACGCGCCGAAGCCCTGGTAGAGGTGATAGCTCCCGCGCAGCAGCGCACTGGCCGCGATGATCGCGGCGAGCCGCCACTGGAGCTGGCGTAGCCGGGTGACCAGGTAGCCGACCACGATCACCTCCTCCAGCACGGCGTTCTGCACGGCGGAGAGGATCAGCACCGGAACCGCCCACCAGACGTGCGGCAGGGCCGCCGGCACCAGCGTGGCGTTGATGCCGAGCTGTGCCGCCGCCCAGAACAGGGCCAGGCCGGGCAGGCCGATCAGCGCGGCCAGGCTCGCACCCCGGGCCAGGTCCTGGCCGGGCCGCCGCGCGTCCAGGCCGAGGGTCCGCACCGGGTCGCCGGGGTCACGGCTGAGCAGGTGTACGGCGAGCAGCACGGGCAGCAGCGCGAAGACGATGCCGAGGAGCTGGTACGTCAGGTCCAGCCAGGGTCGGGCCGACGCCGAGGTGTTCAGTGACGCGGTCTGCTTGGAGAGCGGCCCCTCGGCGGTCAGCTTCGCGATGATCGAGACCACCGCGTAGACCGCGGACTGGCCGAGGGAGAGGCCGAGGACCAGCAGCGTCTCGGTCCCCAGTACTCGGCGGGACACCGGGCGGGTCAGCTCAACGGTCACCGCACCACTCTGCCCGACAGACGGCACCGCGGGCACGGCCGATCGGCCGGCGTGAACCGATCGCACATTCTGTGCGACCGGTGAGCACGCTCCGTGGAGATTCTATGAGCGCCCGATCCGCTGCCGTCTGGAGAAGGAGCACCGGTGGACAACGTCGCACGGTTGCTGAAGGAGAGCTGGACCCTCGTCGAGGAGGACCGGGAGCGGCTGAGCGGGCACTTCTACGCCCGGCTGTTCCTGCTCGACCCCGCCCTGCGGCAGCTCTTCCCGGTGCAGATGACCGGCCAGGGTGACCGCCTGCTGGAAGCGATCATCACGGCGATCCACACCGTGGACGACCCGGAGAGCTTCGACGAGTTCCTGCGAGCGCTGGGCCGGGACCACCGCAAGTACCACGTCGACGACCGGCACTACGCCACGATGGGCGTCGCGCTGCTCGATGCGCTGCGCAGCACCGCCGGCGACGGCTGGAACCTGGAGTACGACCAGGCGTGGCGGGACGCGTACGCGGCGATCGCGGCGAAGATGGTGGCCGGGGCGGCCGACGACGACAACCCGCCGTTCTGGCACGCCGAGGTGCTGACCCACGAGCGGCACGGCTCGGACGTCGCCGTGCTGACCTGCCGGGCCCTGCAACATCCGCTGTCCTGGCGGGCGGGCCAGTACGTCAGCCTGGAGCTGCCCCGCTTTCACCCGCGGGTGTGGCGGAACTACTCGGTCGCGAACGCCCCGAACGACGACAACGTGCTGGAGTTCCACGTGCGGAGCCCCGGCGCGGGGTGGGTGTCCGGGGCGCTGGTCCGCCGCGTCCAGCCGGGGCACCTGCTGCGCCTGGCGGCGCCGATGGGGTCGATGACCCTGGACCGCTCCTCGGAGCGGGACATCCTCTGCGTGGCCGGCGGCGTCGGGCTGGCGCCGATCAAGGCGCTCGTGGAGGAGTTGGCAAGCTACAACCGGACCCGCTGGGTGCACGTCTTCTACGGCGCCCGGCACGCGGCGGACCTGTACGGGCTGGCCGGCCTACAGGAGTTGGTGGCCGCGCACCCGTGGTTGTCGGTCACCGCTGCGTGCAGCGACGATCCCGACTTCGACGGCGAGTTGGGCGACATCCCGGACGTGGTAGCCCGGTACGGCCCGTGGACGACGCACGACTGCTACGTCTCCGGGTCGGCGCAGATGGTGCGGTCGACGCTGCGGGTGCTGGCCGCGGACGAGGTGCCGCCGCCGAACATCCGCTACGACACGTTCGGCGATCTCTAGACGTTCCTCCCCCCACACCGGGGCGCGTGCCCCTGCCCCCTGGGGCACGCGCCCCGGTCCCGCCCTGCTCAGTAGCGCCAGGGTTGCCCCGTCTCCCGGTATTCCTCCACCGGCACCAGCGGCACGCCGGGCGCCATCCGGTCGACGTAGAGCCGCCCCTCCAGGTGGTCGATCTCGTGCGCGACGAGCCGGGCCATGCCGAACTCGAACGAGGTGATGATCCGGCTGCCGTCCCACTGGGCGTGTTCCACGTCGAGTCGCAGCGGTCGGGGCACCAGACCGCGGTGGTCGAAGAAGGAGAGGCACCCCTCGTACTGCTCGTCGGTCTCCGGGTCGGCGTCGACCACCCGCGGGTTGAGCAGGACGACCGGTTCCGCCGTCCGGTCGGGGGGTCGGACCACGGCGGCGGCACGGCCGATGCCGAGCTGCGGTGCGGCGATGCCCACTCCCTTGCTGAACGGGTGCAGCTCGTCGAGCCGGGACAGCGCCATGGTGAGTCGGTCCACGACGTCCCGGGCCACCTGTTCCTCGCCGGGCAGGTCGAACTGCCGGACCTGCTGGCGGAGGAGGTCGGCCCCACGCTGGACGATGCCGATCCCGCGCATCCGCTCGCTGGGGCGGACCCGGGTGCCGCCGGGGCCGACGTCCGGGTCGGTGTCCGGCCGAGCCCGAAAGCGCCACTGCATCCGGTAGCGGGCGTTGAGCGGCGGGGCGTCGGTCTGCCAGTCGTAGATCGCCCGGTCGCCCTCGTCGCGACGCTGCGGCGCCGTCCGCAGCGGGCCCTCCTCCGCGGAGAGCGAGGTCTCCACGCCCCAGACCTGCGGGTCGAGGGCCACCGGCAGATCCAGGCGTACGGCGAGGTGCCGGGTGGGCAGCCGGACGGCCCGCTGGAACCAGGGGCCCCACTTCTCGTGCCCGACGCTGTACGCGTACTCGATGATGGCCCGGTCGCCGGGGTAGAGCGGGAAGCGCCGTTCGCCGTTCTCGAAGAGCAGCCAGATCTCCTTGAAGGCGTCCCGGTCGTGTTTCGCCCGCCAGTGCATCGGCTCCGGGTCGCCGGCGCCGTCGTCGCGGCGGGCCTGCAGTTGCAGCTCGGCGAAGGTGAGCGGGTGTTCCCGGTGGTGCCGGTTGGAGCGACCGGGGTCGTTCGGGTAGCGGTCCACCGCGACGCGGACGAGGTAGCGGGTGACCGGCTCGGTGCCGGCGTTGTAGAGCTCGCGGCGGATGACGCACCGGTAGGCGTCGTCGGTGTGGGTGAGGGTGGCCAGTTCCCGCTCCACGACGAGGCCGGTGCCGGGGGGCAGCCACTGGCCGGGCAGCGGGGGTTCGCGGTGCGGTTGGCCGGACCGGGCGTGCCGGAGGTCGTCGTACTCCCGGAAGCGCTGCCAGATCGCGCCGCTGGCCTCCAGGACGGCCTCGGCACGGCGGGCGAAGTCCTCGGTCGGGCGGTGTCGGCGCCCCTCGACGTGGCTGACGTAGGACGGGTCGAACCCCATCAGGATGGCCAGTTGCTTCTTGGACAGGCCTCGCCCGGCGCGATGGCGGGCAAGCTCGGCCGCGAAGGAGTCGGCAGCCCGTTCGAGGGGTGACGTCGTCATCGGCTTCCTCGTGGCCGGGAGTATTAGTTTCACGTTCCGTGGCGAAGCGCACACGCATCTGCCACCTTGTCGACACAACGCTTGACAATCCACCGACGGTGATCGATCCTGCGGCGGCGTTTTCGGAGGCCGGGTGCGGGTAGTACGCCGGGCGCGGGGCGCTGCTCCCGCCGGGAGCCGGAGTGACCCGGACCTCCCGATCCGACCGAGGCAAGGCTTCCCTTAGACCGGCAGGCGTGGTTAGGCTAGCCTTAGCTCAGGACGACGCTGCTCGTCCGCCGGGGCACGCTCCCGGTCACGCGGACGGGGGATGACACGGTGACAGCGGTGATGCCGAGGCGGGACGTGACCGCCACGCCGCTCGCCCCCGTCACCGCGGCGCTGCGGGCCATGTTCGGCACCGACGACCTTCCCGGTCTCGCCCGCGGCCTGCTGGTCGACGACGAGTTCGGTTGGGCGCCCGCCACCACCCTGATCGACGGCACCCGCCTGCCGGAGCTGCTGCACGCGGCCAGCGTCCGTTGGGGCGGCACCCCGCACGCCTGCGCCGCGCTGGCCTGGAAGTCGTACAGCTACTGGACCGCGCTGCCGGTCGTGCTCGGCTGGGCCTCGGCCCGCCGGGTGCCGCTGCTCGACCCGTCCGACGTGCTGATCCACTTCGAGGACCACCGGCCCCTGCTCACGCTGGGCCTGCGCCATGGCACCACCGTGGCCGTGCTGCCGAGCGACCCGCTGGCGCTCTCCGGCCTGCCGGAGGTGCGCGTCGTCGCCGGCGAGGCCGAGTTGCTGGCCGAGCTGCGCGCCTCCCTGCTCGACGCCCACCTGGCACCGCTGATCGCGGCGATCCAGGCGGAGGTGCGGGTGGGCACGCGGACGCTGCTCGGCTCGGTCGCCTCCGGCATCGCGCACGGCATCCTGCGGGCCGCGGACGCGCTGCCGGGCTCGACGGTGCAGAGCATCGACACCCTGCTCGGCGCGCTGGGCCTGGCTGACCTGGTCGAGCTGGTGCCCGGCCCGACCGGTGAGCCGAGCGTGCAGCGACGCACCTGCTGCCTGGCCTTCACGCTGCCCAGCCCGAAGGTCTGCCAGGGCTGCTGCGTCCGACAGGGCTGATCCCGCGCGGCTGGCCCGGGCCGGCCCCGCTCAGTCGGTCAGCGGCCGGACGTCCCACACCCAGACGCCGCCGGTGAAGACCGGTCGTATCCCGGTCAGCTCGGTCATTCCGCGACGCAGTTCCATCTCGTGCTCGTGCGGCCCGAGGATCACCACGCCGGCCCGCCAGTAGCGCAGGTCGTCTACCGCCTTGACCCGGTCCTGCGGGGTGATCGGCGGCACCGCGCCGGTCCGTCGGATGGTGGCGAAGAAACTGCTTGTGGGCCGGGGCGGCGCGGTGAACAGCGCGACCTTCGGCGGCTCCGCGCTCGGGCGGGTGTCCGGTCCGAGGAAGTAGCCCCGGGCCAGCGGCATGTCCAGCCGGGTCGCGGCGGCCCAGCGCAGCGGCTCCGCGTAGTTCGTGTCCGGCAGCGGCAACGTCACCACACTGCGCCCACCAGCCACGTACGGCCGCCACGCCCCGCTGGTCACGAAGGTGGGGACCGGGTCCAGCTTCACCACGGGCAGCGGGGTGGGCAGGATCGGCAGCAGGGCCATCGTCAGCACGGTCGCGGTGGCGAAGCGGATCTGCGGCCGGGCGGCCGGATGCGTACGGGCCAGCTCGCGGGCGCGTTCGGCCCCGTAGGCGAGCAGCACCCCGACGATCGGGGTGATCGCCAGCGCCCACCGGGTCGGCACCACCGAGTGCAGGATCGGCAGATTTTCCAGCGCGGCCCAGGGCCCTGGCACGCCGGTGCCGTGACCCGCGAAGCGGATCTCCCGCCCGAGCGAGAGCACCGCGAAGAGCAGCCCGAGCCCGGCCAGCGCGAGCACCACCACCGACCGTCGCAGCCACCAGATGAGGGCGACCACCAGCACGAGCAGCGACCAGCCGAAGAAGCTGTTCTCCTCGGTCGGGTTCTTGGCCAGCCCGGCGGAGGTGCGCGGGCTGCCGGCCAGCGATTCCCGGGAGTACGCGACGAACGAGGCCAGGTCGCTGGAGTAGCCGCGGATCAGGCTGGACAGCCCGGAGTAGGCGCCGGGTCCGAAGAACTGCACATGCAGCGGGTACGCCAGCAGCAGACCCGCGACCACGGCGGCGACGGCCAGGCCGGCGAGGAAGGACCGGGCGCGTGACCGCAGGGCGGGGCGGCCGAGGGCCAGCGCGCCGACGATAACGCCGAGCCCGATCGCGGTCATCAGCAGGATCTCCAGGTTGAGAAACGCCTGCCAGACGATCACCAGAGCGAGCAGCACCCCGTTGCGCAGCCAGCGGCCGGGTTCGGCGAGCCGCAACGTACGCCAGATGATCAGTGGGACGACGAACTGCGACACGATGTTCGGGTGCCCGTTGGCGTGCGACACCATGGCCGGCGCGAACGCGCAGAAGCCGGCGCCCAGCCAGGCCGGCCCCCGGGCTCCGACCAGGACGCGGGAGAGCAGGAAGTACCAGGCGGTGGCGGTGGCGATCATTCCGAGGGTGAGAAAGAGCAGGAACGCCGCACGTGGCCCGAACAGCAGGGTGACCGGCGTCATTGGCAATGAAATGGATAATACGGACGTATTTGCCATGAGGTTGACGCCGTCCGGCACGTTCATCTGATCGGAATGGAACGGGTACGCGAAATGCGTGACCACTCGCGCACCGTGCGCCATCATCCATTCGAACTGTGACTGGTCGGAGCGGTTGTCTCGCACTCCGCTGCCCGGTTCCCACCAGAGGCGCCCGGTGACCCAGAAGCCGAGCACCACGAAGCTCAGCACGGCGGCCAGGTCGGCCCACTTCCCGTTACGGCGCAACCGATCGCCGCCGCCGGCCTCCTCCACCGGCGACGCGGTGGCCGGGCCGTCGCCGGGCGCGTCCGGTTCGGGAGTAGTCATGACAATTCATAGGGTAGTCAGCGTATGGCGGTGCCGTGACATGTTTCGGGGTACTGCCGTACTATGTGCCGGGTTCGCCGACCGCCGATCACGTGCCCACCCCCCGACCGCAATTCGGCCAACCGCTCCCCCGATTCTTCTGCCATCCAAGCGGATGATTCACTCTGTCGGTCCAGGCACGGGTCGAGTTCATATCGTGAGGAATCGACGCATGGCAGAAATCACTGGGGATCAGCGCGTCCAGTCCGAGGTGCTGGAGGGCCTGGCAACGGCCGTCAACCACCGCCGCTGGTTCGTCGAGCTGGCGGTGCCGTACCTCGGTGACGACCCGATCGAGATCGGCAGCGGCCTCGGTGACTACGCGCTGGAATGGTCGCAGCGGCTGCCCCGGTTCACCGCCACGGAGGCCGACCCCGACCGGCTGGTGCAGCTCAAGGAGCGCCTCGCCGCCCAGCCCGGCATCGATGTCCGGCAGATGCTGCTCCCGCACAGCGACCGGGGGGACTACAGCGCCGCGGTCTCGTACAACGTCCTGGAGCACATCGAGGACCACGTGGGCGCGCTGCGCAGCATGCGCGACCTGGTCCGCCCCGGCGGCGCCGTGATCATCATCGTGCCGGCGTTCCAGTTCGCCATGAGCCCGGCGGACATCGCCACCGGCCACGTCCGCCGGTACACCAAGAAGACGCTCGGTGCGGCGATGACCGAGGCCGGCCTGACGGTGGAGAAGATCCACTACGCCAACGCGCTCGGGTTGATCGGCTACTTCATGGCCACCAAGGTCTTCCGGCTGATGCCGAAGGAGGGACCGATGGTCAAGGTGTACGACACCCTCGTCCTCCCCGCCACGAAGGCCGCCGAGCAGGTCGTCCGACCCCCGTTCGGCCAGTCCGTCTTCGCCGTGGCCCGCGTCCCGGCCTGACCTCACCCCGCCCCGCGATCTTGCACTCGACCGTGAGCGGACCGTGCAAGATCGCGGGGTACGGATCATTCCTTGATCTGGTGCGTGGGGCGGATCACCGCTCTCGCGAGGGTGTGGAAGGTCAGGTTGAAGCCGACGTAGGCCGGGCTCGCGTCCGGGGTGAGGTCCAGGCGGTCGACGTCCAGGGCGTGCACCGCGAAGACGTACCGGTGCGGGCGGTCACCGGGCGGCGGCGCCGCACCGCCGTAGCCCTGCTCGCCGTAGTCGTTGCGGACCGAGAAGGCCCCGCCGAGGTCGGTGCCCGCCGCGGCGCCCGCGCCGGTGGGCAACTGCGTGACGTCGACCGGCACGTTCACCAGCACCCAGTGCCAGAAGCCACTGCCGGTCGGGGCGTCAGGGTCGTAGCAGGTCACGGCGAAGCTCTTGGTCTCGGCGGGGAAGTCCGACCAGGTCAGCTGCGGGGAAACGTTTTCACCACCGGTGCTGCCGTGCGCGTGCCGGACGTCCATCGGCTCGCCGTTCTGCACGTCGTCACTGGTCAGGGTGAACGAGGGCACGGTCGGCAGCAGCTCGTACGGGTCCGGGGCGATCGGTCGTTCGAGGGTCATCGGGACGGCGTCCTTCCGGTCTGGGTAGATACCTGCCCTTCATACCCCGTTCCGGGCCAACGAACGACCGGCTGCGTCGGTTGTCCGGCAGCATCGGCCGGAAGCTATGGTTGGCACCCTGCAACTTTCCACGGGGGGAATACTTGCTAGGAATCTGGCGCGATTTTGTGGTCGCCGTCGTCACCGCGCTGCGCAAGCCGGACGAGCGGGCGCTCGCCGAGGAGCGCCGACGCGCCGTCGACCGCTTGGCCGCGGAGACCATCCGGGACAACCGACGGGCCACCAAGCCGCCGGAGTGACGCCGGGGTTACCGGGATTGCCGGTGGCTCGGAGAGGCAATGCTTTCGGCCTGCTCACCGCGTTCCTCGTCGGCCTGGTGTGCCACGAGGAGGTCGTTAGACGGACACAAAAGCCCAGCGGTACGCCCTGACCGGCCTCGTCGGTCGTCGGGTCCAGGGCACGAACCGCTCGTACAGTCAGGTCGGCGCGACGGCTGGCAACTCGGCGGTGACAACGAAGAGCAGACTGCCCACGTACATCGACAGGCCAATGCGGTCCCGTACGCAAGCCGGCGTTCACGCGGCTCCGGGGCGCTCCGCTGTCCACGGAAGCAAGGGTGTGGGATTCAAACCCACAGGAAATCGCCGCGTATCCGCTTTTACCTGGGGGGTAATTGCCGGATACGTCATTATAGGCAGGGGCGCGAATTGAGGGAGCCGCCCTCGGCAGAATTCGCGCCCCTGCCTTGTTCAGATCAGTAGCAAGGCGAGACGGAGTAGACAGGGTTCCAGTCGGCAGAACCAGTGGACGGGCTCTTTGCGAGGACCCGGATCGGGATGCCTTCGGAGCCGAGGAGGTACGGGTTGGGGGCACCGCTGGACTGGTTGTTACGCCAGTAGCCCGTACCCGTCCAGTTGTAGACGTCGTAGATCTTGCAGTCGTAGAGATAGAAGATCTTCCACACGGCACCGGACCAGACCTGCGCACAGAAGTAGCCGTAGGCGCAGGTGTAGGTGCCGCCCGGCAGCACAGTCGACGTGCGGACGGACGGCGAGATCGTGGGCGTCGCGGCGATTCCCATGTCACTGGGCGCCGGCGGTGTGGTTACGAGAACACCGCCCGTATCGGAATTCGAGGAAGCGACCGCAGCCGACTCGGTGCCAACGCCTGCCGGTCTGGCTGCTGCGGAAGCTGTGGTGGGGACGCCGGTGGCCACGACCACAAAGGTCGCGGCCGCGATCAGCGCACGCGAAAATCGCTGCATAGTAGTCCTCCCGTGATGGCATGTAACCGCCCCTACTACCCGAGCAGTATTCAGCATCCCGACGAATCTGTCGAGTGGTCGCTGGGATTGATGCGCCTGCCTCTCAGGCATTCACATCTGTCGCCAGGTAGCGCGGAATTGGAGAGCGCGACAGACGGTTATGCGTAGGGCTTGGGATTCGAATGCGCAGGTCGTTGCCGCCCGACCGAACTCGAGACGCCAAGGGCGCAGCGCTCCGCTGGCACAGCGCCGTGGGGGCTGCCGCTGCCGAGACTTTCTACGCGGACCGGTCCTTCGACGATGCGATGGCGGATCGGCCATCGACGGCCCGTCCTCGGCCAACGCTCGCCCAGATCAGGGTGCTTCTTGCGGGGCGCGCTGCGGAGGGTGTGGGATTCGAACCCACGAAGACATCGCTGCCTTACCGGTTTTCAAGACCAGCGCCATCGGCCACTAGGCGAACCCTCCCGGCCCGGCACCCTAGGGTGTACGGCCGTGCCTAGTCTGCCATGACCGCCACGCGGCCACCCGGAGTCCCTCCCCAGAACGGGCGTCCACAGTGGCGGGGCGCGCCTGCGGTCCGGAGCCCAGTCGCACTGACACCGCCACCCCAGCCGCCAGCAGGGCGATTGATCGACTCGACGTCGGCGATATTGGGGTGTCCCGGCGAATGGATGCCCCCATATCGGCGGAACGGCGTGGATCATGCGGCGCGCAGGGCGTATGCATGGTGCCACCTCACCGAGCCCCGCCTGCGGCACGCAGCGGCGTCGGGTAAGACTGAGGCCATGCGAGCCATCACCGTTCCGCAGCCCGGTGGACCCGACGCGCTGGTCTGGGCCGAGGTCCCCGACCCGGAGCCCGGCCCGGGCGAGGTGATCGTCGCGGTGCGGGCCAGCGCGGTGAACCGCGCCGACCTGCTGCAACGGCAGGGGCAGTATCCGCCACCGCCGGGTGCGCCCCCGTACCTCGGGTTGGAGTGCTCCGGGGTGATCGACGCGATCGGCCCGGAGGTGACCGGTTGGGCCGTCGGCCAGGAGGTCTGTGCGCTGCTGGCCGGCGGCGGGTACGCCGAGCGCGTCGGGGTGCCCGCCGGGCAGTTGCTGCCGGTGCCGGCCGGCGTCGACCTGGTCGACGCCGCGGCGCTGCCGGAGGTGGCCTGCACGGTCTGGTCGAACCTGGTGGGGGTGGGCCGGCTCGGCTCGGGTGACACCCTGCTGGTGCACGGCGGGGGCAGCGGGATCGGCACGTTCGCGATCCAGTTCGGGGCGGCCATCGGCGCTACGGTGCTGGCGACCGCCCGCGCGGCCAAGCACCCCCGCCTGCGCGAGCTGGGCGCGGCGGGCACGATCGACTACCGGGAGCAGGACTTCGTCGAGGAGGTCCGAAAGGCCACCGACGGCCACGGCGCGGACGTCATCCTCGACATCATGGGCGCGTCCTACCTGGGCCGGAACGTTGCCGCGCTGGCGACCGGCGGCCGGCTCGTGGTGATCGGGATGCAGGGTGGTCGCAAGGCCGAGCTGGATCTCGGTGCGCTGATGACCAAGCGGGCCAGCGTCACGGCGACCACGCTGCGGTCGCGGCCACTGGCCGAGAAGGCGGAGATCGTCCGGGGCGTACGCGATGAGGTGTGGCCGTTGATCGAGGCCGGCGCGGTCCGCCCGGTGGTGGACCGGCGGCTGCCGATGGCCGAGGCTGCCGAGGCGCACCGGCTGGTCGAGTCGAACGACCATGTCGGGAAGGTGCTACTCACCATCGGATGAGGCGCGGGGCAGCATGAGCCGGGCGCCGGGGCCCTCGCCGGCCAGCGCGTCCCCCGGGTTGTAGAGCGTGCAGCGTTGCAGGGACAGGCAGCCGCAGCCGATGCAGCCGTCCAGGTCGTCGCGGAGTTTGGTGAGCAGCCGGATCTTCTCGTCCAGCCGGCCGCGCCAGCTCGCGGAGAGCCGCTCCCAGTCCTGCGGGCTGGGGGTGCGGCTGTTCGGCAGCGACTCCAGCGCCGCGCGGATCTCGTCCAGCGAGACGCCGACCTGCTGGGAGATCCGGATGAAGGCGACCCGTCGCAGTTCGGTGCGGGCGTAGCGCCGCTGGTTGCCGCCGGTGCGATTGGCGCGGATCAGACCGAGCCGCTCGTAGTAGCGCAGCGCGGACGGTGCCACGCCGGAGCGGGCGGACAGCTCGCCGATGGTCAATGAGTCCTGCATCACCGGTCCTTGAATTGAAGTGCACTTCAACTCAGAGGCTAGTGGCATGGCAACCACACTCACCACCGACAGCGGCGCCCGGCTCGCCGGCCTGATCCGGCGGTTGACCGGCGACGAGAAACACGCGCCGAGCGCCCACTCGACCATCGACGTGATCCAGGTCCTCTACGACCGGGTGCTCCGGGTCAGCCCCGACGCCGTCGACGACCCGGAGCGGGACCGCTTCCTGCTCTCCAAGGGGCACGGGCCGGCGGCCTACTACGCGGTGCTCGCCGCGCACGGCTTCATCCCGGAGACCTGGCTCGACGACCTGGGCGGGCCGGACAGCCGGCTCGGTCACCACCCGGACCGGACGCTGGTGCCCGGGGTCGAGATCGGGGCCGGCTCGCTCGGCCACGGGCTCGGACTGGGCGTCGGCACCGCCCTCGGGCTGCGGGCCCAGGGCCTGCTCACCCCCCGGGTGTACGTGCTGCTCGGCGACGCCGAACTGGACGAGGGCTCCAACCACGAGGCCATCGCGTACGCGGGGGCGACCGGCCTGGACAGCCTCACCGCGATCGTGGTGGACAACTCCTCGGCCACTCACGGCTGGCCCGGGGGAATCGCCAGCCGCTTCACCGTCAACGGCTGGACCGCCGACACGGTCGACGGCCGGGACCATGACGCCCTGTACGCGGCGCTGACCGGGCAGCGACGGGGGCGACCGCACCTGGTGGTCGCCCGCATCGAGAGCGAGGGATGACCGCCATGCGAACCGCCTTCATCGACACCACCACCGCCCTGCTCGACGAGGACCCCCGCACCGCCCTCGTGCTGGCCGACATCTCGGTCAGCCAGTTCGCCGCGGCGGGTCGCCGGCACCCGGACCGGGTGCTCAACGTCGGCATCCGCGAGCAACTGATGATCGGCGTGGCCGGCGGTCTGGCTCTGACCGGGCTGCGCCCGATCGTGCACTCGTACGCGACGTTCCTGGTCGACCGGGCGTACGAGCAGATCAAGTTGGATCTGGACCACCAGGGCGTGAGCGCGGTGCTGGTCAGCATCGGCGCCTCGTACGACGCCGCGGAGGAGGGCCGCACTCACCAGTCACCCGGTGACGTGGCGCTGTTCGACTCGCTCGGCGACGGCTGGACCGTGCGGGTGCCCGGTCACCCGGACGAGGTCGCGCCGCTTCTCCGGGACGCCGCGGCGAGCGACGATCCGGTATACGTGCGGCTCACCGAGCAGCGCAACGCCGAGGCGTATCCGGACGCCGACCGACTACGGGTGCTGCGGCGGGGCGGGCTGGACGCGCCTCTCGTCGTGGCCGTCGGGCCGATGCTCGATGCCACGCTCGACGCGACCGCGGGAATGGACGTGACGGTCGCGTACACCCACACTCCCCGGCCCTTCGACACGGCCGGGCTGCGGGCGCTGGCCGGGACGGACCTGGTGCTGGTCGAGCCGTACCTGGCGGGGACGTCGAGCGCGGTCGTCGGCCGCGCCCTGGCGGACGTGCCGCACCGGCTGCTCACGATCGGGGTGGGCCGGGCCGATCTGCGGCGCTACGGCGATGCCGCCGACCACGCCCGCTGGCACGGCCTGGACGCCGCAGGTCTGCGGCGGACGATCGGCGCGTTCCTGGGATCAGCGCGCGGATGACGCGGCGGGACGGCGGCGTGCGCGTTCGCGACCGAGGATCCAGATCGCCTCGACGCCGTCCTTCCAGGTGATCTTCTTGCCCTCTTCGCGGCCCCGCGCCCGGTAGCTGATCGGCACCTCGTACGGGCGGATCCGGCGGCGCAGCAGCTTGCCGGTCACCTCGGCCTCCATGCCGAAGCCGCGCGAGCGCACCTCCAGCGACCGGTAGAGCTCCACCGGCATCAGCTTGAAGCAGGTCTCCAGGTCGCCGATGTACGAGTTGAAGAGCACGTTGGCCGCCATCGTGACGCCCTTGTTGCCCATCACGTACCAGAAGCTGTAGGCGCTGTGGCTGCCGAAGGTGCGATTGCCGTAGACCACCGTGGCCCGCCCGTCGAGCACCGGGGCGAGCAGCTTGGGGATGTCCTGCGGGTCGTACTCCAGGTCGGCGTCGAGGATGACCATGTATTCACCCTCGGCGCTGTCGACCGCCGTCTTGATGGCCGCGCCCTTGCCCGCGTTGCGCTGGTGGGTGATCACCCGCAGGCGGGCGTCGTCGGCGCGACCGAGGACCTCGCCGGTGCCGTCTCGGCTGCCGTCGTCGACGACGACCAGCTCGATCTCGCAGGGGTAGTCAACCGCCAACGCCTGCTTGAGGGCATCCGCGATGCGTTCTTCCTCGTTGTAGACCGGCATGAGGATCGAGAGCTTCACGGGAATCTCCACGGTGGCGACAACACGTCGGGCCTAGCCTAGCCTGGCTGGTCAGCCCGACGGTGGCCGCCACCGTCGGACAGCCGGCGTGGCGGGTTCAGCGCGATGGTGTTTACTTCCCGCCATGTCGGCTGCCGGCTCCCTGCTCGCGGTGCTCCCCGCCGCCTCGGTGCTCCTGCTCACGGTCGCGACGAAGCCCCGCGGGGTCGACGCGGTGTCGCCGTCACGGCTCGCCGCGGTGCGCGCGGCAGTGGTCGCCGGGGCGTACGCGGTGCTGGTCGTCGAGGTGCTCGGCGCGCTGCACGCGCTGACCCGGCCGGCGTTCGTCGCCGCCTGGCTGCTCTTCCTGCTCGCCTCCGCGACGGCGGTGGGCCTGCGCTGGCACCGGGAGGCGCCGCCGGCCGAGGTGCCCGCCGCGACGTCCCGGCGGGTGCCGGTCGGCGCGGCAGTGACCGCCGGCGCCGGCCCGGAGACGTCCGTCCCGCTCGCCGACCGCGGCCCATCCGGCGGGCACGACGCCACGCCGGTCCCGACCGGTGCGGTACGCGCCGGACTGCGCAGGGCAGCCGAGATCTGGCGTACGGCGAGTCGGGGCGAGCGGCTGCTCGCCGGTGGCATCGGCGGACTGGTGCTGCTGGAGTTGCTTGTCGCGCTGCTGGCCGAGCCGAACAACTTCGACTCGCAGACCTACCACCTGCCCAAGGTCGAGCACTGGGTGGCCCAGGGTGACCTGGACTTCTGGCCCACCGCCATCCACCGGCAGGTGACCATTCCACCCGGCGCGGAGTACCTGCTCCTGCACCTGCGCCTGCTCACCGGCGGAGACGCGCTGCACAACCTGGTGCAGTGGGCCGCCGGGGTGCTCTGCCTGCTGGTGGCCGCGCGGATCACCGCGCAGCTCGGCGGCGGCCGGCGGGCTCAGTTGATCACCGCATTCGTGCTGGCCAGCACCCCGATGGTGGTGCTACAGGCGACCAGTACGCAGACCGACCTGGTCTGCGCGGCGTGGGTGGCGTGCGCGGCGACCCTCGTCCTGGACGGGCTGCGTCGGCGGACCGGTTGGGGGACGCTGCTGGGCCTGGGCGCGGCCACCGGGTTGACGGCGGTGACCAAGACCAGTGGCCTGATCGCGGTGGGTCCGCTGCTGGTGCTGTGGGGACTGGCCCAGCTCCGGCTGGCCCTGGCCGACCTGGCACCGGCCGCCGGTCGGGTTCGGCCGGTCGGTTCGGTGGTCCGCGTCGTCGGTGGCTCGGTGCTGATCCTGGTGGTGGCGGCGCTTGTGGTCGGCCCGTTCCTGACCCGGGTGACCGCCGAGTTCGGGCATCCGCTGGGTCCTCCGCGGCTGCGGGAGTCGATCCCGATGGAACGGCACGATCCGGCGTCGATCCTGGTCAACGCGCTGCGGATCGGGCACACGGCGTTCGACACGCCGTTGGCGCCGCTGCGCAACGCCAGCGCGGACGCGATCATCGGTGGCGCGGACGCGATAGGTGTCGACCCTCAGGACCGGGCGATCACCTTCGGTCGGGAGGTCTTCCCGGTGCCCGCCTGGTATCCGGACGAGGACCGGGTGGCGTTCCCGATCGCCGGGGCACTCGCGTTGCTCGGCGCGCTGGTCGCGCTCGTCCGTCCGCGCCGGCTCGACCCCGGGCAGGTGGGGCCGCTGCGCTCGTACGCCGTCGTGGTGCTGACCACCGTGCTGCTGCACACCGCGATGCTCAAGTGGCAGCCGTGGGGCAACCGGCTGCTGCTCTACGCCCTGGTCCTCGCCGTGCCGCTCGCCGGCCTGTGGCTGGACGCGCTCCTGCGCCGCCACACGAGCCCGAAGCCCCGAGTGGCGGCACGGCGACGGTCGGTGGCCACCGTGGCGATCGTCGCCGTGTTGGCCACCTCGGCGCTGGCCGGGGTGCTGGCGCTGTCGTACGGCTTCCCACGCCGGCTGGTCGGCTCCGGCTCGGTCTTCACCACCTCGGACTGGGACACCCGGTTCCTGCGCCGGCCACAGTGGGCCGACGAGTTCCGCTGGGCCGCGGCTGCGGTCCGCGACAGCGGCGCGCGGCGCATCGGGCTGGTGGAGCAGAACGACAACTGGGAGTACCCGTGGTGGCTGCTGCTGCGCCAGCCGGACGACGGCTCGCCGGACCTGGTGTCGTTGCAGTCGGTTCTGCCGGAACGGCCGCCGGCCGACCCGGCCTCGGTGGACGCGATCGTCTGCACCGGCAGTCAGCCGGCCTGCGCCAAGCTGGTTCCGGCCGGCTGGCGGTTGGAGTTCCGCGGCTACGTGGGCTACGCCCTGCCGCCCGCCCGCTGACCGCCGGATGCTCGGGCCGAGCCGAGCCCCGGCTCAGCGCCCGGATCGTCCGATCCGGGCGGTTCTGCATCCCGCGCGCAAGGATCCGAGGCGCATTCACATCTATTGATCCGCACGTTACCGTCTGGTAACTCAATCGACCCCCCACGATTGAGCCGAAAGGAGTGTGTCGATGCCTGCCACCCCCGCCAGGCCCAAACGCGCGACCCGACGACGGGCCACCACCGTCGCCGTCGCCGTCGCCGCTCTCGTCCTGCCGATGCTCGCCGGACCGGCCGCCCCCGCCACCGCCGCCGACCGACCCGCCGTTGCACCACTCCCGGCCAACCTGGAGGCCATCCGGGCCGCCGAGGCGACCGCCCTCTACGGCAGCCCCGCGATCCGCCCGATCGAGCAACGCCGCACCGCACTGATCACCATGGGCGACAGCGAGATCTCCGGCGAGGGCGTCGGCAACTACGTCCCCGGCACCCATCAGGCCGGCAACTGGTGCGACCGCTCATACGACCAGGCGGTGTTCCGCACCGGCATCCCGTCGGACGCCCAGTACAACCTCGCCTGCTCCGGCGCCACGCCGTGGAACCTCATCGCCGGTGGCCCGACGCAGCACAACGAGCTGAACCAGGGCGACTACCTCGGGATCAAGGCGCGCAACACGCACGTCAAGCTGATCTGGGTGGTGGTCGGCGCGAACGGCGACGGCACCATCCAGTTCGGCCCGGTCGCCACCGACTGCGCCATACGCCGGGTCTTCTTCCAGGGCGCCTGCTACCCCACCTACACCGACCAGTGGACGATCCGCACCGACGGCAGCCGCCAGGCCGTGACCGACGCGCTCAACGACATCCGGCAGACCATGACCAACGCCGGCTACCTGCGCTCGGACTACGAGCTGGTGCTGATGTCCTACCCGAGCCCGGGCAGCCCCGACGTCGAGGACAACCCGAACTTCCCCGGCTGGTACTCCGGCGGTTGCCTGCTCTACCTCGCCGACGCCGCGTTCGCCCGGAACAAGGCGGTGCCGCTGTTCGAGTCGGCGCTGCGAACCGCCGCGGCGAACACCGGCACCCGCTACCTCGACGCGAGCCGGCTCTTCCACGGCCACGAGGCGTGCACCGACAACACCTCGGTTCGCGGGCTCTACATCGAGGTGGGAATCTGGGACGAGAACGCCGCCCGGCAGTCGTTCCACCCGAACGCCCGCGGGCACGGCATGTTCGCCCAGTGCATCACGCAGTTCTGGAACTCGGGGCAGCAGCGGGCCAGCTGCGTCGACCCGGCGAGCACCGGCAGTGGTGTGCTCTACCCGGGCCTGCTGGAGTTCAAGCAACTGCGCAACCTCGCCACCGGCACCTGCGTCGACGGCAAGGGGTACGACTCCCGCAACGGCACCCTCCAGCAGCCGTACACCTGTCACGGCGGTCGTAACCAGGGCTTCTGGTACGACTCCGCCCGGCGCTCGCTGCACTCGGAGCTGTCCCACGACCGGTGCCTGGACGTCTCCAACAGCTCGATGACCGCCGGCACCGCGGTCAACGTCTACGACTGCAACGGCACCGCCGCCCAGCAGTTCGTGTTCGCCGGCAACCAGCTCAAGCCGGCGAGCGCCAGCAACCTCTGCGTGGCGTTCGACAACCCGTGGCTGGGCACCCCCCGGTTGCGGTTGGCCACCTGCTCCAGCAGCACCCGCCAGCAGTGGTCGTACGAGTCGCGCAGCTTCGCCAACCCGGTCGGCTACGGTCACGACGACTTCATCGGCTCCCGCGTCTACTGAGACAGTGACGGGCCCCCGGGCGTACACCCGGGGGCCGGTCGCTCACTTGTCGCGCGGGATGAGGATGAGCCGGGCGACGCCCTTGTCGCCGTCCTTGGCACCGGCGACACCGAGCTTCGCACCGACCTTGACCTCGCTCGGCTGCACCGTCGCGCGCCGCTCGACGACCCGCAGGTCGTCGCCGAAGGTCCAGGTCATCGTGAAGCCGTCGGTGGACTTGACGGTCATCGAGTCACCGTCGATGGCGGTCACCTCGCCGCGCTGCACGGCGACCGTCTGCGTACCGTTGTCCTTGGTCTGCACCACCGCCTCGCCGTGCAGGGTGTTCTTGCGCAGCTGCACGCGGGCCTGGTGGCGCTTGCGCCACTCCTCGCCGCGCTTCTGCCGGTCCTTGTCCCGAGCCGTCGGGGAGGCGCCCGGCGTCGGGGTGGCCGGGGCGGCGACGGTCTGCACGTCCAGGTCGGTGGCGTCGAAGCCCATCGCGGTCAGCGCCTGGCCCTCCACACCCATCGCGGCGGCGACCTCGACCGCGGCGTCCCGCGCGGGCTGGCTGGCCACCTCGGCCGCGCCGCAGCCGCTGACGCCGAGCGCGACCGCCGCGAGCAGCGCCGTGGTGCCGGTGACGAATCCCCAACGTGGCATGACTCTCCCTCTCGTCCGTGGAGCCCTCAGCCTTGCTCGCGTCCACGAGCGGACCGTCAGGCCGATGTTCGGGTCAGGTAAGGATCACCGGGCAGCCGGACAGTGAAGGCGGCGCCGCCCTCGGGCGCGTGACCGGCGACGATCTCGCCGCCCAGCCGGCGGACCAGCCCGGCGGCCAGTGCCAGCCCCAGCCCGCTGCCCACCTTGCGCACCCCGCGGTAGCGCTCGTGCAACGCCCCCCGCTCGAACGCCACCGCCAGGTCGTCGTCGGTGAAGCCGGGTCCGCCGTCGCGGACCTCCAGCACACCGCCGGCCGCCGGGTCCGCACCGACCGGCCGGACCGCGAGCACCACCGGCGCCCCCGGGGGTACGACCCGCAGCGCGTTCTCCAGCAACCCGTCCAGCACCTGTCGGATCCGACCCGGATCGGTGTACGCGGACACCGGCTGACCGGGCGTCTCCACGCGGAACGACACCCCCACCGCGGCGCACCGACCCGACCAGGTCGGCTCGGCCTCGGCGGCCAGCCGGGTCAGGTCGACCGGCACCGGTTCCAGCGGGAAGTCGGCGGCCTCCAGCCGGGCCAGCGCCAGCAGATCGCCGATCAGCCGGTCCAGGTGCTGGGCCTCGGCCAGCATGGTCCGACCGGTGCCGGCGGCGTCGTCCGCGTCGATGACGCCGTCGGCCAGCGCCTCGGCGTACCCCCGGATCGCGGTCAGCGGGGTCCGCAGCTCGTGCGAGACGGAGAGCAGGAACTCGCGCTGCCGGCCCTCGCTGGTGGTCAGGGCCGCGGCCAGGCCGTTCAGCGCCTCGGCCAGGTCGGCGACCTCGTCCGGCGGTTCGACCGGCACCCGGACGGCCCGGTCCCCGGCGCGCAGTCGGGCGGCGGCGGTGGCCGCGACGCGGATCGGTCGGGCCAGGCGACGGGCCAGCAGGAGGCCGGCCACCACGCCGGCGGCCAACCCGGCCAGCAGCGGCAACCAGAGGCTGAGCAGCACCTGCGCCCACAACCCGTTCGACGTGGCGCGGGACAGCACCACCCCGTTGCCGCCGGGCAGCGCCCGGCCCTCCACCAGGGCGCGGTGGCCGTTGACCGGGCGGCGGGCCGACACGTTGCGGCCCTGCCCGATCCGCTGCACCACGCGGGCCGGCAGGCCCGACCGGTCGACGGTCCCGCGCCGGATCAGGTACGCGTCGATGCCCTGGTCGCGCAGTTGCTGGATGAGCCGCTCCTCGTCGGCGGTGCGACCCCGGTCCAGCCGGGTGCGCAACACCTCGGCGGCGAGTCGGGCCTGCGCGGCGAGCGCCTGCTGGTCGCGTCGCTCCGCGCCGCGGATCGCCAGTGGCACCGCGACGATGGCCGTGACGAGCACCGACACCAGTGCCACCGCGCAGGTGACAAGCACCGCGCGGGCGGTCAGCGTCCGGCCGAGCCGCCTGCGCCGGGGTGCGGCCGGTGGGCGGGCGCCGACCACCGGCAGCGCCATGGTCGGCGACTCGGAGCGCACAGGCTGCTCACGCATCGACCGCGTACCCCACGCCCCGGTGGGTACGGATGACGCTGGCCGGGCCGAGCTTCGCCCGCACCTGGGCGACGTGCACGTCCACCGTGCGGGTGCCGGCGTGCGCGGCGTAGCCCCAGACGCCGGCCAGCAGCTCCTCCCGGGTGAAGACCCGGCCGGGCCGGGCCATGAGATGCGCCAACAGGTCGAACTCGGTGGAGGTGAGCTGCACCGGTACGCCGGCGGCGGTGACCGTCCGCCGGGCCGGGTCGAGGGTCACCGGGCCGACGACGCGCGGTCGTTCCGCGCCCTCGGGGCCACCGGCGGTACGGCGCAGCACGGCGCGTACCCGGGCGACCAACTCGCGTGGGCTGAACGGCTTCGTGACGTAGTCGTCGGCGCCCAGCTCCAGGCCGACGATCCGGTCCACCTCGTCGTCGCGGGCGGTGAGGAAGATGACGGGCGTCCAGTCACCGGCCTCGCGCAACCGGCGGCAGATCTCGGTGCCGGGGAGACCGGGCAGGGCGATGTCCAGGACGCAGGCGACCGGGCGCAGCCGGCGGGCGGCGCTCAGGCCGGCCTCGCCGTCGCGTTCGAGGTGCACGCCGAACCCGTCGCGGGTGAGGTAGAGACGGACCAGGTCGGCGATGGCCGGCTCGTCCTCGACCACGAGGACGAGCCCGCGGTGCGGCGGTTCGAGGGTCACCGGCCCATGATTGCCGACCCGATCGGCTCGGCGCGATCGGTGCGTGTTCGAGTTCGGTAAAGGAGGCGTGAAGGACGACCGGCCCGCCGGGCGTCAGCGCGCCACGGCGGGGCGGAACACGCTGGGTCGGGCGGCCGCCGGCGTGTCACCGATGGTGGCGACGATCCGCTCGCGGGGTGCCCGCAGGCGGGTCCGGAACGCGTGGTTGAGCAGCGCGTCGAGCTGCCACACCTGCTTCGGGTGGCTGGTGCGGATGAGGAACCGCTCACGGATCCCGTCGATCGCGGTGGCGGCCAGCTCGACCGACCCCAGCCGGGGGTCCGGGCTCCAGGTGACGTTGCTCAGCTCGCGCAGCTCGGTGTTGAGGTGCAGGCGCAGCCGGTGCAGGAGCCTCGTCTGCTGGGTCACCACCAGTCGGCGGTGGGTGAGCAGCAACAGGTAGTCGCCGGTGACCGGGCGGTCGGGCCGGCTGCAACGGGTGACCAGGATGGTGGCGTCACCCGAGCCGACGCAGCGACGGAAGACCGGCATGTGCCGGCTCACGGTCTGTACGGCCAGGCCGGCCTCGGTGGCGGCCGGGAGGAACGTTCGGGAGAAGACGTCCATGACCTGCCCAACGACCTCCCGACGCCGGTGATGTGGGTCACGTCGGATTTTTGGAAGTTCCACGCTTCGTGTCGCACCGCCTGTCCGACTTCCGACCAGGACGGATGCCGGTCAGTGCTCCGGCTGAAGTGGGGTGGCGGCGAACAGCTCGGCGAGCCATCCGGGCACCGCCTCGGCGTACTCCGCGCGGGCCGGGTCGGCAGTGTCCAGGGCCCGTCGCCAGGAGAGCGACCGGCTCACCGCGCCCAGGTTCATGGCCAGGTCGGCGGCCTCGACGAGGGTGTGGCGGTCGTAGCGGTCGGTCCACGCCTCCAGGTAACCGTCGCGCAGCCGGGCCAGGCTGGCGTCGTCCGCCGACAACGCGGTGGCGTACCGGATGGAGCGCAGGGTCACCAGCAGCGTGCCGAACGGGTGCGCCACCGAGGCGTCACCCCAGTCGAAGTAGCGGTACCCGGCCGGGCCGGCGAAGACGTTTCCGTCGTGCAGGTCGTCGTGCTGCACGGTGGCCGGGATGCCGATGTCCGCGAGCCGGCGACACCGCTGCGCGTACGCCGGAAGCTCCGCCCGCAGCCGCTCGTACGTCGAGACGGCGAGCCCGCCCTCCGCGCCGACGCGCAGCGACTCGCGATCGTCGAGCAGGTCGGCGAGCAGTCCGGGCAGCACCTCCGGGCGGTGGTCCGGTACGCCGAGGGCGACCAGTTCATCGGCGCGCGGCGCGGTGGCGAGTTGGAGTGCCGCGTACCCGGGCAGCGCCCGCTCCCAGTGCGCCAGGTCGGGGTCGCGGCCCAGCACGTCACGCAGCGACTCGCCGCCGTCGGGAAGCAGCGACCAGCCCCGCTCCCGGTCCACCCCGATCGGGGCCAGCACCCGCTCGGGGGCCAGCCCGGCCAGCGTCGCGATCAGGACCGCCTCGTGGGTCGTGCCCCGGTTGTTGGCCTTGAACCAGACCGGCCCACCGTCGGTCGGCACCCGCCAGACCAGCGACCACGGCCGGACGCGGGGCTCCACCGGCCCGGTGACCCGCCGGCCAGCCCGACTCAGCTGCTCGTCGACCCAGGATCGGGCCTGCTCCTGCCACTGCGCGCTGGACCAGTCGGGGGCGCGCTCGTCGGCGATCGTCGTCACGATGGGCACCCTAGGCGGCGTGCCCGACGCGGGGCGAGACCATTTCCCGCGGTGCTCCTCGGCTGGCTGCGAGCGGCGAGGTCAGACCAGCTCGACGATCGTTGCGTTGGCCATGCCGCCGCCCTCGCACATCGTCTGCAGGCCGTAGCGGAGCCCGTTGTCCCGCATGTGCTGCAGCATCGTGGTCATGATCCGGGCGCCGGAGCCGCCGAGCGGGTGCCCGAGGGCGATCGCGCCACCGCGCGGGTTGAGTCGCTCCGGGTCCGCCTCGGTCTCCGCGAGCCAGGCCAGCGGCACCGGGGCGAACGCCTCGTTCACCTCGTACACCCCGATCTCCTCGATGCCCAGCCCCGCGCGGCGCAGCGCCTTCGCGGTGGCCGGGATGGGCGCGGTGAGCATGGTGACCGGGTCGTCGGCCGCGACCACGGCGGTGTGGATGCGGGCCAGCGGGCGCAGTCCGTGCCGGCTGGCCCAGTCGGACGTGGTCACCGCGAGCGCGGCGGCACCGTCGGAGATCTGGGACGCGGACCCGGCGGTTACCACGCCGTCGGCGCGGAACGGGGTGGCCAGTTCGCCGAGCTTGTCCAGCGAGGTGTCCCGGCGGATGCCCTCGTCGGCCGTGAACTTGCCGCCGTCGGCGAGCGGCACCGGGGTCAGCTCCGGGTCGAACGCCCCGGCGTCCTGCGCGGCGGCGGCCTTCTCGTGGCTGGCCAGCGCGAACTCGTCGAGCTGCGTACGCGAGAGGCGCCACCGGCGGGCGATCAGCTCGGCCCCGACGCCCTGGTTGAACGGCAGCGGCGCGTCGTCGGCGAAGCCCTCGACACCCCGGTAGCGGGCGCGGAGCTGGTCGCTGAACGGCATGCCGCCTGCCACACTGGAGCCCATCGGCACCCGGGTCATCGACTCCACCCCGCCGGCGACCACCAGGTCGGCCTGGCCGGAGAGGACTGTCGCGGCGGCGAAGTGCAGGGCCTGCTGGCTGGAGCCGCACTGCCGGTCCAGCGTGGTGCCGGGCACCGTCTCGGGCCAGCCGGCGGCGAGCACCGCGTTGCGGGCGATGTTCCACGACTGCTCGCCGACCTGGGACACGCAACCCCAGAAGACGTCGTCGACCTGCGCCGGGTCCAAGCCGGTGCGCTCGGCCAGGGCGCGCAGCACGTGCGCCGACAGGTCGACCGGGTGGACACCGGCGAGGCTGCCCTTGCGCCGCCCGACCGGGGTGCGCACCGCGCCGACGATGACCGCGTCACTCATGTTTACTCCCCGGTAACTTGGGCTGCCCCGATCCTACGTCGTCCGTGGACCCCTCGTCCGCCCGCGGGGCGAGCTGCCGCGACTCCCGACAGCCGCCCACCGCTGGCATGCTGGGCGGGTGGACGAGATCTCCCCGGCGCGGCAGTGGCGGGTGCCGACGAACCTGCCGGTGGCGAAGCTGGCCGGCGCGGTGCTGCTGGTCGCCCTCGGCCTGCTCTTCGCCGACGGCGACCCGATCCGGCTGGTCGTGGCCGGTGTGGCCGCCGCCGCGCTGGCCGCCTGGGCGGTCCGGGACCTGGTGGCGCCGGTCCGGTTGGCGGTCGATCCCGCGGGGCTCACCGTCATCCACGGCTTCGCCGGCCGGCGGCTGCTGCCCTGGCCGACGGTCGAGGCGATCACCGTGGACCGCCGGCAGCGGTGGGGGGTGAGCGGCGAGGTCCTGGAGATCGACGCGGGCGAGTCGCTGCACCTGTTCGGCAGGTACGACCTGGGCGCCACCCCGGAGGAGGTGGCCGCCGAGCTGCGCGCCGCCCGCCGGCACCCCTGACACGTCAGCTCAGCAGTTGCGCGGTGCGGAACAGGACCAGGCCGAGCAGGATCAGCAGGATGATCGCGCCGCCCACGGCCTGCACCAGCGTGCGCCGACCACGTGGCGCGTACGCGAGGACCGCCGCCATCGCCCCGCCGACCACCAGGCCGCCGAGGTGCCCGGGGATGGAGATGCCCGGCACGGTCAGCGTGAACACCAGGTTGATCACCAGGATGGGGATCACCTGCGAGATGTCCCGACCGAGCTTGCGCTCGATGATGATCAGCGCGGCGAAGAGGCCGAAGACGGCAGTGGACGCGCCGGCCGTCGCCGAGTTCTGGGCGCTGAACAGGTAGGCGGCCACGTTACCGCCGAGGCCCGCGACCAGATAGAGCGCGCCGAAGCGCAGCGGCCCGAGGTTGGCCTCCAGCGACCGGCCGAGCACCCACAGCGCCCACATGTTGAGGAGCAGGTGGATCACGCCGTAGTGCAGGAACATCGCGGTGACCAGCCGATACCACTGGCCCTCGGCGATGCCGCCGAGTGTGCCGTCGGGGAAGACCGCCAGCCCGAGCACGGAACCCCAGTTGGTCAGCGGGGTGCCGCCGCCCATCAGACCGCCGAAGCCGGAGCCGCCCAGGGCCGCGTCCCCGCCCCGGTCGGAGGCGATGGACAGCAGCATGACCAGCACGTTCAGGGCGATGATGCCCTTGGTGACGTAGCCGTGCCGGCCGGCCGTACCACCACCGAAGGCGGTACGTGCCGGCCGGACGGTGCGACGTCCCTCGTTGACGCACTCCGGGCACTGGTGCCCGACGGACGCCTCCCGCATGCAGTCCGGACAGATCGGCCGGTCGCAGCGGGTGCACCGGACGTAGGTCTCCCGACCAGGGTGCCGGTAGCAGACCGGGGTGGTCGGCGGGGACTCGCTCACCGGGCCGATCCTCCGTCCGCCACCGCGCGGCTCACCGACGCTTGCCGGCGCGGTGCTCCGGAGCGCTCAATCATGCGAGCAAAGGTACCTCGCGGGTTCGTCAGGCGGCAGACCGCTCGATCTCGACCCGCTCGATGACGACGTCCTGCAGCGGACGGTCGCTCGGGCCGGTCGGGGTGTTCGCGATCGAGTCGACGACCTTCACCGACTCCTCGTCGGCGACCTGGCCGAAGATGGTGTGCCGGTTGTTGAGGTGCGGCGTCGGGGACACCGTGATGAAGAACTGCGAACCGTTGGTGCCCGGCCCGGCGTTCGCCATCGCCAGCAGGTACGGCCGGTCGAAGCGCAGCTCCGGGTGGAACTCGTCGGCGAACTTGTAGCCCGGCCCGCCCCGACCGGTGCCGGTCGGGTCGCCCATCTGAACCATGAAACCGCTGATCACGCGGTGCGAGATGGTGCCGTCGTAGTACGGCCCGTTGCCCGGCTGACCGGTGCGCGGGTCGGTGTACTCCCGGTTGCCCTCGGCCAGGTCGACGAAGTTGCGGACCGTCTTCGGAGCGTGGTTTCCGAAGAGCTCCAGCCGGATCGGGCCAGCGTTGGTGTGCAGGGTGGCGTAGACAGCCTCGGCCACGGGTACTCCTCACTCGTTGGTCAGTTCCATGCGGATCCTCCCATGTGCCCGATCTGGCATCGCGGAGGCATCCGAAGGTGGAGGATGACGAAGGAACAACTCCCAGGAGGTAGGACCGTGTTTGGAATCGGGCGGCGTCAGTCCCAGGGCCAGCTCGCCAAGGCCGAGCTGAACCAGAGCATCAGCCACCTGATGCAGGCAGCCAACCATGCGGCCAAGGGCGCGGGCGCGACTGTCGGTCCGCGGGTCCAGGTGGCCCGGGGCTACGTCGGGCCGGCCGCGGTGAAGGTGCGCGACCGCGCGGCGACCGGCTGGGGAACCACACTCACCACGCTGGCACCGCTGGCGGCGGCGGCCCGGGACGGCGCCACGCAGGCAGGGCCGCTGACCAGGAAGGCCAAGTCGAAGACCATGCGGATCACCGGTAAGAAGAAGCAGCCGCGCCGTCGCGGCTCGATGATGACCGGCCTGCTGGCCGCGGGTGCCATCGCCGGCCTGGCCGGTGCGGTCGCCCTGCGTCGCCGCCGGGAGCAGCAGGAGTGGGCGGAGTACGACCCGACCCGCACCCTGGAGCCGATGCGCGACGAGGTCGACTCGATCGAGGTGCCGACGCCGGCCGCGCCGGGCGCGACCAAGGGGACCGACGGGTCCGCCATGGCCGGGATGACCGGTGCCGGCAGCTCGGCGGTGGCCGGCGGCGACAGCGCCAGCACCACCGACACGGCCAAGCCGACCAGTGTCCGCCCGACCGGCAAGGTCCCGTCGGTCGCCGAGGGCGCCACGGACGTCTCCGGACGCCCGACCGACGACCTCACCAAGGCGCTGGGCAAGGACACCGCCCGCACCAACGGCCGCCGCTGACCCCCGGCACAGCAGCGCAGCGAGCGCCGGCGACGCGGGTTCTCCCCGCTCGCCGGCGCTTTCGCGGGTCAGAGCCTTTCGCGCCGGCCCGCGCCGTCGCGGGTCAGAGCCAGCCGTTGCGGCGGAACCAGCGGTAGAGGGCCAGGGAGACACCGAGCATCAGGGCCAGGGCCACCGGATAGCCGTACGTCATCTTCAGCTCGGGCATGTTGTCGAAGTTCATGCCCTCGACGCCGGCGATGGAGGTCCAGACCGCGGCGATGGCCGCCCACGCGGCGATCTTGCGCATGTCGTTGTTCTGGTCGACGGTGACCTGGGCCAGCCGCGCCTGCAGGATCGAGTTCAGCAGGTCGTCGTACGAGTTCACCTGCTCGACGGTGCGGCTGAGGTGGTCCTGCACGTCCCGGAAGTACCGCCGGATCTCCTTGGGCACGTCGCGGTTGACCTGGGAGGTCAGGTTCATCAGCGGTCGCTGCAACGGGATCACCGCCCGCTTGAACTCCACCAGCTCCCGCTTCATCTGGTAGATCCGCTGAATCCGGCCGTGGCTGTTGCGGTCGAAGACCTCGGCCTCCAGCTGATCCAGGTCGTCCTCGAGCTGCTCGGCCACCTCCAGATAGAGGTCGACCACCCGGTCGGTCACGCCGTACGCCACCGCCCACGGGCCCTGGAGCAGCAAATCCTGCTTGGTCTCCAGGTCGGCGCGGACCGGGGAGAGCCGGCAGGCGTCCCCGTGCCGGACGCTGATCAGGAAGTTCGGGCCGATGAAGAGCATCACCTGACCGGTCTCGACGACCTCGGAGGTCTCGGTCAGCTCGGTGTGCTCGCAGTACCGGGCGGTGCGCAGCACCAGGAAGCTGACGTCGTTGAACCGCTCCAGCTTGGGTCGCTGTTCGGCCTTCACCGCGTCCTCGACGGCCAGCTCGTGCAGGCCGTACGTGTCCGCGATGGCGGTCATCTCGGCCAGCTCCGGCTGGTGCAGCCCGATCCAGACGAAGCCGTGCTCCTCCCGGCGTGCCGCCTCCAACGCGTCCGCGTACGTCCAGTCGCCGGGCTGCCGCTTGCCGTCGATGTAGAGCGCGCAGTCGACCACCCCGCTGCGGCCGGTGCCGGTGGGGGCCGGGGTGGGCGGCGATCCGTCGGCGTTGAGCATCCTGGTCACCGCCCGGACCGGGGACGGCCAGGCCCGGGGTCGCAGCACCCGGGACGTGTTCAGCGGGACCGTCCGGCCCCGCTCTGCCCGATCCGTCATCGCGACACCTCCCCGCGCTCGCCTGCGGCTTGCAGGCTACGCCGGTGGTCGCCACCGGCAGGTGTGACGGCGGTCGCGGGTGCGGCGCCGGGCGGGCCGGGCCGCATCGGGGGGTGAAGGACGACACGGCCCACCCGGCGCCCGTGGGGGCGGGGGTTGTGCTGCACGCGTGGCCCGAGGGGCGGCGGGGTGGCCCCCGCTACACCTGACGGGTGACGCTCGCAGCATTGTGAGCCGCCGGCCGCCCGCTGGGGAGTCCCGGGACGGCCGGCATCGTCGTTCTGTCGGGAACCCGACAGAAATCAGCTCCGGACAGCCTCGACGGCCGCCGCGAGCCGCCGGACACCCTCGTCGATCTTGTCGGCTGTCACGGCCGAGAAGGCCAGCCGCAGGGCGTGCCGCCCACCGTCGAGAACGAAGTCGCTGCCCTTGACCACCGCGACACCACGCTCGGCCGCCGCCGGGGCGAGCCGGTCCACCAGCACGTCCTCGGGGAACTCCACCCACAGGAAGTAGCCGCCGTCGGGCTCCACGAACCGCGCCTGCGGCAGGTGCCGGCGCAGCGACTCGGCCAGCACCCGGGCGCGTTCGCCCAGCGCCGCCCGAACGGTCTCGATCGAGCGGTCGATGTCGCCGGAGACGCAGAACTGGTGCACGATCGCCTGCGACACCATGCCGGGCGAGATGTAGAGGCTCGTCGCGTTCTTGGCGATGTCGGCGATCAGATCCGCCGGACCGACCAGATAGCCGACCCGCACGCCCGGGCAGACGGTCTTGGTGAAGCTCGACGCGTGCACGACCACGTTGCGGGTGTCCAGCGAGAGCATCGACGGCAGCGCCTCGCCGCGGAAGCGGATGTCCGCGTACGGGTCGTCCTCGAAGATCGTGAACTCGTACTCGGCGGCCAGGTCGAGCAGTTCGCGGCGCTTCTCCAGCGACAGGGTCATGCCGGCCGGGTTCTGGTAGTTCGGGATGACGTGCGCGAGCCGGGGGCGGACCCCGGACTCCAGCAGCTTGCGCAGCTCGGCGGTGTCCAGACCGTCCGGCTGGACCGAGATGCCGTGCAGCTCGCTGCCCATCCGCTGAAGGTTGAGGAGCGTGCGGTCGTACGTCGGACGCTCGACCACCACCGCGTCGCCGGGACGGACCAGGTGGTCGAAGAGGAAGGCGTCGGCCTGGAGCGAGCCGTTGGTGACCAGCACCTGGTTGGCTTCCACCCCGTGCTTCTCGGCGATCCACTTTCGCAGCGGAAGGTAACCGACGGAGGTGCCGTACGCCGTGACCCCCGCGGGGTCGGCGTCGAAGGCGCGTACGGCGGCGGCCTTGAGCCCCTCGACATCGACGATGTCCAGCGAGGGCGCCCCACGGGCAAAGGAGATCAGCTGCTCGGCGGTCATGGATATTGAGCGTACGGGCGGCGGCGGGGGACGCGCGGACGGCACGGCGATGTCCGCATCCTGAGCCACCGGGACGGGTGACCCGGCTCGGCCGGTCGCCGTCAGATCAGACCGGAAGTGCGAGCGAGTCGTGCTGCGTCGCCCGGGAAAGGCCCTCAAACTGCACGCCCAGCGCGTCGAGGAGCTGGCTCCAGTCGAAGTAGGAGCGCCACGCGACGATCCGACCCCGGCGTGCCCGGACCACGTCGGCAACCTCCCAGCTCACCGACCGGCCGGTCGGAGCGACGGTGCCGTACGGAGAGTGCAGCGTGCCGGTGTGGGTGCCGCTGAGGCGCAGCTCAACGGCCGCGCCGCCGGACGTGCGCACCACGCCCAACGGGTCGACCCGCAGGTCCGCGAAAGCGCCCGTCCAGGTGCGCAGCAGTGCGGGCAGCTCGATCGGCCGGACCGTTACACCCGGCATGGCATAGAACGCCTCCGGGGCGTACAGGTCCGGCAGCCGGGCCACGTCCCGCCGCAGAAGCATCGCGTACTGCTGCTCGATCAGGCGCTCCGCGTCACGCATCGGGCCCTCCCCCACGGGCCACGGCATCTCCGCGCCCGCGAGGGATCCTTACCCGTCGATCCGGCCTGGCACACCTGCGCGGGTCAGGTCGTGGCGGCCACCTGGCTCTCCGCCCAGACCCGCATGATGTCCCGGACCGAGATCACCCCGGCCACCTCCCGGCCGTCGAGCACCACCAGGTGCCGGAAGCCGCCGCGGGCCATCGCGGCGGCGGCCTCGGCGACCGTCCACTCCGGCCCCGCGTAGACCACGTCCCAGGTCAGGTGGGCGCCGGTGCGTTCGGTGTCGCAGTCGAGGCCGGCGCCGATGGCCTTCAACACGTCGCGTTCGGTCATGATCCCCACGCCCTCGGAGTCCGGGTCGATCACGACCGCGGACCCGACACCGCGGGCCGACATCATGCGGGCCGCCTGACGCAGCGTGTGCTCCGGACCGACGACGAGGACCTGGCTGGACATCGCTTCCCGTACCTGCATCACACATCACCCCTTTGGGACGGTGGCATTCGGTACGGACATGGTCGTCGGTGGATGTTTCCGGCACAAGACCGGGCATCGTCGCGATGCCGGGCCGCTCGCTACTGTCGGAGCGTGTCCACCGAGCCCCTGCGCTGCGCCGGCGCGCTGATCGTCGATCACGACGGCCGAATCTTCTTCCAGCGCCGCTCACCCCAGCGACGCCTGTTTCCCAATTGCTGGGACGTGGTCGGCGGCCATCTGGAACCGGGCGAGGAGATCGACGAGGCGCTGCGCCGGGAGGTCACCGAGGAGACCGGGTGGCTCGTCTCCGACGTCCTCGGCCAGGTGGGCGAATACCACTACGTCGGCGACGACGGCCTGGCCCGCATCGAGTACGACTTCCTGGTCCGGGTGGACGGCGACCTCGACCACCCGAGGCTGGAGGCGGGCAAGCACACCGAGTACCGCTGGCTGGCCGAGCACGAGGTGACCGTGCTGGACGAGAACCGCGACGTCAACGACGGCCTGATCCGGCGGATCGCGGAGGAGGGCTTCGCCGCCCTGCGGTCGATCGTTCGGTGAACACCGTCGAGCTGGCGCCGCACCGGATCGCCGGGCTGCTCGCCCCGGCCGTGGACCGGACGTTCCGCGCCGGCATGCTGGCCGGTCGCGACGGTGGCGGCGCCGAGCTGAGCCAGCGGTACGGCGGGCCGACGGCGAACGGCTTCCTGGTGGACCTGCGCACCCGGCTCGCCGCGCCGGGCGGCACTGTCGATGGGCCGGATTTCGCGGCGATCACCCGTTACACCGACCCGGTCACGGTCCGCCGGGCCGTGGACAAGCAGGTGGCGTACGGCATGCTCCACCGCCGCCCGGACGGGGCGCTCTCCGCCACCGAGCGGGGCACCGCCTTCCTCACCGAGCTGTACCAGGTGCACGCCGAGGTCACCGAAGAGCTGTGGGCCGGGCACGACGAACGGGTCACGCGGCTCGTGGCGGGGCTCGGCCGGCTGCTGACGTACGCCCTGGTGCTGGCCGACACCGACACCGACGGCGACCGGAACGGGTCGGCGTTCGCGGCGCTGGCGCCCCCGCACGAGCCGGACGGCACCCCGCCCGGCGTGCTGCTGCTCAACCGGCTCGGCACGCTGCGCTACCACCGGGCCGACGCGCACGCCGCCGCCTGGACGGCCGCCGGACACACCGCGTCCAGCGTCGCCGCCCTGCCTGCCGGCCCCGAGCGGCTCGCCATCGAGCTGGAGACCGACCGCCGGGCGGCCGGCCCGTACGCCGCGCTCGACGCCCAGGAGCGGCTGACCATGCTCGCCGACCTGGCGGCGCTGCCCGGCTGACCCGGTTGGCCGGAGCGGCACGGCCGGCCGGCGCTATCCTCCACCGGTGACGGGGAGCAGGACGAGGGAGGATGTCGCGATGATCGGAATGGTGCTCGCGGCCGGAGCGGGACGACGGCTGCGCCCGTACACCGACACCCTGCCCAAGGCGTTGGTGCCGGTGGACGGCGAGACGACGATCCTGGACATCGCGCTGGGCAACCTGGCCGAGGTCGGGCTCACCGACATCGTGATCGTGGTCGGCTACGCGGCGGACGCGGTCCGCGAGCGGCAGGCCGACCTGGAGAAGAAGTACGGGGTCACGCTCACCCTGGTGCACAACGACAAGGCCGAGGAGTGGAACAACGCCTACTCCCTCTGGCTGGCCCGGGAGTACTTCGCGCGCGGGGTGCTGCTGGTCAACGGGGACACCGTGCACCCGGTGAGCATCGAGAAGACCCTGCTGGCCGAGCGCGGCCCGGGCATCCTGCTCGCGGTGGACACCCTCAAGCCGCTGGCCGAGGAGGAGATGAAGACCACCTTCGACGCCGCCGGCCAGCTCACCCGGATCACCAAGATCATGGACCCGGGCGAGGCGTACGGGGAGTACATCGGCGCGACGCTGATCGAGCCGCAGGTCGCCGACGCGCTCGCCGACGCGCTGGAGGCGACCTGGCGGCGGGACCCGAACCTCTACTACGAGGACGGCTACCAGGAGTTCGCCGACCGGGGCGGGGAGGTGCGGGCGGCGCCGATCGGCGACGTCCCGTGGGTCGAGGTCGACAACCACGCCGACCTGGCCCGCGCGCGGGAGATCGCGTGCCGCTACTAGCTCGGAGCGTCCTCACCCCGCTGCACATCGACGTGCGACGCGGGGCGGTCGCCGACCTGGGCGCGATCCTGGCCGACGGGCGGATCTCCTCCGGGGGCGACGTCGCGGTGGTGGTCGGTCCGGGTCAGGGCGCGCAGATCGCGGAGCTGATCCGGCCGTCGCTGCGGACGGCCGACGTGTTCACGGTCGCCGGGGCGACCCTGGACGCCGCCGACGACCTCGGCGGCAAACTTCGCGCCCGGTCGTACGACGCGGTGGTCGGGATCGGCGGCGGCAAGACGATCGACGTGGCCAAGTACGCGGCCACCCGCCGAGGGCTGCCGATGGTGTCGGTGGCGACCAGCCTCGCCAACGACGGGATCGCCTCCCCGGTGGCCAGCCTCATCACCGACGGGATCAAGGGCTCCTACGGAGTGCACATCCCCATCGCGGTGATCGTCGACCTGGACTTCGTGGAGAGCGGCCCGGACCGGCACAACCGGGCCGGCATCGGCGACGTGATCAGCAACATCAGCGCCTTGGCCGACTGGGAGCTGTCCCGGCAGGTACGCGGCGAACCGGTCGACGGGCTGGCCGCCTCGCTGGCCCGGGCGGGCGCCGAAGCGGTGCTCAACCACCCCGGCGACATGAGCGACGACGCCTTCGTCACCGTCCTGGCTGAGGCGCTGATCTCCAGCGGCCTGGCGATGGCGGTCTGCGGCACCAGCCGGCCGTCCAGCGGCGGCTGCCACGAGATCATGCACGCGGTCGACTCGCTCTTCCCGGGGACCGCCTCGCACGGCGAGCTGGCCGGGCTGGGTGCGCTGTTCTGCACCTGGCTGCGCGGCGACCTGCGCCGCTTCGGGGAGATGTCGGCCTGCCTCGCCCGGCACGGCCTGCCCCGACTTCCCGCCGAGGTGACGCTCACCGACGACCAGTTCGTCGAGGCGGTGCAGTTCGCTCCGCGTACCCGCCCGGACCGGTACACGATCCTCGAGCACCTGGCCCTGTCGCCTACCGAGACGCGGGAGCGGCTGGCAGACTACGCCGGTGCAATCCGCGACCAGCTTGGCTGACCCCCGTCCCACCGTCGCCGACTTCCACCGGGTGAACCGGGGCGGCGGCCTGTTCAGCGAATCGATCAGCCAGTGGCTGGGGGCCGTCTTCGCGCTGGTCGCGCAACGCCTCGGGCTGCGCCCGACCGCGCTGACCATCACCAACCTGGTGCTCGGGCTGGCCACCTCCATCACCGTGGTGGCGCTCGCCGGCCCGGTCGCCGACGGGGACGTACCGGCCTGGGTGGTCGGCCTGCTCGCCCTGGTCGGCTGGCAGGTCGCGTACTCCCTGGACTGCGCCGACGGGCAGCTCGCCCGGGTGACCGGCCAGGGCAGCGCGGCCGGCGCCCGCGTCGACGTGCTCTGCGACGTGGCCGCGCAGATCGCCCTGGTGGCCGCCCTGGCCGCCACCGCCGTGGCGCAGGAGCCGTCGACGCCGACCTGGCTGGTGGCGACCTTCGCGGGCACCTGGATGGTCAACCTGGTGACGTCGGTGATGCAGGCCGGCCCGAACGCGGCCAGCATGGTCACCTCGACCTCGCTGCCGGTGCGCCTGGTGAAGCTGGTCCGTGACTACGGCGCGGTGGTCTTCGTGGCCGCCCTGGTGCTGGCCGTGGCCCCCGCGCTGGTCCTCTGGGTGATCATCGCGTTCACGATCGTCAACGGTGGCTTCCTGCTGGCCAGCATCGCCTTCTCCGCCCGCGCCTCGCTGCGCTGATCCCCCGCCCGCGCCACTCCCGGACCGGTACCAAGGGTGTTCGAGTCCTCCTTTGCTCTGCTTCAGCCCAGGAAACACGTGGCGTCCGATATCCGGACACCGGGTGTTTCCTCCGCTGAAGCAGAGCAAAGGGAGCGAACAGTAGGTGCTCTCCTCCCGCGCTCCGAAGTTACGGCGTTACGGCGTGGGCCATCCCCGCGTAGATGTCGATGAGCTGCTTGGTGACCACGTCCGGGTGGAAGGTCCGCTCGTAGCGGGCGCGGGCGGCCAGGGTGAGTCCGGACGCGCCGGCCCGGGCCACCGGCAGGGCTGCCGCCAGCGCGGCCGGCTCCGGAGCCACCACCCAGCCGGCCTCGCCGAGGCCGATCCCGGCCGGCATGACCGGCCCGCCGCCCCCGGCGACCGCTGAGGCGGTCTCGGCCGGGCCGGTGCCGGCGGGCTCGTGCGGGGCGTCCGCTCCGACGAGGTACGGAATACCGCCCAACGCGGTGCCGAGCACCGGCCGGCCGCTGGCCAGCGCCTCGATGATCACGGTCGGCAGCACGTCGTGCCACATCGAGGCCGCGATCACCACGGCGCTCGCCTCGACCGCGGCGCGTACCCCGGCGCGGTCGAGCTGACCGAGGTAGACCACGTCGGGTCGCTCGGCGGCGGCGGCCTCCACCAGCGGGCGCAGCTCGCCGTCACCGGCCACGCGCAGCGTGCCCAGGGTGCCCACCGGATGGCGACGCCAGGCGTCCAGCAGCAGGTCGACACCCTTCTCGGGCGACAGCCGGGCCATGTAGAGGAAGCCGTCACCCAGCGGGGCCGGCCGGCCGGGATCGGGTACGGCGTTCGGCTTCACGACGATCCGGTCGTCCGGAATGCCGTAATCGCGGAGGTGGTCGGCGATGGCCGTGGTGAGCGCGATGAACCGGTCCACCGAGCGCCAGGTGCCCCGGTGCACCGCCAGGGTGGTCGCCATCAGAGCGCTCTGCGCCGTCGAGTCGCGGTAGCACCGGTGCTTGATCGCCGGCACGCCCAGCGCCCGACCTTTGCAGTCCTGGCAGATCACCCCGTCGCGGAAGTAGATCCCCGACGAGCAGACCTGCCGGTAGTTGTGCACCGTCTGCACCACCGGCACGCCGTGCCGGTGCGCGGTCCGCACCACCCAGGGCGAGATCAGGGGGTACGGGTTGTGCAGGTGCAGCACGTCCGGGCGGTGCTCGGTGAGCAGCCAGCTCAGGTCCTGCTGAGCGCGCGGCGCCCAGATCGGCGAGATCGGCAGCAGCGCCTTGGCCGCCTTCGACATCGACGGGATCTCGTCCGAGCTGCGGATGAAGGGCAGCACCTCGACGCCGGCGGCGTTGAGCTGAGCGATCTCCGAGTCGACCATCGTGTTCTCGCCGGAGGGCTGAGCTTCCCGGTACCGGTTGTGCGCCACCACGATTCTCACGGGAAAGAAGGCTACCGTTGGCTGGTGCCCGAACTACCGGAGGTTGAGGCGCTCGCGGGTTACCTGCGGCAGCGCGCGGTGGGGCGGCGTGTCGACCGGCTGGAGATCGCCGCGATCAGCGCCCTGAAGACGTACGACCCGGCACCCGCCGCGGTCGCTGGTCGGGCGGTGGTCGACGCCCGCCGGCACGGCAAGTTCCTCGACGTGGTCGTCGAGGGTGATCTGCACCTCGTGGTGCACCTGGCCCGGGCGGGCTGGCTGCACTACCGGGAGGCGTTTCCCGCCACGACGCCGCTGCGACCCGGCAAGGGCCCGATCGCGGTGCGTGTCCGGCTCGACGACGGCTCCGGCTTCGACCTCACCGAGGCCGGCACCCAGAAGAAGCTGGCCGCGTACCTGGTCACCGACCCGGCCGCGGTGCCGGGGGTGGCCAAGCTGGGCCCGGACGCGCTCGCCGCCGACCTGCCCACCTTCACCGAGCGACTGCGCAGTCGGCGCGGGCAGGTCAAGGGGGTGTTGACCGACCAGTCGGTGCTGTCCGGGGTGGGCAACGCGTACTCGGACGAGATCCTGCACGCCGCGAAGCTGTCCCCGTTCGCGATCACCGACCGGCTCACGGACGCCCAGCTCGCCACCCTGTACGCGGCGACCCGCCAGGTGCTCGGTGACGCGGTCGAGCGGTCCCTCGGCCAGCGTGCGGCCGAGCTGAAGGGTGAGAAGCGGTCCGGGTTGAAGGTGCACGCCCGTACCGGGCTGCCCTGCCCGGTCTGCGGGGACACCGTCCGGGAGGTGTCGTTCGCCGATTCGAGCCTGCAGTACTGCGCGACGTGCCAGACGGGCGGCAAGCCGCTCGCTGACCGAAGGTTGTCCCGCCTTGTACGGTGAGTAATTGCACTCGGCGACTACGGAGCGGAATCGGCCAGACTGAGCCGAAGCTCCCGTCCACCGTTCTCGCCACACGCGCATCCATCGGTATAGTGGCCCGGTCCCCGGCTTCTGAAATGGTGCAGAGCCGGCCAGATCCCGCCGGCACCATCGGTCGCCAATCTCCTTCGGGGCGGCGACCGGTCGGAGCCCACGTGGGAGACTGGGACGGTGGGCGACCCGGGCCCTCACGCCGAGTGAGCGGCCCGTGTCATGCGGGAGGACATGGGTGAGGTGACGGCAAGCCTCCAGCGCCCGGTATCCAACGAAGGCCGGAGCAGACTCGTGCGGCACGTCGACAGCTTCGAGATCCAGCCGCCGACGCCGCCGTCACACAACGGCGTCCCTCGGTCGGCATGGGCCAGGGCGCGACGCCGTGTCTCCCGCTGGCACCGCCCCTACACGGCCATCCTGCTGCTGCTCGACTTCGGCGCGGCGGCGTTCGCCAGTTGGATCGCGATCCAGCTCTTCGACCAGGCCGCCTCCGGCTTCTCCGGCACCAACCAGGATCCGACCTGGTTCCACACCGTCTCCTACCTGCTGCTGCCGCTCGGCTGGGTGGTCATCCTCTGGAGCAACCGGGCGTACGACAGGCGCTACCTGGGGCTCGGGCCGGACGAGTTCAAGCGGGTCATCCGGGCCGCCGTCACGGTCGCGGCCAGCGTCTCCTTCCTCGCGTTCGCCACCAAGACCGCGCTGTCTCGCTGGACGGTCGGCACGGCCCTGCTCGGGGCGCTCCTGCTGATCCTGTGGGGCCGCTTCGTGGCCCGTTGGGCGCTGCACTACATCCGTCGTCGGGCCGGCCAGGCGGCACACCGGATGGTGCTGGTCGGCACCCTGCCGGAGTGCTTGGAGGTCTACGCGGCGGTCACCCGCAGCCCGAACGCCGGGCTGGTCCCGGTCGCGATCCACATCACCGACGGGTACGCGGCGGCCCGCGGGGTGCCGACCCCGGTGCCGGTGCACGCCGGCCGCGACGTCCTGGCCCTGGTCCGTGAGGTCGGCGGGGACACCATCGCCGTCTGCGGGTCGGCCAGCGCCGAGCCGGGCGAGCTGCGCCGGCTGGCCTGGCAGTTGGAGGGCTCCGGCGTCGACCTGGTGGTCGCACCGCAGTTGACCGACATCGCCGGCCCTCGGGTGCACATCCGGCCGATCGAGGGTCTGCCGCTGCTGCACGTCGAGGAGCCGACTCTCTCCGGGCCGGCGCTGCTGGCCAAGAACCTGATGGACCGGGTCGCCGCCGGCCTGGGCCTGCTGCTGCTGATCCCCCTCTTCGTCGCCATCGCCGTGGCGATCCGCATCTCCGACCCCGGGCCGGTGTTCTTCCGTCAGCCCCGGGTGGGGCACGAGGGGCGCACCTTCCGGGTGTGGAAGTTCCGGACCATGTACGTCGACGCCGAGGATCGGCTGGCCAGCCTCACCGACCAGAACGAGACCGACGGCATGTTGTTCAAGATGAAGCAGGATCCCCGGGTCTTCCCGGTGGGTCGCTTCCTGCGGGCCTCGTCGCTGGACGAGCTGCCGCAGTTGATCAACGTGCTCTGGGGTGAGATGTCGCTGGTCGGGCCCCGCCCGCTGCCGGCCGACGACGGCGACTTCCTGGGCGATGTGCGGCGTCGCCTGCTGGTCCGCCCCGGCATGACCGGTCTCTGGCAGGTCTCCGGCCGCTCCGACCTGTCCTGGGACGAGGCCGTCCGGCTGGACCTCTACTACGTCGACAACTGGTCGTTGGCGTACGACCTGAGCATCCTGTGGCGCACCGTCGGGGTGGTGCTCGCCCGCAAGGGCGCGTACTAGCGCTAAGGGCCGCGAGCCGTCAGGATCGCTGCGTGGGTGGCAACCTCTCCGCCGTCGTCGGCGTCGTCTCGCTGGTCACCGCGCTCACCGCGGCCCTGCTGGCGGTGCTGCGGCTGCGCGCCCGGCGCGGCATCGCCACCGCCACCCAACGGGCCACCTACGAGGTGCTGCACACCGCCGGGCTGGCCGCCGAGCCGCTGCGGGCGGGGCTGAGCGCGGCGGGCGCGACGAAGGCCGTACGCCATCTGCGGGCCCTGGTGGGCGCGGTCGGGCTGGCGCTCACCGACGCCGACGAGGTGCTCGCCCTCGACGGACGCGGCACGCACCACGGTGCGCAACTGCTCGCGGCGGCCCAGCGCTCGGTGGCCACCGGGCGCTCGACGGTGCTCGGGGAATCCGACCTGCGGTGCGACCGGGTCGACTGCCCGATCCGCGGGGCGGTGGTCGCGCCCCTGCACGGGGCGGACGCCCGGGTGGTCGGCGCGCTGGTGGCGATCGCCGACGGCGTGCCGGCGCCGGGACTGGTCCAGGCCACCCTGGAGACGGCGCACTGGGCGGGCAACCAGCTCGCCCTGGCCGAGCTGGACTCGTCACGGGAGCGGCTGGCGAGGGCGGAGGTCCGCGCGTTGCGAGCGCAGATCAGCCCACACTTCATCTACAACGCGTTGACCGCTATCGGCTCGTTCGTCCGCACCGACCCGGAGCGGGCCCGGGAGTTGATCCTGGAGTTCGCGGAGTTCACCAGGTACTCGTTCCGGGCGCACGGGGAGTTCACCACGCTGGCCGAGGAGCTGCGGTCGATCGACAGGTACCTGACGATCGAGCGGGCCCGGTTCGGCGACCGGTTGCAGGTGCGGTTGCAGATCGCCCCGGAGGTGCTGCCGGTGACGCTCCCGTTCCTCTGCCTTCAGCCGCTGGTGGAGAACGCCGTCCGGCACGGGTTGTCCCGCAAGCCGGGCACGGGCATGGTGAGCATCGAGGCCCGGGACGCGGGCGCCGAATGCCACATCACGGTGGAGGACGACGGGGTGGGAATGGATCCGACCACGCTGACCGCCGGCATCGCCGAGCTGGCCCGCAGCACCGGCGACCCGGGGGACGACCCGGGTCAGCACGTCGGCCTCTCCAACGTCGACGAGCGGCTGCGGTCGGTCTTCGGGGACCGCTTCGGTCTGGTCGTCGAGACCGGGCTGGGCTCGGGCACCCGGGTGAGCATGCGGGTGCCGAAGTTCCACCCGGGCGTACGGGCCGGCTCGTGACCACCGGCTTCCTGCGGGTGCTGGCGGTGGACGACGAGCCGCCCGCGCTCGACGAGTTGGCGTACCACCTGCGGGCCGACCCCCGGGTGGCCCGTCTGCACACCGCCGGGGACGCCACCGAGGCGCTGCGGCTGCTGCGCGACGGTGACGTCGACGTGGTCTTCCTGGACATCCGGATGCCCGGCCTGGACGGCATGGAGCTGGCCCGGGTACTGCGCCGGTTCGCCCGGCCGCCGGCGATCGTGTTCGTGACCGCGTACGACGACGGGGCGGTGGACGCGTTCGACCTGGGCGCCACGGACTACGTGCGCAAACCGGTACGCGCCGAACGGCTGGCCGAGTCGCTGCGCCGGGTGATCGGCTCGCGGGTGGTGCCGTCGCATCCGGCCGCGCTGGCCCGGGCCGAGGAGGACCCGACCATCCCGATCGAGTTGGCCGGCACCACCCGGATGCTGCCGCGCTCGGCGGTCCGCTGGGTGGAGGCGCAGGGCGACTACGCCCGGCTGCACACCGCCGAGGGGTCGCACCTGGTGCGGGTCTCGCTGGCCACGCTCGCCGAGCGGTGGGCGGATGCCGGTTTCGTCCGGGTGCACCGGTCGTACCTGGTGCAGTTGAAGTTGATCGCGGAGCTGCGCCTGGTGAACTCCGGGTACGTGGTGGTGGTCGACTCCACCGAGCTGCCGGTGAGCCGGCGGCACACCCGGGAGCTGAAGGACAAGCTGGTCAGGGCGGCGAAGCAGGACTGGAGTCGCTGAAGCGGGAATGCTCCCGGCTCTCCCGTACGTTGTACGATAGGCGATACGACAACCGGGAGGCCGCCGTGCACGAGACTCCGTTCGACGCCGAGACCGAGTTCGACCGCCAACTCGACCATCTGGTGCGACTGGGCTATCCGGCCCTGGCCGGGATGCCGGAGAGCGCCTTTTGCGATCTGGTCGCGCCGCTGCGGGCCCGCGCGGTCGACGGCGCCGCCGGCCTGCCCGCGCCCACCGACGCCCGGGTGCCGTTCCTGCTGGTCGTCACGCGGGACCTGGTCGGGGTGGAGTCTCGGCTCGCACTCACCACCCTGGCCGGCAAGCGCAAGCCCGGCTTCCTCGACCGGCACTACGCCGAGGACGACCTGCCGCGCTTCGACCCGATCAAGGAGCTGGAGGTGCCCGCCGGGCCGGCGTACCTGCTCTTCGACGTCGACCGTGGCGAGGAGTTCCGCAACCTCGCCCCGGCCGCGGCGATGGAGGGCATGACCGCCCAGGATCGGCTGCCGCTCACCATCGACGAGGGGCTCGCCTTCATCACGCTTCATCCGGAGGCGCTGGCCAGCAACAGGTGCTTCTCGCTGGTCGGCTCCCGGTGCGGTGACAAGCGGGTGCCCGCCCTGTGGATCAGCCAGGGCGCGCCGAAGCTGGGCTGGTGCTGGTACGGCAACCCGCACACCTGGCTCGGCTCCGCCACGGCCCGCCCGGTACGCGTCGGCCTGGAGTAACCGGCGCACGGGCCACCCCGGCGGCTCGCTCGGTCCGTCCACAACGAGGCTCGGGCGTTCGCCGAGGCCACCTGTCGTGACCCTCGGGTTATCCACAGGGGTGAACCGTTCTCCACAGGTTATTCACAATGCCACCCACTGATCTCCACGGTGGCTCCCTACAGTCAGACCCCATGAAGGAACGCCGGGTCCTGGTCGTCGAGGACGAACGCACCATCGCCGAGTCGGTCGCCGCCCGACTCCGCGCCGAGGGTTTCGCCGTCGAGATCGCCACGGACGGCCCCAGCGCGGTCGAGCGGTTCCGGACCGGCCAGCCGGACCTCGTCGTCCTCGACGTGATGCTGCCCGGCTTCGACGGCCTGGAGGTGTGCCGGCGGATCCAGGCCGTCCGGCCGGTGCCGGTGCTGATGCTCACGGCCCGGGACGACGAGACCGATCTGCTGGTCGGGCTCGCGGTCGGCGCGGACGACTACCTGACCAAGCCGTTCTCGATGCGCGAGCTGGCCGCCCGCGTACACGTGCTGCTGCGCCGGATGGAACGGGCCGCGACCCCCGCGGCACCCGCCATCCGGCTCGGCGACATTGAAATCAATGAGGCCGAGCGGCGGGTTCGGCGCTCCGGCGCGGACGTGCACCTCACACCTACCGAGTTCGACCTCCTGATCCACCTCGCCGGGCGGCCCCGCACCGTGCTGCCCCGGGAGCGGCTGCTCGCCGACGTGTGGGGCTGGGCCGAAGGCACCGGCACCCGCACCGTGGACAGCCACGTCAAGGCCCTGCGGCGCAAGCTCGGCGCCGATCTCATCCGGACCGTGCACGGCGTCGGGTACGCCCTGGAGGTGCCCGCGTGACCAACCACCGAGTGGTGGACTGGCTGGACCGGGCGCTGCCTCGCCCGCTGGACCCGGTCCGCTCGATCAAGATGAAGCTCGGCGTCCTGCTGGTCGCCTCCTGGGCGGTGGCCATCGGCTACTTCTGGTACGGCATCGGCTGGCTCCCGCCGGGCACCTCGATCACCGTCATCTGCATCGCGCTGGTCACCTCGCAGGTGCTCGCCCACGGGATGACCTCTCCGCTGCGCGAGATGACGGCGGCCGCCGGGGCGATGGCCCGCGGCGACTACACCCGTCGGGTGCGCGCCACCTCCCGCGACGAGGTGGGTGAGCTGGCCCAGGCGTTCAACAAGATGGCCGAGGACCTGCACGCGGCGGACCAGCGCCGGCGCGAGCTGATCGCCAACGTCTCCCACGAGCTGCGTACGCCGATCACCGCGTTGCAGGGCGTACTGGAGAACATGGTGGACGGGGTGGCCGAGCCGGAGCCCGCGGCCCTGCGCGCGGCGCTGTCCCAGACCGAACGGCTCGGGCACCTCGTCGCCGACCTGCTCGACCTGTCCCGTCTCGACGCCGGGGTGGTGCCGCTGCGCCGGGTCCGCATCGACGTCGGGGACTTCCTGGACGAGGCGGTGGAGCACGCCACCGCCAGCGCCGCCGGAGCGGGGCTCGACGTGGACTTCCGGCTCCGCAAGCTGGCGGTGCCGCTGACCGTACGCGCGGACCCGTGGCGGCTGCACCAGGTGTTCGCGAACCTGCTGGACAACGCGGCGCGGCACAGCCCACCCGGCGGCACCGTGCGGGTGAGCGCCGAGGAACACGCCGGCCAACTCCACTTCGAGGTGAGCGACGAGGGGCAGGGCATTCCGACGGCCGAGCGTTCCCGGGTGTTCGAGCGGTTCACCCGCGGCGACCGGGCGGCCGGCGGTGGGACCGGCCTGGGCCTGGCCATCGCCCGCTGGGTCGTCGAGCTGCACGGCGGTCAGATCGGGGTCCTCGACCCGGCCGGAGCCGCCCGAAACTCCCAACCCGGTTGCCGCATCCGGGTCACCATCCCGAGCAACGGGCCACACCGAGAAGAGGCCGCATGACCAGCCCCGGCAGCACGTCCGCACCGGCCACCGGACCGACCGGACCGCAGCCCACCCCGCCCGCCCAGGCCGTCCAGCCCGTCCAGCCCGCCCAGCCCGCTCAGCCTGGCCAGCCCGGCCAGCCCTGGGTCGGGCCCGGGCCGACGCCCCCGCCGACGGCCGGCCGGCCCCAACCCTGGCCGCCGCAGCCCTGGCCGTCCCAGTCCGTTCCACCACGGCCACCGTCGCTGCTCGCGCGGCGCTGGCCGGGGCCGAGCGGCACTGCCCATCCGCTGCTCCTGGGCGTGTTGACGGCGGCGGCGGTCGTCGGCGCCTCGGTGCTGACGGTGGTCCGGCCCGGACTGGGCTGGCTGGTCGCCGCATTGGCGGCCACCGCCGCGCTCGCCACCGCCAAAGTCGTCGTCCGGTCCGGCACGCCGTCCGCCGGAACCGACCTGACCGAACGCACCGCGTCCCCTGCACCGGATCCCCAACCGGGACTGCCGCCCAGCGCACCGGGCGCACCGCCGGCACCGCCGCTGACCACTGCGCCCGCTGTGGCCACCGCCGAGTCGACCTCCGCCGGCACGCCAGCCGCAACGGCGGGAGCCACCACCCTCGCGTCGACCCCGGACGCCGCCACGACGGCCGCCACCAGCGCCGCGCGGCCACCGGCGGCCACGCCGGCCCCGCCAGCCGCGACGGCTGCGCCGACTCTCACCGCCGCCACGCCAACCGCCGTACCGGCTCCAACCGCTGTACCGACGCCAACCGCTGCACCGGCACCAACCACTCCGGCGGCTCCGACCGCCGTGCCGGGTCCGACCCCGGCGGCGGTTCCGCCAGAGGCCGCGAACACCGTCCGTCCCGGTGCCACGGGGGCACCGGGGCGGGCGGTGCAGGCCGCCTGGGCGGGCGCGACGGTCGCGCTGATCGCCGTCGGCACGGTCCGGGCCGCCGGTTGGCTCTTCGTGCTCTGCCTGCTCGCCGCCGCGGTGACCGCGACGCTCGCGGTGACCGGTGGCCGGACCCCGTTCGGGATGCTGCTGGCCGTGACGCTGCCGCCGGCCGCGACGGTCCGAGCGCTCCCCTGGGCGGTACGCGGGCTGCACCGCACCCGCTCGTCCGGGCCCGGGATCGGGCGGATCGTGACCAGCCTGGCGATCTCGGTTGGTCTGCTGACGCTGTTCGGCCTGCTGTTCTCCTCCGCCGACGCGGTCTTCGCCGATCTGCTGGCGGGCCTCCTGCCGGACATCTCGCCGGGCGGTGTGGTCGGCTGGTCGGTACGCCTCGGGCTGATCGGCCTGGGCCTGCTCGGCGGCGCGTACCTGGTCAGCCGGCCGCCCGACCTGGACAGTCTGCGGGCGAAGCCGGGCCGGCCCGTGCACCGGCTGGAATGGGCCCTGCCGCTGGTGCTGCTCGACGCCCTGTTCGCCGCCTTCGTACTGGTGCAGTTGACCGTGTTCTTCGGCGGCGCGGGGCACGTGTTGCGTACGGCCGGCCTCACCTACGCCGAGTACGCCCGGAGCGGGTTCTGGCAACTGCTCGCCGTCACCGCGCTCACCCTGCTGGTGATCGCCGTCGCGGCCCGCCGGGCACCGAAGGCCACCCGTGCCGACCGGCTGCTGGTCCGGGTGCTGCTCGGTGTGCTCACGGCACTCAGCCTGGTCGTCGTCGCCTCGTCGCTCTACCGCATGCAGGTCTATGCCGACGCGTACGGCGCCACCCGGCTGCGGCTCTTCGTGGCGACCGTCGAGCTGTCGCTCGGAGTGCTCTTCGTCCTGGTCGGCGTCGCCGTGGCGCGGCTACGGGCCGACTGGCTGCCGCGACTGGTGATCGGCACCGCGGTGCTGGCGCTGCTGGGGTTGGCCCTGGTCAACCCGGACCGACTGATCGCGGACCGGAACGTCGACAGGTACCTCGAAACCGGCCGCCTCGACCTCACCTACCTCTCCGGGCTGTCGGCCGACGCGGTACCGGCCCTGGCCCGGCTGCCCGAGCCGATGCGGACGTGCGCGCTTCGGGAGATCGCCTTCGAGCTGCCCGAGGACGGCTTCTGGGCCACGAACCTCGGCCGGGAACGGGCCCGGTCCGTCCTGGACGCGACCCAGGTGACCAGCAGCGCGGCGAACTGTGCCGCTCAGGTGCGCTGGTGAGCGCGAGCGCTTGACAATCGCGCTGGGCGGGCAAGACTGCCGGGGTGGCCGAGCAACTGTCTGACGTGGGGTCGGGCGGTGCGGTACCGCCGCCCCGGCGGGCCCGGATCGTGTTGGCCGACATCACCCGGCGGGACACCCGCTCCGAGCGGACCCGCGCCGAGTTGGCCCAGCAGACCCAGGTCGGCGAGGCGCTGGTTCGCGGCCTGGTCCGCGCCCAGCTCGCGCTGGCGTTGCGGCTGTCGCTGGTGGTCGTCATCGGGCTGGGCGGGCTGCCCTGGTTGTTCGCCATCGCACCGTCGCTCGGCCGGACCACAGTGGCCGGCGTCAACCTGCCCTGGCTGCTGCTCGGCCTGGTCTCGTTCCCGTTCCTGATCGCGGTGGGTTGGGCGTACGTGCGGCTGGCCGAGCGCAACGAGCAGGACTTCACCGACCTGGTGCAGCGGCCGGAGCGCTGACGTGGGCAACGACTACGTGGTTCCGGCCATCGTCGCGGTCACGCTGGTCACCGTCGGGATCGGCTTCTACGGGCTGCGGCTGGCGCGAACCACGTCCGACTTCCTGGTCGCGTCCCGCGCGATCAGTCCGACCTGGAACGCCGCCGCCATCGGCGGGGAGTACCTGTCGGCCGCGAGCTTCCTCGGCATCGCCGGCCTGGTCCTCAAGTACGGCGTGGACGTCCTCTGGTATCCGGTCGGGTTCGCCGCCGGCTACCTGGCCCTGCTGCTGTTCGTGGCCGCGCCGCTGCGCCGCTCCGGCGCGTTCACGCTGCCCGACTTCTGCGAGCTCCGGCTGGGGTCCCGTCGCCTGCGCATCCTCGCCACGGCCTTCGTGATCTTCATCGGTTGGCTCTACCTGGTGCCGCAGTTGCAGGGCGCCGGGCTGACCCTGGCCACGGTGGCCGGCTCCCCGTACCCCGTGGGCGCCCTTCTGGTTGCCGCCGTGGTTACCGCGAACGTGGCGCTCGGCGGGATGCGGGCGATCACCTTCGTCCAGGCGTTCCAGTACTGGCTCAAGTTGACCGCTCTCGCCGTACCGGTGATCTTCCTGGCGTTGCAGTGGCAGGCCGACGGCCGCCCGGCGGTGACGCCGCCCGACGGACCGACGTTCCGGGCCGCGACCACCGTCGTGGTCGAGCACCGCGCGACCCTCACCCTGGCCGACGGCGACATCCGAGAGGTACGCCCCGGCGACGAGCTGACCTTCGCCGCCGGTGACCCGGTGCCGGAGGTGTCCGGGGTGGCCACCGACGCGGGGGACTGGTTGCTGCCCAGCGCGGCCGGCGACGACGACCGGGGGCTGTTCGGGACGTACTCCCTGATCCTGGCCACGTTCCTCGGCACGATGGGCCTGCCGCATGTGCTGGTCCGCTTCTACACCAACCCCGACGGCGCGGCGGCGCGGCGGACGACGCTTGTGGTCCTGGCCCTGGTCGGTGCCTTTTATCTGCTGCCCACCCTGTACGGGGTGCTGGGCCGGATCTACACACCGCAGCTGCTCGTCAGCGGGCAGACCGACGCGGTGGTGGTGTTGCTGCCCGGCGCGGCCCTCGGTGACGGGCTGGTCGGGCGGCTGCTCGCCGCGCTGGTCGCGGCGGGAGCGTTCGCGGCTTTCCTCTCCACCTCGTCGGGGCTGCTGACCAGCGTCGCCGGGGTGATCTCGACGGACGTGCTCGGCCGGGGCTCGGTGCGCGGCTTCCGGGTGGCCACCATCATCGCCGGGGGTGTGCCGACGGCGCTGGCCCTGCACGTCTCCGGGCTGGACGTGTCCCAGGTGGTCGGGTTGGCCTTCGCGGTCGCCGCGTCGAGCTTCTGCCCGCTGCTGGTGCTCGGCATCTGGTGGCGAGGGCTGACCGACCTGGGCGCCGCCGCCGGTGTGCTGGCCGGCGGCGGGGCGGCGATCGGGGCTGTGCTGGTCACCGTGCTCGGCCCGCCACTGTCGGGCTGGCCCGCCACGCTCACCGCGCAGCCGGCCGCCTGGACGGTGCCGCTGGCGTTCACCGTGATGGTCGCGGTGTCGATGGCGACCCGCCGACGGGCGCCGGCCGACGTCGCCGCCACCATGCTCCGCCTACACACCCCCGAAGCGTTGCGCCTGTAAACTTGATCCACTCCAGATCGGCGATGTGGGGGCATCCGGACGCCTGGATAGCCCCACATCGCGATGGGGCGAGGGGCATGCTCAGTCGGTCGCCCTGGGGTGACCCGTGCCAGCGTGTTTGACCCAGCAGGTACGGGTGTCGTGGTCGGGCAGGTACCAGATGCGGCCACCGGCAGTGACCTCGTACTGCCACTGCGGCAGTGTCTTCCCGTTGTGGCTGGCAGTGGCGAGAGAGCCCTTCAGGGGGTGATGCCGGCTGGTCGGCGGGGAGGGGCAGGGGTCGGATTCGATGGCGTCGAAGGCGGCGCGGGTGTTGGCTGCGGCCTGGCGACACAGTTCCTCCCAGCCCTTGGCCGCGTCGTTCGTGGCGAACCGCAGGACGTAGCCACCGGGGCGGGGTGGTGGCGCTGCCCGGTCGCCTCGCTTGGCGCTCACTCTGCGGCCGGGCGGGGCACCGCCCCGAAGTCGCCGGAACTGGGGGCGGCCAGGACCCGGTACAGGTCAGGGTCCGCGTGGATCTCGGCAGTGTGCCGCCACTCGGCGAGCAACTGGGACACGGCAGCCGTATTTCCCACAGCTGCGGCGGCCTCGGCTGTCTCGACGAAATCGTTGGCCATCTGCTCACGGTCGTCGGGCGGCAGGAACCGCACCCACGGCAACACGGTCGGCAGTGCCTCACGCACCAGGGTCGGGTCCCGGCGCACGACGCTGGCCAGCAGCCTGGCGGTCAGGTCCACCACCTCACCCTCGGCCGCCGCCCGATCGGCGGACATCAGCACCAGATCAGCGGCGTCGCGGCGGCGCAGCCGCACCGCACGAGCGCGGGACAGCCGCTCGGCCGTCTCGGCCGGCTGCCGCAGCAGTTCCGAGAACGGCACGGATTCCAAGGGCATTGACACGACATCAACACTACTTCAGAAGTCGCGCGAAGGCTACGAACTCCGCCTCGGGGATGACCCTAGGTCCATCCGCCGCCGGACGGCGGGACTGGCGGGTGCCGGATAACGTCGGCTCATGACTGGTGAGCATCCCGCGCTCGCGCTGCGTGGCCTGGCGAAGCGGTTCGACGGCACGATCGCGGTGGCGGGCGTCGACCTGGACGTACCGGCCGGCTCCTTCTACGGTCTGCTCGGCCCGAACGGCGCCGGCAAGACCACCACCCTGTCGATGGCGGTCGGGCTGTTGCGACCGGACGCCGGTTCGGCGTGGGTACTCGGCCAGGACGTCTGGCGCGATCCGGTCACGGCCAAGCGGCTGCTCGGCGTGATGCCCGACGGGGTACGGCTGTTCGACCGGCTGACCGGTGCGGAGCTGCTGGCGTACCACGGACTGCTGCGGGGGATGGACCCGGCGGTGGTCGACCAGCGGGCCGCGGAGCTGCTCGACGTGCTGGCGCTCGGCGACGCCGGCCGGACGCTGGTGGTGGACTACTCGGCGGGCATGAAGAAGAAGATCGGTCTGGCCTGCGCGCTGCTGCACGGTCCCCGGGTGCTGGTGCTGGACGAGCCGTTCGAGGCGGTCGACCCGGTGTCGGCGGCGCTGATCCGCGACATCCTCACCCGGTACGCGGCCGGCGGTGGCACGGTGATCTTCTCCAGTCACGTGATGGAGGTCGTCGAGCGGCTGTGCTCGCACGTGGCGATCCTCGCCCAGGGGGCCATCAGGCGGGTCGGCACGATCGCGGACGTCCGCGGCGGCCGGTCGCTGGAGCAGGTCTTCGTCGAGGTGGTCGGCGGGCGCACCGCGACCGGTGACGAGCTGTCATGGCTCTCCCGGTGAACGTCGCCGACGCGCCCGCCGGTCCGGCGCGGACGGTCTCCGCCCGGCACTTCGTGCGGCTCAAGCTGCGGGTGATGGGCAACAACTTCCGGGGTCAGGGCTGGCGGATCGCGCTGTTCATCGGTGGCGCGCTGGTCGGGCTGTGGTTCGCGGCCAGCGCCTTCTTCCTCTTCGCCGCGCCGGGCCTGGCCGGCGACGGCCGGTACGCGGTGCTGGTCGCGGCCGCCGGCGGTGGCCTGCTGGTGCTCGGTTGGCTGCTGCTGCCCCTGGTCTTCTTCGGCGTGGACGAGACCCTGGACCCGGCCCGGTTCGCGCTGCTGCCGCTGCCGCGCCGCACGCTGGTCACCGGCCTGTTCGCCGCCGCGCTGGTCAGCGTGCCGGTGCTGGCGATGTCGGTCGCCGTGCTGGGGCTGGTGCTGACCGCCTGGGCGTTGGGCGGCTGGTCCGCCGGCCTGGTGGCCCTGGTCGGCGTACTCGCCGGGTTGCTGCTCTGCGTGGCCGCCAGCCGGGCGGTGACCAGCGCATTCGCCAGTATGTTGCGGTCGCGCCGGGTGCGGGATCTGGCGGCCGTGCTGCTGGCGGTGGCCGCCGCGCTGCTCGGTCCGTTGCAGGTCTTCGGCCTGGCGGCGCTGCGCGAGACGGACTGGACCCGGCTGACCGGTGCCGCGACGGTGCTCGGGTGGACGCCGTTCGGGGCCCCGTGGACCGCCGGCATCGACGTTGCCCAGGGACGGGTGTGGGCAGCCCCGCTCAAGCTGCTGATGACGGTGGTGGCGATCGTCGCCCTGCTGGCCTGGTGGTCCCGCTCGCTGGAGTCGGCGATGGTGGGCACGGCGAGCACCGGCAAGGCCCCCGCGCAGCGCGGCGTCACCGGCGGGGCGGTCGCCCAACTGTTTCCCCGGGCCGCGGGCTGGGCCCGACGGGACCGGTTCGGCGCGCTGGTCGCCCGGGAGGCGCGTTACTGGTGGCGGGACGCCCGTCGCCGGGCCAACCTGATCACGATCGCGGTGGTCGGCATCTTCGTGCCCGTGTTGATCAATGTCACGGGCGGGGACTTCGCGGCCGAGGACGGGGCGGGGTTCACGGCGGCCGTCGGCGACAGCTCGCCGGTCGTGGTCACCATCTCGCTGCTCTTCGTCGGCGTGCTCGCGTCGGTCACCCTGGCCAACCAGTTCGGCTTCGACGGCAACGCGTACGCGGCGAACGTCGTGGCCGGCGTGCCCGGCCGGGTCGAGCTGCGCGCGCGGATGACCGCGTTCTCGCTGTACGTCCTGCCGATGCTGGCGGTCGTCGCGGTGGTGCTGTCGGCGCTGCTCGCTCGACCGGGATGGATCGGGCTGATGGTGGGCAGCCTGGCCGCCACCTACGGTGTCGGGTTGGCGGTGAACAGCTTCGTGTCGGTGCTCGGGGCGTACGCGCTGCCGGAGACGAGCAACCCGTTCGCGATGAACAGCGGCGCGGGCGTGGCGAAGGGCCTGCTCACCCTGCTGTCCATGATCACGACGGCGGTCGTCGCGGTGCCGATGGTGGTGGCCGCCGCGCTGCTCGGCGACGCCTGGCTCTGGCTGGCCCTGCCGGTCGGCGCGGCGTACGGGCTGGGGGCGGCGCTGCTGGGCGCGTACCTGGCCGGTGACGTGCTGGACCGCCGTCAGCCGGAACTGCTGTCCACGGTCACCCCGCGTCGTTAACCGGCGTTTCGACCGGTGCCCCGGGCGGCCTGAGCGGCCTGGGCGACGAAGTCACGCCAGGCGGCCGGAGCGAAGGTGAGCGTCGGACCGGAGCGATCCTTGCTGTCCCGGACCAGCACGACACCGGGCAGATTGTCCGCCACCTCGACGCAGTTGCCGCCGGAGTCGGTCGACCGGGTCGACGTGCGCCAGCCTGGCTCGCTCATCGTCATTGCGTCACCTTCAGCTTCCGGATCAGATCCAGCGAGGCGCCGGTGGACAGTGCTTCGCCGAGCAGGCTATCCCACTTGCGATCGATCAAGGCGATCATTTCCGGGTCGTCCATGACGTGTCCCCGGACGGCATTCTCCAGGTAGAGCGCCCTGTCCCGGTCCGGCAGATCGGCGAGCACAAAACCACCACCGAGCCCGACATGCTCGCCCACCGCCAGTGGAATGACGTGCAGCCGGACGAATGGCAGGTCTGCCACTTCCTGCAGTCGACCGAGCTGGGCGTCGAGCACCGCAGGCCCACCGACGGGGCGACGAAGGCCCGCCTCGTCCACCAGGAAGACGCAATGCGGCGGCACCTCCCGGACCAGCAGCTTCTGACGTTCCCTGGGCGCGGTGGTCGTACTCCAGGAGGAAGGCCGTGGTGCCGACGACCGTGCCGGACGGGCCACCGGCGTGGGTAAGGCGGCCGGCGGTGGCCGTGTCGCGACCGGGCCGGGACGCGGCGTGTCGCGTCCGGAAGCCGGACAGCACCGCGAGCGACATGACTCAGAGGTATAAATATTCCTCTGAGTCATACGCCTCATCGGCGAATCGCCCTCCGACCGGACCGCGCGAAGGCCGGCCGGCAGGCACCGGGAAGCGCTGGTGAGCCGGCCGCACGTGCCGATGCGGCCGCTGTGGCGGTGTCGGGGCTGCGGCGCGCTCTGGCCGTGCCAGCCGGCGCGGCTGGCGCTGCTCGCCGACTACCGGCACGACCGCACCGCGCTGCTGGTCTACCTCGGCACCCTGATGCTGGAGGCGGGCGATCAGCTCGCCCGGCTCAACGGGCGACCCGCCGACCTGCACGAGCGCTTCCTGGGTTGGGCGCGGGGCCGGGGCGGCACAATGTTTCACGTGAATCATGAGCCGGGTGCCGAGATCCACCACACCGACCCGTTCGCGGTGCCGACCGGGCAGCGGTCGCCGGTCCGCCGGCTGCGGGGCCGGCTCGCCGCGCCGGTGACCCTCTGGACGGCGCCCGGCCCGGCGGGCCTGACCGTCTCGTCCACCCTGGTCGCCGAGGGGGAGCCGGACCGGCTGCTCGGGTTGATCGACGCGGAGTCCGACCTCTGGGCCGCTGTCGAGGAGGCCGGCCGGTTCGCGGTCGCGCCGCTCGGCCCGGCGCACCGCCAGCTCGCCGACCGGTTCGCCGGCCTCTTTCCCGCCCCGGGCGGGCTGTTCGCCACCGGCACGTGGACCGAGACGCCGTACGGGCCGGTGCCGACCGACGCCGGCGGCTGGGTGGGCTGCCGCCTGGACACCGCCCGGGAGTACGGCTGGGCTCTGCTGGTGGAGGCCACCATCGAGGTGGTCGAGCTGGCCGGGGAGGCCACGCCGCTGCTGCACTACCGGGGGCGCTACCACGAGCTGCCGGGCTGACCGGGGCGGCCCGACCGACCGACCGGTCACCGGGGTGACCTGGGTCACTCGGCGCAGCCAGCCAACCGCTCGGCGCACTCGACGACCGGCGTCGATCTCGGCCTTCCCCGTCGGGGAGCGTGCTCTCTACGGTGCGCGAAACTACCCCCGACGCCTGTGAAGGTGGTGATCCACAGATGTCCACGGACACACCCGCGCCGACCGCTTCCCAGCCGGACAAGTACCTGGCGGTACAACAGTCAGACGAGTTCGCCGGGCTGCGCCGCGCGCTACGCGGCTTCGTCTTCCCGATGACCGTCGCGTTCTTCCTGTGGTACGCGCTCTACGTCATCCTCTCCGCGTACGCCCGGGACTTCATGGGCACGAAGCTGTTCGGCAGCAACATCAACGTTGCGCTGGTCTTCGGCCTGCTCCAGTTCGTCTCGACGTTCGTGATCGCCTGGCTCTACTCCCGGTACGCGGACCGGAAGATCGACCCGGTCGCCGACCGGATCCGTGCCGAGATCGGGGAGGTGACCCATGAAGACGGTCCTCGCGGCTAATCCGCTCCTCGCGGCCGAGGCCGGCAACCACACGGCCCGCAACCTGACGATCACGCTGTTCCTGGTGTTCGTGGCGGTGACCCTGGGCATCACGATCTGGGCCAGCCGGCAGACCAAGACGGCTACCGACTTCTACGCGGGCGGTCGTTCCTTCTCCGGCTTCCAGAACGGCATGGCGATCGGCGGCGACTACATGTCCGCCGCCTCGTTCCTCGGCATCGCCGGCATCATCGCCCTCTACGGCTACGACGGCTTCCTCTACTCGATCGGCTTCCTGGTCGCCTGGCTCGTGGCGCTCCTGCTGGTCGCGGAACTGCTGCGCAACTCCGGCCGGTACACGATGGCCGACGTGCTGGCCTTCCGGATGCGTCAGCGTCCGGTGCGGACGGCGGCGGCGGTCTCCACCATCACCGTGTCGATCTTCTACCTGCTGGCGCAGATGGTGGGTGCCGGCGCGCTTGTCGCGCTGCTGCTCGGCATCAAGCCGGGCACGACCTTCCTCGGCATGGACGCGGCCACCGCCAAGGTGGCGACCATCATCATGGTCGGCGCCCTGATGATCATCTACGTGACCGTGGGTGGCATGAAGGGCACCACGTACGTGCAGATCGTCAAGGCGTTCCTGCTGATGACCGGCGCGCTGCTGATGACCGTGCTGGTCCTCGCCAAGTTCCACTTCAACCTGTCGGAGCTGCTCGGCGCCGCCGCCGCGGCCTCCGGCAAGGGCGACAAGCTCCTGGAACCGGGCCTGCGGTACGGCGTGGAGGTCGCCGGGAACTCCACGCAGACGTTCTACAACAAGATGGACCTGCTGTCGCTCGGCATCGCGCTGGTGCTCGGCACGGCCGGTCTGCCGCACATCCTGATCCGCTTCTACACCGTGCCGACCGCCAAGGCGGCGCGCAAGAGCGTGCTCTGGGCCATCGGCATCATCGGCACCTTCTACCTGCTCACCCTGGCCCTCGGCTTCGGCGCGGCGGCGATGGTGGGTGGTCCGGCGATCATCGCGCAGGACAAGGCCGGCAACACGGCCGCACCACAGTTGGCCGAGGCGCTCGGCCTGGAGTTCTTCGGCGGTGAACTGGGTGGCGCGGCCCTGCTGGCGATCATCGCAGCGGTCGCCTTCGCCACCATCCTGGCCGTGGTCGCCGGGTTGACCCTGGCCTCCTCGTCCAGCCTGGCGCACGACTTCTACGCGAACGTCCTGAAGAAGGGCGAGACGTCGGAGCGCCAGGAGGTACGGGTCGCCCGGATCTCCGCCCTGGTGATCGGCGCGATCTCCATCCTGTTGTCGATCTACGCGCAGAACCTCAACGTGGCGTTCCTCGTGGCGCTGGCCTTCGCGGTCGCCGCCTCGGGCAACCTGCCGGCGATTCTCTACAGCCTGTTCTGGCGGCGGTTCAACACCTCCGGCGCGGTCTGGGCGATCTACGGCGGTCTGCTCTCGGCAGTGGTGCTGGTGTTCTTCTCGCCGGTGGTCTCGGGCGCGGCGACGTCGATGTTCCCGGACCACGACTGGCAGTGGTTCCCGCTGTCCAACCCGGGCATCCTGTCCATCCCGTTCGGGTTCCTGTGCGGGTGGATCGGCACCCTCATCTCCAAGGAGCACGACGAGGAGAAGTACGCGGAGCTGGAGGTCCGCGCCCTCACCGGCGCCGGCGCCCACTGACCCGCGGCACGGGCCCCCTGTTGACGCCACGCGTCAGCAGGGGGCCTCTTGCGTTCAACAGGGGTCGGTAGGCTGACCGGCATGAAGGTTGCTGAGCGCTTCGGTTCCGGTCACCGCGTTCTCGTCACCGGCGGCGCCGGTTTCGTCCCGTCGCACCTGGTCGACTCCCTGATCGCCCGGGGCTGCACGGTGGTGGCGCTGGACAACTTCGTCACCGGCTCCAAGGAGAACGTCGCCCACCTGCTCGACCGGCCAACCTTCACCCTGGTCGAGGCGGACCTCTCCGACGGCCTGCCGACGCACCACCCGGCGCTGGCCGAGCGGTTCGACGCGATCCTGCACATGGCCTCGCCGGCCAGCCCCACCGACTTCGCGCAACTGCCCGTGGAGATCCTCCGGGTCGGCTCGGTGGGCACCCTGCACCTGCTGGAGCGCGCGGTCGCCGACGGCGCCCGGTTCCTGATGGCCTCCACCTCCGAGGCGTACGGGGACCCGAAGGAGCACCCGCAGCGCGAGACCTACTGGGGCAACGTCAACCCCATCGGCGTCCGCAGCGTCTACGACGAGGCGAAGCGCTTCTCCGAGGCGGCCACGATGGCGTACCACCGCTACCGCGGGCTGGACGCCGCGATCGTCCGGATCTTCAACACGTACGGCCCGCGGATGCGCCCGGACGACGGCCGGGCCATCCCCACCTTCATCTCCCAGGCGCTGCGCAACGAGCCGATCACCGTGCACGGCACCGGCAACCAGACCCGGTCGATCTGCTTCGTCGAGGACCTGGTGCGGGGCATCCTGCTGCTGCTCGACTCGACCGAGACCGGCCCGGTCAACTGCGGCACCGAGCACGAGATGTCCATGCGTCAACTCGCCGAGTTGATCGTGTCACTCTCCGACAGCAGCTCGCAGGTGACGTACATCACCCGCAGCTCGGACGACCCGGAGATGCGCCGCCCCGATCTGACCCTCGCCCGCGACCTGCTCGGATACGAGCCGACCGTGACGCCCGAAGACGGCCTGCGACGCACGATCGAGTACTTCCGGGCGCGGCTAGGGTAACCAGCTCACGGCGGAGCACCGCGAGCTGAGTGTCGCCTGAGGGCGGTAGTGGCTCCCGCTACGTACCCTGAGTTACATGTCAGCGACCTCTGCCGGCGTTCCTCACCCGCACCTGCACCGCAGCGCCGGGCGCGCCTCGGTGCCCAGCCCCGACCGGGGCGCCTCCGGACGCGCACGTCCCGGCGAGGCGCGCTGGTACCCGCCGTACGACGAGCAGCAGCCCGGTCCGGGCGGCCCGTCGGGGCCGACGGGACCGGGCGGGCCCGGTGGGGCCGGCGGGCCGGGACGGCGTGGCCCCCGGCCGCGCTGGGGACGGATCGGTCTGGTGGCCGGAATCGCGGTGCTGGTGTTGGCGCTGCTCGGCGGCCTGGGCGCCTGGCTGTACGCGCGCAACCTCGACAACGACCTGGCCCGCACGGACCCGTTCGCGGAGATCACCGGCGGTCGGCCGGCGAAGCCCGTCGACGGCGCGTTGAACATCCTGCTGGTCGGCAGCGACTCCCGAGACCCGGACGCGCCGGTCGACACCAAGAGCCAGTGGCGGGCCGACACGGTCATCGTGATGCACATCCCGGCCGACCACCAGTCGGCGTACCTGGTCTCCATCCCGCGTGACCTGTACGTGCCGATCCCGCAGAGCGCCGGGGCGGACTGCGGCTCCGGCCAGCGCGCGAAGATCAACGCGGCGTTCGCGTTCGGTGGCCTGCCGCTGGCGGTCCGCACCGTGGAGTGCTTCACCGACGTCCGGATCGACCACGTGATGGCGATCGACTTCGGCGGCTTCAAGGAGGTCACCGACGCCCTCGGCGGAGTGGACCTGAAGGTGGAGCGGACGATCACCTCGATCCACAAGCCGTACCGGACGTTCACCAAGGGCACCAACCACATGGATGGCGCGGAGGCGCTGGACTGGATCCGGCAGCGCAAGCAGTTCCCGGACGGTGACTTCGCCCGGATGCGGCACCAGCAGGAGTTCCTCCGGGCGCTGATGGACAAGGCGGCGAGCACCGGCACCCTGGCGAACCCGAAGAAGCTCAACGACTTCCTCAAGTCGGTGACCGCCGCGGTGACCGTCGACCAGGGCTTCTCGGTGACGGACATGGCGGTGCAGTTCCGCAACCTGCGCGGGCAGAACCTCACGTTCCTGACCAGCCCGAACTCGGGCAGCGACACCATCAACGGCGAGTCGGTGGTGGTCTCCGACCGGGAGAAGGCGCTGGCGATGTACCGGGCCATGTCGGCGGACACCATGGCGGACTGGGTCAAGGCCAACCCGCCGAAGAACACCGACGGCGGCTGAGCGGCAGGGCGGCACGGGCGGTCGGTCGGCGGACGCGAGACGAACTCACCGTTTCGGTGATCGAGTACGGCCGATCGCCCGGTTGACGGAACCTGTCGTCCCAATTGAGTCCAGATGAACTCGCAAAGTCGAATTGATGTACGTACAGTGGGGCCGCCCCCTCCTGATCACGAGCTGGAGCACGAATGCCGGTTCAGGCCAGCCGTCGCCCTTCGTCCGCCACATCCGCCGCAGCTAGCGGCCGGATCGCCGCGTCCATACCGGTGCAGCCGGGCCCGTCGGGCGCTGGTCCGGGCGGTCGTCCGCCGGGTGGCGACAACGGCCGGACAGGCGGCAAGGGGCCGGCGAAGAAGCGGCCCCGGCGCAAGGATCCGCTCTGGGCCCGACTGACCGTGATCTTCGGCGCGGTGCTGATGCTCAGCAGCGGAGTGGCGATCGTCGGCACCAAGGTGGTGATCGGTCAGGCCACCGGCGACATCGCCCAGCGCAACCTGCTCGGTGACGCCAGCAAGACCGACGCCGAGGGTGGCGCGAGCCTGGACGGCCCGATCGACATGCTGCTGCTCGGCGTGGACGCGCGAGAGCGTTGGGCCGCCGACGACGTCCGCTCGGACAGCATCATCATCCTGCACATCCCAGCCTCGCACGACCAGGCGTACCTGATCTCGATCCCCCGCGACACCGAGGCGCAGATCCCGCCCTTCAAGAAGAGCGGCTACCCCGGTGGCACCGACAAGATCAATGCCGCGTTCCAGGCCGGCGCCCGCAACGGTGGCGGCTGGGAGGGCGGCGCCCAGTTGATGGCGCAGACGATCAAGCGGCTCACCGGGATCAGCTTCGACGGCGCGGCGATCATCAACTTCGGTGGCTTCAAGAACGTCATCGACACCCTGGGCACCGTGAAGATCTGTGTGAGCTACGAGGTCAAGTCGAAGCACATGTCGTTCGTCGACGGCAAGCCCATGTGGAACGCGGACGCCAAGAAGACCGGCAAGACGATGACGCCTGTCGTGCACAAGAAGGGCTGCCAGGAGATGGAGGGCTGGGCGGCCCTGGACTACGCCCGGCAGCGCTACGGCCTCCCCGGCGGCGACTACGACCGGCAGCAGAACCAGCAGCAGCTGATCAAGGCGATGGCCCGCAAGGCCACCGACGGCGGCATGCTGACCAACCCGGCCAAGCTGAACCAGCTGATCAAGGCGGCCGGCAAGGCGTTCGTCCTGGACACCGGCGGCGTGCCGATCGAGAACTTCATCTTCACCATGCGTGGGGTCACCGCGAACGAGCTGACCATGCTGAAGACCAACAACGGCAGCTTCAACGGCAACGGCAACAACCGTGAGGCGTTGAACGAGGAAACAATGCAGATGTTCCAGGCGGTCAAGCAGGACAAGCTCGCCGAGTTCGTCTTCACCCACCCCGAGGTGATCTCCGGCCGCAAGTGACGGCCGCCGCGTCGCTTCACGCAGCCTCGCCTGAGGCGGCGTCGCCTCGGGCTGCGTCGCCTCAGGCCGCGTCGTTCGAAGTCGCGGAAAGCCCGACGACCGGTTCGCTACCGCCCGTAGCCTGACGTGAGCAGGTTTCACGTATCGGCTGCGGGGAGGCGGTCACGTCCAGGTGGGGCCGGAACGCAGCGGACCGGGCACGCCCGGCCGCGCCTCGCCGCGCCCGCTGGTCACGCCTCCTGCTCGGCGTCGGTCTGGCCCTCGTCCTGCTGGCCGGGCTCGCCCTGATCGGGCTCAAGACGCTGACCCACCGGTACGACCGTACGGTGACCAAGGAGCAACTCCTCGACGCCGACGCCCGCACCGACCGGACCGACCTGGACGGGCCGCTCAACTACCTGCTCATCGGCACCGACCGACGCGCCGGCAGCAGCGAACCGGACCAGCGCTCGGACACCATCCTCATCGTGCACGTGCCCGCCGGCCGGCAGGAGGCATACCTGGTCTCCATCCCGCGTGACCTGCTGGTCGCCATCCCGCCCGCGAACGGCTTCGGTGGCGGTCCAGACAAAATCAATGCGGCGTACGAGCACGGCGGCGGCGGGCAGGCCGGCACCCGACTGCTCTCCGTCACCCTGAACCGGCTCACCGGCATCCGCTTCGACGGCGCCGCGCTGATCGACTTCTCCGGCTTCCGGAAGGTGATCGACCTCCTCGGCGGGGTGCAGATGTGCGTGGACACCCAGGTCCGCTCGATCCACACCAACCGTGTCTTCCCCACCGGCTGCCAGCGGATGGACGGGGCGCAGGCGTTGGACTACGTACGGCAGCGCTACGACCTGCCCAACGGCGACTTCGACCGGCAGCGCCACCAGCAGCAACTCCTGCGGGCGATGCTGGACAGCGCCGGCAAAGCCGACCTGCGCAACAACCCCGTCAAACTGGACCAGGTGCTCCGCGCGGTAGGCGGCTCGTTGACCGTCGACACCAACGGCGTACCTCTGGAGGATCTGCTCCTCGCGCTCCGCGCGCTGCCGCCCGACGGGATGCGCGGCGTTGAGGTGCCCTCGTCGCCACAGACCATCGACCAGGTTTCGTACGTGGTGCTCGACAACGGCGGCAACGGGCTCTTCGAGGCGGTCCGGGGGACCCGCGTACCGGCCTGGGCGCAGGCCAATCCGCGCTGGGTGACCCGGTTGTGACCGTACCGACGGCCGAGTCGGTGCCGATCCGGCCCGCGAGGATCTAGTGTTGCTTCCTGTGTTCGGACCCCAGGTTCCCACCGTGCCCGTGACCGAGATCGCCGACGACACCTACCTGCTCGACGTGCGGGAGGCCGACGAATGGGCGGCCGGCCACGCGCCCACCGCCCACCACCTGCCGATGATGGAGCTGCCGGCGCGGCTGGCCGAGGTGCCCACCGACCGGGACGTGGCAGTCATCTGCCGCTCCGGCGGACGTTCCGCCCAGGTCGTCGCCTACCTGGTCAACAACGGCTGGGAGCAGGTGCGCAACGCCGACGGCGGGATGCGCCAGTGGGCAGCGGTCGGCCGTCCGGTGGTCGACGCGAACGGGCAGCCCGGCCAGGTCATCTGAGGCGGCCGGGATGGGCGGTCCTCTGGTCTTCGCGCACCGCGGCGCCTCGTACGACCTTCCGGAGCACACCCTCGCCGCGTATCTGCGCGCCCTCGACGAGGGTGCCGACGGGCTGGAGTGCGACGTCCGGCTGACCCGCGACGGGCATCTGGTCTGCGTCCACGACCGGCGACTGGACCGCACCAGCAACGGCCGCGGGCTGGTCAGCGCGCGGACCCTCGCCGAGCTGGACGCCCTGGACTTCGGTTCCTGGCATCCGGGCAGCGCTCCGAGCGGTGACCTGCCGCCGGACGAGTCGCACACCCGGCTGTTGACGCTGGCCCGGCTGCTCGACGCGGTGCTCGCCGCCGGGCGGCCGGTCCGGCTGCTGGTGGAGACGAAGCATCCGTCCCGCTACGGCTCGACCGTGGAGCGGCGGCTGGTCGAGCTGCTGCGGCGGTACGGGCTGGCCGACCCGGCGCCGGACGACCCCGTCCAGGTCACCGTCATGTCGTTCTCCCCGCTGGCCGTCCGACGGGTCCGGGAGCTGGCCCCGGCGCTGCCCACGGTGCTGCTGCTGGAGGTGCTGCCGCCCTGGCTGCGGCTGGGCCGGCTGCCGTTCGGCGCCCGCATCGCCGGGCCGGGCATCGGCCTGGTCCGGGCCCGCCCGCACCTGCTGCCCGCGCTGCGCGCCGCCGGCAACCAGGTGTACGTCTGGACCGTCAACGAGCCGGCCGACGTGGAGTTGGTGCTGGCCGAGGAGGTGGACGGGATCATCACCGATCGCCCCGCGCACGTCCTGGCCCGACGGGACCGCTGAACGGGCCTCGACGCCGAGCTGGCCGTCCAGCGTGCCGACCGCCGGCAGCACCTACGCCCACGCCTACGCCACAACCGGGGGTGCCGAAAGTCGGGCCGGCGGGGCAGACTCGGCACATGCCGGAGCGTATCGATTTCCCCGCTCTTCTCGCCGGCCACACCGTCGCGATCGAGTCGATCAATGCTGGGGACGCGGGCCTACCGGTCCTCACCCAGCTTCTCCGGGCGACCCAACCCGCACTCGACGCGACCGGAATGGCGTTCGTCGAGTTCGGCCCGACCGGTGGCCGGGTGATCGCGGCGACCGGCGCGGCGGAGTGGGCGCTCGGCCGACCGCTCGCGGCGGACGACCCGGACACGGTCTGCCTGCTCTCCGGGCCACGGGTGGCCCAGGTTCGGGTGGCCCACCTCAGCGGCAAGCTCGCCGCTGAGCTGGCCGGCAGCGGGTTACGCCGGATGGTGGTGGCCCGAGCCGAGATCGGCGGTCACACCGTCGGCAGCCTGCACGCCCTCTATGCGGGAGACGACGAGCCGGGCGTAGAGCAGCGGGGGGTGGTCGCCTACCTCGCCTCGTGCGTCGGGCACATGTACGGCGACCAGAGCGGGTTGCCGGTGCACGGCGACGGGCCGGTGGTGGCGGCACTCGCCGACGGGCTGGCGGTGGTCGACCGGGACGGCCACGTCCGGCTCTGGAACCCGGCCGCCGCCCAGGTCACCGGCCGGACGGCGGAGCAGGCGTTGAAAAGCCCGCTGCCGTTCCCGTTGCCGCCCTCCGGTCAGGTCCGCGACCACCGGCTGCCGGACGGGCGCTGGCTGCGCATCACCTCCGGCGACCTGCCCGGCCCGGGCGCGCTGCGGGTGGTCACCTTCCGCGACATCACCGACCAGCAGCGCCGCGATCACGACCGGGAACTGTTCGTCGCGGTCACCAGCCACGAGCTGCGCACGCCGGTCACCGTCATCAAGGGGTACGCAGACACCCTCACCGACCACTGGGAGTCGCTGACCGAGGGAGACCGCCGACAGGCCGCCCGGGTGATCGGGCAGCGCGCCAACGAGCTGGCCCGGCTGGTCGACCGGCTGCTCTCCTCGGCGGCCGAGGCGGGGCCGGGGGACGACCCGCCGACCCCGTTCGACCTCGGTGAGGCGTTGCGCGCCGCCATCGTGGACCTGCCGGCGGAGCTGCGGCACCGGCTGACGCTGCGCCTCCCCGCCGACCTGCCCAAGGCGCTCGGCCACCGGCCCAGCCTGGCCACCGTGCTGACCGAGCTGGCGACCAACGCCGGCAAGTACTCGCCGCCGGGTTCCCCCATCGAGATCACCGCCGGGGTGGACGGCCAGTTGGTCGCGTTCCGGGTCAGTGACCGGGGCATCGGCATCCGGCCGGAGCACGTGGAGCGGGCGTTCGACCGGTTCTGGCAGGGCGAGTCCGGCGACCGGCGCGGCTACCCGGGAGCGGGGCTCGGCCTCTATCTCGTCCGCCGGATCGTTGAACAACAGAATGGATGGGTATCCCTACGTCCGAGGACCGACGGCGGTACGGTCGCAGAGGTGCGGCTACCGCGCGGTTGACCGACGGTGGCGCGACGTGGAGGCGACGGTGGCAGCGGCAGTGAGGGATCGGGCGTGGTGCGTGGTGGTTCCCCACCACCCCGCCGGCGCACGGCTGGCGCGACACCGGCTCGCCGGCGACCTGGCTGACGTCGTGACGCCAACGCTTCTCGCGGATCTGATAGCGGTGCTCGCCGAGCTGGTGGGCAACTCGGTCCGGCACGCCCGGCCGCTGCCCGGCGGCGTGGTCCGGGTGGCGTGGCGGCTGCGGGCCTCGGCCGAGGGCCCGTGGATCCAGTTGCGGGTGACCGACGGCGGCGCGACCACCAGCCCGCGGATCCGCACGGCCAGCCCGGACGCCGCGGACGGGCGGGGTCTGCACATCGTGGCCGGCCTGGCGACGCGCTGGGGCGTCGAGCGCGACGGCATGGGCCAGCGCGTCTGGGCGGAGTTCGACCCCACCCCCACCCCAACCCCCACCGCCCACCCCGACCTGGTACCAGCCGCCTGACATCGTTGATCATGAAGTTGTTGCCACGACACGCCGTGCGCGGTGACAACAACTTCATGATCAACAAGCGGTGGGCTGGGTGGGTCCGGCCCACGGCGGGACGGGCGGGGCCTTAGGCTGTGACGCCGTGAGCAAGCGTCGAAAGAGCCAGCGAACCGCCGTCGACACCGCGCCCCGGAAGGACAAGGTGCGCGACGTCTTCGTGCCGCGACCGTTCGAAGGGCTGGCCGACGAGTCCGAGTGGATCGCGCTGCGCGAGCTCGTGCCCGCCGCGTCCGCGCCGCTGCGGCTGGCGCCCGCCCTCGTCGAGGAATTCGGGGACCGGTCGGCCACGCTGGCCACGGTGCTGCCGATGGCCGCGCCGGCGGTGAGCAAGCCGGACGGCCGGGTGCTCATTGGTCTGCAACGCCACCAGCAGTCCGGCGACGTCTCCCGGGACCTGGCCGAGGCGCTGCTCTGCGCGCTGCGGACCGAGCCGGGCGGCCAGGTGTCCGTACCACCGCTGCCCGGTCCCGGGCCGCGACTGCAGGACATCCTGGTGGACGGCCCGCTGGAGATCACCATGCACGACGGGTTCGAGTTCTGGCTCGACCCCGGCGCGACCGACGACCCGAGCGTCCAGGCGTCGCTGGAGCGGGCCAACGCCGCCATCTACCCGACCGTGCGGATGACCGCCGCGAAGGCCGCGTACTGGTGCCAGGTCCCGGAGAAGGCGCACGTGCGCTGGGTGCTCCCGGACGACGAGGACGCCGCCCTGGACGCGCTGGCCCGCCTCGGCGCGGCGGGCACGCTGACGCTCGGCGAGCAGACCAAGTTCGCCGGGATGTTCCGCGCGCACGGCCGGCTGGTGCCGGTGTGGGACCTGCCGGAGGAGACTCCGGCCGACGACTGGGAGGACCCGGTCGCGCAGTTCGCCAAGCGGTACGCGGAGGCGCTCGCCACCACCGAACCGCTGGACGCCGCCGGCCGGCGGGCCCGCCAGGGGCTGCTCGGCCGTCAGCTCACCCTCCGCTGACCCCGACGCGCGGCCCGTTCACCCGTTGACGGGCAGCGGGTCGCGCACGATCGGGCAGGACATGCAGCGCGGGCCTCCCCGGCCCGAGCCCAGCTCCGAGCCGGCGATCGGGATGACCTCGATGCCGGCCCGCTCCAACTGCGCGTTGGTCTCGGTGTTGCGCTCATAGCCGACGCAGAGCCGGGGCGCCAGGGCGAGGGTGTTGTTGCCGTCGTCCCACTGCTCGCGTTCCGCGGTGACCGGGTCCAGGCCGGTGTCGATGACCCGGAGCTGATCCAGGTCCATCGCATCGGCGGCGGCCCGCAGGAAGGGCGCCGGGCCGTCCACGCGCGGGTCCTCGCCGTCCGCGCCGGCGATCACGGTGTACGCCGAGAGCGTGCTGGCGATGTTCGGATACATCAGCACGGCGTCGGCGTCGACCATCGTGCAAACGGTGTCCAGGTGCATGGTGGCGCGCTTCTGCGCGATCGGCACCACCAGGATGGTGTGGGCCAGCCCGGCGGCGAAGACCTGCCGGCCGAGGCGTTCGGCGCCGGCCGGGGTGGTCCGCTCGCCCACCCCGACCGCCAGGACGCCCGGTGCGAGCAGCAGGACGTCCCCGCCCTCCAGGTGCTCCAGGTTGGGGCGGTAGACGAACTCGGTGCCGGCGAAGCGCGGATGGTGGCGGTAGATGGCGTCGGTCAGGGTGGTCTCCCGGCGGCGGGCCGGCATGGCCAGGCTGGTGACACCGACCCGGTCACCGATCCACAGCGACGAGTCCCGGGTGAAGAGCAGGTTCGGCAGCGGGTCGATGACGAAGTCGTGCCGGTCCATCAGGGTGTAGACCAGCCCGCCCGGCCGTTCCGAGCTGATCCGCAGCTCTTCGTGGGCGAGCCCGGCGGTGAGCACGTCGGCCAGCGCGACCGGGTCCAGATAGGCGAGGTGGTCGGCGACCCGGGCGCGGAGCGTGTCGCCGAGTCGACGGGAGCGCAGCACCTCATCGGTCAGCTCGACGCGGGCATCCTCGACGGCCAGCGTCTCGGCCAGCAGGGTGGCCAGATAGAGCACCTCGACCCCGCGCTCGCGCAGCGCGGCCGCGAACGCGTCGTGCTCCTCCTGGGCGCGGCCGACCCAGGGGATCGCGTCGAACAGGAGTGAGTCGTTGTTGCGAGGGGTGAGCCGGGCCAGTTCCGGGCCGGGCCGGTGCAGCAACACGGTGCCGAGCCGGCCGACTTCACTGTCGACGTAGTGGGTCACCCCCGCAGCGTAGGGCAGGGTTTGGCGGCATCCGAGAAAAGAACTGTGGATGAATATGGCATTCATCCACAGTCACTCCGGCGCTCCGGCTTGCCGAACACCGGGAGTGGCAACGTAGGGTAGTGAGGACATAACTTCGAGGGACCTTTTGCCGGAGGTCGACGACGATGACTGTCTTTCCCGCACGACGAGCCGTACCGACCGCCAGGGCACTGCCGCCCATCGCGGTGCCCCACCCCCGGGTCGAGTCGCCCGGGGCTCTGGAGCCGGTCCGTCCGACACCGCTCGAATGGGCCCGCCGCCGCCGTGCCGAGCGGGGAGCCCGTCGACTGGAGGCGGCTGGAGCACGCGCGCTCGGCCAGCTCGACCATCTCGGGCCGGCCTGGCACGTCATCGAGTGGCCCCGCACCGACGTGGCGGACGTCCTGCTCGACCGCACCCAGGACGACCGCGCCGGGTTCCTCGCCATCGGGCCGAGCGGCCTGTTCGCGGTGACCATCGCCGACCATGGCCGGGCCCGGGTGCTCGTCGCCGGGGACGTCGTGCAGATCAACGGCAAGCGGCCTCCGTACGTCACCGAGGCCCGCCGGGACGCCAGGCGGGCCAGCAAGGCCCTCTCCGACGCGGTGGGGCTGACCATCCCGGTGACGCCGGTGCTGACCTTCGTGGGCTCCGGCGTGATCAGCGTCTACGGCCTTCCGAAGGACTGTCTGATGGCCACCCACCGGGAACTGGATCGACTCCTCGTTGCCGGTGGCAGCCGGATCAGCCCGGCCACTGCCGAGAAGCTGTCCCGGGTGGCACAGCATCCGAGCACCTGGCTGAACGGCACGTACCGTCCATCGGCCGACTACCGGTGGTACGACGAGGGCCGAACGGCCGCTGACAAGCCGGCCCACCACCGGTAACGTCACCGGCGACGCCACGCGGCCCCGGTCCCCCACCTACCCACCGGCTCCCGCGCCGTCGCCGGCCGCCCCCGTTCGAGCTGTGCGGTCCGGTGACCTGGTGCGCTCGGTGATTCCGTCGGCGACCGGCTAGCGTGGACAGTCCGTCGGTGGACATAGGAGGCGCGGTGGCCCACGTCGAACTTTCGCTCTCGGAAGTGTTCGTGCCGTCGGCGCGGGCCTCGACAGAGCTGGAGTCCGACAACGTCGGCCAGTGGTCCTCGACGGTCGACCGGGCCGATGAGCCCTGCCTGCTGATCGACGCCGACACCCGGGTCGTGGCGATCTCGGCCGCCGGCTGCGAGCTGCTCTGTCTGGGCGACCCGGCCGGCCTGATCGGGCGACCGCTGCTCGACGGCGGGCTGCGCCTGCTGGATTTCACCGCCAACCGGGGCGAGCTGACCGAGGCCGAGATCGACAAGATCCCGCCTCTGCTGGCGCTCTCCTCCGGCCGGCTCGCCCGTGGGCTGCTGCGGGTGCAGGCCGCCTCGCCGGACAGCTCCGACGCGACGGTCGACGCGATCTCCACCCCGGTGCTCACCAACGGCGCCGTGGCCGGCTCGCTCACCTTCTTCTCCGAGGTCTGACCTGCGGCGCAATATGTCGTTCGCCGTCTGACCTGCGGCGCAATGTGTCGTTCGCCGCACGCGGCGATGGCGGGATGGGCCCACACCCACGCCGTAAGGTGCCCTCATGCTCGATATCGCTCTGCTGCCGGGGGAGTACGCCGTGTGCCGGTTGCGGGCCGACACCGCCCTGCCGGCCGCACTGTCGAGTGGGCTGGGCCGCGCCGACGTGGTCACGGTGAGCTGGACGGCCGACGGGATCTCGGTGATCTGCCCGACCGACCGGGTGCCCGCCCAGGCCGTGGTGGAGACCACCTGGCGCTGCCTGCGCGTCGTCGGCCCGACGGGCGTGGACGCCACGGGAACACTGGCGGCGCTCGTCGACCCGCTCGCCGCGGCCCGGGTCAGCGTGGTCACGTTCTCCACCTTCGACACCGACTACGTGCTGGTGCCGACCGTCCGGTTGATCGAGGGCACGGCCGCCCTGGAGCGCGCCGGGCACCGCGTCCTCGGCTGAGCTTCACCCCGCCGTCCGCTCGCCCTACGATGGGCTCGGCCACCCGGCCGCGACGACGTTTCCCGATGTCCGAGGATCGGCCCGTGCCGTTCGACCCGCCCCGCCACCCGGCTCCCCCGCCCCGGGCGACAACCGCCAGCACACCCGTGGCGGTTCGCGCGCTACCCGTGGCCGGGGCCCTGCTGGCGCTCCTCACCATCGGGGCGCTGACCGGCTGCGGCGCCCCTCCCGAGCTGCGCGACCCGCCCGGGGTGCCCACCGGCGCCGGCACCCCGACGGCACCCGGCCCGACCGGCGTCCCTACCGGCAGGCCGACCACCGCGCCGAGCGCCCCACCGATCTCCACCCCGTCGGCCACCCCGGAGCCAGGTCTGGTCGCGACGGCCTGCCGGAACGGTCCGACCGGGCAGCGGGTGGTGCAGCTGCTGCGCGGCCGGGCCTCGGTGCTCCCGGACAACGTGCGGGTCCGGGTCCGCACCGGGCCGCTGTGCGCCGCCGACTGGCAGTACACCGTGCTGGAGGTGACCGGGCACGAGGAGCTTCAGGTCGTCACCCGGGGTCGGCCCGCCGCCCCGGAACTGGTCACCGCCGGCACCGACGTGTGCACCATCGAGGTCCGCGCCACCGGGCCAGCCGGGATCCGTACGCTCGCCTGCGATGCCGCTCCGGTGGTCCAGCCGGGTGCGTAGTCTGGTCGGCATGCCCGGAACACCGCCCACGCGCTTCGTCTACCTCGGCCCGGAGGGCACCTTCGCCGAGCAGGCCCTGCGCACCGTCCCCGCTGCCGAGCGCGGCACCCGGACGCCGGCCCGCAGCGTCGGTGAGGCACTGGACAGCGTCCGGGCCTCAGATGCCGACGCGGCGCTGGTGCCGCTGGAAAACTCGATCGGCGGGGCGGTCGGCGTCACCCTGGACGAGATGGTCGAGGGCGACCCGCTGGTGATCACCCGAGAGGTGATCCTGCCGGTCGAGTTCGTGCTCGCCGCGCGGGCGGGCACCGCGCTGTCGGCGGTCCGCACGGTCGCGGCGCACCCGCAGGCGTCCACCCAGTGCCGGGGCTGGCTGCGTGATCACGTTCCCGACGCCGTGATCGTCGACGTGCTCTCCAACGGCGCGGCAGCCGCCGGCGCCGGGTCCGGCGAGTACGACGCGGCGATCTGCGCGCCGATCGGGGCGGCCCGACACCGGCTCGCCCTGCTCGCCGACAAGATCGCCGACCACCCCGACGCGGTGACCCGTTTCGTCCTGGTCGCCCGTCCCGGGCCACCCCCGCCGCCGACCGGCGACGACCTCACCTCGCTGGCCGTCTACATCGCCCACGACCGGGTCGGCGCGCTGCTGTCGGTGTTGATGGAGCTGGCCGTCCGTGGCGTCAACCTGACCCGGATCGAGTCCCGCCCGACCGGCGAGGCCCTGGGCCGGTACGTCTTCTTCCTCGACTGCACGGGCCACGTGGCCGACGTACGCCTGGGTGAGGCGTTGCAGGGGCTGCGCCGGGTGTGCGCCGATGTCCGTTTCCTGGGGTCGTACCCGCGGCATCGCTGGGTCGACGCGGCGGGCGAGCGGCCCGTGCCCGCGCCGGCCGGCCTCTCCGACGTCGACTACGCCGATGCGGCGGCCTGGCTGGCCCGGCTGCGCACCGGCGAGTTGAGCTGACCGGCCGAGCAGGCGAGCAACACGCGTACGGGCGCTCCGGTGCGACCGGGAGCGCCCGTACCCGCGTCGGTGGTCAGCTCAGCAGACCGCCGAGCAGACCGCCCTCCTGCTGCTGCTGACCGCTGCCCATGACCGGCGGCTCCTCGGACGGCTGCACCACCACGAAGCCCTGACCCGCGAAGCTCATCGTGAACGACTCGCCGGTGCGCCGGCCCAGCAGCGTGCCAAGACCGAGCTGCTCAGCCCGGTGGTAGCCGGTCTGGAGGTTGGCCGACCAGCAGACGGCGGCCTGCGGGTCGACGTACGTCGGCGCGTCCACGTTCAGCACCACCGGAGTGCCCTTGGTCGTGATGGCGATCCTGCCGTACCCGCTGAACACGCAGTTGAACAGGCCGGACGAGGAGGCCATCCCGGCGCCGCCGACCATCCTGATGTCGTACTGGAGGGTCGAGTCGAAGGCCAGCACGCTGGAGCCGTTGATGGACAGGGCGTCGCCCGGCTCCAGGTCGATGATGTGCACGTCCTTGGCCAGCTCGGCGAGGAAGACGTCACCCTGGCCGGTGACCTTCATCAGCGGGACGCCCTCGCCGGTGAGCTTCTGCTTGAGGAACTTGCCGAGCCCACCCGAGCCCAGCGCCTGGAACTGCACGTTGCCCTGGTAGGCGACCATCGACCCGACCCGGGCCATCGCCTCGCCGTTGAGCTCGATCTTCAACATCTTGGAGTTCTGCAGCCGCATGCCGGCCTGCGCGGACTCCTTCTCCAGATTTTCCGCCGAGAACAGCTCGCTGCGCATGAAAGGTGCCTCCTGAAACGGTCGCGGTCGCTGCACCGACGGTAGGCGACCACGGCAACCAGGGGCCATCGGCGAAGCGGCGTGCCGCGCTCGGGCGTGGCGGTGCGCGGCCGGCGGGTCGCGGTGCGCGGCCGGGGTCAGCCCCAGCCCAGCGCGTGCAGTCGCGCGTCGTCGATCCCGAAGTGGTGGGCGATCTCGTGCACCACGGTCACCGCGACCTCGTCGACGACGTCCTCGTCGCTGTCGCAGATCCGCAGGATCGGACGGCGGTAGATGAAGATCCGGTCCGGCAGCACGCCGGCGTAGTCCCAACCCCGATCGGTGAGCGCGTGCCCCTCATAGAGGCCGAGCAGGTCGGGGTCGGTGTGCGGTGGGTCGTCCTCGACCAGGATCACCACGTTGTTCATCAGGCCGAGCAGTTCCTCGGGCACCTCGTCGAGGGCGTCAGCCACCAGCTCCTCGAAGCGCTCGCGAGTCATGTCCACCGGCACGTCGTCCATTCTGCCCGACGCCGGACGGATCGGCCGGCTCACGCTCGGCCACCCAGGCCGGGGCCGCGCGTTCACGAAAGAGAGCGGCCGCCCGGGACCGGGCGGAGGCTCCTTCCGTGAACGTGCGGCGTGCGTCGCCGGGTCAGGAAGCCAGGCGAGCGGTGAGGGTGATCTCGGCGCCGGGCGAGAGCAGCCGGGAGATCGGGCAGTTGGCCTTGGCGGCCTCGGCGAGCTTCTGGAACTCCGCCTCGTCGACCCCGGGCACCTGGCCGACGGTCTCCAGGTCGATCCGGGTCACGCTCATCCCGGCGTCGGTCTTGTCCAGGTGGACCTTGGCGGTGGTCTCGACCGAGGTGGGCGTCGAGCCGGCGTCGGCGAGGGCCTTCGAGAACGCCATCGAGAAGCAGCCGGCGTGCGCGGCGGCGATCAACTCCTCGGGGTTGGTGCCCTCACCCTCCTCGAAGCGCGACTTGAAGGAGTAGTTGCCGGACAGGCCGCCCTTACCGGTGCGGACGGTGCCGGAACCCTCGGTGAGATTGCCCTGCCATTGTGCGGAAGCGGTACGGATAGGCATGAGGAGAACGCTAGCCCAAAGGTGCCTCCCGAGCGACCGACCGGCACCGACGCCTGCCGTGCGATTCCCGTCACCCCTCGCGAAGGCGCGACGCGGGCGGTTTCGGCAGCGGCACCAGCGCGACCCTCTGTGCCATGATTCGACGCAGGCCCGCGACCGGCGGAAGGATGGCCGATGTCCGAGGAGCTGCCCATCCCGCGCCAGGGCGACCCGTCCGACGGGCCGGCCGTGATCGAGTGGGGTGCCGCCGAGCCCGCCACTGGGCGCCGCCGCCTCGGCGGGTCCCTGGCAGGCATCACCCGGGATCCCCGCCTGCCCGTGCTGCTCGCCGGGCTCGGCGCGGTGGCGGGGGTGGCCTCGCTGCTCGGCGAGTGGCTGGTGATGACCCTGCCGAACGGCGGCCCGGCCGGTTCCACCTCGATCGACGTGCCCGCCGGAGTGTCCGACGTCGGCGGCTTCGGCATCGGCTACCTGGTCGGTCTGCTCGGGCTGGTCTGCACCGTGGCATTGGCGCTGCGGGGCACGGCGGCCGTCCGGCCGAACGCCCGACTGGTCGGGTTCACCCTCAGCGGGGCGCTGCTGGCACTGCTGGTCGCGGCGACGGCGACACTCGACGACCCCGGTCAGCGCAACTACTTCTACGAGCCGGAGGACAACTTCCGGGTCGAGTACGGTCGCGGCCTGGTGATGGCGTTCGTGGCCTGCGTGCTGCTCGCCGCGGCCCTGCGGCTGGCCCCGAACGCGCCGACGGAGGACAACCGTTCCGGGGCCACGACGGGGCAGGGCTGGCGCCGTCGACACCTCGACCCGGTCGAGAAGGAGGACGGCCCGCCCGCGCCGGTCGACCTGACCGTGACCGCGGCGGCGCCGTTCGCCCGCCCCGAACACCCCACCACCTGAGCCGGCCAGGCCGACCCCGACCCCCCGATCTGGCACTTTCTGCGGCGGCAGAAGGCGCATTCCACCGCGTATCGGCGACCGGAAGTACAAGATCGCGGAGGTTGGGGAACGGGCCTGGAGTTGGTGCCCGATTCGCCTGGAAGACATGGTTCGGGCCCGTTTCCCGAGGTACGGTTGCTGCCCGCCGTCACGCCGGGCCTCGCTTTCCCTGGCCTCGGCAGGTGCGACGGCGGCGGGCGAAGGAGGAACGATGACCCGCCCGGGACTGCCCAAACTGATCGCGACCGACCTCGACGGGACGCTGGTCCGCAGCGATGACACCGTCTCCGCGTACACCCATGGGGTGCTCGACCGGGTGCGGGCCGCCGGAATTCCGGTGGTCGGCGCGACCGGACGCGGCCCTCGCCTGACCGAGCTGACCCGCAACGACATCCGGGCCGCCGACTTTTTGGTGATGGCCGGCGGTGGACGGGTGGTCGACCAGAGTGACCCGACCGGCCCGGTGGTGCTCCGCGACGAGCGGCTGCCCGCCGAGGTGCTGGCCCGGCTGCTCGCCGACCTGGAGGCCGAGGTCGGCCCGCTGACCGTGATGGTCGAGGCGTCCGACGAGCACGACGCCCCGCTCTGGGGTGACTACCACGAGAGCTGGCCCTACCAGGACCGGTTCGAGGCGCGCAGCCGCGCCGAGTGCCTCTCCTGTGACGTGATCAAGGCCTTCGCCCGGACCGCCGACCACCACGTCGACGAGCTGCTGGCGGTGGCCCGCCGGATCGTCTCGCCGCAGGTCGCCACGCTCACCCAGGCCGGGCTCGGGTTCATCGAGATCTGCCCGCCCGGCGTGGACAAGGCGACCGGCCTGACCGTGGTGGCGCAGAGCCTGGGGGTCGACCCCGCCGACGTCCTGGTCTTCGGCGACATGCCCAACGACCTGCCGATGTTCGAGTGGGCCGGCTGGTCCCGGGTCGCGGTGGCCAACGCGCACCCCGCGCTGCGGGCCGCCGCCGACGAGGTGACCCTGCGCAACGACGACGACGGGGTGGCGGTGTACCTGGACCGGCTACTGTCCCGGTGATGCGAGACACCCCTGCGCTTGTCGCCACCGACATCGACGGCACGCTGATCCGCGACGACCGCACGCTCAGCCCGCGCACCGCCGATGTGCTCGCGCGGCTCACCGCGCGAGGCACGCCGGTCGTCCTGGTCACCGGCCGTCCGGTCCGCTGGCTCCAGATGGTGTACGACCAGCTGGCCGAGCCGCTGCCGGCGGTCTGCGCCAACGGCGCCGTGGTCTACGACCCGGTACGCGACGAGGTGCTGCGGGCCGACCCGCTCGCGCCGCAGCACCTGGCCGAGGTGGCCCGCAGGCTACGCGCCGAGGTGCCCGACATCAGCTTCGCGGTGGAGATCCTGGACAGCCGGGAGATGCGGCACGAGGCGCACTACCCGCTGCGCTGGGACGCCGACCACGACCGGATCCGCCCGGTCGAGACGCCGGAGGAGTTGCTGTCGGTTCCGGCGGTGAAGCTGCTCGCCCGGGCGGGTGAGCAGGACCCGGACACGTTCGTCGAGCTGATCGGCGCAGCGGTGGCGGGATTGGCCGAGGCCACACACTCGTCGTACTCGGGTCTGGTGGAGATCTCCGCGGCCGGGGTGACGAAGGCGGCCGGGCTCGACTGGTACTGCGACCGGCTCGGGGTGCCCGCGGCGGACGTGCTGGCCTTCGGCGACATGCCGAACGACGTGCCGATGCTGAGCTGGGCCGGGCGCGGCGTGGCGGTGGCCAACGCGCACCCCGCCGTCCTCGCGGTCGCCGACGAGGTGACCGGGGCGAACTCCGAGGACGGCGTGGCGGCGTACCTGGAGAAGATCTTCGGGGTGGACTGACCGGCCAGGTCAGAGGTACTGGCCGGTGTTGTGGCCCTCACCGCCGCCCGGCTGGCCGATGCCCGGCATTCCTGGCACCACTCCGCCGGGGCCGCTGGGCAGCGCCTGCCGGCCGCCGCGCATCTGCTCCAGCTGGACCCGCGCGGCCATCTGCTGGGCGACCAGGGCCGCCTGGATGCCGTGGAACAGGCCCTCCAGCCAGCCGACGAGCTGGGCGTGCGCGATACGCAGCTCGCCCTCGCTCGGGGCCTTGTCCTCCGTGAAGGGCAGCGAGATCCGCTCCAGCTCGTCGCGCAGCTCGGGGGCGAGACCCTCCTTGAGCTCGACGATGGAGCGCTCGTGGATCTCGCGCATGCGGTGCCGGCTGGCGTCGTCCAGCGGGGCCGCCTTGACCTCCTCCAGCAACTGCTTGATCATGCTGCCGATCCGCATCACCTTGGCCGGCTGCTCTACCAGGCGGGTCGGGTCCTCGCCGTGGCCCTCCTCGGTCTGCATGGTGCCGATCGGCCGGCCGTCCGGACCGACCACCACCACCGTGCCGGAGTGGCCGGAGTCGTCGGGGCCGGGCTGGTCGTTCTGCTCAGCGGAGCGCGCTTCGGTCATGGGGTCCATCTTTACCCAGTGGGCGCGACCCCTGCCGCCCGGGACCGACTCCCGGGGCCGAACCACCCGGGCGGGGCGCGCTACCGTCGCGCCATGCCTGCCGACCCACGCGCCGTGCTGACGCGGCCCGCGCCGGAGCCGGAGTTGACGGTGGCCTACGGCGACCACCCGGACCAGATTGCCGACCTGCGCCGCCCGGCCGGCGGCGGCCCGGCCCGGCCGCTGGTCGTCGTGGTGCACGGGGGTTTCTGGCGCTCCGAGTACGACCGCCGGCACACCGGCCCGCTGGCCGCCGCGCTCGCCGCCGAGGGATACCCGGTGGCGCAGGTGGAATACCGGCGTACGGGGCAGCCGGGCGGCGGCTGGCCGGGCACGTTGACCGACGCGCTGGCCGGGATCGCGGCGCTGCCCGAGCTGGCCACCGAGGCGCTGCCCGGCCGGGTGAGCGGGGCCGCGCCGATCGTCATCGGTCACTCCGCCGGTGGCCACCTGGCGCTGTACGTGGCGGCCACCGCGCCGTCGACGGTGCGCGGGGTGCTGGCCCTGGCCCCGGTGGCCGATCTCGCGGCGGCGTACCGGCTGGATCTGGACGCGGGTGCGGTGGCGGCGCTGCTCGGCGGCGGCCCGCTCGACTTTCCGGACCGGTACGCGGCGGCCGATCCACGATCATTGGTACCGATCCGAACACGCACAGTAGTCATGCACGGCTCGGCGGATCTGCAGGTGCCGGTGGCGATGAGCCGGGACTTCGTCGCGGCGGCTCGTGCCGCAGGATCCGATATTTCCCTTGTCGAACTGCCCGGATGTGAGCATTTCGGGTTGATCGACCCGGAGTCTTCGGCGTGGCCCCGGGTGCTCGCTGTGTTGCGGTCCCTGCACGATGATCACTAGCCAATTGACGCAGCGTCGCGGAGCAGGTAGAACGCCGGAGGGGCGGTGTTCTGCCCTGCAACGCTCCTGGAAGGAACTCGGTGTCGCAGATGAATCGCAGGCGGGCGCTCCAACTGTTGGCCGCGCTCGGAACGACCGGGTTCGCCGCCGCGTGCGGCTCCGACACCGATGGCAAGCCGGCCGCCGCCAAGAGCCCGATCAAGATCGGCCTGATCGCGCCGAAGGCCGGCGGCTTCAAGTCCATCGGTGACGACATCACCAACGGCTTCCAGCTCTTCCTCGACCTGCACGGCCAGCAGTTGGGCGGGCATCCGGTCGAGCTGCTGACCGCCGACGAGGGTGACAACGCCAAGACCGGCAAGGCCGCCGTCGACCAACTGCTCAAGCAGAACGTGCTGGCGCTCACCGGCGTGGTCAACTCGGCGGTGATGGTCGGTATCCGCGACACCGTGGAGGAGGCCCGGGTCCCGCTCATCGGCTCGAACGCCTCGCCGAGCAGCCTGCAGAGCGTCGTCTACATCTGGCGTACGTCGTACGTGCTGGACGAGGCCGGCCGGGCGCTGGGCCGCTACCTGCGCGACCAGCTCCCGGCGAACGGCCGGATCGCGATCATCATGCCGGAGAACGTGGGTAGCCCGGACGTGGTGCGGGGCTTCCGGCAGGAGTTCGGCACCTCCGACCCGCGCATCGCCGACCCGGTGACCAACACCAACCCGACCCCGAACCCGGGCAAGGGCACCTACGTGGCGGACATCCAGAAGGCGCTGCGCAAGAAGCCGACCGCCGTCTTCTGCTTCTTCGCGGGCTCGGCCGCCGTGGAGTTCATCAAGCAACTGCGCGACCAGTTCACCGGCCCCGTCTACGCGCCCGGCTTCCTCACCGAGGGCACCGTGCTGGAGGGCCTGGGGCGGGACGCGCTCGGCATCCAGACCGCGCTGAACTACTCGGCCGACCTCAACAACACGTCGAACCGGGTCTTCGCCTCCGCCTACCGCAAGAAGCACCAGACCACGCCGACGACCTACGCGATGGCGTCGTACGACGCGGCGCAGGTGCTCGACCAGGCGATCCAGCTGACCGGTGGGTCGCCCACCCCGCAGCAGGTCAACCTGGCGCTGGGCCGGATCGGCCAGATCGACAGCCCGCGCGGCATCTGGCAGTTCAACCAGCCGCGTACCCCCCAGCAGAAGTGGTACCTGCGCGAGGTCCAGCGCGACGGTCAGGTCATGTCGAACGTGCTGATCAACGAGCTGGCCACGCTCGGCTGAAACGCCCACCACAAGCAGCAGCAGGGGCCGGCCTCCGACGGGAGGCCGGCCCCTGCCGTACGCGGCAGTGTTCGGGTCAGTGCCGCAGCTCGGCGATGCAGCACTTCACGCTGCCGCCGCCCTTCTTCAGCTCGGCCAGCTCGACCGGCACCGGGTTGTAGCCGGCGGCCTTGAGCTTGCCCGCCAGCCGGGTGGCCTCGCTGTTGAGCACCACGTTCGCGCCGTCGCTGACCAGGTTCAACCCGAAGGCCATCGCGTCTTCGTCGTCGGCGATCACCGCGTCCGGGAAGAGCTGGGTCAGCACCCGCTGGCTGGCCGCGGAGAACGCGCCCGGGAAGTAGACGACGTTCGAGTCGTCGATGGAGGCGAGCGCCACGTCCAGGTGGTAGAAGCGCGGGTCGATGAGGCGCAGCGACACCACCGGGCGGCCCAGCGCCTCCTGCGCCTCGGCGTGCGCCGGGATCTCGGTGCGGAAGCCGTGCCCGGCCAGGATCAGCCCGCCGTGCGCCTCCGGTAGGTAGGCGAAGTCACCCTCGCCCTCGTTGGTCTCGCTCGGGGCGATGAACCGCCAGCCCTGCGACTCGTAGAAGGCGTGGTGCGCGGCGGCCTCGGCGGCCCGCTGCTCGTGCTTGAACCGGGCGCCGTAGACGCTGCCGTCCACCACGAACGCACCGTTGGCGGCGTAGACCATGTCGGGCAGGCCCGGCTCGGGGGTGAGCAGATGCACGTCGTGCCCCAGGCCGACGAGCGTCTCGCGCAGCCGGTCCCACTGCTTGACGGCCAACTCCCGGTCGACCGGGGTGGTCACGTCCATCCACGGATTGATCGCGTACTCGACCGCGAAGTGCTCGGGCGAGCACATGAGATATGTCCGCTTTCGCGAGACTCGCTGCTGGTTCACGGTCACCAAGAGTAGGTACCGTTGAACTTTGGTAACAGCCACAACCATTGCTTCCCAGAGGCGGAACGTTGCAGATAGACGCCGTAGACCAGCGGATCATTGCGTTGCTCGTCGCTGACGCCCGCGCGTCGTACGCCGACATCGGCGTCCGGGTGTCACTCTCCGCCCCGGCGGTCAAGCGCCGGGTGGACCGACTGCGCGCCACGGGCGTGATCAGGGGATTCACCGCCGTCGTGGACCCGGCTGCCGTCGGCTGGACCACCGAGGCGTTCGTCGAGCTGTTCTGCGCCGGTCGAACCACCCCGGCGCAGATCGGCGTGGCCGCCCGCCGGCACCCGGAGGTGGTCGGCGCGTACACCGTCTCCGGTGAGGCGGACGCGCTGGTGCACCTGCGGGCCGCCGACATCGCCCACCTGGAGGCGGCGCTGGAGCGGCTGCGCGCCGAGTCCTTCGTGACCTCCACCCGCAGCACCATCGTGCTGTCCCGGCTGGTTGAGTCCCCCGGCGTCGGGCCGTCCAACCGGGCTTGACCTCAAGCCCGGTTCAGGTGTTGGACTCATGGTGGCCTGGGCACGACCCGAGGGGGACTTGATGCGGGCGATCTGGTTACGTGAATTCGGCGGTCCCGAGGTGCTGACGCCCGGCCCGGCGCCCGACCCGAGCCCCGGCCCCGGCCAGGTGCTCATCGACGTCGCGCACGCGAACATCACCTTCGTCGAGACGCAGCAGCGCTCGGGGCGTCCCGGGCCGTTCCAGTACACCCCGCCGCTGATCCCCGGCAACGGCGTCGGCGGAGTGATCACCGCCGTCGGGCCGGACGTCGACCCGGCCCGCATCGGGCAACGGGTGGTCAGCGCCACCGGCGGCTCCGGCGGGTACGCCGAACGGGCCGTGGTGGACGCCTCCGCGCCCATCGACGTGCCGGCCGGGCTGGCGCTGGACGCGGCTGTGGCCATGATGGCCGACGGGCGTACCGCCACCATGCTCGTCGAGGCGGTCGACGTCCGCCCCGGTGATCGCGTGCTGGTCGAGGCCGCGGCGGGTGGCGTGGGGAGCATGCTCGTCCAGCTCGCCACGCGGGCCGGCGCGCGGGTGATCGGCGTGGCCGGCGGGCCGCGCAAGGTGGACCTGCTGCCCGGGCTGGGCGCCGAGGTGGCGGTCGACTACCGGCTGCCGGGCTGGGCCGACCGCGTCCGGGACGCGGTGGGCGGGGTCGACGTGGTGTTCGACGGCGTCGGAGGCTCGGTCGCCCGAACGGCGTTCGAGCTGCTGGCCCCGGGCGGCCGGATGATCAGCTTCGGGTTGGCCAGCGGCGAATGGTCCCCGGTGGCACCGGAGGCCGCCGCCGAACGCCGCATCACGCTGGTCCGGCCGGACGTGCCGCCCGCGCGGCTGCGGGCGTACACCATCGGGGCCCTGGCCGACGCGGCGGCCGGCCAGCTCCGGCCGCTGATCGGCCAGCGCTTCCCGCTGGAACGCGCCGCCGACGCGCACGCCGCCATCGAGGCGCGCGCGACGGTCGGCAAGACCCTGCTGGACGTGCTCTAGAGGTACATGCCGGTGCGGTGCTCCGACTCGTCGCGCCGGACCGGCTTGTCGCCCTCACCGAAGAACCGCTTGCCACCGAACTCGCCGTGCAGGCGGTCGTCCAACTCGTCGGCGAGGCCGGTCATCACCTGCACCGCCAGCATGAGGTGGGTGGCCTGGAAGTTGCGCCCGAAGACCGGGATGGACGCCCAGACCGTGTCGTCGGCGCAGTAGAGGCGACCGATCGGCATCCGGTTGGTCAGCTCCGACAGCTTGACGTAGAGCCGTTCGGTCGGCTCGACCTCGGTGAGCACCGGGGAGAAGACGTCCACCAGGGATGGATTGTCCCGCACCCGCACGAAGACCATCGCCGAGCCGGCCCGGATGGTGATGTCGCCGTCCGAGTCGATCTGCAACCGCTCGGCGTCGGACTTCAGCATCGTGGACACGACGGTGCGGACGCGGTCCGCCAGGTCGAGCACGTCGTCCCGCTCGGCGGCCGCCTCGGCCAGCGCCTCCTGGAGGTCACCCTCGACGTCGGCGTCCGGACCGAACTCGCTGCGCGCGGTGCCCAGCGGCTCCACCGTCAACGGCTCACCCTCGGCGTCGTGCACCACATAGACGAGAAAGGCGGGGTGCGGGGCGCCGTACACGTCGCGCAGCGTGCGGGACAGCAGCGGGGCGATCCGGGCCGCCTCCGCCGTCGTACCGTCCAGCCCGAACGAGCCGCCGGAGCCGGCCACCACCCCGGGCGGGGACCAGCCCAGCGCCACCATGTCCGCCACCGCGGCACGGTCCAGCCGGTAGCCCTGCGGCAGGGCGGCGTTGCCGACGGCCCGAGCGGACAGCCCGCCGTCGCCGGTCACGTCGACGCTGATCGAGTAGACGGCATCCCCCGTACCGGAGGCGGTGGGGTCGAGGGTCAGTTCGAGGTGCGCGCCGGCGGGCAACTCCCGCAGCCGCAGGGCGAGCATCCGGGCGAACTCCCGCCACGCCTCGGTCACCTTGGCACGCAGGTCGGTGGTGCTGGGCTCGTCGAGCAGGATCGACTCCGCCGGCTCGGATGGGCCGCCGGGCTCACCGTCCGGCGCCGAGGGGTGGTCAGCCGTCATGATCGCCTCCGTCCGTTCCGATCACCCTACCCACGCCGTCCGGGCGTCGAATCAGCCCGGACCGGGATCGGACACCACCGTCCTCTCGCCGTGGAGACGGCTTGGTCGCGGCGCGGCGGGTCAGGAGGTGGGGTCGTCGGGGTCGGCGCCCAGCCGGACCGGCCAGTCGGCCGCGAGGGCGCTGAGCCGGGCCGCGGCGTCCGCCGGGTCGGCACCCCTGCCAACGGCCAGCCCGAGCAGGTACGCGGTGACCGGCGCCCCTGGCCGCAGCACCTGGTGGGCGACATCGCGGGCCAGGTCCAGCACCGCCAACACCGGCACCTCGGACGGGTCCAGACCCACCTCGGCACAGGCTGCCGTGACCCATTCGTCCAGCACCGTCATCGCACCCACTCCTCCGCCCGGCGTACGTCCTCGTCAGTGTCGCAGTCGAACCAGGGCGGCGGACCGTCACCGGCCCACGGCACCTCCCCGACGGCGAGACCAGCCAACAGCGCCCGTACCGGAGCACCGGCCAGGCTGCCACCCCGCTCGGCGGCCAGCCGGGCCAGCCCGGCCCGCAGCGCGGCGACGCGCCACACCCCGCAGAGCGACTGCCGCCGGCCGTCCGCGTCGACGAAGCACACCCCGTCGACCGATCGCTCCCCGTCGAGGTGGGTCAGCAGGTCGCCGATCGCGGCGCGGGTGAGCAGTGGGAGGTCGGCGGCGAGCAACGCGACGACCGTCGAGTCGGGATCGAGCAGTGCCAGCCCGGCGGCCGTCGCGGCGACCGGGCCGCCGCCGGGCGGATCCTCGCGGGTGATCCGCACCCCGTCCGCGACACCGTCACCCGGGCCGACCAGCACACGCGGCGCGGCATCCTCCACGGCGGCCAACACCCGGTCACGCATCGACCGGCCACCGACCGGAAGCGCTGGCTTGTCCACCCCGCCCATCCGCCGGGCGGCCCCACCCGCGAGCACCACGGCGGCGTACGTCCCCACCCGGTCACGGTAGCCGGGCCGGGTGCCGGGTGCCGGGTGCTCGGTGGCGGCGTGCGCTGCCCGGGGCCCGGCGGGGCCCTGCCGGTGCCCGGTGGCGGCGTGCGCTGCCGGGTGCCGGATGACCGGCGGCCGTGCGGGCGTGCCGGGCCGGGGTGCAGGATGGCGGGATGGGACGGGCGACTGACCGACGCGGCGTAGTACGGATCGACCTGGACGCGGCGGCGGACGGACGCGCAGCCGTCCGACGGCCGGACACCCTCGCGGTGGAGGAGCCGCTGGAGATCCGGGTCGGCGCGGCGGGCCCGGGCCGGCGAAAGCCGCTCGCCGTCACCATGCGCACCCCCGGCGACGACCTGGACCTGGCGATCGGGTTCCTGCTGACCGAGGGGCTGATCCGCTCGACCGACGATGTGCTGACCGCCCAGCTCTGCGCCGGCGCGGAGACGCCGAACACGTACAACGTGGTGGACGTGGTCCTCGCCCCCGGCGTGCCGGAACCGACCACCGACCCGTCCCGGAACTTCTACACGACCAGTTCCTGCGGGGTGTGCGGCAAAGCGAGCATCGACGCGATCCGGACGCGGTCGCTGTTCGACGTCACGGCGGACCCGCTCACCGTGCCGGCCGCCCTCCTCGCCGAACTGCCCGACCGGTTGCGCGCCGCCCAGCGCGGCTTCGACCGCACCGGAGGGCTGCACGCGGCGGGGCTGTTCAGCCCGGCCGGAGAGCTGGTGGTGCTCCGCGAGGACGTGGGCCGGCACAACGCCGTGGACAAGGTGATCGGCTGGGCGGTGCGGGAACGCCGGCTGCCGCTGGCCGGGCACCTGCTGCTGGTGTCCGGCCGGGCCAGCTTCGAGCTGACCCAGAAGGCGTGGATGGCCGGCCTGCCGCTGCTGGTCGCGGTGTCCGCGCCGAGCACCCTCGCCGTCGAGCTGGCCGAGGAGGCGGGCATGACGCTCGTCGGCTTCCTGCGCGGCCCGACCATGAACGTCTACGCCGGCGCGCAGCGGATCACGGTCGACCAGCCGGCCTGACGCGAGCGGTCGGTGCGGCGGGTCGATCAGGCGGCTTCGACCTCGACGATGCCGTGAGAGATCTTGAATTCGAACTCCAGGCCGCTCCCCGCGGACAGCTTGGCGAGCGTGGCGATGGACGGCGGCTGATCACCGGACTCCAGTCGTGCGATGACCGATTGAGTCATGCCGACCATGCGGGCGAATGCCGTCTGGGTCAGACCGTTTTCGGCGCGGTACCGGACGATGCGGAGAGCAACGTCACGAGCGAAGGCCGTCCGGTTCCACTCGGCGCGAAATGCCGGGTCCTGATCCTGGCTCTCATCGACGACCTGCTGCGAAGTCTTGAGATCACCAACCTTCATCACTCCTCCTCCACCTCCTTGATCCTTCCTTCAGCCGCGGCGACCGCCCTGTTGAAGCCGCGCCGATCGACACCGGCCTCCGGGCCGATGGCGCCGACGACGAACGCCGCGCCGACGCCGGAATAGAAGGCGCGCCACCGGCTGCGGCCTCCCCGTGGGCGAAGTTCGCGCAGGTTGACGGCGCTACGGACGTTGCTCGAGTGCGGGTAGCCGAGGTTGGGGCCAAGGCTCTCGAGCTTCTCGACGGCGTGACCGATGGCCGCCCGCTCGGCTGCGGGCAGTGCGTGCAGCTCGACGATCGCCTCCGGGTGATAGAGGACTAGCCAGGGCATGCGCACCCACCATAGCAAATTTGCGATACACGCCGTGGCCATCCGGTGACCCGGTCATGGTCGTGCTGGCGGGTACGCGGGCGGAGACCGATCGCGCGCCGGTCAGCGCCGGCCACGTCGGCTCCGCTTGCGGGGGCGGACCACGCCGGGCATCCCGACCGACGGCCAGCCGTCCAGCTCGGAGGGCGGCACACCGCGCCGGAGCAGGTCGTCCAGGAGCAGGGCCAGCGAGTAGTCGGGGTGCAGGCTCAGCGTGCGCTCCAACGCGACCGCCGCCAGCGCCCCCTGCCCCGCTCGCCAGGCCGCGAACGCCAACAACGCGCCGGGCGCGGCGGTCAACTCCGGCTCGGCCCGGCGCAGCACGTCGGTCCAGAGAGCGATGTCCCGGTCGCGGCCGTCGGTGCGTTCCCAGGCGTGGTCACGGATGGGCAGGTGGGTCAGCAGCAGGCTCAGCCAGGCCACCTCGTCGTCGTCGAGCCGCTCGCCGCGCCGCTGCCGGCGTTGCGCCTCACGGACCGCCGCCACCCCGGCGGAACGCAGTGCACGCCCGCCGAGCAGGTCGCTGGCAGGCGCCTGCTCGACCAGCTCGACCAGCCGCCGTTCCGCCCGGACGGTGGCGGCGTGCAGCGCGTCGCGGGCCGGGCCGTCCACCGGCGACACCTGCGCCACGAGGGCCGCCCGGTCGGGGAGGGCGACCTGACCGGCGAACACGGCCGACGCGGTCACCGGGTTGGCCGTCGGGTCGTAGCGCCGACCCTCGGGTGGGCAACAGTCCGCCTCGGTGCACAGGTAGGACCACCATCGGCCGTCGGTCACCCGCAGCGCGTCGAGCACCTCCAGGCCGGCGCCGGTCAGGGCGGCGCGTACCGCGTCCACGCTCGGGGTCACCCGGTCAGGTGGCCCGTAGCCCACCACGGTGGCCGCCTCCGCGCCCTGCCGGGAGATCACCCCGGCCAGGTGTCGGGCACGGTCGACCGGGTCCGTGGACGGTTCGGGCAGGTCGGCGCGGGCGGCGAAGATGATCTGCCGGCCGCGCAGCGCCACCGCGACCACGCTGTCGGCGGGATGGAAGCCGAGCAGGTACGGCACGGCGGCGATCAGGTCGGCGGGCGAGCGGACGGAGAGCTTCGCACGTTCGGTCGAGGTCATGCAGGAAGGCTGCGTCCGACCTGCGAAGCCTTCCAGACCCTGTGGATGACACGCGGCTTATCCACAGTTACCGAACGTATTCGTGCAGGTGGACGTGTTTCGATGTGCGCACACGACACCGCGGTGTCATGGGCAGCGGCTACCGTGCGCTGATGGACCTGGCGTACCTGCGCGCGCATCCGGCACACCTGCCGACGTTCCGGACCCATCAGCGACTCCGCGAGACGCCGGTCGCCGGAGGGAACATCTGCGCTGCCGCCCGGCTCACCCTGGACGACGGTCACTCGGTCTTCGCCAAGTCCTGGCCGGAGCGGGCCGACCGGCCCGTGCCCGAGGGCTTCTTCGCCGCCGAGGCCGCCGGGCTGCGCTGGCTGCGGGAGGCCGACGCGATCGGCGTACCCGAGGTGATCGTGGCGTTGCCCGACCTGCTGGCGCTCGACTGGGTGGAGCCCGGCGAGCCGACGCCGGAGGCGGCCGAACGCCTCGGTCGGGAGCTGGCCGCCCTGCACCGGGCCGGCGCACCGACCTTCGGTGCGGCCTGGGCCGGCTTCATCGGCGCGCTCGGGCAGGACAACACCCCCGACGACGGTCCCTGGTCGACGTGGTTCGCCCGCCGCCGGCTCGCCCCCTACCTGCGGCTGTCGGTCGACGGCGGTGCGCTCAGCAGCGCCGACGCCGCGCTGGTCGAGCAGGTGCTCGGCCGGGTCGGCGAGTTCGGCGGGGACGAGCCGCCGGCCCGGGTCCACGGCGACCTGTGGCCGGGCAACGTGCTGTGGGGCGTCGACGAGCGGGCCTGGCTGATCGACCCGGCGGCGCACGGCGGGCACCGCGAGACCGACCTCGCCCAACTGGCGCTCTTCGGCGGCGTCGCGCACCTGGATCGGGTGCTGGCCGCCTACCGGGAGAGCTGGCCGCTGTCCGACGGTTGGCGCGAGCGGGTGCCGCTGCATCAGCTGCATCTGCTGCTCGTGCACACCGCGCTGTTCGGCGCGGGCTACCGCGATGCGGTCGTCGAACTCGCCCGAGCCGCCCTGGGCAGCGTCGAGCGCGCTACGGTCGACCGGTGAGTGTCGCCCCACGGACCGACGGCGTCCTCGTCGACCGGTACGGCCGCGTCGCGCGGGACCTGCGCGTGTCTCTCACCGACAAGTGCAACCTGCGGTGCACGTACTGCATGCCGGCCGAAGGGCTGCCCTGGTTGGCCGGGCCGGAGCTGCTCACCGACGAGGAGATCGTCCGGCTGGTCGGGGTGGCCGTCGAGCGGCTCGGCGTGACCGAGGTGCGGTTCACCGGCGGGGAGCCGCTGATCCGGCCCGGGCTGCTCGGCATCGTGGCCGCGGTAGCCGCGCTCGACCCCCGCCCGCGGGTCTCGCTCACCACGAACGGCATCGGTCTGGACCGGTCGGCGCCCGCGCTGCGTACGGCCGGCCTGGACCGGGTGAACGTCTCGCTGGACACCCTGGACCCGGCCCGGTTCACCCAGCTCACCCGCCGTCCCCGCCTCGACGCGGTGCTGGCGGGGCTCGCCGGGGCGGCAGCCGCCGGGCTCAACCCCGTGAAGATCAACTCCGTGCTGATGCGGGGCGTCAACGAGGACGAGGCGCCGGCCCTGCTCCGCTTCGCGCTCGACCACGGCTACCAGCTACGGATCATCGAGCAGATGCCGCTGGACGCGCAGCACGGCTGGGACCGGAGCACGATGGTCACCGCCGAGGAGATCCTGGCCTCCCTGCGTACCCATTTCGATCTCAGCCCTGACCCGGCCGAGCGCGGCGCGGCACCGGCGGAGACCTGGTTGGTCGACGGCGGCCCGGCCCGGGTCGGCGTGATCGCCAGCGTGACCCGGCCCTTCTGCGGCGACTGCGACCGCACACGGCTGACCGCCGACGGCCAGATCCGCGCCTGCCTGTTCGCCACCGAGGAGTCCGACCTACGGGCGGCGCTGCGCGGCGGCGCGACCGACGACGAGGTGGCGCAGCGGTGGCGCACCGCGATGTGGGGCAAGCGCGCCGGGCACGGCATCGACGACCCCGCCTTCCTCCAGCCGACCCGGCCGATGTCCGCGATCGGGGGTTGACCGTGCAGCCGAGACCGCTCACCATCCGCTACTTCGCCGGTGCGCGCGCCGCAGCCGGCCGCGCCGAGGAGGTCACCCCCGCCGGTCGGTCACTCGACGACCTCACCGCTGAGCTGGCCCAGCGGCACGGCGACCGGCTCGCCGCCGTGCTGCGGGTCGCCAGTTTCCTCGTGGACGGCGTCGCCTGTCATGATCGTCGGGCACCCCTGCCGGGCGGGGCCACGATCGATGTCCTGCCCCCGTTCGCGGGCGGCTGAGGGGGGCGTACACATGTTGGCGGTTCTGGGGTTCATGGGCGTCCTGGCGCTGGTCACCGGCCTGGTCCACCTCTACCTGTGGAAGCGCCTCATCCGGGACACCACCACGCCGGGTCACTGGCGGCGGATCGGCGGGATCGCCGCCCTGGTGCTGGCGGTGCTCGTGCCGGCCACCCTCGTCGGCACGCAGGCCGGCCTCTACTGGCTCGCCTGGCCCGGCTACCTGTGGCTCGCGGTGATGTTCTACCTGCTGGTCACGCTCGTCGTGCTGGAAGTGCCGATGCTTGTCGTCCGGCTGGTGCTGCGCCGCCGGGTGACCGCCGCCGAGCCGACCACCGCCGCGCCCGAGCCGGTGCTGGTCGGCGCCGCCGGGCCCGCCGATCCGCCGGCCACCGGCGCCGTGACGGCACCGGACCACGACCCGGCCCGCCGTCTGCTGCTGGCCCGCGGAGCCGCCATCTTCGCCGGCCTCACCGCCACCGGCATCACGGGGTACGGCGTCCGCACGGCACTCGGCCCGCCCCAACTCGACCGGGTGCAGATCCCGCTGGGCAAGCTCCCGCGCAGCATGGACGGCCTGCGCATCGCCACCGTCTCGGACATCCACCTCGGCCCCCTGCGCGGGCGGGCGCACACCGAGCGGATCGTCGCCGCGATCAACCGTCTCGACGCCGACCTGGTCGCGGTCGTCGGTGACCTGGTCGACGGCTCGGTCGCCGAGCTGGGCCCGGCCGCCGCACCGCTGCGTGACCTGCGCTCCCGGTACGGCAACTTCTTCGTCACCGGCAACCACGAGTACTACTCCGGGGTGGAGGAATGGGTCCAGGAGGTGGACCGCCTCGGCCTGCGGGTGCTGCAGAACCGTCGGCAGGAGATCCAGGCCCGGGGCGGTGTGCTCGACCTGGCCGGCGTGAACGACCTGGACGCGGACCCGGCGGGCACCGGCCTCGCCGCCGGTCCGGACTTCGCCGCCGCCCTCGGTGACCGCGATCCGAGCCGCCCGGTCGTCCTGCTCGCGCACCAGCCCCTCGCCGCGAAGCAGGCGGCCCGCTACGGCGTCGACCTGCAACTCTCCGGGCACACCCACGGCGGGCAGGTGGTGCCGTTCAACCTGGTCGTCGGCCTGGCGCAGCCGGTGGTCAGCGGGCTCGGCGAGGTCGACGGCACGAAGGTCTACGTGACCAACGGCGCCGGTTTCTGGGGCCCGCCGGTGCGGGTGGGCGCCAAGCCGCAGATCAGTCTCGTGGAGCTGCGCTCGGCATAGCGGAGGTCACGTCCGCGCGTGGCGGAAGGCGGGCCGCGCGGCGGGCGTGACAGGATGCGGCGTGCCCCCGTTCAGCGCCGTACCCCCCGGTGGCCTCCCGCCCTTCGTCGCGGACCTGCACATCCACTCGAAGTACTCGCGCGCGTGCAGCCGTGACCTGACGTTGCCGACCCTCGGGTGGTGGGCGCGGCGCAAGGGCATCGCCCTGCTCGGCACCGGCGACTTCACCCACCCCGCCTGGTACGACCACCTGACCGAGACGCTGCGGCCGGCCGAGCCGGGGCTCTACCGGCTCGCCCCGGAGGCGGAGCGCGACATCGCCCGCCGGCTGCCGCCGCGACTCGCCGGCACGACCGACGCCGACGCGGTCCGGTTCATGTTGAGCGTGGAGATCTCCACCATCTACAAGCGGGACGACCGGACCCGCAAGGTGCACCACCTCATCTACCTGCCCGACCTGGAAGCGGTGGCCCGGTTCAACACCGCGCTCGGCCGGATCGGCAACCTCGGCTCCGACGGCCGACCGATCCTCGGCCTGGACTCGCGGGACCTGCTGGAGATCACCCTCGAAGCGAGCCCGGACGGCTATCTCGTCCCGGCGCACATCTGGACGCCGTGGTTCTCCGCGCTGGGCTCGAAGTCCGGCTTCGACGCGATCGCCGACTGCTACGCCGACCTGGCCGAGCACATCTTCGCCGTGGAGACCGGCCTGTCGTCCGACCCGGCCATGAACTGGCGCGTCGGCAGCCTGGACGGCTACCAACTGGTCTCCAACTCGGACGCGCATTCGCCGCCGGCCCTGGGCCGGGAGGCCACCGTGCTGACCGCCGAGCGGGACTACTTCGCCGTCCGGGAGGCGCTGCGCACCGGCGACGGCCTGGCCGGCACCATCGAGTTCTTCCCGGAGGAGGGCAAGTACCACGCGGACGGGCACCGGCTCTGCGGGGTCAACTGGTCCCCGGAGCGCACCCGGGCCGCCGGGGGGCGCTGCCCCGAGTGCGGCAAGCCGCTCACCGTGGGCGTCCTCAGCAGGATCGAGGAGCTGGCCGACCGTCCCGAGGGGCACCGTCCGGCGCATGCCCGCGAGGTCACCCACCTGGTGCCGCTCGCCGAGATCCTTGGCGAGATCAACAAGGTGGGTGCCCGGTCGAAGAAGGTCGAGGGGCGACTCAACGAGCTGCTCGCCGCGCTCGGCCCCGAGTTGGAGATCCTGACCACGACGCCGTTGTCGGACATCGCGCAGGCCGGCGGCGAACTGCTGGCGGAGGGCATCGGGCGGCTGCGGCGGGGCGACGTACGCCGGGTGCCGGGTTACGACGGCGAGTACGGGGTGATCACGCTGTTCGATCCGGCGGAACTGGGCTCGCAGGAGACGCTGTTCGACGTACCCGTGCCGGCGCAGCGACGACCCGCGGAGCCGGCGGCCAAGGCCACGGCCAAGCGCCCGGCGGCCAAGGCGGAACCGAAGCGCAAGCCGACCCCGGCGCCCGCGCCGCCGATCGCGTCGCCGCCGTCACCGCACGAACCGTTCGAGCCGATGCTCTCCGGCATGGAGGAGGTCGGCACCGGCCTGCTGGACCGGCTGGACGCCATGCAGCGGGTGGCGGCGTCCGCGCCCGGTGGGCCACTGCTCATCGTGGCCGGCCCGGGCACCGGCAAGACCCGGACGCTGACCCACCGGATCGCGTACCTGTGCGCGGAGCTGAACGTCTTTCCCGAGCACTGCCTCGCGATCACGTTCACCCGACGGGCCGCCGAGGAGCTGCGGCACCGCCTCGACGGTCTGCTCGGCCCGGTCGCCGAGGACGTCACCGTGGGCACGTTCCACGCGCTGGGGTTGACCATCCTCCGGGAGAACGCCGACGCGGCGGGCCTGCCGGCCGGGTTCCGGATCGCCGACGACGCCGAGCGGGCGGCGGCGAAGTCGGAGGCCGGCGACGATCTCGACGGCTACACGGCGCTGCTGCGCAAGCAGGACCTGGTCGACCTGGACGAGCTGGTGAGTCTCCCGGTGGAGCTGCTGCGGGCCGACCGGAAGCTGGTCGAGCGGTACCGGGACCGCTGGCAGTGGATCTTCGTCGACGAGTACCAGGACGTCGACGCGGTGCAGTACGAGCTGCTGCGGCTGCTCAGCCCCGCCGACGGCAACCTCTGCGCGATCGGTGACCCGGATCAGGCGATCTACTCGTTCCGAGGCGCCGACGTCGGCTACTTCCTGCGCTTCTCGCAGGATTTCACGGACGCCCGTCTGGTCCGGCTCAACCGCAACTACCGCTCGTCCGCGCCCATCCTGGCCGCCGCCGTGCAGGCCATCGCACCGTCCTCGCTGGTGCGGGGCCGGCGGCTGGACCCGGCCCGACTCGACCCGGAAGCCCCACTCGTCGGGCGGTACCCGGCGGCGTCGGTGGCCGAGGAGGCCGACTTCGTGGTCCGTACCGTCGACGAGCTGGTCGGCGGCCTGTCCCACCGTTCGTTGGACTCGGGCCGGATCGACGGCCGGTCCACCTCGCTGTCGTTCTCCGACATCGCTGTGCTGTACCGCACCGACGCGCAGGCCGCCCCGATCGTGGACGCCCTGACCCGGGCCAACATCCCGGTTCAGAAGCGCTCGCACGACCGACTGCGGGACCGGCCCGGCGTGGCGGCCATCGCCCGCGAGCTGCGGCACGCCGACGGGCTGGCCGGCTCGCTGGCCGCCCGGGTGCGCCTGGCCGGCCAGGTGGTCGCCGAGCGCTTCGCGGTGCCCACCCTGGACGGCGCCGGCAGCACGGTCCGTCCCGACGACGTCCGCTCGGCGGTGGACCTGCTGACCCCGCTGGCCCGCCGCTGCGGAGACGACCTGGAGACGTTCCTGTCGCAGTTGGCAACCGGCGCGGAGGTGGACGCGCTCGACCCGCGCGCCGAGGCGGTCACCCTGCTCACCCTGCACGCCGCGAAGGGCCTGGAGTTCCCGGTGGTCTTCCTGGTCGGCGTCGAGGACGGGCTGCTGCCGCTGCGCTGGCCGGGCTCGACACCCGACGAGGACGCGGTCGCCGAGGAACGCCGGCTCCTCTTCGTCGGCCTGACCCGGGCCCAGGACCGCCTGTACGTCAGCCACGCCGCCCGCCGGACCCGACACGGCGTGGAACGTGACTGCGCACCCTCGCCGTTCCTCGCCGCGATCGACCCGGGCCTGTTCGAGCGGTTCGGCGAAACCGAGCCGCGCCGCCCCAAGGACCGCCAACTCCGCCTGATCTGAGCCGCTCGGTCCGACTGGCCTCGCGTGGCACGCCGAGGACCGACTCGTCTCGATGAGCGCCATACCTGAGAGTCATAAATATTCCTGTGAGGTATGGCGCTCATTCGGGCAACGGTCACCGAGGATGGCGGGCACGGGCGGCTGCGGGCCGCTGCGGTGTCCGATGGGATCAGCCGAGGAGGGCACCGAGCCAGGCGCCGGCCAGCAGGGCTGGGCCGAGCGGCAGCAGGGTGTTCCGATGCACCTTCCGGGCGGCGAGCAGACCGAGGACCAGGCCGCCGTGCAGCACATGCGGCAGGAGCAGCCCCGCCAGCAGGGCGTCCCGGCCCAGCCAACCGAGCGGCAGGCCGAGGACTGCGGCGAGTTTCACGTCCCCGAAACCCAGCCGGGAGCCGGGCAGAAGGGCCAGCAGCACGTGCGCCGCGCCGGAGACCGCCGCACCTCCCACCGCGCCGAGCAGCCGGCCGGGAGCGCCGGACAGCAGCGCCGCAGCACTCAGACCCCCGAGGGCCAGCAGCCCGGCCGCCGCGACCAGCGGGTCGGGCAGCCGCAGGCAGGCCAGGTCGACAACGGCCAGCACCAACCCCACCGCCGCCACCGCGAGGAGGACCGGCAGCGCCGGGTCGTCGCTCTGCGCGATGGCCAGCCCCACGAACACCGTGGCCGCCAGCGGCGGTCCGAGCCAGACCCACGCGCCGCGTGCAGGCAGCGCCGGCCGGGTGGTGAAGCGCCGGGCCAATGGGTGTACGACGAATCCGACCACCCCACCGAGCAACGCCACCCCCACCAGCGCCTCGGCCGACATCTGCCGGACGCTACCGGTGGTCGACCGTCCGCGCCGTCCGGCGCGGGCGTTCCGTGCTCACCACCAGGGCCACCCCGGCGACGATGACCGCCCCGCCGAGCAGCACCCGCCCAGTGATCGGCTCGGCCACCAGCAGCGCCCCGAGCGCCACCGCGACCGCCGGGTTCACGTACGCGTACGTCGAGACCAGCGAGATCGGCGCGTTCTGCAGCAGCCAGACGTACGCGGTGAAGGCCACCAGCGAGCCGGCCACCATGAGGTAGCCCAACGCCAGCCAGGACCGGGTGCTGACCGCCGCCGGGTGGAACTCGCTCAGCTCGCCCCGGCCGGCGGCGACAACGGCCAGCGCCACCGCGCCGGCCACCATCTGGTACACCGTGCCGACGAACGGGTCTGCGGGCACCGGGATCCGTCCCGACAGGAACGACCCGACCGACCACGCGATGGCCCCCACCACCACCGTCAGCGCGCCGACCAGCGGCACCGCGTCCGCGCTGCCGGTGGGCAGCACCAGCAGGACCAGACCGACGAAGCCGAACGTGACCCCGGCGAACGTCCAGACTCCAGGCCGGTCGCCGGTGGCGGAGCGCAGGAGCACCACGAGCAGCGGAACGGTCGCCACCAGCAGCGCGGCGATTCCGGACGGCACCGCCACCCCGGGCGGCCCGGATTCGGCGAGCACCACCAGGCCGTTGCCACCGGCGAGCAGGAGCACACCGACCAGCGCGGCGGAGCCCAGCTGCCGACGCTGCACGCGAAGCGCGCCCGGCCCACGGCGCAACCGCAGCACCACCGCCAGCACCAGGCCGGCGACGGCGAACCGCAGGGCGGCCGACAGCAGCGGCGGCAGCGTCTCCACCGCGACCCGGATGGCCAGATAGGTGGACCCCCAGAGCAGGTAGACCACGATCAACGCGGTCCAGACCAGGGCTGGCTTGGCGGCGGCGCGGCGGCCGGGCAGGGCGGCGGCGCTCGGTGGAGATGAGCTCATCGGTGGACCACGCTACGGTGACCTCGGAGTCGGCGTCGCGCATTGGTGGCCGGCCTCTCACCAGATGTGCAGGAGGGCGGCATGACGAACTACGGACCACCGGGTGAGGGCTTTCGAGGCCCGTGGCGTGGGCAACGGCCCGACGAGACGCCCGGCCGGCCGCCGCAGCAGCCCTATCCGTCGGACTCCGAGCCCTACCCGCCGACGGTCCAGTCCTACCCGCCCGCCCCTGCGGAGCGACCCGGGTCCTACGGCGACGGTCCGTACGGCGGCGTACCGGCGAGGCCCTACGGTGGTGGGCCCTCGTACGGCGACGGGCCCTCGTACGGCGGCGAGCGCGGGACACCGTACGGGGCTGAGCCGTCCAGTGCGCCCTACGGCGGCGGACGGTACGGCGGGGAGGCCGGGGCGCCCTACGGTGGCGCGTACCGGCCGACCGAGGCGAACCCGCCGTACGGCGGGGTGCCGCTCCGGCCCGATGACGGCCCGTACGGCGGCGACCCCGCACCCGGCCCGTCCGGGCGCGGCAGAGGGCCGCTGATCGCGGTGGTGGCCGTCGTGGTGCTGCTGGCGCTGGCCGGTGGCGGCGCGTACTGGTTTCTCGGCCGGTCCGACGACCCGGCCGCCCCGGTGGCCGCGCCGACCGGTTCGGCAGGTGTCGGGGCGCCCAGCGCGGACGTGACCGAGCCGGCCGAGCCGGTGCCGAGCGCCGCCGCGCCGGAGTCGTCGGCCGACCCGCGGTTCGTCAAGGTCGGCCAGTGTGTGCGCAACGACGGGGCGGCCGGCGGCAAGCCCAAGCTGCTGATCAGCGGCTGCACGGCGAAGTCGTACGAGGTGCTGCGCCGGATCGACGGCGCGACCAGCGGCGAACGCGACGCCGAGGCGAAGTGCGCCAAGGTCGACGGCTACACCAACTGGTACTTCTTCGACAGCGAGCTGGACACCCTCGACTTCGTCCTCTGCCTGAAGCAGCGCTGACCACCCACCCCCTGGGGATGACATGACGACCTACGGACCATCGGGTTCCGGGCAGCCGGACGACCCGTACCAGCGCCCGCCGACCGGCCCCGATGGCCCGCCCCCGGTCGACCCGACCGTCCCCGAGTGGGGTCCGCCGCCACCGCAGCCACCGCAGTGGGGTCCGCCGCCGCAGCCGGCGCAGTGGGGCCCGCCGCCGCAGCCTGCGCAGTGGGGTCCGCCGCCGCAGCCCTCGGAGTGGGACGCACCGCCGGGGCCGTTCCCACCCGCCGGGCCCGCCCCCGGCCAGCCGGCGGCGCCGTGGCCTCCGCAGGCGCCCGGCGGGTACGGGATGCCACCCGCCCCGCCGGCGAAGAGGAGCGGCGGGAAGATCGCCCTCATCGTCGCGCTTGTGGTCCTGCTCCTGCTCTGTCCCTGTCTCGGCCTCGTCGGCTGGGCGGCGTGGAAGGTCGCCGACAGCGACAGCGACTCTGCCGCGCCAGCCCCGTCGCTGAGCGCACCTGTCGTCCCACCGGGCCTGCCCAGCGACGCCCCGAGCCCCGTCCTGCCGTCCCCGGACGAGGAGGAGTTCGCCAAGGGGGACTGCGTGGTCAACGACGGCAGCGAGGACGACGCGGACCTGCGCAAGGTGCCGTGCGGCCCGAACACCTACCAGGTGCTGCTGCGCATCCCGGCGACCACCGACGGGGACCGGTGCGAGACCCTCGCGCCGCAGGCGACGGCGAACTACGTGCACGACAACGCGATCGACGTGTTCGATTACGTGCTCTGCCTGAAGAAGCGGTGATCCTTGCGCAAACTAGGGCTGTCTAGCGTGGACGCTAGACAGCCCTAGTTTTATCTCGACGGCCGCAACACGCCGGTAGCCTCATCTATCCATATCTAGCTTCGCAGCTAGAGGGCCCGATACTCTGCGATGCGTGGATCCGGTCCGCAACCCGTACGCCCCGGGCGCCGGCCAGCGCCCGCCCGAACTCGCCGGGCGGGGGCGGGAGCTGGACGTCTTCGACATCGTGCTGGAGCGCATCGCCCGCGGTCGACCCGAACGCAGCCTCATGCTCACCGGCCTGCGCGGCGTCGGCAAGACCGTCCTGCTGAACACCCTGCGTTCCCAGGCGATCAACCGGCTCTGGGGCAGCGGCAAGATCGAGGCTCGCCCGGACCAGTCCCTGCGCCGCCCGGTCGCCGCCGCATTGCACATGGCGGTCCGCGAACTCGCCCCCCGGCACCGCGCCCCGGACCGGATCGACGCCTTCCTCGGGGTGCTCAAGGCGTTCGCCCAGCGGTCCACACCGACCGGCCGTGCCGGAGCCCCGTCGAAGCTGCGCGACCGGTGGCAACCCGGCATCGATGTGCCCGCCGCCAGTGGCCGGGCCGACTCCGGCGACATCGAGATCGACCTGGTCGAGCTGTTCAGCGACGCCGCCGCCGTGGCCAGTGACGTGGGCACCGGCGTCGCGCTCTTCATCGACGAGATGCAGGACCTCGGGCCGGAGGACGTCTCCGCGCTCTGCGCCGCCTGCCACGAGCTGTCCCAGATCGGTGCGCCGCTGATCGTCGTCGGCGCCGGGCTGCCGCACCTACCGGCCGTGCTCAGCGCCGCCAAGTCGTACTCGGAGCGGCTCTTCCGCTACCAGCGCATCGACCGGCTCGATCGGATCGCCGCCGACCAGGCGCTCTGCGCGCCGGCCGAGCGCGAGGAGGTGGAGTACGAGCAGAAGGCGCTCGACCTGCTCTACGAGAAGTCCGGCGGCTACCCGTACTTCGTCCAGGCGTACGGGAAGGCGACCTGGGATCATGCGCCACGGTCGCCGATCACCGCCGCCGACGTCCGGGTCGCCGCCCCCGAGGCCGAGGCCGAGCTGGCGGTCGGCTTCTTCGGCTCCCGGTTCGAGCGGGCCACCCCGGCCGAGCGCGAATACATGCGGGCGATGGCCACGCTGTCCCTGGTAGAGGGCGAGGCCGGCGGCGTGGCCCGTGACGACATGGACGCCGCGGTGCCCACCTCCGAGATCGCCCGCGCTCTCGGCCGGAAGCCGGCCAGCCTCTCCCCGGCCCGCGACGCGCTGATCAAGAAGGGGCTCATCTACTCCGGCGAACGGGGCACGGTGGCCTTCACCGTTCCGCACTTCGGCCGGTACCTGCGCACCCAGCCAACCTGACCGCCGCGCCCGTCAGCGCGTTCATACCCTGGACCAGGGCGCCGGGAAGACCACCTCGCCACGCGGCGGTGGACCCTCCTCACTGGTGGACGGCGGCAGCACCAGCGCCTGCCAGGGCTCCCCGAGCCCGGCCCACGGGCTGGTGAGGCCCAGCTCCGCGGCCGGTCCGAAGCCGAAGCGGCGATAGAAGGCCGGGTCACCGAGGACCACGACCAGCCGCTCGCCCAACTCGGTGGCGGCGTCCAGGGCGGCCTGCACCACCGCGCTGCCGTGCCCGACCCGCTGTCGGTGCGGCGCGACCGCCACCGGCCCGAGCGCCAGGGCCGGCGCGACGGCACCGCCATCGGGCCGCACCCGCACCCGGGTGAGCAGCGAGTATCCGACGACCTCGCCGCCGTACTCGGCAACCATGGCCAGCTCGGGTAGCCAGGCGTCGGTGCCGCGCAGGTCGTCGACCAGCCCCACCTCCGGCGGCGTCTGCACGTCCGGTCGGGCGAACGCCGAGGCCAGCACCCGACGCACCGGGCCGGTATCGGCCGGGCCTTCGGGGCGGAGCCGCAGCGTCGTCACCCGCGCGACGTTACCCGTGACGGCCCGTCCATCAGCGATGGTCGCTCGAATCGGCGTGGCGCACGTGCACACCGACCGATCCGGATCCGGCGGTTGCCGGGGTAGCAAACGCCCCGACGGGGTATGACTGATCCATGACGCCCGTACGCTCCCTTGCCCGCGCCATGCTGAGCGGCATCTTCGTGGTCAGCGGGTACCGCAATTTCCGCAACCCCCACCGGCTCGCGGAGACCGCCAAGCCGGTCACCGACCGGGTCGCGCCGCTCCTGCAGAAGGCGCACCCGAACTTCCCCACCGAGACCGAGACGTTGATCCGACTCAACGCGGCGGTGCAGGTCGGCGCCGGGCTGATGCTGGCCACCGGGCGGTTCAGCCGGCCCGCCGCGCTGGTTCTCGCCGGCACGTTGGTGCCGGTCACCCTCGCCGGGCATCCGTTCTGGAAGAACGACGACCCGATCGCCAAGAACAACAACGAGATCCACACCCTGAAGAATCTCGGGCTCTTCGGCGGCCTCCTGCTCGCCGCCGCCGACACCGGTGGCAAGCCGGGCATCCGCTGGCGTACGGGTCACCGCATCGGCCACTCTCGACGTTCCATGCAGCGCGCCGTCCGTACCGCCCGCCGCGAGGCCCGGATCGCCGTCCGGTCAGCGGCCACCGCGCGTCGACTCCCCGGCTGACCTGCCTCGATCTGCTTCGGTGTCACCCCCACCCCCCGCTAAGGCCACGAATTACCTGAACCACCCGGTAGGCGTTAACGCGGTGGAAATGTCAAAAACATGTGTGGGATCGGACACGGTCGCATAACGCGGGAGGCACTGACGTGAGGCGCCGTTCTAGGCTCCGTGCAGGACCTGGACGGGTAGGACGACCTTGGTACGGGGGTGGCCACGCCATGCCGACGGCTGTCGGTAGACGGGCGGACCGCCTCGCCCCAGTTCAACGCATGACGCGGGGGATCGATCGCAGGAACGTCGTACGGGGCGCCATCGTGGCCGCCGTCGCCTATGCCGCATGGCTCGCCATCGGTGAGTTCGGGCGACCGTACAACTTCTTCGACATGAAGATCTACCACGGTGCGGTGGTGTGGTGGGCGAGCGGTCATGAGCTCTACGAGTTCATCGCGCCCGGCACCACGCTCGGCTTCACCTACCCACCGTTCGCCGGGCTCGTCATGCTGCCCATGGCGCAGCTGCCGATCGACGCGGCGGGGATGGTCAACGCCCTCGCCAGCATCGCGGCGCTGACACTGGTGCTGACCGGACTGCTGCGCCCCATCGTGGACCGGTTGGCCTGGCCACTGTGGTTCACCGTGGCCCTGGCGGTGCCGCTCGCGCTCGCCATCGAGCCCAGCCGGGAGACGCTGGGCTACGGCCAGGTCAACCTCCTGCTGTTCGCACTGATCATGGCGGATCTGATCGGGCTGCGGTGGCGCTCGCGCCGAGGCACCCACTACGCCGCGACCGACGGCCCGCTGCTGCGCTTCCTCTACGGTGGCGCCTGGGCGGGCGCCGGCATCGGCCTGGCCACGGCGGTGAAGCTCACCCCGGCGCTGTTCATCGCCTACCTGCTGATCACCCGCCAGTGGCGGGTGGCGGCCACCGCGATCGGCACCACGATCGGCGTGACGATCGGGACCTTCGCGATCGTCGGCGACGAGTCGCGGACGTACTTCGGCAGCGTGCTCTGGCAGACCGAGCGGGTCGGCGCGGCCGACATGACGCCGAACCAGTCGCTCGCCGGCCTGCTGGCCCGGCTGTACGACTCGATCGAGACTCCCGGGCTGCTCTGGCTCGCCTTCTCGGTGCTGATCCTGGCGGTGGGTCTGTCCCGGGCGGCCAGCTCACGCGCCGACGGTGACGAGCTGACCGCGTTCACGCTGGTCGGCCTGACCGCCAACGTGATCAGCCCGATCTCCTGGACGCACCACCTCGTCTGGGTGATCCCGGCGATCATCGTGCTGGCCGACGCCGCCGTCCGTCGACGGGAGGCGAGCAGGGGTCTGGGGCAGCGCACCGGCCAGGGCGCCGCATTCGGTGGCCTGAGCGGGCTCAACGGTCTTCGCCCGCCGATCTGGTATCCCACTCTGACCGGGTTCCGGCACGGCGTCGCCGCCGTCGGCCTCTACCTGCTCTTCCTGATCTCGCCCATCTGGCCGTACGAGCACCAACTGCCGGAGGTGTCGCACTACCAGGACGGTCTGTTCGGGGCGCTGATGGAGAACTCGCTGGCCCTCGCGCTGATCGTGCTGGTCGCGGCGCTGCCCTGGCGGCCCGGCGCCGAGCCGGCGTTCTACGGCGAACGGCTCGCCCGGGCCGTGCTGGTCAACGGCCGCCGCTGAGCGGTCAGGGACAGTTGACCCATTCCTCGGTGCCGTCGGCGAAGACCTGCCGTTTCCAGATCGGCAACCGGGCCTTGGCCTCGTCGACCAGCCGGGCGCAGGCCGCGAAGGCCGCGGCGCGGTGCGCCGTGCTCACCGCGGCGACCAGCGCCACGTCACCGATGGCCAGCGGCCCGACCCGGTGCGAGACGGCCACCGCGTAGACGTCGGGATCGGCGGCGATCTCGGCGGCCACCTCGCGCAGCACCTGCGCGGCGCTCGGGTGCCCCTCGTAGTCCAGGCTCACCACCGGACGCCCGTGGTCGTGGTCGCGTACGACGCCCTGGAAGGAGACGACCGCGCCGGCCCGGCGGTCGGCGACCGCCGCCTCGTGCGCGGCGAGGTCGAGGGGCTGGTCGGTGACCTCGACGACGGTGATCGCCGGCGCGGTCACGACGCCCGCTCCCCGGGCAGCAGCGGCAACGGCACGATCGGCACCCGATCACCCTGCGCACCGTTGGTGCCCGGTCGGATGACGGCGAACCCGTCGGCGCCCGCGAGCCCGCGCAGCATCGCCGACCCGACGTGCCGCACCGGGTACGCCGTGCCGGCGGCCCGGTCCAGGCGCACCAGCGCGAGATGGGTGTGGTCGCCGCGCCCGGGCACCGCCTCAGCCAGCGTGGCCTGGGGCAACACCGGCATCGAGCGACCCTGGAGCCCGGCGAGCAGCGGCGCGACAAGTGACACCAGCGCGACGATGGCGGACTGCGGGTTGCCCGGCAGGCCGGCGACGAACCGGACCCGCCCGTCGTGATCGGCCAGCCGGGCCAGCAGCATCGGGAAACCGGGCCGGACCGCCACCGTGTTGACCACGTAGTCGGCGCCCAGCGCCTCCAGGGTCGGATGCAGGTGGTCGACCGGGCCGTGCATCGTGCCACCGGTGGTGCAGACCAGGTCGGCGCTGGTCAGCGCCGCGCGCACCGCCGCCACGTGCGCGGGCAGCGTGTCGGCGACCGGGCCCACCACGTCCGACGGGCGGACGTGGCAGCCGTACCGACGTAGCCACGCGGGCACCGCCGGGCCCAGCGCGTCGCGCACCCGGCCCGCCCCCGGCGGGCCGGCCGTGAGCAACTCGTCCCCGAAGACCAGCAGCGCGGCGCGCGGCGCCCGCCGGACCCGCAGCGTGTCGTGCCCGCAGGAGGCGGCCAGGCCGATCACCGCCGGGTCGACAGGCGTGCCGACCGGCAGAAGCTCCTCATCGGCGTACGCCTCCTCGCCCGGCTGCCGCCACTCCGGCGTCGGCCGCGGCGTGCCGCTGACCAGGCCGCCCGTGACGGTGGACTCCTCGATGCGCAGCACGGCGGTGGCGCCCTCGGGCACCATGGCCCCGGTCGCGATCTCGACGGTTGTGCCGTCCTCGGCGAGTGGCGTGGGGGTGTTGCCGGCCAGCACACGCCCGACGACGCGCCACGGCCCGGTGCCGCGCACCGCCCAGCCGTCCACGCTGGAGGTGGGGAACGCGGGCAGGTCGGTGCGGGTGGTCAGCGGCTCAGCCAGGGTCAGCCCGTCGGTGTCGACCAACGGCCGGGCGACGGCAGGCAGCGCGGCGGCCAGACCCACCGCGTACACCCGGGACCGCGCCTCCTCCCACCCTGCCGGCGGGGGCGCGGCGACCCGGTCCGCGGTTGGTGCGGTTTCCGTGCTCACCGACCGAGCCTATCGGGGCGGACCGACGCCCGCCGGGCCTGGGCGCGGACCGGCCGGTGGTCGCCGGCGCGGACCGGCCGGTGGTCGCCGGCGCGGACCGATCAGTGGTCGCCGCCGCGAAGCTGGTCGACGGCGTGGCCGAGGATCGGCCCGAGCACCGCCAACCCGTCCCGAGCGCCGCCGGTCGAGCCGGGCAGGTTGACCACCAGCATCCGGCCGGCCACCCCGGCCAGGCCCCGGGACAGGACCGAGGTGGGCACCCGCTCGCGACTGTGCGACCGGATCGCCTCGGCGATGCCGGGGATCTCGTAGTCCAACAGAGCCCGGGTCACGTCCGGCGTCCGGTCGGACGGGGTGATCCCGGTGCCGCCGCTGGTCAGTACCACGTCGACACCGTCGTCGAGAGCGGCCCGCAGGGCGGCGCCGACCGGCTCGCCGTCGGGCACCACCACCGGCTCGTCGACCTGACAGCCCAACTCGCGTAGGCCGGCGACGAGCAGCGGGCCGCTGGTGTCGGCGTAGACGCCGGCCGCGGCCCGGTTGGACGCCACGATCACCCGGGCCTGGATCACGGCCGATCCTCCGGCCGGACCCACTCGCCGGTCTTGCCGCCCTCCTTGCGCAGCACCCGGACCGCCTCCACCGAGGCCGCCGGATCAACCGCCTTGACCATGTCGATCAGCGCCAGGCCGGCGACCGCGACCGCGGTGAGCGCCTCCATCTCGACTCCCGTCCGGTCCGCCGTGCGAGCGGTGGCGGTGATCTCCACGGTGTCCGCGGTCAGCCGCAGGTCGACGGTGACACCGTGCAGGGCGATCGGGTGGCAGAGCGGGATCAGCTCCGGAGTGCGCTTGGCCCCCATGATGCCGGCGAGCCGGCCGACCGCCAGCGCGTCACCCTTGGGCAACCCGTCGCGGTGCAGCAGGTCGACGACCTCGGGCGTGGTGCGCAAACGGCCCGCCGCGACGGCCACCCGGCCGGTCACCGGCTTGGCGGAGACATCGACCATGCGGGCCGCGCCGGCACGGTCGACGTGGCTGAGCTGCGCGGGTTCGGTCACGGCCGTGAGCCTATCGGTGCGGTACGACGCCCGGTGCTCGGAAGGGCGGCGGCCCGGCACTCGCCGGGTGCGACAGCGCTCACCGGGCCGCGCCCTTCCCTCGCTGGACCCGCCGCCGAGGTCGCTGGGGGGACCTGGCGGCGGGCGCGTGTCGACGACCCGGTTCTGCCCACGGGCAGAACCTCCCCCGTTCGCCGATACGGTCCAGAAGCTACCGAGCTTGGCGATAAGAAATCGATAAGCGCCGTCCGGCAGGTCAACGTCCCACGTCGACGAGGGCCGAACCCAGTTCGGCGAGGCGGCGCTCGACCTCGCGGCGCTCCGGCACGCCCATCCAGCGGAAGATCGCCAACGCCCGCTCCCAGTGCCGCCGCGCCTCCGCCGGGTCGACGGCAGTGAAATGCTCCGCGAGGCCCGCCAGTGCGCGCCCCTGCTCGTACGGATGCGAGATCCGGGTCGCCAACTGCAGGGCAACCCGGTGCATCTCGGCCGCCTCGTCGTGGCGCCCCCGCGCCCTCAGGGTGTGCCCAAGCTCGTTGAACGCGCCGGCCTCGACGTGACGCTCCCCGACATCAGCCGCGAGATCCCGGGCCATCTCATGCTGCTGCTGAGCTTCCGCCAGTCGCCCGAGGCCGCGATAGGCGATTCCGAGGTCACTGCGCACCTCCGCCTCGGCGTAGCGGTGGCCGGTGCGGTCACGCAGCGCCAACGAGGCCCGGAGTATCCGGATCGCCTGCGGAAAATCGCCCATCCTTGTGCGCACGGCGCCGATGTGGCTGAGGGCGTTGAGCACGTGGAATTCGTTGGAGTTCGTCCGGGCCCACGCGAGGTGTCGGCGGTGTATCCGCAACGCCTCCTGGTAGCGGCCCAGCGCGGTGAGCGCTATGCCGAGGTTGGGAAGCACCATCGGCGTTCCGACGTTGCCGTATCCCTTGTAGTCACGCAGGCTCTCCTGACCGAGCGTCACCGCCTCGGCCAGATGCCCGCTCGACCAGTAGACAGCGGCGAGGTTGGCGCGGTAGCGCGCGGTGTTCAGCTGGTCGTGAGTTGTGCGGGAGAGCTCGACCGCGCGAGTCAGGTGGTCGAGCGCCCTGCGGTTGTCGCCGGTCCGGACGTAGGCGGAGGCGAGGTAGTTGTTCATCAACCCCATCGCAGTGACGTCTCTGCTCGCCTCGGCCGCAGCCAGCCCTTTCTGGTGGGACACGATGATGTCCTCGAAGTAGCCGCGGATGTAGCAGAACCTCCAGAGAACGCGCGCCAGCCGCCAGGCGTGCTCGTTGAAGCCCGACTCCAGCGCTGTCGACACCATCGTCACCAGCTCCGTCCGCTCCGTCTCCAACCATTCGACGGTCGGTTCCCCGATCGCCTCGATCAACTCGGGCCGGTCGAACGGGAAGAGAATGACCTGCGACCTGACGAAGCCGGGCTCCAGCGCCTCGGCGACCCGCAGGGCCGCCTCCAGCGTGAAGTCGAGCAGCTGCGCCAGAGCGAGCCGCCGGGCGCTTGAGGAGTCGGTACGCGAGCACAGCTGCACGGCGTACTGGCGCATGAGGTCGTGCAGTCGATACCGGCTCGAGTCCAGGTCCTCCACCAGGTTCCGGTCGACGAGGTCATCCAGCGCCGCCCGAGCGTCCGCCACCGTCAGGCCGGTCAGTGCGGCGACGGCCGGAGGGCTGAACCGATTGCCGGGGTACAGGCCCAGGAACCGGAACACTCGCCTGGTCGCCTCCGGGAGAGGTTCGTAGGAGGCGGCGAACGCACCGGTGACAGTGCTGCTCTCGCCAGCCAGCTGGAGCAGCGCGGGTGTCGCGCCGGCCATCTGCGCGGCGAGGTCCGCCAGCCGCCAGGCGCGCCGGTGCGCCAGCCGGGCGCCCGCCAGCCGAATCGCCAGGGGGAGGTGACCGCACAAACGGACCACCTCGGCGGCAGCCTCCGGTTCGGCTTCGACACGTGCCCGACCGACACTGAGCGCGAGAAGTTCCGAACTCTCCTTCAGGCTCAGGACCGGCAGCGTCTGCGAAGGCGTGACGTCCGGATGGGAGAGACGCCGCCGCGATGTCACCAGCACGACCGCGGTCGGCTCCGTCGGCAGCAGGGGCAGGATCTGTTCGCTGCTCGCGGCGTTGTCCAAGACGATCACGGACCTTCGGCGACCCAGCTCACGCCGCCACAACTCCGCCCTGGCGTCGAAATCGACCGGAATCCGCTCCGCCGGTACCTCAAGCTGACGAAGCAGGGTGACCAGGGCGCTCGCGGGCTCGACCCTGGTCTTCGCACCGTGGCCGCACAGGTCGATGAACAACGTCGCGTCCGGATAACGCATGGAGAGCTGGCGGGCCAGGTACACGGCGAGCGCCGTCTTACCGCTGCCCGCCATGCCGTCGATGATGTGCACGGCGGGCACGCGCTCCTCGACCCGCCGAGTCTCCGCCAGCAGCCGCGCCAGCACGTCTTCCCGCCCGACGAAGTCGGCGACCGCCCGGGGAAGATGATCCACCGGCTTGACCTGGACCCGCTCGTCGGTTGTGCCGTCATCCGTCAGGCCGGGCGCAGCCGACGCGAAGCGTCCTGGCCGGATTCCGGATCGCGAGGCGACGGCTGACACGTGGCTCGAACTCGCGGTGGCGATCCTGCGCCGCAACTCTTCGATGTCGACCCCGGGCCCCACCCCCAACTCGGTGGTCAACCGGGTCCGGATCTCGTCGTACGCGGTGAGCGCCTCCGCGTTGTCCCCGCGCTCGTGCAGGCCCCGTATGAGCAGGACGTACGCCGACTCACGAAGCGGGTGACGAGCGACCACCTCCCGTAGCAACGGAATTGCAAGGTGGTCCAGGCCCGAGCGCAGTTGGGCATCGACGAGGAGTTCCGTGGCCAACAGGCGTTCCTCTTCGGCGGCCACAGCTCGGGCGGTCAGGACGGGCCCGAGTGGGGTGCCGGCGAGCATCGGGCCGCGCCACCGCGCCACCGCGCGACCCAGCAGATCCCGAGCCTGATCCAGGCAGCCGGCCGCCAGCGCCTCCCGACCGGCGTTTCGGTCCGACTCGAAGCGGAAAAGGTCGATCAGCTCAGGCGACACGTCGAGCCGATAGCCGTTCCGCTGTCGCACGATGACGCCTCGGCCGGACGGGAAAGCCTCGAAGGTCCGACGCAGATTGGCGGCATAGCTCAGCACATTCGCAACCGCTGATCGCGGTGGGCAATCAATCCACAACTCGTCGACGAGATCGTCCACCGGCACCAGTTGACCCGGGTGAAGGAGGAGCATGGCGAAGACCGTCCGCTGCTTTGGCGTCCCCAGGTGCAAAGTGCGCGTGGGCAGTTGCACCGAGAGACCGCCGAGAACTCGAATGTCCACGCGCCCCCCAACGTCAACCGCGACGGCGTATCCAGTCGATCACGCAACGAAGCTAGCTTACGGGGCCAACTCCGACCTCCGCCTACATCGCAAACCCCGGCATCAGCTGAAATGATGCGTGCGGCACCTGCCCACAAACGACCCGGTTCGCCTCCGGCAGTAACCCAAAGTGCGGATGAGGCTGCAGTCGATCCTCGCCACACTGAATGCAGCCTGCAACTCGCGAGCCAATGTCCATGCTGTCCCGACCGGCCACGCCAGGTTTGAGCGCTCCGCTCAGGAGCGCGGACAGAAAGTGACATATCCACGCCAGCTTGGCTAATGTTGCGCATACCGACATTAATTATTCCCTTCTGCGCGTCGGTGCTCCTAGTCTCAGCCCCACGAAAGAGGGGCGCCCGCGAAAGCCCCGCGTAGCGGCAAAGGGGGTCGAACGATGCGTAAGAGCACCGAGTGGACCTGATCCAGCTTCACCCAACGCAGATCCTCAAACGTGAAGGGGTGTCAAATGCGTAGCACCGAGTGGACCTGACTCGCCAGCAGCGGGGTACGCTGCCCGTCAGCGGATATCAACTGTGGGTTACGGGTGAGGCTGAGTGGGCCGGACGACGCGTCGTCGCAGGGATCTCGATCTCCGTCTGCTGACGCTCGTCGGGGTGCTGGTGGTGCTGGCAAGCGCCGTCGCCACGATCGCGGCGATCGCGACAAGCCGCAACCCACCAGACAGCGCGCGCGACCTCTCGACAATTGCGGCGCTCGTCCTGATGATCGCCTCCGGGGCAGTCGTCCGGGCAAACCTTCGCATCAGGTCTACGACCTTCTCGTTCGCCTGGGTGGAGACCGCTATCGTTCTCGGGCTTGCGCTGGCCCCGCAGCCCTGGGTAATCCTGTCCACCGGCGTCGGTATCGCCTGCGCCTCGATCCTCACCCGGCTGACCGCCATCAAGACGGCGTTCGGCATCGCAAAGCACACCCTCGTGGCCGGCGGCACGACGCTGATGGTCGTCCTCCTCGGCGAGCGCTGGCCACCCGACGGCTTATGGGACCTCTTCCTCTTCCTCGGGGCGGTCTACCTCACCGCCGCGATCCTCGACGACCTGTTGGCCATTCCGGTCATCGCCCTGGCATCGGGCACCCGCATCGTCCGGCAGTTCCGTAACCACTTCGACCTCCGGCTGGCCGGCTTCGCCGTGCGGTTCGTGGTGGCCGCCTTCACTCTGCTCATCCTCCGGGAGGATCCTCGACTGCTCCTGGCCGTCCCGCCCCTGGTCCTGAGCCTGCACCTGGCCTACTCCGCGCGCATCCGAGGTCGCACCGAGCAGCAGGCGTGGCAGCGGCTCGCCCGCACCACCGACGCGCTCAACGTGGTCGACCTGGACAACGTGCTCACCACAGCCGTCACCCAGGCCGCCGAGTTGTTCTCCGCCGACGAGGTCGAGATCGAGCTGCGCGACGGCGGCCGCACCGTTCGGGGCGGCACCGGCGGCATCACCTTCGACGGACCGACCGGAACGTCCACCGACGTGGACGGCACCGTCGTGCCCACCCCGCTGGAAGGCCACGACCGCTCCGTCGACGTCGGCGTCCTGCGCCTGCGCTTCCGTGGGCCGGTGCAGCTTTCCGAGCGGGAGCAGTACACCCTGCGCACCTTCGCCTCGGCGCTCTGCACGGCGGTCCGCAACGCCCAGGCGTACGCCGAGCTGGCCCGCGTCGCCGACGAGCACGCGTACGCCGCCGCCCACGACGCGCTCACCGACCTCGCCAACCGGCGGCACCTCCTCGACCGGGGCACCGAGCACCTCAGTGCCCGGCACGCCGACGGGGTGACCGCACTGGTGTTGATCGACCTCAACCACTTCAAGGAGGTCAACGACACCCTCGGCCACGCCGCCGGTGACCAGGTGCTGGTCCAGGTCGCCGATCGGCTGCGCGGGGCCGCCCAGTCCAGCGATCTGGTGGCCCGCCTCGGCGGTGACGAGTTCGCCGTACTCCTGCGCGGGCTGCCGGCCCCCGCGGTGGCCGCGCACCGGGCCGAGACGCTGCTCGCCGCCCTGCACGAGCCGTTCGAGCTGGACGGCATGCGCATCAGCGTCGAGGCCAGCGGCGGGATCTCCGTCGCCCCGGCCAGCGGCGGCATGGCCGAGCTGCTGCGCCGCGCGGACGTCGCGATGTACCAGGCGAAACGAGCCGGGCAGCGGATCTCCTCGTACGCCCCGACCCGGGACACCGCCGACCTGAGCCGCCTCACCCTCGGCGGCGACCTGCCCCGTGCCGTCGCCGACCACGAGTTCATCGTCAACTTCCAGCCGATCGTCGACCTGGGCACCGGCGAGGTGACCAGCGCGGAGGCCCTGGCCCGCTGGCACCACCCCACGCACGGGCTGATCGATCCGCTGCGCTTCCTGGAGGCGGTGGAGCGTTCGGGAATGCTGCCGGCCTTCGCCGAGGCGATCCTCGACCAGGCACTGATCGCCGCGGCCAACTGGCGTGACGCCGGCTTCGACGTACCGGTCGCGGTCAACGTGTCGCCGCGCAGCCTGCTCGACGCACGCTTCCCGGGCTCGGTGCTGGCCCGGCTGCGTGCCCACGACCTTCCGCCGGACCGGCTGGTGCTGGAGCTGACCGAAACGTTGACCCTCAGCCAACTCGACGTGGTCGACCGGGTGCTCAGCCGGCTACGCGACGAGGGCGTGCGGTTGGCGCTTGACGACTTCGGCACCGGCTACTCCTCGCTCTCTCTGCTCTCCCGGATCCCGGTGCACGAGCTGAAGATCGACCGCAGCTTCGTGACGACCATGGAGAGCTCCGCCGAGGCCGCGGCCGTCATCCGCTCCACCCTCGACCTGGGCCGCAGCCTCGACCTGGCGGTGGTCGCCGAGGGCGTGGAGAGCGAGCCGCAACGACGCGCCCTCTGGGAGTTGGGCTGCGTGGCCGGCCAGGGCCACCTCTTCGCCCGGCCGATGCCCGCCGGCACCCTGCTCGCCGCGTTGCAGCGCGGGTCGGGTGGCCAACCCGGCACTCTGGCGCCACCGCTGCACGACACCGGCGCGGTGATCCGGCTGAGCCAGACCCGCCGCCAGGCCGGGCGCTCCCGCCCCGACCGCCTTCCCCACCTCCCCGCCTGAGCGGGGCACGAGCACCACACGGCGAGCAGAGGAGCCGCCGCCGGGTGTGACCGAGGCCGGCCCGAGCCCTGCGGACAATCGGGTGAGCAGCGAGGTCTGCCAGACTGGCGCCCGTGATCGCCCACGCCCCGACCGCCCGCCGCCACCGCTGGCGGACGCTCGACACCGCCGCCGGTGGGCTCGCCCTCGACCTGGGCCTCTACGCCGTGTCGGCCGTCTTCGCGGCGATCACCGCAGTCACGTCGACCCTGCTACCGCACCGCGCCTGGGGTGCGGTCGCCGCCGTCGGCTACCTGGTCACGACGCTGGCGGTGATCGTTCAACTCCTCCTGCGTCGGCGCAACCCGGCGAGCCGACCGGCCGGCCTTCCGGCCCGCTGGGCGGTGACCGGTTTCGCGTGGGCGAGCACCGCGCTGCTGCCCGTGCTCTGGCAGAGCGTCGAGCGGGCCACCGGACGCACCGACCGGGCGCAGGAGGAGGTGCTGGTCGTCGAGCAGGCTGGCATCCGCCTGCTGGAGCACGGCACGCCGTACCTCGGCCGAGACGCGATCGCCGCCCTGCCGGCCGGTGAACAACTGCTCGGATACACGCCGTACCAACCGGGCATGGCGCTGTTCGGCCTGCCCCGGGCACTCGCCGACACCTGGTGGACCGATGCCCGGGTGTGGTTCGCGGTGGGCACCGCGCTGGCGCTCGCCCTGGCCGTGGCCGCCCTGCGCGCCGCGCGTGGCACCCTCGGCGGCCCTCTCGTCGGGGCGCACCGGTCCGATGCCGCGCTGCTGCGGGGCGTGCAGGCCGCCACCGTCCTGCCGATCTGCGCGCTCACCCTCGCCACCGGCGGCGACGACATGCCCGTACTCGCACTCTGCCTGCTGGCCCTCGCACTCGCGGCCGCCGGTCGGCCCGGCCGGGCCGGCCTCGCGGTCGGGTTGGCGGGCGCGCTGAAGCTGTTCGCCTGGCCGATCGCCCTGGTCCTGATCGTCTGGGGTCTGAACCGGCGAGCCGGCGCCCGGGTCGCGGCCGGCGCGATCGGGTTACCCGTCGCCGCCCTGCTCCCGGCCCTGCTGGTCGACCGCGACGCGCTTACCGAGAACGTGCTGCGCTTCCCGCTCGGGCACGGCCTGGTCACCAGCCCGGCGCAGTCTCCGTTCCCCGGTCAGCTGATCGCCGCCACGCTGCCCGGTGGCCGGCTGATCGCCGCCGCCCTGCTGGTCGCAGCCGGCGTGGCCATCGCCGTCCGACTCGCGCGCCGCCCGCCGGGCACGGCCGCCGCCACCGCGCTGATCTGCGGGTACGGACTCCTCGCCGCGATCGCGCTGATGCCCTCCACCCGATTCGGGTACCTGCTGTACCCGCTGGCCCTGCTCACCTGGGCACCCGCCCTGCACAGCCCGGACGCCGCACCGACCACCCCGACGCCCGACCGGCTGCCCGGTCGGACCACATCGGTCTAACCGGCGGGCGAAACGCCGCCGCACGGCGTACACCTGAAGGCATGACCACGTACCGCGACCGCGCCGAGGCGGGCCGGGTGCTCGCCGAGCGGCTCACCGCCCTCGTCGGTGAACCGGACACGGTCGTCCTCGGCCTCGTCCGCGGCGGCGTACCGGTGGCCCGGGTCGTCGCCGAACGGCTCGGCGCCCCCCTCGACGTGCTGGTCGTTCGCAAGCTCGGCATGCCCTGGGCCCGGGAGGTCGCCTTCGGCGCGCTCGGCCCGGCCGGCGTGCAGGTGCTCAACGACGCGATCGCCAGCCGCCTCAGCAGCGACGACATCGCCGAGGTCAGCCAACGCGAACAGGTCGAGTTGGAGCGCCGCGAGCGGCTCTACCGGGGCGGTCGCCCACCGCTGGACCTCACCGGTCGCGTCGCCGTGATCGTCGATGACGGTCTCGCCACCGGCGCCACCGCCCGCGCCGCCGTCGAGGTCGTCCGCCGGCTCGGCGCGCGCCGGGTGGTGGTGGCCGTGCCGGTCGGCGCGCAGGAGGCGTACGAACTCCTGGCGGCCGAGGCCGACCAGGTCGTCTGCGCGCAGCGCCCGTCGGATTTCGGCGCGGTGAGCGTCTACTACGACGACTTCCACGAGGTCTCCGACGACGAGGTCATCGACGCGCTCACAGCAACCGCTTAGCTCGACCAGGTACCGTCGGGTGATGAATAGCCTCACCTGTCCCAAGTGTCACGGCGAGATGCGTCAATACGAGCGCAGCGGTGTCGTCATCGACCAGTGCGGGGAGTGCCGGGGCATCTTCCTCGACCGCGGCGAGTTGGAGAAGCTGTTCGAGGCAGAGGCCAACTGGAGCCGCCAGCAGGCCGGCGGCCCGCCGCCGCAGCCCGTCCAGCAGCCGGGCGGCTACCCGCCGCCGCACGCCCCGGCGCAGCACCAGCCCGGCTACGGCGCGGTCCCCCCGCCGCCGCCCCCGCCGCCCGTGCACGGCTACCCGCCGGCACCTGCCTACGGTCAGCCGCACCAGGGCTACCACGGGCACTACCGGCACAAGAAGCGCAAGGGCTTCCTCGACGAGATGTTCGGCTGAGCCCACCGCTGAGTCATCCGAGGCGACGTGCCCCTGAGTCACGACTGTGACTCAGGGGGCACGTCACTCGTGGCCCATCGCCCACGCCGTCGATGGTTGGCGGCCGAGGTGTGTCATGCGAGGCTGCATCGCATGACCGAGATCCGGCCGGACGAGGCTCTCGCCCAGGCGTACGACGGCATCACGGCGGTGGTCGACGGCCTGGACGACGCGCGCCTGCAACGAGCGACCCGCTGCCAGGGCTGGCTCGTCGCGGACCTGCTGCTGCACGTGCTCGGCGACGCCCAGCGGGCACTCGTGGCCCTGGCCAGCCACGTCGACGGTCCCGCCGACGTGGACGACGTGTCCTACTGGCGCGGCTTCCCGGGCGGCGATGACCAGGCCGCTCGGCACGCCTGGTGGGTCCGCCGGTCGGCGTCCGCCTTCGACCGACCGACCGGCATCGTCCGACTCTGGGAAGAGACCGCCCCGGCTGCGGTCCGCGCCGCCGCGTCGGCTGACCCCCAGGGGTACGTGACCACACAGGGCCACGTGCTGCGCGTACCGGATTTCCTCGCCACCCTGACCACCGAGGCCGTCGTGCACCACCTGGACCTGACGCCGGAGCTGCCGGACGCGCCGCCACCCGGCCCAACGGCAATACGCGTCGCCGTTTCCACGATGGACGGCCTGCTGAGCGACGACGCGGTCCGCCCCGCCGGATGGGACGACCAGGAGTTCCTGCTGAAGGCCACCGGCCGAATCCCGCTCACCGACCGGGACCGGGTGGAGCTTGGTGAGGCGGCGGGCTGGTTCCCCCTACTCGGGTGACCCGATCCGGTACCGCTCAGCCGATGGCCATGTCGACGAAGCGGGACAGGTGCAGCTGGGCCGCGACCGTCACCGTGTCGGTCGGCCCATTCCGATGCTTGGCCACAATAAAATCCGCCTCCCCCGCCCGCGGCGACTCCTTGTCGTAGTAGTCGTCGCGGTGCAGAAGGATGACAACGTCGGCGTCCTGCTCAATTGAGCCCGATTCGCGCAGGTCGGACAGCTGGGGGCGCTTGTCGGTGCGCTGCTCGGGGCCACGGTTGAGCTGACTCACCGCGATGACCGGGCACTCGACCTCCTTGGCCAGCAGCTTCAGGCCACGGGAGAGGTCGGCGACCTCCTGCTGCCGGCTTTCGGTGCGCTTCGGCGAGGTCATCAGCTGGAGATAGTCGACGACGATCATCTTGAGGTCGTGTCGCTGCTTGAGCCGGCGGGCCTTCGCCCGGATCTCCATGAGGTTCATGCTCGGGGTGTCGTCGACGAAGAGCGGCGCCTCGCTGATCTCGCCCATGCACCGGGCCAGCTTGGTCCAGTCGTCGTCGGAGAGCTGCCCGCTGCGCAGCACGTGCAGCGGCACCCGCGCCTCGGCCGAGAGCAGTCGCATGACGATCTCGACCTTGCTCATTTCGAGCGAGAAGATGGCGGCGGCCTGGTTGGCACGAATAGCAGCATTTCGAGCAAAGTCCATACTTGCCGTAGATTTACCCAAACCAGGTCGGCCGGCCACGATGATCAACTGGCCGGCGTGCAGGCCGTTGAGCAGCCGGTCCAGGTCGGTGAAGCCGGTCGGCACACCGGTCATCATTCCGCCCTGCGCACCCACCGCCTCGATCTCGTCGAGCGTCGGCTGGAGCATGTCGGCCAGGACCGCGAAGTCCTCGCTGACCCGCCGTTCGGTGACGTCGTAGACGGCCTGCTGCGCGAGGTCCACGACGTCGTCCACGTCGCGGCTGCCGCCGCTGGCGGTGCCGTAGCCCAGTTGCACGATTTTGGTGCCGGCCTCGACCAGCCGGCGCAGCACCGCCCGCTCGCTGACGATCCGCGCGTAGTAGGCGGCGTTCGCGGCGGTGGGCACGCTGGCGATGAGGGTGTGCAGGTAGGGCGCCCCGCCAACGCGGACGAGGTCGCCGGAGTCGGCGAGAGCCGCCGCAACGGTGATCGAGTCGGCCGGCTCACCCCGGCCGTAGATGTCCAGGATGATGTCGAAGATGGTGGCGTGCACCGGCCGGTAGAAGTCGTTGGTCTTGAGGATCTCGACGACGTCAGCGATGGCGTCCTTGGAGAGCAGCATGCCGCCGAGGACGCACTGCTCGGCCGCGACGTCCTGGGGCGGGGTCTTGTCGAACTGGCCGTCCCGCTGCACGGGCGGCTGGCCGCCGCCGGGCCGTGACTCCGCCCGCCTGTCGTCGGTGACCGACACGGGTCCCCCCTCCACTGCGTCGGATCCGGTCCCAGCTCTACCGCCGGGGTACGACAGTTCTCCTCCGACCAGGCCGGTCGATCGGGGGCCATCGCGCCGGCGGTCGAGGGCCAACCATACGGACCCCGAGGTCAGCGACTCAACAAGCCCGGTGGACGGGCCTCGGGACAACCTGTGGACACCGGTGCACAAGCATGTGCGCAGGGTGTGCACAGGCTGTGGACAACGGTTGGGGAATTCTCGGCCACAGGCCGCTGAGCTGCTGAGACGCGATCCCCAGCCTGTGGAGGAGAATATTTCGGTCGGTTCTGTGACACGATCTTCCCGTACTATCTCCAGCGAACGGCTACACCTGGACAGCGGATTACGCTTTCGGTTCAGAAGGGTCACACTCCGGCCGTGAGTTACCGGGACTGGGGACGCGGGGAGGGCAGCCCGCGCGAGCGCCCGCCGACCGCCTCGTGGGGTGACCCCATGCTGCCCGCTCCGGTCGAGCCGTACGACGAGGACGCGCGCTATCGCACCTCCAGTCGGCGGCGTGCGCTGGACCGTGGGCAGGACGAACCGGTCGACGCCTACCTGCCGCGATGGGCGCTGGAGTCGGGAGTTCGGCACGCCGACGGCGGCGGCCGGCACGCCGCGCCCGACGAGGACGAGGACGCGCCCGAGGACGAGCCCGAGTTCGAGGTCGAGCGTCCGAGTTCCGGAGGCGGCTGGCGAAGCACCGAGGCGACGGGTGCCCGACGGCGTGCCGTCGAGACGGGTTGGCGTGAGCGGCCGGCGATCGGCGCGGGCCCCGACTCGGACCACACCCGGGAGTGGACGCTCGACCGACCGCAGGATGGGGGGTACGCCGGCCGTCGGCGTGCCGACGCGGCAGAGGAGGAGCCGGTCTCCGGCGCGGTCCCGGACCGTCGTCCCCGCCGTGCGCCCGTCGGCCGGCCCCAGGTGATCTGGTCCGGTGGGGACCTGGAGTCCGACCCGGCCGACGGGACGTCTCGTCCGGAGCCGAGCCGGCCGACACGACGCAGCCGACGGGCGGCGGAGGAGTCCTGGACGCGTCCGGCGGTGGATCCGTGGGAACGCGGATCGGAGCGGGCGGCGGAGCCGGACCCGTCGTACGCGCCCGCGGTGGACCCGTGGGACGCGTCGGGTGTGCACGCCTGGCCGCCGGCCGGCCCGGACGGCGCCGACCTGAGCGAGCAGTGGTCGCAGGCGGAGAACATCGGTGGCTGGGAGCGGTCGGACCGCACCGGCCAGTGGGAACGCTCGGCGGTCGAGGACGACCAGTGGGACCGGACGCTCCCACCCCGTTCCGACCGGTTCACGGCGGCCGAGGGGTGGTCAAGCCAGGACAACGGTTTCTGGTCCGGCACGCGGTTGTCCGGCGACGATCCGCGCTGGATGGATACGACGACGTCGGCACCCCGGTCGCCGGTGGTGGGTTACACGGCTCCGCGACCGCGCAGTGCTCCCGTACCCCCTGATGGCGCCCGGCGTCGGTCGGACCGGCCGCCGGTCGGCGCGGCGTCGGTCCGACGGCGGGTGGAGTCGGTGGCGACGGGCGGTTGGGCGCGTCGTCTGGAGGACGACCTGCTCGACCCGGATCCCGGTGGGTCCGTCCGGCCGCTGCTCTACACCGCCGCCTGCTACCTGGTGCCGGCAGTGCTGATCTTCCTGTGGTTGCTGACGCTGGATGGGCAGGCCCCGGCCGGGTGTGTCACCGACATCAGCGGGGGCGGCTGCGACTCCGCCCGGTCACGCGCGTTGGAGTCGCTGCTGGCCGGCTCGCCGCGTTTCGGGTTGGCGCTGGTGAGCAGTCTGGTGGTGGCGGCCCTGCTGCGGCGGGTCGGCACGACGTGGCGGTCGGCCACCATCGCGCTGGCCGCCGCGGTGGTCGGCGGTGGCCTCTCCACGGTGCTGATCAGCGCGGTGACCGGTCAACCGATCGGCTGACGGCGAGCCGGTCACGCCAGGGCATGCGCGAGGGCCCGCACCGAGCGATCGGTGCGGGCCCTCGTCGTGGTGCAGCTGGTCGTCAGCCCTGAACGACGTTCAGGTTGAACGACGCGGTGACCTCGGGGTGCAGCTTGATCTTCACCGGGTAGGTGCCGGTCGACTTGATGTGACCGGGCACCTCCAGCCGGCGGCGGTCGAGGACCGGGCCGCCGGCGCCCTTGACGGCGTCGACGATCTCGGCCGAGGTGACCGAGCCGAAGAGCCGACCGCCGTCGCCGGCGCGGGCCTTCAGGTTGACCTTGAGACCCTCGAGCTGACCCTTGACCTCGTTCGCGTGGTCGAGGTCGCGGATCTCGCGGGCCGAACGGGCCCGCTTGATGACCGTGACCTGCTTTTCCGCGCCCTTGGTCCAGGCGATCGCGAAGCCCTGCGGCAGCAGGTAGTTACGGCCGAAGCCGTCCTTGACCTCGACGATGTCGCCCGGGGCACCGAGGCCGGACACTTCCTGCGTCAGGATGATCTTCATATCGGTGCCTCCTCTCAGCGGGCCGTTGCGGTGTACGGCAGGAGCGCCATCTCGCGGGCGTTCTTGACCGCGCGGGCGATCTGCCGCTGCTGCTGCGAGGTCACGCCGGTGACCCGCCGAGCGCGGATCTTGCCGCGGTCGGAGATGAACTTGCGCAGCAGCGCCGTGTCCTTGTAATCGATATAGGTGATCCCGTCCTTGTCGAGCGGGTTCACCTTCTTCTTCGGCTTGCGAAGTGCCGCAGCCTTGGCCATTGACCTTGCTCCTGGTTTGCGATCGCGGGCGCTCGGCGCCATTAGAACGGAGGCTCCTCGTCGAAGTTGCCGCCCGAACCAGCACGCGCGGGAGAGGGTGCGGCCGAAGCCCAGGGGTCGTCGAAGTTGCCTCCGCCGCCACCCTGGCCACCACCGCCGCCACCACCGAAGCCGCCGCCACCGCCACCGGAGCGGGACATCTTCTGCACCTTCGCCGTGGCGTAGCGCAGCGACGGGCCGATCTCGTCGACCTCAAGCTCGATGACGGTGCGCTTCTCGCCCTCGCGGGTCTCGTAGGACCGCTGACGCAGCCGGCCCGAGACGATCACGCGGGCGCCCCGCTGCAGCGACTCGGCGACGTGCTCCGCCGCCTGACGCCACACGGTGCAAGCCAGGAAGAGCGGCTCGCCGTCCTTCCACTCATTGGTGGTCTTGTCCATGAAACGGGGCGTCGAAGCGACCCGGAACTTGGCGACCGCCGCACCGGACGGGGTGAACCGCAACTCGGGGTCATCGGTCAGGTTGCCGATGACCGTGATGGTGGTGTCTCCTGCCATGACCATCTCCTCGCGCACTCAGCGTCTCGTCGTACAGGCTCTCAGAGCCGTACGACAGAGTCGCGGAGGCTGATCCGGGCGAACCGGGTTGAATGCCGGACTGAATGCTTAGCGCATCTCCGGCCGGATGACCTTGGTGCGCAGCACGGACTCGTTCAGGCGGAGCTGACGGTCCAGCTCGGCCACGGCAGCAGGCGTAGCCTGCAGGTCGACGACGGCGTAGATGCCCTCGGCCTTTTTGTTGATCTCGAACGCGAGGCGCCTGCGGCCCCACACGTCCGTCTTCTCAACCGAGCCACCCGCGGTCCGAATCACGTTCAGGTACGTGTCGAGCGACGGGGCGACGGTGCGTTCCTCGAGGCTGGGATCGAGGATCACCATGATCTCGTAATGACGCAAGACGTGCTCACCTCCTGTGGGCTAAGCGGCCACGGTCCTTCCGTGGCAGGAGGTCGTGCGTCGCTGCCCGCACGTGCCGGGGGAACCCGGCCGGACGCGGACAACCTGACCAGGATACCCGGTCCGGACGATCATGCCCGGGGCGGTCGGGCCAGTGCCTCGGGCGTGCCGACGGGGGCCCACCACCCGACCGTCACTGGTCGGTGGCGAGCCCCCGTCAACGAGGCCGCGGAGCGTCCCGTCCGCATTCCTTGGGTGGGACCTGGGGAGGAACGACCACACCGATGAGGTTGGACCGAAGACGCCCCGCGGAGCTTTATCGTGTTGTTATCTGACGATACAACGGCTCTCGTCCCTTGTCGGGGCAAAAGGCAGAATTTTCCGAGATTCTGCAACGGCGGAGATCTGGTACGTCGAGGGGTCGCCCCCGCGGCGCCGGGCCGCGCCGCGGGGATGACCTCGCTCTCGGGCCGACGAGCGCCGACTGCCATGCGCGGCGGACCCGCCACGCGCAGTCCCGGGCCCTGCTCGCCGGGTTCCATCCCATCAACGATCGTCGAGCAGCCGGGGTGACGCGACGAGCGACGACACCGCACCGGCCGTCGCCGCAGCCGTCGGGGTCGCGACGTAGGCTCGCTGCCATGCGTATCGGAGCCCACGTCGATTCGACCGACCCGCTGGCGGAGGCGGCCGCCCGGTCCGCCGACACCGTGCAGTTCTTCCTCTCCGACCCGCAGGGATGGAAGGCGCCCAAGCCGCGGGAGGACGCCGAGCGGCTGCGCGCGGCCGAGGTCGACCTCTACGTGCACGCGCCCTACGTCATCAACGTGGCGACCCTCAACAACCGCATCCGGATCCCCAGCCGCAAGCTGCTGCTCGGGCACGCGACCGCGGCGGCCGAGATCGGCGCCAAGGGCCTGATCGTCCACGGCGGCCATGTCAACGCCGGGGACGACCTGGCGGTCGGCTTCGACAACTGGCGCAAGACCTTCGCGTACGCGGCGGACTCCGGCGGCTTCGGCGTCCCGGTCCTCATCGAGAACACCGCAGGCGGCGACAACGCCTGCGCCCGCCGGCTGGACGCGCTGGCCCGGCTCTGGGACGCCATCGGTGACCACGAGGTCGGCTTCTGCCTCGACACGTGCCACGCGTACGCCGGTGGCGAGGAATTGCTCGGCCTGGTCGACCGGGTGAAGGCCATCACCGGTCGGATCGATCTGGTGCACGCCAACAACTCCAAGGGCGCGTTCAACTCCGGCCAGGACCGGCACGACAACCTCGATGGCGGGACGATCGACCCGGAGCTGGTGGTGGCCGTGATCCGGGCCGCCGGGGCGCCGGTGGTCGTCGAGACCCCGGGGGGCGTGTCCGGTCAGGCGGCCGACATCGACTTCCTCCGTCAGCAGCTCGGGACGGAGCGCCCGGGCGCATGACCACCGGACAGCCCGGGAACCCCCGGCCCACTCCGACCGACGACGCCCCGAGCCGACCGGCGTCGACGCGCGCCGGGGACCCTCCCGCCCCGCCGGCTCCCGCCACCGCCACGTCCTCCACCGACGCGACCGCCAACACCGACGCGGCCAGCGCGCCCCACGCCGATGACGCGCCATCCGGCACCGCTGGGGCCGAGGGCGCCATCGCCCCGAACGGCCGAACAGCGCGCGACGCCACGAAGAACGACATCGCCAAGGTCGGCGGCAGGAAATCCGCCGCGAAGCGCGGCAGCACGAAGGGCGCCGCAGTCAAGGACGCCGCAGTCAAGGACGCCGCGGTCAAGGACGCCGCAGTCAAGGACGTCGCAGTCAAGGACGCCGACGAGGCCGAGGGTACGAAGGCGGATGACGCCGACGGTCGGCGAAAGGCCGACGGCGACGCGAAGCCGGGCGACGCGAAGCCGGTCGAGGCCGAACGCTGGGAGGCGTTCGCCTCGGCGCCGGAGCCGCGGCCCAGCCGACTCAGCCGAGCCGCCCGCGCCGTCGGCCGCTTCCTGGTCCACGAGTGGACCCTGGCCACCCTCGGCGCGCTGGCGCTGGCCGTGCTGATGACCTGGCCGACGCTGCGCTACCCGCGCTACACCCTGCCGCAGGACACCTGGGATCCGAGCCTCCAGGCGTGGCAGATGGCGTGGTCCGGGCACATCCTGCTGGCCGACCCGGCGCGACTGTGGCAGTCCAACACGTTCTTCCCGGAGCTGTGGAGCTTCGCGTTCTCCGACACGCTGCTCGGCTACGCCCCGGCCGGGATGCTCGGCAGTGGCCCCGAGGACGCGGTGCTGCGCTACAACATCATGTTCGTGCTGGCGCACGCGCTCGCCACGCTCGGGGCGTACGCGCTGGCCCGGCAGCTCGGTGCCGGTCGGATCGGCGCCGCCGTGGCCGGGGTCGGCTACACCTACGCGCCGTGGTTGCTGGCCCAGGCCGGGCACCTGCACGTGCTCTCCAACGGTGGCATCCCGCTGGCGCTCGCGATGCTCGCGCGGGGGCACGGCTGGTCGCTACGGCACGGCTACCGGCCGGAGCGGCGGCACGACGGCTGGGTGTACGCCGGCTGGCTGGTGGCGGCCTGGCAGGTCAGCCTCGGCTTCGGCATCGGCCTGCCGTTCGCGTACTTCCTGGCCGGAGCGGTGCTCGTCGTCGCGGTGCTGTTCGGAGTTCGCCGGTTGAAGTCCGGCCGGGCGCTGCCGTTCGGCCGCCGGCTCCTCGTGGCCGATGTGGTCGGTGGGGCGCTCTTCGCCGGGGTGGGCCTGCTGATGGCGTTCCCGTACTTCAAGGTGACCGAACTGCACCCGTACGCCGAGCGGACGATCCGCGACATCAGCATCTTCTCGCCGCCAGCGTCCGGCTTCGTGACCGCACCGGCCGAATCACGGATCTGGGGTGGGTTGCACGAGGGCGCCCGCGCGGCGCTGCCGTGGCATCCGGAGATGACGCTGCTGCCGGGCTTCGTGCTCTACGCGCTGGCCGCCGGTGGGCTGTTCTTCTCGGTCTGGCGGCTACGGCACCGGTTGCTGTTGCTCGTCGGGGTGCTGGTGACGATGGCCTTCGCGATGGGCACCCGCTTCTTCGACGGCACGTTCACCTACGTGCCGCTCTTCGAGCACGCGCCGGGCTGGAACGCGCTGCGTACCCCGGGCCGGTTGATGCTGTGGACCACGTTGCTGCTCGCGTTGCTCGCGGCGGGCGCGGTCACCGCCCTCACCGACCGGGTCCGTGAGCTGGCCGCGCAGCGGATCCCGTCCTGGCCGGGGCCGTGGCTGCGGATGGCCACCCTGCTGCCGCTGCTGCTGGTCACACTCGAAGGCCTGAACGCCACCCCGCATCCGGTGGTGCCTGCCCAGCCGGCGGCGATGCGCGCGGCAGAGGGACCGCTGCTGGTGCTGCCCAGCAACCAGAGCATCGACCAGCACGTGATGCTCTGGTCGACCGACGGGTTCCCGGACGTGGTGAACGGCGGCAGCGGTTTCACGCCTCGGCAGCTCGACGACGTCCGTCGGGTGAGCCAGTCGTTCCCCGACCAGACGAGCATCGACTACCTGCGGACGTTCGGCGTCCGCACGGTGGTGCTGCTCCGCAGCCAGGTGCCCGGCACGCCGTGGGAGATCACCATCGACGCGCCGGTCGAGTCGCTCGGCATCACCCGCCAGGACGTCGGCGACGCCGTCGTCTATCGACTCTGACGCTCTCTCACGTGGTGACGGCCGGCTCAGGTTCGGGTTCGGTGGTCGTTGCTCGGCGGCGCCAACGGTCCAGCCAGGGTGCGTCCGGTGCGCCGTCGAGCACGCCGCCGTCCGGGTCGTCGGCATAGGTGGCCCGTACCGCGTCCTGCTCGGGGTGCAGGATCTCCCGGATGACCAGCACGCACAGGGTCACCACGGTCGCCAGTCGCAGCGTCGAGGCCAGCACGAACACGCCCTCCGGGAAGACCGGACGGCTGGTCGCCGCGCCGAGCAGCTCACCGTAGAAGGCGACGAAGTAGCAGACCTCGGCGAGCTGCCAGGCCAGGAAGGCGCCCCACTTCGGCCGGGCCAGCACCACCAGCGGCAGCATCCAGAGCACGAACTGCTGGGACCAGACCTTGCTGAAGATGAGAAACGCGGCGACCACGAGGAAGGCGAGCTGGGCGAGGCGCGGCCGGCGCGGCGCCCGCAGCGCCAGCACGGCCACGCCGAGGCAGGCCAGCCCGAACAGGGCGTACGAGATGGTGTTGAGGGCGGGGATGTTGGCGTTCAACCATTCGAACGGGCCCTGCTGGCCGGGGTCGTTTCCGACCTTGCCGTCGAGGTAGCGCCCGATGTACCAGAGCGTCCCCCAGTCGATCGGCCGGGTGGTGTTCAGCTCGAAGAACCGACCCCAGTTGTCGGGGTTGGCCCGGTAGGCGGGCAGGTTCACCAGCACCACGGCCACCACCGCCGCGCCGAGCGCGGTGAGCGCGGCGCGGAGCCGGTTGGCCCGCAGCGCCAGGACGAGGATCGGCCCCAGCAGGAACAGCGGCCAGAGTTTCGCCGCGCCGGCCAGGCCGAGCAGTACGCCGGCCACCGCTGGTCGTCGTCGGGCCCAGGCCAGCAGACCGAACGCCGCCAACCCGACGGCGAGCAGGTCCCAGTTGACGGTGGCGGTGAGCACCAGCGCCGGGGCGAGTGCGAACAACGCGGCGTCCCAGGGTCGTCGGCGGCGCAGCGCCAGGATCACCGCCACGGTGGCCACGGCGAGCGCACCGAGCACGAGCGCGTTGAGGTTGTAGAACCACTGGCCCTGGTTGATGCTCGGGTCGCCGTCGCCGATGGTGTGCACCGGCAGACCCAGCGCCCCCATGAAGTAGCCGGTCAGCACCGGGTATTCCACCGGGTGGTCCCGGTAGGGCACCTTGCCCTCATTGAGACCCTCGGCGTAGTAGAGGGCGAGCACGTCGGTGTAGCAGAACCGGGTGTACTGGACGTTCTTCTGCCAGGCGCCGTCCTGGCACGGGGATTTCTGCACCCAGTGCAGCGCGAGCGTGAGGCAGGCCAGCGCCAGGACGATCCGGACGACGGTCCAGAACCGACGCTCGTGGCCGGCCGGCCGGTCCAGTGCCGTCGCGTGGTCGCCGAGCGGCCCGCCGATGGCGCCGGAGAGGCCGCGGACGAACCCATCGGAGCGGGACGGGTGGTCGGTGGTTCCGGCGTCGTCGATGCCGGGCGTCGACTGGGTGCTCATGAAGAGGCATCCTGCCGTACTCGCAGCGGTGAGTCATGTACTCCCTGCCCGCCCGGGTCGCGAACCGGCACCATTCGGTGAGCGATCAGTCACGCCGTGCTGAGCAGAGACCTCTCATGTGGATCCACGGGGATCAGAAGCTGGCTCGACAAGCCCACCTCCCACGGTCGGTCCCCTGCGGCATGGGCCCCGGCCTGTCGGGCCCTCCGTCGCGTCGTCGGCCAGCGTTGTACCCACCCCTGGCGGCTGTCCGTTCCCGGAGGCCACACGCAGGCGATTTCGCCCTCTAACCGCACCGTGGACCATGCCGCGATATCCCGACATCAGTCACATTCAAGGCTGCCATGCCTGCCGCCCATGATCTTGACTGAGTCTTGACGCACATCCACGGCTGGCTATGCTGATCCACGGCTCGCAATGGCCAACGCACCGCACGTAACACGGGGGCTCAATTGGAAATGTCGTTTTTAGGACCATTAACCGTTAGATCCGGTGTAATGGTCCTACCCCTTGCTGGGGACCGGAATCGCAGACTTCTCGCGGCCCTTCTACTCGACGCCAACCGACCAGTACCGATTGACCGGCTCATCGATGTGTTATGGGGCGAGCAGCCCCCCAACACCGCACGTCAGCAGGTCCAGAATCGGCTCGGCAAGCTCCGGTGTCTCCTTGGGCAAGTACGTACCGCGCAGATCAAACGCATCGGTCGGGGGTACGCCCTCGAGGTGGACGAGCAGCAGGTCGACGGGCTCAGGTTCCGGAAGCTCTGCGCCGAAGCCGAGCACGCTCAACAACTCGGGCAGTTCGATCGCGCGGCGAACCACCTCTACACCGCCCTCGGCCTCTGGCAGGGGTCGGTCTTGGAGGGCATCGACTCGCCCGCGCTGCGCGCCGACGCTCTTCGTTGGGAGGAATCCCGACTCAAGTCGATCGAGACGTTGGTCGAGTTGGAGTTCAGCCGTGGCCGGCACAGCGCTGTCACCGCCGATCTACATACCTGGGTCCAGGGCTACCCCTACCACGAGAAGCTGCACTGCCAGCTCGCCGAGGCCCTCCATCTTGGGTCGCGCACGGGCGAGGCGTTGATGCTGCTACACCAGCTGAAGTTGCGGCTCGCTGGCGAGTTGGGCATCAGTGCAGGTGTCGGGGTCCAGGAGATGCACCTTCGTCTGGTCGGCGCATCGACACAACCTGACACCTCCCGGCAGTCCAGCCAGGAGGTTGACGCCCTCCGCAGGGCATTAACCGAGACGACGCAGTCGCTGAAGATACTCACCAACGCCTTGGAGTTCCTCAACAAATAATGCGGCTAGCGCCGTGAACCGAGTTCGGGGCGAGCGCGCCAACCGGCGCGCCCGCCCCGAATCACGACGTCCGGTCTGGCTCACCACCAGGCAGTGCCCTGCCCCGCTGCGATCACCGCCTCGACATCGGAGGCGGGCACGGGCTGGGCCGACCCGGCCTGGGCCGGAGTGGGTCCGGCGAGAAAGGTCAGAGCGAGGGCCGAGGCGAGGCCGGGGATGACCAACAGTCGCTTCACGGTCTTTCCGGATCAGGTAGAAGGGACAACGGCAGCCTGACATCGAGCGTCATCGCCGCACCACCGACCGCTCATCAGTTCCGGGTAATCCTCGAGGTGGCCACCTCAGCTCGATGATCAGCAGAACGCCGCCGCCGGCCGGACATGTCGTCCGGCCGGCGGCGGCGTCGTGTGCGCTGTGGTTCTAGTCCCGTGTGGTCGGGGGCAGGCCGGGCAGCAGCCCGCCACCGTTTCCGCCGTTTCCGGGACCGCCAGGGCCTCCAGGACCGTTGCCGTCGGTACGCGGACAGAACGGGTTGGTCAGCGGGTCACAGGGCTGCCCACCACCCGGACCACCCGGACCACCCGGACCACCCGGACCACCCGGAACGGGCGGCGGCGGTGCTGCCGGCTCCTTGCCGTTGCCCTTGGTGGCGTCGCCCTCGCCGGTAACGGTGGGCAGGGGGATCTCCTCCTGCCCCTTGAGGGCGGTGTTCATGTACTTCTCCCAGATCGGGCCGGGAAGGGTCGAACCGCCGATCGGCTTACCACCCGTGAGGCGGATCTGGGGCTTCTTCGGATCCCGGCTGCCCACCCAGACAGCCGTGGCGATCTGTGGGGTGTAGCCGACCGTCCAGGCGTGCGCGTTGTCCTTGTTGTCGTACTCCCAGGTGCCGGTCTTGGCCGCGGCCTGGCGACCTTCTTCCAGCGAGAGATGGTTGGGGGCGGGGATCTGCTTCAGGACAGCGGTGACCTCATCGGTGATCTTCTTGTCGATCCGCGGCTCGGGCTTGATCCGCTCGCTGCCGACGACCTTCCACTTGCCGGTGTCTTTGTCCTGCTGCTCCACCTTGGTGACGAAGTGCGCCTTGATGTACTTGCCGTCGTTGGCGAACGTCGCCATCGCGTTCGCGTGGTCGAACACGGTGATCGGGTACTTGCCGAAACCGGTGTAGTTGTCGAACGGGTTCGGCCCCTTCTTCGACAGATCGAAGGCCTTCGGCGGGTCGACGCCCCACATCGTGGTGACGCCAGCCTTGTGGGCCATGTCGACCACCTTCTCGGCGCCGATTTCCCTGGTGACCCAGTAGAAGGGCACGTTGTACGACTGGATCGTCGACTCTTCGAGCGTGCACCACTTGCCGCACTTGAGGTTGGTGCGGTTGGCGTTACCGATCGGGTCCCTGGAGCCCTCGGGCTTGTACGGCGTGGGATCCCAGTGCGACTTCACCGAGATGCCGGCCTCGATCGCGGCGGCCAGGGTGTAGACCTTCATCGACGAGCCCGGTGAATGACCACCGGTCAGGTCGCCGTTCTTGTCGATGTTCTTGCCGGCGTAGTCGAAGTCGGCACCGCTGTCACCGCCGTAGTAGGCGAGCACGCGGCCCTTCTTCGGGTCGATGGATACCACCGCCGCCATCAGGTTCTTGGGCTGGTCGTTGAGCTCCGAGCCCTTCTTCGACTGCATGGCGACGTTCTCGGCGGCCGTCTGGAGCTTCGGATCGATGGTCGTGGTGATCCGGTAGCCGCCGTCCCGCAGCGCGTCGACACAGCTCGTCTTGCCCTCCGCGCCGGTGTCGGAGCAGAGGCCCATCGCGTCCATCTCCTGACGGACGTAGTTGATGACGTTGCCCCGGGGGGTGTCGACGCCGAAGCCGTTGCCGCCCTTCTTCGGTGGCAGCACCTTCGGGTATTCGATCGGGGTGGCGGGGTCCAGCCACTTCTCCTTCTTCATCCCGTCGATCACGTAGTCCCACCGGGTCTTGGCGTCGGTCGGGTTGACCGCCGGGTCGTAACCCTTGTGGGTGTCGGTCGCGACCGGCTGCTTGATCAATGCGGCCAGGACCGCGCCCTCGGCGGGGGTCAGCTTGATCGCCGACTTGCCGAAGTACGTCTGTGCCGCCGCCTCGATGCCGTACGCGCCGCGTCCGAAGTAGATGACGTTGAGGTAGTGCTGCATGATCTCCGGCTTGCTGTACGCGTCGTTCAGCTTGGAGGCGAGGATGGCCTCCTTCACCTTGCGGCCGTACGTGTCGTCCTTGAGATTCTCGAACGCGTTGCGGGCGTACTGCTGCGTGATCGTCGAGGCGCCCTGCTTGTCACCGTTGGAGACGTTGTTCCACGCGGCCCGGACGATGCCCTTGTAGTCGACGCCCGAGTGCCGGTAGAAGTTCCGGTCCTCGGCTGCCGCCACCGCGTGCTGCACGTGCTCCGGGATCTGGTTGATGGTGACGAAGGTGCGGTTCTCGCTGCCCAGCTTGGCCAGCACAACCTTGCCGTCCTTGGCGTACACGGTGGTGGACAGCGGCAGCGGCAACTCGTTGGGCATGACGACGTTCGTCGAGTAGTAGGTGAACCCGACCACACCGACGCCGGCGAGCATGATGAAGACGGCGAACCCGGCGATCAGCAGGTTCATCCGCTTGCGCTTCTTGGCCCGAGCCGCCCCAGCCGGGTCACCCGCGCCGCGACCGCCCCGGCCCCCGCGACCCGGACCGTTCGGCCCACCAGGCCCTCCGGGGCCGCCCGGCCCGCCGGAGACCGGCGAGACACTCGCCCGGGCGACCGCGGCGCGGCCACCCACCGACGCGGAGCCGACGCTGGCCCGGCCCGCCGAGGCGGCGCCGACGGCGGCGGTGCCGACCCGCGCCCGGCCCGCGGGTGCGCCCGGCGCCGGCGACACCGGAACGGAGGCCCGGCCCGCGCCGGCACGGCCCGCGGCCACACCCGGCGCCGGCGACACGGGCACCGAGGCACGGCCGCCCCGGCCCGGCGTGGCCGAGCCCGCCGACCCGGACCCGGCCGCGCCACCGCCGCGCGGCGGCACGGAGGCCGAACCACCCACCGACGCACGACCGCCAGCGGCCCGCGGTGTCACCGAGGCACGGCCGGGGGGTGCCGCAGGCTCCGAGGCGGACCAGCCGCCTGCACGAGAGTCACCGCCGGGTCGGCGGTACGCGTCGTCCGCGCCCGGTCCGGGGTCGCCGTCCGGGCCCGGGTACTGGGCCCGCCCGCGCGCAGAACTGGGATCACCGTACGAGTTCATTCCTCACACCCTGCCGGTCGCGGTGGGACGCGACTGCGCCGCCACCGGGTTGCCGTGAGTTGCTTCACCCGGGACGCCGGCACGGGGGTGCCGGCTCGCCAAGGTCATTGCTGTATCAATCGGGCCAATCGGACCAACGATTGGTCGGCCGTCCCGGGTCATGTCCACGGCCCCGGGGCCGGTCGAACCAACTGAGATCACCGTTGCGCCTCTCGCCTCCGCCGACCCGCGCCTTCGGCGCCCGCCGCGTTCTGTTCGCCAGCGCCAGCACCGTCGCCGTCACCCGTGAGACCGTCCCGGCCGAGCAGGTACTGCTCGACGAGATGGTTCCAGTCACAGCCGAGGCACACCTCCACCACGAAGACCTGGAACTCACGTAGCGTCATCGCCAGCACGGGCAACTCGGCCAGTGTGCGGGCCTGTCCGGCGGACTGCTTGAGTTCGTCCCCGTAAATGTAGTGGACGAGGGTCAGGTTCTCGCTGCGACAGATGGGGCAGCGGCGGTCGGTCGGTTCACCGTGGAACCGGGCAGCGTTCTTCAGGTACGGCGACGCGTCGCAGACGTCGTAAGTGCCGACCCGGCCGGCCAGGAGCTCACGCAGCACTGCTCGCTTCTGAAGCGAGTAGTCGACGACCTGGCGCTGCGTACGCATGCGGAGAAGGGTACGCGGTCCGGCCCGACGAGGCGACCACGGTCACGATCCGTGACGGCGGGACCCCGGAACGGGGGTTTGCCCTGGCCCACGCGACCCGCTAACGTGCGATGTATCGGTCCGATACATCGCGGCGGTTACCGCTCCGCGCCGGAGGGTAAAGAGAGGGTGGCTCGTGCTCGAATTCGCCATCCTCGGCCTCCTGCAGGAGTCTCCGATGCACGGCTATGAGCTGCGCAAGGAGCTGACCGCCAAACTCGGCGCGATCCGGGCGGCGATCAGCTACGGCTCGCTCTACCCGACCCTGCGCAGGTTGCAGGCGGCGGGATGGATCACCGAAGCTGCCGAGACGCCCGCCGCCGCCGAGGAGGTTCCCGCGCTGACGAGCCGACGAGGTCGGGTGGTCTACAAAATCACCGCGGAGGGCAAGGAACGCTTCGCCCAGCTGATCGCACAGGCTGGGCCCGAGACCTACGACGACACGGGTTTCGGTGTGCACTTCGCGTTCTTCGCCCGGACCGATCAGGCGACCCGCCTGCGCATTCTGGAGGGTCGCCGACGCAAGATCGAGGAACGTCGCGAAGGGCTTCGCGACGTGCTGGGCCGGGCGGCCGAGCGCCTCGACGCTTACACCCTGGAACTGCAGCGCCACGGCCTGGACGCCTGTGAGCGTGAGGTCCGCTGGCTGGAGGAGCTCATCGCCAACGAGCGCTCCGGCCGAGCCCCGACGGTCCCGCACGGGACGGCCGGTGGCCGACGAGAAGACAACAGCCCGCCTCCACCTGGAGAGACCAGGAAAGAGCGGCCGTGACAGAAAAGAAGGAGGCAGACGCTATGGGCTCCGTCCGCGTCGCCATCGTCGGTGTGGGTAACTGCGCCTCGTCCCTGGTTCAGGGCGTCGAGTACTACCGGAACGCCGACCCGAACGACCGCGTCCCGGGTCTCATGCATGTCGCCTTCGGCGACTACCACGTCAACGCCGTGGAGTTCGTCGCGGCATTCGACGTGGACGCCAAGAAGGTGGGCATGGACCTCGCGGAGGCGATCGTCGCCAGCGAGAACAACACCATCAAGCTCTGCGACGTGCCGCCGACCGGCGTGTCCGTGCAGCGCGGTCCGACCTTCGACGGTCTGGGCCAGTACTACCGCGAGATCGTCGAGGAGTCGGACGCCACCCCGGTCGACGTGGCGCAGGCTCTGCGCGACGCGCAGGTCGACGTCGTCGTCTGCTACCTCCCGGTCGGCTCCGAGCAGGCCGCCAAGTTCTACGCCCAGGCCGCGATCGACGCCGGCTGCGCGTTCGTCAACGCCCTGCCGGTCTTCATCGCCTCCGACCCGGAGTGGGCCCAGAAGTTCACCGACGCTGGCCTGCCGATCGTCGGTGACGACATCAAGAGCCAGGTCGGCGCCACCATCGTGCACCGCGCCCTCGCGAAGCTCTTCGAGGACCGCGGCGTCGAGCTGCTGCGCACGTACCAGCTCAACTTCGGCGGCAACATGGACTTCATGAACATGCTGGAGCGCAAGCGGCTGGTCTCGAAGAAGATCTCGAAGACCCAGTCGGTCACCTCGCAGATCCCGCACGAGATGAGCAAGAGCGACGTGCACATCGGCCCGTCGGACCACGTTCCGTGGCTGGACGACCGCAAGTGGGCGTACATCCGCCTGGAGGGGCGCTCGTTCGGCGACACCCCGCTCAACGCGGAGCTCAAGCTCGAGGTCTGGGACTCGCCGAACTCGGCCGGCGTCATCATCGACGCGGTCCGGGCCGCGAAGATCGCCCTGGACCGGAAGATCGGCGGCCCGATCCTGTCGGCCTCGTCGTACTTCATGAAGTCCCCGCCGGTGCAGTACGCCGACCACGACGCCCACCAGGCCGTGGAGGAGTTCATCGCCGGCGAGGTCGAGCGCTGACCCGCTGAGCATCAGCACGGCCGAGGGGCCGGGTCCTGTCGGACCCGGCCCCTCGCCGCGTCTGGCACTGCGGTGCGGCGATCGGTGGCGCCTCGGCAGCGCGGTGCTCGGCGTGTCGAGCTGCTCAGCCGCCAACGATCAGCAGATGGGCCTCAGAGCAACGCGGTCAGGCCCAGGCCTGTCGCAGGGCCACGCCGGCCTCCAGTTCCAGCAGCTTGACCTTGCGTGGCAGGCCCCCGCCGAAGCCGACCAATTTGCCGCCCGCGCCGACGATCCGGTGACAGGGCACGATCACCGGGATCGGGTTGCGGTTGCAGGCCACCCCCACCGCCCGCGCCGCCCCGGGATCCCCGACCAGCCGCGCCACCTCGCCGTAGGTCAACGTCTCGCCGTACGGGATGCGCGTCATCTCCCGCCACACAGCCCGCTCGAAGTCGGAGCCACGCGGAGGCGACACGGGCACGGTGAACGTGCTCAGCTCGCCGGCGAAGTACGCCCGCAGTTCGGCGACGGTCTGCCGGGACAGCGGGTCGTCGGGCTCGTCGGCCGCCCCCTCGACGCGGCCGAAGTGGGCTCCGCGGACACCTGTGCCGTCGGTGGCCACGGAGAACTCGCCGATCGGTGAGTCGAGCACGGTCCAGCGCATCGACCCATTGTCCCTGTCGCGGACCCCTTCGCCGGCCCGGCTACCAGCGTCGAGCCGAAAGCCACTCCTCAGCCGCCGGATCGCAGCGGCAGCGACCCGCATCGGTAGATCATCATCGCGCCTTGGTAACTGTTGAACCTTGCACCACGTCGATACCGTGCGGGTCGTGGCCACGGGGACGCTCATCTTTCTGATCATCGGTGGGGCGGGTGTCGGGGTGCTGGCACTCGCCCTGCTCGGCAGCGAGCTGTTGCACTTCGGGCACGCCGACGTGGACGGGCCGATCTCCACCGAGACGGTCGCCGGGTTCGCCGGCGCGTTCGGGTTCGGCGGGGCGATCGTCAACGAGCTGCTCGGCGCGCGTACCCCCGCGCTGATCGCGGGTGCGGCGGCCGGCGGCCTGCTCGCGGCCGTGCCCACGGCGTGGTTGGCGTCGCGGCTCAGTCGGGCGGCGCGCAACATGCGCACCGACCCCACCCCCACCCGGGACGACCTGGTCGGCGCGCTCGGCCTGGTGGTGACCCCGGTGCCAATGAACGGGTACGGCGAGGTGCGGGTACGCGTGGCCGGGCAGCCGGTCAAGCTCAACGCCCGCGCCGACCAGCCGATCCCGGTCGGCGCTCAGATATTCGTCGTACAGGCGCTCAGCGAGACCAGCGTGCACGTCGAAACCTACTGATTTCCTCCTCGCAGACGGGACTTCCCCTCCATGCCCCTGTTGATAGCTGTCGGCGGCGCGGTTCTCCTCGCGCTCGTCCTGGTGTTCTTCGTTCTCTCCCGGATCAAGGTGGCCGGGCCGAACGAGGCGTTCATCGTCACCGGCCGCAAGGGCCGCACCACGCAGACCGCCGACGGTGCCCGGTCGACCGACAATTCCGGGCAGAAGGTGGTGCTGGGCGCCTCGGTCTTCGTGCTCCCGGTGGTGCAGAAGCTCCAGTCGCTCGACCTGTCCAGCCGGCGGATCGACGTCGGCATCCGGGGCGCGGTCAGCAAGCAGGGCATCCGAGCCGACCTGCACGGCGTGGCGATCGTCAAGGTCGGCGGGACGGAGGACGCGATCCGGGCAGCGGCGCAGCGGTTCCTGCACCAGCAGGCCGAGATCGACAACTTCACCCGGGAGGTGCTGGCCGGCGCGCTGCGCTCGATCGTCGGCCGGCTCACCGTCGAGGAGGTCATCCGGGACCGGGCGGCGTTCGCCAGCGCGGTGGCCGAGGAGGCCGAGCACTCGATGACCAACCAGGGTCTCGTGCTGGACACCTTCCAACTCCAGGACATCCTCGCCGAGGGCTCGTACCTGCAGGATCTGGGGCGACCCGAGGCGGCCCGGGTGCTCAAGGACGCGGCGATCGCCGAGGCGCGGGCTCGGCAGCAGGCCGAGCAGGAGCGGCTGCTCGCCGAGGAGGCCATCGCGGAGGCGAACCGGAACCTGGCCCTCAAGCAGGCCGGCATCCAGGCGGAGATCGACGCGGCGAAGGCCAAGTCGGCCGCGGCCGGCCCGCTCGCCCAGGCGGAGCGGGACCAGGCGATCCTCTCCGAGCAGCAGAAGGTGGCGGAGCGCAACGCCGAGCTCAAGCAGCGTCAACTGGACACCGAGGTGCGCAAGCCGGCCGACGCCGCCCGGTACAAGGTGGAGCAGGAGGCCGAGGCGGCCCGCAACGCTGCGGTGCTGAGCGCCGACGCGCAGCGACAGGCGGTCATCGCCGCCGCGCAGGCCTCCGCCGAGCAGGCACGGCTCACCGGTGAGGGCGAGCGGGCCCGGCGGGCCGCGCTGGCCGAGGCGAACGCGATCGAGGGTGCCAAGGAGGGTGAGGCCGAGCAGCGGCGGCGCTCCGCGATCGCCGAGGCGGTCGAGCGGGAGGGTACGGCCGAGGCGGCGGCGATCCTGGCCCGAGGGCAGGCCGAGGCCGACGCGATGGCCCGCAAGGCCGAGGCGTTCGCGGCGTACGGCGAGGCCGCGGTGCTGGACCTCCTGGTCAAGGTGCTGCCGCAGGTGGTCGAGGCGGCGAGCGCTCCGATCGGGGCGATCGACAAGATGACAGTCATCTCCACCGACGGCGCGTCGTCGCTGACGAAGTCGGTGGCCGGCAACGTCGCCCAGGGACTGCAGCTCGGCAGCGACCTGACCGGCATCGACCTGGCCGGCCTGCTGGCGCGGCTGGGCTCGGCGTCCACGCCCGGCGGCAACGGCACTCCCGCGGGCAAGGGCCCGTCCGTGGACGGAACGGCCGTCGAGACGCGCTAGCAGGTAACGCCGATCGGGGCGTCGCTCTCACTCCGGGAGCGACGCCCCGGCCGCGCCGGGCGGGCGGGCGGGGCGGGCGGGCGGTTAGGGGATCAGGCCTTCGGCGCGGGCCCAGCGCAGCAGTTCGGCCTCGGCGGCGTCGCGGTCCAGCGGGCCGTGCTCCAGGCGCTGTTCCTTGAGGTGCTTCCAGGCCCGCCCCACGACCGGCCCCGGCGGTACGCCGAGCAGCTCCATGATCGCGTTGCCGTCCAGGTCGGGACGGACCCGGGCCAGGTCCTCCTCGGCGGCGATCCGGGCGATCCGGTCTTCCAACGCGTCGTAGTCGGCGGCGAGTTGGGCAGCCTTGCGCCGGTTGCGGGTGGTGCAGTCCGAGCGGGTCAGCTTGTGCAGCCGGGGCAGCAGGTCACCGGCGTCGGCGACGTAGCGGCGCACCGCCGAGTCGGTCCACTCGCCCCGCCCGTACCCGTAGAAACGCAGGTGCAGCGCGACAAGCGCGGTCACCTTCGCGGTGATCTCCTTGGGGTAGCGCAGGGCCTTCATCCGGGCCTTGGTCAGCCGCGCGCCCACCACCTCATGGTGGTGGAAGCTGACCCGGCCGTCCGGCCCGACGGACTTGGTCGCCGGCTTGCCCACGTCGTGCATGAGGGCGGCCATCCGCAGGATGAAGTCGCAGCCGTCCTCCTCGAAGGAGACGGCGTTCTCGACGACCGTCAGCGTGTGCTCGTAGACGTCCTTGTGCTGGGCGTGCTCGTCGATCTCCAGCTTCAGGCCGGTCAGCTCGGGCAGGAACCGCTCGGCCAGCCCGGTGTCGACAAGCAGCCGCAGCCCGGTGATCGGGTCAGCGCCGCAGAGCAGCTTGGTGAACTCGTCCCGCACCCGCTCGGCCGTGATCCGGTCCAGGTCGGCGGCCATCTCGGTCATCGCCGCGTGCACGTCCGGGTGCACGGCGAAGCGCAGTTGGGCGGCGAACCGGGCCGCCCGCAGCATCCGCAGGGGGTCGTCGCCGAACGACTCACGCGGGGTGCTCGGCGTACGGATGACCTTGGCTGAGAGATCGTCCAGCCCACCGTGCGGGTCGGTGAAGCGGTGCTCCGGCAGGCTGACGGCCATCGCGTTGATGGTGAAGTCACGCCGCTTCAGGTCCTCGTCGAGGCTGGTGCCGTACACCACCACCGGGTTGCGGCTGACCTGGTCGTACGACTCGGCGCGGAAGGTGGTGATCTCCAGTCGGAGGCCGTCGCGCTGAGCGCCGATGGTGCCGAACTCCCGGCCGGTCTCCCAGATCGACTCGGCCCAGCCCTTGATGATCCGCAGCGTCTCGTCGGGGTGGGCGTCGGTGCAGAAATCCAGATCGTCGCCGAGCCGGCCGAGCAGGGCGTCCCGCACCGAACCGCCCACCAGGTGCAGCTCGTGCCCAGCGCGGACGAAGCGGCGGCCCAACTCGTCGGCGACCGGAGAGACCCGGAGTAGTTCGGCGACGGCGTTGCGCTGCGCGGCGGTGAGTTCGCGGCGGTCGGCGGCGTGTGGAGCGGAGGCTTCGGACATGGGATCGCCAGCTTATCGGGCCGGGGTGTGATCCGATCCGCCGGGCGCGGGTATCGGGCAGGGGTTGACTATGGTCTGTGACGTGCGGGTCGGCGCCCGGCTCGACGTACCCCTGGGAGGCTGGAGATGAGCGGCGGGCTCTACCGCAGCGCGAACGCCGCGCCGGACGGCGGTGCGGGAGCCAACGTCCGCCCCTCCGACGGCGCCACGTTCATTTCGGCCGAGCCCCTGAACCAGCCGGCCATGGAGTCGACCGCCCCACCGCAGGAGCAGGTGGGCGAGGCGAGCGCCGCGACCAACAGCGCGGTGATGGCGGTCGGCAGCCTGGTCAGCCGGGGTACGGGCTTTTTGCGCAACCTGGTCATCGCGGCGGCGCTTGGCGGCGCGCTTGTCGGTGACGCGTACACCACCGCGCAGATCCTGCCCGGGATGGTCTACGAGTTCCTGCTCGGCGGCGTGCTCACCAGCGTGTTGATTCCGGTGCTGGTGCGTCGCCGCAAGGTCGACGTCGACGGCGGCCAGGCGTACGCCCAACGGCTGCTCACCCTGGCGGTGCTCGCCCTCGGCGTCGCGGCGCTGCTCGCGGTCGCCTTCGCCTCGACGCTGACGTGGCTCTATGGCAGCGGCCCGTCGAGTGGCGATTATTCGCAGCTGGTCACGGGGCTGGCCCGTCTCATGCTGCCGATGATCTTCTTCTCCGGGCTGAGCGCGCTGATCAGCGCGGTGCTCAACACCCGGGGGCACTTCGCCGCGCCGATGTGGGCGCCGATCCTCAACAACCTCGTGGTGATCGGGACGGCGGGTCTCTACATCGCCGTGTTCGGCGCGGAGATCGTCCGTCCGGAGGAGATGACCACCGGGCGGATCCTGCTGATCGGCGGCGGCACCCTGCTCGGCGTCGCGGTCCAGGCGGGGGGTCTGCTGCCGGCGCTGCGCAAGGTCGGCTTCCGCTGGAAGCTGCGCTTCGACTTCCGCGCGCTCGGCCTACGCGAGCTGGGCCGGCTCGGGGCGTGGATGATCTGCTACGTCGCCGTGAGCCAGGTCGGCCTCATCGTGCTGTTCAACCTGCTGAACCGGGCCGGCAAGGAGAACGCGGCCGGCCCGCTGATCTACAACAACGTCTTCCTGCTGCTGATGACCGCACACGGGATCATCGCCGTCTCGATCATCACCGCGCTGATGCCCCGGATGAGCGCCGCCGCCGCCGACGGCCGGTACGCCGACGTCGCCGCCGACCTGTCGCGCGGCACCCGCACGGTCACGGCGGTGCTCGCGCCGATCGCAGTCTGCTACGCCGTCCTCGCCACGCCGATCGCGTTCACGCTGTTCCGGTTCGGCGCGTTCAACGAGAACAACGCCACCGCCACCTCCGTCGTGCTGCTCGCCGCCGCGCTGGCGCTGGTTCCGTTCGCGGTGAGCCAGCTCTTCACCTTCGCCTTCTACGCCCTGCCGGACACCCGCACCCCCGCGCTGATCAACATTCCGGTGGTGGCGCTGCGGATCGGCGTGCAGATCGTGCTCTTCGTGGCGTTCTCCGCCAGCTTCGCCGGCGCCGGGATGATGATCGGCAACGCGGTCTCCTACCTGGCGGCGGCGGTCGGCTCCGCCTGGCTGCTGCGCCCCCGGGTCGGGCGCATCGGCCTCGGGGCGATCATGCGTACCGGCGGTCGGGTCCTGGTCGCGGCACTCGGCGCGGCGCTGGTCGGCCTGCTCGTGGTCAAGCTGTTGCCTGGCGACGACACGCCGACACGCCTGGAGGCCATCGTCCAACTCGTGATCGGTGGCGCGGTGATCGGTGGGACGTACCTCGGTCTCGCCATGGTGCTGCGGATCGGGGAGATCACCGAGGTGGTCGGCATGGTCCGCCGCCGCCTCGGTCGCTGACCGCAAGGATCCGGGCACCGAAAGTCATAGCCACACGGAACGTGACCACGGATCACCAGGCTGGGGATGCACCTGTGGATAACTCCGCGATTCGCCGGTCAACAACCGGATCGACCTGTGGATAACCAACCGTACGGCTGAGCGTGGCCGCCCGATCGGCGGGAACAGGCGGTTGGCGAGGTCACCACGCCAGGTCCGGCCCCGGCGTCGGTCACTTGCGGTGAAGCCGTAGATTGGCTAGTACATGTGCCAGCAACGTGGCTGACAACGGTCGTAACCGGACGACTTCCCCGACTCCCGGCACCCCGCCGGGTACGGCAAGAAGATGACATGTCGGGGAGACGGGCAACCCGGGTAAGGTCGCTCTCGACGGGTACGGCAGGCGCCGACGCTGCGCGTCGACACCGGTTGGCCGGTTCCTTCGACGGCAGAGCGGGAAGCCACATGCCCAGCAGTGCGGGTCCATCGATCGACACGATCACCGAGGGAGGACGGGTGACCCAGGTCGGCGAGGGTCAGGAGGCGGACGAGAGCGCTCCTCCGGTCATGACCTTCGGTGCTCCCACGGCCGGTGAAATCCTCGCCGAACGTTACGAGCTGGTCGAGCACATCAACAACGACAGCGCGGGTCGGCTGGTATGGCGGGGAGTCGACGTCATCCTGCGCCGCCCCGTCGCCGTGGTGCTGCGCTACCCGGGTGGCGACTCCGCCACCGAGATGCTCCAGGCCGCTGTCGCGGCCAGCCGCGTCATCCACCCCAACCTGGTCGGCGTCTACGACGCGATCGACGAGGCCGAGCGGGCGTACGTGGTCCGTGAGTGGGTGGACGGGCAGTCGTTGCGCGACCTGGCCGCCGAGGGTCCGCTGGACCCGGCGCGGGCCACCGCGATCGGCAACGCCGTCGCCAGCGCGCTCGCCGCGGTGCACGCCACCGGGATGGTGCACGGCAACGTCCACCCGGGCACCGTGATGATCAGCGACGAGGGTCGCGTGGTCCTGGCCGACGCGCGCACCGACGGCGACGACAGCCAGGAGAGTGACATCCGGGCGGTCGGCGGCGTCCTCTACTTCGCACTGACCGGTCACTGGCCGCACGCCGAGGCACCGCTGCGCGGCGCCACCGCCGGCCATGGTCGGGCCGCCATCCCGGACGCGGTCCGGGACGCCGGGGGCACCCTCGCTGCGCCCCGCCAGGTTCGGGCCGGGGTGCCCGCGTACCTGGACGACCTGACCATGGATCTGCTCGACGCCGAGATCGCTCCGCCGTCGTCCGACGTGCTGGCGGCCGAGTTGGCCCGGCTGGACGTGCCCGCCGAGGAGGAGCACTACCTCGACAACGGCGGGCCGCTGCGGTTCGCCGCCGACACCGAGGACGAGCCGTCCCCGCTGGCCGCGGCCGGTGGTCGCAAGGTCGCCATCGGCATCGCCGGCCTGCTGGCGGTCGCCCTGGTCGGTCTGCTCATCGGCATCAGCGCGCTCGGCGGCGACGACAAGGACCCGCAGAACACCGCCGGGGCCACGCCCACCGCCAGCGCTCCGGCCGGCGAGGCCACCCCGGCCGCCGCCACGGTCCGCAACCTCGGCGTACAGGGCATCCGGATCATCGACCCGGACAGCAGCAAGCGCGACGAACTCGGCGGCGCCGACAAGATCATCGACGGCGACAACGACAAGGGTTGGGAGACCGACCGCTATCCGAACGCCACGTACGGGAACCTCAAGGCCGGCATGGGTGTCTGGCTGGATCTGGGCTCGCCGCACACGGTGAAGTCGGTGCAGGCCGTGCTCTCCGGTCGAGGCGCCACCGCGAAGCTGCTCGCCGGCACGTCCGGCTACCCGTCGACCTCCAACGGCGACAAGCAGATGGTGGCGAACTACAAGACCGAGATCGGTGTCCTGAAGGAGCACGACGGCACCACGATGACCTTCAACGGCTTCAACGCCGACGAGAAATACCGTTACCTGCTGCTCTGGTTCACCGAGCTGCCGGCCATCGGCGACGAGGACGGCTTCCGGCTCGGCGTGCAGGAGATTACGGTCCAGGGTTCGTGATCCGGCCAGCACGACCCGGGCACCGCATCCGCTGGACGTGGTGATGGACGGGCGCGACGCGGCAACGGACCTTGAGCTGCTGCGCGCCCACGTCGCCGGTGACCGGGACGCCTTCGCGGTGCTGTTCCACAGGCACCGCGACCGGCTCTGGGCGGTGGCCCTGCGGACGCTCGGTGACCGCGAGGAGGCCGCCGACGCCCTCCAGGACGCCCTGCTGTCGGCACACCGGGCGGCCGCCCGCTTCCGTGGTGACTCCGCCGTCACCACATGGCTGCACCGCATCGTGGTCAACGCGTGCCTGGACCGGATCCGACGCCGGCAGGCGCACCCCACCGTGCCACTGCCCGACGGCAACCGGTCCGGCGACGGATCGGGCACCGGCGGGGTCGAGCCGGCCGCGCCGGCGCAGGACCATGACACGGCGCTCGTCGTCCGCGCCGCGCTCGCCGCGCTGCCGATCGAGCAGCGGGCCGCCCTGGTGCTGGTGGACGTGCAGGGCTACCCGGTGGCCGAGGTGGCCCGCATCCTCGGTGTCGCCGAGGGGACGGTGAAGAGTCGCTGTGCCCGGGGACGGGCACGGTTGGCCGTGCTGCTCGGGCATCTGCGGCCGGCGACGCCATCGCAGCCGGCCCCGGCCGGCCGGAACGCGGACGTGCCCGGCGTCACGCCGGGGAACCCGCGCCCGGCCGAGGGCGTCGGATCGGGGTCGGTTCGGTACCGGCAGGACGCCAGCCAGGAGGACACGTGACGAACGAGGGGTTCAGGGAGGTCGACACCGACCTGCTCGCTGACTACCTCGGCGGCGCGTTGGACGGCACACCACAGCAGGCCCAGATCGCCCGGCTGGTCGACGCGGACCCGGCCTGGGCCGAGGCGTACGCGCTGTTGGCGCCCGCGGTGACGCAGGTCCGCGCCGAGCTGGCCCGCTGGGCCGAGCCCTCCCCGGAGCTGCCCCCGGCCGTCGCCGAACGGATCGCCGCCGCGCTGGCCGCTGCCGACACCCCGACGGCCGATGCCCCGGCCACCCTCACGGACGCCACCGGGTCGCCCGAGCCGGTTGCTCCCGCGACGCCGGTCAGTGTCCCGGCACAGGGCGGCCGTCGACCCGGCAGCCCGTCGCCGACCGAATCGGGGGGCGGCAGAACCACCGGCCCGGGTCGCCGGCAGCGGCGCTGGGCTCGAAGGGCCGCTCCGGTGGCCGCCGCGGCGGCCGCCGTCGTCGCGGTCGGTCTGGGCCTCCAGCAACTGTCGACGAACACCACGGACACCGGTGCCATGGACCGTCCGGTCAGCGCACCCGCGGGTGCGGCGGCGGCCGGGGCGGCCCGCACCTCCGCGCCCGCGCTGCACAGCGGAATCGACTACACCCCGCAGACCCTCGGCCAGACGGCGACCACACGGCCGTCGCCGCTGCTGGGAGACAGCAGCGGCGGTCCCCGCGAACAGCCCGGGGTGGACGCCGAAGGGGGTCGACGGCCCGCCCCCGGAGGGTCGGACCAGCTGGCTCGGCTGAGCGGCGAGGCGGCGTTGACCGCCTGCCTGTCGGCCGTGGCGGCGGAGCACGGCTCGGCCCCGCTGGTCGTGGAAGTGATCGACTACGCGCGGTTCCAGGGCGAGCAGGCGCTGGTGATCCGGTTCACCGACGCGACCGGGGCCCGCTGGGCCTGGGTGAGCGGCCCCGAGTGTGGCGTACCCGGGTCCGGCTCGGACAGCCGGTATTCGGCGCGGGTAGGGTGAATCCGCGGTCATCGGTGCGATGAGCGTCCACGTGACGTGACCCACCGGATGCCCGGCTCGGGAATCCCCGCTTCGTACGATGACGTTCTGGAAGTCAGCTGCCGGCACCCCCCAGGCGTCGGCACTCGGATCAGCATCGGTGCGCGCGCCGACGCCGAACACACACAACTCGGGAGACGGCAGTGGACGAGGTCCGCAACCTGATCATCATCGGCTCCGGCCCGGCCGGTTACACGGCGGCGGTCTATGCGGCGCGCGCCAACCTGAAGCCGCTGATCATTGAGGGCGTGCAGTCCGGTGGCGCGCTGATGACCACTACCGAGGTGGAAAACTTCCCCGGCTTCGCCGACGGCATCCTCGGCCCCGAGCTGATGGACAACATGCGCAAGCAGGCCGAGCGGTTCGGCGCCGAGTTCCTCACCGACGACGTGACCCGGGTCGAGCTGGTCGACACCGGCGACTCCGGCGCCGGCGCGGTGAGCACCGTGTGGGTCGGCGAGACCGCCTACCGGGCCCGCTCGGTCATCCTCTCCACCGGTTCGGCCTGGCGTCCGCTGGGTGTGCCGGGTGAGCAGGAATACCTCGGCCACGGTGTCTCCTCGTGTGCCACCTGTGACGGCTTCTTCTTCCGCAACCAGCACATCGTCGTCGTCGGCGGTGGTGACTCGGCGATGGAGGAGGCCAGCTTCCTCACCCGCTTCGCCGACTCGGTGACCATCATCCACCGGCGCGACTCGTTCCGGGCCAGCAAGATCATGGCCGACCGGGCGCTGAGCAACGAGAAGATCAAGGTCGAGTGGAACAGCACGGTCGAAGAGGTCCTGGGCGCCGACGGCAAGGTCACCGGCGTACGGGTCCGCAACGTGCACACCGGCGAGACCAAGGTGCTGGACGTGACAGGCGTGTTCGTGGCCATCGGTCACGACCCGCGCAGTGAGCTCTTCCAGGGCCAGGTCGAGCTGGACGACGAGGGTTACGTGAAGGTCCAGGCCCCCAGCACCCGGACGAGCGTGCCCGGCGTCTTCGCCGCCGGTGACGTGGTCGACCACACCTACCGCCAGGCGATCACCGCGGCCGGCACCGGCTGCGCCGCCGCGCTCGACGCCGAGCGGTTCATCGCGACGCTCAGCTGAAACAGGAAACACATCCCGGAGGAGGGGCAATAGTGGGAAATACCAAGGCGGTCACGGACGCGAGCTTCGTCGCTGACGTGCTGCAGGCCGACAAGCCGGTGCTGGTGGACTTCTGGGCCGAGTGGTGCGGGCCGTGCCGCAAGGTGTCGCCGCTGCTCGAGGAGATCGCGGGCGAGATGGGCGACCAGGTCACGATCGTCAAGCTCAACATCGACGAGAACCCGGAGACCGCCCGCGCCTACCGGGTCATGTCGGTGCCGACCCTCACCGTCTTCAAGAACGGCCAGCCCGTGCAGTCGATCGCCGGCGCCAAGCCGAAGGGCGAGCTGGTCCGGCTCATCGAGTCGGCCCTCTGATCCGCAGAGACACCACCGAACCCCGTACCCGCTCGTCGGGTGCGGGGTTCGCTGTCTCCCCGGCCGGCAGGAACGGCGTTTTTCCAGGCCGAGCCACCTGGTCGCCCCGGAACGCATAACCTCAAGCCGGGGCCGCCCGGCCAGCCAGATTCGTGCAGAGGGGGTCGTGCGTGCGTCCGATCCGAGCCGGAGACCGGGGACCCGCGGTCACGGAGATTTGTGCCATCCTCACCGGCCTCGACCTGCTCGCCGCCGGTCCGCACACCGACGAGTTCGACCTGGACACGGAACGCGCGGTGCGGGCGTTCCAGCAGTCCCGTGGGCTCAGCGTGGACGGCCGGGTCGGCTCGGAGACCTGGGGGGCGTTGGACGCCGCACGCTGGCGGCTCGGCGCCCGCACCCTCTATCACGCGATCCCCGAGCCGCTCACCGGTGAGGACGTCCGGTCGCTGCAGGAACGACTGCTGGAGATGGGGTACGACGTCGGCCGCGCCGACGCCATCTACGGCATCCGGACCTCCCGTGCGGTGGCCCAGTTCCAGCGCGAGGTCGGGCTCACCCCCGACGGCTCCTGCGGGCCACACACCATGGACGCGCTGCGCCGGATCGGTCGCAAGGTCGTCGGCGGCCGCCCCCAGTGGCTTCGCGAGTCCGACGCGATCCGCCAGTCCGGGCCGGCCCTGGTCGGCAAGACGGTGGTCATCGACCCCGGCCACGGTGGCACCGACCCGGGCATGGTGGTGCCGGACGGGCCACTGCGCTGGACGGAGGCGGATCTCGTACACGACCTGGCGAGTCGGCTGGAGGGGCGGCTCGCCGCGTCCGGGGTGCGGGTCCAGCTCACCCGTGGTCCCGCGCCCGACAAGTGCCTGCCGGACACCGACCGGGCGCTGCTGGCGAATTCGCTCGGCGCCGACGTCTTCATCTCGCTGCACCTGGACGGGCACGCCAACCCGGACGCGGACGGGGTGGCGACGTACCACTACGGCACCGACAACGGGGTGACGTCGGCGACCGGTGAGCGGCTGGCCGGGTTGGTGCAACGGGAGATCGTGGCGCGGACCGGGCTGCGGGACTGCCGTACGCACGCCAAGGCGTGGGACCTGCTGCGGCTGACGCGGATGCCGGCGGTCCGGGTCGAGGTCGGCTACCTCACGTCACCCGTGGACCGCGCCCGCCTCGTCGACCCCCGGTTTCGGGACCGGGTGGTGGAGGCGATCGTGGCCGCGGTGCAGCGGATGTACTACCCGATCGAACGGGACGTGCCGACCGGCTCCCTCGACGTCAGCGAGCTGCGTGCGGTGGTGACCGCCGGCACGGTGGTCGACTGACGACCGAGCGCGTCAGCCGCTGGTGGAGCGGGTGGCCGGGGCGGGCCGGACCGGCCGGAGGAGGGTCTCCGGGCTCATCGACCCGAGCAGCTTCTCCAGCGCGTACTCGACGTCGGACTTCCAGCTCAGCGCCGTGCGCAGTTCGAGGCGCAGCCGGGGAAACCGGGGATGCGGACGTACCGTCTTGAAGCCGACGGAGAGGAAGAAGTCGGCCGGTGCCACGCACCCGCCAGCCGGATCGTCCGCGTCACCGAACTTCGCGTCGCCGAACGCCTCGATCGCCTTGATCCCCCGCTTCGTCAGATCCCGGGCGACGCCCTGCACCAACATGCGGCCCAACCCGCCACCCGCGAACGCGGCGACCACGTTGGCGGTCATCAACAGGGCGGCGTCGGCGGAGACCGGCGACGTCGGGAAGGCCATCGAGCGGGGCACGTAGGCGGGCGGGGCGTACATCACGAAGCCCGCCGGCATGCCGTCGACGTACGCGAGCTTGCCGCAGGAGCCCCACTCCAGCAGGGTCTGGGAGACCCACGCCTCCTTCTCCAGGCCCGGGTCACCGGCGGCGCAGGCCCGGTCGGCCGAGACCGGATCCAGCTCCCAGTAGACGCACTGGCGGCAGGGGCGCGGAAGGTCTTCCAGCGTGTCGAGGGTCAGGCTGACCAGACGTCGCGACATATGGCGCATCCCCACAATAGGCTCGGTGGTGAGGCCGGCATGGAACGACAGCGCCGCCTTCCTGCCCCCGACGAGCGATCGTACGCCGCCGATCGACCGGACGGGAGGGGACGCGCAAATGCCCACCCCACCGGGGACGGTCCGCCATGTGGTCGATCCGTCCCGGCGCGGAGGCATGCTGGCCTCGGCGGACTAGGATCGACAATCGGTGTCCCGTCCGCCATGGTCAGGAGCGTGCGGGGTACCCGGGGCGGGAGCCACCCGAGCTGCGATCGAGGTGAGGTCATGACCGGCACGACACTCGACGACTACACCGACCGGTACGCCCGGCGGGTACGCGGGATGACCGCCTCCGAGATCCGAGCACTCTTCGCGGTGGCCAGTCGACCCGAGGTCGTCTCCCTCGCCGGTGGCGCTCCGTACATCGCCGCGCTGCCGCTCGACGCGGTCGGCGAGATGCTGGGTCGGCTCGGCTCCGAGCACGGTGCGACCACCCTTCAGTACGGCATCGGGCAGGGCACCCTGGAGCTGCGCGAGCGGATCTGCGAGGTGATGTCGCTCTCCGGGATCGACGCCGCGTGCGGCGCCTCGCCCGAGGACGTGGTGGTCACGGTGGGCGGGCAGCAGGCGCTCGACCTGGTGGCCCGGCTCTTCCTCGACCCCGGTGACGTGGTGCTCGCGGAGGGCCCGACGTACGTCGGCGCGCTCGGGGTGTTCCAGGCCGCCCAGGCGCAGGTGGTGCACGTGCCGATGGACGCCGACGGGCTGATCCCCGAGGCGTTGGAGACGGCCATCGCCGACCTCGCCCGTGCCGGCCGGCGGGTCAAGTTCCTCTACACCATCCCCACCTACCAGAACCCGGCCGGCGTGACGCTCAGCGAGGAGCGCCGGGAACGCGTGCTCGACATCTGCGAGCGCGCCGGCCTGCTCGTGATCGAGGACGACCCGTACGGTCAGCTGGGTTTCGAGGGTGAGGCCCCGGCGCCGCTGCGGGCCCGCCGGCGCGACGGTGTCTTCTACCTCAGCACCTTCTCCAAGACGTTCGCTCCCGGCCTGCGGGTCGGTTGGATCCTCGCGCCCCACGCGGTCCGCGACAAGCTGGTCATCGCGAGCGAGGCGCAGATCCTCTGCCCCAGCGGCTACGCGCAGGCCGCCGTGGCGACCTACCTCGGCACCATGCCGTGGCGGGAGCAGCTCAAGGTCTACCGCGAGGTCTACCGCGAACGCCGCGACGCACTGCTCGACGCGCTGGCCGATCTGATGCCCGAGGGCACCAGCTGGACGACCCCGGCCGGTGGCCTCTTCGTCTGGGCCACCCTGCCGGACGGGCTCGATTCGAAGGCCATGATGCCGCGCGCCATCGCCGCCCGGGTCGCCTACGTGCCCGGCACCGGCTTCTACGCCGACGGCACGGGCACCGGCGCCATGCGACTGAACTTCAGCTTCCCACCCCCGGAGCGGATCCGCGAAGGCGTCCGCCGACTGGCCGGCGTCATGGAGCAGGAGATCGCGACGCGCCGCGTCTTCGGCGCCGTGGGTGGTGCCGCCGGCCGGCGGGGCCGGCCCGGCTCCGACGTGCCGGGTCCCGACTTGGCATGATGCCGGCATGGGTACGACCGCTGCCGAGCGCTTCTCCGTGACCGATTCCGCCGTCGCGGCCGACCTGCGCGTGCTGGTGCTCGCCGGCGGGCTCTCCTACGAACGGGACGTGTCGTTGCGCTCCGGTCGTCGGGTGCTCGACGCTCTGCGTGCCGTCGGCGTCGAGGCCGAGCTGCGGGACGCCGACGTGGCACTCCTGCCAGCCCTCGCGGCCGACCCGCCGGACGCGGTCGTGATCGCCCTGCACGGCGCCACCGGGGAGGACGGCTCGCTGCGGGGAGTGCTGGACCTGTGCGGCATCCCGTACGTCGGCTGTGACGCCCGGGCCTCCCGGCTCGCCTGGGACAAGCCCTCCGCGAAGGCGGTCCTGCGCGAGGCCGGCATCCCCACGCCGGACTGGGTGGCCCTGCCGCACGACCGCTTCTCCGAACTGGGCGCGGTCGCCGTGCTGGACCGGATCGCCGACCGGCTCGGTCTTCCGCTCATGGTCAAGCCGACGCAGGGCGGCTCGGGCCTGGGCGCCGCGGTGGTCCGGGACGCCGCGTCACTTCCGGCCGCGATGGTCGGTTGCTTCGCGTACGACTCGACCGCCCTGGTGGAGCGGTACGTGCCCGGCATGGACGTGGCGGTCTCCGTGATCGACCTCGGGGACGGCCCGCAGGCGCTGCCGCCGGTGGAGATCGTGCCGCGCAACGGCGTGTACGACTACGCCGCCCGCTACACCGCCGGTCGGACCACGTGGCACGCTCCGGCCCGGCTGGAGCCGGAGGTGGCCGCCTCGGTGGCCGAGGTCGCTCTCGCCGCGCACACTGCGCTCGGTCTGCGGGACCTGTCCCGGGTCGACGTGATCGTGGACGCCGCCGGCCAGCCGCACGTGCTGGAGGTCAACGTCTCGCCCGGCATGACGGAGACGTCGCTGCTGCCGCTGGCCGTCCAGGCCGCCGGCCTGGACTTCGGCCGCCTCCTCGGCTCGCTGGTGACCCGGGCCGCCGCCCGCCGCACGGCCTGACCCTGACCTCGACCCATCGCACTACCCGCCGGCCGTGCGGTCGGCGGGTGCCGCATCCGCGGACTCTCGCCAACCCACGGCCGAACCGGCGGTCAGCGTGGCGCGTGTACGTCGGGTGGGATGCGCCCGGCGTCGGTGACGGTGGTGGGGGCGCTGCGGGGGGACGGAATGACCGGGCGCGGCTGATCACCTGCCGGCTCTGGGGCGTCTTTGCGGGCCGTCGCGGATTCGGCCACGTCTTCGGCAGTCGCGCTGTCGGAGTTCGTTGACGCGGCCGCGGACGCTGCCGTGGCGCCGGTCGCCGGCTCACCGCGGCCGCCGGGGGACGCGGCCCCCGGGCTGGTGTCCAGGGCCAGGGGCCTCGGGCCGCCGTTCCCGTCCCCGTCGGCGCCAGGGTCGGGGGTGCCGGCGTCGGCGTCGCTCTCGACTGCTGGCTCCGGGATCTCCTCGGCCGCCTCGATGACCGACACGACCTCCTCCTGGGCGGCTGCGGCGTGGGCCGCCGCCGCCGCGGACTGGGCCAGCAGGCTCGACGGCGCCTGCCACTGGATGCGGGGCGGCTCGGCCAACGGCCGGCCACCGAACTCGGCGAGCCAGGCAGCGACGAGCGCCAGATTTTCCCGCCACTGCGCCTCGGAGATCGGCGGCAGGATCGAATCCCACAGCGACAGGAAGGTCCCTCGCAACTGAAGCCGGCCGTACGGTCGAGCCAGGAACCACATGTGCAGGTGGGCGGAGCCGTCGCCCCATCGGTTGACGTGCACCCGCGCCACGCCGTCCAGCGACCGGATGGCCCGCTCCAGACGTACCGTCATCACGCCCAGTTCGGCGGCGAGCAGATTCGGCAGGTCACCCAGGTCGAGGTGGGTCCGCGATTCCAGGATGAGCACCATCGGCAGGCCGGTCGGCCGGTCCATGGCGCGGACCCGCCACCGCTCTCCCACCCAGATGTAGGCGTCGTCCGGCGCGTTGCAGGCGGTGCATTCCCGGAGGCCCTCGCCCTTGCGTGGCGGTTCGACCGGGACCGGGTCTTCGAGCTGCTTCACGCGGAGGTCACCCTCGAAGGGAAACGAGGGCCACTGGGTGAAGTCCGGGACTGAGGGAGGGGTGTCGTGCACGACGCTGACCCTAACCGAGTCTGGCACCGCTGTCCCCTACCTGTTCGACCGGTCCCGACCCTCCCGATCAGCGTTCATCGTCGATCGCTGTTCCCGGCAGCGCTGATCGCCAGAGCGATATCCACAGGCTGCCGAGATCGCGAACACAGGCCGTCATCCACAGGCTGACACCCGCTTTCACGCGGGGTTTCACGTGAAACGAGGGGTGCCTGTGGACAACGGGTGTGGATAACTTTTCGGCCTCTCGGTCGTTGCCGGCGTACCCGTCGTCGCGGTGTTGGCGCAGGGGCACCGAGATCGCCTGGCCCGGCGGTTCGGAGGCCTTGGCGGTGTGCCCGTCTGGCGGCCGCTGGCGCCGTTGGTCGCCGTTTCACGTGAAACGGGATGGCTCTGAATCAGTCCGCGACGGCACGCCCGTCGGGGCAGACGAGCAGGTGCCCCCGTGCGCCCTCTCAGTGAGCCGCTGCCGGCCTGAGGACGGAGGGGGGCGCCTCGGGTCGACCCGATGCTCTGCGATGGCCCTCATCGCTCCTGTAGGTCATCCGCCGCCCGTTCCGCCCCTCGCTGGCTTCGGTGGCGAGGGTTAGCCGTTCCGCGCGCTTCTCCAGCCGACCCGGCGCCGCCCTCGCTGACACTGCGCTGGGTCGGCCCTCGGTGAACTTCGCACGGCCGAGCCCTCACGGACATCGCGCAAACGGCGGCGCTCACTCCGCGCCTCACAGGCGCGGGCCCGCACTGACATTCGCGGCCGGCCCACCCTGGTTCCGCTCAGTGGCGGCGCTCGACCTCTCTGGCCTTCAACTCCCGAGGTTTCAGCAGCACGCTGCCAAGGCCCCGCGAAGTCCGCCTAGGCATCTCGACACCACGCCCCGAGGCGTCGACCTTCCCGGCCTAGGTCGGGCCGCCGCGCCGCCGAAGCTCGACTATCCCGGCCTGGGTCTGGCCGCCGCGCCGCCGAGGCGTCCACCATCTCGGCCTAGGTGTGGCCGCCGCGCCGCCGAGGCTCGACTACCTCGGCCCTACGTCTGGGCGCCGCGCCGCCGAGGTGCCGAGGTGCCGAGGTGCCGAGGTGCCGAGGTGCCGAGGTGCCGACCGGCCTACCGAACCCTCGTCCGCCGCACCGAGATGGCACCGTTCATGGGCGCACGCCAGTGGCACCTACGGCCGGGCCGGCACCCGGGGCCGGGGCCGGCCAGTCGAGAGGAGACGGGTCCGGACCGCTGAACGTGTGGTGCCGTTTCACGTGAAACGGGGACGGATGCGGAACGGCCGCGCACCCCGAGGGGTAGCGCGGCCGTAGAGGGAGGCGGGACGCTTAGTCCTCCGTCTCCTCCTCCTGCGGTACGCCGATGATGCCGACGATCCGCTCCAGGTCGTCCACCGTGGCGAACTCGATCGTGATCTTGCCCTTGCTCCGGCCGATGTCCACCTTCACCCGGGTGTCGAAGCGATCCGACAGTCGATCGGCGAGATCCGAGAGGGCGGGCGCGTGCGGCTTTGGTCGCCGCTTGGCGGCCTGGCCCTTCGCGGGGCCGTCGTTCAGGGTGAGAGCCACGATCTCCTCGGTCGCCCGCACCGACAGCCCTTCGGCCACGATGCGCAACGCCAACTGCTCCTGGGCCTCCGAGTCGTCGAGGCTCAACAGCGCGCGGGCGTGGCCGGCAGACAGGATGCCTGCGGCAACCCGGCGCTGCACCTGGGCCGGCAGGTTCAAGAGCCGGATCGTGTTGGAGATCTGCGGCCGGCTGCGGCCGATCCGGCGCGCCAACTCCTCGTGGGTGGCACCGAACTCCTCCAGCAACTGCTGGTACGCGGCGGCTTCTTCCAACGGGTTCAGGTTAGCCCGATGGATGTTCTCCAGCAGCGCGTCGCGGAGCATGGCGTCGTCGCGGGTGTCCCGGACGATCGCCGGGATGTTCTCCCGGCCCACCGCCTGGGCGGCCCGCCAACGGCGCTCGCCCATCACCAGCTCGTACTTCTCGTCGTCGAGCTGGCGTACGACGATCGGCTGAAGGAAACCGACCTCCTGGATCGAGGTCTTCAGTTCCTCCAGCGCCTCCTCGTCGAAGACCTGGCGGGGCTGCTTCGGGTTCGGCACGATGGCGTCGACCGGGATCTCCGCGAACCGGGCACCCGGCACGGGGCTGAGCGTCGGCTCGGGCTGGTGGACTGTCGATACGACCGGAGCCGTCGACAGGGTCCCCGCCGTCGCACCGTCGTCGGCGTCAACATGCCCGTTCTCCGGCTCGGCCGTCACGGTGCCGGCGGCACCCGGCACCGGCCCGGTCGGGATGAGCGCCCCCAGGCCCCGTCCCAGACCGCCCCGAGGACGGTTCTTCATGCCACGCCTCCCAGCGACTTGTCCCCACTACGCATTCCGACCCACCGGCTCCTTGACGCCCCGCTCGGCGATCTCCTGGGCGGCCTCGAAGTAACTCGTGGCGCCCCGCGAACCGGGATCGTAGGTCATCACCGACTGGCCGTAGCTGGGTGCCTCGGAGACCCGCACGTTGCGGGGGATGACCGCTTGGAGGACCTTGTCGCCGAAGTGGTTCCGGACGTCCTGCTCGACCGCGTCCGCGAGGCGGGTACGCCTGTCGTACATGGTGAGCAGGATGGTGGACACGTCGAGCTTCGGGTTGAGGTGTTGCCGCACCAGGTTGATGTTGTTGATCAGCTGGTTGAGCCCCTCCAGGGCGTAGTACTCGCACTGGATCGGGATCAACACCTCCTGCGCGGCGACCAGAGCGTTGACCGTGAGCAGGCCGAGCGAGGGCGGGCAGTCGATGAAGACGTAGTCGAACTGGCCCGGGTAGGCGGCGATCGCACGGTCGAGGCGCGACTCCCGCGCCACCACCGACACCAGCTCGATCTCCGCGCCGGCGAGGTCGATCGTGGCCGGTACGCACCACAGGTTGGGGATGCCCTCGACCGCCTGCGCCACCTCGGAGAGCGGCACGCTGTTGATCAGACAGTCGTACACATCGGGGATGCCGGTGTGGTGCGGCACGTTGAGGCCGGTCGAGGCGTTGCCCTGGGGGTCGAGATCGACCACGAGCACCCGGTTGCCGTGCAGGGCGAGCGCCACCGCGAGGTTGACCGTGGTCGTGGTCTTACCCACGCCGCCCTTCTGGTTGGCGACGCACATGACCCGGGTCCGGTCCGGTCGAGGCATGGTCACCTCGCCACTGGGATTCAGGATCTGCACGGCGCGCATCGCCTCCATAGCCAACGGTGGGTCATCCTCTTCGCGCGTCGGGGTTTCACGTGAAACGTACGTGGGATCGGCCGCGACCGCGGCCAGCGACTCGGTCGAAGCGACCGGTACGTCCGGAACCACCGGTGCGGAATCGCGTACCGCAGCGGCGGTCGGCTGGTGCGGCACTGCTGGCTCGAAGCGGACCGCCGCAGCCGTGTTCCGCCGACCGAGCGGCTGTCGCACCTCGGCGGCGTTGACCGGTCGACTCGGTCCGTCCGATGCTCGACGCCCAGCCGTCGGCTCGGAAGTCTCCGACCCGGTGAATTGAACCGCCGGGTCGTCCCGCGATACCAGCGGATCGCTGTCCGCCGGAGGGGTGGACGCCCCGGTGGCACCGGGCGACCAGCTGGGGTAGTCGGTTTCACGTGAAACAGGGTCGCTGGTTGACCCGGTCACGCGTGGATCGTCGTACCTGCCGTCGTCATGCACCTGTCATCCCTGCCCGCTTCGGATGGTCGGTCCGCGCCCCGGTCAACTTGGCCACACCCGCGCTCGCACCCCGGAGCGTACGGCCCCTCGGGAGCGGCCGGAGTCCGCGACGTCCGTCGGCCGCTCCACATTATCGACGCGCGGTCAGCCTACGGCGGACGGGCGCGGCCGGTCCACGTCGGGTTCTCATTCCCTCGTCCATCCGTACCGGTACAACGAGGCAACCCTCCGACCGGACGCCCGATGGCGCGATGGTCAGCGGCGGCGAGCTCGCCCGCCGCGGGAGCGCTTACTGGCAGCAGGCCGGGCCGGACCGACCATCCGCTCGCGGACGATCTCCACCACGGTCGTGGGCGGGTCGATCACTCCGACACCACAGAGGTGCACGGCGGCTTCCCCGCCACCGAGCCGCGCCACGACGTCGGCGTGCTCCTCGATCTCCGCAGCGGCGGACGACCCCTTGAGCGCCAGCAGCCGCCCACCCCGCACGGCAAGCGGGAGGCACCAGGTCGCCAACCGGTCCAGCGGTGCGACCGCGCGGGCCGTCACCACGTCGCCGCTGATCGGGTCCCGACCACTCGATCCGCTGGCGGCTTCGTCGGCGCGGCCGCGGAACACGCGTACCGACCTGGTCAGGCCGAGCCGCTCAACGACCTCGATCAGGAACGACGTCCGCCGAGCCAGCGGCTCGATCAGGGTGACCGTCAGGTCAGGGCGCGCGATGGCCAGCACCAGACCGGGCAGACCGGCGCCGGAGCCCACGTCGAGCACGCTCGCCCCGGTCGGAATGCGCTCGACCACCGCGGCGCAGTTGAGGAGATGACGGTCCCAGATCCGGGGTGCCTCGCGCGGGCCGATCAGACCGCGGACCACACCGTCGGTGGCCAGGATTTCGGCGTACGCGGCGGCCAGGTCGAGCCGGTCACCGAAGAGGGTCAGTGCGGCCGGGGCCAGCTCGGGCGGCAGCGCGACGTCCGACGGCGACGGTGTGCCGTCGGCCGAGGCGGCCGTGGATGGCGAACCGTCGACGGGGAGAGCCGAGGCCGGGCTGCCGTCAGTCTCGTCGTACTCCGTCGGGTCGGTGCCCGGGGTGGCACGCCGGACAGCGGACGGCCCGGACGGCGTGCCGCCCGGGCCGGTCACGGCGTCAGCCGTGGTGTCGTCGTGGGTCAACGGAGTCAGTCCGCCGGCCGGACGACGATGCGCCGGTTGGGCTCGACGCCCTCCGACTCGCTCTCCACGCCGGACATGGCGTTGACGACGTCGTGGACGCACTTGCGCTCGAACGCGGACATCGCATCGAGGCGCACCGGCTCGCCGTACTCCTTGACCTTCTCGACGGCGTTCTTGGCGACGGCGGCGAGTTCCTTGCGGCGGTTCGCCCGGTAGCCACCGACGTCGAGCAGCAGGCGGCTCGGCGTACCGGTCTGCCGGAAGACGGCAAGCCGGGTCAGCTCCTGAAGCGCCTCCAGGGTGGCGCCGCGCTGGCCGACCAGGTTCTGCAGTCGGGCGCCGACCACCTCGACCACCGGACGGCCGCCGGCGACCAGCTCGTCGATGTCGCCGTCGTAGTCGAGGATGTCGAGCAGCCCCTCGACGTAGTCGGCCGCGATCTCGCTCTGCCGGAACAGGTCGGACTCGCCCACGGCCTTCTTCTCACGACCACCGGCGGCGGCCTCGGTGTCGTCGCCGTCGGCCTCGGTCTCGTCGTCCTCGGTGTCGTCGCCGTCCACCGCGAGCGTCGCGGTCTCCTCCTCGTCCAGGGACTGCTCGGCGCGGGGGATGCTGGTCTCGGTCACGGTCTCATCTCCGTACTCGCTCGGCCGGACCGTCGGGTCCGCTGGTTTCCCGGGGCCGGCGGGAGGTCGCCGGTGCCCACGGGCACGTCTGTACGGGCAGTGTCGCCCGTGACCGCGCCGCGCGCGGTCGGTTCCGCCCGGCGCCGGCCGTACGGCGGCTGCGCGGTGCGGGGTCGGGCCGCCGCCGGTTGCCCGGCGGCGGCCCTACGAGGGTCAGCCCTGCCGCTTGGCCGGGCGGCTCTTCTTCGGGTTGGCCGGCTTGGCGCCCGGCTTCGGGCCCGCCACCTTCGGGGCGGTCGCCTTGACCGGGGCCGGTGGGGCGGCCTTGCCGCGCCCGAACAGGCCGCCCGACTTGGCGGGCTGCACCGGGTTGCGAGTGGCCGCGGGGGCGGTGGCCTTCTTGGCGGTCACCGGCGGCGGGAACTTCCGCAGCACCCACTGCTGCTGCCCGAGGGTGAAGAGGTTGTTCGTGACCCAGTAGATGATCACACCGATTGGGAAGATCGAGCCGGAGATCAACAGCGAGGCGGGGATGCCGTAGAGCATCAGCCGCTGGATCATCCGCTGCTGCGGGTCCTCAGCCCAACCGGTCTTGAGGATCATCTGACGGCTGGTCAGGTAGGTGGTCGCGATCATGACCAGGACCAGGACACCGGCGATGATCTTGACCGTGGTGCCGTTGGCGCCGAGACGGGCCAGCTCGTCGGCGCTGGAGCCGAACTTGCCCGACAGCGGCGCGGTAAAGAGCTTCGCGTGCGAGGCGCTGTTGAACTGGTCGACAGTCCAGCCGTAGATCGTCTTCTTGTCTTCCGACTTGAACGGGTCGAGGCGGCGCAGCACGTGGAAGAGGCCCAGGAAGACGGGGATCTGGAGAAACATCGGAAGGCAGCCCATGAGCGGGTTGGCCTTTTCCTTCCGGTAGAGCTCCATCATCTCCTTCTGGAGCGTCTCCCGGTCACCCTTGTGCTTCTCCTGCAGCTCCTTCACCTTGGGCTGCAGTGCCTGCATCGCCCGCTGGGACTTGATCTGCTTGACGAAGACCGGGAACAGGATCACCCGGACGGAGACCACCAGGAAGACGATGGCCAGGATCCAGGCGAAGTTGGTGCCGATCACCGCGTCGATGGGCACCCCGATGGCGTCCCAGGCGGAGTGCCAGGTCAGCAGGATCCACGAAATCGCGTAGTAGATCCAGTCGAGACTCAATTCGGTGCTCCAGTCACATCGGCACGGCGGCGACCGCCCGGCTCCGGCACCGGGTCATGTCCACCAGGGTGGAAGGGGTGGCAGCGCAACAGCCGCCGGACCGCCAGCGCGGCTCCCCGGAGCGCGCCGTGCCGGGCCACCGCCTCCTGGGCGTACGCGCTGCACGACGGGTAGAACCGACAGCGAGCCGGCAGTGCCGGACTTATCCACCGACGGTACGCGATGATGGGCGCGATCAGCACCCTGGCACCGGTTGACGTCGGGCGCGGGGCGGTCGGGTCGGTGCTCACCGGGACCGCCTCTCCCGGGGCGTGCGGGCAACCGCGATGGCGGAGTCCAGATCCGCGGCGAGCCGGGGATACGACGCCTCGGCCGCGGCGGGCAGCGCCCGGACAACAAGGGTGCTGCCGGCGGGCAGCGCGCCCAGCCGCTCCCGCACCAGCGCCCGCAGTCGACGCCGGACCTTGTTGCGGACCACCGCGTTCCCGACGGCCTTGGATACGACGAAGCCGGCGCGGGCCGGAGCGGAGGGCTGCTCCGCAACGGTGTCCCGCGCCGGCTCCGGCGAGGTCGTTGTGCTGGTCCCGGTGGCCGACGGCATGGTCAGGTGGACCACGACCGCGCCTCGACCGACGCGACGGCCACCGCGAACCGCTGCGGCGAAGTCAGTGCTACGCCGCAGTCGCTGTGCGGCGGCCAGCACGACTGCCCACGTCCCCCGGACCGGCCCGGTCGGCTCAGGCCGACAGGGTGGTGCGACCCTTGGCGCGGCGGCTCGAGAGGATGGCACGGCCGGCACGGGTGCGCATGCGCAGCCGGAAGCCGTGGGTCTTCGCGCGCCGGCGGTTGTTCGGCTGGTAGGTGCGCTTGCTCACGTCAGGCTCTCCGTTTTCGTACGCGCCCCGCGCGACGGGATCGCCGGGGTCGTGGGGTGGTCCAGGCCACCTCGACGGTGGCCACCGATCGGTGCTGCCCTGCGGAGCCGAACCTCGGCGGTGCGGGGATGCGACCGCGGACAGCAAGCACCCATCACCCTAGCAGAGGACGAGAGAGCAGCCGCTCCAGCCTACGCAGGGGTGCAATGACCGTCAAACACCCACAGCGGGGGACATCGGGACGCGCCCGGGACCGAAGGGGCGGTTTTCGCTGATGCCGACAAGGCCGCTGCGGCGTCGCCGGTTGATGGGGCAGGGACAACGCTGTTACCGTGCCCGATTGCGGTGAGCGTCGGAAGCTCCGGTCGTCGCGCGCAGGCAAGACCGGACACGCTGGTGAATCGTTCGGCACGGTGAACCCGCTTCAGCGCACGTCCAGGCAGGGGGCAGGTCCCACCCGCGCCCGGCGGGCGGCCACAATCGGTCGGTACACAGGCTGTGGATAACCTGTGGACGACCGCTGGTCAGCTGTCCGGGTGGGTGTTGTTCCACCCGCGCACGCGGCGGGCCCGGGACGGCCGGCTGGCAGACAGCGGCGGCCGGGAGCAGAGGCGAGGGGGTGGCACGACGGTGGCCGGTACGACCGACCTTGCCGCGGTGTGGTTGGCGGCGACCGACGAGCTCGCCGACGAGATCATCTCTGCCCAGCAACGTGCCTACCTCCGGCTGACCCGGCTCCGGGCGATCGTCGAGGACACCGCGCTGCTCTCCGTACCGGACGCGTTCACCCGGGACGTGATCGAGTCGCGGCTCCGCCCGGCGATCACCGAGGCGCTGACCCGCCGGCTCGGCCGGCCGATCCAGGTGGCCGTGACGGTGCGGGTGGCCGAGGACGCCACCGGGCGCCCGGCCGGCACCGTCTACCGCAGCACCCCCGAGCCGGGACTGCTCGACGTCGAGGATCCGCCGTCCGCCCCGCTCGGCGACGAGTACACCGGGCGAGGTGTGGCCGACGAGGCCGTCGGTGAGCAGCAGCGCCCACCCGCGAGCGCCGTACCGCCGGCGCCGGCGGGTCCGCCTCCCGCGTCGGCCGTCGACGGACACCGGTCCGGCCTGATCCCCGCCAGCCGGGACGGGCAGGAGGCCCTCTTCAGCGCGGCCTTCGTCGAGCCGATGCGGTCGCCCCGACCGGCGCCCGAGCGGCGCGGGTACGACGAGCAGGCGGCCCGCCTCGACCCGCCCGGCCCCGACACCCGGCCCTACGAGCCCCGCTACCGCGAGGACGCCGCGTCCCCCCGGGACCAGCACGTGATCCGTTCGCTGCCCCGCGACGGTGCGACGGACAGCGGTCCGGGCCGCAGTGGGATGGAACACCGCGCGGGCGGCCGCGACGACCGCCGGCTGCCCGGCACCGACACCGGCGGCAACCGGCTGAACCCGAAGTACATGTTCGAGACGTTCGTCATCGGCTCGTCCAACCGGTTCGCCCACGCGGCGAGCGTGGCGGTGGCCGAGTCGCCGGCGAAGGCGTACAACCCGCTGTTCATCTACGGCAGCTCGGGGTTGGGCAAGACGCACCTGCTGCACGCCATCGGGCACTACGCCACGACGCTCGGCAACGCCCGGTCGGTGCGGTACGTCTCGACCGAGGAGTTCACCAACGACTTCATCAACTCGCTGCGGGACGACAAGACCAGCGCGTTCCAGCGGCGCTACCGCGACGTCGACATCCTGCTGATCGACGACATCCAGTTCCTGGAGAACCGCGAGCGTACGCAGGAGGAGTTCTTCCACACCTTCAACACCCTGCACAACGCCAACAAGCAGATCGTCATCACCTCGGACCGGTCGCCGAAGCAGTTGGCCACGCTGGAGGACCGGCTGCGGACGCGCTTCGAGTGGGGTCTGCTCGCCGACATCCAGCCGCCGGATCTGGAGACGCGGATCGCGATCCTGCAGAAGAAGGCGGCGCAGGAGCGGCTGTACGCCCCACCGGACGTGCTGGAGTTCATCGCCTCCCGGGTGTCGAACTCGATCCGGGAGTTGGAGGGCGCGCTGATCCGGGTGACCGCGTTCGCGAGCCTGACGCGGTCGACCGTCGAGCTGTCGCTGGCCGAGGAGGTGCTGCGGGACTTCATCCCGGACGGCGCCGGCCCGGAAATCACGGCGGATCAGATCATGGTCTCCACGGCCGACTACTTCGGGGTGAGCCTGGAGGACCTGCGCGGCCAGTCCCGCTCCCGAGTCCTGGTCAACGCCCGCCAGGTGGCCATGTACCTGTGTCGGGAGCTGACCGAGTTGTCGCTGCCCCGGATCGGGCAGGCGTTCGGTGGCCGGGACCACACCACTGTCATGCACGCGGACCGCAAGATCCGCCAGCAGATGGCCGAGCGGCGCTCGCTCTACAACCAGATCGCCGAGCTGACCAACCGGATCAAGCAGAACACCTGAGGGGTACGCCGCACGACGCGGCGGACACGCCCGGCCGGATCTCCGGCCGGGCGTCTTTTTTTCGTCTCCAGCGGGCCTCGGCTCGCCTCCCGGAGCGGCTTCGGCTTGACCCTCGACATGGTGCAGACCACAGGATCGACGCCGTGTCCACCTTGATACTCACTCGTTGTCCACAGCTCGTTATCCACCGTCGGTGGATAACTACGGTCCGTCCTCCGCCAGTTACCCACAGGCTGTGGAGAAACCCTGTGTACGACGCTGTGGACGGCTGGGGACAACGACCAGGTTGTCCACCGATGATCGTCGACCTGTGTACGAGCTGTTGAAGGTTCTGGGGACAACAGCAATGGTGATCTTCTCGGTCGTCCACAGGCATGGGGAGAAAGTCGGTGGATTACCGGTGGACAACCGGTGGACAACGGTGGACAACTGGCCGTCGTCGCCGGGCTGTGGACACCCGAGGCAGTTGTACCCCCGGTTCTCCACAGCCAACTCACCGGTGGATAACCTGTCTGAGCTGCGCAGACCCGAGTTCTCCACAGTTTGCACAGGTGCGATGAAGACGATGGGTTATCTCTTCTAAGAGAACAAAAACCAATCATCACCGTTGGGCTTTCTGTGGATCGGGCCGAACGCTGCCGGACAGGCCGGTCAGCATCGACACGATCCACGGGGTCGGGCGCACAGCCGATGTCCCTGCGCCCTAAGGTGCGATGGGTACCCGCACGGTCGGGCGGGACGGTAGGCAGCGGTCGGCATGAGAGAGTTGTCGCTGACGTCGACGCGGAGGCATTGATGAAGTTCCGAGTGGAGCGCGACGCGCTCGCCGAGGCCGTGGCGTGGACCGCGAAGAGCCTGCCGAACCGGCCATCCGTACCGGTGCTCGCCGGGGTGATGCTCCGCGTCACCGACGGCAACCTGCGGGTCTCCGGTTTCGACTACGAGGTTTCGAGTCAGGTGACCGTCGAGGTGCAGGGTGACGCCGACGGCGCCGCGCTGGTCTCCGGTCGCCTGCTCGCCGAGATCACCAAGGCGTTGCCGGCCAAGCCGGTCGACATCGCCGCGGTCGGCGCCCACCTCGAGCTGGTCTGCGGCAGCGCCCGGTTCACCCTGCCCACCATGCCGGTGGAGGACTACCCCGCCCTGCCCGAGATGCCGCAGAGCGCCGGCACCGTCGATGCCGCGGCGTTCGCCACCGCGGTCTCCCAGGTGGCCATCGCCGCCGGCCGGGACGAGACGCTGCCGATGATGACCGGCGTCCGCGTCGAGCTCTCCGGCAGCACGCTGTCGATGCTCGCCACCGACCGGTACCGGCTGGCGTTGCGCGAGATCCAGTGGCGGCCCGACGACCCCGAGGTCAGCATCAACGCCCTGGTTCCGGCCCGCACCCTGAACGACACCGCCAAGGCGCTCGGCCCGCTGGGCGGCGAGGTCACCCTCGCCCTCGCTCAGGGCGCGGCGGGCGAGGGCATGGTCGGCCTCGCCGGCGGCACCCGTCGCACCACCAGCCGGCTGCTCGACGGCGCCAACTACCCGCCGGTGCGCTCGCTCTTCCCGGCCACCCACAACGCCGAGGCCCGGGTGTCGGTCAGCACCCTGATCGAGGTCGTCAAGCGGGTCGCCCTGGTGGCCGAGCGCACCACCCCGGTGCTGCTCAGCTTCAGCGCCGACGGGCTGGTGGTCGAGGCCGGCGGCTCCGAGGAGGCACGGGCGAGCGAGGCGATGGAGGCCACCTTCACCGGTGACGCGCTGACCATCGGCTTCAACCCGCAGTACCTCATCGACGGCCTGGCGAACCTGGGCTCGCAGACCGCCGTGCTGTCGTTCGTCGACGCCTTCAAACCCGCGGTGATCTCACCCGCCGGCGAGGATGGCGAGGCCATTCCGGGGTATCGGTACCTCATCATGCCGATCCGCGTGTCTCGCTGATCGCGCCCAGCAACACCCAGATCCACGGAGGTAGGAACAAATGCAGCTCGGCCTGGTAGGACTCGGCCGGATGGGCGGCAACATGCGCGAGCGGTTGCGGGCTGCCGGCCACGAGGTGGTCGGTTTCGATCACAACCCGCAGCTGAGCGACGCGGCAAGCCTCGCCGAGCTGGCGCAGAAGCTGGAATCGCCGCGGGCGGTCTGGGTCATGGTGCCCGCCGGCGTCACCGATGCCACGATCGACGAACTCGCCGGGGTGCTCGGCGAGGGCGACATCATCATCGACGGCGGCAACTCCCGCTTCAGCGACGACGCTCCCCGGGCCGAGCGGTTGAACGAGCGCGGCATCGGCTACGTGGACGTCGGCGTCTCCGGAGGCGTCTGGGGCCGGCAGAACGGCTACGGGCTGATGGTCGGCGGCGCCCAGGAGCACGTCGACCGGCTCATGCCGATCTTCCAAGCGCTCAAGCCGGAGGGTGAGTTCGGTTTCGTGCACGCCGGCCCCGTCGGCGCCGGGCACTACTCGAAGATGGTGCACAACGGCATCGAGTACGGCCTCATGCACGCCTACGCCGAGGGCTACGAGCTGTTGACCGCCTCGGAGTTGGTGACCAACGTCCCGGGCGTGTTCAAGTCCTGGCGCGAGGGCACGGTGGTCCGCTCCTGGCTGCTCGACCTGCTGGACCGGGCCCTCGACGAGGACCCGGAGCTGGCCGATCTGAGCGGCTACACCGAGGACACCGGCGAGGGGCGCTGGACCGTCGACGAGGCGGTCCGGCTTGCCGTCCCGCTGAACGTCATCACCGCCTCCCTGTTCGCCCGCTTCCAGTCGCGCCAGGACGACTCACCCGCCATGAAGGCCGTCGCCGCGCTGCGCCAGCAGTTCGGTGGCCACGCCGTCCACAAGCGCTGAGCGGTATCCACACCCTGTGTACGTCCACCGGCTGGAACTTGTCGACTTCCGCTCGTACGAGCGGGTCGCCGTCGACCTCCAGCCGGGGGCGAACGTCCTGATCGGCGCCAACGGCGTCGGCAAGACCAACCTCGTCGAGGCGCTCGGCTACGTGGCGACCCTGGATTCGCACCGGGTCGCCACGGACGCGCCGCTGGTCCGGATGGGCGCCACCTCGGCGGTGATCCGCTGCGCGGTGGTCCACGACGGCCGGGAACTCCTCGTCGAGCTGGAGATCGTGCCGGGGCGGGCCAACCGGGCGCGGCTGGGCCGCTCCCCGGCGCGGCGGGCGCGGGACGTGCTCGGCGCCCTGCGACTGGTGCTCTTCGCGCCGGAGGACCTGGAACTGGTCCGCGGCGATCCGGCCGAGCGCCGTCGCTACCTGGACGATCTCCTGGTCAACCGGCAACCCCGCTATGCGGGCGTACGGGCCGACTACGACCGGGTCGTCAAGCAGCGCAACGCTCTGCTGCGCACCGCGTACCTCGCCCGCAAGACCGGCGGCTCTCGGGGCGGCGACCTCGGCACCCTCGCCGTCTGGGACACCCACCTGGCCCAGCACGGCGCGGAGCTGCTCGCCGGGCGGCTGGAGCTGGTCGCCGCGCTCACCCCGCACGTCGCCAAGGCGTACGACGCGGTGGCCGCCGGGCGGGGTGCGGCCGGTATCGCCTACCGGCCGTCGATCGAGCTGGCCGAGCCGACCACCGACCGGGCCACGCTGGCGGAGGCGCTGACGACCGCGCTCGCCGCCTCCCGCACCGCCGAGATCGAACGGGGAACCACCCTCGTCGGCCCGCACCGCGACGAGCTGGCCCTGTCCCTCGGTCCGCTCCCCGCCAAGGGGTACGCCAGCCACGGCGAGTCCTGGTCCTTCGCGCTCGCCCTGCGGCTGGCCGGGTACGACCTGCTGCGCGCCGACGGTATCGAACCGGTCCTGGTGCTCGACGACGTCTTCGCCGAGCTGGACACCGGGCGCCGGGAGCGGCTGGCGGAGCTGGTCGGCGGGGCCAGTCAGCTGCTGGTCACCTGCGCCGTGGACGACGACGTGCCGGCCGCGCTGCGCGGCACCCGCTATCAGGTCGGTGAGGGGACGGTACGTCGTGTCGGATGAACCGGACGCCAGGCGGTCAGGCGCCAACCGCACCGGCAGCGGCCGGCAGGCCGGTGACGCCGCGAACGCGCGTACCGCAAAGTCGGGAGCGACCGGAGACGGCGCCGCCGGTCCGGGCGCGGCCGGAAGCGGCGCGGCCGGTGTCGACGGCGGCGGGCCGGCGGGGCCGGAGCTGGCCCGGGCGGTGCTCGACGCGGCGCTGTCGCGCCGGCAGGCGGCGGCGCGCACCCGGCGTACCCCCGGGAGCGGCGCGGACGGCGCCGGCGGTTCGGGGCGCCGGCTGCGTGGCTATTCGGGCCCCGGCCCCGACCCGCGCGACCCGCAACCCCTCAGCGCGGTGCTGAACCGGCTGGTCAAGGCGCGCGGCTGGCAGCAGCCCGCCGCCGAGGCCACCGTGTTCGGCGCCTGGGAGCGGGTGGTCGGCGCCGAGGTCGCCCAGCACAGCCGGCCGGTCAAGCTGGAGAACGGCGAACTGACCGTGGAAGCGCGCTCGACGGCCTGGGCGACCCAGCTGCGGCTGCTCGCCGGCTCGCTGCTCAAGCAGATCGCCCAGGAGGTCGGTCACAACGTGGTGCGCAAGCTGCACATCCACGGCCCGGCCGCGCCGTCCTGGCAGAAGGGGCCGCGCCGGGTGCGCGGTCGAGGGCCGCGCGACACGTACGGCTGAGCCCCGCCCGCTCAGCGCCGCCGGTCGGCTTCGCGCGCCGCCCGCTTGCGCTCGCGCTGCTCCTGGGTGTAGCGCTTGCGCTCGGCCAGGTCGCGTTTCCACGCCTCGCGGGCCTCGGCCGAGCCACCCTGCACGGCGCCCGCGACCCCGTCGGCCGGGCCGGCGAGGTTCCGGAACGTCCACCGCATCAGGCGACCACCCTCGCCCGGCGTCCTGTTCGCCGTGCCGTCCTCGCTCATCCGCAGTCCCTCCACACGCGATCAGTTGCCACACCAATGATTGGCACACCAACGATCGCTACGATAGTCAGCATGCAGTCAGCGAGCAACCGATGAGCGGACAGCCGGAGGGCGTCGATCCGTTGGCGCTGGAGCAACAGGTGTGCTTCGCCCTGTCGGTCGCCGCACGGAGCGTGGTGGCCGTCTACCGGCCGCTGCTGGAACCGATGGGGCTGACCCACCCGCAGTACCTGGTGATGCTGGCGCTGTGGCAGCACGCGCCGCTGTCCGGCCGCGACCTCAGCCGGCTGCTACAGCTCGACCCGGGCACCCTGTCGCCCCTGCTCAAGCGGCTCGAAGCAGCCGGCTACCTGCGCCGGGAACGCGACGCCGCCGACGAGCGCAGCCTCGCCGTCACCCTCACCGCCACCGGCGCCGCGCTGCGCGCCCAGGCCGAGCGGATCCCGGCCGCGATCGTGCAACGCCTCGGGCTGCCCGTCGAGGACCTGCAGCACCTGCACGCGGTGCTCACGCAGGTGATCGCGGCGGCCAACCGGCCCGGCGGCGACCCGGCCGCCCCGCAGAGCGCGACAGCCGCTCAGGCGTCGGCGTAGACGGCGAAGCCGCGCTCGGCGCAGCGTCGGTAGAACGCCGCCAGCACGCCCAGCTCCGCGCAGGTGAAGTTCCACTGCGGCGGATCACCGCGCTCGTCGCGCAGCGCGTCGAGTCGGGTCTCCAGCCAGCGCAGCTGCTGCTCGGCCAGCCGGCCGTCGCCGAGCAGCGCCCGCAGCACCGTGCTCACCGAGTCGAAGGTGACCGTCTCGCCGTACTCCCGGTGGCCGGCCACGAACCGCTCGATGCCGCCGGCGATCCAGGCGCAGCCGTCCGGGTCGATCACCGGATCCTCGTCCTCGGCGGCGGCGTCTGTGGCATACAACACACCTTCGAGGCCGAGCAGGAGATCCACCAGCTCGGTGTACGCGGTCGCCCGGACGGTGCCGGTCTTCGCGATCAGCTCGGCCAGCGCCGCCGTCGGCGCGGAGATCCGTGGCAGGTCGACGATCTCGCCGAAGTCGACGAACTCGGCCGGCGCCACCGGATCGTAGAAGCGGCCGGTCCGCGGCCAGTGCACCGCGACGTTGTCCAGCCCCATCTGTCACCTCTTAGAGAGCACGTGTCGGGTCGATCGGGTCGATCGTCCCGGTTCCGGCCGGTAAAGATCAAGGCCGCTTCCGGGGCGCCGCAAACGTACGGCACGGACGGTCCGGCCGCGACCCCCGACCCGCCCGAGCGCGGGTCAACCCGTCCGGGGGCGGCGCGTCCGATCGGAGCCTGGCGTGTGGGGGGAGTCGAGGGTAATGGGGTTCTGCCGGCTACGGACATCTCAGCCGCCTCGTTGAGGGTGCCGAGTGGTGGTTCTGTCCTCCGCGCACAGTAGGATTGACAGCGAGACGAAGACCCGGGTGCGGGGCGAGGGACGGGGCCGGTGGCCCAGGTTCATTCTCCCCTCCGGGTCGAGCCGATCGCGATCCGCGGGCAACCGCGGCGACCGGCGCGTTCGACCCGCTGTCCGGAGGTCTCCGGCACCGGTCCGCGCGCCGACGTCGCGTCCTGTCCGCCGAACCCGCGCCCGACGCGCCCTCCCGGCGCCGACGACGCGAGAAAGTGGCCGAGGGTGGCAGCGCAGGACAAGCAGGAGTACGGCGCAGAGTCGATCACCGTTCTCGAGGGGCTGGAGGCGGTCCGCAAGCGGCCCGGTATGTACATCGGGTCGACTGGCGAACGCGGTCTGCACCACCTCGTCTGGGAGGTCGTCGACAACGCGGTCGACGAGGCGCTGGCCGGATACTGCGACACCATCGACGTGGTGCTACTCGCCGACGGCGGCGTCCGGGTCACCGACAACGGCCGAGGCTTCCCCGTCGACCTGCACCCGAAGCTGAAGAAGCCGGGTGTCGAGGTCGCGTTGACCATCCTGCACGCGGGTGGCAAGTTCGACGGCAAGGCGTACGCGGTCTCCGGCGGTCTGCACGGCGTCGGTGTCTCCGTGGTGAACGCGCTCTCCACGCGGATGTTCGTCGAGATCCACAAGTCCGGCTCCGTGTGGCGGCAGCACTACACCAACTCCAAGCCGAGCCCGCTGGAGAAGGGCGAGACCACCGACCGCACCGGTTCGGCGGTCTCCTTCTGGCCCGACCCCGACGTCTTCGAGACCGTCGACTTCGACTTCCAGACCATCTATCGGCGCCTGCAGGAGATGGCCTTCCTCAACCGCGCGCTGCGCATCCACCTGCTCGACGAGCGGGTGGCCGAGGAGGAGGACGGCCGGCAGCGCGAGGTCACCTTCTACTACGAGGGCGGCATCGCCGACTTCGTCCGGCACCTCAACGCCTCCAAGAACCCGATCCACAAGACGGTGGTCGAGTTCGGCGCCGAGGAGGAGGGCATGTCGGTCGAGATCGCCATGCAGTGGAACGAGTCGTACGGCGAGTCGGTCTACACCTTCGCCAACACGATCAACACCCACGAGGGCGGCACCCACGAGGAGGGCTTCCGGTCCGCGCTGACCAGCGTGGTCAACCGGTACGGCACCGACAAGAAGCTGCTCAAGGGCGACGAGAAGCTCTCCGGCGAGGACATCCGGGAAGGGCTCGCGGCGATCATCTCGGTCAAGCTGGCCAACCCGCAGTTCGAGGGCCAGACCAAGACCAAGCTCGGCAACACCCCGGTGAAGAGCTTCGTGCAGCGGGTCTGCAACGAGTGGTTGGTCGACTGGTTCGACCGCAACCCGGCCGAAGCCAAGATGATCATCACGAAGGCGTCCCAGGCGGCCCGTGCCCGGATCGCCGCGCAGCAGGCGCGCAAGCTGGCCCGGCGCAAGTCGCTGCTGGAATCCGGCTCGATGCCGGGCAAGCTGGCCGACTGCCAGTCCACCGACCCGCGCGAGTCCGAGGTGTTCATCGTCGAGGGCGACTCGGCCGGTGGTTCGGCCAAGCAGGGTCGCGACCCGCGCACGCAGGCGATCCTGCCGATCCGCGGCAAGATCCTCAACGTGGAGAAGGCCCGGATCGACCGGGTCCTGAAGAACAACGAGGTCCAGGCGCTGATCACCGCGCTGGGCACCGGCATCCACGACGACTTCGACATGGAGAAGCTGCGCTACCACAAGGTGGTGTTGATGGCCGACGCGGACGTCGACGGCCAGCACATCCAGACGCTGCTGCTCACCCTGCTGTTCCGCTTCATGCGTCCGCTTGTCGAGCTGGGCCACGTCTACCTGGCCGCTCCGCCGCTCTACAAGATCAAGTGGAACAAGAAGGGCGACGACGCGCAGTACGCCTACTCCGACCGCGAGCGGGACGGGCTCATCGCGCTGCGCCAGCAGAAGAAGCCGAACGCCAAGCCGGACGACATCCAGCGCTTCAAGGGCCTCGGCGAGATGAACTATCCCGAGCTGTGGGAAACCACGATGAACCCGGCGACGCGTACTTTGCGTCAGGTCACGCTCGACGACGCCGCAACCGCGGACGAGTTGTTCAGCGTCCTGATGGGTGAGGACGTCGAGGCGCGCCGGTCGTTCATCCAGCGCAACGCCAAGGACGTGCGGTTCCTGGATATCTGACGGACCTCGGCGGGCCGGTCGGGCAAGACCCGGCCGGTTCGCCGATCCACAGAGTTATCCACAGCTTGGTCGGTATCCACAGCCGTTATCCACAGCACGAAAACGACTCTGAGTCTGATAAGGGTATACAGTGACCGATTCCCCCGAGTCCACACCGAACGAGCCCGAGGTTCCCGCCGAGGCGCTCGCCGCCGTGGTCGCGCACGACCGGATCGAGCCGGTCGGCCTCGAGGTGGAGATGCAGCGCTCCTACCTCGACTACGCGATGAGCGTGATCGTCGGGCGCGCGCTGCCGGACGTCCGGGACGGGCTCAAGCCGGTCCACCGCAAGATCCTCTACGCCATGTTCGACTCCGGCTACCGGCCGGACCGCGGCTACGTGAAGTGCTCCCGGGTCGTCGGCGACGTGATGGGTCAGTTCCACCCGCACGGCGACTCGGCGATCTACGACGCGCTGGTCCGGATGGCGCAGCCCTGGTCGCTGCGCTACCCCCTGGTCGACGGCAACGGCAACTTCGGCTCGCCCGGTAACGACCCGGCCGCCGCGATGCGCTACACCGAGTGCAAGCTCGACCCCCTCGCGATGGAGATGCTGCGGGACATCGACGAGGACACCGTCGACCTGCAGGACAACTACGACGGCCGGGCCAAGGAGCCCACGATCCTGCCGTCGCGGATCCCCAACCTGTTGGTGAACGGCTCCGAGGGCATTGCGGTCGGCATGGCCACCAAGATCCCGCCGCACAACCTGCGGGAGATCGGCGCGGCGGTGCAGTGGTGCCTGGAGCACCCCGAGGAGGACGAGGAGACCACCCTCGAAGCCCTGCTCGGCATCGTCAAGGGCCCGGACTTCCCGACCCACGGCCTGATCGTCGGCACGACCGCCATCCAGGACGCGTACCGCACGGGTCGTGGCTCGATCCGGATGCGCGCAGTGGTGGAGGTCGAGGAGGACAAGCGGGGTCGGCCCTGCCTGGTCGTCAGCGAGCTGCCCTACCAGGTCAACCCGGACAACCTCGCCGAGCGGATCGCCGAGCTGATCAAGGAGGGCAAGCTCGCCGGCATCGCCGACATCCGCGACGAGTCCTCCGGGCGTACGGGCATGCGGATCGTCTTGGTGCTCAAGCGCGACGCGGTCGCCAAGGTGGTGCTGAACAACCTCTACAAGCACACCCAGCTCCAGGAGACCTTCGGCGCCAACATGCTGGCGCTGGTCGACGGGGTGCCGCGCACGCTCAACCTGGCCCAGTTCATCCGCTACTACGTCGAGCACCAGATCGACGTGATCCGCCGGCGGACCGCGTTCCGGCTGCGCAAGGCCGAGGAGCGGGCGCACATCCTGCGCGGTCTCGGCAAGGCGCTGGACGCCCTGGACGAGGTCATCGCGCTGATCCGGCGGTCGCCGACTGTGGACGACGCCCGCCAGGGCCTGATCCGGTTGCTGGAGATCGACGAGATCCAGGCGACCGCGATCCTCGACATGCAGCTGCGCCGACTGGCCGCCCTGGAGCGGCAGCGGATCGTGGACGATCTGGCCAAGCTTGAGATCGAGATTGCCGACCTCAAGGACATCCTCGCCAAGCCGGAGCGGCAGCGGAAGATCGTCTCCGAGGAGCTCGGCGAGATCGTCGCCAAGTGGGGCGACGACCGGCGGACGCAGATCATTCCGTTCGACGGCGAGGTCTCCATGGAGGACCTCATCGCCCGGGAGGACGTGGTCGTCACGATCACCCGGACGGGGTACGCCAAGCGGACCAAGGTCGATCTGTACCGCTCGCAGCGGCGCGGCGGCAAGGGCGTCAGTGGCGCCACGCTGCGGCAGGACGACATCGTGAGCCACTTCTTCGTATGCTCGACGCACGACTGGATCCTGTTCTTCACGAACAAGGGTCGGGTCTACCGGGCCAAGGCGTACGAGTTGCCGGAGGCCAGTAGGGTAGCCAAGGGCCAACACGTGGCCAATCTGCTCGCCTTCCTACCCGACGAGCAGATCGCGCAGATCATCGAAATCCCGAACTACCAGGTAGCCCCCTATCTGGTACTGGCCACGAAGAACGGCCTGGTGAAGAAGACGCGGCTCGAGGAGTTCGACTCCAACCGTTCCGGCGGAATCATCGCGATCAACCTGCGCGATGAGGACGAGCTGGTCGGTGCTGCGCTGGTGGCGCCGGAGAACGACCTGCTGCTGGTCTCCAAGAAGGCGCAGGCGATCCGGTTCAACGCCTCCGACGAGGCGCTGCGGCCGATGGGCCGGGCCACCTCGGGCGTGATCGGCATGCGCTTCACGGACGACGACGTCCTGCTCGCCATGGAGGTCGTTCGGGACGGTTTGGACGTCCTGGTGGCCACGAACGGGGGATACGCGAAACGTACCCCGATCGAGGAATACCCGGTGCAGGGCCGGGGAGGTAAGGGCGTGCTGACTGCGAAGATCACCGAACGGCGCGGTGGTCTGGTCGGTGCCGTGGTGATCGACCCAGACGACGAGTTGTTCGCGATCACCAGCAACGGTGGTGTCATCCGGACTCCGGTGAAGCCTGTACGCCGTACGCGTGACCGGAACACAATGGGGGTCAAGCTGATGGACCTCCCGGACGGCGTGACTATCGTGGCGATTGCTCGCAATGCCGACGAGCCTGACGAACAGGACTAGTTGAATGACGGAGACACAGGCGAAGTCGGGGAACACGGGGACCTCGGCCAACCCGGTCGACGAGGAGGCCGCCAAGGGCGGCACACCAGCGACCGGCCGCGCGGCCGTGGGCCGGGCCACGGTTCCCGCCGACGCGCCTGCCCCGAAATTCACCCGGGCTCCCGGCATGACACCTCCGCCGGAGCAGCCCGGCGAGGACGGGGGATCGGGCGACGCCAAGGCCGAGACGTCGGCTGTCGAGGCACCGACGTCCGCCGGGGTGGCCCCCGCGGCGGCCGCCCCACCCCCGGCTCGGCCGACGACCACCCAGCCGATCACCACCCGGCCCGGTCAGGCGACATCGACCGGGGCCACCGGCACCCAGCCGCGGATCACGCCGGGCATGACCCAGCCCGACTCGGGGCGTACGGCCGCTGGCGGTCGCCCCGCGAGCGGTGGTGGCCTGCCGCCGGGGATCGGCAACGCGTCGGCCGTCGGGGCCGCTCGCGTGGGTGAGGCGGTACGCGCCGCGCGTACCTCGGTCAGCTCGGCGGCGTCCCGCGGACCGCGCCGGGCCCGGCTGAACCTCAAGCGGATCGACCCCTGGTCCGTGATGAAGTTCGCGTTCGCCGTCTCGGTGGTGCTGTTCATCGTCGTGGTGGTCGCCACGTCGGTGCTCTACCTGGCGCTGGACGCGATGGGCGTGTTCCAGAGCGTCAACGACAGCCTCAGCGACCTGGTCAACGCGGGCGGTGGGCAGAGCACCAACGGGTTCCAGATCACCGCCAAGGGCGTGATCCTCAGCTCGGCGCTGATCGGCCTGGTCAACGTGGTGCTGTTCACCGCGCTGGCGACGCTGGGAGCGTTCGTCTACAACGTCTGCGCCGACCTGGTCGGCGGGATCGAGCTGACGCTCGCCGAGCGGGACTGAGTGAGACCGGGGCGCCGGGGCACCGCGGAATGCGGTCGCTCCGGCGCCCCGTACTCGGGTAGGTTTTGCAGGCGGCGACGGCCCGGCTCACAGGTTCGGACCCCGATTTGGGGCCGGCAGAGCGGATGGGTTAATCTTGCTCGTCGCAACGCGGGGCTATAGCTCAGTCGGTTAGAGCGCAGAGCTGATAACTCTGAGGTCGATGGTTCGATTCCATCTAGCCCCACCGCACATCGTCCGACGCTAGTCGAGCGCGAGGGGTCGCCCCATGTTCAAGAAGCTGCTGATCCTGGCCGGCGTCGTCGGCGTGGCTGCCGTCGTCTTCAACAAGGTCAAGGCCGCCAACGACGAGCGTGCCCTGTGGCACGAGGCGACCACCGCGCCCGACCTGCGCTGACGTCCGGCCGGCGGCGAGCGACGCACGGCCGCCGCCGCTCACGGGGCCCTAGCTCAACTGGCAGAGCACTGCCTTTGCAAGGCAGGGGTTAGGGGTTCGAGTCCCCTGGGCTCCACCAGTACTTCCCGGTTGATCTGCTTCTTGATCTCGGCGGGCGCCCGGAGCCGGTTCTCCTGCCGCAACATCGTTGCCCGCAGGTGCAGTCCCATTGGGCCTCGCACTCACTCACTCAGTCACCCGGCCTGAGCGGACTTCATGCATCCCTGTGTCGTGCGTGCAGATGGCCATCGAGAGGGAATGCAGGTGGCGCTGCGGGCAGGACTCTGTCGAAGTCGTACCGGCTCTTCCCCGCCACTCGGCACGAGGCCAGGTTGTCCACCTGATGCAGGAGTTCAAGGCGCGTCAGCCCGTCGGGCCCCAGAATGTCGAAGGCCCAGCCAGTGAGAGCCTCCAAGGCGCGCGGCGCCACACCCTTTCCGCGAGCGTGCGCCGCAGTCCAATAGCCCACCTCGGCCGACGGCTTGCCGGGGGCTACGTCCTTCAGGACCACGTTGCCCACCAGCTGCCCGTGCGATGACTCGGAGCATGGTTCAAGGACCGCGAAGCCGAATCGGTCTCCCGTTGCCCAGCCTCGCTGCTGGGCCTGCACCCACCGGACCGCGTCAGCGTCGTCCTTCACGACAGAGTTCGTCCAGCGGCGCAACGCCGGATCTTCGCACGCCCTGACCAGTGCGGGAACGTCCTTCATGTGCCAGGGGCGAAGCACGAGGGCGGGGGCGGGCGGCATCGCGACCGTGTGTAGGACGACGGTGTCATTCACCAGTTGATCGTAGGTACGGCCGCTCGCCCGGGTCGAGCAGTGGCGCTTCGCGGTGCCCCGTCCGATCGAGGCGAGGCACGCGTCGGGCACCAGCGCTTCGCTGAGGACCGCTGGGAGGTAAGCCCGGCCATCGGGGCTGTGCGTGAAGTCTTCGCATTCCGCTGGGCGTTCGACGCAAGACGCGCCCGGCCCGACGATGCGTCGGGCCGGGCGCGTCAGTACGAGCTATGCCACGAAGCGGGCGCGGCGCCGGCGTGCGATCACGATGCTCGCACCGCCGACGAGCAGGAGCGCACCGCCGATGCCGGCAATGGTCGCGGTGTCGGCCCCGGTCAGGGGCAGTCCACCGCCCTCGCCGCCGCCGGCGACCGGGCTCGTGGAGGTGGCGGCAGTCGGCGGGACGGTCGAGGTGGCGCTCGGCGTCGCGGTGGGCTGGGACGTCGGCGACGCCGTCGCCGTCGGCTGGGCCGCACAGTCGAGCGTACGGGCGGCGTACAGGCCCTCGTTCAGGTAGGCCAGGTAACCATCGGTGGTCGCATCGTCGAGCGTCTTCTGTGCGGCCTCCTTCACCTTGGGGCCAGCGCCGGTCATCGTCTGCCCCACCTGGATCTGCAGATCCATCGTCCAGATGGTCTGCACATCCTTCTTGAGGAAGGCGCGCAGGTCGTCCGAGGTTCCGTCCAGCCGCTTCTGGATGGCGTCAGGCAGGGTGGTCAGGGACTCCTTCTTCGCCGTGGCCTGGATCTGGTTGGCCAGCAAGCGGAGCTGGGTGTTGGTGGCGGTGTCCAGGTCGACGGTGAACAGCTCGCGGATGTCCTTCAACGTCTTGCGCTCGACCGTCTGGCAGCTCTCGTTGAGACCCGGCGTAACGCTCTGCGCCACCGCCGGTGCCGCCGGAACCATGAAGGCCAGCGCTATCGCAACGCCCGCCGGGATCTTCCATCGCATGTGGATCTTCCTCCCCGTTGTAGATCAAAGACTGGGGATATTACCGTCGTCTGGCGATTGGCAAGGCCCCGGAAGGCTCGCTCACTGACCGCCTCGGTAATGACCTGTCGGGTTGGGCAGCGCACTTGTCATGATCCGCGGATGGATGAGCAACCAACCCCCGTCACCGTGCACATCTACTGTCGGGTCGAGGTGGTCGTCACCGACCCCGCGGCGGTCACCGGCCACGCGATCGCCGACCTGCGCACGGCCGACATCGACTGGTCCGAAGAGGCGGACGATCTCGAGACGGCAGTCGAGGAACTACGGTCGGACCTCGCCACCTCCCTGGCAGCCGTGGTGGACATCAGCCAGCTCGGTGACGGTATTCCGGGCGTGGAGTTTCGCGGTGGTCTGTGTTGGGCCGAACAGGGTCCGGCCCGGGACCCGTTCCGTGCCGAAGAGCAGTGATGGAGGGCGTCAGAAGCGGGAACGCCGCCGGCGGTCCAACCGCTGAAAGCGCGGACCGGCCCAGAGCCAAAAGAGCGACGCCGTCAATCCAGTGGCCCCCATGGCGACGATCACGCCTCGGGGGAGCTCGGTGTTGACCGGCATCGGCCCGCAGCTGGCCGGGGTGTAGTCGACTGTCAGTTGCTGGTGCAGCGGGGGTAGCCGCCGATCCGGGAACGATCGCTCGTAGATACCGCAGGTGGTCGGCCCGTCGGCCGTGTCGACGCGTACCAGCACGTAGGGGCCTTGGGCGTTCTGGGCCGGTTCCACCGCGACCACCGTCGCAGGCATCAGCACGCCGGCTGGTGGGGGCGGCTCGCGGTCGTCGGTGATGCCCAGCAGTATCAGCAGGCCGCACGGCAGCAGCAGTGCCAGCGGCAGACTCGGCCAGGCTTTCGGACGAGTCCCATTGGCCAGGAACGACGGCATGGCGTCAGGTTAGTCAGCACGATCAATCTGACGGAGATCAGAGGGCGGGGCGAGCGACGCGGTCTCGCCGCGCGCGATGGTGCGTACCTGCTTGACCCAGCCCCGGCGGCGGGCCTCGTCGACGAAGTGCGCCAGCGGGGAGCGGAAGACCGGGTAGTCGTCGTAGTGGATCGGCACCGTGAGCTTCGGGCGGATCAGCTCCACCAGGTCGGCGCCCTGCCGGGCGTCCATGGTGAGCAGGATTCCGGCGACCTTCGTGCCGCCGAGGTGGATCAGCATCGCGTCGATGTCCGGGTAGCGCTCGGGGATGTCGGTGAGCAGCGGACGGTTGAGCGTGTCGCCGGTTACGTACAGCCGGAACTCGCGCCGCCCGCCGCGTTCCACGTCGATCATCGTGCCCATCACGTCGGGCAGCAGCCGGTCCAGCGCGCCGGGGCCGTGCTTGCCGGGCATCGAGGTCAGCCGCAGGGTCGTACCGTCGCGGTGCAGCTCTCGTGACGACCAGGTCGGCAGGCCCTCGGCGGCGTGGAAGCCCCAGCGGCGCAGCTTGCGTTCGGCGGCGGGCGTGGTGACGATGGGCAGCTCCCGGTCCAGCTCCCGGCGGGCCACCCGGTCGAAGTGGTCGCCGTGCAGGTGGGACAGGACCACGGCGTCCAGGTGGGGAAGCTGGGAGATCCGCAGCGCCGGGTCCGTGCGTCGGCGCGACCACAGACCCTTCCCGAGGTACGCCCGCTGGCCGCGATGCAGGAAGTTCGGATCGGTGAGCAGGGTGAACCCGCCGACCCGTAGCACCGTCGTCGCGGTGCCGACGAACGTCACCTGTGGATGTTCGGCCATCATGCCCACCTCCTCGAACTCCGGTACCCCAACTGGTGGAGTCCACGCGGGCCAGACGTTGATCAGTCGCCGTCTGCGGGCTGGGCGAGGTCGGGTCGTGCCGACGGAAGGTGCTCCACCAGTCTGGTGAGCGCGCCGTTGGCGAAGGTGGCACCGAGCGCCGATCCGGCGCCGATGGTCCAGCCCACCGGGCCGAGCGGCGTGCAGCCAAAGAACTGACTCACCCCCGGCGTCTGCACCACCACGACCAGCACTCCCAGCGACGCCGCCGTGGACGCCAGTACGGCCGGGCTGGTGCCGCCGGCCAGAATGGTCTGGCCGAGCTGGGTGCCGACGAGCGAGACGAGGGCGACCGTTCCGGCCCGCCGCTGACGGCCGGTGTACCGGGCCAACGTCCAGCCGACGGTCGCGCCCAGCGTGGTGGACGCCGCGCGGAGCCCGATCTCCCTGCTGAGGGTCTCACCGAGCGACGCGTCGGGGCCCTCCCGGAGCAGCCCGTCGGTGCGGTCCGAGGCGGGTGGGCGGACCGCGATGGCCAGCGCCGGCGCCAGGTCGGTGAGCAGGTTGACCAGCAGCAGTTGCCGGCCGGTGAGAGCGGAACGGCCGGTCGCCGCGGCGGTGAGCACGCTGAACGCGATCTCGCCGAGGTTGCCGCCGACGAGGATGCTCAGCGCGTGGCGGACCGACGACCACATCGCGCGACCCTCGACCAGGGTGGCGATGATGGTCTCCAACCGGTCGTCGGTGACCACCAGGTCGGCGGCGGCCCGGGCCGCCGGCGTGCCGCGTTGGCCGAGGGCGATGCCGACGTCGGCCAGCCGGATGGCCGGGGCGTCGTTGGCGCCGTCGCCGGTCATCGCGACGGTCCGTCCGCACTTCTGCAACGCCTGGATGATGCGTACCTTGTGCGCCGGGGTGCAGCGGGCCACCACATCGGTGTTGGCCAGCCGCTCCGCGAGCGCGTCGTCGTCCAACTGGTCGAGTTCGGTGGCGGTGACCACCCGCTGCTCGTTGTGCTCGCTGATGGTGGCGGCGATCGCCTCGGCGGTGGCCGGGTGGTCCCCGGTGATCATGATGGTGTGGACCCCGGCCTGCCGGATCCGGCGTACCGCCGGGGCGGCGCTCTCCCGGACCCCGTCCGCGAGGGCCAGGAACCCCACGAAGGTCAGCCCTCGGACGTCGGAGTCGGTGATGTGCGTGGCGTCCACCTGGCACTCCGCGACGGCGAGGATCCGGTGCCCCGCCCCGGCCTGGTCGGCGAGCAGACGGTGCAGTTCCGCGCGGCCGGCGTCGTCCAGCGGCTCCTGCCGGCCGTCGGTACGCCGCGTCGCGCAGCGTGGCAACACCGTCTCCGGGGCGCCCTTGACGCTCAGCAGCAGGCGACCGTCGGTCTCGCCGATGCTCGCGTGGTAGCCGCGGGACGGTTCGAACGGCAGCCCGCCGGCAGCCCGCCAGCCGGCGGCGCCGGTCTGCTCCACCACCTGAGCCGTGGCGGCGCCGCGCCGGACCGCCCGGTCGGTCTGCAACGCCAACTCCTCCGGCTTGGCCGCGGCGGGGGTGGCCCGCAGCGCCGTGGCGAGGGTCAGTCGGAGTCGATCGTCGAGCCGGTCCACCGGGGCGTACCGGTCGCCGACGCCGTCGCCGACCCCGGCGAGCAGCAACTGGCCCTCGGTGAGGGTGCCGGTCTTGTCGAAGCAGAGCACGTCCACCCGGCCCAACGCCTCGATCGTGCGGGGGTTGCGGACCAACGCGCCGTGCTCGGCCAGCCGCCGGGCGGCGGCCAGCTGCGCGGCGCTGACCAGGAACGGCAGCCCTTCCGGCACCGACGCGACGGCGAGGTTCGCGGCGGTCGCCGCCGTTTCGGCCAGCGGTACGCCCCGGAGCAGCCCCGCGCCGGCCACGGCGATCGCCGAACCTGCGGCCAACGGGATGGCGGCGCTGGTCAACGAGCCGAGCCGGGCCTCCACCCCGCTGGTCGGGGGCGCCTGCCGGACCAGCGCCAGGCTGCGTCCGGACTCGGTGTCGACGCCGGTCGCCACCACCACGGCGGTTCCCTGGCCGGCGGCGACGGTGGTGCCCTCGTACAGCATCGAGTGCCGGTCGGCGATGGCCGCGGCGACGACCGGCCGGTTGCTCTTGGCGACCGGCAGCGACTCGCCGGTCAGCGACGACTCGTCCGCCTCCAGCCCCACCGATTCGAGCACCCGGCAGTCGGCCGGCACCGAGTCTCCCGATTCGAGGGTGATGACGTCTCCGCGGACGAGGTCCTCGGCCGCGACGATTCGCTCGACGCCGTCGCGGCGGACCCGGGCCGTCACCGCCGAACGCGACAGCAGCTCCGCCAGCGACCGTTCGGTGTTGCGTTCGTGCACCGCCCCGATCAGGGCCGAGCCACCGACGACGCTGCCCACCAGCGCGGCGTCGACAAGCGAGCCGAACGACGCGGAGAGCACCGCCCCGGCGGCCAGTACGGGGGTGAGCGGGTTGGACAGCTCGTCCAGGAACGCCCGCAGCAGGCCACCACCGGCGGGTGTGTCGCCGCCGCCCGCCCCCTGGCCGTCGTGTCGGCGCTGCGCCTCCGCGCTGGTCAGCCCGTCCGGCGTGGTGCCCAGCTGGTCGAGCACGGTCCGGACCGGCATCAGGTGCCAGGCGGTCGCCACCGGCGCCGGCGTGTCCGACCGGTCGGGCAACCGGCGGGCCCGCCAGACCCCGTTCGCGAAGGCCAGGCCGGCCGCGCCGTTGACCGCGACGAGCGACTTGTGGGGCAGTTGGGTCGGTGGGGCGGTGAACGCGCCCAGCGCCCCGAGGCCGGTGCCCGCCATGGCGAGCCGGATGTTCTGCCGCGTCATCCGCCGGGCCGCCCCGGTCGCCTCGACGACCAGGGCCACCACCCGCAGGTCGGTGCCGACCAGCAGGTGCGCTCCCCACGGCGGCAGCTCGTCCGGAGCGGACATCCCGAGGCCGCAGTCGGACGCGCCGAGGGCCGCCCGGTCTCCGGAGACGAGCATCACGACCGCCCCGTCGCGCTGCAACCCGCGTACCGAGTCGGCCAGGTGGTCTCCGCCGGGCAGCAGCGCGTCGGTGAAGCCGTACCGCTGCTCGTCGCCGCCGGCCACGATCAGCTTCAGGCCGGCGTGGCGGGCAGCGGCCGGCAGGCCGTCGACACCCGGCGCGGGTTCGGGTTCGACCCGCAGCAGCGCCGTGAGCCGGCCCGAGTGGGTGAGCCCGAGCAGTTGCCCGCCGGCCGCGCGCAGCCGCTCGCCGTCCGGCACGTCGCCGGGATCGCCCGCCGGGAATTGGTCCAGGGGTGCCAGCCGCCAGCCGTCCAGCTCCGGTGACCCGGTCGGGTCGCTCGGGTCGAACAGCGCGAACGCCCGCTCCGCCACCTCGTCGACGTCCACCTCGGGCGCCGGAGCCAGGTCGGCGAGTACGCCCCGCTCCGAGCCGAGCACCGCCGCGTCCAGCACCAGCGTGTCGATCCGGTCCAGTTCCCGCAGCACGCCACGGTCCATCGCGATCACCCCGCGCCGGGCGAGGATCCGGCCGAGCTGTGCCGCGTACCCCTCTCGTCCGCTGCCCGGGGCCTTGGGCAGCGCGGACAGGCCCAGCGCGGCGGCTCGCTTGCGCCCGGCGATCGGTGTCGCCGCCGCGGCGGCAGCCACGCCGGCGGTCAACATCCGGTTGATGTAGCGCTCGACCGGGCCGTCCGGCTTCGGGCAGGGCCGGTCGACCGTCGGCCACCGTGCGGTGGCGCGCTCGGGGTCGCCGGTCAGCCGCGGCTCGGCCTTCTCCCACGCGGCGAGTTGGGCCCGCGCCTCCCCCCACTGCACCATCCGTTGGGCGCCGTCGAGCACTATCCCCGTCCACCGGCCGGTCAGACCCTGCACCACCGCCTCGACCAGCGGAAAGATGACGTCGGCGCGCGGGTCGGAGCGCAGCCGCCTGCCGACGAAGGCGTGCAGCTTCGGTTGCAGGTCCGCAGCGGCCAGCAGGCCGGCGACCTCGCCGGGCAGTGGCGCGAACGGCAGGAGCCGGGTGGCCGCCGAGATGGTCAGGCCCAGCGCGTCCGAGGCGAGGGCGCCCAGGGTGCGCGGCGTACGCGGCCCCTCCTCCGGCGGATGTGGGGGCGGGATCTCCGGATCTGGTTCGTGGTCGCAGGTTTCCTCGATCCGCCCGATCGTGGCGATGAGGTCCCGCAGCCGCGGCTCGGGCGCCTGCACGGCTACCACCACCCGGCCGGACGGGGCGTTCACCCGGGCCCAGGCCACCCCGGGCAACCGCTCCAGCGCGGCCTCCACCTGCCGGGCCAACCGGTCGCCGCCGTCCTGGCAGACGCCGTGCACCTCGATGTGGTGCCGGCCGGGGCGGGACCAGACCCGACGCCGGCTCAGCCCGACCGTCCGGGCCAGCCGGGTCGCCGCCGACCCGACGGTCCGGGACGCCTCCCCGACCAGGTGCGGCACGCCGATGGACGGCAGGAGGCGGCCGGCGGCGCGACCCGCCGCCGTCATCGAGGCGTACGGCCGGACGGACGCCGACCCGACTCCCCGTTGTCGCTTGTGCCGTCGGTCATCTCGTCCTCCCACGCCTCGCGTCCGGCGGCCTGGCTTCCCGACCTGGCGTCCGTTATGCCCCTCGGAGCACCGGAACTTTGCGGGGCTGGCCGCGCATGGACGGGGTGGGCGGTGGAATCCGACGACCATCACCGGACACGGGGAGGCCGGAATGAGCACGCTGACACGACACCTCAACGGTTCACACGAGAACGTTCGGATGTACAGCCGACGGGTGGAGCTGCCAATGGTGGGCGAGCTGGCGGTGCCGCCACCGGACAAGATCGCCTACTACGCCGGGCTCGGCGTGCTGGCCGCGTTGCAGGTGATCGAATGGCCGCTCGCCCTGGTGATCACCGCCGGGCATCTCCTGGCGGACCAGCACTTCTCGGGACTGGTACGCGGCGTCGGGGAGGCGCTCCAGGACGCCTGACGAGAGCCGGGTCACCCCCGGTTGACATGAATCCGGGTTGAGGTCGCAGGCTCGGTGCATGTCGAGCCGAACCGCCACCCCCGTTCCGGTCTCCGCCGGGTTGTTCGCACCCCGGCTGCGGGCGATGACGGTGGGCAGCGTCGCGCTGGTGTCGCTGCTGGCGTTCGAGGCGTTGGCGGTCGGCACGGCCATGCCGACCGTCGCGCGCAGCCTGGACGGGCTGGCCCTGTACGGCATCGCGTTCGGCGGCCCGTTCGCCGCAGGCGTGCTGGCCATGGTCGTTTCCGGGATCTGGTGTGACGCACGGGGGCCGCGAGGACCGATGTGGCACGGCGTCGGCTGGTTCGTGGTCGGGCTGCTGATCGCCGGGACCGCGCCGATGATGACCGCGCTGGTGGTCGGACGGGTCGTGCAGGGGTTCGGCTCGGGGTTGCTCTCGGTGGCGCTCTACGTGATCGTCGGGCAGGCGTACCCCGAGGAGTTGCATCGGCGCATCTTCGCCGCGTTCGCTGCGGCGTGGGTCGTACCGTCGCTGGTCGGGCCGGCGCTGGCCGGCCTGATTGTCGAGTACCTGGGCTGGCGGTGGGTCTTTCTCGTGGTGCCGGCGGTGGCCGTCCCGGCGGTGCTGCTGATCCATCCGGGCCTGCGGTCGCTCGACGGGACCGTGCCGAGCCGGCCGCCGGCCGGCGCGATGGCCCGCATCGGCTGGGCCTGTGGGGCGGGCGTGAGCGCCGCACTGCTGCACATCGGGGGACAGCAGCGCGGCGTGACGGCCCTGGCGGTGATCGCGCTCGCCCTGGCCGGCCTGCTGGTCTGCGCTCCGCGCCTGCTGCCGCTGGGGTTCCTGCGGGCGGCCCGCGGGCTGCCCACCGTGGTCGGTCTGCGCGGTCTGGCGTCGGCGGCGTTCGTCGGCGCGGAGGTGGTCATCCCGTTGATGCTCTCCCGGGAGCGGGGGCTGTCGCCGACCGCCGCCGGGCTTGTTCTCACGGTGGGCGCGTTGGCCTGGTCGGTGGGCTCCTGGGTTCAGGGCCGTTTTCCGGCGCCGGCCTCCCGGGCCAGCTTCCCCCGCGTCGGGTTGTGCTGCATCACGGCCGGCATCGCGACGGTGGCGTTGGCCGTCCGACCCGAGCTGCCGGTGGCCGTCGCCGTGCTGGGCTGGGCGGTGGCGGGGCTCGGCATGGGACTGCTGTACCCGTCGTTGTCGGTGCTCACCCTGGAGCTGTCCGCGCCCGGCGAGCAGGGGCGCAACAGCTCGTCGCTGCAACTGGGCGACTCGCTCTTCGCGGCGACCGTGCTGGCGCTAACCGGTGCCGTACTCGCTGCCGGGAGTGCGCCCGGCCCCGCCAGCTACGTGGTGACCCTGGTGGTGGCGGCCGGTCTGGCACTGGTCGGCGCGCTGCTGGCCGGCCGGGTGGTGATGGACGGGACCACACGGCCGGGCGGGTGATCGGCTGAGGATTCGACGTGTCCGCACCGGGCGGGCGCGAGGATGGCAGGCGATGAACCTCCTGACGGTCCTGCCGCTGGCCGTGGTGATGGTCGCCGGGACCCAACTGGTCGTGGCGGTCTTCCTCGCCTCGTCCGACCGGCCCCGGGCCGCGTCGCTGGGCTTCCTCGCCGGCGCCGGCCTGGTGGTCGCCGTCGGGGTGACCGTGAGCTGGTTGTTGACCCGGTTGCTGGGCGGGTTGGCGACCGACGCCAGCGCGGCCGCCAGCAGGATCGATCGCGGTCCGGTCATCGACCTGGTGGTGCTCGCGCTGCTGGTGTGCCTGGCCCTGGTCGTCTGGCTGCGCCGCAACCGGTCTGGACCGCCGCGCTGGTTGGGCAGCGTGAGCCACGCCGATCCGCGCTGGGCCGCACGGATGGGTGCCCTGCTCTTCGTGGTGACACCCACCGACGACCTCACCATGGCGACGGTCGGCGCGACAGTGGCCCGACACAACCTCCCCTGGTGGCACCTGGTGCCGTTCGTGCTGCTCACCGTGCTCCTGCTCGCGGTGCCGCTGCTGGCGTTGGTGCTGCTCGGTCAGAAGGCGGCGCGGGTGCTGGCCCGGATGCGGGAGTGGGCCGAGGGGCACTCCTGGATCGTCAACGAGATCGTGATCGCGTTCTTCGCGCTCCTGACCGTGCTGGATCTGGTCCGTTCGGGGTGAGCCGTCACGTGTGCAGTCGCGCGGCCGTCATCAGCACGACGGGTCCGCGGAACAGGAGGAGACGATGAGGGTTCTGGTCACCGGGGCGGGTGGTCGACTGGGTAGCCATGTGCTGGCGCGGCTGCGCGACGACGGGATGAGCGTCCGGGCCAGCAGCCGTCGGCCGCGTACCGGCTCGGACGTCGAGTGGGTCGTCGCCGACCTGGCCACCGGCGACGGGCTGGCCGAGGCGGTGACCGGGGTGGAGGCGGTGGTGCACCTGGCGTCCTCGCCCCGAGGGCGTACCCATCAGGTGGACGTGCTGGGCACCCGTGGGCTGGTGGTCGCCGCCGGCGCGGCCGGCGTCCAGCACCTGGTCTACGTCTCGATCGTCGGGGTGGACCGGGTGCCGATCCCGTACTACCGGCACAAGCTGGCAGCCGAGCAGGTGGTCGCGGCCGGCCCGGTGCCGTGGTCGGTGCTGCGCGCCACCCAGTTCCCCGAGTTCCTCGACGATCTGCTGACGACCAGCGCGCGGCTGGGCCCGGTGTTCGGCGACCGGGCGGTGCTCGCCCAGCCGGTCGACCCGGGTGAGGTGGCCGCCCGGCTCGCGGCCCGGGTGGCAGCCGGCCCGCTCGGGGGCACCGAGGAGTTTGGTGGGCCGCAGGTGCTCCGCTTCGACGAGGCGGTCCGTGCCTGGCGGGAGGCGCGCGGGTCACGCCGACCGCTGCTGCCGGTACGAATCCCCGGCCGGCTCGGGCGCGAGCTGCGCGCCGGTGGGTTGGTCACCGAGGCGCTGCCTCGCGGTGTGCGTACCTGGGCCGACCACCTCGCGGACACGTACGGGGGAACCGCGCGGAGATGAGAGGGATACCGGTTCACGTTCGTCTTACGGTGACGTCATGTTCGTTGTCGTCACCACGGTGATCCTCTACGTTTTCGGTTTCGTCTTCCTCTACGGCGTGATCCGGCTGGGTGTCCGGCACGCGCTGGAGGACCTGGAGCTGCAGCGGGCCAAAGCCCGACGCGAGGAGGAGCTGGCGGCCGCCCGCGACCGTTCCTTCCTGCGCGACAACGCGTTCCTCGCGGGCAGCTGAGCCGCGACGTGGAGGTGGTGTCGCGAGACGGCTCGGGAGTCGGCGGGCGATCCGGCGGCGCGGGTGCGAGGATCGCACCCGTGATGGGAACGTTGAAGACCGAACCGGCCCGTGCCCGCCTCGATCTGCTCGCCGCGCCGGTGGCGGAGGCCATCGCCCAGTGGCCGGCCAACGCGCCGGTGGACGTCGACGACGTGCTGGTCGCGCCGATCGACGCCGACCTCGCCGACACGGCGGCGTTCTGCGAGGCGTACGAGGTCGGGCTGGACGTGTCGGCCAACTGCGTCGTGGTGGCCGGAAAGCGCGAGGGTGTGGTCCGCTACGCCGCCTGCATCGTCCTGGCCACCACCCGGGCCGACGTGAACGGCGTGGCCCGGCGGGCGCTGGACGTGCGCAAGGCGAGCTTCGCCCCGATGACGGACGCGGTCGAGTTGACCGGCATGGAGTACGGCGGCATCACCCCGATCGGGCTGCCGGCCCAGTGGCCGATCCTGGTGGACGCGCGGGTGATCGCCACCCCGCACGTGATCATCGGGTCCGGCGTACGGCATAGCAAGATCGCGCTGCCCGGGCCGGCGCTGGGCGCGCTGCCCGGCGCGCAGGTGGTCGAGGGCCTGGCCAGGCCGGCCTGACCAGGCACCGACATCGATACCGTTGCACGTGAAACATCGCCCCGGTCGATGTCTCAGCGCGCTGCGGCCTCCCGCTGCTCGACCTCGGCCAGCGCGGCGAGGAGCGTGGACGTCTCCTGGGCACCACTGACCGCGTACTTCCCGGCCAGTACGAACGTCGGGACGCTCGTGATGCCCAGGTCGCGGGCGGCCGCGAGTTCGGCGGCGAGTTCGGCGGTCCGCTCGTCGGAGTCGAGGAACCGGCGGGCGTCGGCGGCGTCCAGGCCGATCGAGCCGGCGATCGTCGCCAGCACCTCTCGGGAACCGACGTCGAGACCCTTGGTGAAGTGCGCCTGGTACAGGGCCTCCACCATCTCGGCCGCCCGGCCGTGCTCGGTGGCGTAGGCGACCAGTCGGTGGGCGTCGAAGGTGTTCGCGGCCACCGCACGGTCGTAGTCCAGCCGAAGCCCGTCACCCGCCGCGGCCTCGGTCACCCGCGCGACCATCTGCCGGGCGCGCTCCGGGCCGCCGAACTTGTCGGCCAGCGCGTCGACCACCGGGAGCGGCTCGGGCACCGGCGACGGGTCGAGTTGGAACGGCCGGTACCGGACTGTCACCTCGCCGTCGTAGCGGGCGATTGCCTCGTCCAGGCGGCGCTTGCCCAGGTAGCACCACGGGCAGACGACGTCGGCGTAGATCTCGATCTCCATGATCGGTGGCAACGGCCCGCTCAGTCGAGTTGTTCCCGGACCTGCCGCTTGAGCCGGCCCAGGATCGCCGTGCCGCCGCGCACCCGCAGCGGGCTGATCGCCTGGGCCAGGCCCATCCGCTGGTAGAGGTCGTCCGGCACGGCCAGCACCTCCTCGGCGCTCGCGCCGGCCAGACCCTCGGCGAGGATCCCGGCGAACGCCCGGGTGGTGGGCGCCTCGGGCGGGCAGTCGAACAGGGTCTCGACGGTCCCGTCCGGCGTCACCCGGGCGCGCAGGAAGAACGCGGTCTGGCACTCGGGCACCTGCTCCATGCCCTCGTGCCCGGCGGCGTCGGCGGGCAGCGGCGGGATGACGTCGGCGTACTCCAGCAGCATCTCCAGCACCAGGTCGCGTGGCGCGGCGGCGAACTCGTCGACGATCTCGGCCAGTCGGGCCGGCATGTCAGCCATGTGTCGAGGCTACCGCCGGCGCCGACGGCTCACGTGGTCGGAGACTGTTCGCTGATCTCGCTCAACGCGCTGGTCGGGTCGAGCTGCATGGCCAGGTCACCGAGCGAGACGATCCCCACCAGCTTGCGGTCGCTGTCGCAGACCAGCACCCGGCGGATGCCCCGGTCTCGCATGAGCGCCGCGGCCTCACCCGCCGTGCAGTGCTGCTCGATCATGACCACCTCGCGGGTGACGATCGAGCCGATGGTGGTGGCCGCCGGTGAGCTGTTCTCGGCTACCGCCCGCACCACGATGTCCCGGTCGGTGAGCATGCCGGCGAGGGTGGCGCCGTCGGTGACCACCACGTCGCCGATGTCCGCCTCCTTCATCACCCTGGCCGCCTCGTCCAGGGTGGTCTCGGCCGACAGGTACACGACCTGTTTGGTCATCACGTCGCTGACCCGGTAACCGGTCATGAGATCCTCCGAAGACGTATCACCCGATCCGACTGCACTACCCCGTGACGCGGTGGCTACACCAGGTTCGCACGCTCCCGGCGGGCCTCGTCGACGATCCGCTCCACCACACCGTCCACCGGCAGCTCCGCGCGCCCGTCGCCGGCCCGCTCGCGCAACTCCACGTACCCGTCGGCCAGCCGGCGGCCGACCACGACGGTGCGGGGGATGCCGATCAGCTCCGCGTCGGTGAACTTGACCCCGGCCGAGACGTGCGTCCGGTCGTCGACAAGCACCCGCAGGCCGGCGGCGGCCAAGCGCCCGCCGAGGTCCAGCGCCGCGTCGAGCTGCGGGCCCTTGCCGGCGACCACCAGGTGTACGTCACACGGCGCGACCGCCGCAGGCCAGACGAGTCCCCGGTCGTCGTGGTGCTGCTCGGCGATGGCCGCGACCGCGCGGGAGATCCCGATGCCGTAGCAGCCCATGGTGGGCCGGACCGGCTTGCCGGCGGGCCCGAGCACGTCGACCGCGAACGCGTCGGTGTACCGGCGACCGAGCTGGAAGATGTGCCCGATCTCGATGCCCCGCCGGATGGTCAGCTCGCCGTCGCCGCAGTCGGGGCACGGGTCGCCGGCGCGCACCTCGGCCGCCTCGACCGTGCCGTCGGGCGTGAAGTCCCGCCCGCAGACCACGCCCGTCGCGTGTCGACCCGGCTCGTTCGCCCCGGTCAGCCACGCGGAGCCGGTCACCACGCGAGGATCGACCAGATAACGGATGCCCAGCTTGCCGAGCACCTGCGGACCGATGTACCCGCGCACCAGATCCGGATGCCCGGCCCACTCGTCGAAGACGGCCACCTGGGCCGGCTCCAGCGCGGCGCCGAGCCGCTTCAGGTCGACCTCCCGGTCACCGGGCAGCCCGACCACCAGGAGTTCGGCCCGCTCGGCGCCCGGCTGACGCACGGTCAACACGACGTTCTTCAGAGTGTCGGCGGCGGTCCAGTCGTCCCGGTCACCGAGCCGGCGGCCGTTCGCCAGCTCGACCAGGCTGGCGATCGTCGCGGTCTCGGGGGTGTCGTGCACCTGCGTCGCGGGTGCGGTGGCGAGGTCGATGGCAGCGGGTGCCCGGGTGACGACGGCCTCGGTGTTCGCCGCGTAGCCGCACGCGGTGCAGCCGACGAACGTGTCCTCGCCGACCGGGGTCGCGGCCAGGAACTCCTCCGACGCCGAGCCGCCCATCGCGCCGGACATCGCGTGCACCACCGTGTGCTCCAGGCCCAGCCGGTCGAAGATCCGCTGGTACGCCGCCCGGTGCCGGGCGTACGCGTCCCGCAGCCCCGCCTCGTCCAGGTCGAAGGAGTACGCGTCCTTCATCAGGAACTCCCGGCCGCGCAGCACACCGGCCCGGGGCCGCGCCTCGTCGCGGAACTTCGTCTGCACCTGGAACAGCGTCACCGGGAAATCCCGGTACGAGGTGAACACGTCCTTGACCAGCAGCGCCGCCATCTCCTCGTGGGTGGGCGCCAACAGGTGCTCGGCGCCGCGCCGGTCGGCGAGGGTGAAGAGGAGGTCGCCGTACTCCGTCCACCGGCCGCTCGTCCGGTACGGCTCGGCGGGCAGCAGCGCCGGGAAGTGCACCTCCTGGTCGCCGATCGCGGTCAGCTCGGCACGTACCACCTCGGTGATCCGGTCCAGCACCAGCTTGCCCAGCGGCAGCCACGTGTAGCCGCCCGGTGCGGCGCGACGGATGTAACCGGCGCGCAGCAGCAGCCGATGGCTCGGCACCTCCGCGTCGGCCGGATCCTCGCGCAGGGTCCGCAGCAACAGGGTCGACATGCGTAGCAGCATTCGGGCAGCCTAAGACCGCCGGTCCCGGTGCGGCGATCCAATTCGGTCCCGGGTCACGTGTCGCCGGGAAGGCGGCCCTCGCAGCGGACGTCCGGGTCGGCGACCGGCCGCCGGGGCATCATCCAGTTGAGCGCGGTCTCCTCCACCGGCCAGCCCCGCACCGACACCAGGCTGTACGGAACCGCCGCCGGCTGGGGGCAGAGGACCTGCGACTCGACCCACCCGTTCGGCAGGAACCGCACGGTGGCGGTCCGGTCCAGCATGATCGTCGACGTGTCGGTCACCGTGATGAGCGCGCCGAGCACGACCTGCGGGCCGCCGTTGGCCGTCGGCGGGCCGTCCCCACCGTCCAGGCCTGCCGTGCCGCCGTTCGTCGGAGCAGCCGACGCGCCCGGGATTGCCGAGGGCGTGCTTCCCACGGCCGGCGAGGCCGGTCCGTCCGGGGCTGGCGAGGCCGCGACGTCCGGGGCCGGCGAGGTCGACTGCGTCGGGACGACCTCGACCGCGGCGGTGGGTAGCAGCGGCACCCGGAGGAAGACCGCGCCCATCACTACCGGGAGCACCGCGGCGACGGTGAACGCCAGACTGTGCGTCAGCGTCGGGGCGATCCAGGCGGGGATCGGGCCGGTGAGCAGCACGGTGGCGGCGGGCGGCAGCGCCAGCAGCGCGGCCGTGGCCATCTCGCCATCCTGGTACGCCGTCCAGATGGCCGGGCCCAGCACGGTGTACGCCAGGACCGCTGCGGCCAGCGGCAGGGCCACACTGACCAGCAGGATCCGGGTCGGCTGGTCAGGATGCAGGTAGCGGGTACGCAGCGCGAGCAGCCACAGGCCGAGCATCAGCAGCGACGGCAGGAAGCGGAGCTGCCAGGTGAGTGCCCCCAGCGCGACCGCCGCGCTGATCACCCAACCGGGGGTGCGTGCCGTCCCGGAGGCCAGTAGTGACCGTTCCGGGTCGAACCGGTCCGGAGCACTGAGCCGGAGCAGTCGACCGAGGACGCCGAAGGTGAGCACGACCACGGGGAACGCCCACACCAGGGCGATCAGCAGCGCACTGAGCAAGCCGAGCGGACTGACGTACTGGACCAGCAGCAGCATCGTGGACATGTCCTGTTGGCTGAGCTGCCACAGCCGCAGCACCAGGAGCAGGACGGGAAAGGTGGGAAGGAGGGTCAGCAGCCACTGCTGCGCCTGGCGCGCCCCCGCCATCCGGCGCGGGCCGACCGCCTTGGCGGAGCCGGTGGTGAACCGGGGTACGCCGGGGGCGGTAGCGCGATCCTCTCCCACGGCCACTGTCGCACCTCCACCTTCCTCGGATCGGGTTGCTGCTGTTCCGCGACCGGCTGCGGGAGGTTGTATCCCTGCTGCCAACGGAGGTTGGCGTTGTACGCGTTCTCCCAGGCCGAGTCGTTCTCGTCCTTGGCCGACTTGTAGAGCGCCAGGTCGACCAGGTCGAGCAGGGCCTGGTTGGGGCCGGTGTTGACGCCCCACCGCTCCTGGGGCGACGAGCCGATGTCCCAGTGCCGCAGCGGTTTCACGTTCTTGAGGGTCACCGGGAAGTGCTGACCGTCGCCGTCCGGCTGGTCGCCGGTAACGAAGCCGGCGAGGATCGCCGCGTCGGTGGTGACGGCCTGCACCTTGCCGTCGTACAGCTCCTGGATGCACTCGCTGATCCTGTTTCGACCCACCGGCGAGGCGCCGGCCTCGGCGAGGCGCTGGATGGACGTCGAGGTGGTCAGCGAGCAGACCGTCAGCCCACGCAGATCCTCCAGGCTGCTCACCTGCTTCTGGTAGCTCTTCAACGTCACCACCGACTGCTCGGTGTTCAGGTACGCGGCCGAGAAGACGGCGCCCTCCTCCCGGCGCTTGTCGTTGATGCTGTACGACGCGATGACCAGGTCGACGATGACGAACCCCTCGCCGTCCTGGGCCTGTCGACGGGCCCGGTCCTCGCTCTCGATCGGCACGAAGCGCACCTGGGAGTGGTCGAACCCGAGGTAGCTCGCGATCATGTACGCGATGTCGACGTCGAAGCCCTTCCAGACGTTGTTCGGGAGGCGCTGCGAGATGCCCGGCTGGTCGTCCTTCACGCCGATGACGAGCTGCTGCTTGCCCTTGAGGCCGGCGTCCTCCAGCAACTCGTCCCGGGTCGGCGGGCCCATCGCGAGGACGATCGGGACCAGGGCGGCTGCCAGGACGGCCAGCGCGACGATGAGCCCCACGAGTCGGATCTGACGGGTCCGTGCGGTGCGCGGCGACGTGGGTGCCGCCGGGGCTGGCCCGGCGGGGCTCGGCTCGCTTGCCTGACTCACCTAGGCCCTCCCCACTGCGCGGTCCGGTGACCGGCCCCTCATTGTGCGGCCTCAATGCGAGCCAGGGCACTCCACCACCAGCCGGATAGGCGACACGAGGCTCAGCGCTGACGGTGATCGACACGAGTGCACCGATATCGCGGTATCCGAGGCGGGTTGATACCGCGATATCGGCGATGCCGTGTCGATCATGGGCACTTGCTTGAGGAGATTGGTTCGCCGTCGCATGACCTCCGCCACCTCGGCCGGTCGGGGCACCGGCCGACGTGGGTCCGGTGACAGACTGGTCGCCGCAGGCAACGGGTGGCGTGAGGGGGGCGCGGGTGCGCTGGCGCAGTTTTGTCGCGGTCGGTGACAGCTTCACCGAGGGTATGGACGACGCGTACCCGGACGGCACTTACCGGGGCTGGGCGGATCTGGTGGCGACCCGTCTCGCCGCCGAGGCCGGCCCCGACTTCCGGTACGCGAACCTGGCCATCCGAGGCCGGCTCTTTCCCAGCGTGGTGGCCGAGCAGGTGCCCTCCGCGGTGGCGATGAAGCCCGATCTGATCAGCTTCGCGGCCGGCGGCAACGACGTGCTGCGGCGCACCTTCGACCCGGACGCGCTGGTCTCCCGCTTCGACGAGGTCGTCCGGCAGTTGCGCTCGGGTGGCGCGGACGTGCTGCTCTTCCGATTCGCGGACGTGATGGCACGGCTGCCCGGTCAACGTCTCGTCGCTCCCCGGGTGGAACTGCTCAACCAGGCGGTCGGTGAGACCGCCGAGCGGCACGGCGCCATCCTGGTCGACCTGTACGCCGACAACACGTTCCTCAACCCGATGCTCTGGAGCACCGACCGGCTGCACCTCTCCCCGGCGGGGCACCGGCGGGTCGCCGGGCAGGTGCTCAACGCGCTCGGGGTGGGCTGTGACGAGGAGTGGCTGATGGTCCCGCCGCACCCGGCGCCATCGCCGTGGCTGGCCGCCCGCGCGGCCGACCTGCGCTGGGCCGGTCAGCACCTGGCCCCGTGGATCAGGCGGCGGCTCACCGGCCGGTCGTCCGGCGACACGGTGACCGCGAAACGTCCGCTGCTCGGCCCTCTCGCCGACTGATCCTGCGAGACAGCACCCTGCCGTGCCGAGCGGTACCGCGCCCGACATCGCGGTGCCGGAACGATGACGCGGTGATGATCAGTCCTCCTACAGTCCGGGAATCCGCGCTGACTGGAGGTTTGTAGATGATTGTCACCCAGAACCGTAGCCGGGCCCGACGGCTCACGACCCGCGTGGCGGCGGCGCTGGCCGCCGTGACCGTCGGACTCACCGTGGGTCTGATCGGCGGCCAGCCGGCCTCCGCCGCGACGTCCGGCTGCGGCTCGGTCTGCGACGGCAAGGACCCGGACACCTACATCGCCACCGTGGACGGCAAGTACATGCGCTGCGGGTACCTGGACAACGCGTACACCAAGTACACGGCCACCTACGTCGAGCTGCGCTACAGCACGTTCTGCCGCACCGCCTGGGCCCGGCAGACGGGCAGCTTCGGCTACATGTCCGGCGTGCTCGTGCAGAGCTTCGACAGCAGCGGGTCGCTGCGCAAGCAGTACGACAACCTCCGTACGAGTGGTTCGTGGTCGGCGATGGTGAACGACAAGGGCTACACCGCCCGCGCCTGCTTCTACCAGTACGACGAGGAAATCGACCAGGTCAACGACAAGAAGCACATCCTCTACTGCACCGCCAAGTTCTGACCTATCGGGCTCCTTCGCGCGGGCGGGCACGGCGGCGACCTCGTCGTCGTACCCGCCCGCGGCTCTGTGCGAGGGGCGTAGTTTGGGGATCATGTCTGTGCCGAACGATCCTGATCCCCGCCTCCAGTCGTACGCCGACCCGCAGCGGCTGGTCACCACCGACTGGTTGGCCGAGCACCTGGGCGACGAGGGCCTCGTCGTGGTCGAGTCCGACGAGGACGTCCTGCTCTACGAATCCGGTCACATTCCCGGTGCCGTCAAGGTCGACTGGCACCTCGACCTGAACGACCAGGTCACCCGGGACTATCTCGACGCGACGAGCTTCGCCGAGATGTGTGCCGCCAAGGGCATCGGCCGGGGCGACACCCTGGTCTTCTACGGCGACAACTTCAACTGGTGGGCCGCGTACGCCCTCTGGGTGTTCTCGCTCTTCGGCCACGCCGACGTGCGCCTGCTCGACGGCGGCCGGCAGAAGTGGATCGCCGAGGGGCGCGAGGTGACCCGCGACAAGCCGACCCGGCCCCGCGCCGACTACCCCGTGCCGCTGCGGGACGATGCCCCGCTGCGGGCGTTCCGCGAGCAGGTGATGGCGCACATCGCCGTCGGGCGGCCGCTGGTCGACGTCCGGTCCCCGGGCGAGTACACGGGCGAGATGCTGCACATGCCCGACTACCCGCAGGAGGGCGCGCTGCGCGGCGGGCACATCCCGGGCGCGGTCAGCAAGCCGTGGAAGTCGGCGGCGAACGAGGACGGCACGTTCAAGTCCGCCGACGAGCTGAAGGCCATCTACGCCGACCAGCTCGGGCTGAGCCCGGACGACGACGTGATCGCGTACTGCCGCATCGGTGAGCGGTCCAGCCACACCTGGTTCGTGCTGCGGCACCTGCTGGGCTACCCGCAGGTGCGCAACTACGACGGCTCGTGGACGGAGTGGGGCAACCTGGTCCGGGCGCCTGTCGTGAAGGGCGACCAGCCCGGCGGCATCGCCGCCTGAGGGGGCGGGCCCGGCCGGCTGAGCGCTCGACGAGCCTCAGCCGGCCAGCGCCAACACGCCGCGCAGGTCACGGATGATGCCGGTGATCGCGCCGGTCTCCGGGTCCCAGCGGGCCAGGGCGGCCGGTTCCAGGCGGAGCAGCACCGCGCCCTTGTTGTCCCAGCCCAGCACCGGGCAGCAGCCCTTTCCGCGGTCCCGACCGAGGTCGAGCACGTGGGTCACCTCGCCGGTACGGGAGTCCAGCACGGCCACCCCCTCGGCGCCGTCGATCGGGGTGCTGGTGATCCACGCGGCGCTCGCCAACCGGCCGCCGTGCAGCCAGCCCCGGCCGTAGAACTCGTTGACCTGGTACGGCGAGGGCAGCGCGTCATGGGTGATCCGTTGTTCGGAGCGGATCGTGGCCTCGCGGGCGCTCCGGCTGCGCAACGTCAGGCCACCCCGCTCGCCGGTCACCTCGATCAGCGCCGCCTCGCGGCCGGCCTCCGGGTCGGGTGCCACCACGTTCCACGCCGACACGTCGATGGTGCTCGCCGCCTCGGTGTCGCGCTCCACCGCGTACGTCCGGTTGTCGCCGCCGACCAGCACCCGGTCGTGCGCCCAGACCACCAGCTCCAGGTAGCCGTCGAGCGGGATCCGGCGTACGCCCGCGGTGGTGAGATCCACCATGATCAGCTCATTGGTCTGCGCGAAGGCCGCCCACCGGCCGTCCGGCGACAGAACACCCGGCTTCACGGCGGTCGCTTCGTTGCCGTCCGCGTCCCGGGTGGGCGCCAGCGTCACCACGTCGAGACCGCGGACGACACCGTCGTCGCCGAGGATCCGGACCGGGCCGTCCGCGCGGTTCTCCTCGTCGACGGGCTGGAACAGCGCCAGCGCCCGCTGGACCGGTCGCTCGGACAGTTGCACGGTCGCCGGGCCGCTCAGCCGGTTCAGCGGATCGGGTGGGTACGTCAGCTCGGTCGGCGGACGCTGCACGGGATCGGCGTGGGTGGGCTCGACGGTCGGCGCCACCGTGTGGTTCAGGGGCGGAGCGGCGGACGGCCGGCGGACGGCGACCGTGCCCCCGCCGACCAGCACCACCGCCAGGATGGCCGCGCCGAGCACCCGTCGGGTACGACGCGTGCGCCGCGCCCGGTCCCAGCCGGCCGTCGCGGGCTTGCTGGGTAGCACGTCCTCCACGCTGACGGCGAGCAGTTGGCGCAGATCCCGCTCGTTCACTGGTTCACCTCCAGGTCGGCGGTCGGGTCGCCGGCGCGGGTCGCGCCCCGGCTCGGTCGGCCATCTCCGGTGAGATCGGGGGCCACCTCGCGGAGCCGGCGTAGCGCCATGTGGCACTGGCTCTTCACGGTGCCGACGGTCACCCCGAGCGCCTCCGCCGTCGCGACCTCGGTCAGGTCCTCGTAGTAGCGCAGCACCAGCACGGCCCGCTGCCGGGGCGGCAGCAGCCCCAGCGCGTCGTGCAGGGTCAGCCGCAGCGCACCGTCACGGTCGGGGGCCACCTGCTCCGGCGGTGCGGCGCTGAGCCACTCCCGGCGTCGACGCCGCCACCACGACACCGCGTCCCGGTAGAGGATGGCGCGCACGTAGGCGGCGGGATCGCCGTCGCGGACGGAGGTCCAGCGCAGCGCCAGCTTCAGCAGGGCGTCCTGGAGAAGGTCCTCGGCCTGGTGCCGGTTGCCGCAGATCAGGAAGGCCGCACGCAGCAGGCGGTGCTGGTTGCTCTCCACGAAGGCGAGGTAGCCGTCGCGGCCGTCGTTCGCCGTCGAACCCATCCGCACCCCTTCCGGCCGCCACGGTGCGCGTCACCCGACAGACGCATGGGGAGGGGAAAAAGGTTGGGTCAGGTCTGCGGCAGCCCGGTCAGGTAGCGCTGGAGGGTCGGCGCGATCCAGGAGACCAGCTCCTCGGGCTCGGCGTCCACCATCGGTGGGAGCCGGACGACGTAGCGGGTGAAGGCGAGGCCCAGGATCTGGCTGGCCACCAGGCCGGCACGTCGGGCGGTCAGCGCCGGGTCGGTGCCGAACGTGGCCACGGCCGCGGTGAGCTGCTCGGCGAAGATGCCGCGCATCCGTTCGGCCGCGCCCGGGTTGGTGCTGGCGGCCCGCAGCAGCGCCACAAGCGTCTCGTCGCCCTCCCACCGGGCGAGGAAGTGCCGGACCAGCACCTCGCCGAGCTGCTCGGACGACACGGCGGCCAGGTCGGGCAGGCGGAGGTCGAACTCGGCCGCCGCCGCGAACAGACCCTCCTTGCTGCCGTAGTACCGCATGACCATCGACGGGTCGATCCGGGCGTCGGCGGCGATGGCGCGGATCGTGGCGCGCTCGTAGCCGTCGGCGGCGAACCGCTCGCGGGCGGCTCGCAGGATCGCCGCGCGGGTGGCGTCCGAGCGGCGGGGCTGGGTCGGGTGGGCGGGCGCGGTCATGCCAACGACCGTATGCCAACGGCTGTTGACACACAACGACCGCCGTCCTAGCGTTGCCAACAACCGTTTGCCAACACACGTTGGCGCAAGTCGTTCCGGAGGTGGCCATGCTGCCCACGAGCACCGACGTCCTGGTGGTGGGTGCCGGCCCCACCGGCCTCGCCACCGCACTGACGCTGGCCCGTCGCGGGGTCGACGTGACAGTGCTGGACCAGCAGGCCGAACCGCCACAGACGTCCCGCGCGGCCGTCGTGCACGCGTACACCCTGGAGGTGCTGGACCGGATCGGCGTCGCGGCGCCACTGGTGGCCCAGGGGGTGCGTGCGCCGCGTTTCACGGTCCGCGACCGGGACCGGACGCTGCTGTCGGTTCCGTTCCACCGGTTGCCGTCCCGTTTCCCCTACGCCCTGCTGGTCTCCCAGGCGGTCACCGAGGCCGTGCTCGTCGGGCAGTTGGCCGACCTCGGCGTCCGGGTGCGGCGGCCGTGCCGGCTGACCGACCTGAATCCGACCGTCGACGGGGTGCTCGCGCGGGTCGACGGTACGGGCCTGCGCGCCCGGTACGTGGTCGGCGCGGACGGCCTGCACAGCACGGTCCGGCAGGCGGCCGGCATCGGCTTCGCCGGCCCCAGCGACGAGGAGTCCTTCGTGCTCGCCGACGTGCGGGTCGACAGCGCGCTGCCCCGCGACGAGGCCGCGCTGTTCCTCGCCCGCCCCGGGCCGCTGGTCTGGGCGCCACTGCCGGACGGCGTGGTCCGGCTGGTCGCCGCCGTGCCGACGGCACCGCCCGAGCCGGATCGGGCGTACCTCCAGGCGCTGCTCGACGAGCGCGGCCCGACCCGCCGGCCCGACCGGGTGACCGAGGTGCTGTGGGGTTCCCGGTTCCGGGTGCACCACCGGATCGCCGACACCTTCCGGGCCGGGCCGGTGCTGCTGGCCGGCGACGCCGGGCACGTGCACAGCCCCGCCGGTGGGCAGGGCATGAACCTCGGCATCTGCGACGCGGTGGCCCTCGGCACCGCGCTGGCCGACGTGCTCGCCGGCGGCCCGGAGACGCTGCTCGACGACTACACCGCGCGGCAGCGCCCGATGGCCGAGGACGTGGTGAGCTTCGCCGCCGGGCTGACCCGGCTGGCCACCACCTCCCCGGCCCGCCGACCGGCCCGCGACGCGCTGCTGCGGCTGCTCGGCGCCGTGCCCCCGGTCCGGCAGCGGATCGCGCTGCGCCTGTCCGGACTGTCCCACCGCGAACGCGGCGCGGGCTGAGGTGGACGACGTGCCGTTCAGCGCGACGGCTGTGGTGCTGTCGGGCCGCCGGTGGGGGCGGCGACCGGCGGCACCGACGCGACCGGCCGCAGCGTTCGCCACGCCGCCAGCGTGACCAGCGCGAACGTGCCGGCCGCGGCGGCCGCCACCGGCACCGTCCCGTACGCGGCGGCAGCCAGTCCGGCGAGCGCCGCGCCGACGGGTGCGGTGAGCAGCCCGACCATCCGCTGCGCGGCACCCACCCGACCGAGCAGCCCACCCGGCACGTGCCGCTGCCCGTACGACGCCGACAGGCTGTTCCACACGACGGTGCCGGCGGCGAAGACGGCAAGCGCGATCCCGCCCGGCACCGGTTGCCGGGCCAGCGCGAACCCGACCAGCGCGACGGTCTGCACGGCGAGCACCGCCCGCAGCGCGGGCACCGTGCCGAGCCGGGCGGCGAGCCGGCCCGCCCCGAGCGCCCCGCCCACGCCGCCGAGAATGGCGCCCGCCGCGAACAGTCCGTATCCGGCCGGCGGCACGCGCAGCACGTCCAGCGCGTAGAGCACCAGCACCGCCATCAGACCGCTGATCGCCAGGTTGCTCGCGGCGGCCAGCAGGGTGACCCGCCACAGTGTCCGGTCGCCGCGCAACCAGCGCATCCCCTCGGCGATCTCGCTCCACACCGACAGGCGTCGGACGGCCGGCCCCGTGCCCACGGTGGGTGTCGGAGTGAGGGCCAGCACGAGCAGGGCCGCCACCGCGAAGGTGACGGCGTCCAGAGCGAACGGCAGGGCGGGAGCGGTGGCGAAGAGGACACCGGCGGCCGGCGCACCGAGGAAGCCGCCGGCCACCGCGCTCCCCGCCTGGAGCCGTCCGTTCGCCCGGGGCAGCGCGGCTGGCGACACGACCCCAGGCAGCAGCGCGAACGAGGCCGAGTCGAAGAGGGTGCCCAACGCGGCGAGGAGGAAAGCGGCCGCCAGGAGCGTCACGACGGCGGCCCGGTCGAGGGCGACCGCCACGGCCAGCGCCGCCACCACCGCCGCGCGTACCCCGTCGATGCAGGCCATCGTCCGCCGGCGGTCCCAGCGGTCCGCGTACACGCCGCCGAGCAGGCCGAAGAGCAGCGGCGGAAGCTGCCCGGCCACGGTGACCGCCGCGATGATCCGAGGGTCGCGGGTCAGTGTCGCGGCCAGCAGGGCCAGAGCCGGCGTACGCAGCGCGTCCCCGAACCGGGACGAGACGGCGGCGGACCAGAGCAGCCGGAAATCCCGGCCCAGAGCGGAGGAGGTCATGCCGCCGACCGTGCCGGTTCGACCGGGTCGAGGGTCAAGCCGCCGGGCGAAAGGGGGACGCGGGCCGTCGGTGATCATCGGTACGGTGGGCGCCGGCATCGGGACCGGGGAGAACTCAGGCGTGGACCACACTTTCCAGGTCGACCTGCGTGGCGTGGTCGACCTGCTCAGCCATCACCTCTACGGCAGCCCACGGGTCTACGTCCGTGAGCTGCTCCAGAACGCCGTGGACGCGATCACCGCCCGGCGTACGACCGAGCCGGACGCCCCGGCGCTGGTCCGCATCGAGCCGCCGGAGATCACCGGCGACGGCACCCTGCGGGTGTACGACACCGGTGTCGGCCTGACCGAGGCGCAGGTGCACGAGCTGTTGGCCACCATCGGCCGTAGCTCCAAGCGCGACGAGCTGGGCTTCTCCCGGCACGAGTTCCTCGGCCAGTTCGGCATCGGCCTGCTCTCCTGCTTCCTGGTCGCCGACGAGATCCAGGTGCTCACCCGGCACGGCGACAACCCCACGGTCCGGTGGACCGGGTACGCCGACGGCCGCTACGCCGTGACCGTGGCACCGCCGGAGGCCGCCCGCGTCGAGCCGGGCACCACTGTCACTCTGGTGCCCCGACGCGACGCCGACCAGTGGTTCGCCACCCCGACCGTCACCGACCTGGCGCGGCTCTACGGCTCGCTGCTGCCGGTCACCGTCCGGGTCGGCGACACGGTCACCACCACCGGCGAACCGCCGTGGGCGACCGCGCCGGGGACGCCGCTCGACCGCGCGGCGTTGATCAGGTACGCCCGGGAGACGCTCGGCGTGGAGCCGTTCGACGTGCTGCCGCTGGCCGTGCCGGAGGCCGGGCTGACCGGTGTCGCGGTCATCCTGCCCACCCCGGTGAACCCGGCGGCCCGGGCCGGGCACCGCGTCTACCTCAAGCGGATGCTGCTCACCGAGAACGCGGACGGCCTGCTGCCGGACTGGGCGTTCTTCGCGCACTGCGTGGTCGACGCGACCGAGCTGCGCCCGACGGCCAGCCGCGAGGCCCTCTACGAGGACACCCTGCTCACCGCGACCCGGGAGGCGCTCGGCGACCAGGTACGCGGCTGGCTGGTCCGGCTGGCGCGACACGACCCGCACCGGCTGGCCGAGTTCCTCCAGGTGCACCACCTCGGCGTGAAGGCGCTGGCACTGCACGACGATGAGATGCTCCGGCTGGTCGACAGGTGGTGGCCGATGGACACCAACGTCGGCACGCTCACGCTCGCCGAGTTCCGCGAACGCCACGGGGTGCTCCGCTACGCGGCCAGCCTCGACGAGTTCCGCCAACTCGCCGCCGTGGCCGCCGCACAGGACCTGGCGGTGGTGAACGCCGGCTATACGTACGACACCGAGCTGATCGAGCGGCTGCCGGCGGTGGACCGGTCGGTGCTTATCGAACGGCTGGAGCCGAGCGACCTCACCACCCGGTTCGAGGCCCTCGACCCGCAGGTCGAACTGGCGCTGCGGCCGTTCCTCACCGCCGCGCAGCGGGCCGTCGAACGGTCCGGCTGCGAGGTGGTCATCCGGGCGTACGACCCGGTCTCGCTGCCCGCGCTCTACCTGGTCAGCCGGTCGGCGGCGTTCAACGACCAGCTCGCCGCCAGCCGCGACCGCGCCGACGAGCTGTGGGGCGGAGTGCTCGACGCGCTCGCCGCCACCGCCCCACCGGACCGCCCGCAACTGGTGCTCAATCACCGCAACCCGCTGGTCCGGCGGGTCACGATGCTGGGCGACCCGGAGCTGGTCGGCCTCGCCATCGAGGCGCTGTACGGGCAGGCGCTGCTGCTCGGCCACCATCCGATCCGCGCTGCCGACGCCGCGCTGCTGAACGATTCCTTCCTCGGCCTGCTCGGCCGGGCCGTGCCGGGACGGGAGTGACAATGAGCGACGAGGACCTGTGGCGGGTGCTGCGTGGCATCGCCGACATGCCGTACGGGGCGGGGCAGATCGCCGCGCTGGAGCAACTGCTGCGCCGGGTCGACGCCGCCGACGACCGGCACCTCGCCTTCGTCACCCGGATGCAGGCCACCACCGGGTACGTCTACGGCGGTGAGCCGGCGAAGTCGTTCGTGACCTTCTCCTGGTGCCTGTCCGAGTTCGACCGCGACCCGCAGCCCTACCACCAGCGCCACCTGCACCAGTTGCTGTGGCACTTCAAGTACATGGTGTCCGGCCTGCTGAAGTTCCCCGAGGTGCCGCTGGACCGCACGTACGCGGTGCTCGACGACATGGAGCGGCGTTACCGGGCCGGCGGGCACAGCCTGCAGACCGTCCACAAGCACCGGTTCCGGGTCGCCGACCACGTGGGCGACGCCGAGGCCGCCGCGCACTGGTACCGGCTCTGGCAGACCACGCCCCGCGACGACCTGTCCGACTGCGCCGGCTGTGACCCGACGAGCCAGGTGGGCTACCTCGCCGACACCGGGCGGGACGCCGAGGCGGTGGCACTGGCCGAACCGGTGCTCGCCGGCAGACTGACCTGCACCGAGCAGCCGCAGGCGATCCTCACGGCGCTGCTTCTGCCCTATCTGCGTACCGGTCGAGGTGAGTCGGCGCGCGACGCGCACCGGGAGGCGTACCGCAAGCTGCGCGGCAACCTCGCCGACCTGTGGGACATCGGCGACCACATCGAGTTCTGCACGCTGACCGGCAACGAGGCGCGGGCGGTCGAGCTGGTCGAGCGGCACCTGGACTGGCTGGACCGGCCGCCGTCGCCGGCCGCCGCCATGCACTTCGCGGCGACCGCCGCCGCCGCGCTGCGTCAGGCGGGTACGGCGACGGTGTACCGCCGGGCCGCCGAGGGCCGGCCGGCCGCCGAGGTGCCCGCGCCGACGCTGGCCGACGAGCTGGCCGGGACCGCGACCGCGCTGGCCGCCCGCTTCGACGCTCGCAACGGCACCTCGCACCAGTCGGAGTGGATCGCCCGCCGGCTCGCCGTCCGGCCCAGCGGCGAGCACCTGCCGCTCTCCGCGAGCGTCCGCCGCCGTCCGGCCCGGCCGACCGGGGACGAATCGACCGTCGCGCTCGGTGCGGCCACGCCTGCGTCCGCCGACCGACCTGGTCGGGAGCGGGTCGGGGTACCCGCCGTCGCCCTGCCCGCCGACGCCGACGCGGACGAGTTGCTGACCCTCGCCGAGGAGAGCTGGGGCCGACACGACCGGGCCACGTTCCAGGCGGCGCTGGCCGCGTGCGATGACCGGTTCGGCTCCGCCGACCTGCCGGCGCGCACGGTCGCGCACCGGCTGGCGCTGCGGGCCGCCGAGCGCGGCGACGAGGACGACATCGAGGGCGCGGTCGAGTTGAACCGGGCGGCGCTGGACCTGTACCGCTCGGCGGGCGAGGAGGTGCCCGCCCAGGTGGTCGCCGGGCGGCTCGGCGTGCTGCTGACCAGGGCCGACGAGCACGCCGAGGAGGGGCTCGCGCTGGTCCGGGAGGCCGCCGAGGTGCTGGACCGGCTCGGTGACGCCCGGCAGCGGGCCGCGGGGCACGACCGACTGGCGTTGGCGCTGCTGCACCAGCAACGGTGGGCGGACGCCCTCGCGGCGCTGGACCGGGCACCGGCCGACGCGGGTGGCGACCGGCACCTGGCGGCTCGGATGGCGCTGCACCGGGCGCACCTGCTGGAGCAGTCCGACCGCGTCGACGAGGCCCGCGCCGCCGCCGAGGAGGCTCGCGGCATTGGTCGTGAGCTGGGCATCGGCGAACTGCTCACGGCGGCCTGCCTGGCCTGGGCACGGACGGTCGACGACCCGGCGGAGGCGGTGGCCGCCTGCGACGAGGCGCTGCGGGTGGCGCCGGCGGACGCGGAGCTGCCCGTCCGGGTCGCCCGCGCGCGGGCGCTGCTCTCCGCCGGCCGGCCCGCCGACGCGGTGGACGATTTCGTCGAGGCGGTGACGCTCTGCGTGGAGCGCGGCGCGGAGGGGGACGCGTTCCTGCGCTGGGAGCTGGCGAACGCGTACCGCATGGTGGGCCGGCTCGCCGAGGCGGCCGAGGTCGCCGAGGAGGCCGTGCTCGGCCTGGACCGGCTGGGCGCCCAGGCGGAGGCCGACCGCTGTCGGCACCTGCTGGCCGGCGTGTACGCCGGGCTCGGCGAGATCGATCCGGCGCTGGCCCTGCTGGAGCAGTTGTCCACCAACCTGGACGGCCCGGACAATCTCCCGCACCGGGCGCAGGTGCTGGAGGAGGCCGGCGGGATCCTCTACGACGCCGACCGGGACGCGGTTGCCGCCGAGCGGTTCGCCGCCGCCGCCACGGCGTACCGGCTCGCCGACCTGCCGTTGGACGAGCTGCGAGCCCGTCGGCGGGAGGCGTACGCCTGGTTCTGGGCCGACGACCGACCGGCGGCGGTCCGGACCATCGAGCTGGTGGACGGGTTGGCGGCCGCGTTGGCCGAGCAGCCGGAGCCGGAGCCGCCGGTGACGTACGAGCTGGCGATGGCGGCCGAGGCCGGTGCGCGGGTGTTGGTCGGCGAGGGGCGGCCGGACGAGGCGCTGGACCGGCTCGCCGGGGTGCCGGACCGGCTGCGGTCGATCGAGGCGTTCGGCGAGGCGGCCCAGGTCGAGGTCCTCGTCGGTGAGCTGCTGCTGCGCCTGGACCGGCCGGCCGAGGCGGAGCCGCTGCTGCGCCGCGTACTCGGTGGGCTCCCGGCCGGCTCGCGTCCGGTCCGCCAGACGGCCTGGCTGCTGGCCCGCGCCCTGGACCTGCTGGATCGACAGACGGAGGCCGCCGCGCTGCGCGCGGAGCACGACCTCGACCCGGACGAGTAGACCTCTTCGCCGACCGGTCGGCCCCGCCCGAGCGGGTGCCGGCCGGTGGCGTGGCGCACGCAACCGACCGGTAACCGCCGCCCCACCGCGGTCAGGTCGCGGTCTACGCTTGCCCGGTGACGGTGGAACAGCAGGCACGGGGTGCGGCGGGTGCGGGCCGGCGCCGGTCCCGCAAGGACGAGATCCTGGAGATCGCGGTCGGTCTGTTCGCCGCCCGCGGTTATCACGGCGTGTCGATGGACGACATCGGTGCGGCAGCCGGGGTGACCGGCCCGGCGCTCTACCACCACTTCGCCGGCAAGGAGGCCATGCTGGCCGCCGCGCTGATCCCGGTGAGCGAGGGGCTGTTGACCGGCGGCCGGGAACGCGCCGCCGGGCATCCGGACGACCCGCGCGGCGTGCTGGAGTCACTGATCGACTTCCACGTCGAGTTCGCGCTGGCCAACCCGGCGGTGATCGCACTGCACCTGCACGAGCTGGACCGCCTGCCGGAGGAGCCGCGACGACGGATCCGCCGCCTGCAGCGGATGTACGTCGAGGAGTGGGTGACGGTGCTGACCGCGCTGCACCCGGGCATGCCCGACGGTGAGGCGCGGGTGTTGGCGCACGCCGCGTTCGGCCTGATGAACTCGACCCCGTTCCTGGGTGGCGAGGTGGACCGTCGGCGTCGCGCCGAACTGCTTCGCGACGCGACCCTGGCCGCGCTGCTCGCCTGAGACTGGCCGCGCTGCTCGTCTGAGCCCCGGCTCGTCAGGAGTGGGCCGGTCGTGGTTCCCTGGCATCGTCCCAACATCCGGACGCCGGGAGGAAACATGATCGAGTCACTGCTGGTCGCCAATCGGGGCGAGATCGCCCGCCGGGTCATCCGGACCGCCAAGCGGCTCGGCATCCGCGCGATCGCGGTGTACTCGGAGGCCGACGCCGACCTGCCGTTCGTCGCCGAGGCGGACGAGGCCGTCCTCATCGGCCCGCCGAACCCGGCGCAGAGCTACCGCAACGTCGAGGCGATCCTCGCCGCCGCGAAGTCGACCGGCGCACAGGCCATCCACCCCGGCTACGGGTTCCTGTCCGAGAACGCCGAGTTCGCCCGTACCGTCGAGGCGAGCGGGCTGATCTGGGTCGGGCCCGGCGCGGACGCGATCACCGCGATGGGCGACAAGATCAATGCCCGGAACCTGATGGCGGCTGCCGGCGTCCCGGTCGCGCCCGGCACCACCGACCCGGCCGCCGATCTGGACGCGGCGGTGACGGCCGCCGCGGAGATCGGCTACCCGGTGATGGTCAAGGCCGCCGCGGGTGGCGGGGGCATGGGCATGGGCGTGGCCGCCGACGAGGCCGCGCTGCGCACCGAGTACGACAAGGTGCGCGCGTTCGCCGAGCGGATGTTCGGCGACGGTTCGGTGTTGATCGAGCGGTACTTCCCCCGGGTGCGCCACGTGGAGGTGCAGATCCTCGGCCTGGCCGACGGACGGGTGGTGGCGCTCGGCGAACGGGAGTGCTCGGTGCAGCGCCGCAACCAGAAGTTGGTCGAGGAGTCGCCGTCCCCGGCGGTCTCGCCGGAGCTGCGGCAGCGTTTCCTGGCCGCGGCGGTGCGCGCCGGCGAGGCCGTGGGTTACCGCAACGCGGGAACTGTCGAGTGTCTGCTCGACCCGGCCACGAACGAGTTCTTCTTCCTGGAGATGAACACGCGGTTGCAGGTGGAGCACCCGGTGACCGAGTACGTCTACGGTATCGACCTGGTCGAGGAGCAGTTGCGGGTGGCCGCCGGCCTGGCCCCGACGTTCGACCCGGACGCGCTCGCGCCGAGCGGGCATGCCATCGAGCTGCGGATCAATGCCGAGGACCCGAAGCGCTTCCTGCCCGGCCCTGGCGTGATCAGGACCTGGGTGGAGCCGACCGGCGAGGGCGTCCGGGTGGACTCGGGTTACACCGAGGGCAACACCGTCACTCCGTTCTACGACAGCCTGCTGGCCAAGCTGATCATCAGCGGCGCGACCCGCGACGAGGTGATCGAACGGGCGAAGGCCGCGGTCGCCGCTTTCCGGATCGAGGGCCCGAAGAACAACGTGCCCTTCTTCGCCGAGCTGCTGGAGAACGAGGAGTTCCGCTCCGGCGCCTACGACACCGGCATCGTCTCCCGCATGCGCTGACCCTGCCGGGCCGTCGCCGGGCCGCAGGGCTGGTGCCCTGTCGGCGGGGCGACACTGGCACCCGCGTCCTTTGCTCTGCTTACCTGGACGCAACACGGCATGTCCGGATACCGGACGATCGCCGTTGCGCCCGTTGAAGCAGTGCAAAGGGTGCAGCACCGACCACCGCCCCCATCCGACGTCACAGCGAGGTGACCATGAGCCAGTTGCCGGATTCCGTTTCGATTCGCGAGGTTGGGCCGCGCGACGGGTTGCAGAACGAGGAGCCGATTCCCGCCGACGCCAAGGTGCGGCTGCTCGACGCGCTGTCGGGCACCGGCGTACGCCGGATCGAGGCGGTGTCGTTCGTGCACCCGTTGGCGATCCCGCAGATGGCCGACGCCGACGAGGTGTGGCGGCGGGCCACGAAGGCCGACGGGGTGCGCTACTCGGCGCTGGTGCCGAACACCCGGGGGGCGCAGCGGGCCCTGGCCGCCGGGTTCACCGAGATCGAGGTGGTGGTGTCGGCAAGCGACACGCACAACCGGCGCAACGTCAACCGCTCGACCGACGAGTCGTTGGACGACATCGCCGAGCTGATCGACCTCCTGCACGGGGCGTCCGCGCGGGTCGAGGTGATCGTGGCGACCAGCTTCGGGTGCCCGTACGAGGGGGACATCGACCCGCTGCGGGTCGCCGGCATCGTCGACCGCGTGGTCCGCGACGGCGCGGACCGGGTGGCGTTCGGCGACACGACAGGCATGGCCACTCCGCGTCGGGTCCGTGAGCTGCTGACCGCGGTACGCGACCGCAACGCGCACGTGCCGGTGCTGCTGCACTTCCACAACACCCGGGGTACGGCGCTGGCCAACCTGCTGACCGCCCTGGAGCTGGGGGTGACCGAGTTCGACGCCAGCGTCGGCGGCCTGGGCGGCTGCCCGTACGCCCCGGGGGCCAGCGGCAACCTCGCCACCGAGGAGGCCGTGCACATGCTGCACGACATGGGCATCGACACCGGCATCGACCTGGCTGCCCTGATCGAGGTGGCCGAGCTGGCCGAGGAGCTGCTCGGCAAGAAGCTTCCGTCCGGTGTGCTGCGGGCCGGCCCGCGTACCCGGCTGACGCCGATGCCGAGCTGAGGACGCGACGAAGGGGCCGGCGTGTTCGCCGGCCCCTTCGTCGTGCCAGGTCGGTCAGCTCACCGGGGTGAGCACGCTCGGCCAGCTGTCCCGGAAGATGTCCGCGCTGCGGCCGGTGCTGCGCTCAGTGGCGCTGAGGGTGCCGGCGAAGAGGCTGCTCACCCGGTTGGCCTCGGCGGTGCTCGGGTACGGGTTGGTGCAGCTGGTGCCGGCGCTGCCGCCGGACATCAGGATCGCGCAGTTGCCGTTGTAGTTGTCCGGCAGGCCGAGGATGTGCCCGATCTCGTGGGTCATGATCCGCAGCGGGCTGTACTGCGCCGCCTGCTGGGTGTCGATGTAGACCCGGCCGTTGCCGAGGCTGGTCCGCACGGCGTAGGAGCCGCCGCCGGTGATCTGGTAGATCCGCAGGTTGGAGCCGCAGTTCGCGGTGAGCGTCAGGTTGGTGGTGGCGTTGTTCCAGATCGAGGCGGCCTGGTTGGCGGTGCCGGCGTAGGCGCCTGCCTGGCTGGTGTTGTAGCAGATGGTCATCGCGGCGGACGCGGGCGCGGGGTTGGCGACCGTGACGCCGAGCGTGGCACCTGCCGTCGCGACAAACGCGACGGCGAGCCGACCGAGTCGTGAGGTCATCGCTGACTCCTATCCGGGAGGGGGTGCCAGGAGCCTATCCACAGAGATTAATAGATTTCAATGTTTCGTTTGAAGGAGCGTCCGTCGGTCGTGGGTCGCCGGGAGGTGCGCGAATGCGATAGCCTAACGATCGTTCAGGTCAGTACGGGCGAGGGAGTCGGCGTGACGCTCGACGGTGAGGCGCTGGAGCAACTGCGCAAGCGGGCCCGGTCCGGCGGCGCGGACAAGTACCACGCGGCCAACGAGGCCAAGGGCAAGCTCTTCGCCCGCGAACGCGTCGCGCTGCTGGTCGACGAGGGTTCGTTCGTGGAGGACGGCCTCTACGCCAACGCGCTCGCCGACGGGCTGCCCGCCGACGGCGTGGTCACCGGCACCGCCACGATCGACGGGCGGCAGGTCTGCCTGATGGCCAACGACTCCACAGTCAAGGCCGGCAGTTGGGGTGCCCGGACCGTCGAGAAGATCATCCGGATCATCGAGCGGGCGTACGGCGCCGGCGTACCGATGGTCTACCTGGTCGACTCCGCCGGCGCCCGGATCACCGACCAGGTCGACCTCTTCCCCGGCCGGCGCGGCGCCGGCAAGATCTTCTGGAACCAGGTCCGCGCCTCGGGTTCGATCCCGCAGGTCTGCGCGCTGTTCGGCCCGAGCGCCGCCGGTGGGGCGTACATTCCGGCGTTCTGCGACGTGGTCGCCATGGTCGACGGCAACGCCAGCATGTACCTCGGCTCCGACCGCATGGTCGAGATGGTCACCGGGGAGAAGACCACCCTGGAGGCGATGGGCGGGGCCAAGGTGCACACCGCCGAGTCCGGCGTCGGGCACTTCCTCTGCAAGACCGAGGCCGACGCGCTCGACGTGGTGAAGACCTACCTGTCGTACCTGCCGGCGAACTGGACCCAGGCGCCGCCGGCCGCGCCGGCGGTCGCCGCGCCCGCGAAGGCCGACCTGGCCGCGCTCGTGCCGGCCAGCGAGCGGCAGGCGTTCGACATGCGGCGGTACGTCAAGGGCCTGCTCGACGAGGGTTCCTTCTTCGAGATCCAGGCGCTGTGGGCCAAGGAGCTGACCATCGGGTTCGGCCGCCTCGACGGCCAGGTCGTCGGCGTGCTCGGCAACAACTCGATGTTCAAGGGCGGCGTGCTCTTCGTCGACTCGGCCGACAAGGCGACCCGGTTCGTGCAGCTCTGCGACGCGTTCAACGTGCCGCTGCTCTTCCTCAGCGACGTACCCGGCTTCATGGTCGGCAGCGCGGTGGAGAAGCAGGGCATCATCCGGCACGGCGCCAAGATGATCACCGCCATCTCCGAGGCGACCGTCCCGAAGATCTGCGTGGTGGTCCGCAAGGCGTACGGCGCCGGTCTCTACGCGATGGCCGGCCCCGGCTTCGAGCCGGACGCGACAATCGCCCTGCCCACCGCGAAGATCGCGGTGATGGGCGCCGAGGCCGCCGTGAACGCCGTCTACGCCAACAAGATCGCGGCGATCGAGGACGCGGACGAGCGGGCCGCCTTCGTGGCCGCCAAGCGGGCCGAGTACGAGCAGGACATCGACGTCGTCCGGCTCGCCAGCGAGCTGGTGGTGGACGCCATCGTCGAGCCGCACGACCTGCGTGGCGAGCTGGTCCGCCGCTTCGCCGCCGCGCGTACGAAGGACCGGCACTTCTCCCGGCGTCGGCACGGCGTGACCCCGGTCTGACCCTCGCCCCACCCCCACAGCGATCCGCCTGCGGCGTCACGAGCGCCGGGGTGGCCGTCCACACAGGAGGATGAGATGGACTTCCGGCTCACCGACGAACAAACGGCGCTGCGGGAGAGCGTGCGGGACTTCGCCCGCGAGGTGGTCGCCCCGGTCATCGCCGAGCACTACGAGCAGCACACCTTCCCGTACGAGGTGATCCGGCAGATGGGCAAGATGGGCCTGTTCGGCCTGCCCTTCGGCGAGGAGCACGGCGGGATGGGCGGCGACTACTTCGCGCTGTGTCTGGCCCTGGAGGAGTTGGCCCGGGTCGACTCCAGCGTCGCGATCACGCTGGAGGCGGCGGTCTCGCTCGGCGCGATGCCGATCTACCGCTTCGGCACCGAGGAGCAGAAGGCCACCTGGCTGCCAAAGCTGCTCAGCGGCGAGGCGCTGGCGGGCTTCGGGCTCACCGAGCCGGGCACCGGATCCGACGCCGCCGGCACCCAGACGCGGGCCGTGCTGGACGGCGACGAGTGGGTGATCAACGGGTCGAAGGCGTTCATCACCAACTCGGGGACCGACATCACGGCCCTGGTCACCGTCACCGCCGTGACCGGCACGAACGCGGACGGCTCCAAGGAGCTGTCGACCATCATCGTGCCCACCGGTACGCCTGGATTCACGGTGGCCCCCGGTTACTCCAAGGTCGGGTGGACCGCCTCGGACACCCACGAGTTGACCTTCGACGACTGCCGGGTGCCCGCTGCCAACCTCCTCGGTGCGCGCGGCCGAGGGTTCGCCCAGTTCCTGCGGATCCTCGACGAGGGCCGGATCGCGATCGCCGCACTGGCCGTCGGCCTCGCCCAGGGCTGCGTCGACGAGTCGATCAAGTACGCGCAGGAGCGGGAGGCGTTCGGCCGCCCGATCGGCGCCAACCAGGCCATTCAGTTCAAGATCGCCGACATGGAGCTGAAGGCGCACACGGCCCGGCTGGCCTACTACGACGCCGCCGCCCGGATGCTGGCCGGCGAGCCGTTCAAGCGACAGGCCGCCATCGCGAAGCTGCACGCGAGCACCATCGCGGTGGACAACGCCCGGGAGGCGACCCAGATCCACGGCGGGTACGGCTTCATGAACGAGTACCCGGTCGCCCGGTTCTGGCGGGACTCCAAGATCCTGGAGATCGGCGAGGGCACCAGCGAGGTGCAGCGCATGATCATCGCCCGCGACCTGGGTCTCTGAACCACCCACACCGCACCTGGACGCGGCCCGGTCCCGCTCCGTCCGTCCCTGCCCGCCACCGGCTTGCTGTCTGAGGCCGGCTTGCCGTCGTGGGCCGGCCAGCCGTTCGGCTGTCGGATTTTCGGCGAGCGGACGTCGGCAGACCGACGTTCGACTGCCGATGGTCGGAGTCGATCCGTACTCTTCGTGGCCATGACTCCGGAGCATGATCGGTCGCGGAGCCCGGCCGGTCGTAGCGGGCTGCCGGAGCTGCTCCGTGCGCACCGGCGCGCGGCCGGCCTGACTCAGGCGGAGCTGGCGTCCCGTGCCGGGGTCGGCGTGCGGACGGTGCGGGACCTGGAGCGCGGCCGGTCGGTCCGGCCGCAGCGCACCACCGTCGAGTTGCTGGCCACGGCGTTGGAGTTGGCCGGCGCGACCCGGGCGGCGTTCCTGGCGACGGCCCGCGGCGCCGCCGGCGGTGAGTCGCCCCGGCCGGACGTCATCTCGGGCACGCTCGGGGTTGGCGCCGGTGTCACGTCGACGGCCGGAGCCGCCCGGGCCGCCGCTCCGGTGGCCCTCCCACCGCCGGTCGCCCTGATCGGGCGCGACCGCGACGTCACCGAGCTGGCCGGAATGCTGACCGCGGAACGCGGCCCCCGACTGGTGAGCCTGGTCGGGCTGGCCGGGGTCGGCAAGACCGCGCTCGCGCTCGCCGTTGCCCACGCAGCCGCCCGCGCACATCCGGGCGGTGTGGCCGGCGTGCTGGTCGGCGAGGGCTCGGACGGACCGGACGTGCTCGCCGCCACGATGACTGTCCTCGGCGCGGCCCGGCTGCCGGAGCTCGTCGCCCGGCTCGCCGGCCGGCCGGCACTGCTGGTCATGGACGCGGTCGAGCGCGCTCCCGGCCCGGTGGCCGAGACGCTGCACCGGCTGGGCATCGTGCTGCCGTCGTTGCGGGTTCTGGTCACCGGACGGCACCCGGTCGGGCTGCCCGGCGAACGGGTCTGGCCGGTCGCACCGCTCGAGGTGCCGCCGCCGGACGCCGAGCACTCCGGGCCGGCCACGCTCGGTTCGTGGCCGGCGGTCGCGCTGTTCATCGCGCGGCTCGCCCAGGTCCGTCGGGAGCCGCCGACTCCGGACGAGCTGCCGGCGTTGGCCGCCCTGGTCCGTCGGCTGGGCGGCCTGCCGCTGGCCATCGAGCTGATGGCCGCCCGGGGCCGGCTGCTCGACCTCACCGAACTTCTCGATCGGTACGGCGATCGCGTGCTCGATCTGACCACCTCGACCGACCCGGCGGCCCGTAACCGCTGGGACGGGCCGGAGGCGGCCACCCGCCGCCCGTATGCCACCGATGCCACCCGGGCGGCGGTGGCGGTGACCCTGCGCGACGCGGTGGCGACCAGCTACCGCCTGCTCGCGCCGGATGAGCGCGACGCGCTGCGGCGGCTCGCCATGTTCGGCAACCGGTGGTCGGTGGAGCTGGCCGAGGAGATGCTCGCCGACGAGGCCGACCGGGACGGTACGGTCGCCATCGATCCGGTCCCGCTGCTGGACCGCCTCGTCGAGCTCGGCCTGCTGAGCGTTCGCGGCACCGGACCGTTCCGGTTCCGCCTGCTCGACGCGGTCCGTGACTTCGCCATCGAGCAGGCCGTGGGCAGTGGTGAGTTGACCTGCGTACGGCGTCGGCATGCGGAGGTGGTCGCCCGCCTCGTGGCGCGGACGGCCTCCGAACTGGCCGGCCCCCGGATGCTCGACGCGGTGCACCGGCTCGACGAGGTGAGCAGCGACATCAGCACCGCGCTGGCCCACGCGGCCACCGACGACCCGCTGACCGCGCTCCGGCTGGCGGCCTGCCTGCCCCGCTGGTGGCGCTTCCGGGGGCGCGATGTCGCCGGGCGGCAGTGGCTGCGGCGGTTGCTGGCCGACCCCCGTACCGCGGACGCGGACCCGATCCTGCGTGGCTGGGCCAGCCTCGGGGTGGCCCGGCTCGCCGCCGAGCACGGTGCCGAGGTCGACGAGTTGCCGACGGCGCGGGCCGCGTTGGAGACGTTCCGGCAGGCCGGCGACGTGACCGGCGAGCTGGAGGCGCGCAGTGTGCTCGGCGCGCTGCTGACCACCGTCGGCGGGCACGACGAGGCCCGGGAGCAGGCCGAGGCGGTGCTCCGGGTCGCCGCCCGCAACGGGCGGACCCGGGAGCTGGCCGTGGCGCAGAACAGCCTCGCCTGGCACGAGATCCGGATCGGTGACCTGGGCGCGGCACGCCGCCGGCTGGCTGCCGTGGACCGGCTCGCCGCCGAGGGTGGTGAGCAGCGGTTGCGGGTGTTGGCCTGGGCCAACCGGGCCGAGGTGTCCCGCCTGGAGGGCCGGTACGCCGATGCCGTCGACCAGGGCCGGCGCGCGGCGTCGGCACTGTTCGAGTTGGGTGACCCGGGGCATCGGCGGCGGGTGCTCGGGACGGTCGGGCTGGCGCTCGCGCAGGACGGGCGTGCCACGGAGGCGACCGAGGTGCTCACCGAGCTGCGCGCGGGGGGCGCCGAGGCGACAGTTGTCGTGCCGGGCCAGCAGTGGGTGGAGCGGGTCGGACTCCCGCGACCGCGCTCGGACGACACGGTGTTGTCCTGGGGCGGGCCGGAGGCGGGGATCTGTGCGCTGATCGAGGGGAACCTGGCGCTGCACCGGGGTGACCGGGAACTGGCGGCGGAGTGGTTCGCCGCCGCTGCCGAGGCCGGTCACGATCGGCGGGACGTGGTGGAGGCGCTGGTGGGCCTCGCCGCGAGCACGTCGGACCCGGCGGTCCTCGATCGTCTCGACCGGGTCTGCGAGGAGAGTGGCATCCGGTTGCTGCCGCAGGAGTCCGGGCTGCTCTATGCGCTGATGGCCGCGCGGGGCGGGTCCGTCGAGCGCTAGTTGGGCGCCCGCCGGTGGCCGGCCCGATGGAGAGTGGCGCGAGCGAAGAGCCCCCTTGGTGCTACCCCTCGCTGTTCGCCCGCGCCGTCACCCCCCGGTGATTCCCCGGTGGACGAAAGACTGCCACCGCTGCCGGGGTGGAAGGTGCTCTTCAAGAGGTTTGTCCGGTCTGCAAAGTCAGTTCTGCCGGTCTTTCTGCCGGTGCTGCCGGCACCCGCCGTACGCCTCGGTCGACCGCCCGGACGTCGCCCCGACACGGCTCGACCGCCGCCGACGATAAGGCTCGACCGCCGCAGGCGACCCGGGTGGCCGCCGTCGGTCAGGTCGGGTGGCCACGGTTGGTCAGGCCCGGGTGTCAGCGGTCAGGCCGGGTCGCAGTCGTCGGCCATTTCCCGATCGGTGCTGCCCGCGGTGGCACCGGGATGGACGGCGTCCCGCACTCGGCGCAGGCCGTCGAGCAGGGCCGCCAGAGCCTCGGGGTCGAGCTGGCCGGTGAACCACTGCTCGATGATCCGCAGATGGCCGGGCAGCGTCTCGTCGAGCCGCTGCATGCCGGCCGCGGTGACCACCGCGTACGAGCTGCGGCGATCGTTCGGGCAGGCTCGGCGGGTGAGCAGCCCGTCGCGTTCCATCCGGTCCACCACGCGGGTCACCCCGCTGGTGGACAGTGACGTCTGCGCGGCGAGGTCGGTCATCCGCAGCTGGTTGCCGGGTGAGCGGGCCAGCCGGGTGATCACCTCGAACTCGACCGCGGAGAGGTCGTGCTCCTCGAATTGGGCGGCGAACCGGGCCGAGAGCCCGGCGTGGACCTCGTAGAGGAGGCCAACCGCGGTGATCCGGGGGTCGTCGAACACGTTGGTCACTCGTTAACCCTACCAGTCCTTGACAGAGGGAATGTTGTTGCGGTTATATTTGCTCAAGCAGTCGTTGGGCTACTAAACAATCTTCTGGAGGACACCAGCATGACCAGCAGCACCGATGCGGTTACCCGCGACTGGGACGGCCTCACCATCCCGACGGCCGGCACCTACGCGCTGGACGCGGCGCACAAGCGGGTCGGCTTCGTCGCCCGGCACATGATGGTGAGCAAGGTCCGCGGTGAGTTCAAGGAGGCGACCGCCACCATCACCGTCGCCGAGGACCCGCTGCAGTCCTCGGTCGTCGCCACCATCCAGGCTGCCAGCATCGACACCACCCAGGGCGACCGGGACGCGCACCTGCGCAGCCCCGAGTTCCTGGACGCCGAGAAGTACCCGACCCTGGAGTTCCGCAGCACCGGCGTCAAGTCCCGCCGCGGCAACGAGTTCGTGCTCACCGGTGAGCTGACCATCAAGGACGTCACCCGTCCGGTGGAGCTGGAGGTCGAGTTCGAGGGCGTGGGTCGCAGCCCGTTCGGCCAGGACATCTTCGGCTTCTCCGCGAGCACCGAGATCGACCGCGAGGAGTTCGGCCTGACCTGGAACGTCACCCTGGAGACCGGTGGCGTGCTGGTCGGCAAGAAGATCAAGATCGAGATCGAGGGCGAGGCCGTCCGCCAGGCCTGATCCCACGGATCACCGGCACGCCGGGCCCGCGCCGCACGTCGGCGCGGGCCCGGCGTCGTCCGTACCGAGCGCGTGTGTTTTGTCACGACTTGTTGGCACCGCCAAGGGGTCCGGCGCGGCAGCGACGGGGTAGAGATGGCGCCACGAGCGCATCCGCTCCGGCCAGCGTCGGATCACCGTCGTCGGCCTCTGGCCCCGGCCAGGCGAGCGCTCTTAACGTGGATGGTTCACAATGCGCTTTCCGGGACGGCAGGATCCCGACCGCGCCGGCTGTCGGGAGGACACATGGGCAGGGACGTCTCACAGGGCGCCTTCACCCGGGAGGACCGCGTCCGCTACCGGCAGAAGGTCCGGCGGTGCCTGGACGTCTTCGCCCTGATGCTCGACGACTTCGGGTTCGACGCCGACCGGCCGATGACCGGCCTGGAGATCGAGCTGAACCTGGTCGACTCGCGGGCCGAGCCGGCGATGCGCAACGAGGAGATCCTCGCCGACATCGCCGATCCGCTGTTCCAGACCGAGCTGGGGCAGTTCAACCTGGAGTTGAACGCCGAGCCCCGACTGATCGAGGGCGCCGGTCTCGCCGACTACGAACACGACCTGCGCAGCAGTCTCACCCGGGCCGACGAGCGCGCGGCCAAGTCCGACGCGAAGATCGTCCTGGTCGGCATCCTGCCCACCCTCACCGAGGGTCACCTGGTCGAGGACAATCTCTCCACCAACGAGCGCTACCGGGTGCTCAACGACCAGATCGTCGGCGCCCGGGGCGAGGCCATCGAACTCGACATCCGTGGCGTCGAGCAGTTGCAGACGCACACCGACTCGATCGCCCCCGAGGCGGCCTGCACGAGTCTCCAGTTCCACATCCAGGTCGCGCCGGACAGCTTCGCCGACTACTGGAACGCATCCCAGGCCATTGCCGGGGTGCAGGTGGCGGTCGGAGCGAACTCGCCCTTCCTGTACGGCCGCCAACTCTGGGCCGAAACCCGGATCGCCCTGTTCAAGCAGGCCACCGACACCCGCCCGGAAGAGCTCAAGGCTCAGGGCGTACGCCCCCGGGTCTGGTTCGGTGAGCGGTGGATCACCTCGATCTTCGACCTGTTCGAGGAGAACGTGCGGTACTTCCCGCCGCTGCTGCCGATCTGCGAGGACGAGGACCCGGTGGAGGTGCTGCACGCCGGCGGAGTGCCCCAACTGGGCGAGCTGCGGCTGCACAACGGCACCGTCTACCGCTGGAACCGCCCGGTCTACGACATCATGAACGGCCGCCCGCACCTGCGGGTGGAGAATCGCGTGTTGCCCGCCGGTCCGACGGTGGTGGACATGCTGGCCAACGCGGCCTTCTACTTCGGGCTGGTCCGTGGCCTGGCCGAGGCGGACCGGCCGATCTGGAGTCAGCTCACGTTCAGCTCGGCCGAGGAGAACTTCCACGCGGCGGCCCGGCGTGGTCTGGACGCCGTGCTGCACTGGCCCCGGTTCGGTGACGTGCCGGTCACCAAGCTGGTGCTGGAGCAGTTGCTGCCCGTCGCCGCGACCGGCCTGGACGGGTTCGGCGTCGACCCGGCGCAGCGGGACCGGCTGCTCGGCATCATCGAGCAGCGCTGTCGTACCGGCCGCAACGGCGCCGTCTGGCAGACCGAGGCGGTCTGGGCGGCGGAGCGCCAACGGGGCATGGACCGCAGCGCCGCCCTGCACCACATGGTGCAGCGCTACGCGGAACTCCAGCGCTCCAACGAACCGGTCCACACCTGGCCCGTCGACTGAGCGCAACCCGCCGGCGGGATCGGACCGGGAGTCAGTCGGTGGGGCGGGTGCCCCTGCGGGGCGGACGGGCACGCCGGGGTGCCGGGTCCTCGGTCGCCCCGGTGGTGGCGGGTTCGGCCACAGCCGTGTCGTCCGGGGACGGCCGAGGCGCCGGCACCCGGGGTGCGGCGTTTGCGTCGCCCGACCGGGCCGCCGACCTGGTCACGGGTGTCGCGGTCGCGGTCCTGCCGCGCCGAGGCGCCGTACCGGTCGAGGTGTCCGTCGCCGGCCCGTCGCCGTCCGGCCCAGCGCCGGTCGCCCGGTCGCGCGGAGTTGGTCCGGTCGCGCCGGCCGCGGTGCTGTCGATCCGAGCGCCCGGACGGGTGGCCGGATCGGGCTCGATCGGGGCGGTCGGTGCGGGCTGCGTGTCGGCGGCGGCTGACCGTCGGTGGGCGGCGCGCCTGCGGCCGGCCCGCTCGGCGAGGACGGCGGCCAGCACCGAGCCGCCGACGCCGGCGATCACCGCGTACGGGGCGATGAGCTGGGTGGAGAACTGTGCGGGCCCCAGCGTGACCCAGCGCGGCACGGTGGTCAGGTAGGCGAGCGCGACGAGCAGCGGACCGGCCGCGCCGGAGGCCGCCGCGCCGATCCGGTGCCCGTCCGACCGCGCGGCGCCCCGAGCGGCGAGCGCACCGATCAGGAGCGCGGGTACGAGCGCCAGCAGCGCGCCGGGCCAGTAGAGCTGGCCCCCGATCCAGTACCGGGCGTGGTCCGGGTCGAGCTGCCAGGTGCCGAGCTGAGCGCCGGTGAGCCCGCGCCCGACGCGTACCCCGTCGATGACCGAGACCACCGCGAGCAGCCAGAGCCAGGCGGCTGTCGCGGTGACGTTCAGCGCGGCGGTGCGGGAGCGCAGCGCCCAGAGCGCGACGAACACGCCGATCAGGATGCCCAGCACCGCGTGCAGGGCGGCGACCCGTTGCGGCGTGCCGGTGTCGGCACCCGCGGCGACCCGGGCCGGTACGGCGACCAGCAGCACGGTGACCAGTCCACCGAGCGCGGCGCCGAGCGCCAGCGACAGCCTGCGGAACAGGCTGCCGGGCTCGTCGGGCGGCGTGTCGGCCACCGGTGCCGATCGATCGACCGCCGAGGTCGGCCGGGCCCGTGCCGCGTCGGTGCCCTCGACCCGGGCCGGCCGTCCCTCGTCGAGCGCCGCCGGCTGCGGCAGCGCCGCCTCGGTCGCCGGGGCGGGTGCCGTCGGCTCGGCGCCGGTGGCCGGCTGGTCAACCGCTGGGGGTACGGCACGCTGGTGCAGTCGCTGCGCGCAGACCGCGCCGAGCACGGTCGAGCTGGCGGCGAGCCAGCTGGCCCAGGCGAGGCCATCCGCCCAGGCCGTGTCGTTGGCCCCGGCGTCGGTGGGCGTCCAGGTGATGACGCCGAGCCCGTAGCCGAAGCCGAGCTGCGCGGCGCCCGCGCCGGCAGCGACCCCGATCGCCGTCACGATCGATACTCCCCAGCCCCGTCTGGCCATGCCGGGCAGCGTAACGTCCCGTCGTCGGTGCGGCGAGTCGTAGTGACCCGCCGGTATGGACCGTCGGCACAACGTGATGGGCGGCTAACGGTACGGTCGCCGGTCATGAGGCGGTGGGCGGTATGACGGACGCGAACACGGGTCGGCAGGATTCCGCCGGCGGCCAGGCCGGCGGCGGTGGAAGCCGGGCCAGCGTGCTGCTCGGTGGCGGGCTGGTCGCGGTGCTGCTGGCCGTGGTCGGTGCGACCGGTGGCTGGCTGCTGGCCGGTGACGATGGCGAATCTCCGGTGAACCCGCAGGCGGTGGCCAGCACGGCCGGTACGCCGACCGACCGGGCCACCTCGTCCCGGCCGACCGCCGGCCGGACCACGCCGTCCGCCCCGCGGACGACCGCCTCCGCGACGAAAGGGACGGGGCTGACCGTGCCACCGGTGGTCGGCGCCGACTTCGTGCAGGCCCGCGAGATGCTGCGTAAGCAGCGGTTGGGCTGGCGTCTGGTCTTCGGCGGTGGCACCGGCCGCACGGTGGAGAGCGCCTCGCCGGCCGTGGGCACCGAGGTGGCCCGGGGCACCACCGTCCAGTTGCAGGTGGCCGGTCCGGCCCCCGCCGCCGAGGTGCCGGACGTGGTCGGCGACGACTGCGCCGAGGCGGCCGATGAGCTGGTCGAGGAGGGGCTCTACCCGCGTTACCGCAGCGGGCGCAGCGGGAAGGTCAGCCGGCAGGAGCCGACCGAGGACGGCCCGGCCCGCTGGAACGACGAGGTGAGCATCTGGTGTGGGGCGGCGGCCCCGCCGAGCCAGCCGATCGTGAAGCCCACCCTCTGACCCGCACCGCTTCGCGGCGTCGACCCACCCGACCTGCCCCGTCGGACACCAGCTGACCCGACTGCGGCACGCGGTTCGCGGCACCGATACCGGGCGATGTCGACGTGGGCGGTTAGGTTGACGGTCGAGGGCCATGGCGCCCGCCCGGTTCGGGAAAGGACGTGCGATGAGCGACGACCGCCAGGAGCCGCCCGCCGGGGAGCCCGAGGACGACCGCACCCGCCCCCTGCCGCCCTCCGGCGGCAACCGGCCGCAGCCGCCGGACCGCACCGCGTCGCCGGACGAGACGATGCCGATCGACCGGGCCGCTTCGGGTGGTCGTGGTGGGTCGCCGGACGAGACGATGCCGATCGACCGGGCCGCCGCGGGGCCGTCGGGCGACCGGACGGCGCGGATGCCGGTGGAGCGGTCGACGCCGCCGCCGTGGTCCGGGCGGGCCGAGGTGCGCGCGCCCCGACCGGCCGAACCGACTGCGGACTGGTACGTCGAGGAGCAGGGTGGCCGGCGCTGGTGGCTGCCGATCCTCTGGGGCGTACTCGCTCTGCTGCTCGCCGGGCTGCTCGGGGCAGCCCTGTGGGTGGTGCTCAACGCCCGGGACGACGACCCCGACGAACCGGCGACGCCGTCTGTCCCGCCGGCCAGTGCCAGTGCCAGCGCCGCGCCCAGCAGCAGCGCCCCGACCTCGGCGGCGCCCAGCAGCGCGACGCCGAGCAGCCCGGCGGCGACCACCGGGGAGGCGCAGATACCGGTGCCGCCGCTGACCGGCCTGCCGCAGGCCACCGCCCAAGGGCTGCTGGAACGGCTCGGCCTGAGCTACCGAGTGGTCTACCGCCCGTCCGAGCTGCCGCCGGGGACGGTGGTCAGCACCGATCCGGAGGCCGGCGCGACGGTGCGGACCGACGAGGAGGTGCTGCTGGTGATCTCCCAGGCGCGGCCTTCGACCGCGACCAGCCGGACCAGCCCGAGCCCGACGGTGACTACCACGCCGTGACCGATCTTCACCACATCCGGCGACGGGTGCCGACGAGGCCGAGGCCGGCGAGCGAGATGGTGAGGCCGAAGATCCCGGACCAGAACAGCGAACGGCGGACGTCCGTGGCAGGGTGCCCGGCCGGCGCGGCGTCGCTGAGTTCCTGCGGTCCGTCGGACTGACCACCGGCACCGGCACCGGCGGCCGGGCCGGACGCTCCGACGCGTCCGTCGGAGTCGTCGGCGCTGATCCAGCCGGGATCGTCGGCTGGCGGGTCGGCGTCGACCACGGTGATCTCCGGGGCCGGCACCGGAACGGCCAGCCGGGTGGACGACAACGCCGGGTCGCGGACCAGGACCACCATGGTGGTCACGGCGCCGAGGAGAGCGAGCAGTCCGAGAGCGTAGGTGATACGGGAGCGGTGGTGCCGCCGCACGGCGGGCTGATTGACCATGACCATCCCAGGCTCAGGGTCCTGGACGTGCGGTGGAACATGCCGGGGTGGGCGTACCGATTCTATGGCGACGGCACGCCTACCCGCGGCGGTTCGCGCTGGTCAGCCGACTCTGACCGGCGTACGGGCGACCGGTCGTCGGGTCCGTACGGTGTGCGGGCGGGGCTCCGGCGCGGCCTGCACCTGTTGCAGCCCTTCCCGCTGTACGAAGATCGACCGTCGGCTGACGGCATCGCCGGCGGCGTTGAGCTCGTAGCCGTCGAGCCAGAGCCAACCGTCGTAGGTCGGCCAGTCGAGCACCCGGATCACCCGGAACATGATCGGCCTGAGGAACTGGACACTCGCCGCGCGAGTCACGTGCAGAACGTCACCGGAGCGGGGAAGCACATGGGCTCCTGGGGAGGGAGAGCCGGCGTCGTGCCGGCGGGTGACTGGTCTGGGATGTCTCGGCCCGGTGACGGGATCGCGCCTCGTGGACCGGTTGGTGCGTGATGGTGGCCGGGCCGTACCCGCTGGTGGCGTGCCGCCACCCGACCATCACCGGACTGCTTCCGGGAACCGCGCCCACCGCCGCAGTCAGCTGGCTTGCAGCGGTGGGGTCATCACCCCGGCGCAGGTCTGAGTGGCGCCGGCCGGGCCCGCGCCCCGCCCGGCCATCCGGAGTCGGTGGGGTCACCACACCCGGAGAGCGGACGGAGACGCTGAGTGATCCGTGCCATACGGACAGACTGCATCAGCGACGTGCTTCATGCAAGTTGCACGTCGACTTTTGCCGATACGTGAGTTCGCCGCGCAAAGCGGCGCTTGAAGCCATCCGCGTACGGACGGCACACTGAGGGCCGGTTTCGCCCGTCGCGGCCGGCCGATGACCGGCACCACCCCTCGTCGCGAACGCTCGCCGGTCGACGGTCGCGCCCCCGGTGAGCGGCAGCCAGTGGCGCGTCGACCGGAGGTAGCCCGAGAGTGGGGTCGAGCAACCAGCGGCGAGGACCAGAGACACCGAGGTCGCGCAATGAGTGAGCGGCGCAGCCCGACGATCCGACGGCGGCGGCTCGGCGCCGAGCTGCGCCGGCAGCGGGAGTCGGCCGGGATCACCATCGAGGTTGTCGCCGAGCAGTTGGAGTGCTCGGCGTCCAAGATCTCCCGCATCGAGACGGGCCACACCACGGCCACCCCGCGCGACGTGCGGGACATGCTGAGGATCTACGGCGTCGTGGGTGCCGAGAGCGACGAACTCGTCCAGATCGCCCGGGAGGCGCGGCAGAAGGGCTGGTGGCACCCGTACAGCACGGTGCTGGTCGGTGCGTACGTCGGGCTGGAGGCGGCGGCGAGTTCGATCCGGGCGTACGAACAGCAGGTCGTTCCGGGCCTGTTGGAGACCGAGGAGTACGCCGGGGCGATGATCCGAGCCGCCCGTCCGGACTTCACCGCCGATCAGGTACACCAGAGGGTGCGTGTCCGTCTGGGCCGTCAGTCGTTGTTGACCCAGGACGATCCGGTCGATCTGTGGGTGGTGCTCGATGAGGCGGTGGTAAGTCGGCCGGTGGGCGGGGACGAGGTGATGCGCGGCCAGCTCAGGCGGTTGGTCGAGGTGGCCGAGTTGCCGAACGTGACGCTCCAGATCCTCCCCTTCGAGGTGGGTGCGCACGCCGGCATGGACGGGACCTTCACGATCCTCAGTTTCCCCGAGCCCGGTGATCCGGATGTCGTGTACGCGGAGAACGCCACGGGTGGGCTATTCCTTGAGAAGAGCGACGAACTGCAGAAGTACAGCTTCATCTTCGATCACATCCGCGCTGCGGCCATTCGTCCAGAGGAGTCCATCGCACACATCGCAAAACTGGCAGAGGAGCCGAGATGGCGACCAAGAGGTTCCCCGTGGACCTGACGCAGGCGACGTGGTTCAAGAGCTCGAAGAGCGGGCCGAACTGCGACAACTGTGTGGAGGTGGCGTACGTGACCGGGGCGGTCGGAGTGCGGGACTCGAAGGACAAGACTGGCCCGGCCCTGGTCTTCGCTCCCGGCGACTGGCACGCCTTCGTCGCCGGCACCAGGGATGGTGTGTTGGGTTCGGTCTGACCGAGTGAGTAGTCGAGGTCCCCGTCCGGTCCCGACCGGGCGGGGACCCTCCGTGTCCCGGGACGCCGCCGGCCCGGAGCGAACGGCCGGGCTCGGCGAGGTTCCGCCGGGATTCCCGTCGCCACAGCGGGTCCGCCTCGTTGAACCGGTCGGTACGGCGCTGGTCGACGACCCGCCGCACCGACCCGCACCCGAGCGAGGCAGGCGAGACGGATGACGACGATCGGTTCAGAGAACCTCACCAACGGTCCGGGCAAGCCGGAGCGGTTCGGTGGCAAGTACCGCGGGGCGCGTCGGGACACCGTACTGACCGAGGTGGTCTCGACCGACCAGGAGTTGGACGGGCGGGAGGCGACCGCCCAGGAGGCGGCGGACGCGCCGCTCTCGCTGCCGTCGCTGGACCCGAACCCGCTGGTCGAGCCGTCGTTCCCGCCGACCGGCTGGCCGATGGAGCCGACCGGTTCGCTGGCCGACCACCCGCTGCTGCGCGGCCTGCTGCTGGAATTGCCGCCGAAGGGCAGCATCCCGCCGCCGGGCTGGCTGGACCGCTGGTTCGAGGCGACCCGCGCGATCCTCGAACTGCTATACGTGCAGGGGTCCGGCCGCTCGCGCTGACCGGGGCGCGGCGGGCTGAGCCCGCTCGGTGAGCCGGCTGTGCCGCAGCGCGTGCCGGACGCCGATCGCGGCCACCGCGAGCGCGCCGACGGTGATCGCCGGCCCGGTGACCCCGGGGTCGGCGCCGAGGTCCGCGCCGGCCGCCGCGATCACCGCCGGCACCGTCGCCAGGGCGGTCGCCTGCAACGGCAACCCGATGAGCGGGTGCGCCGCGGCGGCGCGCAGCCCGTGCGGGGCGGGTGTCCCGGGTGCGGTGTCGAACGCCCCGGCCCCGGCCCGCAGGCGGCGGATCCGTCGTACGGAGCAGACGGCCACCACGAGCGCCGGGCCGGTGGCGAGGGTGAGCCCGGTGCCGGCCCGGTCGACTGGCGCGGTGCCGGCGCTGAGCAGCCCGCCGATGGACACGGCCGCGACCAGCGCCACGCCCGCCAGCGCGAGCGCCAGCAACCATCCGGTACGCCGACGCAGCGCACGCGCGTCGCGCAGCCGGGGCAGTCGGTCGGCCAGGACCCCGGCGGCCAGCCAGACGGCGGCGACCGGCAACACGATGGTCAGCTGACTCTCCATGTCGGAGACTCTTCCCCGTCCGGGAGCGCGGCGAATCCGGGCCGCACCCCCGTTGGCCCCGGAAGCCGAGCCCGTAGGGGACATCCCATCGACGTGATGGATGTTTCGACATGTTTATCTGCCCGGCCTCATCGATCTACCCTCGGCTTGATCGGCAAGCGTCGATTGGTGTGGTACCGGTGGTCGCGTTTCGCCGCCGGTCGGAGGGAGGTAGGGAGATGGGTCTTCCACGCAGGTCCGTACTGGTCGGGGTGACCGCCGCGACCGTACTGGCCGTCGGCACCCCGGCCCTGGCCGCCGAGCCCGTCGGCGTCGTCCGGGAGGCCGGTGGAGCCACCGCCGTGCCGGACAGCTACATCGTCGTCCTCAAGGACACCGCCGTGACCTCCAGCCGGGTCGGTGACACCGCGCAGCGGCTGACCGGCCGGCACGGCGGAAGGGTCGCCCGCACCTACGGCACGGCGCTGCGTGGCTTCGAGGTCACCGTCAGTGCGGGCGCGGCGGCACGGATCGCCGCCGACCCGGCCGTCGCGTACGTCGAGCAGAACCACACCGTGTCGATCTCCGGAACGCAGGCCAACCCGCCCTCCTGGGGCCTGGACCGCATCGACCAGCGCAACCTGCCGCTGGACAGCTCCTACACCTACCCGAACACGGCGAGCAACGTGCACGCCTACATCATCGACACCGGCATCCGCTTCACCCACAACGACTTCGGCGGCCGGGCCACCTCCGGCTACGACGCCGTGGACGGCGGGTCGGCCGACGACTGCAACGGGCACGGCACGCACGTCGCCGGCACCGTCGGCGGATCGTCGTACGGGGTGGCCAAGGGCGTCCAACTGGTCGGCGTACGGGTGCTGAACTGCTCCGGCAGTGGCACCAACGCCGGTGTGATCGCCGGTGTCGACTGGGTCACCCAGAACGCGGTCAAGCCGGCGGTGGCGAACATGAGCCTCGGCGGCGGCGCGAACAGCTCGCTGGACACCGCCGTCCGCAACTCGATCGCGTCCGGTGTCACGTACGGCCTCGCCGCCGGAAACGACAACGGCGCGAACGCCTGCAACACCTCGCCGGGGCGTACCGCGGAGGCGATCACGGTCGGCTCGACGACCAGCTCGGACGCCCGGTCGTCGTTCTCCAACATCGGCACCTGCCTGGACATCTTCGCGCCGGGATCCTCGATCACCTCGGCCTGGTACACGAGCAACACCGCGACCAACACGATCAGCGGCACCTCGATGGCCACCCCCCACGTGGTCGGCGCGGCGGCGCTGCTGGCCAGCGCCAACCCGAGCTGGAGCCCGCAGCAGATCCGTGACCAGATGGTGGCCAACGCGACCCCGAACGTGGTGGGCAACGCCGGCTCGGGCTCGCCGAACCGGCTGCTGTACGTGGGCACCGGCACCACCCCGCCGCCTCCCACCGGCTGCACCGGCACCAACGGCACCGACGTGTCGATCCCGGACGCCGGTGCGGCGGTGACCAGCTCGATCACGATCGCCGGCTGTGGGCGCAACGCCTCGTCGGCCTCCACGGTGGCGGTGAACATCGTGCACACGTACCGCGGTGATCTGGTCATCGACCTGCTCGCCCCGGACGGCAGCGCGTACCGGCTGAAGAACAGCAGCACCTCGGACAGCGCCGACAACGTGAACACCACGTACACGGCCAACGTGTCCGGTGAGGCCGCCGACGGCACCTGGCGACTTCAGGTGCGCGACACCTACTCGGCCGACACCGGCTACATCAACAGCTGGACCCTGACCGTCTGACCGTTGTGCACGAGCGAGGCCCCACCCGGCTGGCCGGGTGGGGCCTCGTGTCGTACGGGATCGGGGTCAGACCGCGAAGGTGGCCGGCCGCTCGGTGGCCGGGGCCGGCGGGCGGGCCTTCCACAGACCGGTCTTCTGACCGGCGAGCCGGGCCAGGTAGGCGGGGTTGAGGATCACGTAGCGGCGCCAGAGTCGTTTCGGCTCCAGACCGAGCCGCCAGAACCACTCCAGGCCGGCGCGCTGCATCCACGGCGGGGGCTGGCGCAGCAGCCCGGCGTGGTAGTCGAAGGCCGCGCCGACCGCCATCAGCGGCATGTCGAGCAGCGGACGCATGGCGTACGTGAAGACCTCCTGGCGCGGGCAGCCGAGCCCGACCAGGACGAGCCGGGCGCCGCTGGACCGGATCCGGTCGGCGATCTCGGCGTCCTCGCCCGGCTGGACCGCACGGAACTTCGACGGCTCCACACCGGCGATCTTCAGCGCGGGGAACATCCGCTCCAGCGCCGGGATCAGCTTGGCCAACGTCTCCTCGGTCGAGCCGTACAGGTAGACCGGCAGCCCCTCGTCGGCGAAGCGGGAGAGCACGTGCAGGGTCAGCGTCGGCCCGTAGACGCGGTCGGTGAGCCCGGCGTGGTGCAGCAGGTTGAGCGCCCAGCGCACCGGCTGTCCGTCCGGGGTGACCACGTCGAAGGAGTTGAGCCGGGCATTGTGCGCGGGATCCAGCACACCGGTCATCACGCCGTGCACGGCCAACGCGGTAAGCGCGAGTGGCCGCCGCTCGTGCGCCGCGGTCACCACGGCGTCGGTCGCCGTGGCGTAGTCGGTGGCGTCGACGAGGACGCCGAGCACGTTGCGCTTGGTCTTGCCCGTCATGGCTGCGGCACCCACTTGTCCACGTTGGCCTCGTAGATCTCCCGCAGGATCATCGGCACGTCGTACGTGATCTTCCACTCCGGGTACTGCTCCTCGAACCGGGCCATGCTGCTCACGTACCACTGGTGGTCGCCGGTGCGGGCCTGCTCGACGTAGTTGATGTTGGCCTCGCGGCCGGTGATCTCCTCGGCGATCGCGAACGCCTCGATGTGCGAGGTGTTCGAGTGCCGGCCGCCGCCGAGGTTGTAGACCTCGGCGGAACGGGGCGCCCGGAAGAACGCCTCGAACGCGGTCAGCACGTCGTGGGAGTGGATCGCGTCGCGGACCATCTTGCCCTTGTAGCCGAACAGGTTGTACGTCCGGCCCTCCATCACGCAGCGCATCAGGTAGGCCAGGAACCCGTGCAGCTCGGCGGCCGAGTGGGCCGGGCCGGTCAGGGTGCCGCCCCGGAAGCAGGCGGTCTTCATGTCGAAGTAGCGGCCGTACTCCTGCACCATCACGTCCGCGGCGACCTTGGAAGCGCCGAAGACCGAGTGCAGCGAGTGGTCGATCGACATCTCCTCGGTGATGCCCTGGTACCAGCGGTGGTCCTCGGGCAGCTCGTACCGGGTCTCCAGCTCGATCAGTGGCAGGCTGTTGGGCCGGTCGCCGTAGACCTTGTTTGTCGAGCAGTGGATGAACGGCGCGTCGATCGCGTGGCGGCGGGTGTTCTCCAGGATGTTGAGCGTGCCGCCGGCGTTCACGTCGAAGTCCGTGTACGGCTCCTTGGCCGCCCAGTCGTGGCTCGGCTGCGCGGCGCTGTGGATCACCACGGCGATGTTCGAGCCGTACTTCTTGAACACCTGCTCCAGGCCGTCCCGGTCCCGGATGTCCACCGCGAAGTGGGTGTAGGAGTTACCCAGGTCACGGCCGAGCCGTTCCAGGCTCCACGAGGTGGAGCCGTCCTCACCGAAGAAGTACCGACGCATGTCGTTGTCGATGCCGACGACGTCCAGACCGAGGCCGGCGAAGTGCCGGACCGCCTCGGAGCCGATCAGACCGCCCGACCCGGTCACCAACGCGACACTCACACGCCACTCCTGGTCCATCGGAGGCAGAAACCATCGGAGCATAGCGTGACGCCCGGCACGCCCCGATATGACGGAAGGGCCCCGCGATTCGCGGAGCCCTCGTCTTGTGGTGGGGATGGGGGGAGTTGAACCCCCACGCCCTTTCGGGCACACGGACCTGAACCGTGCGCGTCTGCCATTCCGCCACATCCCCGTGGCACGACCCGGGACACTGTAGCCGCCCCGGACCCGCTGTCTCCAACAGGCCCCGGGAATACTACGCTGTCCCAGACGCTCGCCACGAGCGGTTACCGTTCGTGGCGGACGAAAGATTAGCACGGCAGTCCCGGTCCTTCCGAACGGGCCGGGAGCAGCCGGCCGAGCGGCGTGTGAGCTGCGCGCGCGCCGGCCGGATACCATCATGTCCTCGGGACCCGAGGAGGAGCCGGTGAGCGTGCTGCAACGCTTCGAGAAGCGTCTGGAAGGCCTGGTCGAGGGGGCCTTCGCCAAGGTCTTCAAAGGGGTGGTCCACCCCGTGGAGATCCTCAACGCCATGCAGCGGGAGGCCGAGGCGCACAAGGCGATCCTGGCCGGTGGGCGCACGTTGGTGCCCAACCGCTACGTGATCGATCTCTCGCCGTTCGACCACAGTCGTCTGGCGCCGTACGCCGCCGCGCTGGCCCAGGAGCTGGCCCAGTCGCAGGCGGAGTTCATCGGCGAGCAGGCCTGGACGGTCTACGGCGACGTGATCGTCGAGATCGAGCGGGGGGAGGGCCTGGACACGGGAATGTTCCGGGTCACCGCCGAGGTCTACACCGGCGGCGAGGTCGCCCCCGTGTCGGCACCCGGCTACGACGCCGGCCCGCCTGCCTACCCCGCGTACGACCAGGGTGGCGGCTACGGCCCGCCGCCCGGGCACGGTGGCGGCCGCAACGTGCGGCTGGTCTCCGGTGACGGACGCACCTACCCGCTCCAGATGGGGTCGACGGTGATCGGTCGCGGCGACCAGGCGAACCTGCGCCTGCCCGACGTCGGCATCTCCCGGCGACACGCCCGGCTGGATTTCGATGGCGGCCAGGTTGTGCTGACCGATCTGGGCTCCACCAACGGCACCATGGTCAACGGGCAGCGGGTCTCCGCCGTCGCCCTCAACCCGGGTGACATGGTCCAGCTCGGCACCACGACGCTGACCTTCCGCGTGGACGGCTGAGCCGCCTTGCCGGCACTGGTCATCACCGTTGCCCGGTTCGGGTTCCTGATCCTGCTGTGGATCTTCGTGTTCACGGTGGTCGGCGTGATCCGTCGGGATCTCTTCGCGGGGGCCCGGTCCGGTCGCCTGGTGGCGGCACCACGCGCGGTTGGCGCCTCGACGGGGCAGGCGGCCAAACCGGCGAAGGTGAAGCGGGGCAGGGCGGCCCACCAGTTGGTGGTCACCGCAGGTCAACTGGCCGGCACCCGCATCACCCTCGGTGAAGCGCAGATCACCATCGGTCGGGCCGAGGACTCCACCCTGGTCATCACCGACGACTACGCCTCCGCGCGGCACGCGAGACTCGTGCCGCGCGAGGGCCAGTGGTTCGTCGAGGACCTCGGCTCGACTAACGGCACGTACCTAGATCGCGCTAAGGTCACCGGACCAACCCCCGTACCCCTCGGCGTGCCGATCCGGATCGGCCGCACTTCCCTCGAATTACGGCCATGACTCTGACCCTGCGCTATGCGGCCCACAGCGACCGCGGTCTGATCCGTGACGGCAATCAAGACTCCGTCTACGCCGGGCCGCGGCTACTCGCCGTTGCCGACGGCATGGGCGGCATGGCCGCCGGTGACGTCGCCAGCAACATCGTCATCGGTGCCATGGCGCCGCTCGACGAGGACGTCCCAGGGGACGCTCTCGTCGACGCGTTGCGTTCGGCCGTGGGCACCGCCAACCAACAGCTCCGCGACACGGTGGACGCCAACCCGCAGTTGGAGGGGATGGGCACCACGCTGACGGCGACCCTCTTCTCCGGCAGCAAGCTGGGGATGGTCCACATCGGCGACTCGCGGGCCTATCTGCTGCGCAATGGTGAGTTCGCCCAGATCACCAAGGACGACACGTACGTCCAGATGCTCGTCGACGAGGGCCGGATCAGCGCCGAGGAGGCGAGCAGTCACCCGCAGCGGTCGCTGCTGACCCGAGCTCTCGACGGCCGGGACATCGACCCGGAGTACTCGGTGCGCCAGGTGCTGCCCGGCGACCGGTACCTCATCTGCAGCGACGGCCTCTCCGGCGTGGTGAGCGCCGAGACCATCGGCGAGACCCTGCGGGAGTACACCGACCCGCAGCAGTGCGTCGAGCGGCTGGTGCAGCTCGCGCTGCGCGGCGGCGGTCCGGACAACATCACGGTGATCATCGCCGACGCCACCGACCACGACATCGTCGAGGCCACCCCGATCGTCGGCGGCGCCGCCGCCCGGGACCGGGGCATGGCCACCTCCGCCGACGACTCGACCCCGGCCGCCCGGGCCTCGGCGCTCTCCGCGCCGCGCCCCGCGGCGCCCGAGGAGCCCAACGCGTCCGACGACGAGCCGGAGCGGCCGAAGCGCCGGCCGGTGCGGACCGCCGTGATGGCACTGGCCCTGCTGGTGATCGTCGGCGGTGCGGCCTTCGCCGGCTGGACGTACACCCAGCGGCAGTACTACGTGGGCGCCACCGAGGAAGGGCAGGTCGCCGTCTTCCGTGGCATCCAGGGGCAGATCGCCGGGATGGACCTGTCCACCGTGCATCGCACCAGCGGTACCCGGTTGGACGACCTCACGGTCGCCGCTCAGGACACGGTCAAGGTGGGCATCCGGGCCAAGAACGAGCCGGATGCCGAGCGCCAGCTCGCCGAGCTGACCAGCGACACCCCGACCAACCCCAACCTCAAGCCGATCTGCCCGCCCGACCCGGGCGCGGCGGCCGGCACCCCGACGCCCACCCCGCCCGCGACGTCCCCGACGCCGAACACCAGCCCAACCCCCGGCGCGTCGGTGAACGGGGTCCTCAGCGCGAGCCCGACCAGCGCGGCCACCGCCGCCGGGACCGACCCGACCACCACACCCGACGCCACGCCCTCCGACTCGGCCCCGCCGGCGCTCGACCCGGCCGGCTGCCGGTCTCCCGAGTGAGCGTCGGCTGAGATCCCAAGGACTCCACCCGTGACCGTAGCGGCCACACCGGCACCCTCGCCCGCCACCACGGGCGGGGACTCCGGCGTACGCCTGGCCCGGTCCCGACGCAACGCCGAGCTGTCCCTGCTGCTGCTGGCCATGGTGCTGGTGGCCGCGTACATGGCGACCGTCGAGGCGAACCTTCTGGACACGGTCACCCCGGACTTCTGGATGCCCGCCGCCGCCCTCGGCGCGGTCTTCCTCGGCCTGCACCTGGTCATCCGGTGGCTCGCCCCGTTCGCCGACCCGGCTCTGCTGCCGGCGGTGGCCCTGCTCAACGGCCTCGGGGTGGGTTTCCTGCGCCGGATCGACCTGGGTGAGGCCGCCCCGGTCGACCGGGAGGATCTGGCCACCTTCGCCGGCATCGGCGGCCGGCAGCTCGCGTGGACGCTCGCCTCGGTGATCCTCGCCGCGGGCCTGCTCGCCATCATGCGCGACCACCGGTCGGTCTCCCGGTACGCGTACACCCTGGGGCTTGCCGGCATCGTGCTGGTGATGCTCCCGGCGGTGCTGCCGAGCAGCATCTCCGAGATCAACGGCGCCAAGCTGTGGATCCGGGTCGGCGGCTTCTCGCTCCAGCCGGGTGAGTTCGCCAAGCTGGCGCTGCTGGTCTTCTTCGCCTACTACCTGGTGCGCAAGCGTGAGGTGCTCTCGCTGGCCAGCCGGCGGTTCCTCGGCATCGACTTCCCGCGTGGTCGGGACCTCGGCCCGGTGGTCGTGGTCTGGCTGATCAGCCTCCTGGTGTTGGTCTTCGAGAAGGACCTGGGCACCTCGCTGCTCTACTTCGGCATGTTCGTGGTGACGCTCTACATCGCCACCGAGCGGGTCAGTTGGCTGCTGATCGGTCTGCTCCTCTTCTTCGGCGGCGCCTACCTCGCGTACGTCCTCGGTTCGACGGTCGGTGGGCCGTTCGCCAACTTCTACCTGCGTGCCGAGATCTGGCTGGATCCGTTCGCCGACCCGACCGACAAGGGCTACCAGCTCGTCCAGGGCCTGCTCGCCCTCGGTACGGGCGGGCTCTTCGGCGCCGGGCCGGGCGGCGGTCAGCCGGACATCCTGCCCGAGGTGCAGAACGACTTCATCTTCGCCGGCATCGGTGAGGAGATCGGCCTGTTCGGCCTCTCCGCGCTGCTCGTGGTCTACCTGCTGATCGTGGAGCGGGGCCTGCGTGCCGCGCTCGCGGTCCGTGACTCGTTCGGCAAGCTGCTCGCCGGTGGCCTCGCCTTCACCCTGGGCCTGCAGGTCTTCGTGATCGTCGGCGGCATCAGCAAGCTCATTCCGCTGACCGGCCAGACCACCCCCTTCCTGTCCGCCGGTGGTTCGTCGCTGATGGCGAACTGGCTGCTCATCGCGGTCCTGCTGCGGGTCTCCGATGGGGCCCGGCGAACGGTGACGGGCAGTGCCGGCAAGGCGAGCCGGCCCTCGGGCGGCCAGCCCGAGCAGTTGCATGGTGCTCCCACGGAGGTGATCAAGCCGTGAACGCACCCCTGCGCCGTGTCGGCATCGTCGTCATGGTCCTGTTCGGTCTGCTCTTCGCGAACCTCAACTGGATCCAGGCGTACAAGGCCGACGAGTACCGCACCAGTGACTACAACGGCCGGGTCCAGGTTGCCGACTACAAGCGCAAGCGCGGCAACATCGAGGCCGGCGGCACGGCGGTGGCCACCAGCAAGGAGACCACCGGCAAGCTGAAGTTCCAGCGCACCTACCCGGGTGGGGCCAAGTACGCGCACGTGCTCGGCTACAAGCCGGTCAACCTGGCCGACACCGGCATCGAGCAGGTGGAGAACGACTTCCTGGCCGGCACCAGCGACCAGTTGATCGGCGACCGGTTCAAGGACATGTTCACCGGTGACGAGACCGGTGGCGGCAACGTGCTCCTCACGCTCTCGAAGCGGGCGCAGGACGTGGCGTACGAGCAGATGCGCAACAACCAGGTGGACGCGAAACGCGGCGCGGCCATCGCCATCGACCCGCGGACCGGTGCGGTGCAGGCCCTGGTGTCCATGCCCAGCTTCGACCCGAACCCGCTGGTCAGCCACAACACGACCGCGGCCGCGGCGGAGATCAACAAGCTGGAGCAGGACCCGGACGGCCCGCTGAAGAACCGGGCCCTCTCCGAGACGCTGCCCCCGGGCTCCACCTTCAAGATCGTGGTCGCCGCGGCGGCGCTGGAGAACGGCGTCACCAAGACGACCCTCATCCCGGCACGCTCCAGCTACACCCCACCCACCTCGGGCAGCCCGATCCGCAACGCCGCCCCGTCGATCTGCCCCGAGCCGCAGGTCACCCTGCTGGAGGCGGTCACCGAGTCGTGCAACACCGGCTTCGCGCAGCTCGGCGTACGGCTCGGCGCCGACAAGGTCAAGGAAAAGGCCCGGCAGTTCGGCTTCGAGCAGGAGGACCTCACGGTCGGGCAGCTCGGCGAGGGCGGTCTGCGGACGGCGGCCAGCCGGACCGGCGACATGCTGAACCCGGACGGCAGCACCGACCAGGCCGCGTTGGCCCAGTCCTCGATCGGTCAGAACAACGTCCGGATGACGCCGCTGCAGGGCGCGATGATCGCGGGGTCGGTCGCCAACGGTGGCAGCCAGATGCGGCCGTACCTGGTCCGGCAGCTGCTCGCCCCGGACCGGACCACCAGCTACTACACCGCCAAGCCGCGGGAGCTGCGTCAGCCGGTCAGCGGTCAGGTCGCCAGCGACCTGCGCGACATGATGGTCAGCGTGGTCCAGAAGGGCACCGGCCAGAAGGCGGCGATCAGCGGCTACACGGTCGGCGGCAAGACCGGCACCGCCCAGTCCGCCCCGGACCGGCCCGACCACGGCTGGTTCATCGGCTTCGCCCTGGACAAGAACGGCAACCCGGTCTCCGCGGTGTGTGTCGTGCTGGAGCAGGCCGGCAGCGGCGGCAGCGCCGAAGCGGCCCGGATCGGCGGCCAGATCATGAAGGCCGCCATCAACGACCCCGGGGGCCGCTGACATGCTCAGCCCTGGCGTCCAGCTCGGCAACCGCTACCGCCTCGACGAGCGGATCGCCAGCGGCGGCATGGGTGACGTCTGGCGCGGCACCGACCAGGTGCTCGGCCGGACGGTAGCGGTCAAGAGCCTGCTCCCCGCGCTGCTCGACGACCCCGACTTCGCCGAGCGGTTCCGAGGCGAGGCCCGGACCATGGCGACCATCAACCATCCCGGCGTGGTGGACGTCTACGACTTCGGCAACGACCAGCAGATCGCCTTCCTGGTCATGGAGTACGTCGAGGGCGACGCCCTGTCGTCCACGCTGAGCCGGGTCGGTCGGCTCACTCCGGCCCGGACGATGGCGCTTGTCGCGCAGGCCGCCGACGCGCTGCACGCCGCGCACGAGAAGGGCATCGTGCACCGCGACGTGAAGCCGGGCAACCTGCTGGTCCGGCCGAACGGCACGCTGGTGCTGACCGACTTCGGCATCGCCCGCTCCGACATCGTCGGCCAGCTCACCGCCGCCGGCTCGGTGCTCGGCACCGCCTCGTACATCTCTCCGGAGCAGGCCACCGGTCAGGTGGCCACCCCGGCGTCCGACGTGTACGCGCTCGGCGTGGTCGCCTACCAGTGCCTCGCCGGGCGGCGACCGTTCGAGGGCGACAACCCGCTCGACATCGCCATGCGGCACGTTCGGGAGACGCCCCGGCCGCTGCCGTCCGACATCCCGCCGCAGGTCCGCGCGGTGGTGGAACGGGCGCTGGCCAAGGATCCGGCCGCCCGCTGGCCGAGCGCCGCCGCGCTCGCCGGAGTCGCCCGCCAGCTCAAGGCCGCGCTGTCCCAGCAGGCCCGGGCCGGCGGTCACACCGGCCCGGTCTCCGGTGCGCCGTCCTCACCCGCCGCGCCCGGCCGGGCCCAGGTGCCGCAGGCGCAGCAACTCCGGCCGCCGAACGCCCCGCACCGGCCCGTCGGGCAGCGCCCGACGACTGTCGCGCCGGCCCAGCAGCCCCGCCCCACCGCTGTCGCACCGGCCGTACCGCACGCGCGCCCGCCGGTCGCCCCGGCCGGCTACCCGCGCGGCGCCGCAGCGGTGCCGCCGGCACAGACCCGGCAGGAACAGCCACCGGCGTACGCCCGGCAGGCCGTCCCGGGGCTGCCGGCGCCCGAGCCGCGTCGGTCCCGGCCCGGGATGGTGCTCCTCGCCATCCTGCTGGCCTTACTGGTCCTGCTCTGCTCCGGCGTGATTTCCTACAACCTGCGGAAGCAGTCGCAGACCGGTGCGTCCGGGGCGTCGGCTTCACAGACCGTGACGTCCGGCGCGCTGCGGCTCGACGGACGCGACGATGCGACCCGGACGTCGTACCGTCGTGAGGTACGACTCCGGCCGGGTGACGGCGGGACGACGACGAGCGAAGGACGACAGACGCGATGACAGCGCAGGCCCGCCTGCTCGGTGGCAGGTACCAGGTCGGCGAGCTGCTCGGCTACGGCGGCATGGCCGAGGTGCACCGCGGTCGCGACCTCCGGCTCGGTCGGGACGTCGCGATCAAGATGCTCCGCACCGACCTCGCCCGGGACGCGACGTTCCAGATGCGGTTCCGCCGGGAGGCGCAGAACGCCGCATCGCTCAACCACCCGGCGATCGTGGCGGTCTACGACACCGGCGAGGAGACCGCGCCGACCGGCGAGACGCTGCCCTTCATCGTCATGGAGTTCGTCAACGGACGGACGTTGAAGGAGGTCCTCGGGGCCGAGGGCCGCCTGCAGCCGCGCCGTGCGCTGGAGATCTGCGCCGACATGTGCGCGGCGCTGGAGTTCAGCCACCGGCACGGCATCATCCACCGGGACATCAAGCCGGGCAACGTCATGCTCACCCAGACCGGCCAGGTCAAGGTGATGGACTTCGGCATCGCCCGGGCGCTGGCCAGCGGCGCGACCACCATGACGCAGACCAGCGCGGTGATCGGCACGGCCCAGTACCTGTCGCCCGAGCAGGCGCGCGGTGAGGCCGTGGACGCCCGCTCCGACGTGTACGCGGCCGGCTGCGTCCTCTTCGAGCTGGTCTGCGGGCACCCGCCGTTCGTCGGGGACAGCCCGGTAAGCGTCGCGTACCAGCACGTGCGGGAGACTCCGCCGACCCCGAGCGACATCAACCCGGACGTCACCCCGGCGGTCGACGCGATCGTGCTCAAGGCGCTGTCGAAGAACCCGCTCAACCGCTACCAGAGCGCCGGCGAGATGCGGGCCGACCTGCTGCGCGCCGCCGCCGGCCGGCCGGTGCTGGCCACTCCGGTGCTGCGCGAGGCCGAGACGGTGGCGATGGCCCCGGCCGGTGGCGGTGGCGGCTACCCGCCCGCCGCCACGGGCCCGCAGACCCGGCAGATTCCGGCCCGGGTCGGCGATCCGCGCCAGCGCAAGGCGTCCTCCTGGTTGATCGCCCTGTTCAGCGCGGTCGGCGTGCTGGCGGTGATCGCCCTGGTCGCCGCCCTGCTGTGGAGTAAGCAGCAGGACAAGGACCTGAAGTCGGTGCCCACCCTCGCCGGCAAGGCCCAGGCTGCGGCGTTCACCGAGATCCAGAATGCGGGCTTCCTGCCGGTGGCGGGCGATCCGATCCTGGCCAACGACTGCACGAAGGACACCGTCGCCAAGCAGGATCCCGCACCGGGTGCCCGGCTGAAGGAGGGCAGCCGGGTGACCGTCCAGATCTGCGACGGCAAGCCGGATGTCAAGATCCCCACCGGGTTGGTCAACTCGCAGTTCGTGAACGTCAAGGACCAGCTCGAGGGTCTGGGGCTGGTGGTCGAGGAGAAGCAGGTCGACAACCCGGCGCAGAAGGGCATCGTCGTCAAGCTCACCCCTCCGTCGGGCACCACTGTCGCCCAGGACAGCAAGGTCACCGTCGAGGTCTCCCGGGGCAACGTCGACAAGGTCCCCAACGTCGTCAACTCCACCAAGGACGATGCCGCCCAGGAGCTTCGCGCGGCGGGTTACGAGGTCAAGTTCCGCGACGGTGACGAGGTTTCGGCCGATCAGGCCGGACGCGTCCAGTCGCAGAGCCCGAAGGGCGGCACCGAGCTGGCCCAGGGCAGGACGGTGACCCTGGAGATCAGCATCCCGGAGAAGGTCGTCGAGACGCCCACCCCGTCGGTGACGCCGACGCCGACGCCGAGTGGCACGCCGACGACGCCGGGCATCGGTGGTGGCTCCGGTCAGCCGATCTTCCCGCCGCCGGTCCGGCTTCCCGAGGAGTAGCCGTCCGCGCCTGGGTGCGGAGCCTCCGGCCGGGCTCCGCCGTCGATCGTGCGAGGACGGGCCGGTGGCGTCGGCATCTGCTGCGCGGGGTCGCCGTCGGCGTGGTCCTGCTTGTCCTGAGCAGCGCCCCGTGGCTGTGGACGACGTTCGGAGCGCGCGGGCACACGTACGGCGAAGCGGATGCTCCCGCCGCCGACGTCGTGATCGTCCTGGGTACCGCGGTGACGGCGGACGGGCGGCAGCCGGGCGAACGGCTCGTCGGCCGCCTGGAGACCGCCGCCGAGCTGGTGCGTACCGGGCGGGCCCGGGTGGTGCTGGTCTCCGGCGACGGGGGTGGCACGTCCGGCGACGAGCCGACGGTGATGACCGCGTATCTGACCGAGAAGCTCGGCGTGGATCCCCGGCGGGTGGTGGCGGACCCGTCCGGCCTGGACACGTACGACAGCTGCGCCCGCGCGAGAGACGTGTACGGCGTCCAGCGGGCTCTGGTCGTGACGCAGTCCTACCACCTGTCCCGGGCGGTGACGCTCTGTCGGCACCTCGGCCTCGACGTCGACGGGGTCACCGCTCGATGCGATGGTTGCGGGCCCGGCCTGCTCGTCCGCAAGGCCGTCCGCGACTACTTCGCCAGCGGCAAGGCCGCCTGGGACGCGTTCCGGGGCCGGCCGCCCGCGGTCCGGTCGTCGGTGAGCCCCGCCGTGCGGGACGCCCTGCGAAGCTGACCGGTCGGTTCCGGTCTACGCGGCGGCGAAGGCGGCCCGGCGGCGGGCGTCGACCTCGGCGGCCAGCGCGGGGGCGCGCTCCAGCGCCTCCGGGTGGCCGCAACCGGCCAGCCAGTTGGCGAGCATCAGGTGGCCGCCCTCGGTGAGCACCGACTCCGGGTGGAACTGCACGCCCTCGATGGGCAGCGTCCGGTGCCGCATCGCCATCACCACACCGGAGCCGGTCCAGCCGGTGACCTCCAGCTCGTCGGGCAGCGTCTCGGGGAGCACGGCGAGCGAGTGGTAGCGGGTCGCGGTGAAGGGGTCGGGTAGGCCGGCGAGCACGCCGACCGAGTGGTGCCGCACCTCGGAGGTCTTGCCGTGCAGCAACTCGGCGGCCCGGGTCACGGTCGCCCCGAACGCCTCGCCGATGGCCTGGTGGCCGAGGCAGACGCCGAAGATCGGCAGCTCGCCCGCGTACTCCCGGATGACGTCCAGGCAGATGCCGGCCCGGTCGGGGCTCCCCGGTCCGGGTGAGAGCAGGATGCCGGCCGCGCCCACCCGGCCGACCTCGGCGACGTCGATCTCGTCGTTGCGGCGGACGTCGCAGTCCACGCCGAGCTGGCCCAGGTACTGCACCAGGTTGAAGACGAACGAGTCGTAGTTGTCGATCACCAGGACGCGCATGGTCACCTGCTCGGAGTGGACGGCGCGGGATTGTTCTGGTCGGTGTCGTACGGCAGCTCGTGCTCGTCACCGGCCGGAGTGTCCCCGGTCACCGCGTCTCCGCCGCCCGGCTCCCCCGGAACGCCGGAGTCCTGGGTGACCTGCACGTCGTCGAAGGGCAGCAGCGGCTCGGCCCACGGGAAGGCCACGTACCAGAGCAGGGCCACCGTGGCGGCCGCGAGCAGCACCGAACCGACCAGCTTGCCGGCCAGGCCGAACGGGAGCTTACGCCAGATGAAGGCGTACATCGGGTCAGCCTCCCAGCTCCGTCGGGCGGCCCGCCGACTTGGGCTGTGTCCGGTCCAGCTCGGCGTGGATGATCAGGCGCTGGTAGTTGTCGAACTTCGGATTGCAGGTGGTCAGCGTGAGCATCCGCTTGGTCGGCTTCTTGTTCGGCTCGCCGGGCACCGGGGCCACCACCTCGACCTGCGTGGGCTTCACGATGCGGGTCCGCGCCACCCGGTAGATGTACCAGTCGGTCTTGCCCTCGACCACGATCGCGTCGCCCTCGTCCAGCTCGTCCAACCGCCAGAAGGTGGCCCGGTTGCGGTGACCCGCCACGGAGAAGTTGCCGACCTGACCAGGCAGTGCGCTGGTCGGGTAGTGACCCGGGGCGTATCGGATGTCGGCCTGGGTGACCCCCTCGACCACCACCCAGTTCTTGTCGAGCTTGGGGATGTAGAGGCCCGCGATCGGCTTGCCGTGCACGGGTGGAGACGGCTTGACGCTCGGGGTGGCCGATGGGGCCACCGTGGGGTCGTCGTCGGGAGCCCACGCCTGGGCGAGCTCGTTGGTGAGGTCGTTCTGGTGGGCGTCGACGATGGCCGACTTGCCCCACACCTCGTAGCCGGCGAAGAGCAGCACGACCAGGCCGAAGGTGATCAGCACCTCGCCGGTGACCCGGATGCCGCTCCGCAGCCGGGAACCCAACGACGGGCGGGTGAGCTCCGAGTAGACGCTCTTGTAGCCCTCGCCGGTCTGGTGCGGCCGAAGTTGGACCACCCGCTCGCCCCGACGGGGTCGGGGAGGCTCGGCGGCGCTGTCGTCCGCGCCGGCCGGCTCATCCGGCGTCGACGTACGGGGGACGGCGCCCATCAGCGCCGTGGAGTCCATGGCCGGAGGCCGGGGTGCCGGCCCGGACGGTACGGCGGGGATGAGGGCGGTGGCGTTCGGGTCGGCGGGTCGGCCCGGCCCGGCTGGAGAGACCGGGGTGCCCGCCGCGCCGGTCGGGCGTGCGGGACCCGCGCCAACCTTCGGGATGAACGCGGTCGGCGCATCGCCGCCGGACTGGGTCGCGCCGCCGGGAGGAGTCGAGGCGCCGGACGGGCCGCCGGCGGTCGCCGGGCGGATCGGCGCGGCGCCGGGGGCTGGGCCGCGCGCGTGGTCGTTGCCCGGGGCGGCCGGCCGGACCGGCCCCTGCGCGGAGGGCGCGGTCGGTCGGCCGGGAGCGGCGGCGGGGGGCTGGCCGGGCCCGCCGCGCGGAGACGAGCCGGGCGCTGCGCCACCCGGCCAGGGCGGCGGTGCCGCCGGGCTCGGGTGGTGTGGAGCGCGCTGCGGGTCAGGTCGGCCGGCGCTGGGCGGGGCAGGGTGGTCGGCGCGCGGGCCGGAGCCGGGAAGGCCCGCCCGCGGCGGGGCGGAGCGGTCGGCCGGAGGCGGGCCGGCGGTGCTCGGCGGCTCGGGAGCTTCCGCCGGACGCGGCGACCGTGGCCGGCCGGGCAGCACGGGCTCGGGCCAGTTGCCGGTCCGAGCCTGGCCCGGCGTCGGCTCGGGCCGCTCCGGAGTCGGCTCGGGTCGGTCGACCTTGGGCAGGAAGGCGGTCGGGTCGTCGGCCTGGTCCCGGTGTCGCCCGTCGCGGCGTTCGTCCGGGCTGCTCACCTGGGCACCGTCGCCGAGCGCAGCGCGGTCGAGTCCTCGAAGGCCTTGATGGTCACCGTGGAGACGGACTCCTTGTAGCCGAGTTGATAGTCGTCGACTGCGTCCTTGAACAACCGGACTCCCTCAGAGCTGGCGAGGGCCTGCTGGAGGGCAGCGGGATCGCCGATTGCTACGATCTTGAACGGTGGGGAGTACACCCGACCATGGAGCAGCAGGGTGTTACCGACGCAGCGTACCGCGCTGGTTGCGAGCACGCGGACGTTCATGATTGACATGGCCTCCGCTCCACCCGCCCAGAGTGCGTTGACCACGGCCTGTACGTCGCCCTGGTGCACGACCAGGTCGTCGTTGGTGGCGTCGGAGTGGGCCTCGTCGTCGTGTTGGGGCGCGTCGTTCAGCTCGACGGTCACGGCCGTGCCGGTGACGGCGGTGAACCCGGCCGCCTTGAGGCTGCCCTGGGCGCGGGCCTGCTGGGCCTTGATCGGGGCGTCCGAGCCGGCAAGTGTGTCGGTGCGTTGCTGGACCTCGTCGCGCAGGGTGGCAGCGCGGCGTTCGCTCGCCTCGACCTGCTGCTCGCGCTCCTCGATGAGCTGGTTGAGCTGGGGCCGCCGGTCCTCGCGGAGAGCGGTGCCGCCCGCCGTGGTCGCGGTGGTGGTGAAGAGCAGCCCCGCCGCGGCGGCGATCAGGGGCACCCCGATCGACCAGCCTGGTCGCCGTTGGCGTGGTCGCCGGGGCAGCAGCCCGGCGACGGCCCGTCGGAGGGCCTTCTGCCAGGAGGCGGCGCCGGATGTGTACTCCACCGAGCGTTCCTTCCGCGTGTCGGGGACCGGTTCGTGCCGGCCGGGCCGGTGATGCGAACAGTCCCGCCCTTTTCGGTCACTCCATGTACCTGCCTGACCCCATTCGTGGTCCAGGCGGCCGTTCGGGACTACGCTAGCTGTCGAACATTATTGGCCATGAACCGTCGCCTCCGCGTCCGGTTGTCAGGCCGGACGAGGTCGTCACCCCCTCTGGAGAGCGCCGTGCCCAAGTCTCAGGTCCGCAAGAAGAAGGTGTACACCCCGCCGACGGACGTCCGTCCGACGACGACGGCGGCGTCGCGCAAGCCTAGCCCGGTGTGGCTGCCGATCACCGCGGTCGCCCTGATCGTCGCGGGCATCGGCTGGCTGGTCGTCTACTACCTCTCCGAGCAGGAGTACCCGGTCGCCTCGTGGCAGTACTGGAACCTCGCGGTCGGCTTCGGCGCGATGGTCGCGTCGCTGGTGCTGCTCTCGCGCTGGCGCTGAGCCTCTCCCGCTGACGCTGGGCCTGGGCGCCGCCGCGCCGAAGGACCCAGGTCACCCGCCACGCCCCTGCCCGGCGGGACCGGGCGGGGCACCCTATGGTGTCCGCAGGCAGCGTGGCCTACTGCGAGATGACTCACGTTACTGCTGGGTAACCTTGCGCGTAGGCTGCACTGCATGACCGAGCGGAGCGAGGTCATCGACCGGTCCGGTCGCAGGTGTGGCAGCGGCGCGACGCTGGCTTCGTCCTGCCCCGGTCCCGGTTGCTGAACCGCTCGACAGGCAGCAGACCGGGAGGCCAACTCGATGGGCAGCGTCCAGATCGTCACCACGATCCTCGCGGCCGGCATCACCGCCGTGGCGGTGTGGCTGGCGGTGCGCGCGGTCATGAAGATGACGGCCGTCATCCGGCTGGGGCAACCCGCTCCGGAGCGGTTCACCGACAAGGGTGCCCGCACGAAGAAGATGCTGGTGGAGACCGCCGGCCACACCCGCATGCTCAAGTGGGGCGTGGTGGGTGCCGCGCACTGGTTCGTGATGGTCGGCTTCATCGTGCTGTCACTGCTGGTGCTCGAGGCGTACTTCGAGGTGGTCACCCCGACCGGCGGGCTGCCGATCATCGGGCACTGGACGATCTTCGGCCTGGCCACCGAGGTCATCGGCGTGCTGGGCCTGGTCGGCATCCTGGTGCTGATGGCGATCCGGCTGCGCAACCGGCCCACCCGGCCGGGCGGTCGCTCCCGGTTCACCGGCTCGACCATGTGGCAGGGCTACTTCGTCGAGTGGATCGTGCTGCTGGTCCTGATCTTCGGGTTCGTGATCCGGGGCTTCAAGGTCGCCACCGACCATTTCGAGTACCCGGTCTGGGCCACCCCGGTCAGCCACGCGGTCGGCGCGGTGCTGCCCGACTGGCAGGACGGCGCCAGCGTCGCCGCGCTCATCAAGATCATTATCTCGATGACCTGGCTGATCGTCATCTCGCTGAACGTCACCATGGGCGTCGCCTGGCACCGGTTCCTGGCGTTCCCCAACATCTTCTTCAAGCGTGAGCCGACCAAGCCGGCCGGTTCCGGCCTCGGCGCGCTGCGCCCGATGATGAGCGAGGGCAAGCCGCTCGACTTCGAGGAGGCGGACCCGGAGAAGGACCAGTTCGGCGTCGCCCAGGTCGAGCAGTTCACCTGGAAGGGTCTGCTGGACTTCAGCACCTGCACGGAGTGCGGTCGCTGCCAGTCGCAGTGCCCGGCCTGGAACACCGGCAAGCCGCTGTCGCCCAAGCTGCTCGTGCTGAGTCTGCGCGACCACGCGTACGCCAAGGCGCCCTACCTGCTGGCCGGTGGCGGCAAGGACCTGACCGGCGAGGAGAAGGCCACCCAGGCGCAGCTCGCGCACCTGGACGTGCTGGCCCTGGCCGAGGCCGACAAGCCGTTGATCGGCACCGCCGAGGAGGGCGGGGTCATCGACCCGGACGTCCTCTGGTCCTGCACCACCTGCGGCGCCTGCGTCGAGCAGTGCCCGGTCGACATCGAGCACGTCGACCACATCGTCGACATGCGCCGCTACCAGGTGCTGATCGAGTCGAGCTTCCCCTCCGAGGCCGGCGTGATGCTGCGCAACCTGGAGAACAAGGGCAACCCGTGGGGCGCCCCGCAGAACACCCGCGAAGACTGGACCAAGGGCCTGGACTTCGAGGTGCCCCGGGTCGGCGAGGTGGACGACTTCGAGTACCTGTTCTGGGTCGGCTGCGCCGGCGCGTTCGAGGACCGGGCCAAGAAGACCACCCGCGCCGTGGCCACCCTGCTCAACGAGGCCGGCGTGAAGTTCGCGATCCTCGGCGAGGGCGAGACCTGCTCCGGCGACCCGGCGCGACGGATCGGCAACGAGTTCGTCTTCCAGATGCTCGCCCAGCAGAACGTGGAGACGCTGAACGAGGCGTTCGAGGGCCGGGAGAAGGCCAAGCGCAAGATCGTCGCGACCTGCCCGCACTGCTTCAACACCCTGGGCAACGAGTACGGCCAGCTCGGCGGCGAGTTCGAGGTGGTCCACCACACCCAGCTGCTGGCCCACCTGGTGTCCACCGGCAAGCTGACCCCGGTGCAGCCCGTCGACGGCGGCGTGACCTACCACGACCCCTGCTACCTGGGTCGGCACAACCGGATCTTCGCGGCCCCTCGCGAGGTGCTCGGGGACGCCATCGAGGGCGAGATCACCGAGATGCCGCGCAACAGCGAGCGCTCCTTCTGCTGCGGCGCCGGCGGCGCCCGGATGTGGATGGAGGAGAAGATCGGCAAGCGGATCAACGTGGACCGGGTCGAGGAGGCCATGGCCACCGGGGCGAAGACCGTCGCCGTCGGCTGCCCGTTCTGCTCGACGATGCTCAACGACGGGGTCAACGGCAAGGGTGCCGGCGAACAGGTCGAGGTGATCGACGTGGCGAGCGTCCTGCTGCGCTCGGTCAAGCCGGAGCAGCCGCGGGGCGACAAGGAGTCCGCGCCGGTCGCCGGCTGAGGCGTACCGCGAAAATCATCGGACGGCGGCGGCGCCCACGGGGTGCCGCCGCCGCGCCCGACCGGGGCCCGGCCGTCGCGCGCCCGGCGTGGCACAATCGCGGCCGAGGTGAGGCGACATCGACGGCCTGCTCTGGACCACGCTGCTGCCACTGGTCGGCTTCGTTGCGCTGACCGCTGGCAACGCGTTCTTCGTCGCGGCCGAATTCGCCCTGGTCACGGTCGATCGGGCGGAGATCGACCGCCGGGCCGCCGCCGGCGACGAGGCCGCCCTGACGGTCCGCACCGCGCTGCGTGAGCTGTCCTTCCAGCTCTCCGGAGCGCAGCTCGGCATCACCATCACCGCGCTGCTCACCGGCTATCTGGCCGAGCCCGCCCTGGCCCGGATCTTCACCCCGCTGCTGCGCCCGGTCGCCGGGGAGAGCACCGAGCGTTTCACTCCGTTCCTGGCGCTGGCCCTGGCCACGCTGATCTCCATGCTCTTCGGCGAGCTGGTGCCCAAGAACGCGGCGCTGGCCCAACCGATGCCTGCCGCGCTGGCCACCGCCGGGCCGATGCACACCTTCTCCCGGACGTTCGGCTGGGTGATCCGGGGCCTGAACGGCTCGGCGAACCGGCTGGTCCGGGCGCTCGGCGTGGAGCCGCAGGAGGAGCTGGCCAGCGCCCGCTCACCGGAGGAGCTGGGCCTGCTGGCCGCCATCTCGGCCCGCGCGGGCGCGCTGCCCACGGACACGGCGATGCTGCTGCGCCGCACCATCCGGTTCGGCGACAAACGGGCGGCCGAGGCGATGACCCCGCGGGTCGACGTGGTCGCGCTGCGCGCCACCGCCACCGTGGCCGAGCTGCTCGAAGAGTCGCGGCGGACCGGACGGACCCGCTTCCCGGTGTACGAGGAGACCCTGGACCTGGTCACGGGTGTGGCCGGCGTGCCGGACGCGCTGGGCGTGCCGCTGGCCGCGCGGGCGTCGACCATGGTCGGGTCGGTGGCCCGGGAGCCGGTGTACGTGCCGGAGAGCCTGGACCTGGACGGCGTGCTGGCAGCGTTGAAGGCGGCCGGGGCTGACCTGGCCATCGTGGTCGACGAGTACGGCGGCACGGACGGCGTGGTGACGATCGAGGACCTGGTCGAGGAGCTGGTCGGGGAGATCGCCGACGAGTTCGATCCGGCCAGTGTGGACGACACCGGGCCGGTCGAGTTGACCGTGCCGGGCGGGGAGCGCACGGTGCTGGTCGACGGGGTGCTGCGCTCCGACGAACTGGCCGAGCAGACGGGCTTCCGGCTGCCCGAGGGGCCGTACGAGACGCTTGCCGGCTTCCTGATGGCGCGACTGGGGCACATCCCGCTGGCCGGCGAGACCGTCGACGCGGACGGCTGGGAGTTCACCGTGGTGGAGGTGGAGCGGCACCGGATCGAGCAGGTCCGGGTGCTGCGCCCGGCGGAGCCGGACACCGATGACTGAGCTGCTGGTGACCGTGCTGCTGCTGCTCGGCAACGGGTTCTTCGTGGGCAGCGAGTTCGCGCTGATCGCGTCCCGGCGCACGGTGATCGAACCGTTGGCGGTCGGCTCGAAGCGGGCCCGCTGGGCGCTGTCGGCGATGAACCAGATCCCGCTGATGATCGCCGGTGCGCAGCTCGGCATCACGGTCTGCTCGCTGGGCCTCGGCGCGATCGCCGAGCCGGCGCTGGCTCATCTGCTGGAGTCGCCGTTCCACGCGGTCGGCCTGCCCGAGCGCGCGGTGCACCCGGTGGCGTTCGTGCTCGCGCTCGGCGTCGTCGTCTTCCTGCACACGGTGGTCGGCGAGATGGTGCCGAAGAACATCACGCTGGCCGGTCCGGAGGTCTCCGCCCTCTGGCTGGGCCCGGCCATGCTGGCCTTCTGCGTGGCCACCAAGCCGTTGCTGCTGGCGATGAAGTGGGCGGCCCGCCGGGTGCTGGCGTTCTGGCGGATCGAGGCGACCGAGGCCGTGAAGACGGTGTTCACCGCCGAGGAGTTGGCCGGGCTGGTGTCGCAGGCGCGTACGGAGGGGCTGCTCGACGCCGAGGAGCACGCCCGCATCACCGGGGCCCTGGCCCTGCACACCCGGACGGCGGCGGATGCGTTGCAGCCGTGGTCGACGGTGGTCACGGTGGCCGAGGACGTCTCCCCGGCGTCGCTGGAGGTGCTGGCGACCCGGACCGGCCGGTCCCGGTTCCCGGTGGTGCAGCGGTCCACCCGGCGCGTACTGGGCTTCGTGCACGTCAAGGACGTGCTCGGGTACGCCGGGCAGGGTCGTCGGGCGCCGGTGCCGGCGGAGGTCTACCGCCCGCTGGCGGTGGTGCCGCCGGAACGTACGCTTGCCGATCTGCTGCTGGCCATGCGCCGCGAACGGCGGCACATGGTGCTGGTCAGCGACGGTCGGCGTCCCCTCGGGGTGGTCACGCTCGACGATGTATTGACCGCAATCGTTGGTTAATTGGCAAACACCCTTGGTGTGCAAGCGGTTGCGTGACAGTGATGGTGACTCGCCTCGCCTTGATTCCGGCCCCACGCTTCCCTAATGTGGGGCACCGACCGCTGTGGGTCGTCTGCCTCGGCCCTTCCCTCACGCGAGGCGCCCGGCGGTCGGTTGCAAAGGAGTCGGTGCCGGTGGCAACCATGCCCCCTCATCGTCACGCCCCGGGACTGTCCGCTCGGCCGGGCGGTCTGCGCCGGGTCGCCCATCGTCTGCTTGTGCTGGTCGCCGCCGCTGCGGTCGGCGCCGGAATGCTCGCCGTGCCGGCGCAGGCCGAGCCCACGGTCGACGAGATCGAGGCGCAGATCGACAAGAAGTGGGAGCAGTTGGAGCCCACGATCGAGCAGTACAACAAGGTGCGGGCGCAGCTGAAGGTCAACCGGAAGAAGTCGACCGACCTGCAGAAGAAGATCGAGCCGTTGGCCCTGCAGAGCGAGTTGGCGCTCAACCGCGTCGGTGACCTCGCGTCCCGCTACTACATGTCGGGCCCGTCGCAGGAGATCGGCGCGCTGCTGATCAGCGCCAAGCCGGACACGCTCACCGAGCAGCTCACCCTCCTGGACCGGCTGGCCGCGCAGGAGCGCAAGCAGGTCGAGGGCGTGCTGGCCGTGCGGGCCAAGTACGACAGCGAGAAGCAGAAGCTCGACGCGCTGATCGCCACCCAGACCAAGCAGCAGAACGAGCTGGCGGCCAAGAAGAAGCAGATCGACGCCGAGATCAAGAAGCTCGAGGCGTCGATGCCCAAGACCACGGTCAAGACCGTCGGCTGCCCGACCATCAACGGTGTGCTCGCCGTGGCCGCTCAGAAGGCGATCAAGACCGCCTGCCAGCAGGTCGGTGACCCGTACGTCTGGGGCGCCACCGGCCCGAACTCGTTCGACTGCTCGGGCCTGACCCAGTACGCCTACAAGTCGGCCGGGATCTACCTCACCCACCACACGGGTGACCAGTGGAACGAGGGCAAGGCCGTGTCGCGCGCCGACGCCCGTCCCGGTGACCTGGTCTTCTTCTTCTCCGGTCTGAGCCATGTCGGGCTCTATCTGGGTAACAACCAGATGGTGCACGCGCCTCGTGCCGGCAAACCGGTGCAGGTTTCCAGCATCACCACCATGCCGATCGCCGGGTTCCGCCGACCCGGCTGATCCAGCGGACGCAACGAGGGCCCCCGGTCGGATGACCGGGGGCCCTCGTCGTATGTCGTTCGTCAGCGGGGTGCGCCCACCGGGGACGGCAGGAGCTGCACGTCGGCGAGGTCGACGTACATGATGCGGTGGCCGAACTGGATCTGCGCGTACCGGTTGTTACCTCGGATCACCGTCCAGTCGCCGGGTGAGGAGCCGTCGAACGTGCTGGCCCGGTAGTACTCGCCGGCCAGCACCGCGCCGACGGCGTAGCGCTGACCGGCGGCCAGCGTGTACTGCAGCGGTGAGATCGCCTGGTAGGGCACGCCGGCAGGGTAGGCAGCCTGCTCCGGGTACGCCCGCCCGTACACCGGGATGGTGGTCCGGCCGGCCTTCGGGGTGGCCACCACGCCGACGGTCCAGGTGGCGGTCGGCGCGGACGCCGGGTTGTGGAACCAGGCCCGTTGCCCGAGGTACCAGATGGCCGTCCAGTCGCCCTGCCGGCCGGCCAGGGCGTACGTCTGGCCGGCGGAGGCCCGGGCCCCGTGGTCCGACACGTCCATCGTGTTCGGGGTGCCGTCCGGACGGAGCGCGATGTCGTTGACAAGCGGCGCGTCCGCGGACGGCGCGGTGTGCAGCACCACAGACGAGGAGCCGCGCGGGGCGCAGGGTGTTCCAGGAGTGACGCACCCGGTGAACGCCGGTTGGTTGGTCGCGTAGTCGGGGTCGATCCGGACCAGCCCGGTGGCGGGGGTGCCGGTGTCCAGTCGCGGCGCGTGCAGCAGATCGAAGTAGTGCGTCCAGTCCCAGTAGGGCCCCGGGTCCCAGTGCATCCCGCGCACGGTCGACGCGACGGTGCCGGGCACGTTGTCGTGGCCGATGATGTGCTGGCGGTCCAGCGGGATGCCGTACCGCAGCGCGAGGTGCCGGACGAGCTTCGACGAGGTCCGGTACATCGCCTCGGTGTACCAGGTGCCCTGCGCGGCGAAGCCCTCGTGTTCCAGCCCGATCGACTTCGCGTTGACGTACCAGTTGCCGGCGTGCCAGGCGACGTCCTTGGTCTTGACGTGCTGGGCGATGTGCCCGTCCACCGAGCGCAGCGAGTAGTGCCAGCTCACGTAGGTCGGGTCCTGGACGAGTTTCAGGGTGGTCGCCCAACTCGCCTCGGTGTCGTGGATGACGATGTACTCGATCTTCTGCCGGGCGGGCCGATCGGAGAGATCGTGGTTGCCGTAGTCGCCGTCGCCGAACGCCTCGTAGGGTGCCGGAATCCATTCACAGGAGACCGTCCGCGGGCACTCCAGCCCGTCCGGGCGGGCGAGTCGTCGCAGGCCCAGCCGGTCCAGCCAGGAACGCTGGGGTTGGACCGCGCGGGCCGGCAACGTGACCCGCTGGCCGTCGTCGGTCACGCGGGTCTCGCCGGCGCCGATGGTGGTGTAGACCTCGTCGGCGAAGGCCGCCGCGGCGTCGGCGCTGTCCGCGCCGGCGTAGCGGGCCACCGCGCCGTACCAGGTGGCGGGGTCGGTGCCGGCACCGACCGGGGCGCCCACCTCCCGTTGGTACGCGGCCAGCAGCGCCGCACCGCCCCGGATGTTGGTCGTCGCGTCGCTGCGCAGCGCCTCGGGGGCGGCGCCGGTCAGCGCGGCGGCGGCGTCGACGGTCTGCATCGCGGCGGTGGCCGGCGCGGGATCCGTGGCCGGCGCGGGTGCCAGGACGGCACGGGAGTCGTCGCCACGCGGATCCTCGGTGCCGGCGTCGTGGTGGCCGCGCGCGGGTAGGGCGGCCACGTGGCGGGCATCGGTCAGGTGCATCGGGCCGTAGCCGCCGCTGGTGCTCGGGGTGCCGGCGTTGCTGTCCCAGCGGGACTCCAGGTAGGAGACCCCGAGCAGCACGGCGGTCGGCACGCCGTACTCAGTCGACGCGGCGGCGTACTGCTGCTGACGGTCGGCGGCCGGTGCGGCCCAGGCGGTGCCGGCGCTCAGCGGTACGGCGGCCGTGGCGATGACCACGGCGACCGCGAGCGACGCGCGCCGGCCGGCGGGCAGGGTTGGACGTTCCATCGAACCCCCTAGATTTGACTGGTAACTGTGTGGTCACCTTCGCGCTGGTCGGGAGTCCGCGTCAATACCTTTCCATATTTCAAACTGCATCGAAAGAAACCTTCACGCACGCTCGGTGACCTCCTCCAATCGGTACGGAGTGTCACGGCCGCACGGGTTGCGGATCGGTAACGGCCGTCTCTACTCTGGTCATTTGTCGGCCCGGTAGCAGGTCTGCCCATCCCGGGCGGTAACGGACCGACACCGCCGAGTCGCTTGCGAGCGAGCCGGGGACCCAGGTTCCCCCGGGGTGAATCCGCAGCCAATGCGGTAGGGCGCCAACTTCCCGCCCGAACCCGTCAGCTAACCCGGTAGGCGGTCAGGAAGAAGGAGTACGGAACCCCGGTGGCCCTCCATGCCCCGCGGCCGTCGTCCGAACGGTCGGCCTCGGCCGACCCGACGTCGACCGTGCCGCGTCCACGCTGGTCCCGCTTCACCACCGCCCTCGCCGCCCTGGTCGGCGTAGCCGTCGTCCTGACCGGCAGCGCCACGGCGGCTCACGCGGATCCGTCAGTCACCGAGATCGAGCGCCAGATCGACGCCGACTGGAACAAGCTCGAACCGGTCATCGAACGGCACAACGCCACCCGCGCGGACCTGGCCGTCAAGCGCAGGCAGGCCGACGCGCTCGCCGCCCGCATCGCGCCCCTGGAGCGCCAGGTCGACGCCGCGATGAACAAGGTCAGCGCGCTGGCCGTGCGCGCGTACATGGGCGAGAACCTGTCGACCGTCAACACGATGCTCGGCAGCCGGTCGCCCGGCGAGGTGGTCGGGCAGCTCGAGATGCTCGACCGGTTCGCCCACAACCAGCAGCAGGACGTCCGGCAGGTCGCTGATCTCCGCGACGAGCTGGCCCGGCAGAAGGCGCCGCTCGACGAGATGGTGGCCCAGCTGACCCGGACCGAAGCGCAGCTGGCGGCCAAGAAGAAGCAGATCAACGAAGAGATCGACCGGCTGCAGAAGCTGCGCCTCAAGGTGTACGGCAACGGTGGCGGCGGTCCGCTGCGTCCGGCGCCCTGCCCGGCCAGCTACCCCGGCGGCGGCGCGGGCACGGCGGTCAAGTTCGCCTGCGCCCAGATCGGCAAGCCGTACGTGTGGGGTGCCGAGGGTCCGAACTCGTACGACTGTTCCGGGTTGATGCTCGCCGCGTGGGCGAAGGCCGGTGTGTCGCTGCCACACAACGCCGCCGCGCAGAGCCGGGTGACCAAGAACGTCAGCAGGGGCGATCTGCGCCCCGGCGACCTGGTCTTCTACTACAGCGACATCCACCACGTCGGCATGTACGTCGGCGACGGCTGGGTGGTGCACGCCTCCCAGGCCGGTGTGCCCGTCAAGATGAAGAAGGTCGACGACGGGCCCATCCACAGCTACGGCCGCCCCGGCTGACCAACGCGGGACGCAGCAGGGCCCGTCGCGATCTCGCCGCGGCGGGCCCTCGTCGTCCGCTGTCTATCGGGTCGGCCAGGCACGCCAGTTCTGCCAGGAGCGGCTCGGCGTCGGCCCCCGCTGACCCTGGTAGCGCGAGCCGTAGACCACCGAGCCGTACGGGTGCTCGGCCGGCGACGAAAGCCGGAAGATGCAGAGCTGGCCGATCTTCATGCCCGGCCAGAGGGTGATCGGGAGGTTCGCGACGTTGGACAGCTCCAGCGTCACGTGACCGGAGAAGCCCGGGTCGATGAACCCGGCGGTGGAGTGGGTGAGCAGGCCGAGGCGGCCCAGTGAGCTCTTTCCCTCCAGCCGGCCGGCGAGCTCGTCGCCGAGTGAGATCACCTCAAGCGTCGAGGCGAGCACGAACTCCCCCGGGTGCAGCACGAACGGCTCACCGTCGGGTACCTCGACCACCGAGGTCAGGTCGTCCTGCTGCATGGCCGGGTCGATGTGGGTGTAGAGATGGTTGTTGAAGACCCGGAACAGCCGGTCGAGTCGTACGTCGATGCTGGACGGTTGGACCAGGGTGGGCTCGAACGGTTCCAGGCCCAGCGTGCCGGCCTTGATCTCGGAGACCAGGTCACGGTCGGAGAGCAGCATCGGACCACCATAGCCGCGTCGGCCGGATCGGCCGGATTTGGTGCCGGTGACCAGCGCGTCGAGGTCGCTGCTCGTACATTTGTTCGATAGAATGCCGGCATGGCTTCCTGGTCCGAATTCGCCGCCGACGAGCCCCGCCTCGCCGACGGGATCCGCGTTCTCCTGCAGCAGTACGGGCCGGGCTTCGGCTACCTGGCCACGGTCCGCGCCGATGGCGGGCCCCGGGTCCATCCGGTCTCCCCGGTCATCACCGACGAGGGTCTGTTCTGCTTCATCATCGACTCGCCGAAGCGCCGCGACCTCGAACGGGACGGCCGCTATGCGCTGCACTCGTTCCCTCCGGAGGAGAGCGACGACGAGGCGTACGTGGCGGGCCACGCCTGGCCGGTCACCGACCCGGTCCAGGTGGCCCGACTGGCGCAGAGCGCCCGGGCCGAGCCGCAGGTCGACTGGCGGCTGTTCGAGTTCACCGTCGACGTGGCGATGTTGACCCGTCGCGAGCAGCACGCCGCCGGCGTTCCGGGTGTCACCCCGAGCCGCCCGGCCGTGCGGGTCTGGCTGGACCCGCAAGCCCCGCCCGCACCGGCCGCGCCTCTCGCCGTACCGCCGACCCGCCCGGCCCGCCGCAGCCGTGACGTCCAGTGCACGGCCGCCTGACCACGGCCCTGCTGTCCCACAAAACGCCGGTGCCGGCTCCGTCGTGACGGAGCCGGCACCAGGTGTACGCGAGGAGAGCTACGCCGCGCGGTACGCGTTCCACGCGGTCAGCATGCGGCTCGCCTGCCCCGCGGTGAACTGGTACATGCACGAGTCGTAGGTGTAGTCCATGAAGTTGGTGATCGGGTCCAGGCCGGTCGCCGAGCAGGTGTTCCGCCCGGTCGGGCACTCGTACGCCGGCGACGCCTCGGCCGGGGTGTCGCTGACGCTGTCACCGGAGCCGCCGCAGCCACCCTGGAAGGTGTGGTAGAGGTTCAGCCAGTGGCCCACCTCGTGGGTGCCGGTGTCGCCCTGGTTGTAGTTGGTGGCGGTGCCACCCGGCAGGGACTCGTTCAGCGCGACCACGCCGTCCATGGTGTTGAGGGTCTGCTGCGGGAAGGTCGCCCAGCCCAGCAGGCCGTCGCTCAGCTCACCGAGGTAGAGGTTGAGCGTGTTCTTGCCGCCCACCCGCAGCGACGACTTCATCGACCGCTCCGCCGACGAGCCGTTGACGATCGGGTACCAGGCCGGGTTCGTCACCCGGTTGATCTTGTCGAGCCGGAAGGCGAACGCGGTGGCAGCGCCGCCGGTGCCGCCCGCGTAGGCCTGGTTGAGCACGCTGATCTGCGAAGTGATCATCGAGTCCGGGATGTTGCCGCCAGCCCGGGTGCTGTTCTCCTGGATCACGTGCACCACCACCGGGATGGTGACGGTGGCCAGCGTCGTGGCGCCGGCGCCCGCCCGGAAGTTGGCGCGCTGGCGTAACGCCGCCGCGAGGTCGGCCTCGCGTTCGCGGATCTGCTTCGCGGTCAGCTCGTTCGGGTCGTGCGTGGCCGCCGCGCCGGGCTTCACCCGGGCGTTGGCGTGGCTGTCGGCCGGCTCCGCGCAGGCGCCGCCCGGCGCCGCGGAGAAGGCCGAAGCAGCCGGAACGACGCCCACCGCAGCGGTGCTGAGCAGCAGCGCGAGGGTCGTCGACGCGACACCGGCGGCACGCCGGGTCAGCAGGTTGGGACGAAGTCCCATGGGCACACCTCTTTCTGGCGGCGTGACAGGGGGTGTGTCACGCCGTGGCTGAAACGTGTCGCAGACGTTACAACCCATCGACGCATTTGAGAACGGCCATATCTTGCCGTCCCGAAATTTTTTCCCGAGGTGAAGCCGTCCCGCGGCCCGTGGGGGTGGCTGGGTGCACCGGTTCGACGACTCGGGTACAGTGGTGCCGCCTGCGGGTGTAGTTCAATGGCAGAACATCAGCTTCCCAAGCTGACAGTGCGGGTTCGATTCCCGTCACCCGCTCCAACGCAAGGCCCCAGCTCAGGAGAGGTTCCCTGGCTGGGGCCTTGATCGTTGCTACCCCTACATGAGCTGTCCGAGCCCGCTACGTGCCCGATCCTGGCTCTGCTTGATCTGCGAGCCGAGCGCGTCAGCGATGTGCTCATCCCGCTCACGGGCGGTGTGCTGATAGATCATTACGGCTCGGGTCGAGGCGTGGCCCATCCGGGCCATCAGGGTCGGACTCACTCGCCGCCACCGATGCCGCCGGTGAGGCGGGTGTACGCGGCGGACACCAGCATGATGCCGCCGAGGAGGACCGCCACGATGGCGAGCACCAGAACCACGCGAGGCCGCATGAGGGGGTGAACTCCAGATGTCTGGCCGGGGAGACCGGCTTTTCCGAATGTGTCGGCCTGATCGCCAAGGCCGGGAGGCCTACAGGCTGGCTCTGCGCCGAGTGACCAGATGCCCGCCGACGAGCAGGGCTGCCGCTGTGGTGCCCATAATCGCGCTCCACCAGGACGCCGAAACGGCATACCAGATTTCGCTAGTCGGATTGTTGCCCGCCCACGTAAAGGCCACGACCACTGTCTCATTCAGGACTTGTGCCAGGAGAAGACCTACTGCTGCGAACGGTGCCCGCGAGTCGAGCACCGTCGCGACGGCGCATAGCGCCACAACAGTCAGCATCATCACTTGCTGGTAGGGAAAGAGGTAGACCGGTTCGGACGAGAGCAACTGTGGTCCCCAAAACATCGCCGTCATTGCCGGCACAGCGAGCCACCAGAGAGCTGGCAACGCGCCTCGGTGCGTGCGCTGGATGAAAACCACGACCACTAGGAGAATGATCGCGGTAGCCACCGGCCACGACACCGAGTCGTACGACCACACGTAAGTCGCTTGCCACCCGAGCGCGGCCAGCGGCGCCACCCAGCGAAGGTCTCGCAGTACGGCGAAGAAGGCGAGCGCGCCGAAGGTCAGCACGCCGAGGCCGGCACGACCCGCAGGCCCGTCCAGCACGGTCCGAATGATCAGGTCCCCTAACTGGGACGCAAAAAGAATAATCACCGCTACACGTAGCCCAGTGGCCCAGACGGCTCGTGGCGTCCGGTCTTTGTCGGAGTCCAGCCGAACACGCACCCCGGACATCAGCAGCGCTACCGCCTCACCAGCCGGCGGCCAGCGTCGACTGGAATCGGCTCGCATCATCAACGTTCCGAGCAGTTCGTCGCCCCACTGCCGACGGTGCCGGCTCGGATAGGCGCGCAGCAGAATCTCGTACCGGCCAGCCAGCTTGTCGCTCACGCGAACCTCACCACTGAGGACTGAGCGGCCAACCGCTTGGCGGGATCGGTCACTATGGTCGCGGCAGCGGCCAACCTGGCGGCCTCGGCTTGAAGGACCTCGCGACCCGCAGGAGTTAGCGCGTAAGAACGTCTGGTGCGCCCATTGACAATTTCCTCGCTCACAACTTCGACCAGCTCAGCCCCGCGCAGCCGGTCGAGCACGGCGTACAGCGTTCCGGTGGCCAGCCGCACGGTCCCCTCGGACAGTGCCTCGACCTGACCGAGGATCGCGTAGCCGTGGCGCGGGCCGTCGAGCAACGAGGCAAGAACGAAGTAGCTGGGAGCCTGAAGTCTCCCCTGTCCCATACTCATGGCGAAGTTATATACGTGTAGCACGCATATGGCAAGCCCCGACGTACCACGGGCGACTCCCCATTCGACTCTCGACTATCGATGGTCAACGGCCGGCGAGCTGCTCAGACGCAACCGCCGCTTCCCACATACGGAGGCCCGCCGCGACGAGCACGCGATGACCCAGCCCGCCCCACGCCGCCCCGGTGGCATCCACGGCCAGTGTTCGTAAACGGAGGCCTGCACGCGGTTGCCGCCGGGCACGTGCCTGCCGCTTAGCGCGCGGCGTGGGCTGCCTCGCCCGTACCGGTAAGGGTCCGGTCAGGAGGTGGTCGCGTGTTCACCGAGGCTTTTCCCATCGTGACGACGCCCGACCTGCCGCGGTTGATCGCGTTCTACCGGGACGTCGTCGGCTTCGAGCTGACCTACCGGTTTCCGGAGGACGGTGAGCCGGAGTTCGTGGCCCTGCGGCTGGGCAGCAGCGAGCTGGGCCTGGCCGTCGACCCGCATGCCGGCGACCCTGCCCTCTCGCGCCGGTGGGAGTTGTGCGTGTACGCCGACGACTGCGACGCGGCCGTGCACGTTCTGCGCGCGGGTGGCGCGACGGTCACCGAGGAGCCGGTCGACCAGCCCTGGGGCGAGCGGTCCGGCCGGGTCACCGACCCGGACGGCAACCGGCTGCTGGTGCTCTCCCGCCTGTAGCGGGCGGTCATCGTCTCCAGAACAGGAGGTGGGTGACTCCGCTGGCGCTGGGCACCGACTCCAGGTGGAAACGGTCGAGCAGTTCGTCGGGGCTTTCCCACAGTCGCTCGCCGCGGTGGAGGTCGACGGGCGCGACGGCGATGTGCATCGTGTCGACCAGGTCGGCCTCGAGGAACTCACGGATGACGGCCACACCGCCACCGAGGCGTACGTCCCGACCGTCGGCTGCCTGCTTGGCCTGGGCCAGGGCCTCGGCGGGGCTGGCGTCGAGGAAGTGGAACGTGGTGTCGGACAGGGTGAACGACGGCCGTACGTGATGGGTGAGCACGAAGACCGGCGTGTGGAACGGCGGGTTGTCCCCCCACCAGCCCTGCCACTCGTGGTTTTCCCAGGGGCCACGCTGGGGGCCGAACTTGTTGCGGCCCATGATCTCCGCGCCGATGTTGCACTCGGCGTCGCGGGTCAGGTAGTCGTCCAGGCCGCGCGTGCCGCCCGGCTCGGTGCGGTAGATGAAGCTGGCGGTGGCGGAACGCCAGGAGAACAGCGGGGTGGGGTCGGCGTGGCCGAAGGGCCGTTCCAGGCTCTGCCCCTCGCCGGTGCCGAACCCGTCCCGTGAAACGTTGAAGCACTGCACCCGCAACAGTTGTGGCATGAAAAGCTCCTCGTGACGTTGATGGATGCGCGGGTCAGTTCGTGGTCGCGGTCGGGCCGCCGCCGCGGCCCCGGTCGTCGAGCACGAGCGGGGCGCGGCCGCTCACCTCGTACCGGATGTGGGTGACCTGCGGGGTGGGGATGACCCGGGTCGGCGTCAGCTCGATGGCCTCCTTGTCGCCGAGGTCGAGGTCCGCGTCGAACAGCCGCAGACCGGTGCCGAGCACGACCGGTACGACGTGCAGTTCCAACTCGTCGAGCAGGCCGGCCTTGAGCACCTGCCGCACCAGGCTGCCGCCTCCGGCCACGGCGACGTTCCGGCCGCCGGCCACTGCGCGCGCCTGCTCGACCGCGCTCGCCACGCCGTCGGTGACGTAGGTGAAGCTGGTGCCGCCACCGCGCAGCAGGGTCTCGCGGGGTCGGTGCGTGACGACGAAGACCGGCGCGCGAAACGGCGGCTCCTCGCCCCAGGGCACCTCACCGCCGTCGGCCATCCGCCGGCCCATGACGTACGCGCCGGCCGCGTCGAACGTCTCGGCCATCACGTCGGAGTTGGCGTCCTGCTCGCCGCCGGCGAAGCCCTGCCGCTCGCGCCACGCCATCGCGTCCGTCGCCCAGCGGGTGATCCGAAAGAAGCCGGCGCTCTCGGCCGAGTCGATCCAGTCGCCGTGGCCGTCGAACAGCGGGCCGGCGTAGAAGCCGTCCGCCGACACCGACAGCTGTGCGGTCACCTTCGTCATGTCGCTTCTTCCCTCTCCTCGGGCGGCGCCCACCGGGCGCCTGCTCGCAACGAGGTCGGAGCCGATCAGGACGCCCCTACGGTGCAGGGTTGTGACCTGGGACACACAAGGGCTTGTTGAGCAATGTGCCCGAGGGTGCGTAGCCGTGGCGGCGGTAGAAGCGCACCGCGCCGTCGTTGCGGTGGTGGATGCCCGCCGAGAGGCTCGTGATTCCGTTCTCGGTCGCCCACCGGGCCGCCGCGTCGAGCAGCGCCGAGCCGATCCCGAGGCCCCGGGCGGTGCTCGACACCACCGTGTGGATCTGCGCCGACGGTTGCGGGCGCAGGATCTGGTGTGCGGGCGGTTCGGCCAGGCGCAGCACCTCGACCATCCCGACGACCTGTCCGTCGTGTTCGGCGACGAGAATGGCGTCCCCGCCGGCCCGGTCGCCCAGCACCGTGGTGAAGTGACGAACGACCGCCTCGCGCTCCGGCAGCCGGTATACGTCGGGGTCCAGCGCGAGGTGCGCCTCGGCGTTGGCCCGGCGCAACTCCACCAGCGCCGGCACGTCTGACCGGGTCGCCGGTCGCACCACCGTCCGGGTCGTCCGCACCATCGGGATGCTAAGGCAGGTGCATCGGACGCGGCTAGTCTGGCGATCATGCGGATTGGCATCGTGATCCTCCCCGACCAGCGTTGGGCCCAGGCGCAGCGTCGCTGGCGGCAGGCCGACGAGTGGGGCTTTGACCACGCCTGGACGTACGACCACCTGGGCTGGCGGGACCTGGTCGACGGCCCGTGGTTCGACTCGATGGCCACGCTGACCGCCGCCGCCACGGTGACGTCCCGGATCCGGCTGGGCACGCTCGTGGCGTCGCCGAACTTCCGACACCCGGCCGCGTTCGCCCGGCAGATCACCACTGTGGACGACGTCTCGGACGGCCGGCTGCTGCTCGGCCTGGGCGCGGGCGGCATCGGCTTCGACTCGGCGGTGCTGGGCGGTGAGACGCTTCCCCCGCGCCAGCGCGTCGACCGGTTCGCCGAGTTCACCGAACTGCTGGACCTGGTCCTGCGCGAGGACGGCACGACCTGGCGCGGTGACTGGTTCGCCGCGGTGGACGCCCGCAACAACCCGGGCTGTGTCCAGCAGCCCCGCGTGCCGTTCGTGGTCGCCGCGAACGGCCCGCGGTCGATGCGGCTGGTGGCCCGGTTCGGTCAGGGTTGGGTGACCACCGGCACCGAGGCCGATGACGTGGAGGGCTGGTGGGGCACCGTGTCGGCCCTGTCGGCGCGGATGGACCGGACGCTGGACGAGGCCGGCCGCGACCCGGCGACGCTGGACCGCTACCTGTCGATGGATGCCGCGCCGGTGTTCTCGCTCAGCAGCGCGCAGTTCTTCGCCGACCAGGTCGGTCGGGCCGCCGAACTCGGTTTCACCGACGTGGTGACGCACTGGCCGCGAGCGAGCAGTTGGTACGCCGGCGACGAGGCCGTCCTGGCCGACGTGGCGACGCGACTGCTGCCCGAGCTGCGCGGATAGCGCCGGCTCAGGTGCCCAGGTCTCCGGTGGCCACGCCGCCCTCGCCGCCGGAGACCAGTCGCAGGCGCAGGCAGACGATCGGGGTGTCGTCGTCGACGGGGGTGCCGAGCCGCGCCCAGTAGGCCGAGTGCCCGGCCCGCCACTCCTCGATCGAGCGGTCACCCTCGCCCTCGGCGCGGGCGAACTCCCACGGCACGTCGCCGAAGCGCACCACCTCGACGCCGGTGATCTCCACGACGCCGGCCAGCGCGTCGTCGTCGTCGACAAGCGCGAGCCGTTCGCCGACCTGCTCCAACTCCTCGCCCTCTTCCGCGTACTCGGCGAGCCGGCCGGCCGTCGCGGTCTTCACGCCGGCCAGCACCAGGGTGTTCAGGCTCGCCCGCAGCTCGCCGGGGGTGCCGAGGGTGAGCGTGCGCAGGTCACCGATCCGAGGCCACATCCTGCCGAGGCTAGGCCAGCGCGGCGGGCACCGTCGCCGCAATTCGTCCGGCGCTGCTCAGATCAGCTGCCCGGCGTAGCCCGCGGCGTCGAGCAGCCGCTGGTCACCGCTGGCCGCGTGGGCGTCGAGGACCGCGTCGGCGAGCTTGACCACATGCGCGTCGCCGTGTCGGGCCGCGCGGGCAAAGGCCTCCGCCGGGGTCGCGGCGGTCACCGACGGCGGGGCGATCCCGTCGGTCGGGGCGTACACCGAGGTCACGGCCGCCGTCGCCGCCCAGGCCGCGGCGAGGCTCGGCGCCCACAGCGCCCGGTCCAGAGCCGGCAGGGTACGCAGGACGGCGGTCGGCGCGGTGACCGCGTGCACCAGCATGACCGGCTCCGCGTGCCCGAAGCGCAGGTAGTCGAGGCCGGCGCGGTGCACGAGCGAGACGAGCCCGCGCTCCGCCTCGGTCGGCGTCCGCGCAGGGCGCAGCGCCGCGAGCGCCGGTTCCCATCGGGGTACGCCCACCAACCGACCCAGCCGATCCCGGATGCCCCCGGTCTGGTCGTCGATCCGGGGCACCCCGGCCAGCGCGGCGGCCACGTCCGGCCCGGTGGCGTCCGGGTGGGCCTCGGGTGGGTTCGACGTGACCGAGGCGAGCAGCCGGTCGGCGCCGGGCACCGGCTGCCAGCGGGCCGCCCAGTAGCCGAGGGCCTGGCCCAGTTCGGTGAGCCGCTGCGGGTTCGCGTCGTGCAGGTGCAGAGCGCGTACGGCGTGCCCGACCCGGATCACCCCGTGCGTGGCGCCGGCGGCGATGCCCGGCAGCAGTCGGGGCCACCAGGTGCCGAGCACGTCCCGCCACGGCTGCTCGCGCAGGTGCCGGTCGAAGTACGCCAGCCAGTCACCGGCCCGCTTCGCGTCGCCCAGCGCCGCCCGCCAGTCGTCGATCGGGCGCAGCCCGCGGGGCAGCTCGTCGAGCCGGGTGAGGTAGTCGTCCAGCCAGCGGTGCACCCGTTGCTCGTGCCCGTGCCGGGCCAGCGCCTCGACGGCCATCGGGCCGTGGTTGGAGAGCCAGCCCTCGTATTCGGGTCCGGTGCGGTGCAGCCGGTCGTACGCCTCGTCGAGAATTCCGTCGCTCATGCGTCGATCGTCGAAGGTGAAGCGGGCTTCAGGTCAACCCGGCAGATCCGTGCCGGCGATCAGGCCGGTGATCCGCAGTGCGGTGGCAGTCTCGGGCGGGCAGTCGACGGCCACCACGGCGGTGCCGAGCACCTGCGCGCCGCGCTTGGCGCAGATGTCGTAGAGGGCGTGCAGCTGCGCTCCCGTGCGGACCCAGTCGTCCACGACCAGAACGCGGTCGCCGGGGCCGAGGTGCCGGTCCCGGACGGCCAGGTCGACCTGCCGGCCCCGGTAGTCCGGCGGGCTCTGCGCCCAGGTGAGCGGGCCGGCCGGCAACCTCCCGTCGCCGGGCTTGTGGGCGGCCACGAAGCCGACCCCGAGGGCGGTGGCGGCCAGTGGCCCGAGCAGCAGGCCGGTGACCGCTGGGGCGAGCACCACGGTCGGCCGGGCGGCCCGGTACGGCGCCACCAGGGCCGGTCCCAGTTCGGCCAGCACGGTGGGGTCGCGCCACCAGCCGGAGATGTCGCTGACCAGGTGGCTGGCGTCCGGGCCGGGGTCGATCCACCGGAACAGGGCGGCCAGGCGTTCGGTCAGCTCAGCGGGCATCTGTCCATCGTGCGGCACGGGGGCTCGGCGCGGCCGCACCCGGGCCGGTCGACCCACCCCGGCTCGGATGATCGGCTATACGTACCAGGGCAAATCCTGGCATACCGCCATGATCACGTTGACTTCGGAAGTACTTCTCTCGTTACGGTCCGACCCGGTTTGTTCAGTCGACGAAAGGACCGGCCGGTGGCAGGCAGGCACTCCCGTACCCGCATCTTCTCCTCTCCGGCGGGCATCGCGGCCACCGCTGCGGTCGGCGTCGCTCTCGCTGTCGGGGGCACCGTCGGCGCCGTCCAGCTGACCTCGGGCTCCGGGCAGTCGGGTCAGGCGACTCTCGACCTCACTCCGACCACCGCCCCCGCCAGCCTCGCCCCCAGCTCCCCGACCGCGTCACCGAGCGCCAGCGCCTCGCCGAGCGTGACGGCGAGCCCGTCCGCCAGCCGGTCGCCGCAGGCCGCCTCCCGGGCCAAGGCCCGCTCCGAGTCGCCGAAGCCGCGCCCGACCGCGAAGAAGACCACAGCGGCGGCGAAGGTGCTCCAGAGCGGCTCGTGTGGCGCCTCCTTCTACTCGGACGGGCAGCTCACTGCCAACGGCGAGTCGTTCAACCCGAACGAGTTGACCGCGGCGCACAAGACGCTGCCGTTCAACACCAAGGTCCGGGTGACCAACCCGAGCAGCGGCAAGTCGGTAGTCGTGCGCATCAACGACCGTGGCCCGTTCATCGACGGTCGCTGCCTGGACCTGTCCCGCGCCGCGTTCGCGACCATCGCCTCGACCGACGTGGGCGCGCTGACCGTTCGCTACGAGGTGCTGGGCTGAGCGCAGCCGGGGCGGCCGATCCGGCCACAGGGCTGGGCCGGCCGGACAGAACATCCTCGGACGACGGGCCAGGTTCATTCACCGGTTCACGTGGATCAGGCATGCTGTCCCTCGTACCCACGCGACTCCTCCAGTCGGGCCGTAGCCCGCTGAGCCCCGGATCCCGCGCCGGCCTCGGCGCGGCCCTCGCCCTGCTCGCGATCGTCTCGGGGCTGGAGTTGGCCGACGGCCGTCGGGTGCACTACGTCGCGCTTCTGGTGGCCGCCCCGCTTTTGGCCGCCGCCCTGGCGGCCTGGCGGGTGGTGCTGGGTGTGGGTGCCGCGGCGACCCTGATCGGGGTGGGCTTCGCCCTGGTCGACCCGAGGATGATGCTGGTGACCTCGGTCAACGTGGTCGGCGTCGCGGTCGCGAGCGGGCTGGCCGTGGCGGTGGCCTCGATACGCCAGCGGCAGGCGGAGCGGATCGCCGAACTGACCAAGCTGGCCTCGGTGGCCCAGCAGGCGGTGCTGCGCCCGCTCGGGCCGCAGGTCGGCATGCTCTCGGTGGCCGGTCGCTACATCTCCTCCACCGCCACGGCCGAGATCGGCGGCGACCTGTACGAGGCGATCGACACCCCGTACGGCGTCCGCATGATCATCGGTGACGTGCGCGGCAAGGGCCTGGACGCGGTTCGGCTGGCCAGCATCGTCCTCGGCTCGTACCGGCACGTGGCCTACGAGCGGGCCGACCTGCGCGCCGTCGTCGCCGACCTGGACCGTGCGGTGGCCCGCAACGTCGGCGACGAGGACTTCGTGACCGCCGCGCTGGTGGAGGAGCGGGGCGGGACGCTCACGATCGTCAACTGCGGGCACCCGTCGCCGCTGCTGCTGCGCCGGGGCGCGGTGATCCCGCTGGAGCCGCCGGCGCCGGCACCGCCCCTCGGGTTCATGCCGGTGGTGCGCCCCCGCGTGGAACGCCTGGAGCCCGGCGACCGCCTGCTCCTGTTCACCGACGGTCTCGGCGAGGCTCGGCGGGACGGCGAGTTCTTCCCCACCGCCGACCGGGCGTGGCGGCTGCTCGGGCACGGCACGGTCGCCGACGGGCTCGCGTCGCTGGAGACGGCCCTCGTCGAGTGGGTGCACGGGCACCTGGACGACGACATCGCCCTGGTCCTGATGGAGTACGTCGGTGCCCGCACGGGCGCGACGTCGGCCGTGCCGAGCTGGGAGGTCGGCGCCGCCGAGAGCTGAGCGGGGCGTCCGGCGCGCAACTGTGTAATCGCCGTCACTTACGTGATCGGCTTGTCGCTGCCTACCCGCGAGTAATACAGTCGGGGTTACTGATCGGTAACACCTGTCCGGAAGCGGGGCCAGCGAGCATGACCCACTACAAGAGCAACCTTCGGGACCTCGAGTTCAACCTGTTCGAGGTCTTCGGGGCGGACCGGGCGTTCGGCCAGGAGCCGTACTCGGACCTCGACACCGACACCGCCCGGAGCTTCCTCGCCGAGGTGGACCGCCTCGCCCGCGAGGACCTGGCCGCCAGCTACACGGACAGCGACCGCAACCCGCCCGTCTTCGACCCGGCCACGCACACCGCGCCGCTGCCGGAGTCATTCAAGAAGTCCTACCAGGCGTTCATGGACTCCGAGTTCTGGCGGCTGGACCTGCCGCCCGCGCTGGGTGGCACCAACGCCCCGCGCGCCCTCTGGTGGGCCCTCGCCGAGCTGGTGCTCGGCTCGAACGCGCCGGTCTGGATGTACGCCTCCGGCCCGTCCTTCGCGCACGTGCTGCACGTCGAGGGCACCGAGCGGCAGAAGGCCTGGGCCAAGCTCTTCATCGACAAGCAGTGGGGCTCCACGATGGTGCTCACCGAGCCGGACGCCGGTTCGGACGTGGGCGCCGGCCGCACCCGCGCCATCCAGCAGCCGGACGGCACCTGGCACATCGAGGGCGTCAAGCGGTTCATCACCTCGGGTGAGCACGACCTGAGCGACAACATCGTCCACTACGTGCTGGCCCGCCCGGTGGGCGTGGAGGGCGTCGGCGGCCCCGGCACCAAGGGCCTGTCCCTCTTCGTGGTGCCCAAGTTCCACTTCGACGAGACCACCGGTGAGCTGGGCGAGCGCAACGGCGTCTACGCGACCAACGTCGAGCACAAGATGGGCCTGAAGGTCTCCAACACCTGCGAGGTGACCTTCGGCGAGCACGGCGTACCCGCCAAGGGCTGGCTGCTGGGCGACAAGCACGACGGCATCCGGCAGATGTTCATGATCATCGAGTACGCCCGGATGATGGTCGGCACCAAGGCGATCGCCACCCTCTCGACCGGCTACCTCAACGCCCTGGAGTACGCGAAGAACCGGGTGCAGGGCGCCGACCTGGTCCAGCAGGCGGACAAGAGCGCCCCGCGGGTCACCATCACCCACCACCCGGACGTCCGCCGCTCGCTGCTGCTGCAGAAGTCGTACGCCGAGGGTCTGCGCGCCCTGGTCCTCTACACCGCCACCTGGCAGGACCGGGTCGCCATCGCCGAGGCGTCCGGCGACGAGAAGGCCACCAAGCTGGCCAAGCGGGTCAACGACCTGCTGCTGCCGCTGGTCAAGGGCGTCGGTTCGGAGCGGGCGTATGAGCTGCTCGGCCACGAGGCCCTGCAGACCTTCGGGGGCTCCGGCTTCCTGCAGGACTACCCCCTGGAGCAGTACGTCCGGGACGCCAAGATCGACACTCTGTACGAGGGCACCACGGCCATCCAGAGCCTGGACCTGATCTTCCGCAAGATCGTCCGGGACAACGGCAAGGCGCTGATGGCGGTCGCCGGCGAGATCCAGGAGTTCATCTCCTCCGAGGCGGGCAACGGCCAGCTCAAGGAGGAGCGGCAGGCGCTCGGCAAGGCGCTCGCCGAGATCCAGAACATCCTCGGCACGCTGACCGGCTGGCTGGGCGAGGCGCAGGGCGGCGACACCCGCGCGCTCTACAAGGTCGGCCTGAGCAGCCGGCGGTTCCTGCTGGCCATCGGCGACCTGGTCGTCGGCTGGCTGCTGCAGAAGCAGGCCGACGTCGCGCTCAAGGCGCTGGCCGGCGAGGTCTCCGCCACCGACAAGGCGTTCTACACCGGCAAGGTGGCCGCCGCCCGGTTCTTCGCCCGCGAGGTGCTGCCGCGCATCGGTGCCGACCGGCGGATCATCGAGGGTGCCGACCTCGACATCATGGACCTCCCGGAGGAGGCCTTCTGACCGTGCCACGGCACGGCTGAGCGGTTCCGGGTCGCACCCGCACCGACACACACCGACGGCCGGTGGGGCAACCGCCCCGCCGGCCGTCGCTGGCTTCACGGCCGAGACATTGGCTGAGCCCGGTCGGGTATGCCGCTGCCGTGGCGGGTAACCCGCCGTGACCACGAAAGGGAACGCCCAGAGCCACCGCACGGGGGAGTGCAGCGCACATGGGTGTAGGAAGCGGCATCTTTCTCATCGCGCTCGGCGCGATCATGACCTTCGCGATCAGGGCCAACGTCTGGTGGATAGACCTGCGCGCGGTCGGCTGGGTGTTCATCCTGGCCGGGCTGGCCGTACTGCTGACCACCCTCTGGTTCTGGCAGGACCGGCGCAAGCGGGCCCGGACCCTCATCGTGGAGGAGAACCGGCTGTCCCATCCGACGGCGATGATGCCACCGCCGCCGGACCCCCCGCCGCCGACCGCGCCGCCGTCCTGACCCACGCCCGCCTGAGCACGCCCGCCTGAGCCACCCGTCGCGCCCGGCGGGTGGCTCAGCCGCGTGCGGTGTGCCGCTGCGCGACCGGCGCCCCGCCTCGGCCCCACTCCGCCCAGGCGGACACGCCGCGGTGCACCGCCAGCTCGGCGGTCCGTAAACCCTCGTCGTCCACCGTCTCGGGGTCGAGAAACGCGGACAGCAGCGAGACGCCCGGGTTGTGGGCGATCAGCAGCACGACCCGAGCCGCCGGATCGGCGGTACGGACCAGCGCCAACAGCTCCTCGGGGTGGGCGTCGTACGCGCCGGGCTCATAACGGACGGTCGGGCGGGGACCGGTCGGCCCACCCTCCGGCGGCGAACCGGCCATCCCCATCGCCACGCCGTGCCAGGTCTGGCGGGTGCGCCGGGCGGTCGAGCAGATCACCACGTCGGGCAGCAGATCGTGGTGGGCCAGCCACGCGCCGGCCGCCGCCGCGTCGGCCTCCCCGCGGGCGCTGAGCGGGCGCTCGGCGTCGTCCGTACTCTCGCTGCCCTGCTCGGCCTTCGCGTGCCGGAGCAACACCAGTGTCCGCGTCTCGGCGGGGCTGTCCGTCATACCACCAGCTTGCCCGATTGGCGATCTTCCTGCCGGGGTAAGTCCAGGGATGCCGCACCCCTACCAACGGCCGCGGCGGACCGTACGCCAGGTTAGAGCCGAGGAGCGAGACATGGGCATTGGTGGCAGCATCTTCCTGATCGCGCTGGGCGCGATCTTCGCATTCGCCGTGGAGGCCGACCTGGGTTGGCTGGACCTGGCCGTGGTCGGCTGGGTGCTGATGCTCGCCGGTGTCGCCGGCCTGCTCGTCACCCTCTACTTCTGGAACAGCCGCCGCCGCACCGTGGTCGCCGCTCCGGTCCGCGAGGAGCGCGTGGTGGCCGACCGGGTGGTGCCGGTCCAGGACGACCAGGTCATGCGGGAGTACCGCGAGGTGCGTCGGCCGGGTCGCCCCGTCTGATCCCTCGCTCGCACACTCCGGGGTCCCGCAGCGTGGCGGGGCCCCGGCTCGCGTGTGTGGAGGTCTGCCTCAGGCGAACAGTGCGAAGTAGATCGCGATGTGGTGGCACAGCGCCGCCAGCAGCGTGCACGCGTGGAAGAACTCGTGGTGCCCGAAGACGGTGGGCCACGGGTTGGGGCGGCGCAGCGCGTAGAAGACCGCGCCGACGCTGTAGATGGCACCACCGACGATCAGCAGGACCAACGCCGTGACGCCGCCGCCGTGCAGGATGTCCGGCAGCATGGCGACCGCGACCCAGCCGAGCGCCAGGTAGAGCGGCGCGGAGACCCAGCGCGGCGCGTGCGGCCAGACCAGCTTCAGCGCCACACCACCTAGGGCCCCACCCCAGACCAGGGCCAGCATGATGGTGGCCTGCCGGGTCGAGAGCAGCATGACGCAGAGCGGGGTGTACGTGCCGGCGATGAACACGAAGATCATGCAGTGGTCCAGCCGGCGCATCACCTGATAGCCGCGCTCCGACCACACCCGACGGTGGTACAGGGCGCTCGTGCCGAACAGCCCGCAGACCGTGAGGCTGTAGATGACGCAGCTCACCAGGGGTGCCCAGCCCGGCCGGGTGGCGGCGATCGAGCAGAGCACGATCCCGCTGACCACGGCGACGAAGAAGGCGTACGTGTGCAGCCAGCCGCGCATCCGGGGCTTACCGATGTCGACCGGCTTCAGTCGAAGCGGGGCGGAGGTGGTCACGACATCAGGTTACGGCACCGTAGGTTACTTTCAAGTAGTCAGGCCGGTGACACCGAGCACCGTCACCGTGAACACCGGGTCGGCGCGGCATCGGCGAGGATGAGCAAATGCGGATCCGACCCGCCGGTGCGCACGCTCTGCTGCTCGACTGCACCGCCCCGGCCGACATTCCCGAGGCGGCCCTGGTCGAAGCCTGGCGGGCCGAGTTGTGGCGCCGCCGCGAGCAGGGTGACCTGAACGCCGTCGAGATCGTGCCGGCCGCCCGCACCGTCCTGCTCGACGGCCTGCCCGACCCCACCGCCACCGCCGACCTGCTGTCCCGCTGGGCGCCGGCGGTCACCGCCGCAGCTGCCGCCACCGAAGGCGACGGCGTCGCGGCCGGCGAGACGACCATCGGCGGCGGCCACGGCGCGGAGGTCGTCGTTCCGGTCGAGTTCGACGGGCCGGACCTGCCGGTCGTCGCCGACCACTGGGGCGTCGACGTGCCGGCCGTGCTGCGCCGCCTGACCAGCACCCGGTTTCGGGTGGCGTTCTGCGGGTTCGCGCCCGGGTTCCCCTACCTGACCGGGCTCCCCGCCGACCTGGCGCTGCCCCGGCTGCCCACTCCCCGCCCCCGAGTGCCGGCCGGCTCGGTCGCCCTGGCCGGCCCGTACGCCGGCATCTACCCCAGCGCGTCCCCCGGCGGCTGGCTGCTGGTCGGCCGGACCGACCTGCCCCTCTTCGACGTCGACGGCGACCCGCCCGCCCGGCTCGGCCCCGGCACCCGCGTCCGAATGGTGGCGACGACGTGACCCGGCCCGCCGAGATCGAGGTGCTCCGCGCGGGCGCGCTCACCACCGTGCAGGATCTGGGCCGACCCGGCTGGGCGCACCTCGGCGTACCCCGCTCCGGCGCTCTCGACCCCTCCGCCCTGCGGCTCGCCAACCGGCTGGTCGGCAACACCGAACAGGCCGCCGGCCTGGAGATCACCCTGACCGGCTGCACACTGCGGCTGACCCATGCCGCCACCGTGGCGCTCACCGGTGCCGAGGTGGCGGTCCGCGCCGGGGACCGGCCGGGCGACATCGGCCGCCCGCTCACCGTGCCGGCCGGGACCGTGCTGCGCGTCGGCCCCGCCCGTCGGGGCGTACGGAGCTGGCTCGCCGTGGCCGGCGGGATCGACGTGCCGCAGGTGCTCGGCAGCCGCGCCACCGACACCCTCGCCGGGCTCGGGCCACCCGTGCTGCGCGACGGCGACCGGCTGCCGCTGGGTGTGCCGCTGGCCGAACCCGCGCCGGTGGACGTGACCGTCGGCCCGGCGCCCGCGCCCGAACTGCACCTGAGCGTGCGCCTCGGCCCCCGCGACGACTGGTTCACCCCGAGCGCGCTCGACCTGCTGTTCGGCACCCCGTACACGATCAGCCCGGTCAGCAACCGGGTCGGAGCGCGGCTGGCCGGCGCGGCCCTGCCCCGCGCGGTCGCCGGCGAACTGCCCAGCGAGGGCATCGTGCTCGGCGCGGTACAGGTGCCGGCGGACGGCCAACCCCTGATCTTCCTCGCCGACCACCCGACCACCGGCGGTTACCCGGTCATCGGGGTGGTCACCGACGTGACCCCGCTCGCGCAGGCCCGGCCAGGTACTACCGTCAGATTTCATGGACCTCAACGCTGACCTGGGTGAAGGATTCGGCATCTGGCGACTCGGTGACGACGACGCGCTGCTGGACCTGGTGACCTCCGCCAACGTGGCCTGTGGCTTCCACGGCGGTGACCCGTCCACCATGCGGAGGGTCTGCGACGGCGCGGCGAAGCGCGGCGTCGCGGTGGGCGCGCAGGTCGGCTACCGGGACCTGGCCGGCTTCGGCCGGCGGCACATCGCGTACGACTTCGCCGAGCTGCGCGACGAGATCACCTACCAGTTGGGCGCGCTGGACGCCTTCTGCCGGCTGTTCGGCACCCGGGTCCGCTACCTCAAGCCGCACGGGGCGCTCTACCACGCGGCCGCCACCGACGAGTCCCAAGCGGCGGCGGTGGTCGCCGCCGTCGGCGGCCACGACCCCGAACTGCCCGTGCTCTGCCTACCCGGCTCGACGCTTGCCCAGCTCGCCGTCGGCGCGGGCCTACCCGTGGTCGCCGAGGCCTTCGCCGACCGCGGCTACCTGCCCAACGGGTCGCTTGTGCCGCGCGGCGCACCCGGCGCGCTGATCACCGATCCGGAGGAGGTGGCCACCCGGGCGGTACGGATGGCCACCGAACGGACCGTCGTGGCGGTGGACGGCACCGTGATCCCCTGCCCGGTGGAGTCGATCTGCGTACACGGGGACACACCGGGGGCGGTCTCCGCCACCGAGCTGGTCCGCGCCTCCCTGATCGACGCCGACGTCCCGCTCGCCCCGTTCGCCGCCTAGGCGTCGAGGCCGCGCAGGACCAGCGGAAGCCGGGACGCCGCGCCGTCGACCACCCGCACCGGGACGCCCCAGTCCTGCCGGGTCAGGTGGCAGGCCGCGTGCTCGACGTCCGCGTCGCAGGTCGCCGCCTGGGCGGTCACCTGGAGCACTCCGCCGGTCGCCTCGCTGTTGAGCACCAGCCGACGGGACAGCTCGGTGCCGGTGCCGGCGCCCTCCACCAGCAGCTCCGGTGGGGACGCGGAGACCACCAGCCGGGTCGACGGCCCGAACGTCTCGTCCAGCTTCTGGCCTGGCGCGGGCGTGAAGACGATGTCCAGGATGACCTCGCCCGCCGCCACGTCGGTCGGCTTGCGCTCGGTGCGGTGCCGGGGGCCGTCCACGGTGCTCGCACCGGCCGCCGACAGCGCGCCCGGCGCCAGCCGGGTGAGGTGGTGCGCGGCGGACTCCACCACCAGCACCTCACCGGCCGGGGTGAGCACCAGGTCACTCGGCTCGGCCAGCCCGTCCGCGACCGTGGACACCTGGCCGGTGGCCGGGTCGAAGCGGCGCACCGCGCCGTTGTAGGTGTCCGCGACCAGCACCGAGCCGTCCGGCAGCGCGCACACTCCCAGCGGGTGCTGGAGCAGCGCCGACTCGGCCGGCCCGTCCACGTGCCCGAAGTCGAAGAGCCCTTGCCCGACGGCGGTGCCCAGCACCCCGTTCTCGACGTACCGGAGGGCACTGGTCTCGCTGTCGGCGATCCAGAGCCGGGCGCCGTCGGCGGAGACGGACAGCCCCGACGGCTGCGCCATCCACGCCTCGGCCAGCGGGCCGTCGCGCAGCGCCTCCACGGTGGTGCCCGCGTACATGCCGGCGGTCCGCTTGATCGGGTCGAACCACCAGAGCTGGTGGATGCCCGCCATCGCGATGATCAGCTTGTCGTCGTACCAGGCCAGGTCCCACGGCGACGACAGGTCCACGGAGAGGGCGTCGTGCGCGTGGTCGTCGACCGAGGCACGCCACTGCCGGCCGCTGCCGGCCACGGTGACCACCTCGCCGGACTCCAGCCGTACGCCGCGCAGCAGGTGGTTGACGGTGTCGGCGACCACCAGGTCGTAGCCGGCCACCTCGGCGACGTGCGTGGGCAGCAGGCAGAGGCCCTGCGGCTCGGAGAAGGTCGCTGCCTCGGCCGGACCGTCGGCCCGACCCCGCTCGCCCGAGCCGATGCGTCGAACCGGCGTCTCGCCGTCCGGAGCCACCTCGACCAGGGAGTGCCGGGCCGAGTCCGAGACCAGCAGGTTGCCGTCCGGCAGCAGCACCGCCTTGCCCGGGAAGCGCAGCGCGGTCTCCGGGGCTGGCGGCGGGACGTACGGACCGGTGCCCCGGTGCAGGGTGCCCTTCGCCTCGTGGGTGGCGATCAGCTCGTCGATCAGCCGGGCCAGCCCTTCGGCGTGGCCCTCGCCGGCCATGGTGGCCACCACGTAACCCTCCGGGTCGATCACCGACAGGGTCGGCCAGGCCCGGGCCGCGTACTGCTGCCACATGTCCAGCTCGGGGTCATCGAGTACGGGGTGGTGCACGCCGTACCGCTCGACGGCGGCGGCCAGCGCGTCGGCGTCCTTCTCGTGCTCGAACTTCGGCGAGTGCACGCCGATCACGACGAGCACGTCGCCGTACTTCTCCTCCAGCGGCCGCAACTCGTCGAGCACGTGCAGGCAGTTGATGCAGCAGAAGGTCCAGAAATCAGCGAGGACGATCTTGCCGCGCAGATCCTGCAAGGTCAGGTCCTTGCCGCCGGTGTTGAGCCACTGCCGGCCCCGTAGTTCGGGTGCCCGTACGCGCGCTGTCGTTCCCATGCCTGTCAGCCTGCCACGCCTCGCGGGCCCGGCCGCCGTGACCCGGACGACAGGCCATCGCGGGGGCCACGCTGCCTGTGGTGCTGGCCGGCCGAGACGGGTGCGGCGGCCGGGCCTTGGTGAGTCGGCCCGCGGGACAGGCACCGCTCCACCACCCGTCACCTGTCGAGCTGCCCCGCATCCGGGGCGAGGGGACCGTATCGGCCGGGTGCCGCAAGTGCCTCGGGCGCCTCGGGGTCGCGGGAGTGCTGCTCAGCAGCGTGGGAGGTTGGTCCGCCCCACATTCGGGGCAGCTCTACAGGCCACAACCAAGGTGCGGGCCGGGGGCGGCCCCTCGAAGCAGCGTCGGCGCCCTGCGTCCGAGCAGAGAGCGGCGGAGCCACGGTTGCCCGTGGCTCCGCCGTCGATGCGTTCTACTTGGTGGCCGGCTTGAGGCAGAGCACCCGGTTGGTGCCCTCGCCGGGCAGCACCACGTGGGGCTGAGCAGGGTCGGCGCACTTGTCCTTCGCGTCCACCTTGGAAACGATCGTGAACGCGCCCGCCTCGCCGCAGTCCACCGCCGAGGCGCCCTGACCGGCCTGCTTCACGCAGGTGCCGACCGCCGGGTCGAAGGCCGGTGAGTCGTCCCCACCGCCGAACTTGCCGAGCAGCATCAGCAGGCCGAGCGGCACCGCCAGGATGAGCACCGCGGCGATCAGCACCGCGGCCAGGACCCGACCGTTGCGCACCTTCGGCGCCGGAGGCTCCGCCTTGGGCTCGTCCGCCTCCGGCTTGAACGAGTCGAACCGGCCCTGGTCCGATTCGGTGGCCTCCTGGCCCCAGGACGGCCCTGGCTGCTGGGGCGGCGGGAAGGCCGGGAACTGACCACCCGGCGCCTGCTCGATGGCCGGCCCACCGAAGCCCGGCGCGCCGTTCACCGCGGCGGTGCCGGCGGCCGGTGCCCCGAAGCGGTCGGATGGGCGCTCACCGCCGGACTGCGGTCGAACGCCGTTCACCGGCCGGTTGTTGCCGGGCGCGTCGACGAAGGACGGCACACCGGGTGGGAACGCCGGCGGCGCGGCAGCGGCCGAGGAGGGCTCGCCGAACCCGTTGGGCGCCGACGACCGTTCCCGGTCGTCGAACTGCGGCTCGGAAGGCGAATCGTCGCCCCAACCGGGGAAGCCCTGCTGCCGATCCGGCCCGTTCTGCCAGTCCGGCGGGCCCTGGCGCTCCGGGGCCTGCTGCCAGTCCGGTGCGGCCGGGCGCTCCGGCGCCTGCTGCCAGTCGGGCATGGCCGGGCGACCAGCGTCCTGCTGCCAGTCGGGCGCGCCCTGGCGGCCGGCGTCCTGCTGCCAGTCGGGCATGCCCGGACGCTCGGGAGCCGGGTCGGCCTGGAACGCCTCCGGGGCTGCCTGCTCCGGCTCGTTGTCCGGCTCGGGTCGGGCCGGGCGGCCGTACACCCGGGGTTGTGGCGTGGCGGCGCTGGTCGGCCGCATGGCCTGGTCGGCCGGGGGCATCACCCGGCTGGCCAGCGGCACCGAGGCGCTCGCCGACGCGCGGTTCGCCGCGCTGGCGGCCGACTCGGCGTCCGAGACCGGTACGACCGCGCGGCCCGCCCCCGACTCCGGGGACGTACGCGGAGCAGGCACCGCGGCGGCGCTCGCCGACGCCTCCTCGGCCCGGCCCCAGCCGGCCGGGTCGGCCTCGTACTGTGCCGCGGCTTCCGGGGCCTCCCGCTCGGCATATGCCGGCTGCTCGGGGATCGGGGGGTACTGCGTCGACGGCGCGTAGTCGGCCGGCGGGGCGGCGGCGAGGCTGGCGCCCGGCACGCGCTGCTCCTGCGGCGGTAGCGGCACCGCGTTGGCGGGTGAGATGCCGGGCGCGGGCGCCTGCTGGTAGGCCGGCGGCTCGTCGGCCCGGTCGGCGTCCCAGCCGCCTCGCGACTGGGCTTCCGCCTCGGCGCGGCCCCACACCTCGCCCGGCGCCCACGGCTGAACCTCCGCGACGCCGGGGTTGGCCTGCACGGGATTGTCCGGGCCGGCGGCGGCCCAGCCGGGCGTCGTGTCGCTGCCGGGCACGCTGACGCTGGCCCGGGCGGCCGCAGGGCCGGCTTGCTCGGCCTGGGGCCAGGCGGTCGGTTCCGGACGCTCGGCCGGCTGGTCCTGGGGTGCGAGCACCCAGTCCGGCTGCTGGGGGCGGCCCTCGGCGGCACCCCAGGCGGGCTGCGGGTCCTCCTGCGCGGGCCAGTTCGCCGCCGGGACCTGGGCCGCGCCACGGGAACCGGCCGACTCGGCCTGCCCCCAGCCGGGGGACGGCTGCTCGGCCTGCCCGGCGGGCTGACCCCAGGTCTGCGGGGCCTGCTCGGCTGGCGTCCAGACGGGCTGGTCGTCCCGCGCGGCGGCGGCGGCGCCGACGGCCCAGCCACCGGACCCGGACGGGTCGTCCTGCGGGCTGTTGGTGCCCCATCCGCCCGAGCGGGACGGGTCGTCCTGCTGCGCGGGCCACGCGGCGGTGGCCGGGGGCACCTGCGCGGCGCCCCGGGCGGCCGGCTGGGCCTGTGCCCAGTCGGGCTGCTCCGGGGAACCGGCGGCCCAGGCGGGCGCAGCCTGCTCGGGCGGCGTCCAGCCCTGCTGCGGGGGAGTCCATGCGGCGGGCTGCCCCTGCTCCGGCGCGGCACCGCCGGTGGCCCACGCGGGCTGCGCCGGGTCGCTGGACTGCGGTGCGGCGGCGGCACCCCAGGCGGGGTTCGGCTGCTGCTCGGACTGGGTCGCCCAGGCCGGGGCGGACGGGTTCGGCCGCGCGGGTGGCGGGGGCGCCCAGCCCATTTCGGGGCCGGTGGCGTTGTAGCCGTTGTCCGGCTGCGCCGGGCGGTCGCCGTACGGCGCCGGTCCGCCGGCGCCCGGTGACACCTCGTCCGGCTCCTGGCCGGGGCGGTGCGGGCCCTCGGACGTCATGGGTGCGCCTCCTCCATCACATGTCGGCCGCCGGTGCCGATCGGTCTCCTCGGCATGGCTGCCGGCGTCACCGGCGTACCGCCGTGCCGGCTCCCCGCACCGTATCCGGTGGCCGCACGAGGCGTCCAAAGGAGCACCGGTCGTCACTCCCCGTCGCCGGGTGGTGTCGAGCAGCTTCTATCGGCTCGGCGTCGGCCGGGCCGGCGGGCGGCGACCGAAGCCCACCGTACCGGGCGCTGCGGCAGGGCGGAATCCCGGTGTCAGGTGCTGGCGGAACGCCGATGGCCCACCCGGCGAGCCGGATGGGCCATCGATCTGGAGGAGGTGAGGAATGTCGTGGAGCGTCAGCTCATGTGACGCTGGGCGATGACGAGGAGTTCCTCGCGAACGGCCGGCGAGTTGGCCGAGCGCAGCGCGTGCTCGATGGCACGGGCGCGGCGGTTGGCGTCGCGGTGGTTGCGGATTCGCTCGATCATGCTCATTGGTGGGTCCCCCTGGCTATTCGGTTGTCGGCCCCTGATGCATCTATTCAACCGCAGAACTCGGCCAACTTCCATCGATTATTAGGTGAGCTGGGACACCTGCCTAACAATCAAAGGTCAACGGGGCTTGTGGCCGACGGTTTCGTCGCTCAACGGACACGGCCGGTGTGCCGGGCGTTAACCCGTGGCACACCGGCCGTGGCTGGCGTTTCGGACCGGTCAGGTCCAGGCGAGCAGCGCCGCCTCGGGGTCGGCGAGGAAGTCGCCGATGTCGCGCAGGAACTTGGAGCCCAGCTCACCGTCGATGATCCGGTGGTCGAAACTCAGGCCCAGCGTGGTGACCTGCCGCGCCTTGACCTTGCCCTTGTGCACCCACGGCATCTCCCGCACCGCGCCGAAGGCGAGGATCGCCGATTCGCCCGGCGGCAGGATCGGCGTGCCGGTGTCCACCCCGAACACCCCGACGTTGGTGATGGTCAGGGTGCCGCCGGACATGTCCGCGGGCGACGTGCGGCCGGACTTCGCCGTCTGCACCAGGCCGTTCAGCGCGTCGGCCAACTCCCGCAGCGAGAGCCGGCCGGCGTCCTTCACGTTCGGCACGATCAGGCCGCGCTCGGTGGCCGCCGCGATGCCGAGGTTGACGTACTCCTTGACCACGATCTCGTCGCCGGCCCAGGTCGAGTTGACCATCGGGTGCCGCTTGACCGCCAGCAGCACGGCCTTCGCCACCAGCAGCAGCGGCGAGACCCGGACGTCGCGCCACTCCCGCCGGCCCCGCAGGCGCTCCAGCGCCTTCATCGCCCGGGTCACGTCGACCGTCAGGAACTCCGTCACGTGCGGAGCGGTGAACGCCGAGCGGGACATGTTCTCGGCGGTGAGCTTGCGGACGCCCTTGACCGGGATGCGCTGCTCACGGTCAGCGCCGAAGCTCGCGGCGCTCGTCGCGGCCCGGGTGACCGCGACCGGCTCGGCCGCCGCCACGGAACCGCTCGCCGCCTGCTGTACGTCCTCCCGGGTGATCGAGCCCAGCGGCCCCGACCCGGTAAGCGTGCTCAGGTCGACGCCGAGGTCCTTGGCGAGCTTGCGTACCGGCGGCTTGGCCAACACGAGCCCGCCCGGCACCGGACCGCCGTTCCCGTTACGGACCACCTCCGGCGCGACCGGCTGCGGTGCCACCGGTGCCGGCGCGACCGGCGCCTCGGCCTGCGCCGGGACGGCACCCTTGCGGGGCCGGCGCTTCGCGGCGGTGGTACGCGGGCCGTAGCCGACGAGCACCGCCGTCCGCCCGCCCGGGGCGGCACCGCCGATCAGGCCCGGCTCGATCATGCCCTCGGCCGGGGCCAGCTCCACGGCCGCCAGCGAGGCCGCCGACGGGGTGGGCAGGTCGCCGGTGGGCGTGGCCGTGGTCGACGCGGTGGTGTCCAGCGGGCCCGCGCCGGGGTCGGTGTCGATCGCGATGATCGGCGTACCGACCTCGACCGTCGTGCCCTCCGGGTGGTGGATCGCCTGCACCTGCCCGGCCCACTTCGCCGGGATCTCCACCGCCGCCTTGGCCGTCTCGACCTCGACGATCGGCTGGTTCAGCTCGATGGTGTCGCCGACCTTGACCAGCCAGGTCAGGATCTCGCCCTCGGTCAGCCCCTCGCCCAGGTCGGGCAGGTTGAACGTCTTGATCCGGGACATGTCGCTCACCAGCCGAAGGTGCGGTCGACGGCGTCGAGCACCCGGTCGAGGTCGGGCAGGTACTCCTCCTCCACCCGGGCGGCCGGGTAGGGGGTGTCGAAGCCCGTGACCCGCAGCACCGGCGACTCCAGGGAGTAGAAGCACTCCTCGGTGATCCGGGCGGCCAGCTCGGCGCCGAGGCCGATGTTGGACGGCGCCTCGTGCACCACGACCGCGCGGCCGGTGCGCTTCACCGACTCGTACGCGGCGGCGAGGTCCAGCGGGGACAGCGAGCGCAGGTCGATGACCTCCAGCTCCCGGCCGTCCTCGGCGGCGGCCGTCGCGGCCTCCAGGCAGGTCCGCACCATCGGCCCGTACGCCAGCAGGGTCACGTCGGTGCCGGGCCGCACCACCCGTGCCGAGTGCAGGGGGTACGCGTCGGACAGCGGCGCGTCCAGGTCGACCTGGCCCTTCTCCCAGTACCGCCGCTTGGGCTCCAGGAAGACGATCGGGTCGTCCGAGGCGATGGCCTGCTGGATCATCACGTAGGCGTCCTGCGGGTTGGCGCAGGTCACCACCTTCAGGCCGGCGGTGTGGGCGAAGTACGCCTCCGGCGACTCGGAGTGGTGCTCGACCGCGCCGATGCCACCGCCGTACGGGATCCGGATGACCATGGGGATGGTGAGCCGGCCGCCCGAGCGGTAGTGCATCTTCGCCACCTGCGACACGATCTGGTCGTACGCGGGGTAGACGAAGCCGTCGAACTGGATCTCGCAGACCGGCCGGTAGCCACGGATGGCCAGGCCGACGGCGGTGCCGATGATGCCGGACTCGGCCAGCGGGGTGTCGATCACCCGCTGGTCGCCGAAGTCCTTCTGGAGCCCGTCGGTGATCCGGAAGACGCCGCCGAGCTTGCCGACGTCCTCGCCCATGATGATGACCTTGGGATCGGTCTCCAGGGCGCGGCGCAGGCCGGTGTTGAGGGCCTTGCCGAGGGTGAGCGTCTCCGTGGCCATCAGTGGGCGCTCCCCTCGAACGACTCCATGTAGCGGTTGAACTGCGCACGCTGCTCATCGAGCAGCGGCGACCCGTTGGGGTAGACGTGGTCGAACATCGTCACCGGCTCCGGGTTGGGCATGCTGAGCACCCGCTCGCGCAGGTGCACCGCCTCGCGGCGGGCCTGCTCGTCGACCTCGGCGAAGAAGGCCGCGTCGGCGATCTGCTGCTTCTCCAGGAAGGCCTTGACCCGGATGATCGGGTCCTTGGCCTGCCACGACTCCACCTCGCTGGCGATCCGGTAACGGGTCGGATCGTCGGAGGTGGTGTGCGCGCCCATCCGGTAGGTGTACGCCTCGATCAGGCTCGGGCCCTGCCCGTGCCGGGCGTTGTCCAGCGCCGTGCGGGTGACCGCGTACGACGCCAGCACGTCGTTGCCGTCCACCCGTACGCCGGGGAAACCGAAGCCGGCGGCCCGCTGGTAGAGCGGGACGCGGGTCTGCCGCTCCAGCGGCTCGGAGATCGCGTACTGGTTGTTCTGGCAGAAGAAGACCAGCGGCGCGTTGAACACGCTGGCCCAGACGAACGCCTCGTTCACGTCGCCCTGGCTGGTCGCGCCGTCGCCGAAGTAGGCGATCGCGGCCTCGCCGTCGTCGGTGCCGACCTTGCCGTCCATGGTGATGCCCATGGCGTACCCGGTCGCGTGCAGGGTCTGCGCGCCGATGACGATCGTGTACATGTTGAACTTGAACTCGTTCGGGTCCCAGCCGCCCTGGTCGACGCCGCGGAACAGACCGAGCGGCATGATCGGGTCGATGCCCCGGCAGTAGAGGACGCCGTGCTCCCGGTAGGTCGGGAAGGCCATGTCCTGCGTCCGCAGCGCGCGCCCGGAGCCGACCTGGGCGGCCTCCTGGCCGAGCAGGCTGGCCCAGAGGCCCAGCTCGCCCTGCCGCTGGAGCGCGGTCGCCTCGGCGTCCAGCTTGCGGACCAGCACCAGGTCGCGGTAGAGCCCGCGGTACTCCTCGTCGGTGAAGTCGACACGGTACTCGGTGCCGTCCGGCCCGGTGGCGCTGTCGATCCGCTCGCCTTCGGGGGTGAGCAGCTGCACCAGCTCGGGGTCGCCGGTCGCGCCCTTCTTGGAGCGGGGAGCTGCCCGTCTGCTGCGGGTGGTGCCCCCGGGGTCGCCCTTTGCCATCGGTCTCTCCCTGTCGTGTCTGCGTCGGCACCGGGGGATCACCCGGCCACGCAACTCGTGCGCCTGCCCGGCTGCTGCCGGACCGGTTCCTGGCGGCCGCGCCTAGCCCCGGTGGGGGTTGCCGCGCGGCGTGAGCCGGGTTCTGGCCGAACCCGGTTCGGGAGCGCCGGCGCCGGGCCGCGCCTGCCGCGAGGGTGCGCGGAGGTCACGGCTGCGTTGCCGTCGTGCTCCATATTCGCAGAGCAGGTGAGCGCGCCCACAGTACGCCCGCCCCGCATTCCGACCGCCTACGGTTTGACATTCTTTGTCGCCATCGTGCCGCCCTGCGTCCACCAGGCAATCCGGTGATGATTCGTCACCGTTCGGTCAGTGCCGCGTGTCGACACGCGGTGGATGTTGGCTGACGCAGGGTGACTGGGCGAGGCTGAATACCGCAGGAACGTGCCGATCGGGTGATTAGCCGGATTCCCACCGGTGAACGCCCTCGGCGTGCCTCCGACGGCGACGACAAGGGGTGTGCGGTGGACGAGCCAGGTGACGGTCCCGGCACACCCATGCTCGGACGCCACCGGTCGCCAGGCGGGTACCGCCGGGTGATCGGGTCACACCGGGCACCCGGCGCGGGCGGCCCCTCCCGGGGTTACCTGCTCACCGTCGCACTGTTGGCGGGCACCGCGTCGATGCCCGTCCTCGCCGCGGTCAGCTCGGGTTCGGCCACCCCGGGCAGCAGCGCGCTACCGGACACCAGCACCCCGTTCATCCCGACCCCGTCGGTCGGGCCGGTGGTCATCCCGATGCCGGTGACCAGTCAGCCGCCGCCGCTCGCGCTGCCGGCACCGGGCACTCCCAGCGCCGGCCCGACCGCGACCGCCGACTGGGTGCCCGCCGCTCCCTGGCGTCTCCCGGACGAGTCGTGGTCCGGCCCGACGGCCGACGACCGGCTGCCCGCCCGTCGGGTGGTGTCCGCGCCACCGGCGCCGCGACCCACCCGGAGCGCCCCGCCGGCCGCGCCCCCACCCCCGCACCCAGCCAGCCCGTCGCCGTCGCCGGCGCCGACCAGGTCACCGGACCCGGATCCGGACCCGACCGAAACACCCCCGCCGAGCCCGACGCCGACCGACGCGGCGACGCCCACCGCGACCGGTTCGTCGACCGCCACCGCCGTCCCCACCAGCACCCTCTCCGCACCCGCCAGCACATCCCCGCCGTCGGGCACGCCCGGCCCGTCGGTCACCCCCGATCCGTCGACCATGCCCGGCCCGCCGACCACCCGGCCCGAGCCGACCACCCCGCCGTCGCCGCACGCACCGACCTCCCGGATGGCGCCACCGTCGTCGGTCACCGCGCGACCGCCGGTCACGCCGCCCACGTCGGCCGACCCGGCGACGCCAACCGGGCGTCCGTCGCCGGCCGGACCCACGCGTCCCACAAACTCCCCGGCGGTACGGTGACGAGCAGGCATCGCCGAGACGGCGGTGATCGGCGGTAGGCGCGTACCGGAGGGGGTGGCGTGGGCGGCGGTGTGGAACCCCGCCAGGTCGCCGCCCGGCCCGGTCCAGGGCTGCGGGTCGCCCGACTGGTCACCGAGCTGACCGCCCCGGCCGTGCTGGTGTCGCTGCTGATGGTTGCCGTGAGCTGGCACAGCACCCGGGGCAGTGCCCGCGGCCTGCTCTGGGGTCTGCTCGCGACGCTCTTCGTCACCGGCATCCCGTTCGCCTTCATCGTCGGCGGGGTCCGCCGCGGTCGGCTCACCGATCACCACATCGGCCGTCGGGAGCAGCGCCGGGTGCCGCTGCTGGTCGGCCTCGGCTCGGTCGCCGCCGGGCTCGCCCTGCTCGTCGTCCTCGGCGCGCCCCGGCCGTTGCTGGCGTTGGCGGTGGCCGGGCTGGTCGGCCTGGTGGTCGCCGTGTCGGTGAGCCACTGGTGGAAGATGTCGATCCACTCGGCGGTCTCCGCCGGCACCCTGGTGATCCTGGCGCTGACCTTCGGGCGCGGGTTCCTCGTCGCCGCGCCGCTGCTGGCCGTGGTCGGCTGGTCCCGCGTACGCCTGCGGGATCACACCGTCTCGCAGGTGCTCGCCGGCGGTGTGCTCGGCGCGCTGATCGCCGCGGTCGTCTTCGGTTCGCTGCGCTGAGCGACCGTCGCTGGGCGGGCGGCGCGGTGCCGCCCGCCCGGCGGCCGTCAGGCGCCGTCGTCGGCGAGGCGGTGCCGGTTCGCCTCGATCCAGGCGTCCAGCGCGGCCGGGTCGTCCGGGTCCACGCCGTCGGCCATCAGTTGCGCGACCGCTGCCGTGGCCGGGCTGCGCCGCTCGCCGGTCGAGTAGAGCCGGGCGAACTCCGGCACCATCTCCTCGATCGCCTCGTCGGTGCGTGTCGCGGCCGCCTCGGGCAGCCCGCGCTGCCGCGACGCGTACCGGGCCCAGGCGCGTAGCACCCGGGGCAGCATCGCCGCGTCGTCCATGTCCAGCACGGCGCGGCGGTGCACCCAGTCGAGCAGGAAGAGCCCGGCCACCGCCGGGCTCCAGCGCATCGGGTCGGCGTCGGGGAAGCTCGCCGAGTGGTCCAGCAGCAGGCTCAGGCAGAAGTGCAGCGAGGCGAGTTCCGGGCCGTCGACGCTGTCGAGCCCGAACCGGGCGGCCTCCGGCGCCGCCAGGAACCGCCGGACCAGGTCGGTGCGCTCGGCGGCGGACAGCGGCTCGACCTCCGCCGGGCCGGTCGGGTCGGCGGCCGTGGGGAGCAGCGCCAGCCGGGCGCCGACCAGCGCGCGGTCGGTGGCGAGCGAACCTTCGCCGGGCAGCTCGGTCAGGTCGTCGGTGACCGAGAGGTGCCGGGCCACCTCACCCCGCAGCCGGGACGGGTCCTCGGTGCGAAACCAGGTCAGCTCGTCGTCGGCGCACATCTGCCGGACCTGGTCGAGGATCCGCTCCGCCGGCCCGCCGACGAAGATGTCCTTGGTGATCCCGATGTTGTGGTCGACCAGGGCCACCAGGGCGTGCTCCGGGCCACCGGCCGCGTCGTCGTACGCGAAGGTGGCGAGGTAGGAGGTCTGGTCGCCGTACACGTCGCCGTACGCCCAGCTGCCGGTCAGGTGCACCCGGCCGAGCTGCCCGGACCAGGCGGGCGCCTGGCTGCCCGGACGCACCCGCTCGGTGCCCTCGGCGGTCGGGACGAGCGTGGCGAAGACCTGCCGGATGGTGGTCGCCGCCGCGATCCGGCGGCGGGCGGTGGCGGCGAGGAACCCGGTGACGAACTCCCGCACGGCGGTGTCGCGGTCGGTCTCCGCGATCGCGTAGACACTGCCCAGCAGCGCGCTGCCGAGCATCTCGGCGTCGAGGGCGGACTCCAGCTTGGTCACGTCGCGTGCGGCGTGCAGCACCGCGTCGTAAGGGGTCTGAGGCGTGGCCATGCTTCGACCCTACGCCGGTCGGGGGGTACGCAGCGGCGTCAGCGGCGGGCGGCGTCCCGCAGCGCGTCGCGTGCCTGCGCGTAGGAGGCCAGCACGATCCGCACGGGGGCGAGCACGTACTCCGCGCCGACGTCGGCGACCTTGGCCGTCAGGCGCTGCTCGGCGCGGGCGCGGGCCCGCCGGGCGGCCCAGCGCACCACCGGGCGGGTCAGCGCCGCCACCAGCAGCCCGGCCAGCAGGCCGCCGAGCAGCAGCAGAGTGGGCAGCGGCACCTGGCCAACCATCGGATTGTCCAGCGCGGGCAGGCCGAGCGCCCGCAGCGCGTAGCCGAGCACCAGCCAGCCCAACCCGACCACGGCGGCCAGGGTGACCAGCCACTGCACACCGCCGACGACACGCCACCAGAGCGGTCGCCGGCCCAGGCCGAGGTCGGTGCCGGCGATCGCCCGGTCCAGCGCGTCCGGCAGGTCGCCCAGGCGGGAGCGGGCGGCGGAGGTGACCGCTGCCGGCCAGGCGGCGGGCAGGTCGGCGGCGGCCCGGTCGGCCACCGCGCGGATCGCCAGGCCGAGCGCCGAGCGTTGGGCGGCGGTCGGATCAGGCACCGAGGTCGCCGCGACCAGGCTCTCCGCCGGGTCGGCCGCGCCGCCGGTCGGGCCGGGCAGGTGCAGCCGGCGCAGCGGGTCGGGTCGGAGTCGGCGCCAGCCCCGCACCACCGGCCAGCCGGTGGCCGCGCCGGCCCGATGCCGGTACGCCTGCTCCACCGCCTCGGTCACCGCCGGCACACCGGCCGTGCCGGCCAGCGCCCGGTTCAGCGCGGCGACGGCCGTGCCGTCCGGGCCATCCGCCGGTCGGGCCGAGCCGACCAGCTCGTCCAGCCCGGCGACGACCGAGTCGACGTCGCCGGCCAGCCGACGCAGGGCGGCCTGCCGCTCGGCGACCGTACGCTCCAGCGCGGTGCGCAGCCCGACCATCCCGGCCGGGTCGATGGCGGTGGTGGCGAGCAGTGGCACGCCGGTCAGCCCGTCGGAGTCGAGCAGCCGGCGCAGGTCGTCCAGGACGCGGGGCAGCTCGGTCGGTGGCAGCCGGTCGGCCTGGTTGAGCACGACCAGGGTGACGTCGCGGTGCCGGTGGAACTCGCGCAGGTAGCTGTCGTGGATCACCCGGTCGGCGTACTTCTGAGGATCGACCACCCAGACCACCTGGTCGACCAGGCCGAGCAGCCGGTCCACCTCCAGGCGGTGGGACCGCTGCACCGAGTCGAAGTCGGGCAGGTCGAGCAGGATCAGCCCGTGCAGCGCCGTCTCGTCGTCCGCGTCGAGCGCGCTCTCCCGGACGAAGCGGTGCCGGGGCAGCACCCCGGTCCAGTCGAGCAGCCGGTTGGCGCCCTCCAGTGGCCCCCACACGCACGCGTGCGTCACGCCGGTGGTCGGCCGGCGAACCCCGACGGGGGAGAGTTCCAGCTGGGCCAGCGCGTTGAACAGGCTGGACTTGCCGCTGCCGGTGGCGCCGGCGAGGGCCACCACGGTGTGGTCGCGGGACAGGGCGAGCCGGGTGCCGGCCCGCTCGACCAGGGTGTGCGCGGGCACCAGCTCGGCGTCCGGCAGCAGGCCGTCGACTGCGGTCAGGAACCGGCGTACGGCCTCCAGGCGGGCGATCAGCGCGTCCGGGTCGACCCGCTGGTCGCCGCGGAACGCCTCGCGTACCCGGCCGGCGATGTTGGTCACCGCGAACCCTCCTCGTCGCCGACCGGCGGAGTGCCGTCGCCGGTGGCCAGGCCGCTGCGGTGCCGGGCCAGCTCGACCCGTCCGGCGGCCCGCCGCAGCGCGTCACCGGCCGCCTCGGCGGGTCGGGCTTCGGCGGTGCGGGCCAGGAAGCGGTCCGCCTCCGCGTCCAGCAGCGTCCGGACCCGCGCCACCAGGTCGACCCTGGCCTTCGCGGCGAGGGTACGCACCGCCTGGTCGCCGAAGATCGCCTGGAGGACAGCCTGCGCGGCGACAGTCGTGCCGGCTCCGGTGGCCACCTCCAACCCGGTGGGGATGAACGCGGTCGAGGCGAACACGGCGATCATCACGGCCAGCCCGGTGGCGTTCACCGCGTACGCGGCGGTGCGGGCCACGAACCGCTTGTCGCCGCCCTCGACCCGGACCAGCTCCAGCACGCCGCGTTGCCAGTCCCGGACCATCCGTTCGGCGCGTTCGGGCAGGTCGTCGCTCGGGTGGGCGAGCCCCGGCTCGAGCAGGTCCGCTCCCGCCGGGTGTGCCTTCCACCCGGTGTACGCGGATTCGGCGGCCTCGGACGCGACGCCCCGCAGCAGGGTGATGAGCTGGGACTCGATGGCGTTGCGCAGCTCGGCGGCCGGCGCGGGCCGGCCGGTGACGGCGGCCACCACCCGGTCGCGGAGTCGCCCGATGCGGGCCTCCAAGGTGCGGAAGAACTCGCCGGTGCCGACGAACTCCTGCCAGCGGGCCAGCACCTCACCGCGGAGCAGTCGGCCGTCCTGCAGGCCCTGCTCGACGGTCCGTTCGGCACCCCGGTACGCGGCCCGGACCCGTTCGTCCAGCCCGTCGGCGGCGGTGACCTGCTCGTCGGCCGCGTCGGCCAGCTCCTCGACGGCGGGGTGCAGGGCGGCCAGCGCGCCGTCCAGGGTCTGCCGGACCACCGCCGCGCGGGCGTCCGCGTCGGCGGCCAGCCGGGCGAACCAGTCGGCCAGCGGCGCCGTGGCCCCCTCGGGCAGCAGCCCCTGACCGTCGACCCAGGTCTCCGGGAGGACGAACAGCGGCGCCCGGCCCAGATCCTGCGCGGCGAGCATCTCGGCCAGGTGCGCGGCGATCTCGTCGCTGGCCTCGGCGGGCACCCGGTCGAGCACCATGGCGATCACGGCGCCCCGGGCCCGCGCGCTGCGCAGCAGCTCCCACGGCACCGCGTCGGCGTACCGGGCGGCGGTGGTGACGAAGAGCCAGAGGTCGGCGGCGGCGAGCAGTTGGCTCGCGAGCGCCCGGTTGGCGTCGACGACGGAGTCGATGTCCGGTGCGTCGAGGAAGGCCAGACCCGGCGGCAGAGCGGGGGCGGTGACCAGGTGCAGGGAGCGTGGATCGTCGCTCGGCTCGGTGGTGCGGGTCAGCCCGGGCAGCAGGTCGCCCTGCCGGAACCAGGACGCGTCGGCCGGGTTGCAGACCAGCACCGGGGAGCGGGTGGTGGGCCGCAGCACACCGGCGGCGCTGACCCGGGCCTTGACCAGGCTGTTGACCAGGGTCGACTTGCCCGCGCCGGTGGAACCGCCGACCACCACGAGCAGCGGGGCGTCCAGTCGGGCGAGCCGGGGCAGCAGGTAGTCGTCGAGCTGGTCGGTGAGGGCGCTCGCGGTCTGCCGGGCGGCCTTGGCGGAGGGCAGGGCGAGCGGATAGCGGGTCGCGCCGATCGCGGCCTTCAGGCCCGACAGCGCGCCGGGGAGGCTGTCGTCCCCGGTGGTGGCGGGCGGCTCCTCCGCGGCGTCCGGCGGGCCGGTGCGGGCTGCGACGGCGGGCGCGCCGGAACGGGTGGCGGAATCGCCGTGCGTCGTCACCGCTAAAGCGTGCCCGACCGATGCAAGAGAAGACAACCGGACGGTAATAACGGCTGGGTTGCGTCGGGTCGGCTCAACTCAACTTGACGATTCGCCAACGCGTGGCACTATTGAGTCAAGTTCACTCAACTTGTGGTGGGGTCCGCTGCGGGCGGCACCCGCCGAGCAGTCGCGGGCGATGCCCGCCACCTGCACAACCTTACGAAGCGAGGAAGCGAAGATGGCACGTGCGGTCGGTATCGACCTCGGCACGACGAACTCCTGCGTCAGCGTTCTCGAGGGCGGTGAGCCCACCGTCATCGCCAACGCTGAGGGCTCGCGGACGACCCCGTCGATCGTCGCGTTCGCCCGCAACGGCGAGGTGCTCGTCGGTGAGGTCGCCAAGCGCCAGGCGGTGACCAACCCGGACCGGACGATCCGCTCGGTCAAGCGCGAGGTCGGCACAAACTGGTCCGTCGACATCGACGGCAAGAAGTACACCCCGCAGGAGATCTCGGCCCGGACGCTGATGAAGCTCAAGCGGGACGCCGAGGCGTACCTGGGCGAGCAGATCACCGACGCGGTGATCACCGTCCCGGCCTACTTCAACGACAGCCAGCGCCAGGCCACCAAGGAGGCCGGTGAGATCGCCGGCTTCAACGTGCTGCGGATCGTCAACGAGCCGACCGCGGCCGCCCTGGCGTACGGGCTGGACAAGGGCTCCAAGGAGCAGACCGTCCTGGTCTTCGACCTCGGCGGCGGCACCTTCGACGTGTCGCTGCTGGAGCTCGCCGAGGGCGTCATCGAGGTCAAGTCGACAAGCGGTGACAACCACCTCGGTGGCGACGACTGGGACCAGCGGATCATCGACCACCTGGTCAAGACGTTCCGCGGCGAGCACGGCATCGACCTCAGCCAGGACAAGATGGCCCTCCAGCGCCTCCGTGAGGCCGCCGAGAAGGCCAAGATCGAGCTGTCCGCCGCCACCACGACCAACATCAACCTGCCGTACATCACCGCCGGCGCGGCCGGCCCGCTGCACCTCGACGTGACGCTCAGCCGCGCCGAGTTCCAGCGGATGACGCAGGACCTGCTGGACCGCTGCAAGGGCCCGTTCGAGCAGGCCGTGAAGGACGCCGGGATCAAGATCTCCGACGTCGAGCACGTCATCCTCGTCGGTGGTTCGACCCGGATGCCCGCCGTGACCGACCTGGTCAAGCAGCTCACCGGCCGCGACCCCAACAAGGGCGTCAACCCGGACGAGGTCGTCGCCGTCGGCGCCGCCCTGCAGGCCGGTGTGCTCAAGGGTGAGGTCAAGGACGTCCTGCTGCTCGACGTGACCCCGCTGAGCCTGGGCATCGAGACCAAGGGCGGCATCTTCACCAAGCTCATCGAGCGCAACACCACCATCCCGACCAAGCGCTCCGAGGTCTTCACCACGGCGGACGACAACCAGCCGTCGGTGCTGATCCAGGTGTTCCAGGGTGAGCGGGAGATCGCGGCGTACAACAAGAAGCTCGGCACCTTCGAGCTGACCGGCCTCCCGCCGGCGCCGCGCGGCGTGCCGCAGATCGAGGTCGCCTTCGACATCGACGCCAACGGCATCGTCAACGTGCACGCCAAGGACCTGGGCACCGGCAAGGAACAGAAGATGACGATCACCGGCGGCTCGTCGCTGCCGAAGGACGACATCGAGCGGATGCGCCGGGACGCCGAGGAGCACGCGGAGGAGGACAAGCGCCGCCGCGACGACGCCGAGACCCGCAACGTGGCCGAGGCGCTCCAGTGGCAGACCGAGAAGTTCCTCGCCGAGAGCGGCGACAAGCTGCCCAGCGAGAACCGGGAGCAGCTCAACGAGGCGCTCGGTGAGCTGCGGGGTGCCCTGGGCGGTCAGGACATCGAGAAGATCAAGTCCGCCCACGAGAAGCTGGCGCAGGTCTCCCAGCAGGCTGGTTCGCTGCTCTACTCCCAGCAGGCCGAGCAGGGCCAGCAGCCGGGCGGCGAGGCCGGCCCGGGTGCGACCGGCGCGACCGGTCCGCAGGCCGGCGCCGCCGGTGGCGCCGACGACGTGGTCGACGCGGAGATCGTGGACGAGGACGGCAAGAAGTGACCATCGGCCTCCGACACGTATCCACGGCGAAGGGGATGAGGTAGCCGCATGACGCAGAAGCCACGAGCCGCCGACCCGGGCGACACCGGGTCGACGCCGGGTGGCTCCGCGCCCACGAAGCCGGCCACCGGCGACGGGGAGCGGGTCGTCATCCGCAACAACCGCAAGCTGACCGACACGTCGGAGCCGGAGGGCACCGCCACGGACGCGGGCAGCGACGTACCGGCCGAGGGCCTGGTCGAGGACGCCGAGATCGTGGTCGACGAGATCGAGGCCGAGGTCAACGCCACCGACGGGCCGGAGCCGTCCGGCCCGCCGGTGGTGGACGCCCCGGCGCAGCCGGTGGACGGCGGTGGCACGTCACTCGGCGCCGAGCTGGAGGCGCTCCGGGCCGAGCTGGACGAGCGGACCAGGGACCTCCAGCGGGTGTCGGCGGAGTACGCCAACTACCGCAAGCGGGTCGACCGGGACCGCAGCCTGGTCCAGGAGCAGGCGACCGGCTCGGTGCTGGCCGCGCTGCTGCCGATCCTCGACGACCTGGACCGGGCCCGGGAACACGGCGACCTGGTCGGGCCGTTCGGAACGGTGGCGGAACAGCTCACCACCGCGCTGGGCAAGTTCGGCCTGAACGCCTTCGGCGAGCAGGGCGACCCGTTCGACCCGACCCGGCACGAGGCGGTCGCGCACCAGACCTCGGCCGAGGTCAGCGAGCCGACCTGCGTGCAGGTCATGCGGCGCGGCTACCAGCTCGGTGAGCGGCTGCTGCGCCCCGCGCTGGTCGCGGTCGCGGATCCGGAATAGTGCGAGACAGTGACCGGGCCGTCCCGTCCCCCGCACAGCGGTGGACGGGACGGCCGGGCCACGACGGTCGGAAGGAGGTGGTGGACCGGTGAGTTCGAAGGACTGGCTCGAGAAGGACTTCTACGCCGTGCTCGGCGTGGACAAGGCCGCCTCCGCGGATGACATCAAGAAGGCGTACCGCAAGCTGGCCCGGGAATCGCACCCGGACCACAATCCGGGCGACCCGAAGGCCGAGGAGCGGTTCAAGGCCGTGTCCGAGGCGTACAACGTGTTGTCGGACGCCGGCCGTCGCCGGGAGTACGACGAGATGCGTTCGCTGTTCAGCTCGGGTGCGTTCCGGCGCAACGCCCGCGCGGGCGGCCAGCCGGGCGGGATGCCGTTCGACGTCTCCGACCTGTTCGGCGGTGGCGCCGCCGGTGGTGGTGACCGCCGCTTCGGCGGGGCCGGCTTCCAGGACCTGTTCAGCTCGATCTTCTCGGGCGGGCAGGCCGGTGGGCAGGCCGCTCCGCGTGGTCCCGCGCGCGGCCGGGACGTGGAGACCGAGGTGGCTCTGGACTTCGGCGACGCGGTGCGCGGGGTGACCCTGCCGCTGACGTTGCGCGCCCCCGGCGTCTGCGACACCTGCCACGGCAACGGCGCCAAGCCCGGCACCCAACCGCGTACCTGCCCGGTCTGTCACGGCGCCGGGGTCACGACCCGCAACCAGGGGTCGTTCAGCTTCTCCGAGCCGTGCGGCAACTGCCAGGGCGTCGGCACGGTGGTGGAGGAGAAGTGCCCGGAGTGCCACGGCAGCGGCGGGGTCACCAAGACCCGCACGATGAACGTGCGCTTCCCGGCCGGTGTGGCCGACGGTCAGCGCATCAGGCTGGCCGGGCGCGGTGAGCCCGGTGAGCGTGGTGGCCCGGCCGGTGACCTGTTCGTGCACGTCAAGGTCCGGCCGGACGAGCTGTTCGGGCGTACCGGAGACGACCTGACGTTGACCGTGCCGGTGACCTACGCGGAGGCCGTGCTCGGCACGGACCTGCGGGTGCCCACGCTCGACGGCGCGGTGACGCTGCGGGTTCCGCCCGGCACGCCCAGCGGGCGGGTGCTGCGAGCCCGGGGCAAGGGTGTGGTCCGTCGCGACGGGCAGGCCGGTGACCTGCTGGTCACCCTGGATGTGGTGGTGCCGGCCCGTCTGTCGGACGAGGCGCGGGCGGCGCTGGAGGCGTTCGCCGAGCAGAGTCCGCCGGCGGCGCGGGAACATCTCGACGCCCGGGTGCGTCGGGTCGGATAGTCCGGTGGGATGGACGCGGAGGTGAGCGGGATGTCGGGCGAGTTCCTCGGTTCGGGTGACCCTGCCTACGAGGCCAAGGTGCTCATGATCTCGGTGGCGGCACGGATGGCGGGGATGCACCCGCAGACCCTGCGCCAGTACGACCGGCTGGGGCTGGTGCAGCCCGGCCGGGCTGCCGGCGGTGGCCGTCGGTACAGCGTCCGGGACGTGGTGCTGCTGCGCGAGGTGCAGCGGCTCAGCCAGGACGACGGGATCAACCTGGCCGGCGTCAAGCGGATCATCGGGCTGGAGCGGTTGCTGGAGCAGGCGCAGCAGCGGGTCGCACGGCTGGAGGCGGAGCTGGACGCCGCGTACCGCCGGGTGGCCGAGCTGGAGTCGCTGGCCCGCTTCCCGGGCCGGGATCTGGTGCCGACCAACCGCACGTCCACCGCGCTGGTGGTCTGGCGTCCCCGCCGTACACCCGACCGCTGACCCAGCTCCTCGGCCTGGCCCGCGCCGGATTTCCCGGCGCGGGCCAGGCCGTTTCCGTTAGCCTGTCGATACGGGTCCTATCGCCTTAATCCGGGCCTATCGGCGCGGTTGGGGGAGCGATGACGGAGCAGGCGAAGAGCGTCGCTCAGCAGACGGAGGAGCGGTTGGAAAGTCTGGCCGACACCGTCCGCGAGAAGTTCGACAAGGTCACCGAGGCAACCTTTCGCGACCGGATCAAGGAGGGACGGTTCGCCGACCAGGGCGACCAGGCCCGAGCCGAGACCGAGCGCAAGCAGGACTGATCCGGTGACCGACGTGCGGGCCGGGACCCACGGGGGGTCCCGGCCCGTTCGCCTTGCCTGCCTGCCTGCCTGCCTGCTTGCGGTTGGTACCCGGCCTCAGCCGAGGCGGCGGTTTTCGCGGACCAGGCCGCCCTCGCACCAGTCCCGGTAGACGAAGAGATCCGGCCGGGCCAGCAGGACGCGGCCGTTGTGCGCCCAGATCCTCATCAGCTCGTCGCCGTCGCGCTCGGCCTGCTCGACCAGCTTGCGGAAGCGGCGCTTGGGATGGGCACGAAAGTTCGTCCGGATGCCGTCCGCGGCGTAGATGTAGAGGCAGTGCAGCGCGAAGCGCCGCGCGGGGCAGGTCGGGTCCATCGCCAGCTCGAAGAGCGTCAGCACCAGGCGGTCGCCGGAGACCAGGAGGTCCCAGTCGGGTGGCATGGAGGACAACGGCACCGAATCGGGCTGGAATGCCCAAGCTCGCAACTCCGCCGGCGTCGGATCGACGGGGTTGGCAAAACCGTGGAACGTCGACTCCTGCACGCTCACCGGCCAACCTTCCGCTCTCGCCCGCGTCTGGCAACGCTGCCTGCGGACCGTGGCTGCTGGGGCGAAACGGTAACCCGCCGTCGAGTGCTGCGGTAGTACCCGCAGGGAGCAATTCGGCATCCGTCGGCCGGCCTGGCCCGAACGGCCGTTCGGGTGTCCTGGCCAGCGCCGCTGCCGCCTCGACAAGGGCACGGCAGCGGCGCTGAGCGTCAGTCGTGGATCGGCACCGGCTCCCGCCGCTGGGCCGCCGCGCGGTTGCGCAACCACCGCTTGAACCACGGGAAGTCGGGCAGCCGGGCCAGGATCGGCCCGGTCACCACGGTGATCAGGACGTACGTCGCGGCGAGCGCGGCCAACCGCGGCTCGACGCTGCCGGCCGCGACCGCGAGCCCGGCGATGACGATCGAGAACTCACCTCGGGGTACGAGCGCCAGACCGGCCCGCCAGCGACCGGGTTCGGCGATGCCGACGCGGCGGGCCGCGAGGTAGCCGGTCAGCGTCTTCGTCGCCATGGTGACCACGGCCAGCGCGAGCGCCGGCAGCAGCACCGGCGGGATGTCCCGTGGGTCGGTGACCAGGCCGAAGAAGACGAAGAAGACGGCGGCGAACAGATCCCGCAGTGGGGAGAGCAGTTCGGTGGCGTGGTGGGCCACCGGGCCGGAGAGCGCGATGCCGACCAGGAACGCGCCGACCGCCGCCGACACCTGGAGTTTCGCCGCGATACCCGCGATCAGCACTGTCAGACCGAGTACGCCGAGCAGCAGCGCCTCCGGGTCCTTCGCCGACAGCGCGGCCGAGATCAGGTGGCCGTACCGGATGGCGACCACGAGCACGATCAGCACCGTGCCCACCGCGATGGTGAGCGCGATGCCACCGCCGAGCAGGCCGCTGCCTAGCAGCACAGCGGTGACCAACGGAAGGTAGAGCGCCATCGCCAGGTCCTCGATCACCAACACCGACAGGATCACCGGGGTCTCCCGGTTACCGAGCCGGCCCAGGTCGGCGAGGACCTTGGCGATCACTCCGGACGAGGAGACCCAGGTGATGCCGCCGAGCACCAGGGCGGCCACCCAGTCCCAGCCGAGCAGCAGGGCGAAGATGGCGCCGGGTAACGCGTTGAGGACCCCGTCGATCAGGCCGGCCGGTGCTGCCGAGCGGAGGTTGCCGACGAGTTCGTTTGCCGAGTACTCCAGGCCCAGCATCACCAGCAGCAGGATGACGCCGATCTCGGCGCCGACCGCGAAGAACTCCTCGCTGGCGCCGAGCGGCAGCAGGCCGCCGTGCCCGAACGCGAGCCCAGCGAGCAGGTAGAGGGGGATGGGTGAGAGGCCGACCCGGCGGCTGAGCCGGCCGAGGAGCCCGAGTAAAAGCAGCAGCGCGCCGACTTCGATGAGCAGCGTTTTGAAATCGTGCATCCGCCTCAGCCGTCCGGGTCACTGTCGGCGAGGATGGCGGACACGCCGTCGAGACCCTGTCGGGTCCCGACCACGACCACCACGTCACCGGCCGCGAAGCGGAAGGAGGGCTCGGGCGACACGTTCACCGTGCCATCGCGCAGCACCGCCACGATCGAGGCGCTGGTGCGGGTGCGAGCCTTGGTGTCGCCGAGCATCCGGTTGACGTACCGCGAACCGGCCGGGATGGCGATCTGCTCGGTGAGCAGACCGGCAGCCTGCTCACGCAGCCCGGAGAGCTGACCGAGCATCAGCGACGCGCCGAGGATGTCGGCCAGCGCCTCCGCCTCGTCGTCCGTCAGCGGGATGTCCGCCTGGCAGGCGTCGGGATCGTCGGGGTCGTAGAGGACAAGATCACGGCGGCCATTGCGGTGGGAGACCACGCCCAGGCGGCGTCCGGACTCCGTCACCAGATCGTGGCGTACCCCGATCCCCGGTAAGGCGGTCTGCTCGACACGTACTCGCACCCGCCCAGGCTACCGCTAGGTGAACAGAAGGCAGATCTTGGAAGCGCCGCTCTGATCAACACGGGATCGCCGATATCGCGGTATCCCAGGCGGCGGGACACCCCCAGATCAGCGATCTCGTGTCGATCTAGAACGCGCGGCCGCGAGTCGATCTACCGGCGCGGTCAGCGGAGGCTGGCGAAGAACTCGCGGATGTCGCCTACCAGCACATCGGTGGCCTGGTGAGCGGCGTAGTGGCCGCCGACGTCGCCGCGTCCCTCGACGTCCGTCTCGTACGCCGTCCAGCGGACGATGTTCGCGTGGTCCCGTTCGGCGAAGCGGCGGATGGACTGGAAGTCGCCGGGGAACATGGCCAGCGCGGTCGGTGCCGTGGTCGGCTCGGACGGCTGCGGACCGGCGTGCGCGTCCTCCCAGTAGAAGCGGATCGCCGAGGCGGCCGTGCCGGTGAACCAGTAGAGGGCCACGTTGGCCAGGACGAAGTCGTCGTCCAGGCTCTCGTCGAAGAGTTGGGCGTTCCAGGCCAGCAGCCCGACGGGCGAGTCGGCCAGCCCGTACGCCAGGGTCTGTGGCTGCTGGCTGTGCACCTGGTTGAAGGAGAACTTGTTCTCGTAGAACCACTGGAGGTGCCCGAGCGCCGCCTGGTCCGCCTCGGACAGCCCGGCGAACTCGGCCGGGTCGCCGGACGGAAACGAGAAGAGTTGCGTGACGTGTACGCCGAGGACGTGCTCGGTGTCGATCCGGCCCAGCTCCGGCGCGACCATCGAGCCGGCGTCGTTGCCGACCGCGCCGTAGCTGTCGTACCCCAGTCGGTTCATCAGCTCGGCCCAGGCGCGGGCCGTGCGGAAGCGGTTCCAGCCGGCGCTGCGGGTGGGGCCGGAGAACCCGAAGCCGGGCAGCGACGGGATGACCAGGTGGAAGGCCGGCGCCGCCGGGTCGCTCGGCTCGGTGAGCGGGCCGATCACGTCCAGGTATTCCAGCACCGAGCCCGGCCAGCCGTGGGTGAGCACCAGGGCGGTGGCGTCCGGCCGGGACGACCGGACGTGCAGGAAGTGGATCTGTTCGCCGTCGATCTCCGTGACGAACTGCGGGTGGGCGTTCAGCCGGGCCTCGACGGCCCGCCAGTCGAACCCGTCCCGCCACCGGTCGGCGAGCGTGCGCACCCGGTCGGCGCTCATGCCGTACGTGTCGCCGGCGCCGGGCAGCTCCGCCGGCCAGTTCGTGCGACCCAGGCGGGCGGCCAGGTCGTCGAGGGCGCTCTGCGGGATCTCGACGCGGAACGGACGGATCGCGGTCATCTCGAACTCCTCCGGAACGGAATGTTTCGTTCTGCAATCACAGTAGCAGACCGGAACGATCCGTTCCAGTGTTAGTCTCTGGTCATGTCGACGACGTCTCCCAAGGCCCTGGCCGGCCGCCGCGCCCAGGCCGCCCGCAACGACGAGGTGATTCTCGAAGCCGCCCGCGCGGTCTTCCTCGACGACCCGAAGGCGCCGATCGCCGCCGTCGCGGACCGCGCGGGCGTCGGCATCAGCGCGCTCTATCGGCGGTACGCGGGCAAGGAGGCCCTGCTGCGCCAGCTCTGCCACGACGGGTTGCGCCGCTACATCGCCGTGGCCGAGGAGGCGCTCGCCGAGCCGGACGACTGGACCGCGTTCGCCGGGTTCCTGGCCGCGGTGGTCGACGCCGACGTGCACTCGCTCACCGTCCACCTGGCCGGCACCTTCACGCCGACCGAGGAGATGGGTCGGGACGCGCTGCGCGCCAGCGAGCTGGCCACCGCGCTCGTCGAACGGGCGCACGCCAGTGAGCGACTGCGCCCCGACGTGGTCGTACAGGACCTGGGGCTGGTGCTGGAGGCGTGCGCGGCGGTGCGCGTACCCGATGCGGAGCGGACCCGCCAACTGCGCCGCCGGCAGCTCGCGGTGCTGCTCGGCGGCCTGTCGACGACGCCGGACTCCGACCCGCTGCCCGGCCCGCCCCCGGCGGCCGGGGAGTTCGACTGGCGGTGGCGGCGCCGGGAGTGATGGGCGTCACAGCGGTAAGGTTGAGCGGAATACGCTCAACTCTGGTTGTGTCCAACCCAGTGGACAACGCCGATCCGGGGGAGCCCATGAACACCGAGAAACTCACCACCAAGAGCCGCGAAGCCATCACCGGCGCCGTCGCGCTGGCCAACCAGCGTGGCCACGCCACCGTCGAGCCGTGGCACCTCCTGCTGTCCCTGCTGGACACCGACGGCTCGACCGCCGCCGGCCTGCTGCGCGCCGTCGGGGCCGACCCCGCCGAGCTGCGCCGGGCCGCCCAGCGGGCGGTCGACGCCCTGCCGGCCGCGCGGGGCTCCAGCATCGCCGAGCCCACGCTGGCCCGGGAGTTCGTCAACGCCATCGGCGCCGCCGAGCAGATCGCCCGGCCGCTGGGCGACGAGTACACCTCCACCGAGCACCTGCTCGCCGGCCTGGCCCGGGTGGGCGGCGCGGTGTCCGCCGCGCTGAAGTCGGCCGGTGCCACGGAGGAAGCCCTGGTCGCGGCCTTCCCGACCGTCCGGGGCGGAGACCGGCGGGTCACCACCGCCGATCCGGAGCAGACCTACCAGGCCCTCAGCAAGTACGGCGTCGACCTGACCGCGAGCGCTCGCGACGGCAAGATCGACCCGGTGATCGGCCGGGACTCGGAGATCCGTCGGGTCATTCAGGTGCTTTCCCGTCGTACGAAGAACAACCCGGTGCTGATCGGCGAGCCCGGCGTCGGCAAGACCGCGATCGTCGAGGGCCTGGCCCAGCGGATCGTGGCCGGCGACGTCCCCGAGTCGCTGCGCGACAAGAAGCTGGTCTCGCTGGACCTCGGCGCGATGGTCGCCGGCGCCCAGTACCGGGGCCAGTTCGAGGAGCGGCTGAAGTCCGTCCTGGAGGAGATCAAGAACTCCAACGGGCAGGTCATCACGTTCCTCGACGAGCTGCACACCGTCGTCGGCGCCGGCAAGGGCGAGGGCTCGATGGACGCCGGCAACATGCTCAAGCCGATGCTGGCCCGCGGTGAGCTGCGGATGGTCGGCGCCACCACGCTGGACGAGTACCGCGAGCACATCGAGAAGGACCCGGCGCTGGAGCGGCGCTTCCAGCCGGTGCTGGTCGGCGAGCCGACCATCGAGGACACCATCGGCATCCTGCGTGGGCTCAAGGAGCGCTACGAGGTGCACCACGGCGTCCGGATCACCGACGCCGCGCTTGTCGCCGCCGCGACGCTCTCCGACCGGTACATCACCGACCGGTTCCTGCCGGACAAGGCGATCGACCTGGTCGACGAGTCCGCGTCCCGGCTGCGGATGGAGATCGACTCCCGCCCGGTCGAGGTGGACGAGATCGAGCGGGCGGTCCGCCGGCTGGAGATCGAGGAGATGGCGCTGGCCAAGGAGCCGGACGCCGCGTCCGCCGAGCGGTTGGCGCGGCTGCGCCAGGAGTTGGCCGACAAGCGCGAGCAGCTCACCGTGCTCTCCGAGCGCTGGCAGACCGAGAAGAGCCACATCACCAAGCTCTCCACCGCCAAGGAGGAGCTGGAGCGCCTGGGCGGCGAGGCCGAGCGGGCCGAGCGGGACGGGGAGCTGGAGCGTGCCGCCGAGCTGCGCTACGGCCGCATCCCCTCCCTCAAGGTCGAGCTGAAGCAGGCCGAGGAGGAGCTGGCCCAGCTCCAGGCCGACGGCGCGATGCTCAAGGAGGAGGTCGGCGCGGACGACATCGCCGCGGTGGTCGCCTCGTGGACCGGCATCCCGGCCGGCCGCCTGCTCGAAGGCGAGACGGCAAAGCTGCTGCGGATGGAGGAGTCGCTGGGCGGCCGGGTGGTCGGCCAGGCCGAGGCCGTGAGCGCGGTGTCCGACGCCGTACGCCGGGCACGGGCCGGTGTCGCCGACCCGGACCGCCCGACGGGCAGCTTCCTCTTCCTCGGCCCGACCGGTGTCGGCAAGACCGAGCTGGCCAAGGCGCTCGCCGAGTTCCTCTTCGACGACGAGCGGGCGATGGTCCGCATCGACATGAGCGAGTACGGCGAGAAGCACTCGGTGGCCCGCCTCGTCGGTGCCCCGCCCGGGTACGTCGGCTACGAGGAGGGCGGGCAGCTCACCGAGGCGGTGCGCCGCCGGCCGTACTCGGTGATCCTGCTGGACGAGGTGGAGAAGGCCCACCCGGACGTCTTCGACGTGCTGCTCCAGGTGCTCGACGACGGTCGGCTCACCGATGGTCAGGGGCGCACGGTGGACTTCCGCAACGCGATCCTGATCCTCACCTCCAACCTCGGGTCGTCGGTGATCAGCGACCTGACGCTGGCCGAGGAGCAGCGCCGCGAGGGCGTCCTGGCCGTGGTCCGGTCGCACTTCAAGCCGGAGTTCCTCAACCGGCTGGACGACATCGTGGTCTTCGCCGCGCTGCGCGGGGACGATCTGCGCTCCATCGTGGACATCCAGCTGGACCGGATGCGGCGGCGGTTGGCCGACCGGCGGCTCGGCCTGGAGATCACCGAGTCCGCGCGTCAGTGGCTGGCCGAGCACGGCTACGACCCGATCTACGGTGCCCGCCCGCTGCGCCGCCTGGTCCAGACCGCCATCGGCGACCAGTTGGCCAAGGCCCTGCTGAGCGGATCGATCCGCGACGGCAACACGGTAAAGGTAGACCTGACCCCCGCCACCAACACCCTGACGGTAACCCCGGCCTGACCGCGGTGATCAAGAGGTTTGCGTCATGGCGACGTCTTCCCATGACGCAAACCTCTTGATCAACAGGGTGAGAGGTGGGCGGGGAGGGAAAGGGTTGGGGCATGTTCGGGATGCGTAAGGCTTGGGAGCGGGACCTTGGTGCGGCGGTGGACGAGTTGGTCACCGCCGACACGCTTGCCTTCGGTGGGGTGGGGATCGCCGGTGCGATCCTGCCGGTGACCGAGGCGTACCAGCGCGTCGAGGCCGCGCTCGGCGACCACCCCGAGGAGGTGCGCCGGCAGCTCGACCGGCTGCTCGCCGAGGGTTCACCCGCCGGCCGGGCGTACGCGGCGACGCTGCTGGAGCGGGTCGACCCGGCGGCAGCCCGAGCGGCGTGGACGTCGCTGCGGGACGATCCCACCGAGTTCACCACCTTCGTCGGCTGCGTCATGGGGCGCTCCACCCTCGGCGACTACGCCACCCAGCGACTCGCGGCGGCGTGACCCGGCCGCCGTACCGGCCGGTCGCGCACCCGACGTCGCCCGCTGGCCGCTCCCGGAACGGGAGAGTGGCCCGCATCCGGGCATCCACAGTGACCACGGCCGGCGACACCCCGGCTGCCGTCGGTAGCTGAGCTTTCGGTCACGAGGCGACTCAATTCGGTGCGCGAGGTTGTTACCGTCTGCGCCGACGTACCTGGGGAGGTGGTCGGGTGGACGGGTCACTGGCGTACCTGATGGCGGCGGTGGTCGTACTCATCGTGGTCGTGCTCGTGGTCGTCGTGCGGGCCCGGCGGCGGGCCGCGGCCCGGCCCACCGGCGTGCCGCCGGCCGCCCGGCCCACCCTCGACGGCGCCCATCGACTGGCGCCGGGTGATCGCGTGCGGATCGGCCAGCGGGAGTACGTCGTGAGCGGCACCATCCGCCTGGTCGAGGGGGACTGGAGTTGGGTGCAGCACCTCCTCGACGACGTCTCCGGCACGCCACACCGGCTCTCCGTCGAGGGCGACGGCGATCCCGAGGTGGAGTTGGTGCTCTGGACCGCCGAGCCCGGCGCGACAGTCACCCCCGGCGCCCCGACCATCGACCTCGGCGGGCTGCGCTACACCTGGGCCGAGACCGGGCAGGCCCGCTACACCGCCACCGGCGAGACCGGCCTGCCGCCGGCCGGAACGATGCGCTACCACGACTACCAGTCGGGCCCGAACGCCCGGCTCTCCTTCGAGGCGTACGGCGAAGAGGGCTGGCGGGTCGCCCGCGGCGACCTGCTCGACCCCGCCGACCTGGCGATCCGCCCCACCGACGACGGGCGCTGAGCGACCCGACGCGCCCACCGCGTCCGGCACGGCATGCCGGAGTGGCCGGTTGCCGATACGGTGTGGGCCCGATCTAGGGAAGGAGAATCGTGGTCGATTCCCAGAGCACGCCGGCCCGCCAGCGGCCATCCACCGTGACGATTTCCAGCTACCTGCTCTTCCTGTTCCTGGCGTGCCAGGTGATCAGTCTCATCCTCACCCTCTCCACCATCGGCAAGACCCGCGACGTGCTCCGCGACGCCTACTCGGGCAGTACCGCCGAGGGCGCGGACCAGGTGGCGAACTTCGTCTTCGCGTTCGCCCTCGGCGCCGGCATCCTCGTGCTCCTGCTCGCGGTCGTGCTGGCCGTGCTGGCCATCTTCAACAACCGGGGCAGCAACGGTTCGCGCATCACCACCTGGATCGTCGGCGGCATCATGGTCTGCTGCACGGGTGGCACCGTGCTCAACGGCGTGGGCGGCGGCTTCACCACCGGCGGAAACAGCGGTGGCGACATGCCGAGCAGCGAGGAGGTCCAGCGCCGTCTCGAGGAGGCGCTGCCGTCCTGGATCGCCCCGGTCAGCATCACGCTCGGCGTGATCAGCCTGCTCGCGCTGCTGGCGGCGCTCATCCTGCTGGCACTGCCCAAGTCGAACGAGTTCTTCCGCAAGCCCGCCGCGGCGTGGGAGCCCCCGACCCCCGGCACCAGCTACCCGGGCTACCCGCAGGCGTCCGGCCAGCCCGGTTACCCGCAGGCTCCCGGCCAGCCGGGCTACCCGTCCTGCGGCGAGCCGAGTTACCCGTCAAGCGGCGAGCCGGGCTACCCGTCGACCGGTGAGCCGGGCTACCCGTCGACGCCGAGTCAGGCACCCGGGTCGGAACAGCCGGGCACTCCGCCGTCCGCGCCGCCGTCCGGCACCGACCGGCCGGACGACACGCCGCCGGCGGACCGCCCCGGACCGACCCCGCCGTCGACCAGTTGACCGCTGGATAAGCACGACGCCGACGATCCCTCCGAGTAGGTTGCAACCCGACGCCTACCGGAGGGATCCGTCGTGTCGTACCCCGAATCGGCACCGCCGCGCCGGCCCGCCGTGGTCCTGGCGGCCTCGGCCGTGCTGCTGGTGATGGCGGTGGGCGCGCTCGCCTACGCCGTCGTCGACCTGGCGGTGCTGGGCCGGACCGTGGACGCGTTCCGGGCTGCCGCTCGGGACACCTCGGCGAGCCCGCAGCAGATCGACGACGTGGTGACCCTGCTGCGGGCGTCCGCGGTGCTGACCGCGGTGGTGGCGGCCCTCTCCGTGCCCGTGCTCGCCGGCCTGGCCCTCGGGCTGCTGACGGGTCGGCGTGGCGTGCGGGTGGCCACCTGGGTGGTCTGCGGGCTCGGCCTGCTCGCGGGCTGCTGCAGTGTGGCGGTGCTCGTCGGCGAGCGGGCCGCGCCGCTGCGGCTGGGCGCCGACGAGCGGGCCACCGCCGAGTTGCTCGGCCTCATCTCGGACGCGTACCCGTCCTGGTGGATCCCGCTCAACGCCGGGCTTTCGGTCGGGCAGGCCCTCGGTTACCTTGTGGTAGCAACGCTGCTGACCCTGCCGGCGGCGAACGCCTGGTTCGGTCGACACCGCCCCACGTCACCCACCGCGCCGTCCGCCCCACACGCGTTTCCGCCCGCACCGCACCAGCCGCCGCCGGCGTCCGCCGCGCCCCCGTACCCGCCCAGATGAGGACCCGCCCGTGACGCTCGATCCCACGACCGCCGAGCGCCGGGTCCTGATCACCGGTGCCACCGCTGGCATCGGCGCGGCCTTCGCCCGCCGCCTGGCGGCCGACGGCTGGCATCTGGTGCTGGTCGCCCGGGACGCTGACCGACTGGGCGAGATGGCCGCCGAGCTGGGCTCCCGGCACGGCCGTGCCGTGGAGACGTTGTCGGCGGACCTGTCCACCGACGACGGCTGCGCGACCGTCGAGCAGCGGCTGACGTCCGACAGCCCCGTCCACCTGCTCGTCAACAACGCCGGCATCAGCCTGAACAAGCCGTTCCTGCGCTCCACAGCGGAGGACGAGGCACGGCTGCTCCGGCTCAACGTGCACGCCGTCATGCGACTGACCCTGGCGGCGCTTCGACCGATGTCCGAACGGCGCGATGGGGCAGTGATAAATGTCTCTTCGGTTGCGGGGTTTGGCGCGGTGATGCCCGGATCGACCTACTCGGCCAGCAAGGCGTGGGTCACCAATTTCAGCGAGTCCGTCGGCCAGTCGGCACGCCCATTCGGTGTCCGGGTGATGGCTCTCTGCCCCGGCTACACCCGCACCGAATTCCACGAACGGGCCGGCATCAACATGTCGAAGACCCCGGAGTGGCTGTGGCTGCGAGCCGAGGATGTCGTCGACGAAGCCCTACGTGACCTGCGAAAAGGCAAGTTGGTAAGCATCCCGGCCTGGAAGTACAAGGTGGCGGTCGCCGGTCTGCGACACGCGCCGATCCGACTGCTCCAGGCGGTCGCCCGCGACACCCGCAGTCGCATCGGTCGCGACGAGCGCTGAGGCGTCGGAGCCCGCTCGCGCCGTAGACGCCGTCGTCGGGCGTTGGCGCACCGCCTCCAGGTCGGTCGCTGAGCGTAGTCGAACATCGCCAACCGTCGGTTCCTCGCGGGGCTGATCAGGGAGGGCCGTGCACACGTCGTTCAGACTTGCGCAGTAACCTCTATCGCCATGGGGGACCACGACGACCTGCGTAAATTCATTACCGACCTGGCTGTGGTCCACGGACGGGTCGTGCTCTCCTCGGGGCGCGAGGCAGACTGGTACGTCGATCTCCGGCGTGTCACGCTCCATCACCAGGCCGCTCCGTTGGTCGGTCGGGCGCTGCTCGATCTCACCGCCGACTGGGAGTACGAGGCCGTCGGTGGGCTCACCCTGGGCGCGGACCCTGTCGCGCTCTCGATGCTGCACGCCGCCGCTCCGACCGGCCGCGCCCTCGACGCCTTTGTGGTGCGGAAGGCGGGCAAGGCGCACGGTCTGCAGCGACGGATCGAGGGACCGGAGGTGGCCGGCCGCCGCGTGTTGGCGGTGGAGGACACGTCCACAACGGGCGGAAGTGTGTTGACCGCTGTCGAGGCGCTTCGTGAGGCCGGAGCCGAAGTCGTGGGCGTGGCGGTTATTGTTGATCGAGGCGCCGGCGACGCGGTGCGAGCCGCCGGATTGCCGTACAGGGCGGCCTATACGTTGGCTGACCTCGGCCTTGTGGCGTAAAAGTTTGCCGATTCGGATCTGCTGATATGCAGGCGGATCGATGCTGCTGGTGGAAGGATGGAATACGTGGGAACTGCGTTGGCCGAAATGACAATGCCTCAGATCTCGCCGCTTGCCGGTGAGCCGATCGAACGTGCCGATGCCGAGCGTCTCGCGGGGGTCCTCAAGGCCCTTGCGGATCCCGCTCGGTTGCGGCTGCTCAGCCTGATCCAGTCGGCCCCCGAGGGCGAGGCGTGCGTCTGTGACTTGACCGCGCCGCTCGGCCTCTCTCAGCCGACGGTCAGTCACCACCTGCGTATCCTCACCGAGGCCGGCTTGCTGGAGCGGGAGAAGCGCGGTGTCTGGGCGTACTACCGGCTGGTCCCGAGTGCGATCGCGACGATCGCCGACCTGCTGACCCCGCCGCGTAAGCGGGCCACCAAGAAGGCCCGCTGACATAGGCGCTGCGCACCGTCCCACGCCGGGGCGGTGTCCGGTGGCGAACCAGGGGTGGCGCCACCGGTAGGTGATACCTGCTCGTCCTCGGCCGCACCGCCGGAGGGCGGGCCTGACATGCCGACGGCCGACCCCCTCACCAGGGGGCCGGCCGTCGTCGTATCTCGGATCAGCGCTCCTGGCCGTGGCCCGGGTGCCGACGGTCGTGCGGGTGCTCGTCGTGGTCGAACTTCTCGCGTACCGCGTCGACCGCGCCCGCGGCGCTGGCTGCCGCGACCACCGCGACCGCCTCGCCGCGCTTGCGCGCCCGCCGGTCACGCAGGAACTCGAAGAAGATCGGCAGCACCGAGATCAGGATGATCAGGGCGACCACCGGCAGGATGTAGTGGTCGATCTTGTCGCCGATGGCCTTGTAGATCCGGTCGGCCAGCAGATAACCGATCAGCAGGATGCCGTCCACCCAGAGCACCGCGCCGACGATGTTCCACATCAGGAACTGGCGAGCCGGCATGCCGAGCGCCCCGGCGACCGGGTTGAGGAACGTCCGCACGATCGGGATGAAGCGCGCCAGCACCACGGCCTTCGCCGGGCCGAACTTCTGGAAGTAGTACTCGGCCTTCTCGACGTACTCCTTCTTGAAGAGCCGCGAGTTGGGCCGCTCGAACATCCGCCGGCCGTACCGCGCGCCGAGCCAGTGCCCCAGCTGGGCGCCGAGGATCGCGCAGATCGGCCCGCCGATCAGCAGACCCGCCAGCGAGAGCCGGGTGCCGTCACCGAAGATGGCGTCCGCCACCGGCGAGGCTGCCACGCCGGCGAGGAACAGCAGCGAGTCGCCGGGGAAGAAGAAGCCCACCAGCAGGCCGGTCTCGGCGAAGAGGATCACCCAGACGCCGACCAGCCCGAAGGTCTGCAACAGGTCCTTGGGATCGAGCGGGTTCAGGGCGACGCTCTCCGTGAGAGCGCGGGTCTTCTCAGCTGTGTCCACGGCCACAAAGGGTACCGAAGCCCGGTGCCCGCGCCGCGCCGGACCGGCCCCCACCACCCGCTGGCCGTAAACGACGGCGCCCCGCCGACCTGTGTGGTCGGCGGGGCACCGGTGGTGCGGGGTGGATCAGGCGACGAAGCGGGTCCGGCGGCGCTTGGCCACCAGGTAGCCGCCGACGCCCGCGGCGAGCAGGAGAGCGCCGATGCCGGCGATCAGGCCGGTCGACTGGCCGGTGATCGGCAGCGCGCCACCGTCACCCTCGCCGCCACCCTGGCCGCCGTTGGCGCCCTTGATGGTGAACGCCGCGGTGTCGTTCTTCGGGTTGAGGTCGGCGATGGTGGACCCCTCGCCATCCAGGTTGAAGTGCAGCAGGTGCACGGAGCCCGCCTTGCCGGCCAGCTTGTCGATGCGCAGTCCGAACTCGAACACGGCGACGTCACCCTTGTGCAGGGTCTCGTACCACTCGCAGAGGTAGACGCGAGCGCCCGGCTCGCCGTACCCGCCGATCTCCTCGCCGTCCACGAAAGGCGAGCATTCATCCGGTGCGGTCACGACAGTGGCACCGGCAGGGATGGTGATTTCAGCGGCCGTGGTGAGTTCACCAGGCGAGTACGAGTTGACCATCGCCGGACCGTTGTTGACGAAGCCCACCTTGGCGGTGACCGTCTTGCCGACGCCACCGGCCACCTGGGTGCCGTTGGCCGCCACGTCGGCCCGCTGGGTGCCCGTCACGGTCGCCACGATCCCGGTGTAGTTGTTGCTGGAATCCTCGTCGGTCTGCTTGAGCTGCCGGGCCAGCGCGGTCGGCGCCGGGACCAGGGTCAGCTCGGCACCGGTGCCCTTCTCCCAGTCACCGCTCTCGAACGGGGAGTCCGCGAGGAACTCGGCCCAGTCACCATCGGCGAACCACAATCCCGAGCCGTACTGCGTGCTGGGAGCCCAGGTGTCCGTTGCGATCTTCAGCGCGGACGAGGCGTCCAGTTGCAGGACAGCACCCGGCTCGATGTCCTGCTTGAACTCGCAGTGGGCGAAGTTCGCCCCGAACTCACTCGAGTAGGAGCAGTTCGAATAGCGCTGAGCAGGGGAGATGCTGGACATGGTGCTCAGGAGCAGCACGGTGTTGCGGGCAGCCTTGTCGCCAACGTTCGCGACCCGCAGCGGCGCCTTCACCGTGGCGCCTGGTGCTCCGGAAACCTCGAGCGACTCGTCCGCCTTGAGATCGACGCCCTCGCCGATCTCGACGGTGGACATGACGGTGACGCTCGGCCTGCCCTTCGCGGCCAGGGTCAGGTTGAGGTCACCCTTCTGCCCGACCTTGGCGGAGTCCTTGGCCTTGACGGTCAGATCGAGGACGTAGTCGATCGTCTCGGCACCCTTGAACTTGCAGGAGATGACCGGGCCCGACTCCGTGCAGTCCGCCCCGTCGGCGACGGTGACCGAGGCGAAGTCGGTCACCGCGCCACGGCCGACCGTGACGGTGAATTCCTCGGGCAGCGCCTCCGCGAAGGCCAGCAGCGTGACGGACTTGGCCTCGCCGCCGGCGGCGAGGAGGGCGTTGTTGGCGTACAGGAAGACCTCGTTCGAGGGCTCCTCGGCGAGGGCCGGACTGGCGGAGGCGGCGACGAACGCGCCTGCGACGCCCAGGCCGGCGAGCCAGCGCCGGGTGGAGTGGGTGAGCATGTGGGGATTCCTCCAAGTGGGGGATTCAGGTGCAGCCTGCGGATCTTAAGGAATCGCTAAGGTTCAACGCCGCCCCTGATCACCGCCTGGTCGGCAAGACGAACCGAAAGGTTGATCACGGTCACCGCAACGTTCAGGCCGCCCACTCCCGTCATCTGAGGCAGGACCCCGGGAGGTGCAGTGACGTACGAGGAGTTCGCGGACACGCGACTTGCCCCGCTGCTGCGGTACGCGGTGATGCTCACCGGCGATCCGCACCAGGCGCAGGATCTGGTGCAGGAGACGATGGTCCGGGTCCAGCTGAACTGGCGGCGGGTCGTCCGCGCGGACTCACCCGAGCGGTACGTGCGCCGGATGCTCACCAACCAGTACGTCGACTGGAAGCGCGGCTCGTGGATGCGTCGGGTGCTGCTGCGCGGGGAGCCCGACGAGTCCCTGCCGGCGTCGGCCGACCACGCCCAGTCCGCCGTGGACCGGGACCAGATCTGGACCTGGCTGTCCCGGCTGCCACGCCGGCAGCGCGCCACCCTCGTGCTGCGCTACTACGAGGACCTGCCCGACGCCGAGATCGCCGACATTCTCGGCTGTGCCGTCGGGACCGTACGTTCGTCCATCTCCCGGGCCCTGGCCACGCTCCGGGCCGAGTATGTGGAGGTTCGCTCATGATCGAGGATGACCTGCGGGCCGCCTTCGCCCGGCACGAGCCGCTGACCCCGCCGACCGGCCCGCTGCGGGCCGCCATCGACCGGCTGGCGATCGGACGACGCCGACGCCGACGCCGCTGGCAGGCTGGTGGCACCGCGCTGGCCCTGCTCGGGGTGCTGGGGCTCGGGGTGCCCCTGCTGACCCCGGAGCGCGCGGGGCCGCCGCCCACCGCCGAGCTGCTCGGTGAGTCGGGTCGGCCGACACCGACCGGCGCGCTGAACATTCTGCTGCTCGGCATCGACGGCGACGGGCGGACGGCGGCACGCGCGGACGCGGTGCTGTTGGTGCACATCCCGGCCGACCGCAGTCGCCCCTACCTGGTGTCGCTGCCGCGTGACCTGGGGGTGCCGATTCCGGGCCAGGGGACCGACAAGCTGAACGCCGCGTTCCCGTTCGGCGCCGGGTTCACCCGCCCCGAGCTGACCAAGGGGTACGAGCTGACTCGGCGTACGGTGGCCGAGCTGACCGGGGTCCGGGTGGACGCTGGCGTGGTGCTGACGTACCGGGCGGTGCGCTCGCTGACCGACGCCCTTGGCGGGGTTCCGGCCTGCCTGCCCGAGCGGGTGCGCTCCGTCCACACGAAGCGGGTCTTCCCGGCCGGCTGCCAACGTCTCGACGGCGCCGCGTCGGTCGACCTGCTCCGCCAGCGCTACGGTCTGCCCGAGGGGAGCCAGGACCGGGACCGCAACGGCCGGCTCTTCGCCGCCGGGCTGGTCCGCCAGACTGCCGACCAGGGCGTGCTCACCGATCCGGTACGCCTCGCGAAGCTGCTGACCACCGTCGGCCCGGACCTCGTCGTGTCACCCGACCGGGCCGCCGTGCTGGACCTGCTGCGGCTCGCCTCCACACTGCGATCGGCCGAGCCGGTCGGGATCGGCCTGCCGGTCGTCTGGCCGACCGGGAAGGACCGCTACCTGCGTACCGACCCGAGGCTCGCGCCGGAGTTCCTGACCGCGCTGCGGGAGGACCGGCTCGGCGACTGGACGGCCCGCCACCCGAAGCTGGTCGACCGCTCGCGGTGACTCCGTGGAAAGTGACGGCACCCCGCCGCCCAGGAAAAGGACGGCGGGGTGCCGGTCAGGTGGAGCGGGTCAGGCGACGAAGTGGGTGTTGCGGCGTCGGGCGAGCAGGTAGCCGCCCAGGCCGGCGGCGAGCAGCAGGCCGCCGATGCCGGCGATCAGGCTGGTGGGGGAGCCGGTGATGGGCAGCGAACCACCGCCACCGCTGCCTCCACCCTCGTCACCGTCGCCGCTGCCGCCGCCCTGGCCCGCGTTGACCAGGATCACGGCCCGGTCGTTGGCCGGCTTGATGTCGTCGGTGAAGCTCCCGCCGGCGGGGCATTCGCAGGGTGCGTTGACCCGCACCGCGCCCTTGGCGTTGCGGATGACCGTGTCGATGCGCAGCCGGAACTCCACGGTGTACGTCTGACCGGCGACCAGGAGCATCTCCGAGGCGCAGCCATATGTCCGGGTGCCCTGGTGCAACCGGCAATTGGCGGGAACCTCGACGGCGGTCGTGCCAGGCGGCAGCTCGACGTTCGTGTGGGTGGCGGCCTCGTAGTCGGCGTTCGTTCCGTCGAGCGTCGCCGGGCCGTTGTTCCGGAAACCGACTGTCGCCGTGACGACAGCGCCGGCCCTGCCCTTGAGCGTGGCGCCGATCGCCGCGAGGTCGGTGCCGTTCCTGCCCGTGACCTTGATGATCCAGCCGGTGTAGTCGTAGCCCGGGCCGACGTCGGTCTGGTCGGCCTGCCGCATCCCGCTGGGTGCCGCGGTCAGGGTCAGCTTCGGGCCGCTGCCACGCGCGCCCTCTCGGGCGCCAACGGCTTCGCGTACCCGGGTCAGGTCCTCGAAGTCGGCAATGGTCATGAACTGGGCATAGCCGGACAGGTTGCTCGGGGCGTAGGCGTCCTTGGCGAGTTCGAGGTTCAACGTGGTGGTGAGCCCCTCTCCCACCGGGATTTCCTGGTCGAACCGGCAGGAGACCAGGTGGTCCTCGGAGTAGAGGCAGTTGCTGAACCGATCCTTGGTCCGGATCGCGTAGGGCAGGTCGAAGACCGCGACGAATCCCGTGACGGTCTTGTCGCCGACGTTGGCCACGGCAAGCGGCACCGCCACCTTTCCGCCCGGCTTCGAGGAGAAGGTGGTGAACGGCCCGCCGGCCAGGTCGACCCCCTCGCCGACGCGGACCCGCGAGGTGTAGCTGCCCTGCCGCCCGCCGGCCGCCTCGAAGCTGACCACGACGTCGCCAGAGTCACCCAGCTGCGCGTCCTGGGTGGCGGTCATGTCCACCCGCTTGGTCACGCCGCGGTAGATCCCGCTACCGAGCGGCGGCAACTCGTTGAGGGTGACGTCGAAGGGCTCCGCGCAGACGAGAACGCCAGGCTCCGGAGTGGCGCACTCCTGCTGGTCGGCGGGGGCGATGGTGATCTTGCCGGCCAGGGAGCGGTAGTCGTACCGCACGGAGACGTCACTGAGGGTCGTCGCCTCGTCGGCGTACAGGAGCAGGCGATTGGTCTTCGTCGAGCCGACGGCCAGGGTGGAGTCCTGGAAGTACGGCTCGATCGTTGCCGCGGCGACGGCGGGGGTTGCCGAGGCGGCGACCAACGCGCCTGCGGCGCCCAGCCCCGCCAGCCAGCGGATCGAATGCTTGAGCATGGGGTCCTCCCGTGGAGATAGAGGTGGCGCTCGTCCAACCTAGGAAGACCCCGGCACTTTCGGTGACCCAGTTCTATCGATATTTGTCTAACGACCCGAACGGCTGAGCACCTCTGCCGCAACGGACAGCCGGTCGCGCAGCAGGTCAGCGGTAGTCGTCCTCGTCCCCGGTGACCACCCGGGCCTGCTCCATGGCGTCCCAGTCGTCGACCTCCATGCCGCGCTGCGGCTCGACATCGACGTGGGTCGGGTCGACAACAGTGGCCTGCTCGACCGCGTCGGCCGGCTCCGCCTCGGGGTCGCGTTCGTCCGCGGCGAGGTGGTCGCCGGGGGTGAAGTCCTCATCGGGCTGACCCATTGTCCCTCCCGGGTTCTCGGGGCACGGTTCTCCCCACCGTACGGGCTGTGTCGGCGCCGCGCGCGCAAGCCGAGTCGGCGGAATCAACCCATGACGGCGCGGGCCGATGCCAGGATGGTGCCGTGGGCTTCCTCATCCGACTGGCGATCACCGCTGTCGCGTTGTGGGTGACCACGCTGATCGTGCCCGGCGTCGACGTGCACGGCCGTTCGGGTGGCAACACAGTGCTCACGCTGATCGTGGTGGCGCTCATCTTCGGCGTGATCAACGCGGTGCTCAAGCCGATCATCCGGGTGGTCGGCTGCGTGTTCTACCTGCTGACCCTGGGCCTGTTCGCGCTGGTCGTCAACGCGCTGCTCTTCCTGCTCACCGACCGGGTCGCCCGCGGGCTCGACCTGCCGTTCCAGGTGGACGGCTTCTGGGCGGCGTTCTGGGGAGCGATCGTGATGACAGTTGTCACCTGGCTGATCAGCGTCATCGTGCCGGACCGTCTGGACACCCGGTGAGCGGCTGACACCCCCCTCGGTTGGTCCTGCGCTCCACACCTGCGGGATACTGCCGGGCGGAGGACAGCGCGGTCCGGCGCACACGTGAACAACAGCGGCCAGCACGGCCGAGAGTGGTAAGTAAGGAGCGCATCACATGCCCATCGCTTCCCCCGAGGCCTACGCGGAGATGCTGGACCGCGCCAAGGCTGGCCGGTACGCGTACCCCGCGATCAACGTGACCTCCTCCCAGACGCTGAACGCGGCGCTCAAGGGCTTCGCCGACGCGGAGAGCGACGGCATCGTCCAGGTCTCCACCGGTGGTGCCGAATACCTGTCCGGTCCCTCGATCAAGGACATGGTCACCGGCGCGGTGGCGTTCGCCGCGTACGCGCACGAGGTGGCCAAGAAGTACCCGGTCAACATCGCGCTGCACACCGACCACTGCCCGAAGGACAAGCTGGACAAGTTTGTCCGGCCGCTGATGGCCATCTCGCAGGAGCGGGTGAAGCGCGGCGAGCAGCCGCTGTACCAGTCGCACATGTGGGACGGGTCGGCCGTGCCGGTCGCCGAGAACCTGCAGATCGCCTCCCAGCTCCTCGACGAGGCCGCCAAGGGCAAGATCGTCCTTGAGATCGAGGTCGGTGTCGTCGGTGGCGAGGAGGACGGCGTCGAGAACGCCATCAACGACAAGCTCTACACCACCGTCGAGGACGGCCTGGCCATGGTCGAGGCGCTCGGCCTCGGCGAGAAGGGCCGCTACATGGCGGCGCTGACCTTCGGCAACGTGCACGGCGTCTACAAGCCGGGCAACGTCAAGCTCCGCCCCGAGATCCTGAACCAGATCCAGGAGGCGGTCGGCGCCAAGTACGGCAAGGAGAAGCCGCTCAGCCTGGTCTTCCACGGCGGCTCGGGCTCCCTGCTGAGCGAGATCCGCGAGGCTCTCGACTACGGCGTGGTGAAGATGAACATCGACACCGACACGCAGTACGCCTTCACCCGGCCCGTCGCGGACCACATGCTCCGCAACTACGACGGCGTGCTGAAGGTCGACGGCGAGGTCGGCAACAAGAAGCAGTACGACCCGCGTACCTGGGGCAAGGCCGCCGAGGCCGGCCTGGCCGCCCGGGTCGTCGAGGCGTGCGAGCACCTGCGCTCCACCGGCACCACGATGGCCAAGTAACGACGTTCCACCGACGGCCGGCTCTCCCTCGGGGAGCCGGCCGTCGTCGTCAGGTCGTCAACAGGCGGACGGCCTCGCGGACGTCGTCGGTGAGGTGGATCGTCGACGACAGGTCACCGAACGGGGAGGCGGCCAGCAGCGGGCGCAACAGCGCCTCGACCGGCAGCTCACGCGTCCAGTAGTCGCGGTCCAGGAAGATGTACGCGCCGCTGGCGCCGTCGGTGCCGTAGTAGGTCTTGGTGGCCGCCTGGAACACCTCCTGCACCGTGCCCGCCCGTCCCGGCGCGAAGACGATGCCGCCCCGGGCGAGCCGCAGGATGGTGTCCTCCCGGATGGCGTTCGAGAAGTACTTGGCGATCCGCCCCGCGAACAGGTTCGCCGGCTCGTGCCCGTACAACCAGGTCGGGATGGCCAGCCCTCCGGCCCGCGCCCACCCGGCGTCCCCGGCGCGCTGGCGGGGCACGCCCGCGTACCGCTGCCGGACCGTCAACGCCACGGCCGTGTACCGGTGGTGGTCGGTGAAGTCGGGCGCGGTGGCCAGCAGGTCGATCGCCGCGGTCAGGTCTGCCGCCGGCCGGTCCGCCAGGTACGCGCCGAGGTTCGCCGCCTCCATCACCCCGGGACCACCGCCGGTCACCACCAGCCGGTCGGCCCGCGCCAGCTCCCACCCCAGCACGGCCGCCATCCGGTACGCCGCACTGCCGCGCCGCACCGCGTGACCACCCATGATGCCCACCACCGACTGCGGCCCGTACCCGCCCAGCCAGGCGCGGGTGGCGTCGGCGAGCGCGTTGTCCACGCCATGGTCGTGCAGCCGCTGACCGAGCGCCTCCTTCACGTCCGGCAGCGCGCCCCCGTGCGCCCGGTAGTGCTCGTACACCCGGGTGTCGTACATCCCGGCGAACCCGCCCTCGGCGAACCCGGCGGCCAGGTCGTCCGGGGTGTAGAGGTGCGCCGGCTGGGTCGGGTACGGCAGCCCGGAGAACGGCGGCACCACGTTCGCGCCGCGCCGGACCAGGTCGGCGCCGACCTCCCGGGAGGCGAACCGGCAGCCGACGAAGAGGGTGCCGGTGACCTCGACGCCGGTCAGGTCGGGCACCGGGGCGAGGTCGAGGCGCAGTCCCTGCACGGTCAGCCCGGTCAGGCGGCCGGTGACCAGCTGCCGGTCGAACTCGTCCCGGGTCTGGATCTCGTCCGCGTGCAGGTGCGGCTCGATGACGTCGGTGGGAGGTGGGGTTGGCACGCGGCCATCCTGCCCCTTCGGTGGGGCCTGCCAAACCCCGGGCGGGGTGGAAGCGACAGGAGCCCGGTGGTCGTGGCCACCGGGCTCCTGCGTAACCGGGTCCTGGGGAGGCTCCGGACCATTAGTTGTAATGGAAAACACCTGGCGGCGGCATAGGCCGCAGGCGTGATGAAGTCCTCAGCCGTTCAGCGGAACGTGTCGGCCGACCCGCTCGCGTGTCGCCCTGTCCAGCGGGTTGAATGGGGCGATGCAGAACCTTTTGCCGGAGCCACCGGCCACCCTCCTGCCCGCGAACGACGAGGCCGACGCCGCCCTGGCCGCCGCCCAGGAGGCCGGCACCGACGAGGCGTTCGCCGAGGTGGCGGCCCGCTTCCCGACCTACAGCGCCGCCTGGGCCGAGCTCGCGGCCCGGGCGTTCGCGGCCGGTGCGGTCGTGACGGCGTACGCGTACGCCCGCACCGGCTACCACCGGGGCCTGGACCAGCTCCGCCGCAACGGCTGGAAGGGCCACGGGCCCGTGCCGTGGTCGCACGAGCCCAACCGGGGCTTCCTCCGCTGCCTGTACCTGCTCTCCCGGGCCGCCGACGAGATCGGCGAGGCCGACGAGGCGGCCCGCTGCGCACAGTTCCTGCGCGACTGCGACCCGGCCGCGGCGGACGCGCTGGCCAGCAACTGACACCGCCGTCGAAGGCCGGCCCGGAGTCGGGCCGGCCTTCGACGGGCTACAACCCTTCCGCGACCGCGGCGGCGATCTTCAACCAGGCGTCCCGGGTGGCCGAGGAGAGCGCGCCGTACCGGATCGGCTCGCCGCTGTCGATGAGTCGCTCGTACGGCGCCAGCAGCACCGCCCTGGTCCGGGCCGCGAAGTGCTCCTGGATGGCCGGAAGGTCGATCTCCTTGCGCGACGGCGGCATCGACACCACCGTCACCGCCTGCCGGACCAGCCGCTGCCGGCCGCTCTGCTCCAGGTGGTCGAGCATCCGGGCGGCCGTCTCCGCCGAGTCGTTACGGGCCGACATGGTGACCACGAGCTGGTCGGTGGCATCCATCGACGCCTGCCAGTTCTGCGCCCGCACGTTGTTCCCGGTGTCCACGAAGATCAGCTTGTAGAATCGGCTGACCACCTCGCGGATCTCGGCGAACGCGGCAGCGGTCAGCATCTCGCCACCGGTCGCCGACTCGTCCGAGGCCAGGACGTCGAACATTCCCTCGCCCTGCGAGCGGACGTACTGCGACAGGTCACCGACCCGACCGTGCGCGCCCTGGAACTGCCCGAGGTCGCGCAGCATGTCCCGCACCGTGCGGGAGTGGAAGTCCTGCTGGGCCCGCATGCCGAGCGTGCCCTGGGTCTCGTTGTTGTCCCAGGCCAGCACGTAGCCGCCGCGCTTCTGCCCGAACGTCATGGCCAGCAGCAGGATGGCCACCGTCTTGCCGGCGCCGCCCTTCGGGTTGACCACGGTCACCTGCCGCAGCCCGCCGAAGTTGCGGCGCACCATCTCGATGTCCCGCTTGAGCTCCTGCTCATGCCGCCCCGGCGAGAGCCGGAGCAGACCCATCTTGTTGACCACCGCGCGTACGCCCATGGTGGCCACCGGGTCGGCGGGCCGTACCTGCCGGCGGCGGGCGAAGTCCTCGGCCGTCGGCGCGGCCGTGGTCTCCGGAGTCCAGGTGGCGTCCGGGTAACCGGTGGCCGGCACCCGCGCCACCGGGTCGATCTCCTGGTACTGCTGAGGCGGCGCCGGTGGAACCGCGGCCGCGCCCTGCTGCCAGGGCGGCGGATACCAGCCGGGCGACGGCGGGAACGGGCCTGGCGGCGGGGTCGCCACCGCGCCCTGCTGCGGCGGCTCGACAGGTGCCGGGCCGGCCTGGCCGGGAATCGTCGGCGAGTGCGTCTGACCGGCGTAGGTCTGCCCGGCGTACGTCTGCCCCGCTCCGGTGCCCTGGTCGACGGTGGGCGGTGGCGGTGGGACGGGCGGCGCGGGAATCGGCGGCGGCGCGACGGTGGCCTGGTCCTCGGCCGACGGAGGTGGGCTGGCCGGCCGCTGCGGCGGATACGCCCAGGGCGACTCGGTTGGCGGCCGCGCCGCCCCGACGGCAGGGCCGTCCTCTCCGGTGCCGGTTGCTCCGCCAGCCTGCGGCCCCGGCACCGCCGCTGCCGGGCCTGCGGTGCTCGGGCCTGCGGCGGGCGGGTCTGCCGTGGCTGGGCCTGCGGTGGTCGGGCCTGCCGTGCTGGGATCTGCCGTCACCGGACCTGCGGTGGGCGGGCCTGCCGGGATCGGTCGGTCGGTGGGCAGGGCTGCTGCCGCCGGGCGGTCCAGGGAGAACGGCAGGTCCAGGTCGACGCCGCCCGACGCGACCGGCGGGTCGGTGACCGGACCTGGGACAGGCTCGTCGGCCGGCGTCGCCCCGGTTGCGGTGCCCGTCGCTGAGGCTGGGGTGCCCGTCGCTCCGGCTGGGGTGGCCGTCGTTCCGGCTGGGGTGGCCCACGACAGCGTGCCGGTGGCCGGAGTGCCGGAGGTCGGCGGCGACGTGTCAGCACCCGGCCCGACGAGAGCATTCACCGCCGGCGGAACCGGTGCTGTCGACGGAACGGGTGGCACCGGCGGAGTGGCCGGGGCCGGTGGCGCGGGCGGCGTCGGCGGAGTGGCCGGCGCGTCGGCTGGTGGCCAGCTCGGCTGCGCCGGCGCCCAGCCCGTACCCGCCCCGCTCGGGCCGGTGGCTCCCCAGCCGTTCGGCGGCGGCACCGCCCCGGTCAGGGACGGGTAGTCCGACGGAGACGGCAGCGGCAGGGCTGCGGCCCCCGGCTGCCCGGGAACCGGCGGACGGCCGGTCGGCGGCGCGGTCACCGGCGGCGAGACGGCCGACGGCGGCGCGGACGGTGGTGGGCCGTCCCGCCGCTCGGCGACGGCCGCCCACGGCGGCACCACGTCACCCGCGCCCCGCTCGGCCGGATCCGGCGGCCAGAGTGGTTCGATGTCCCGCTCCGGCACCGGCTGCTGGCCGGGCACCTGCGCCCGGTCGGCGTTCTTGTCCATTACGGTTCCTCCCCAGTCCTCCTGCGAGGATAGGCCCACCGGCCGACCGGGGCCGGTCGGCGCAGTCGGGGTCAGACCACCCAGACCGCCCAGGCGCCCGGTTCGACCCACCAGGAGCGCTTGCGGGTCAGCTCACCCTCGACGCCGTCGTCGAGGTAGGGCACCTTTCCCTCCCGGGGCAGCACCGACACGGCCCGTCCCCGGGCCCGCCGCACCTCCAGGCGTACCCGCTTGCGTCCGAACGCCGAGCGGACGACCACCGGGACGGCCACCGCGACCTCGACCTGGCCGTCGGCCGGGTCCGGTGCGGCCAGCAGCGTCACGTCGTCGAGCGACGCGTACCCGCCGGCGTTGCCGATCGCGCAGGCCAGCAGCGGTTCGTCGCCGTCGGTGAGGATGGTGTCGTCCACCTCCACCCGGGCCCGCCAGTGCAGCGGGCGGCCCGCGTCGTCGGCGGCGCCGAGCAGAGCGCCGTCCAGGGTCACCGAGCCGCCGTCGTTGCGCAGCAGGTCCAGCCGGCGTGGCGTGCCGTCCAACACGGCGGCGGCCACGGCCGCCGGGTCGCGGGGCAGCCCGAGCTGCGCGGCCAGGTCCCGGTGGGTGCCGCCGCGCGCCGGGTCGAGAGGAAGTACGGCGACCGGCGGCAGGTCGGGCAGGGTCCGGTCACCACGCAGGTCAGCCGGACGGCGGCTCGGCGGTGGGGCGTACCGCCGGACGAGCCGGCGCAGGACGGCGCGCAACTGCGCGTCGCTCGCCGTGGCGACGACCAGCCGGGTCTTGCCGTCCGAATCCGGCCAGGTGAGGCCGTCCGGGCGGGCCGGACCGTCGAGCTGGGCCAACACCGCGTCGATCTCCGCGTCCGAGCGGGCGGTGACCGTCTGCACCCGCGCGCCTCGGGCGGTCAGGGCGTCGGCGCAGGCCAGCACCGGCACCCGGGGCCGGTCGGTGGCGCACCGGTCGGCGTCCGCGGGCGTCTCGCCCGGGTCGGTGCCGGCGTCGGTCGCCGTGCCAGCGGCAGCCCCGTCAGCCCCCTTGACGGCGGTCTCGGTTTCGGTCGCGCCGCCGCAGCAGGCCCCGCCGCTGCCGCAGCCCCCGGGAGCGTCGCGCTCCGATGCGAGGGTGAGCAGCACCACGTCGTACACGGAAGGAGCCTCCTGCCTCTCGACGCGACCCCTGCCGGTCGCGCCGTTACTACTTGTTAACCTGACACCCCGGGCTCGCCAACCGGTCGCCACCTGGCACCCGAGCCTTCTGGAGGCGGAAAAGATGCCAGCGATCGTGCTCATCGGCGCTCAGTGGGGCGACGAGGGCAAGGGCAAGGTTACCGACCTGCTGGGTGAGCGGGTCGACTACGTCGTGCGCTACTCCGGCGGCAACAACGCCGGGCACACGGTCATCACCCCGGACGGCCAGAAGTACGCGCTGCACCTGATGCCCTCCGGGGCGCTCTCGCCGAGCGCGATGATCATCATCGGCAACGGCGTGGTGGTCGACCCGAAGGTGCTGCTCGCCGAGATTGACGGTCTCGCCGAGCGTGGCGTGGACGTGTCCCGGCTGCGGATCTCGGGTGACGCGCACCTCATCATGCCGCACCACCGGGCTCTGGACCGGGTGGTCGAGCGGTACCTCGGCTCGTCCCGCATCGGCACCACTGGCCGGGGCATCGGCCCGGCGTACGGCGACAAGGTCGCCCGGATGGGCATTCGGCTCCAGGACCTGCTCGACCCGGGCATCCTGCGCAAGAAGCTGGAACTCGCGCTGCGCGAGAAGAACCAGATGCTGTTCAAGGTCTACAACCGCAAGGCGATCGACCTTGAGGCCACCGTCGAGGAGTACCTGGAGTACGCGGAGCGGCTCAAGCCGTACATCGCCGAGACCCGGGCCATGCTCTGGGACGCGCTGGACCGCGGTGAGACGGTGCTGCTGGAGGGCGCCCAGGCCACCATGCTGGACATGGACCACGGCACGTACCCCTTCGTGACGTCGTCCAACCCGACGGCCGGTGGCGCCTGCGTGGGCGCCGGCATCCCGCCGACCGCGATCAACCAGGTGATCGCGGTGAGCAAGGCGTACACCACCCGGGTCGGTTCGGGGCCGTTCCCGACCGAGCTGTTCGACGCCAACGGCGCGCACCTGCGCAAGATCGGCGCGGAGTACGGCACCACCACCGGGCGGGAGCGCCGGTGCGGGTGGTTCGACGCAGTCGTGGCCCGCTACGCCTGCCGCCTCAACGGGGTCACCGACCTGGTCATCACCAAGCTGGACGTCCTCACCGGGCTGCCCAAGGTGCCGATCTGCGTCGGCTACGAGATCAACGGCAAGCGCGTCGACGACATGCCGATGAGCCAGACGGACTTCCACCACGCCACGCCGGTGTACGAGGAGCTCGACGGGTGGTGGGAGGACATCACCAAGGCCCGCACCGTCGACGAGCTGCCGGAGAACGCCCGCCGCTACATCGCCCGCGTAGAGGAACTCTGCAACACCAGGGTCAGCGTCATCGGCGTAGGCCCAGGCCGAGAAGAAAACGTAGTCCAACACCCCCTCCTCCCCTAACCCACCCACCCACCCGCCCGGGCAGCCCCCCCGGCCCCCCGACCGTCGCCTCTTCGCCCCGTTGATCAAGAGGTTTGCGTCAAAATCTCGCGCGAATCTGACGCAAAGCTCTTGATCAGCGGGGCGGGGCGGGGCGGGGCCGGGCGAGGGCCGGGCGAGGGCCGGGCGAGGGCCGGGCCGGGTGGGTTATCCACAGGGGGCCGGGGGTTGTCCACAGGGGCTTCGGTGGGGTTCGGTTGGTGGGCAGGGTGTTGGTGTGGGACCACACCAGCTTCTCTGCGAGGTCGCAGCCGGGCAGGACGGGATGGTCACCCTGGCGCAGGCGCTGCGCGCCGGTCTGACCAGGGGCCAGATCCGACAGTTGTGTCGGTCGGGCAGGTGGCGACGGCTGCTGCGCGGCTGCTTCGTGCCGGACGCAGAGCTGAGCGATTCGACTCTGCGGCGGGCACGTGTACGGGCGGCGGTCGTGGGGCTGGGCCCGGGCGCATTCGCCGTCCTCGACACTGCGTTGGAGTTGCACGGCATCGCCGGTCTCCGCCGTACCCCTCTGGTCCACGTCTCGGTGCCGGTTGATCGGCCTCGGCCGCAGCGCGCTCTCGCGCCGTGGCTCGTCGTGCACCAGGTGACCGTGGCTCCCGGTGACATCGACGAGGTCGCGGGCGTTCGCGCGACCTCGTCGCTCCGCACGGTCTCGGACGTCATTCTCCGGGTTGACCGTTACCCGGCTGTCTCGGTCCTTGACTCGGCTCTGAGCCAGGGTCGCATCACCCCCGCGCAGCTGGCGGTGATCCCGAGCCTGATCGAGGGCCGACGGGGCGCGGTCGCGGCACGTGGTCATCTCGTCGAGGCGGACGGGCGGGCCCAGTCGCCGCTGGAGACACGTGCCAGGCTGCGGTGCGTGGACGGCCAGGTCCCGCCCGACACGCTGCAATTGGAGGTACGGGACAACGACGGATACCTCCTCGGCATCGGCGATCTGGGGTGGCGTGCCGCGAGGGTGATCGCGGAGGCGGATGGTCGTGACGCCCACGGCACTCCGGAGGCGGCTTTCGCGGACCGCCGCCGACAGAACCGCCTGGTCAACGCCGGCTGGACCATCCTTCGTTTCACCTGGCAGGACACCCTCCACCCCGCGTACATCCCGCACACCGTCCGAGAGGCGATCGCGGCCGCCCACCGAAGGTGATCAAGAGGTTTGGGTCAGAAAGGCGTCGATGCCTGGCGCAAATCTCTTGATCACCGGCGCTGTGGCCGAGGGTGGGTGGGGTGGACAGTAGGATGCTCGGTTGTGCGGGTTCTTTTGGTGGGTGGTGGTGGGCGGGAGCATGCGCTTGCGCTCGGGTTGGCACGCGATCCGGCTGTTTCGGCGCTGATTGCCGCGCCTGGTAATCCGGGGATCGCCTCGGGCGCCGAGGTGCGGGCCGTGAACGCCTCCGATCCGGCCGCTGTCGCCGCGCTCGCCGTGGAGACTGCCGCTGACCTGGTGGTGATCGGGCCGGAGGCGCCGCTCGTCGCCGGTGTCGCCGACGCGGTACGCGCCAAGGGCATCGCCGTGTTCGGCCCGTCGGCCGAGGCCGCCCAGCTGGAGGGCTCCAAGGCGTTCGCCAAGGACGTGATGACCGCCGCCGGTGTGCCGACCGCCCGGGCGTACGTCTGCACCGACGAGGACAGCACCGCGCGAGCGCTGGACGAGTTCGGCGCCCCGTACGTGGTGAAGGACGACGGTCTGGCCGCCGGCAAGGGCGTGGTGGTGACCGACGACCGGTCCGCCGCGTTGGCGCACGCCGCGGAGTGCGGCCGGGTGGTGGTCGAGGAGTTCCTCGACGGTCCGGAGGTCAGCCTGTTCGTGGTCACCGACGGCGAGGCGGCGCAGCCGTTGCTGCCCGCGCAGGACTTCAAGCGGATCGGCGACGGCGACACGGGCCCGAACACGGGCGGCATGGGCGCGTACGCGCCGTTGCCCTGGGCCCCGCCCGGCCTGGTCGACGACGTCATGCGCGACGTGGTCCACCCCACCCTGGCGGAGTTGCGCCGTCGGGGCACGCCGTTCGTGGGCCTGCTCTACGTGGGCCTCGCGATGACGGCCGCCGGTCCTCGGGTGATCGAGTTCAACGCGCGCTTCGGCGACCCGGAGACCCAGGTCGTGCTCGCCCTGCTGGAGACCCCGCTGGGTGGCCTGTTGCACGCGGCGGCCACCGGCACACTGGCCGAGCACCCGCCGCTGCGCTGGCGCGACGGCGCGGCGGTGACCGTGGTGCTCGCCGCGCAGGGCTACCCGGCCGCGCCGCGCACCGGCGACGTGATCACCGGCGCGGATCGGCCGGGCATCATCCACGCGGGCACCGCCCGCCGGGCGAGCGACGGCGCGTTGCTGTCCGCCGGCGGCCGGGTCCTCTGCGGTACGGCCACCGGCCCCGACCTGGCGGCCGCCCGGGACGCGGCGTACGCGCTGGTGGACGGGGTGGAGCTGGCCGGCTCGCAGCACCGCACCGACATCGCCACCGCCGCGGTCGAGGGCCGGATCACGATCCCGACCTGAGGTTCCCGCCTCAGCCGTAGTAGCGGCGTAGTTCCCGGGTCAGCACCTTGCCGGTGGCGTTGCGGGGCAGGTACTTCACGTAGACCACGTCCCGGGGTACGGAGAACCGGGCCAGGTAGTGCCGGACGTACTCACGGACCGCCTCGGGGTCGAGGGTCTCGCCGGGGTGCAGGGCGAGGAAAGCGGCCAGTCGCTGGCCGTACTCGGGGTCGGGTACGCCGATCACGGCGGCCTCGCGTACCTGCGGTAGTTGGGCGAGCAGGTCCTCCACCTCGGACGGGAACACGTTCTCGCCGCCGGAGACGATCATGTCGTCGGCCCGGCCGTCGACGAAGAGCAGCCCGTCGGCGTTGAGCCGGCCGAGGTCGCCGGTGTCGAGCAGGCCGTCGCGGGTCTCCCGGCTGGCACCGGAGGTGTAGCCCTCGAAGAGCATCTCGTTGCCGACGAAGATGCGGCCGACCCGACCTTCCGGTGTCGGCTGACCGTCTTCGTCGAGAATTTCCAGGCGGGTGCCGTGCGGCGGCCGGCCGGCCGCAGTGGGTGCCTGGCGCAGGTCCGCAGGGCCGGCGATGGACGCCCAGGAGACCTCGGTGGACCCGTAGAGGTTGTAGAGGACGTCTCCGTACACGTCCATGAACTTCGGGGCGAGCCCGCCCGGCAGGGCCGATCCGCTGACCGCGACGACCTTGAGCGGGGGGCGCGGGTCCGGCGGGGGCACCTCCATCAGCCGTTGGAGCATCACGGGTACGGCGAAGAGGGCGTCGCAGCGGTGTGCCACCAGGGCGGCGATTGTGGCGGCCGGGTCGAAGCGGCGGTGCAGCACGATGGTGGCCCGCAACGCGAAGCACACCTGCAGGGCGGCGAATCCCCAGGTGTGGAAGATCGGGGCGGCGATCAGCACCCGGTCCTTGGCGTGCAGCGGGATGCGGTCGATGATGGACACGAGCGGCCCGAAACCGCTGGGTGTGGGCCGCCGGGCGCCCTTGGGCGCGCCGGTGGTGCCGGAGGTGAGCACGATGATCCGGCCGTCGCGCTCCGGCGGGTGCAGCTCGCCGGGCAGCGCTCCGGCCACCAGTTCCTCGCGGGCGCGTTCGTCGAGGCGGGGCAGCTCGGCGGGAAGGCCGAGGACCCGTTCGGCGAACTCGTCGTCGTGCACGAGCAGCCGCAGCCGCTGCTCCTCGGCGACGGTGGACAGTTGGGCGGCGGAAAGCCCTGTGTTGACCAGGACGGCGTCGACGCCGAGCAGGGTCGCCGCGACGATGGTCTCGATCAGCCCGTGGTGGTTGCGGCACAGCACGCCGATCCGGTCGCCGGCCTGCACGCCGAGCCCGGACCGCATCGACCGGGCCATGCGTTCGGCCCGGTCGAGGAGCGCCTGGTAGGTCAGCTCGACGCCATCCTCGTCGATGATCGCCGGCCGACCAGGGTCTCGGGCGGCTGCCTGGCGCAATTCGCCGGCGAGACTCCACCCCCAGGTACGCAACGCGTTGAGCTGTGAGGCGATCCGGATCGGGCGGCCCGGGGTGAGCAGGCCGCGCCGGGTCAGCGTGGCGACGACGAACGGCAGGTCCATGCCGCAGACCTCCTTGGGGTGGTACGCGGACGGGCAGTGGGACTCCCATCCGGCGGGGCGTCTTCCTTGATCATGCACCCGACGCGGCATCAGGCCCAGCCGGCGTCGGCATGGGGTGACGAAGACGGCACGGATAGGTAGGACGCCGCCCCTGGCCCGACCGGCAGTCGGGTCAGGGGCGGGCTGACCGGAGACTCAGCGGATCTGCATGCCGGAGATCGCCCGGGAGATCACCAGTCGCTGGATCTCGGACGTACCCTCGAAAATGGTGTAGATCTTGGCGTCGCGGTACCAGCGTTCGACGGGGTGGTCGCGCAGGAAACCGGCGCCGCCGAGCAGCTGCACCGCCTTCTCGGTGACCGACACCGCCACCTCGCCGGCCTTGAGCTTGGACATCGAGCCCTCGCCCGCGGTGAACGGGCGGTTGTTGCGGCCCATCCAGGAGGCCCGCCAGACCAGCAGCCGAGCCGCGTCGATCTCCATCCGCATGTCGGCCAGCGCGAACGCGATCGCCTGGTTCTCGATGATCGGCCGTCCGAACTGGACCCGGTCCTTCGCGTAGTCCAGGGCGTACTCGTAGGCGGCCCGGGCCACGCCGAGCGCCTGCGCGCCGACCGTGGGTCGGGACAGCTCGAAGGTGCGCATCGCGGCCTGCCCGCTGGCCCGTTGCCCGGTGCGGGCGCGGTCCAGGCGTTCCAGCAGGGCGTCCCGTCCGCCCAGCAGGCAGCGGCCGGGCACGCGTACCCCGTCGAGGAAGACGTCGGCGGTGTGTGACGCGCGCAGGCCGAGCTTGCGCAGCTTGCGGGTCGCGGCCAGGCCGGGGGTGCCGGGCGGTACGACGAACGCCGCCTGGCCCCGGGAGCCGAGCGTGGGGTCGACCGAGGCGGTGACCACGTGCACGCCGGCGATGCCGCCGTTTGTGGCGTACGCCTTCTGGCCGTTCAGCACCCACTCGTCGGTGGCCTCGTCGTAGACGGCCCGGGTGCGCATCGCGCCGACGTCGGAGCCGGCCTCGGGTTCGCTGGTGCAGAACGCGGCGACGGCTGGGGAGTCCACGTCGCCGAAGCACTGCGGCACCCACTCGACCATCTGGTCGGGGGTGCCGGCGCCGTAGATGGCGGCGACGGCGAGCGAGGTGCCGAAGATGCTCAGGCCGATGCCGGCGTCACCCCAGAAGAGTTCCTCGCTGGCGATCGGCAGGGAGAGGCCGGTCGGGTCTGCCCAGCAGGTGGCGAGGAACTCGAAGCCGTAGAGGCCGACCTTGGCGGCCTCCTGGATCACCGGCCACGGGGTGTCCTCGCGCTCGTCCCACTCGGCGGCGGCCGGGCGCACGACCTCGGCGGCGAAGCCGTGCACCCAGTCGCGTAGATCCCGCTGTTCCTCGTTCAGGTCAAGCGAGAACTCAGCCATGTCAGGCCTTGGGGATGTCGAACAGGTTGGCGATGTTGGCGGCGAGGCCGAGGTCGCCCTTCGCCTTCAGCTTGCCGGTCATGAACATCATCACCGGGTTGGCGCCGCCGGAGACGATCTTCAGGAACTCCACCGGGCCCATGGTCAGGCTCAGCTTCGGGTCGTGCTGCGGAGTCTCGTTCACCTCGCACTTGCCGTCGGCGATGACCACCTCGTAGGTGTCGCTGCCGCCGTCCGGACGACCGGTGATGATCCAGTGGATGACCGCGTTGGTGGAGCCGGCCCGGTCCGCGCGGAACAGCGACGGCATCCGGCCGAAGACCTCACCGAGTACCTTGTCGCGCAGGTCACCGGACATCACCTGGGCGATCTTGTCGTCCGGAGTGGACTTGACCAGCTGGGCGAACTCCTTGGGGCCGACGTTGGCGAAGGTGGCCGGGTCGAAGTCAGTCATGAGATGCGCCTTCCGGGAAGATTTGGCTACTCGTGCGTAACCTTACGCACGAGTAGGTATGCTCGCAAGGTGTCCAGTGTCCCCGCCTTCAAGCGCCTGCCCCGCGCCGTCCGCGAGCAGCAGATGCTCGACGCGGCCGTGAAGGTCTTCTCCCGACGTGGCTTCCACGCCGCCAGCATGGACGAGATCGCGGAGGACGCCGGCATCTCCAAGCCCATGGTGTACGCGTACCTCGGGACGAAGGAGGAGCTGTTCGTCGCCTGCCTGCACCGTGAGGGCACCCGGATGATGCAGGCCATCGCCGGTGCCGCCGCCCCCGACCTGCCGGCCGACGAGCGGCTCTGGCGTGGGCTGCGGGCGTTCTTCGGCTTCGTCGGCGCGCACCGGGACGGCTGGGCGGTGCTCTACCGGCAGGCCCGGGGCGAGCAGCCGTTCGCCGGCGAGCTGGCCACCATGCGGGCCCGGCTGGTCGAGGTGGTCGCCGGGATGCTCGACCACGCGCTGCGCGCCGAGGGCCGCGAGATCGCCGCCCTCGACCTGGAGGTCGTCGCGTACGCCCTGGTCGGCGCGACCGAGTCACTGGCCGACTGGCTCGCGGACCACCCGGACGCCGACCCGGAGAAGACGGCCACCCGGATGATGAACGTGGCCTGGCTCGGCGCCGCCCAACTGCTGCACGGCGTCACCTGGCGTCCGCCGGCCGACTGACGGCCCCGGCGGAGACAGCGTCGGTGCCCGGCTCGCCGGCCCGCGCCGCACGGTGCCGCCCGCGGAGCCAGCGAACCACCTCGACGACCACCGTCACCGTCAGGGCGAGGCCCAGACCGAGCAGGAGACCCCGCAGCGGGTCCTGCTCGAAGGCCAGCCCGCCGACGTAGCCGACCAGCGCCGAGTAGAGCCCCCACGAGCCGGCGGCCAGCGCGTCGAAGGCCAGGAACCGTCGCCGGGGATAGCGCACCGCGCCCATGGTGAGGGTGACCGCGGTCCGGCCGCCCGGAATGTAGCGGGCCACGGTGAGGATCAGACCGCCCCGGGTGGCGATCCCCCGACGGGCCCGGTCGATGGCCGCCCGCCGTCGACGGTCGGGCGGCAGCCGGTCGAGCAGTCGCCCTCCAGCGCCGCGCCCGATGGCGTACGAGATGTGGTCGCCGACGAGTGCACCGGCGGCGGCCACCAGGATGACCGCCGGCAGGTACGGCGCTCCCGAGGCGGCGAACACGCCGGCCGTGATCACTGCCGTCTCGCTCGGCACCACCGGGAAGAAGCCGTCGAGCACCGCGATCGCGAAGATCGCCAGGTACACCCAGGGCGAGGACATCGTGTCGTGCAGCAGGTCCAGCAGATCCATGATCCCGATGCTGGTACGGGTGGCGGCGCCCGCCATCGGCCAGTGGTCAGGTGGGCGGCACTACTTAGGTAGCGGCCGGCCCGGACTGCGCGTCGGGGTCATCCCCCACCTCACCCGGGTACGGCGCCGCGGGCCAGTCCGATCCGTCGGCTGAGCCCTAGGCTCGCTGCGTGGCCTCCAGCGCCCTCGCTCTCCGGCGGGTCGTCCATCGGTACGCCCCGCCGCTGCTCGCCGTCCTGGTCGCCGCGGCTGTCTGGGCCAGCGCGACAGGTGACATCGGGGTCCGTTCGCCGCTGCCGGGCGCGGTCGTGCTGCTGGTCGCACTGGGCTCGGCGTGGGCCGCCGGCACGGTCCGGACCCGTCGCTGGCCGTTGTTCCTGGCCGCTGCGGTCGGCTGGCTGGTGCTCGCCGCCGCGGCGGCCGGGGTGCTGGCCTCGTACCAGGCGGGTCTGCGGTTGCGCGGTCGCCAACTCGCCGGCTACCTCGCCGGTGCGGCAGTGGTGCTGGCCGGTGGGGTGCTGGTCGGCCTGGCGGTGGGAGGCGTACGCCGGATCACCACCGCCACCACCGGCAACGTCCTGCTGCTCGCCGCCTGCCTGGTCGGGTTGCCGTTGGTCCTCGGCCTCTGGGTGCGGGCCCGTCAGGACACGCTCGCCGCTCTGCGGGACCGCGCCGAGCGGCTGGAACGCGAGCAGGAGGCGCGCGCCGACCGGGTTCGCGCCGAGGAGCGGACCCGGATCGCCCGGGAGATGCACGACGTGGTGGCGCACCGGGTCTCGCTGATGGTGGTGCATGCCGGGGCGCTGGAGGTGACCGCCGTGGACCCGGGGACCGTCGAGGCAGCCGCGCTGATCCGGACGACCGGCCGGCAGGCGCTCACCGACCTGCGCGAGGTGCTGGGTGTGCTGCGCCAGGCCGACCCGGCCGTGACGCCGGAGCGTGGGCTCGACACCTTGGACGAGTTGATCGGGGAGTCCCGTGCCGCCGGGCTGCGGGTGTCCCGGCAGGACGAGGGCGTGCCGACGGCACTACCCGCGACGCTGGGGCGTACCGCGTATCGGGTGGTCCGCGAGGCGCTGACCAACGTGCGCAAGCACGCGGCCGACGCCGAGACGACCGTCTGCCTGCGCTATCTGCCCGACGGGCTGGAGGTGCTGGTCCACAACGGCCCGTCCGAGGGCACCTCGGCGCTGCCAGGTGCCGGGCAGGGGCTGCTCGGGCTGCGGGAGCGGGTGGAGCTGCTCGGCGGGCGGTTGGAGGCGACTCCCGTGGACGGTGGCTTCCTGGTCCGCGCCCTGATCCCGCTGGCGGGTGCGGCGTGATCCGGGTGGTGGTGGTCGACGACGAGCAACTGGTCCGTGCCGGCTTGCGGTTGATCCTGGAGGCGGCGGAGGACATCACTGTCGTCGGCGAGGCGGCTGACGGCGCCGGCGCGCTGCAGCAGGCCCAGCGGTTACGCCCCGACGTGGTGCTGCTCGACGTGCGGATGCCGGGCGTCGACGGGCTGACCGTCGCGCCCGAGGTGGTCGCCGTCGGCCCGAAGGTGATCATGTTGACCACCTTCGACCTCGACGAGTACGTGCACCGGGCGCTGCGGGCCGGCGCGGTCGGCTTCCTGCTCAAGGACACCCCGCCCCGCGAGTTGGCCGCCGCCGTTCGGACGGTGGCCGCCGGGAACGCGATGCTCGCGCCGACGGTGACCCGCCGTCTGATCAGCTCGTTCGCCGACCGTGGTCCGGCCCGCCGGGACGCGGCCCGTGAGCGGTTGGCGCCGCTGACCGAGCGGGAGCTGGCGATCGTTCGGGAGGTGGCGCGCGGGCACAGCAACGCGGAGATCGCCCGGCGGCTGACGATGAGCGAGGCGACCGTGAAGGCACACGTCAGCCGGGCGCTGGCGAAACTCCACGCGGGCAACCGGGTGCAGCTGGCCATCCTGGTGCACGACGCCGACCTGCTGTGAGGGCTGTCAGGTCGATCCGCCCGGCCAGTCGCGGGCGGCGGCGCGGCGGTGCGCCCGGTGGCGCAGCCAGCGGACGCCCTCGATACCCAGCGTGACGAGCACCGAGAGGCCGATTCCGGCGAGGACACCCTTGACGGGGTGGCGCGCGAAGGCCAGCCCACCGAAGTAGCCGAGCAGTCCGCAGTACACGGCCCAGGTGACCGTCGCGATCACGTCGTAGAGCAGGAACGACCGGCGGGGATACCGCACCGCGCCCATGGTGAGGGTGACCGCGGTCCGGCCGCCCGGCAGGTAGCGGGAGGTGGTCAGGATCAGCCCGCCGCGCCGGTTCAGCGCACGGCGGGCCCACTCGGAGCTGGCCCGCCGTCGGCTCCCGTCGGGAAACCCGGCGAGCCGGTTCGCGCCGCCACCGCGCCCGATGGCGTACGAGATGTGGTCGCCGGCGCAGGCGCCCACCGCGGCGGCGGCGATCACCGCCGCCAGGTTGGGGCTGCCGCCGGTGGAGAGCACGGCGGCGGTGATGACGGCCGCCTCGCCGGGTACGGCCGGAAAGAACGCGTCGACCGCGGTGAGCCCGAAGATCAGCAGGTACACCCACGGCGAGGTGATCAGCTGTCGGAGCAGGTCGAGGGCGCCGTCCATGCCCTCATGCTCGCCGGGTGCGAGCCGTCCGGTGGGCGGAGTCGGCGGATCACCCCCTTCGGCCCGGGGCGTCAGGCCGAGCGCACCAGGGCGGGTGGGGTGAGCAGCGGGCCGTGCGGGGTCTTGTCGTCGGCGGTGGGGCCGTGCGAGGTGAGCAGCACCGGTGCGCCCAGCTCCGCGCCCACCGCCTCCGTCCAGTCCGTCGGCGGGTCGTCGTACAAGGGACGGGCGCGCAGCAGGCGGTCGGTGAGCGCGGCCTGTCGGCCCAGGTCGCCGGGTGGGCCGGGGTCGAGCCGGTCGGTGGTGTCGTAGCGGCGGCAGATTCGCAGCTCGGGGCCGGCGAGGTCGAGGTGGGTCAGCGCCAGGCCGTCCACTCCGCCGGCCGCGGCGAGGGCGTACCGGTGGGCGACCGCGTCGAAGTGGCCGAACCGGAACCGGCCCTGCCACGGGTTGGTCGGGTTGTGCGGGTCGGTCAGCGGCAGGGCCGGGTCCTCGGTCACCAGCGGTCCGGCCCCGTGCCGGGTGGTGACGATCCGCAGCACCCCGAGCCGGGTCAGGTCGCCGGCCCGACCGGCCTCGGCGAGCAGGCTGTCGGCGTTGGCGAACGTGGTGGTGCTCCACGTCGTGTACGGGTGGAAGCCGTGCCACTCGTCGAGCAGCACCCCCTGCGCGCCCTCGAAGACGCAGGTGCCGGTGCGCAGCGCTCCGGCGAGCCAGCTCCGGTCGACGACCGCGACCCGTGCGGCGAACCCGGTGAACGCGGGCAGGCAGTCCTCGACCGGTGGCGCGTCCAGCGGGCCGAGTTCGGCGGTCAGCCGGTCCCGCAGGATGCTCAGCCTCCGGCGCAGCAGCGCCGGGTGGTGGCAGTCGGCGACGCGGGGCGCGTCGTCGGGGTGGGCGAGACCGTACGCGACGGCCTCACCCACCCCCAGCCCGCAGGAGCCGTGCCGGTCGGCTCCCCGGGCGATCTCCCGGGCCCGGTTGGCGGCCCGGTGGTACGGGGTGGCGAGCAGCGCGTCGGCGTCGACGGTCAGCCGGTCGAGCGCGTCGGGCACCCCGATCGTGGCGAGATGGTCGGCCTCGGCGGCCAGTGCCAGCGGGTCCACCACCACGTGCCGGGACAGGTGCGTACCGACGCCGGGATGGAACGTGCCCGCGCCGAACTGCGCGAACGTGTGGTGCCGCCCGTCGCGCAGCACGACGGTGTGTGCCGCCTGCGCGCCCCCGTTGAAGCGGACCACCGTGTGCACCGGACGGGTGGCGCAGAGCCAGTCCACGACCGTGCCCTTGCCGGCGTCGCCGAAGCCGAGGTCGACCACCGCCACGTGCCTCACAGCCGGGTCACCCCGCCGGTGGTGTCGCGGAACGCCGGCAGCGTCGACACCTCGGCCCGCCGCCCCCGGCCGAGGCGGGCCAGGGCCTTCGAGACGGTGCCGGTGGCGCCGGAACCGGCGTGGTCCAGGTGGCGCAGGCCCTCGTCCAGGTCGATGGCCTGCTCGCCGAGGCCGATGGTGAGCGCGATGGTCTCGCAGACGGCGTCGAGGTCGTCGAGCACGACGGCGTTCTGCCCGAGCAGATCCCGCCAGAAGTCGAGCACCTTCGCGTTGCCGGCGTAGTGACTGCCGGCGGGGAGCAGATAGTAGGTGTCCCAGCGGCGGGTCACCTCGTCGACGACCTGCCGCAGCGGCACGTCCTCGGTCAGGTCGTCGCCGATCAGGCTGGCCACCTCACGAGCCTTCACCTGCGGGTACGCCAGCTCGTCGCCGATGATGAACAGGTAGCCGCGCCGGCCGCGCTTCTCCCAGTTGTCGGTGACGGTGTGCCGGGCCATGAAGTACAGGGCCAGCTCGTACGACTCGTTCATCTGCCCGCCGCCACCGCCTTCGAGGACGATCCGGCCGAGGTCGTCGTCCATCCGGTTGTCCGACTCGAACTGGCCGACCTGCAACGGCACCCGGTCGCAGGTGGCGTCGCCGATCGCGCTGAACATGATCTGCGGATCGCTGGCGTACCCCTGCCGTTGCAGCAGCCCGAGCAGCTGCGGCAGCTTGGTCTGCAGGGCGCGCGGCACCCTGCGCATGGAGCCGGTCACGTCGAAGAGCACCGCGATGGGCGTCGAGGCCGGGTGCTCGTCGGAGTCCCGGCTCTCCCGGCTCGCGTCGCGGGGGTCGAGCGCGGGGTGCACGGTGCGCGCCCCGCTGTCGCTGTAGGAGAAGGCGCTCCGGCCGGTGGACCGGCGGTAGCGGTCGGCGGCGTCGTACACGTCGGTGGACCAGATTCCACTGCCCATGACAGCTCCCTAGGGGGTGCGGGTGAACGGTCGGAAGGTGCGTGGCCCGTAGAGCCGGTCCAGCACCTGGTCGAGTTCGCGCAGCAGACGCCAGGCGTCGTCGGGGCGGTCGGCCAGGAAGCGCTGACGGCAACCCTGCGCGAAGGCGTGCAGCTCGCGGGGTGCGCGCGGCCCCATCAGCCAGCTCATGCAGCGGCTGGCCATCGCGATGTCGGTGCCCGGGCCGCAGGGCCGCTTGCCGGGGACCTCCTCCGGATACCAGTCCTCCTGGCCCGGCACCAGCGCCGGGATCGTGCCGCCGACGGCCGCGGAGAAGCACCAGTCGACAAGCACCACGCCGTGGGCGTCGGGCTCGATCAGCACGTGTCGCGGCAGGACCGCGCCGTGCACCACGCCCGCCCGGTGGGCCAGGCCGAGCACCACCAGCAGCCGCCGCCACATCCAGGCCACGTCCCGGGCGTCCAGCCCGTCGGGGTACGCGCGCCGCACCTCGTCGAGGTCGTGCAGGCCGGGTGCGGTGGCGAGCACGGTGATCCGCCGTTCGGCACCGGAGGTGGCGTCGCGGTGCGGGAATTCGTCGACGAGCCGGGGCACGTACGGCAGGTAGCGCGGGTCGCCGCGCTCGGCGACGGTGCGCAGGGCGTGCGCCTCGCGGGCCATCAGGTCGTTGTCGGTGGGCCGCCGGGGGAGTTTGAGCAGCCGGTCGTCGCCCACGTCGTAGAGGTCGGCCAGGTCACCCGAGTGAGCCGGCGTGCCGAGGCGGTAGTCGCCGAGGACGATGACCTGCCGGGCCCGCCACCGGGTGGTGACGTGGATGAACGCGTCGAGGGCTTCGGCGCGTACCGCCGGGTCGGCCGGCAGGCGGTCGGGGTGCAGGGCCGCGACCAGCTCGCGGTAGCGGCGGGCCGGCTGGTCGGCGCCGAACAGATCGGCGTCGGTGCGGGCGGCCGCGACCAGGCCGATGGCCTCGGCGGCCCTCACCGCACCGTCTCCTCGCGGGCGGGGCGCAGCAGCGCCGGGTGCAGCAGGCGGGCGTCGCCGGCCCGGTAGAGCCGTGCGCGCGGGCCACCTCGGGCACCGCCGCGCTCGGTGCTGGCGCCCGTGCTCTCCACGAAGCCCGGCACGGAGAGCACCTTGCGGTGGAAGTTGCCGGCGTGCAGCGGGTGCCCCCACACCGTCTCGTAGACGGCGCGCAGCTCGCCGATGGTGAACTCGGCGGCCAGGAAGCGGGTGGCCAGCGGGGTGTACTCCAGCTTGGACCGGGCCCGCTCCAGCGCGTCGTCGATGATCCGGCCGTGGTCGAAGGCGAGCTGCCGGCTGGTCAGCGCGGTCACCGGCAGCCAGATCGCCTCGTCGGCGTCGGTGCCGGCGGCCGGGTCCGGCAGGTCGGGGGCGAACGCGAGGTGGGCGATCGAGACGACGCGCATCCGCGGGTCGCGGTCGGGGTCGCCATAGCTGCCCAACTGCTCCAGGTGTACGCGCCGGAGCCCCTCCCCGCCGAGCCCGGTCTCCTCGGCCAGCTCCCGTCGAGCGCCGGCGGTCAGGTCCTCGTCGGGGCGGAAGAAGCCGCCGGGCAGTGCCCAGTGCCCCGCGAAGGGCGCCTCGCCGCGCCGGATCAGCAGCAGGTGCAGGGTGCCGTCGCGGATGGTCAGCGCCACCACGTCGACGGTCACGGCGACCGACGGGTAGGCCCGCGGGTCGTACGTGGCCAGGAAGTCCTGCTCGTTCATCGGGTTTCTCTCATTCTGAGAACATCTCGTTGTGAGAACAACCTAGTGCAGGCGTGCGCCCCTGCCAACCCCGAATCAGGATCGGCAGGGACGCGTCAGCGCACGAGACCCGCCAGGTGCGGTCGGCCGCGCGAGTCGTGCAGGGCGAATGCCCCGTCCGGCAGGAGGGTGAAGTCCACAGTGCTCGGCAGCGGTACGGGCAGCTTGAACGCCACCTCGACGGTGCACGCGTCGGGCAGCCGGGTCTCCAGCGCCGCGAGGCAGCGGGCCTTGCTCCACATGCCGTGCGCGATCGGCCGGCGGAAGCCGAACAGCCGCGCCCCGAGCCGGGAGGTGTGGATCGGGTTGTGGTCCCCGGAGACCCGTGCGTACTCCGTGCCGACGCGAGGTTCCACCCGCCAGCGGGCCGTGGCCGTGGGCGCGGTCGGACGCTCGCCCCGATCCCGTCCGCCGGGTGTGCGCTCCCGGCCCAGGTACGTCGAGACGCCGCGCCAGACCTCCTCGCCGTCGACCGAGCCGACCAGCACCACGTCCACCTGCCGCCCCCGGTCGTGCGGACGCAGGTCCTGGGCGAACGTCGTGAAGTCGAGGGCCTCGTCGGCGGTGATCGGGCGGTGCACGGTGATCCGGTTGCCGACGTGCACCACGCCGGTCAGCGGGATGGGAAAGCCCGGCGCGGTCATCAGCCGCAGGGTCAGCGGAAAGCCCAGGACGTGCGGGAACGTCGCGGGCAGCCGATCGGTGAGCCGGAACCCACAGACCCGGTCGTAGTCGGCCAGGTGCGCCCGGTCGGTCCGCACCCCGGCCACGGTGAACTCGACAGCCGGCAGGTCGGCCCCGCGCCGCCCACCGCCGAGTCCGGGCAGCGCGCCGAGCGCGGCCCGCCGGTACAGCGCGCCGGGCGCGGGCATCCGGGGCAGCTCGACGCGCGTCCGGCCGCCCGCGCCGGCGAGACCGGCACCGCTGAGGTCACTGGTCACCTCGGCCGCCGACGCGCTCAGGTCGTGCGTCTGCTCGACGCTCAGGTCGGCGCCGACGGCCTCCGGCCGGCGGATCGCGTCCAGCGTCTCGCGCGACAGGATCTCGGTCGGGCCCTCGATCAGCTCGTGGACCGACAGGTCGTCCGGCTCTCTCCGTTTGCCCATCACGCCCCCAGCAGGCTCTGGCCGCAGACCCGGACGACATTGCCGCTAACCGCGCCGCTGGCCGGCCAGGCCAGCCAGCCGATCGTCTCGGCCACGTCCACCGGCAGCCCGCCCTGGGCCAGGCTGTTCATCCGCCGGCCCGCCTCGCGGACGACCAACGGGATGCGCGCGGTCATCCGGGTCTCGATGAAGCCGGGGGCCACCGCGTTGACGCTGATTCCCCGGTCGCGCAGGGCCGGGGCGAGCGAGTCGACCAGGCCGATCACGCCGGCCTTGCTGGTGGCGTAGTTGGTCTGCCCCCGGTTACCGGCGATCCCGGCGATCGAGGAGACGCCGATGATCCGCCCGCCGGCCGGGATCAGCTCCCGCTCCAGCAGCACGTCGTTGATGCGCTCCTGACTGGACAGGTTGACGTCGATGACCTGGTCCCACCGGTCGGCGTCCATTCGGCCGAGCGTCTTGTCCCGGGTGATGCCGGCGTTGTGCACCACCGCGTCGACCCGGCCGTTTCGGCTGGCCAGGTGGTCGGCGAGGCGGGTCGGCGCGTCCGGCGCGGTCAGGTCGAGTTGGACGGCCGTACCGCCGATCTCGTTCGCCACCGCGGCGAGGGCGTCCCCCGCCGCCGGGACGTCCAGGGCGACCACCTGCGCGCCGTCGCGGGCGAGGACCCGGGCGAGGGCCGCGCCGATGCCCCGGGCGGCCCCGGTGACCAGCACGACCTGCCCGTCCAGCGGGCGGTCCCAGTCGTGCGGGGCGCTCGCCGCACCGGCGCCGACCCGGATGACCTGCCCCGAGACGTACGCCGACCGGCCGGACAGGAGGAAGCGGAGGGTCGATTCGAGGCTCGTGCGGGTGCCGGCGGCGCTCGTGTCGCCTGTCACATAGACGAGCTGGGCGGTGGTGCCCCGACCGAACTCCTTGCCGATGCTGCGGACCAGCCCTTCCAGGGCACGCTGCGCGGTCGCCGCACGCGGTGTCGGGCACTCGTCGGGCGGGGTGCCGAGCACGATCACCCGGCCACTGGGCAGCAGGGCCCGGGCCTGCGGGTGGAAGAAGTCGTAGAGCTGACGCAGCTGGGTCGAGTCGGTGATGCCGGTGGCGTCGTACACCAGGGCTCCGAGACGGTCCTGCGCTCCGGCCGTGCCGGTGTCGCGCAGCTCGACCCCGGCGGCGGTCAGGATCGTGGTGACCAGCTCGGCGAGCCGGCCGCCGCTGGCCGCGCCGAGCAGGACCGGCCCGGTCAGCAGCGGGTCGCCGGGGTGGTGTCGGCGCAGTCGCGGCGGGTCGGGCAGCCCGAGGCGCTTGACCAGCGCGCGGCCGGCGGCCGATTGGACGAAGCTCGCGTACCTGTCGGTCATGGGCGTAGCCTACTGGCGAGTAGGGTTCGAGCAACACTTTGCGAGGAGGCGGATCGTGCAGAGCATCCGGAGGGTCGCGGTCATCGGGGGCAATCGCATCCCCTTCGCCCGTTCCAACTCCCGCTACGCGGACGCGTCCAACGCGGATCTGCTCGGCGCGGCACTGGACGGTCTGATCGCCCGCTACGGGCTGGCCGGGCAGCGGGTCGGCGAGGTGGTGGCAGGCGCGGTGCTCAAGCACTCCCGCGACTTCAACCTCACCCGCGAGGTGGTGCTCGGGTCCCGGCTCGACCCGCACACCCCCGCGTACGACATCCAGCAGGCCTGCGGCACCGGCCTGGAGGCGGCGATCCTGGTCGCCAACAAGATCGCCCTCGGTCAGCTCGACGTCGGCATCGCCGGTGGTGTCGACACCACCTCCGACGCGCCGCTCGCGGTCAACGAGGAGATGCGGCGCACGCTGCTCAAACTCAACTCGGCCCGGACGGTCGGCCAGCGGCTGAAGGTCGCCGCGAAGCTGCGCCCGCTCCAGCCGTTCAAGCCGGAGATCCCGCGCAACGCCGAACCGCGCACCGGCCTGTCCATGGGTGACCACGCCGCCCGCACCGCGCTGCGCTGGCAGATCGACAGGCGCTCGCAGGACGAGCTGGCACTGCGCTCGCACCAGCGGCTCGCCGCCGCGTACGACAGGGGTTTCTTCGACGACCTGATGACGCCCTACCTGGGGCTCACCCGCGATGCGAACCTCCGCCCCGACAGCAGTCTGGAGAAGCTCGGCGCGCTGCGACCCGTCTTCGGCACCCGCGGCCCGGACGCCGAGCACGCCACCATGACCGCCGGGAACTCGTCGCCGCTCACCGACGGCGCGTCCACCGTGCTGCTGGCCAGCGAGGAGTGGGCCGCCGCGCACCACCTGCCGGTGCAGGCCTGGTTCAGCTGGTCGGAGACGGCGGCCGTGGACTTCGTGCACGGCGACGAAGGGCTGCTGATGGCCCCCGCGTACGCGGTGCCGCGGATGCTGGCCCGCGCCGGGCTGACGTTGCAGGACTTCGACTACTACGAGATCCACGAGGCGTTCGCCTCGCAGGTGCTGGCCACCCTCGCCGCCTGGGAATCGCCGGAGTTCTGCAAGGACCGACTCGGCCTGGACGCGCCGTTGGGCGCGATCGACACCGACCGGCTCAACGTCAACGGCTCGTCCCTGGCCGCCGGGCACCCGTTCGCCGCCACCGGCGGTCGGATCGTGGCCACGCTTGCCAAGCTGCTGGCCGAGAAGGGCAGCGGGCGCGGGCTGATCTCCATCTGCGCGGCCGGCGGCCAGGGCGTGACGGCGATCCTGGAGCGCTGAGCCAGCCCGGCGACGATGTCCCAATGTCTCTTACATAGAGACATTGGGACATTTTCATCGTGACGGTGCAGGTCACGGGCAGTGTAGAGGGCCGATGTCCACGTAGGACGAGGCTTCCGGTAAGACAGCAATCGATCAAGATCAGATGCCCCAACCGGGAGCCTCGCTGTGCTGTCTTTCCCTGCCGCGATTCCGTTGTCCAGCCGCAGCCTGCACCACCTCGCCGGTCTCATCCGAGCCCGCCGTGGTCAGCGGCGATCCCGATGGCGGCGCCTCGACCCGGGCCGACAGGCCCTGCTCGCCCTGGCACATCTGCGTAACGGCGACACCTTGACCCGCCTGGCCACTGGGTTCGAAATCAGTGTCACGACGGCCTGGCGATACGTCCGCGAGGCCATCGATCTGCTCGCCGCGACCGCCGACGACCTGGACACCACGTCGAGAACCCGACCTACGCAGGATGAAAAGGCTCGCTGTTGATCTGAATCCTCAGGACCGATCGACGTCTTGCAGAAAGCCGTCGACGGTGGCGAGGAAACGGTCCGGCTCCTCGACGAACGGCATGTGGCTTGAGTCCTCGAACAGCGCCAGCCGCGAGTCGGACAGCCGTGCGTCGAGGTCGCGGGCGACGTCGGGCGGGATCAGATCGTAGGCTCCGGTGACGACCAGGGCCGGGACCTTAATCTCGCTGAGACGGGGCGTGACGTCCCATCCCCGCAGGTTTCCCACCAGTTCGAAGGGACTGGGGCCATTCATCGCGGCGAACACCTCGGGGTGCGCTTGGCGGGCGGCCGCGGTCCGCAGGAAACCGGCCGGCGGGGGCTGGACCCGGCAGACGTGCTCGGCCATGAACGCCTCCATGAACCGCTGCCCCTGTTCGGTGCTCAGGTCGGGGCCGGCGTCACCGCCGACGGGCCCGGCCAGCGAGGGCTTGGTGTTGCACAGTACGAGTGACCGTAGCCCGAAGGGGTGGGTCAGTGCGTGTTCCATGGCGAGCATCCCGCCCCAGGAGTGCCCGATCAGGTGGTAGCCGTCACCGAACCCCACCTGCTCGACGAGCAGCCGGAGTTCGTCGACGAACAGCGCGACGGTCCAGAAGTCGGCGGGCGCGTCGGGGCGCAGCGACGACCGTCCGTTGCCGACCTGGTCGTACAGGAGGACCCGGCGGCCGGAACGGGATAGTTCGCCGATCGATTCCACCTCGTCGTGGGTCGCGCCGGGTCCGCCGTGGCAGACGATTACCGGCGTTTGCGGGTCGTTAACGTCGCCGACGGTCTGATACCAAGTTTCGAGCCCCTGCCAGGACATGACGCCCTCGTGGATCCTGATCATGGATCCGGAGCCTACGGTCGACTTTCTTTGTTGTGAAAGACTTAAAATGCAGTAACTTATGCGCCGTGCACATAAATCTCACGTTGGCGCAGCTGCAGCTCGTGGTGGCGGTGGCCGATTCTGGCGCCTTCACCGCCGCCGCCGAACGGGCATTGATCAGCCAGCCCGCGTTGAGCCGGGCGGTCAAGGACGTCGAGCGTGTCCTCGGCGTCCGCTTGTTCGACCGAACCACCCGCTCAGTCGCCCTCACTGCGGACGGCCGCGAGTTCGTCCCGGTGGCGCGGGAGATCATCGCCGGCGCCGCGAACGGGCTGGCCCGGTTCCAGGCCTACCGCGACGGTCACCACGGCGCGGTCACCGTGGCCGCTCTGCCGGCGCTCGCGGCCTGCGTGCTGCCGTTCACCTGCCGCCGCCTGGCAGAGCAGCGCCCGCACATCCGGGTCCGTGTGATCGAGGCGGACGCCGCGCAGGTGCTCGGCCACATCCGCTCCGGCCGGGCCGACATCGCGGTCACCGAGGCGCCGGAATCTGCCGCCGACCTGCATATCCAGCCGATCGGCGACGACCGCACCGTCGCCGTAGCTCCGACTGGCCATCCGCTGACCGCCACGGCGACCATCTCCTGGCAGGAGTGGGCCCGTCACCCCGCCGTCGCGTACCGCGGCGGCCCGGACCTACCGGTCGGCATGAATCCCCAGGTCGCCTTCGAGGCCGACACCGCGGCGACCGTCGTGGCCATGGTCGCCGCAGGACTGGGAGTGGCGGCAATGCCGCTCAGCGCGCTCCCACTCACCGACCAGAAATCGATCACCGTCATCCCGTTGACCGACCCGCTCGTGTCCAAGCCCCTCGCGGTCGTCAGGCGTACCGTCCCAGCGATCACGCCGAGCGCCGAGGCCTTGCTGGAAATCCTGCGAACCGTGCGGTTCGACCCGCTGAACAGGCGAGCGCCGGAACTCGGCAGCGCGCCGAAGCGGTTCCAGCACCACGACGAGTCCATGGTCACTGTAGATAAGACGTAACGGACGAGGGAATTCCCCATACGGTCGTGCAGGGTGTGCTAACCGTCGCCGACACCGGCCCCGCAGCGCACGTGACCTGCAACTTCACGATGAAAATGGCTCATTGGGACATCACATCCCGACCAAGCTCGATCATGCTCGGCGGGGTCGGATCCAGCCGAGGAACCGGGCGTGCAGCCTGTCGGCGGCGAGGTTCGGCAGATCGGCCGCCGCGTCCGCCAAGTGAAGACCCAGGTAGAACGTTAGCGACAGCCGATCGTGCGCGTACTCGATGAGAAGTCGGCGTCGACGATTCGCGCACGGCCATTCCTGTCCGCAGCCGGCGCAGCTCCAGGTCGGCCGGACGGGCACGTGCGGCGTAGGAATCTCGGGCTCCGTCGCCCGCTTGGCGGGTCGTACGTGAAGGGCAGCCAGGCGCACCAGCACTCGCCGCTGACGCGGACCACCAGGCGCGCCCAGTTCGATGCCGCGCAGGTGAAGCCAGATGCCGTCGCTGTGCCGTTCGCGTCGACCCACCTCGATCACCCGCAGGACCAGCCGGCCCAGTCCGTAGCAGTAGTGCTGCTCCTCGACGGCGACGACATCACCCACCCGGACGGCGGGCGGCCGACAGCGGGTCACGACGCGAGCCGGATCGCGGGCGACGCGGCAACCGGCAGGTCGAGCCGGCAACACCAGACAGACCTCATCTCACGCTCCTGTCAGTAAGGGGCGGGGTGTGGAAGTTCCACGGGACCGCGGGGAAGCACGGCCGGCGGAACATAGGCATCGGCCGTGATGTAACCTTACTGCCATACGTGTAAGGCATCAAGGATCAAAGGTCGGTTCTCCGGGATCTAGTGTGAGTCCGAGAGGGATGGCTTGAGCGAGGCGAAGGAGCGGATCTTGAGTGACCTCGAATGGATCAGCGTCTCCACTCCCTACGTGACTCCGAGAGCGCCCGGCGAGTCCGATGCCTGGAGAACGGAGGCCGCGCAGAACGGCGGTGTGGGCACGCAGCGTCTGCTCGACGTCGGCGAGATCGTTCCGGCGGCGGAGTTGGCCGCCGCGCTGCACCTGGACACCGGTGCGCCGGTGATCCAACGCCGTCGAATGATGTTGCTGGATGGACAGCCGGTGGAGTTGACCACCTCCCTTTATCCGGCGACCATCGCTCGCGACACCGGCCTTGCAGAGTTTCGCAAAATTCGTGGCGGGGCAGTCACTCTCCTGGCTGAGTTGGGATACCGGCCACGACGGGTGAGCGAGGACGTCTACACGCGGAGGGCGACCGAGGTGGAAAGGTCGTTACTCCAACTACGTGAGGACGATTGGGTGCTCGGGCTGACTCGCGTGCTCAGTACCGATGACGGTTTGCCGGTCGAGCTGAGCGTCATGAGCATGACTCCCGGAGGCCGACGCCTTCGGTACGAATCGTCGATCGCATAGGGAGGCCGTCTTGGCTCGCAGGAGCGATGATCGGCCTCGGCATGAGCAGGTCGCTGCCGACATTCGAGCGCGCATCATGTCTGGTGAGCTGCCGTCCGGGTCGCAGTTGCCGTCGACAGCGCAGTTGATCAACCAGTACTCCGTTGCGAACGCAACCGTGCAGCGGGCCCTGGCCGCGCTCAAGGAGGAGGGGTACCTCCACAGTCGGGTGGGCAAGGGCGTCTACGTACGGGACCGCCAACCGTTGGTCATGGCGGTCGAGGCCTATGTTCCGCCCGCACGTGGCGGGTACACCTACCAACTGCTCGACGTGGCCGAGGTTCAGCCGCCCGCCGATGTGGCGCTGGCACTCGGTGTCGCCGACAAGGAGCCCGCCATCCTCCGCCATCGCCTGCTCTCGTACGACGGCGAGCCAGTGGAGCTGTCGTGGTCGTACTATCCGGTCTCGATCGCCCGAGGTACTGCTATCTCGTCGCGTCAAAAGCTCGTTGGTGGCGTCCCCCGAGCCTTGGCCGATCTGGGGCACCCTCAGCGAGACCTCGTCGACCGACTCTCCGTCCGCATGCCGACCACCCAAGAGTTGGAGATCTTGGCGCTGCCGCCGCAGGTGCCGGTGATCCGTCAGTTTCGGGTGATCCGCTCGGTGCACGGGCATCCGGTCGAGGTGTCAGTCCTGATCAAGGGCGGTCATCTGCACGAGTTGAGATACCACCAGGAGATCCAGCCGGAGAGCGGATAGCCCGCGCGGGCCTGGGGACCGGTGATCATCTACGAGCTGCCCTGACCTGGGGCGCGCGGACTCGCTCCCGAGCCGGCCCGGTCCCGGCTGGCTCGGGCGGGTGACGGACAATGAGGTACGTGACGACGATCCCGAACGTGCTCGCCAACCGGTACGCCTCACCCGAGTTGGTCGCCCTCTGGTCGCCCGAGGAGAAGGTCCGGATGGAGCGGCGGCTCTGGCTCGCCGTGCTCCGTGCCCAGCGCGACCTCGGCGTGCCCGTCCCGGACGGCGTGGTCGAGGCGTACGAGCGGGTGCTCGACCAGGTCGACCTCGCCTCGATCGCGGAGCGGGAGCGGGTCACCCGGCACGACGTCAAGGCCCGCATCGAGGAGTTCAGCGCGCTCGCCGGGCACGAGCACGTGCACAAGGGGATGACCTCCCGGGATCTCACCGAGAACGTCGAGCAGCTCCAGGTGCGGGCCTCGTTGGAGCTGATTCGCGACCGGGTGGTGGCCACCCTGGCCCGGTTGGCCTGGCTGGCGTACGAGCACTCCGAGCTGGTCATGACCGGCCGCTCGCACAACGTGGCCGCGCAGGCCACCACGCTGGGCAAGCGCTTCGCGTCGGCGGCGGAGGAGCTGCTGATCGCGTACGAGCGGCTGGAGGACCTGATCGGCCGTTACCCGCTGCGCGGCATCAAGGGGCCGGTCGGCACGGCCGCCGACCAGCTCGACCTCTTCGACGGTGACGCCGACAAGGTCGCCGAGCTGGAGCGACGGGTCGCCGAGCACCTGGGCTTCGCGCGGGTGCTGGACAGCGTCGGGCAGGTCTACCCGCGCTCGTTGGACTTCGACGTGCTGTCGGCGCTGGCGCAGACCGCCGCCGCGCCGTCCTCGCTGGCCACCACGATCCGGCTGATGGTCGGTCAGGAGCTGGTGACCGAGGGCTTCAAGCCGGGTCAGGTCGGCTCCAGCGCGATGCCGCACAAGATGAACACCCGTTCGTCGGAGCGGGTGAACGGCTTCGCGGTGATCATCCGGGGTTACCTGTCGATGGTCGGCGAGCTGGCCGGTGACCAGTGGAACGAGGGGGACGTGTCCTGCTCGGTGGTCCGCCGGGTGGCTCTGCCGGACGCGTTCTTCGCCGCCGACGGGCTGTTCCAGACCTTCCTGACCGTGCTCGACGAGTTCGGCGCGTACCCGGCGGTGATCAACCGGGAGTTGGAGCGGTTCCTGCCCTTCCTGGCGACCACCAAGATCCTGGTGGCGGCGGTCCGGCGCGGCGTCGGCCGGGAGGTCGCGCACGAGGTGATCAAGGAGCACGCGGTCGCCGTGGCGCTGGCCATGCGCGAGAAGGGCGCCCCGGAGAACGACCTGTTCGACCGCCTGGCCGCCGACGGCCGCCTGGGCCTGTCCCGCGCCGACATCGACACCCTGGTCGCCGACCGCACCGCCTTCGTCGGAGCGGCGAAGACCCAGGTGGAAGCGGTAACCCGCCGCATCACCAAGGTGGTAGAAACCCACCCGGAAGCCGCAACCTACACCCCACCCCCCATCCTCTGACCCCCCGCCGGGGCGGGCGTTATTCGCCGGTGGGGGTTTCTGCGGCTGTTCGTAGGTTGGGGCCGCTCGCGGGTTCGGCGATGCCGCCGAGAGACTCGGCGAAGGCCGGGTCGGTGGCGGTCTCCGCTGCCACCGCCGGCTGGTCGGCCGGCATGACCTGGGGCATCGTGGGTACGGCGATGACCGCCGTGCCGTACGCGCAGATCTCCATCCACATCTCACCGCAGTCCCGGCTGTCGAAGCGCATGCCGATCACCGCGTTCGCGCCGAGCCGCAGGGCCTCCTCGCCGAGGCGGGTCACCGAGTCCGTACGCCAGCGGGTCAGGTTGTCCGGCGCCATCGGGTCGTACGCGCCACCGCGCAGATTCTTGACACCCTCGCGGTACGGGTTGCGCGTCCTGGCCATCGATGACACCACCTCACCGAGAATCTGGCGGATCTCGTAGCCGGGCAGTTGCTCTGTCGTCACGACCAGCACGGTTCCGATGCTGTCAGGAGTTGCGCGACCCGATCGGGTGCCGTGGTCACCTGATCGGATGCTGCAAAACGACGCGGCGCGGACGGTCGGCACGCCGCCGACCATCCGCGCCGCGCGGGCGCTAACGGTCAGACACCGGCCACCGAGGTGATCCAGGCCCGGTTGTACGCGACACTGCCGTAGTTCTGGATGCTCGACCCGTCGGCGGTGGAGGCCACACCGACCTGCTGGCCGTTGTAGAACTGCGGCCCGCCCGAGTCGCCCCGCCAGGCGTTGCCGTTGATCCGGGTGCTGCGGATCGCCTGCCCGCCGTACGCGTCGGTGGCGTTGTTGCTGGTCACCTGGACGGTGGCGGTCTTGAGTTGGCTGGAGGCGTCGCACCCGCTGTAGCAGGTCATGCCCCACCCGTAGATCGAGTTGGTCGAGCCGATGGGCGGGTTGCTGCTGGCCAGGGACACCGCCGAGGTGCTGACGGTGCTGGAGAGCCGCATGAGGGCCAGGTCGTTACGGGTGTAGGTGGCGCTGACGGTACGGGTGACCCCGCCCGAGGCGCGGTAGACGCTGCCGACCCGGACCGACATCGTGCCGCTGATGCAGTGTCGGGCGGTGAGCACCCACTGCGCGGCGATCACGCTGCCCGAGCAGGTGAACGAGCCGTTGCTCAGCACGGCGGCGGCCCAGGGGGCGGACGACACGGTGCCGCCGCCGATGATGGGTTGGGGGCCGGCCGGGGCGGCGGACGCGCCGGACGCGGCGGCGAGGGCGCCGACCAGCGCGGTGCTGATCAGGGCGAGCAGGGGACGAACGCGCATCGGTGGACTCCTTGGAGGGGCTGGGGCCCGGGGTCGCCGGGTGCCCGGTGGCGACAGCGAGAGATCCCCGCCGCCGCTGGCATCGAGCCATGTCGATGTACTGTAGGGCCGACGAGCATCGTTTTCAAGAAGCTTATCGAGATCAACGAATGTAACGATTCGGCTACCCAGCGCGCCGTATATGCCCTGCTGGGGCCGCCTGTCCCGCCCCGCCGGCCGCCCCCGCCGCCGGTTATGTGGATCACTGCCTGAACTGCGCCCGGCCGGTGCGTCCGCGACGGTATCTGCCAGGTACGCTGGCTGCGCTCGCCCGTTGTGGGTCGGCACCCAACTGCGTACACAGTCAGGAGTGCCCAGTGCCTCGCGTCGTCGTCGACGTCATGCTCAAGCCCGAGATCCTCGATCCGCAGGGCCAGGCCGTCGCAAACGCGCTGCCCCGGCTCGGCGTCAGCGACGTCGCCTCAGTGCGGATCGGCCGGCGCATCGAGATCGACTTCACCGGTGAACCGGACCTGGACCGGGCCCGGGAGATCGCCGACAAGCTGCTCGCCAACCCGGTCATCGAGGACTTCACCGTCCGCCTGGTCGAGACCGACGAGACCGCGGACGCCCGCTCGTGACCGCCCGGGTCGGTGTGGTCACCTTCCCTGGCTCGCTCGACGACGGGGACGCGGCCCGCGCCGTCCGGATCGCCGGCGCCGAGCCGGTCCGGCTCTGGCACGGCGATGAGGATCTGCACGGCGTGGACGCGGTCGTGCTGCCCGGCGGCTTCTCCTACGGCGACTACCTGCGCTGCGGGGCCATCGCCCGGTTCGCCCCGGTGATGGAGACGATCGTGGACGCCGCCCAGGGTGGCCTGCCGGTGCTCGGCATCTGCAACGGCTTCCAGATCCTCTGCGAGGCGCACCTGCTGCCCGGCGCGCTCACCCGCAACCAGCACCTGCACTTCCGTAACCGGGATCAGGTCCTGCGCATCGAGTCGGCCGGCACCGCGTGGACCAACGCGTTCCAGCCCGGCCAGGAGATCCTCATCCCGGTGAAGAACGGCGAGGGCTGCTACGTCGCCGACACCGCGACGCTGGACCAGCTCGAAGCCGAGGGGCGGGTCGTCGCGCGCTACGTCGGCGGCAACCCCAACGGGTCGCTGCGCGACATCGCGGCCATTACGAACTCCGCCGGCAACGTTGTCGGCATCATGCCGCACCCCGAACACGCGGTGGAGGCGCTCACCGGCCCCTCGCTGGACGGCCTGGGCTTCTTCACCTCGGTCCTCAAGCACCTGGTGGGGGCGCCCGCGTGAACGCGAGGAGTCGGTCAGGCGGGCACGAGCGCAGCGAGGAGAGGTCATGACCACCCATCCGGACCCGGTACGGGACACTCCGGAGGCGTACTCCGCCCCGGCGCAGCCGACCGAGCCGCTGGCGCAGCCCGCCGCTTTGTCTCAGCCGGCGACCGCCGACTGGACCGACGGCGTGGACACCGTGCCGCGCGCCGGTGGCACGCCGGGCGAGTTGCAGCCGTACACCGAGCTGGGTCTGCGCGACGACGAGTACGACCGGATCCGGCAGATCCTCGGCCGTCGACCCACCCAGTCCGAGTTGGCGATGTACTCGATCATGTGGAGCGAGCACTGCTCCTACAAGTCGAGCAAGGTGCACCTGCGCCAGTTCGGTGAGAAGGCCCCGCACAGCGACCGGCTGCTCGCCGGCATCGGCGAGAACGCCGGCGTGGTGCAGGTCTCCGACGAGCTGGCGGTGACCTTCAAGGTCGAGTCGCACAACCACCCGAGCTTCGTCGAGCCGTACCAGGGCGCGGCGACCGGCGTCGGCGGCATCGTCCGGGACATCCTCGCCATGGGCGCCCGCCCGATCGCCGTGATGGACCCGCTGCGCTTCGGTGCCGCGGACCACCCGGACACCGCCCGGGTGCTCACCGGCGTGGTCGCCGGCGTCGGCGGCTACGGCAACTGCCTCGGCCTGCCCAACATCGGCGGCGAGCTGGTCTTCGACCCGTCCTACCAGGGCAACCCGCTGCTCAACGCGCTCTGCCTGGGCGTCCTGCCGGTCGACCGGCTGCAGAACAAGGCCGCCGCGGGCCCCGGCAACGTCGTGGTGCTGATGGGCGCCAAGACCGGCCGGGACGGCATCGGCGGCGTGTCGGTGCTGGCCAGCGCCACCTTCGACGAGGGCAGCGAGGCCCGTCGCCCGGCCGTGCAGGTCGGCGACCCGTTCACCGAGAAGCTGCTGATCGAGGCGTGCCTGGAGCTGTACGACGGTCAGCTGGTCGTCGGTATCCAGGACCTCGGTGGCGCCGGCCTGACCTGCGCGCTCACCGAGACCGCCGCGGCGGCCGGCACCGGCATGCGGGTCTGGCTGGAGCGGGTGCCGCTGCGCGAGCCCTCGATGGACCCGCACGAGATCCTGGCCAGCGAGTCGCAGGAGCGGATGCTGCTGGTCGTCGAGCCGGACAAGCTCGACGCGGTGCTCAAGACCGCCGAGAAGTGGGGCGTGCTCGCCACCGCGATCGGCGAGGTCACCGCCCCGGAGCCGGACGGCCGCCCCGGCCGACTGCTGATCACCTGGCAGGACCACCTGGTCGTCGACGTGCCGCCGGGTTCGCTTGTCGACGACGGCCCGGTGTACGCCCGGCCGATGCGGGAGCCGGCCGACCTGATCCTGCTTCAGGCCGACCGCGCCGAGACGCTGCCCCGCCCGGCCGACCCGGAGGCGCTGCGCGAGACCCTGCTGCGCATGATCGCCTCGCCCAACCTGGCCGACAAGACCTGGGTCACCGAGCAGTACGACCGCTACGTGCTGGGCAACACCGTGCTCGCGCAGCCGGAGGACGGCGGCGTGATCCGGATCGACGAGCGGACCGGGCTCGGCGTGGCGCTGTCGGTCGACGGCAACGGCCGGTACGCCCGGCTCGACCCGTACAACGGCACCAAGCTGGCCCTGGCCGAGGCGTACCGGAACGTGGCGGTGACCGGCGCGAAGCCGATCGCCGTCACCAACTGCCTCAACTTCGGCTCGCCGGAGGACCCGGGCGTGATGTGGCAGTTCGCCGAGGCCGTGCGCGGCCTGGCGGACGGCTGCCTGGAGCTGGGCATCCCGGTGACCGGCGGCAACGTCAGCTTCTACAACCAGACCGGCGCGGCGGCCATCCACCCGACCCCGGTGGTCGGTGTGCTGGGTGTGCTGGACAACGTGGCCGACCGGGTGCCGATGGGCTTCGTCCCGCGTCCCGGCGGCGACCACGACCAGCTCTACCTGCTCGGTGAGACGAACGTGGAGCTGTCCGGCTCGGAGTGGGCCTGGGTGACGCACGAGCACCTCGGCGGCATCCCGCCGCAGGTCGACCTGCTTCGCGAGAAGGCGCTGGCCGACCTGCTGGCCGAGGCGGCCCGCGTCGGTCACCTGGCCTCCGCGCACGACCTGTCCGACGGTGGCCTCGCGCAGAGCCTGGTCGAGTCCTGCCTGCGGCGTGGCGTCGGCGCACGGATCGCCGTGCCGGAGCAGTTCGCCGAGGGGTCGATGCCCTTCGTCTACCTGTTCAGCGAGTCCGCCACGCGGGCGCTGGTGTCGGTGCCGCGTGGCCACGACAAGGCGTTCGCCGCGCTCTGCGCCGAGCGGGGTGTGCCGTTCGAGCTGATCGGCGTCACCGACCCGACCGGCGGCGCGCTGGAGGTGCACGGCCAGTTCCGGATCGGTCTGGACGAGCTGCGCGCCGCGCACACCGAGACGCTGCCGCGCCTCTTCGGCGGCGCTGCGGCCGTCGACGTGCCCGCGCCGGCCGCCGGCGTGGCGGGCGCGGTCGAGGCCGTGCCGCTGCCGGGTGCCCCGGCCGAGCCGGTGGACGCGTCGGAGGTGCTCTCCGAGCCGATCGCCTCGGCCGGTCCGTCCCCGCAGACCGGAGCCGTCGACCCGGTCGGGTCGGAGCAGCCGGGCGAATCGTCCGAGTCTGACCGCGGTGCCGCCGAGCCGTCGCCTGACGAGCGCTGAGGCGTTGACGGCGGCCGTCTACGGCCAGCCCGGGTCGGGTGCCCGCTTCGACTGGGGCCTGACCGGGGCGGCCGAACTCGGCCGCGTCTGCGCAGCGCTGGTGGTGGTGGACGTCCTCTCGTTCACCACCGCCGTCGAGGTGGCGGTCGCCCGGGGCATGCGGGTGCACCCGTTCCCGTGGGGCGAGCAGGCCGCCGAGTACGCGGTGCGGGTCGGCGCGGTCGCGGCCGTGGGCCGTCGCCGGGTGACAGCCGACCATCCGTGGTCGCTCTCACCCGCCGCGCTGAGCGCCGCGCCCGTCGTGGCGGACCTGGTGCTGCCCTCACCGAACGGCTCCGCGATCAGCGCGGCCGCCAGCGCCACCGGGCTGCCGGTGGTCGCGGCGTGCCTGCGCAACGCCCGCGCCGTCGGGCGTTGGCTGCGCCGCCAGGGGTACGGCACGACGGACGCCCCCATCGGCGTCGTCGCCTCGGGTGAGCGGTGGCCGGACGGGTCACTACGCCCGTCGGTCGAGGACCAGCTCGGCGCGGCGAGCGTGCTGGACGCCCTGTCCGGTGTGCCGGGTGGCCTCTCCGTGGAGGCGGCCATGGCGCTCGCGGCGCTGGCCAGCACTCCGGACGTGCCCGCCGCGGTGCGCGGCAGTGTGTCCGGTCGGGAGTTGACCGAGAGCGGCTTCGGCGCCGACGTCGACATCGCGGTCCGGGTGGGCGTGTCGGACGTCGTACCGGTCCTGCGCCAGGGCGTGTTCTCCGCCGCCTGACCGTCGCGGGTCGGCGGCCCGCTCACGCCGCGCCCACATCCGTCGGGTGTGCCGGGGGTGATCAACTCGGTTTCCGGGAAGTCGGTGTGTCGAGGTACGGCGGACAGCCCGCCTTCCTGGAAGACGAGTTGATCGGCCGGAGGACCGGGCGACCAGCGCCCGCAACGGAACGGCCGCCCGGAGATCCGGGCGGCCGTTCTGCCGTGCTGCGGTGCCGTGGTGCTGGTCAGTCGTCCAGCCAGTCGAGGCGTCGGCCGCCCCGCTCGGTGGGCGGCGGCCCGTCCGGCCGGGCCCGGCCACCCTGCTGCTGACCGTAACCGGCCTGGTCGTAGCCCCGGTCGTCGTAGCCGCCGCGTTGCTGCGGGGCTTCCTGGCCGTAGCCGCCCTGGTCGTACCCGCCGCCCTGCTGCTGCTGGCCGTAGCCGGCCTGGTCGTAGCCGCGGTCGTCGTAGCCGCCGCGTTGCTGCGGGGCTTCCTGGCCGTAGCCGCCCTGGTCGTACCCGCCGGCCTGCTGCTGGCCGTAGCCGCCCTGGTCGTACGCGTTGGTCTGCTGGCCGTAGCCGCCAGCCGGCTCCGCCGCGCGACCGCCGCCGTACGGGGCCGTCGGATCGGGCTGGCCGTAGCCCGGAGCCTGCTCCGGCTGGTAGACGCCGGTGGCGTACGGGTCGGCCGGAGCCGGGTACTGGGTGCTGTCACCGGTGTAGCGGCCGGTCGGCTCGTCGAAACGCTCGCCGTAGCCCGCCCCGCCGGCCGGAGCGGGCGGGTAGCCCGCGCCACCGGCTGGGGCGGTGTAGTCACGGCTGCCGTAGCCGCCGCCGGAGGAAGGCGCGCTGCCGTAGCCGCCACCCGGGGCGGCCGCGCCGCCGTAGCCCGCGCCCGAGCCGGGTGCGGCGCCGTAGGGGTCCCCCGCCGGGCCGGCGCCGTAGCCGCCCTCCGGCGTTGCCGCCGTGCCGTAGCCGCCGCCCGAGGACGGCGCGTTGCCGTAGCCACCAGCGCCGTAGCCGCCCGGGGCGGGCTCGTCGCCGTAGCCGGTGCCACCCCAGCCCTGCTGGCCCGCCGCGCCGTAGGGCTGCGCTGGCGCTCCGTACGGGTCCGGCGGGACGTCGTCGACCACCGGGCGGTGCATCATCGTCGGCGCCTCGCTCAGCGCCGCGCCGCCGACCATTGTCGGGTCGGGACCGCCACCGGCGCGGTTGACCACCCGGGTCTGGTCGTCAGTCCCGTTGAAGGCGCCCCGAGCCGCCGGCACGGCGCCGGCCGCCCCAGCGGTCGCCGGCTCGTCATCGTCGTCGCCGTTCTCGCGGCGCTTCATCCAGAGCAGCACGATCGTGCCGACGCCGGCCGCGACCAGCAGGCCGCCGAGCAGGATGATCAGGTACGACCCGAAGCCGCCGCCGTCGTCCTCGTTGGCGGCGTTCGCCGGGGCGCCCGGGCTGGCCGCCTCGGACGGCTGCTCCTCGCCACCCTCCTCGGTCGCCTCCTCGGTGGGGAGGGCCTCGGCGGTGGTGGACGGCGTGGCGCTGGGCGTCACCTCGACCTTGATCTCCAGGCTGATCCGCTGGCCGGTGATGGACTGCCCGGCACTCGCGGTGAAGTTCTTGAACGCCTTGATGTTGTCGGAGGACGCACCGAGGTCGATACGCCCGGGAGCGATCGGAGCGGAGGTGCTTCCGGTGAAGCGGAAGTTGCCGCTGCCGTCGCTCAGGGCGTCGTAGCGGTGACCGGCGCTGTCCTGCAGGACGATGAAGGCATTCGGCACCGCGGTGTTGTCGGCCTTCTTGACCACCTTGCCGGACACCGACTTCACGGTCTGCGTCTGCTGCGGCGTCGGCGGCGGCGCAGCCTTGGCCGTGAGGTTGACCGTGGTCGACCCCTGTCCGTTCCCAAGCCCAGCACTGGCCCTGACGGTGATGCGGGCGGACCCGTTCGAAGCGTCGTCCGCCAACTTGAACTTGGCCGTGTAGGTCTTGGCCTCGGTCACGTTCCCCTGCGAACAACCCTCGATGCACTGAAGCTTGGGGTTGTCGGAGCTGACGGTGACATCGGTGGGAACTACCGGGTCGTCGAAGCTGAGCGTGTAGCTCACTGTCGTCTCGCCGCCCGCTTGGACGGTGCCTGGGGAGGCTGAGACGTTTGTGACCTTAGGAGCGGCCAGGGCTGGTGTGGCGGGGACGGCGAGCAGAGCGCCGGCAACCAGCGCTACGACCACACCGGCCCGCTGCTTCCAGGCACGTCGGTGTGTTGACACGTCCACCGCCTTCCGGGCTGACTTCCCTTGACCGGCGGGGCGCCGGGCCGGGGATCATCACGGTACGAATACGCCGTCGGCCACTATGCCTTGTCTGACTGGATCGGCGCGACCCAGGGCCAGCGTCGAGTGCTTCACCTGTGCGTCGTATCGTCCCGTCGTGTCCACTCCGCACAGTAAGTCCGCCGCCGTCGCGGCGGCTTTGTCGGCGCTTGACGAGGGTCGTACGCCCGAACGGCCGGTACTCCGGGAGGCGGTCCGGTCCTTGTTGGCCGTCCTCGCGGAGCGCGCCCCCGGCCGATCGGTGGAGGTGCGCGTCCCACCATACGGTGCGATCCAGTGCGTTCCCGGTCCTCGACACACCAGGGGAACCCCGCCGAACGTGGTCGAGATGTCGCCGCAGACCTGGTTGGAGCTGGCCACCGGCCGGATCGCCTGGGCAGAAGCGGTCACCGATGGTCGCGTTCAGGTGAGTGGCATCCGGGCGGACCTCTCGGCGTACCTGCCCCTCTAGCTGCGCGAATGTCCGAGTGATCGTGACTCTCGGCAGGGAAATCGTGACTATCTGTATTGACGGCGACTCGCGTACACTGTCAGGCGACGACAGTGGTCCCGGCCGAGGAGTGTGGATCCGCACCGTGATCCCCGCCAGGCCGGTCCAGACCAGCATGAGGGAGCGGTAGTGCCCCGAGGCGACGGCCGGCTGAGCCACGACCTTGACCCCCAACGACCCGGCCCCCAGGACGCCTGCGGCGTCTTCGGTGTCTGGGCCCCCGGTGAAGAGGTCGCCAATCTGACGTACTTCGGCCTCTACGCCCTGCAGCACCGTGGCCAGGAGGCCGCAGGCATCGCGGTGAGCGATGGCTCGGGCGTGGTGGTCTACAAGGATCTCGGCCTGGTGGCCCAGGTCTTCGACGAGCCCACCCTGGCCAGCCTGCGCGGCCACCTGGCGATCGGCCACGCCCGTTACTCCACGACCGGCGCCTCCAACTGGGAGAACGCCCAGCCGACCATCCGGTCGACCAGTTCCGGCACGACCATCGCGCTGGCCCACAACGGCAACCTGGTCAACACCGCCGAGCTGGAGAAGGAGGTCGCCGAGCGCGGCCTGGCCGCGGACGGCTCGACCAACGACACCTCGCTGGTGACCATGCTGCTGGCCAGCCACCCGGACCTGTCGGTCGAGGCGGCCGCCCTCGAGGTGCTGCCGCAGCTGCGCGGGGCGTTCAGCTTCGTCTTCATGGACGAGTCGACGCTGTACGCGGCCCGCGACCCGCACGGCGTGCGCCCGCTGGTGCTCGGCCGGCTGGAGCGTGGCTGGGTGGTGGCGAGCGAGACCGCCGCGCTGGACATCGTCGGCGCCAGCGTGGTGCGCGAGGTCGAGCCCGGTGAGCTGATCGCGATCGACGAGGAGGGGCTGCGCTCCACCCGGTTCGCGTCGCCGGAGCCGAAGGGCTGCCTCTTCGAGTACGTCTACATCGCCCGCCCGGACGCCACCATCGCCGGGCGCAACGTGCACGCGGCGCGGGTGCAGATCGGCCGTCAGCTGGCCAAGGAGCACCCGGTGGAGGCCGATCTGGTCATCCCGGTGCCCGAGTCCGGCACGCCGGCCGCGATCGGTTACGCGGAGGCGTCCGGCATCACCTACGGCGCGGGCCTGATGAAGAACCCGTACGTGGGCCGCACCTTCATCCAGCCGTCGCAGACCCTGCGCCAGCTGGGCATCCGGCTCAAGCTCAACCCCCTGCGGCAGAACGTCCGCGGCAAGCGGCTGGTGGTCGTGGACGACTCGATCGTGCGCGGCAACACGCAGCGGGCCATCGTGCGGATGCTGCGCGAGGCGGGGGCGCTGGAGGTGCACGTCCGGATCTCCTCCCCGCCGGTCAGCTGGCCGTGCTTCTACGGCATCGACTTCGCCACTCGGGCGGAGCTGCTGGCCAACGGGTTGGACAACGACGGCATCCGGCGTTCCATCGGCGCCGACACGCTGGGTTACGTCTCGCTTCCTGGCCTGATCGCCGCGACCGAGCAGCCGAAGACCCGGCTGTGTCGGGCGTGTTTCGATGGGGAGTACCCGATCGAGCTGCCGGCCGGCAACCTGATCGGTAAGCACGTCCTCGAAGGGGTGGGCCGCCGGGTCGCCAACGCGACGCCGGAAGCCCCGGACAGCTTCGGCCCGCTCGTCGCCACTCCTGGTGGCGTGACCGCAAACCGCCCGTAGCACCAACCGGCGCGGCCCGGCCACCGCCGGCGCGGCACCGAGAACCACAAAGGGGAGAACCGTGACGCACGTGTCCGAGCGCAGCGGCGCAGGAAGCAGCCCGACCGGCGCTGGCGGCGACCACCAGCCGTGGACGGGCGGTGCTGGCCGTCAGGCCCGTAAACGCTCGGTCTCGTACGCCGACGCCGGGGTCTCCATCGACGCGGGTGACCGCGCGGTGGAGCTGCTCAAGTCGAAGGTGCGCCAGACCCGTCGCCCCGAGGTGCTGGGTGACCTCGGCGGCTTCGCCGGCCTGTTCCGTCTGGACACGAAGAAGTACAAGAGCCCGATCCTGGCGTCCTCGACCGACGGTGTGGGCACCAAGTTGGTGATCGCCCAGCAGATGGACATCCACGACACGGTCGGCATCGACCTGGTGGCGATGGTCGTCGACGACCTGGTGGCCTGTGGCGCCGAGCCGCTGTTCCTGCTCGACTACATCGCCACCGGCGAGGTCGTTCCGGACAAGGTGGCCGAGATCGGCGCGGGCATCGCCGACGGCTGCCGGTACGCGGGCTGCGCGCTGCTGGGCGGGGAGACCGCTGAGCACCCCGGTGTGCTGCGCCCGGACGAGTACGACATCTCCGCCACCGGCGTGGGCGTGGTCGAGGAAGCCGACATCCTCAGCCCCGAGCGGGTCGAGGTGGGCGACGTGGTGATCGCCATGCGCTCCTCCGGCCTGCACTCCAACGGCTACTCCCTGGTCCGGCACGTGCTGCTGGGCGCGGCCCGGATGCGTCTGGACATCGTGATCGACGACTTCGGTCGGCAGCGGACCCTGGGCGAGGAGCTGCTCACCCCGACCAAGATCTACGCCAAGGACTGCCTCAAGCTGATCGCCGAGGCCGACGTGCGGGCGCTGTCCCACATCACCGGCGGCGGCATCCCCGGCAACCTGGTCCGGGTGCTGCCGGAGCACGTCGACGCGGTGGTCAACAGGTCCACCTGGAAGCCGCAGCCGATCTTCGACCTGATCCAGTCGAAGGGCCGGATCGACGACCACGACATGGAGTCGACCTTCAACATGGGCGTCGGCATGTTCGCGATCGTCTCGGCCGAGGACGCCGACCGTGCGCTGGCCACCCTGACCGGCCGTGGGGTCGAGGCGTGGCAGGCCGGCGAGATCATCGAGGGCACCGGCAACGTGCAGATGGTCGGTCAGCACACTCGCGGATGATCACGCTCCGGTGATCGTACGGGCACCTGATCAGGGCTTCACCCGAGTGGCCAATGCCGCCTAGCCTGAAGGGCTCAGGCTAGGCGGGGGAGGGTGATGGCTGCGGGGGGACTGTCGTTCAGCGGGATGCGCGGTCTGGCCGCGGTCCCGTCATACGTCGTCATGCAGCCGACGACCCTCTGCAACCTCGACTGTGCGTACTGCTACCTGCCGTTTCGGGCCGCTGACCGGCGGATGTCGGTGCCGGTGGCCGAGGCGGTGGCAGCGGCGGTCAACCCGTGGGCGGCGGCCGGTCGCTTCTCCGTCGTGTGGCACGGCGGCGAGCCGCTGGCCGCCGGTCGGGAGCACCTGGCCGACCTGATCGCGCCCTTCGGGCCCGAGGTCGAGCACCACGTGCAGACGAACGCCACGCTGATCGACGACGAGTGGTGCGCCTTCTTCGCCCGGCACGAGGTGCGGGTGAGCGTGAGCGTGGACGGGCCCGCCGAACGCAATGGCGACCGGGTCAACCGTGGCGGTCAGCCGGCGTACGACCGGATCCTGCGCGGTGTGGCGGCGCTGCGCCGACACGGGCTGCCCTTCTCCGCGCTGGCCGTGGTGTCCCGGCCGGCGCCGGGGCTCGCCGCCGAGTTGTACGACTACTTCCTCGGGCTGGGCTGCGACGTGCTGGGCATCAACATCGAGGAGACCGAGGGAGTCAACACCCGCGGCAACAGCCACGACGCGGCGGCGGTGACGGCGTTCTGGGCCGAGTTGGTGTCGGCCTGGCGCAAGGAGCCCCGGATCCACCTTCGCGAGGTCGAGTGGTCGCTGCGGTACGCGGCGGCGGTGCTCGACGGCGCGGCGGACGGAGTGTTGCCCCGTCGGCTGGACCCGATCCCGACCATCGGGCACGACGGCTCGGTGACCGTGCTCTCCCCGGAGCTGGCCGGGTTCACCGATCCGCACTACGGCGACTTCAGCAGCGGGAACGTGCTGGCCACCCCGCTGGCCCGGATCCTGACGGACGCGGCGTCGACGCCCTGGGTGGGCGAGTTCCTGGCGGGCGTGGAGGCGTGCCGGGCGTCGTGCCCGTACTTCGGCTTCTGTGGCGGCGGTCATGCCGCCAACCGTTACTTCGAGCTGGGGCGTTTTGACGGTACGGAGACCGAGCACTGCCGCAACAGCAAGATCCGCCTATTGGAGGGAGTGTTGGAGCATGCCCGAGACCACCAGTCACCGGCGGCCTGAGCGCGAAGCGGACGACGCCCCGGACGGAGTGACCAAGCGGGTGCGGGAGGCCGCCCCCGGGCTCGTCGCGCTGCTTCAGGAGGCCGAGGACGCGCGGCGGCTGCGGGCGGAGGTGTCGGGCGGAGACGGCGTCAGCGCGGTCTGCGCCTGGAACCACTTCGAGAACATCCCGACCTTCTACAACTGGAACAACCGCCCGCGCTGAGGCCGACCGTGATCAGGGGCCTGTCGGCCGGTCGGAGTGACCTCCGGCCAGGGCAGGCCCCTGATGATCGGCACCGGTCTCGCTCCCGATGGGCACATGCGTGAGCACGCGGGGGTCACCGCGTGCTCAGCTGCGTCGAGAGGTCAGCGGGGCGGTCGGACCCAGGGATCCGGGTCGTCGTCCGCGTGATTCTCATCATCGTCGTCGACGAACTCTTTTGAGTCGTCGTCGAAGTGGTGCTCAGACTTACCAGCACCCGCCAGTTCGCGCTGCAAGGCGGTGAGGTCGGTGTTCGGGGAGTGGTACTTCAACTCCCGGGCCACCTTCGTCTGCTTGGCCTTAGCACGGCCGCGCCCCATGGCTCGACCCCCTCGCACAGAATGCGGGGCAGCCCGAAGGCGGGCCCCGATGACGTCAGGCATCTCTCGTGGCTCTTACGGTACATGGGGATGCCATCGTTCGGCACCTCGGGTTACCGCCAGCCGGCTCTGCGCGTCGCGGCGATCCGGCCGTCACCCAGTGTACCTGGTAAGGAGCGGAACGAAGAGCACCCGTGACACCGGACAAAACACGCCAAACTTGACTCGGCCTCAGCTTACCGAGTCGGACCGGCGCGGGAGGCCCGGAGGCGGATCTCGGTCGATCCGCCTCCGCCTCCGGGATGATCAGCGCAGGTGGATCGTGCGCAGCCGACCGACCTCGGCCATCCGCCGCTCGGCCAACCGGTCCGCGGCGACCGCCGGCGGCACGCCCTCGGCGTCCGCCAGGTGCAGGATCTCGCGGGTGGTGTCGTAGATCCGGGTGGCCCGCAGCTTCGCCCGCTCGAAGTTGAAGCCCTCGATCTCGTCGGCCACCTGGATCACGCCGCCGGCGTTGACCACGTAGTCCGGGGTGTAGAGGATGCCCCGGTCGGCCAGCAGCTTCTCGATGCCCGGGTGCGCGAGCTGGTTGTTCGCCGCTCCGGTCACCACCTTCGCTCGCAGCGCCGGCACCGTGTCGTCGTTCAGCGCGCCGCCCAGCGCGCACGGGGCGTACACGTCGATGTCCGCCGCGACCAGCGCGGTGGCATCGTCCACCAGGGTGACCTGCGGGTGGTTCGCGCGCACCCAGGCCAGGGCCTTCGGGTTGACGTCGGTGGCGACCACCTCCGCGCCGTCCTCCAGCAGGTGCCCGGTCAGGTACTTGCCGACCTTGCCGAGGCCCGCCACGCCGACGCGCCGGCCACGCAGGCTCGGCGTGCCCCAGACGTGCTCGGCGGCGGCCCGCATCCCCTGGAAGACACCCCACGCGGTCAGGATCGAGGAGTCGCCGGCGCCGCCGTGCTCGACGCTGCGGCCGGTCACGTACCGGGTCTCGCGGGCGATGATGTCCATGTCGGCGACGTAGGTGCCGACGTCGCAGGCGGTGTAGTAGCGGCCGGCCAGCGACTCCACGAAGCGGCCGTACGCGCGCAGCAGCGCCTCGCTCTTGACCTGCTCCGGGTCGCCCCAGATGACGGCCTTGCCGCCGCCCAGGTCCAGCCCGGCGAGAGCGTTCTTGTACGCCATCCCGCGGGACAGGTCGAGCACGTCGGCGAGCGCCTCGTCCTCGCTGTCGTAGGGGTAGAAGCGGGTGCCGCCGAGCGCGGGCCCCAGCGCGGTGGAGTAGATCCCGATGATCGCCTTGAGGCCGCTCTGTTTGTCCTGGCAGAAGACGACCTGTTCGTGACCTGTCGATACCGGGTCGTCGGTGCTCGCGAATACGCCCATGACTGGCTCCTACGGTGGTGTGCGTTCCTTGTGGGACGCGGACCTGGTGGACCCCGGCGGGGATGCTGCCGGTGCGATCGAGCCTAGTATCGGCCGCCGCGCGGCCGCCCGACGTGCCGGCGTCATCTCACGTTGCGGCGCGCGTGGTCCGGCCGCTGGGCCCGTACGGGTGCGGTTCATGGGAGGATCGCGCGGTGCCGTCGCTCTTCGCTTCTTACCTGCGCGTGTACGAGCCGCTGACCGCCTTCGACCGGGACCGGCAGAGCTACTGGCGCCGCTACGTCTCGGAAGGGCGAGCGGTCGCCCCGGTCGAGGGTCCCGGCCGCCAGCGGACGGCGGTGATCGAGGCGCTGGGCGCGGGCTGGACCCGGCTGCCCGACCTGCCCGAGGAGGCGTACGTCCTGGAGACGGACGACGGCCTGCTGGTCTGCCCCTGGAACCTGCGCATCCGGGTCGCCGAGGCGGCGCTCAACGCCCGGGACGGGGTGCCCTCGGTGCTCGCCGACGCCTTCGTGCCGCCGGTGCTCGCCGGGCAGGCCAGGGCGGTCGTCGACGACTGGCGCAGCGGCGCCCGGGTGCTGGAGCACGGTGTGCCCCGGGTGCACGAGCAGATCGCCACCTGGGGCGTGCCGCTGCGGTGGTTCGTGCTCTTCGACCCGGCGGAACGGGACCTGGTCACCGAACCGGGCCGGCGGGCGCTGCGCTACCGGACGGAGATCTCCAAGGCCCGTCGCCGATCGTCGCGGGCGCTGTCGGTGCTGCGTAAGTCGGTGGGCGAGGCGCCGATCACCGAGGCGGTGGAGGAGGCAGCCCGCTGGCTGGAGGAGTTCCACCCGCGCTCGGTGGTGGAGCTGGACTACGGCGGCCTGGTCGCCCTGCTCTCCGACGAGACCCTCGCCGCGGACGACTCGCCGGAGCTGGTTGCCGGTGGCCTGGCCGGGCTGTCGCGCGGCGAGGCCGAGGAGGCGTCCGCCGCGTACGACAAGCTGGTGGCCCGGTGGCGTGCCGTGCAGCTGCTGGAGCGGTGCAACTAAGGCATTTCGCCCTAGAAGCGCTCCCAAGGCGAGGCGCGCTCGTAGTTGACGCATCACGAACCGTGATCATGAGTCCGAATAAGGTAGTTTCTGCCGTGTAAAAGTCGTAAAAATCGGGCATGGTTCATCCGTCCGTCTAGGGACCTTCATCCGTTCGGCCCATGTCGGACATCGGGGACTAGCCGGACCATGGGAGACGCGTCGGCCGGCGGGACCCCGGCCGATGTCTATACATGTGGAGGAGTGACCGATGGCATCGCGAACGCACGAACCAGAGCCGCTACTCACACCGGCCGAGGTGGCGTCGATGTTCCGTGTCGACCCGAAGACGGTGACCCGGTGGGCGAAGGCGGGCAAGCTCAGTGCCATTCGCACCCTGGGTGGCCACCGTCGATACCGCGAGTCGGAGGTCAGGGCGCTACTGCAGGGTCAGATCCCGCAGCAGCGGCAGGGCGACTGAGCCGGTACGAGTTTTTCCGACAAAGGGCGGCGGATCTCGATCCGCCGCCCTTTGCCGTGCCCGCCCTCAGCGTTGTCCCTCGTTCAGCGTGACCCGGATGCCGACCGTGCCGCCCTCGCCGCGGCGCAGCCGGCTGCCGAGCAGGCTGAGGCGGCCGATCAGCCGGTACTTGTGCTTGAGCAGGTCGCGGATTCGGCCCGTGTCGCGGCCACCGTAGAGGGTCGCGTGGGCGGCCACCTCCGCACCGTGCGGCCGGCCCCGCACGTCGCACGGGGCCACGGTCACCTCGCCGTTGTGCCGGATCCGCTTCACCTTCCCCGAGTCGGCCCGGGTCCAGACGGCCAACGCGTCTCCGTCGCGGACCGCCCAGACCGGGGTCGGCACCGCCCGACCGTCCTTGCGGAAGGTCGTGAGCAGGAGATACTTCTCGGCCGACAGCCGGTCCAGCGTGGTCACGCCGCCAGGATAGGCCGCTGCGGGCCACTGAGCGGCCAGATAGCGTGAACGGCGTGACGGGGGAGCCTCAAATCGGTGACGTGGTCGGTGAACTGCTGCGGGACGCGCTCGCCGTGGCCACCGGGGTCGGGCCCCGGCCCATGGTCGGCGGGCGGCTGCCCCGGCCGGTCATCGAGATCATCGAACGGGACGACGGCCTGATCAACGGCGCTCCGGCCGCGCACTACCTCGACGGGCCCGCCGACTGGCAGCCGTACGACCACCGGGCCGTCGACCGGGCCCGGGGCGAGACGCTGGACGTCGGCACCGGGGCCGGCCGGATCGCGCTGCTGCTCCAGGAGCGTGGCGTCCCGGTCACCGGGCTGGACACGTCGGCGGGCGCGCTCGCGGTCAGCGGGCGTCGCGGCGTACGGCGGCTGGTGCACGGCACGGTGGACACGCACGTCGCCGACGGCCAGCGGTACGACACGTTCCTGCTGCTCGGCAACAACCTCGGGCTGTTCGAGGGGCGGGAGCGGGCGCCAGTGTTCCTGGCCGCGCTCGCCGCGCTGGCCCGACCGGGGGCGCAGATCATCGCGCACGGCACCAACCCGTACGGCACCCGCGACCCGCTGCACACCGGCTATCACGAGCGCAACCGCCGCCGGGGCCGGCTCGGTGGCCAGCTGCGACTACGGCTGCGCTACCGGGAGCTGGGCACCGAGTGGTTCGACTATCTGGTCTGCTCGCCGGACGAGTTCGCCGAGCTGGTGCACGGCAGCGACTGGCAGCTGACCGATGTGGACGACCGCGACGCCCCCTACTACCTGGCCACCCTGCGCCTCGCCGGCTGACCGGAAGGGGGGCCCTCGGCGGAGGGCCCCCCTTTTTCGGCAGATCAGACCTGGATGGTCGGGGGCAGTTGCTCGGGCGGGAGGCCGCCATCGCCGTCGACCACCTCGTCGGGGGTGCCGTCCTCGTCGATGTCGACCATGGTGATGTCCACCTTGCCGTCACCGTCGGTGTCGAACTGGAACAGGTCCGCCTTGCCGTCGCCGTCGGTGTCCACCACCCACACGTCGGTCTTGCCATCGTTGTTGGTGTCGGCGCGCAGCAGGTCGACCCGCTCGTCGCCCCGGGTCTCCACGGTCTCGGAGTTGGTGCTCTCCCCGGTGGTGACGCTCTCCGGTGCCTGGCTCATCTCGATGCGGTCCTTCCCTTTGGGTTGACAGGCCGTACGTACCCGATCGCGCGCTCCCCCAAGCCTGGGCGGGTTCGTCGTGCTGTCTAGGGTCGCACCATGAGCGAGCGGAGCGGGCCGAGCACCCGGGCCGGCGTGGCGGGGACCCCGCGCGCCACCGGGGCGGACAGGGAGGCGTGATGAACGATCGTTTCGTGGTCGTCGGTGCGGGCACGATGGGGCTCGGCATCGCGTACGTGGCGGCCGGAGCCGGGCACGCCGTCGAGCTGGTCGAGGTGGACCCGGCCCGGGGCGCGACCGCGCTGACCCGGCTCGCCGACCTGTGGGAGCGGGCGGTGCAGCGCGGCAAGCTGACCGCCGACGAGGCCGCCGCGAACCGGGAGCGAGTGACGCTGCGCCCGAGCCTCGCCGAGGTCGCCCCCGCTCCCGGAGTGCTCGTAGAGGCGGTGCCGGAGCGGCTCGACCTCAAGCGGACGGTGCTGCGGGACGCGGCCGCCCTGAGCCCGGCCCTGCTCGCGAGCAACACGTCGAGCATCGCCATCGGCGAGTTGGCCGCAGGGCTGGACGCGTCCGAGCGCTTCCTCGGCCTGCACTTCTTCAACCCGGTCTGGGCGATGGCGCTGCTGGAGATCGTGGTCGGCCCGGCGACCGCCGAGGAGACCACCGCGGCGGCCGTCGCGCTCGCCGGCCGGCTCGGCAAGGACCCCGTCGTCGTACGCGACCTGCCCGGCTTCGCCACCTCCCGGCTCGGGGTCACCCTGGGGCTGGAGGCGATCCGGATGGTCGCCGACGGGGTGGCCAGCCCGGCCGACATCGACAAGGCGATGGTGCTCGGCTACCGGCACCCGATCGGGCCGCTGGAACTCACCGACCTGGTCGGCCTGGACGTGCGGCTGGACATCGCCCGCACCCTCCAGGCCGCGTACGGGGAGCGCTTCGCGCCGCCGGCGCTGCTGGTGGAGATGGTGGCCGCCGGCCGGCTGGGCAAGAAGTCCGGGCACGGCTTCTACCACTGGGAAGGTGGCGTCAAGCAATGAGCGGTCTGCGGATCGAGGAGCGGCCGGATCGGCTCGTGGTGACGCTGGCCCGGCCGGAGAAGCGCAACGCCATCGACGCCGACCTGATCGCCGAGCTGCACCAGGTCTGCGCCGAGCTGGAGGCGCACCCCCGACTGCTGCTGTTGACCGGTGGCGCGGAGGGCATCTTCGCCGGTGGCGCCGACATCGGTCAGCTCCGCGAACGAGGCCGCACGGACGCGCTGGCCGCGATCAACTCGGCGGCCTTCGCCCGGATCAGGGCGCTGCCGATGCCGAGCGTGGCCGCCGTCGACGGCCCGGCGTTGGGCGGTGGCGCGGAGCTGGCGTACGCCTGCGATCTGCGGGTGTGCACGGCGCGGGCGGTCTTCGGCCAGCCGGAGGTGCGGTTGGGCATTCTGGCCGGCGCGGGCGCGACCCACCGACTGCCGGCCCTCATCGGCGAGGGCCGGGCCAAGGAGTTGCTGTTCACCGGCCGGCGGGTGGACGCCGCCGAGGCGCTGCGCATCGGTCTGGTGAACCGGGTGGTGGACGAGCCCGGCGAGCTGCTGACGGTGGCGCACGGGCTGCTCGACGAGATGGCGCAGGGCTCCCCGCTGGCGTTGCGGCTCACCAAGCTGGCGGTGGACGCACCCGCCGCCGCACATCCGCATCTCGACCTGGTCAGCCAGGCGGTGCTCTTCGAGGACGAGGAGAAGCACCGCCGCATGACCGAGTTCCTGGAGCGCCGCCGAGCCCGCTGACGCGTAAACAAAGGACGGCCGCACCGGCTCCGAAGCCGGTGCGGCCGTCGCGGTCCGCGGTGGTGCTCAGTGCCGGATCTGCACCCCGGTGTCGGCGAGGGCCCGGATCACCTGGGCCGACTCACCGAAGCCGATGATGAGGACGGCGTCCGCGCCGAATTCCTTGATCTCCTTCGCGCCGCCGGTGAAGTCCAGCGGTGCCGCCGAGGCGTCGGCCGGCGGGTCGTACGTGAGCAGCTTGAGCCGGTCGCCGGCGATGCCGGCCTTCTCCAGCTCGTCACGGACGGTGGCCTGGAGGCCCTCACCGTAGGAGTCCTTGCGGGCGACGATGACGATCTTCTGCGACCCGTCGCGGAGGATCACGTCGGCCAGCGCCCGACCCTGCAGGCTGTCCGGCGGGGCGGTGCGGAAGTAGAGGCCCTTGTCCTCGACGTCGGTCAGGCTGGAGTCGGTGTTGGACGGCGAGAAGAGAATCTTGCCGGCCCGGACGACGTCCGGCAGCACCTCCCGGGAAATACCCGAGGCGCCGGCGCCGATGATGATGCTGACCCCGTCGGCCACATGCTTGGCGACGGTCGCCTTGGCCACCGTCGTGCTGGTGCCGTCGTCGCCGTCCTTCCACGTCACCGGCTTGCCCAGCGCGCCGCCCGCGGCGTTGATCTCCCGGATCGCCAGCGCCGCGCCGGCCGCCATCGGCGGGTAGGCGATCGCCAGGTCGCCGGTCTTCGGCAGCAGGCCGCCCACGATCAGCGGCTGCTGGTCGTCGGCGTCACCGGGGCGCGCCTTCTTCGCCTTCGGCGGGGTCTTGGTGCTCGCCGCCGACTCGGCGCCCGCGCCGACGAACTCGGTCTTGCCGTCGTTGATCTGCTGGCCGTCGAAGGTCAGCGTGGCGTAGCTCGCGGTGGCCGGCTCACCCTTGTCGGTGAAGCCCGCGCGGGTCAGCGAGACGCTGCGGTACTCGATGTCCTGCCCGGCCCGGGCCAGCGCGAGACAACTGGCCGGGTCCTCGCAGCGCTGACCGTTGTTGGTCACGCCGACGATCTGCTTGGCGATGGCGGCCGGGTCGGTGCTGCCAGCCAGTTGGGCGGCGAGCACACCGATCACGACAGCGTCGTACGTCTCGGCGGCGTAGAGGTAGTCCGTCAGCGCCGGATTGACGGACCGTAGCCGACTCTTGAAGTCGTCGGGCAGTGGGGTGAGCGGCGTGGTGCCCTTCATCCCGTCGACGAGATCGGCGCGATTCTTCAACTCCGCTGGGTAGGAGTTGAGCATGTTGCCGTCCGTGCCGTAGAGGCGCACCTGTTGGGCGCTTCCCTCCTCGGCCTTGTCATCCCCGCAAGCGCTTGTGGCGAGCAGGATCGTCGCGCAGGCAGCCAGTGTGGCTACCCGCGAGCGGCGTGATACGAGCATGGTCGTCCTTCCTCCGGCGAAGGTCCGCTGCGCACATTAGCGTGCCCGGCCCGGCGGCGGGACCGTGGAGGTGGCGAAATGCGCAGGTCGCTCGCGTCGAACACGCAGAGTGACGGAAATGGCAGGCCTTGACCCTCCGTCCTACTGTGCGCTGGGTGACGGACCTACCACAGCAGACGTTCGACGACGCGACCGCCGTGCTCCGCTCGGCGCTGGCCGGCGATGGGGAAGCGGTGACAGGTGCGTTCGACGCCGTCGTCGACCGGGCCGGCCTGCCCGGCGCGTACGGGGTCGCCTGGTGCCTGGCGGCGACGATGGTCGGTGACGCCGCGCCGAGCACCGGATGCGCGCTGGACTTCCCGGGCATCGAGCAGGCGGACTACGACACCCGCTGGGTGGCTCGGTTCGTGAGCGCGTACGCCAACCGGGACGTGCCGACCGGGGAGGCCCTGTTCGGTGCGGCCGCGGCCGACGGGCTGCTCTCCGACTGCCTGCTCACGCTCGCCGGCTCGACTGTCGCCACCCTGCGCAGCCGCGCCGGCTGACCACGCCTTGCGGGGCGCGGCTCCCGTCGGACGCCGCGCCCGCACGGGCCGCTCAGAAGGCGTGGTACGCGACCAGCGGCTCGTACTCGTAGCGGACGCTCTCGAAGCGGACCCGGAAGTTGACCCCGTCCCGGACGTTGGTCGCCACGGTGACCCAGCCGGAGTTGGCCGGCAGGTAGGTCCAGTAGTTGCAGTTGCCGGTCTTGTCGATGAAGATCACGCAGGCGTCGGTGCCGTACGCGCTGGCGTTGCGCACGTTGATGTCGCGGCACCGGGTTGTGGTGCGGTACGGGCCGGCCTGGCCGCCGTAGCCGCCGGTCTGGAAGAACGAGCGAACCGCCCCGCCGTAACACGTGGCGAGCGGGGCGAAGAGGTTCGGCCCCGAGGTGACGTCGGTGGAGTCGGCTGCCTGAGCGGCCGGTGCGGCGGCCTGAGCGGCCTGGGCGGCCTGGGCGGGTGCGCCGGTAGCGAGCAGGGCGGCGGCCGTGGCGACGGCGAGCAGGCGGGCGGTCGGGGATGACATGCGTGCCTCCGGAAACAGTTAATTGACCGTCCGTATAGGACGGTCGAGCTGATCGTGACGATGATACTGATCGATCAATGCGCTGGTGGTCCCAGATCGTCCGCCGTGTGTGATAGCTCTGGGGGCATGTCCGAGGCCATGCTCAGCAAGGTGCGCAAGCTGCTCGCCCAGGCCGAGGACCCGGCCTGCACACCCGCCGAGTCGGCGGCCTTCACCGCCAAGGCCACCGAGTTGATCGCCCGCTATGGCGTCGACAGGGCGTTGCTCGCCGTCCGGGACCCGACCGCCGACTCGGTCGGCGACCGGGTGCTCGACATCGTCGCCCCGTACGCCCGGGACAAGGTGGGCCTGCTCGCCGCCGTCGCGGAGCCGCTGCGCTGCCGCTGCGTCCGCCGCCGGCAGGGCAACGGGTTCGCGGTGCACCTCTTCGGCTTCGCCAGCGACCTGGAACGGGTGGACCTGCTCTTCACCTCACTGCTCGTGCAGGCCGCACACGGCCTGGCCGCCACGGCGGTGCCCGCGGACGACCATCCGGCCGCCTTCCGGCGGTCCTGGCTCGCCGGCTTCGCGGAGGTGATCGGGGGCCGGCTCTGGGCGGCCGAGACGGCGGCGGCCGGCGAGTCGGGTGGCCCGTCGGTGGCGCTGGTGCTGGCCGACCGCTCCGACCGGGTGCAGCGACGGCTCACCGAGGAGTACCCGCGACTGCGAACCGCACCGGCACGCCGGCTCGGCGGCACGGGCTTCGGCTCCGGCGCGGAGGCCGGAAACCGCGCACACCTGGGCGGCCGCGACCTGGACGGCAGCCGGGTCGGTCGACAACTCGACCACTGACTGCTCAGGCGGCTTGTTGGCCGCGTGACACGGTGGCGAGATAGCGGGTGAGCAACTCGTGCCAGCCCGCCGTCAACGCCTTGCGGTACCCCTCGGCCGCCTCGCCGTGCCGGTCGAAGTGTCGGTGCTCCAGCTCCACCCGGGTCCGTTCCGGCCCGTCGGGAAGGAACAGCACCTCGACCTCGCTCGCCTTCGCCGGATCCGGCACCGGCACCCGGTCCGGACCGAGCTGCCAGGCGAAGACCAGCCGCCGGGGTGGATCCCACGTGAGCACCCGTCCCCAGTCGGCGCGGAAGCCGTACGGGCCGATCTCGTAGAGCATGCCGCCGGCCCGTGGCTCCATACCCAGCTCGGCGAGGGCCTCCGGACCGGACCACGTGTACTCGGTGACCCACCAGTCGGTCAGCTCATCGGTGAAGACGGCGAACGCCCGCTCTGCGGAACCCGGGACGAGGAGGCTGCACCGTAAGGAGAACCGCTCCAGGTCCTGCCGGATGTCGGCCGGATCAGCCATCCCCTGTCCCATAGGCCCGGACCATACCGGCTGATGCCTCGGTGTGCAGCTTCGCGAGGTGCCCGGTTCCAGACAGTGGGTTGCCGAGCCGTCACGCACGGGATGCCCCGCCGGAAAGCGGGTAACCGCGCCGAACGGCCCGGACGACCGGGTTGGGGTACGGGAGCGGGAGAGCATGAGCGAGAACGCGCAGCAGCGGAATCCGGACCGGGACGTCGACGCCGGGGACCCGGACGTCCTGCTCGATATCCCGAATGTGTCGGTCGACTCGATCCGGCTGGTCGTGGACGGGCTGGACGCCGACATCTCGCTGCGCGCCCGGTTGGCCAACCTGCTCCAGCTCGACGCCGGCGTACGGGTCCACCTGCACGGCGTCGAGCTGGACATCGACGGGGTGCACGCCGAGGCGCAGCTGCGGGTACGCCTGGAGCAGCTGGTGACACTCCTGGGCCGGGCACTCGACACGATCGACAACAACCCGCAGGTCATCGAATCCCTGGCCCGGGCGGGCAGCGGTGCGCTCGACGACGTCAACCGCAGCACCCAGCAGTTGGCCGCCGGCGCCGCCGAGGTCACCGCCCTGGCACAGCACTCCGGCGTACGCGACGAGCTGGCCCGGCAGGCGGGTGTGCCAGGCGCCCTCGGCGACCAGCCGCGAACACGACCCGCCCGCCCGGCGGAGCCGCGCCCAACGGAGTCCGGGCCGGCGGGGTCTCGCCCAGTGGAAGGTCAACAGCCGGAGTCGCACCGGGCGGAAGGTCAGCGGCCGGAGTCTCGGTTGCAGGGCCGGTGGCCGGTGGACGGGGCCTCCACGCAGGCGCACCCGACCTCCGCGGGGCAGGGGTTTGAGGGGCAGCGGCCGCCCGAGGGCCAGGACCGGCAGCAACCGGGTGGTGGTCCGGGGGGAGACCGATCCGCTCCGGCTGCTTCGTCGACCGGGAAGCCCGCCGGTCAGCCGGGTGGCGAGCCAACCCCCGGTCCTGGTGAGTCCCGGGCGTCCGGCGGCGGTAATCAGGCCGGCCAGGACGGCGGCGGTGGCAAACCCGCCGGGCAAGCCGCTGGCGGCCAGGGCGGCGCTGGCCAGGGCGCTGGCGGTCAGGGCGGCGCTGGCCAGGGCGCTGGCGGTCAGGGCGGCGCTGGTCAGGGCGCTGGCGGTCAGGGCGGCGGTGGCCAGGGCGGAAGCGACCAGGCTGGGGACGGCCAACGCGGCGGTGGCCAGGGCGGTGGTGGCCAGGGTGGCGGCGGTGTTTCGAGTGGGGCGCATGCCGCAGCTCAGAGCGCGGCGCAACTCGCCGAGCAGGCGGGAGAGACCCTGCGGCAGGCCGGGCGCAGCGTGTGGGAGGCGATCCAGGGCGGGATGGCCCAGCACCGTCAACAGGGCCGCCGCGACCAGTGACCACCGCCCAGCGCGGCCGACACGGTTGATCGACTCGGGTTCGGCGATATCGCGGTATCCCGGTCGCTGCGATACCCCGACTTCGCCGAAGGCGAGTCGATCAAGGGTCAGGCCGGGCGATGAAGGACCAGGCCGGGCGATCACGGGCGCAGGCCGGGCGATCGCGGGGCCAGGCGGGGCGATCACGGGGTAAGGCCAGGCAGGCCGCGCCGGATAAGCAGAACGCCGACCGCGTTTCCGCTGGTCGGCGCTCCTGTAGCCCGGCGAAAGGCTATGTGGCCAGGGGCGGGGTCGAACCGCCGACCTTCCGATTTTCAGTCGGACGCTCGTACCAACTGAGCTACCTGGCCGTGTTGCTCGGCTCATGCTACCCGCCAACCGGATGAACCGCTGGCAGGGTCACCTGCTCCGATACGCAGAACGCCGCGCGAGGCGCGGCGTCAGCGCTGCGGTCCTGACGGGACTTGAACCCGCGACCTCCGCCTTGACAGGGCGGCGAGCACTCCAACTGCTCCACAGGACCTAGCTTGTGTTGCTCCGGCTTGCGCCGGTCGTGCCCCCAACGGGATTCGAACCCGTGCTACCGCCTTGAAAGGGCGGCGTCCTGGGCCGCTAGACGATGAGGGCGGCCCCGCCATCATTGCACATTCGCAACTTCAAGCGGACTTGCTCCCATCCGGCCCCGCCGGAGGCTTGGAAAGCATACGTGATGCCTGGCTGGTCGACAAAACCGGTATCGCTGGAGCCGTTGTGCACCGCATAACCACAGGTCAGAGCCAATCTAGCGGAGGCGGGTGATGCCGAAGCGGTGCTTCAGGTCGGCGATCAGGTGCGGGCAGGCAGCGAGCGTCGCAGCCCGGTTTCCGCCCCCGTCGTGCAGCAGCACGATGGAACCGGGACGCGCCGCGTTGTGGACCCGCTTGGAGATCGTGGCGGCGGTCGGCTTGTCCCAGTCCTGTGGGTCGACGGCCCAGTGCAGCGGGCGCATGCCGAGCTCCTTCGCCACGGCCAGAACCTCCGGTGTCCACCGGCCACCGGGTTGCCGGTAGAAGGACACCGGTGTGCCCGGGGAGGCCGCCTGGATGGCCTTGTTGGTGCGGACCAGGTCGGCCCTGATGTCTGCCACCGGTCGGCGGGCGAGGTCGAGGTCGTGCCGCCAACTGTGGTTGCAGAGCTGATGCCCCTCCCGGACGATCCGTCGGATCAGCTCCGGGTGCCGCTGGGCTTCGAGGCCGACGACGCAGAAGGTGGCCGTCACGTGGGCCGACCGCAGCTGGTCGAGCACCTTTGGGGTCCAGGCCGGGCTGGGCCCGTCGTCGAAGGTCAACGCCACGGGGCGTACGCCGGTGGTGCGCCGCAGCCCGGCTGGGAGCTTCGCCGGCAGCGGTCGCAGGGGCGGCTTCGGTGGCTTGGTGTGGGTGGGGCTCGGCGACGGGGTGGGCGTCGGTGTGGGCGGGGCCGTCGGGGTGGTCGACTCGACGGGCTGGGACCCGCCAGCGGCGTGGATGGTGCTGTCTGGCTGAGCGCAACCGGACAAGACCAGCACCACGGCGAGGACGGACGCCAGGGCGGCGCGGGCTTGCATCTGTTCGCTCCCGGGGGTCGGGGCAGGCGGACCCTCCGACGGTAGTGGAAGCGAGTGGGGGACCGACAGTCCGGTCACGCCTCCCGCGACTGGTCCAGCGAGTCACGGACCGCCATCGCGAGCGAGACCGCCTCGGCCAGGTCGACCGGCCGGACCACCCCGGCGGGCAGCGTGTCGGCCCGCCAGCCGGGGCCGGCGGCGAGGATCAGCAGCGGGCGGCGGGGTGCCGCGAGCAGCGCGCTGAGCTGGGCCGGGTCGGCCGTGGCCCGGGTGTGTGACCAGAGCACCACGGCGGCCGGGCCGGTGCGGTTGACCGCCTCGACGAGGGCGGCCACCGGCACCCGGGCACCCAGCATCCGGTAGCTCACCCCGGCCTCGGCGAGCGCGGCGGCCAACGCTTCCAGGGGGAGGGTGTGCTGTTCCTCGTCGGCGCAGGAGAGCAGGATCCGGGCGGGGCCGCTGGGCGCGTTGGCCTGGCTGGCTGCCGCGAATGCCTCCGACACGCACCGGGAGACCAGGTGTTCGACCTCGATCAGGCCGGAGGTGGCGGCGTGCCGGTCACCGATGCCGGCGAGCACGGGGCGTAGCAGGGTCTCCCAGGTGGCGACGACGCCGCTGGCGGCGATCGTGTGCGCGATGGTCTCGTTGATCGCCGCGGCGTCCAGGCGCATGGCGGCGCGGGCCAGGCCCCGGGCGGCCGGGCCCGCGCGGCCCACCGGGATGGCGCCGCCACCGTCGCGGCCGGGCGGGCGGATCCGGCTGCGGGTGACGGTGTCCACGGACGTCCGGTCGGGTGCCTGCCGCGCCCACCGGGCCGCCTCGGCCGGGCTCACGCCCTCGGCGGTCAACCGCCGCATGGTTTCGAGGCGGGCCAGGTCGGCGGGGGTGTACCGGCGGTGGTGGCCGGGCACGTGCTCGCTGGGCCCGAGCCCGTAGCGCTGGTGCCAGGTGCGCAGCGTGGTGACCGCGACTCCCAGCCGGCGCGCGACGGCGCCCGCGCTCAGCGCCTCATCGGCCACCCGACCGCTCCGCCGCGTCATCCGCCGACGATCCGGCCGGGGTCGTGGTGGAGCCGGGGGCGCCCGACGGAGCACCCGAGGGGCGCAGCAGTCGGTTCACCACCCCGCCCAGCCAGGGTGCGTACGACCGGGGGTCGCGGTCGAGTTCGGCCTCCAGGGCGGCCGGGTCGGCCCAGCGCAGCTCGGCCACCTCGTCCGGGTCGGGTCGCAGCGGGGCGGCGGGCAGGAACTCGCCGCGCAGCACGTGGTCGTACTCGAATTCGACGCGACCGGAGGTCGGGTCCTCGGCGTAGTAGACGTAGACGCCCACCTCGGTCAGCTCGACCGGGCCGGTGCCCAGCTCCTCCTTCAGCCGTCGGTTGGCCGCCTCGGTCAGCGATTCGCCGGGGCGCGGATGGCCGCAGCAGGAGTTCGCCCAGCGCAGCGGGAAGCGGGTCTTGACCGCGGCCCGTCGTTGCAGCAGCACCTGGCCGTCCGGGTCGATCAGCAGCACCGAGAAGGCCCGGTGCAGTTGCCCCGGCGGCTGGTGGGCGGCGGCGACGGTGGTGTCGCCGCGGGGCTGCCCGCGGTCGTCGACCAGTTCGACGAGATGGTCCTCGCGGCTCGTCATCGGCCTTCTCCGGTGATCCGGCCGGCGGCCAGCTTGCCGGAGATCAGCACCATCGGTACGCCCACGCCGGGCTGGGTGCCGGAGCCGACGAAGACCACGTTCGACAGGTCGCGGTGCAGGTTCGACGGGCGGAACGGCCCGGTCTGGAAGAGGGTGTGCGCGGCGGCGAACGGGGTGCCGGCGGCCATCCCCTGCTCCGCCCATTCGGCGGGGGTGATCGCCTGCAACACCTCGACCCCGGCGCCGAAGCCGACGTACCCGCGCTCCTCCAGCGTGCTGATCAGCTGGTCGCCGTAGCGCCTGGTCAGGTCGCCGCGCCACTCGAACGGCGCCCGGTCGAGGTTGGGCACCGGCGCGAGCACGTAGTAGGTGTGTCGGTCGGGTGGGGCCACCGACGGGTCGGTCCGGCTGGGGTTGGTCACCAGCAGCGACGGATCGGTCATCAGCTCGCCTCTGCGGATGACCTCATCGAAGGTGCCCTTCCACGCGCGTCCGAAGTGGATGTTGTGGTGGGCGATCTTCGCATATCCCTGTCGTGAGCCGACGTGCAGGACGACGCAGGAGGGTGAGTAGGTGAGGCGTCGCGCGGGCGCGGCGGGGAGCAGGTCCCGGTAGGCGACCGGCAGGTCCGGGTTGAGCACCACGACGTCCGCCGGCACGAGCTCGCCGTCGGCGGTGAGCACGCCGGTGGCCCGGCCGTTCGCGGTCTGAACCTGGGTCACTGTGGTGTCGTACCGGATCTGCACGCCGTGCTTCTCGGCCGCGCCGGCCATCGCCCGGGAGACCGCGTGGATGCCCCCGCGGGGGAAGTAGACACCGGCCACCGAGTCGAGGTACGCGATGACCGCGTAGATGGCCAGCGCGTCGTGCGGGGCGAGCCCGGCGTACATCGCCTGGAAGGAGAAGATCCGCTGGGTACGCGGGTCCCGGAAGAACTGGTTGATCTTCGTCTGGAGGCGGCGGAAGGCCCCGCCGGTGAGCAGCTTGAGCAGGTTGCCGGTGATGAGGTCGGTGGGCGCGTCCAGGTTGCGCTCGATGAAGTCGGCCCGCTCCAGCCGCCACAGCTCCCGGGCGTAGTCGACGAAGCGCAGGTAGCCGTCGGCCTCCCGGGGCCCGCAGACCCGGGAGATCTCGGCTGCCATCCGGGTGGTGTCGGTGAGCACGTCGAGGGTCGAGCCGTCCGGGTAGTACGCCCGGTAGGCCGGGTCGAGCGGGGTCAGGTCGAGCCAGTCGTGCAGCTCCTCGCCGACCGCCCCGAGCGCCTCGGCGATGAGGTCGGGCATGGTGAGCACGGTGGGGCCGGTGTCGAACTCGTACCCACCCACGGAGAGTCGGCCCGCGCGCCCGCCGGGGACCGGCTCGCGCTCCAGCACCGTCACCTGTCGGCCGCTGCCGGCCAGGTGCAGCGCGCAGGCCAGCCCACCCAGCCCGGCGCCGACGACCACCACCCGGTCCGTCCGTCCCGTCACCGTCCGCACGTGACCACCTCCTCGTGAGAATCGCTCATCAGGCCCGCCGGCTGGTGGCGGCGGCGGCCAACCCGGTCAGCGCGGTACGCGCCGTCCGGTCCACGGGCGCGCTGTCGAGCGCGGCCAGGGCGTCGCCCACCCGCTCGGCGATCATCCGCTCCACCCGCGCCACCGCGCCGGTCTCGGCGACCAGGTCGGCGAGCCGGGCGACCGGCGCCCCGTCGGCCCGCTCCAGGGCTCGGAGCTGGCCGGGCGTGGCCAGTTGGCGCGCCAGCATGAGCAGCGTGGTCGGCTTGCCGGTGCGCAGGTCGTCGCCGGCCGGCTTGCCGGTTGCCGCCGGGTCGCCGTAGACGCCGAGCAGGTCGTCGCGGAGTTGAAAGGCCTCGCCGACGGCCAGGCCGTAGCGGGTGTACGCGGTGACCAGCGCGGCGTCGGCGGTCACCCCGGCCAGGCAGGCGCCGAAGAGCAGTGGTCGCTGCACCGTGTAGCTGGCGGTCTTGTAGCGGGCCACGCGTAGTGCCCGGTCGACCGACCAGTTGCTCGGGTCGTTCTCGCCGAGCACGTCCAGGTACTGCCCGGCGACCGTCTCGACGCGCATCTGGTCGTAGCAGCGGCGGACCTCGAACAGCCGGGCCGGGGTGATGGTGGCGCGAGCGAGCAGCTTGTCGGCCCAGACCATGCAGAGGTCGCCGATGAGCACGGCGGCCGCCTCGCCGAACCGGTCGGGGTCGCCCCGGTGGCCGGCGGCGACGTGCTGCGCGGCGAGCGCGACGTGTGCGGTGGGCCGGCCGCGGCGGGTGGTGGAGGCGTCCATCACGTCGTCGTGCACCAGCGCGAAGGTGTGCAGCAGTTCGAGGGAGGCCAGCGCGGGCAGGACCGGTGGGAGGGGCTCGGTGCCGCCGACCGCCCCGCGCCAGCCCCAGTAGGCGAACGTGGACCGGATCCGCTTGCCGCCGGCCAGCACGGCTTCGCGGGCGGCGGACGCGAAGCCGCCCATCGCCGCGTCGATCTCGGTGAGTGCGTCGACCTCGGCGGTGAGGAAGGTGGAGAGGGTCTCGTCAACCGCCGTGATCAGGTCCTGGGTGTACGCGGCCAGGACGGCGCGGACCGGATCGTCCCTGTCGCCCGGCCCGGTCGGCGCCACACGGGTCGCGTTGCCCGCTACTGCGTCGTTGGCCATGTTGGCGAGCGTACCCTAGGGTACGAGTTGCGTCGATTGGTGCGTCGATAATTGAGGAGGGCCGGTGGACACGAATCTCACCGCTGCCTATGACCGGTGTCGTGAGCTGCACAAACGGCACGGGCGTACCTACTATCTCGCCACCCGGTTGCTTCCCGCGTGGAAACGACGGCATGTGCACGCCCTCTACGGATTCACGCGGTACGCCGACGAGATCGTCGACCGCACCGAGGACCTGCCACCGGCCGAGCGGGCCGCCCGGCTCGACGACTGGGCCAGCCGGTTCGTGGCCGGTCTGCACGGAGCGCCGGTCGACGACCCGCTGCTGCCGGCAGTGCTGCACACGATCGCCATCTTCGATCTCGACCGGGACGACTTTGCGTCGTTTCTGAAGAGCATGGCGATGGACCTGACCGTCGCCTCGTACGCGACGTACGACCACCTGCTCGACTACATGGAGGGCTCGGCGGCGGTGATCGGCACCATGATGCTGCCGATCCTGGGCAGCACCGATCCGGCGGCCGCCCGTGAGCCGGCTCGGCAACTCGGCTTCGCCTTCCAGCTCACCAACTTCATCCGCGACGTCGCCGAGGACCTCGACCGGGGTCGCACCTACCTGCCCGACGAGGACCTGGCGAAGTTCGGCGTGACCCGCGAAGACCTGGCCGAGGCCAGCGCCCGCGGGCGCGGAACGCCCCGGACGCGCGAGCTGATCGAGTACGAGGTGACCCGGGCGCAGGCGCACTACGCCGCCGCCGCGCCCGGCATCACCATGCTCGCGCCGGCGTCGCAGGCGTGCATGCGCACCGCGTACGCCCTCTATGGCGGCATCCTCGACGAGGTTGCCGCGCAGGATTACGACGTCTTCACCCGCCGGGCCCTGGTGCCGCAGCGGCGGCGGATGGCGGTGGCCGCCCGCGCTCTGCTCACCCCGACGGGCACCCCGGTCACGATCCCCGGGCCGACGGTCCAGCCGGCGGCCCGATGACGGCGGGCACCGCGATCGTGCTCTTCACCCGCGACCTGCGGGTGCACGACCACCCGGCGCTGGCCACCACCTGCGCGGCGTTCGACCGGGTGGTGCCGCTGTACGTGCTCGACCCGGCTCTGGCCGGCTTGTCGGCCAACCGCACCCGGTTCCTGCACCAGGCGCTCGCCGACCTGCGCGACGCGCTGCGCGAGCGCGGCGGCGACCTGGTGGTGCGGCGCGGCGACCCGGTGGCCGAGACGATCCGGTTGGCCGGCCAGGTCGGTGCCACCGCCGTGGCGCTCTCCGCCGACGTCAGCCGCTACGCCCGTCGGCGGGAGCGGCGACTGCGCGCCGAGTGCGAGCGGCACCGGCTGCGCCTGCGGCTCTTTCCGGGGCTGACGGTCGTCGAGCCGGGTGCGTTGCGCCCCGGCGGCGGCGACCACTACCGGGTGTTCAGCCCGTACCACCGGGCGTGGGCGTCCGCGCGGTGGCGCGAGGAGTTGGCCGCACCCCGCCGGATCACGCTGCCCGACGACGTGCGCGCGGGCCGGGTGCCTGCCCCGCCGGCCGGGGAGTCACCGGACGCGGCCGTCGGCGGCGAGCGGCTCGCCCGAGCGCGGCTCACCGACTGGCTGCCCGAGCTGAGCCGGTACGACGACCAGCACGACGACATGGCCGGCGACGACACCTCGCGACTCAGCCCGTACCTGCGCTTCGGCTGCGTGTCCCCGCTGGCGGTGGCCAACCGTGCCGGCGACCGGTCCGGGCCCTTCGTTCGGCAGGTCTGCTGGCGCGACTTCTACTACCAGGTCACCGCCGCGTTTCCGGAGATCTCGACGGCCGCCTACCGGCGGGGCGCCACCGAAGAGTGGCGCTACGACGACGACGCCCTGTCGGCCTGGGCCGAGGGGCGGACCGGAATGCCGATCGTGGACGCCGGGATGCGGCAGATGCGGGCGCAGGGTTGGCAGCACAACCGGGCGCGGCTGATCACCGCCGGCTACCTGACCAAGCACCTGGGGCAGGACTGGCGGGCCGGTGTCGCGGTGTTCTTCCGCTGGCTGCTCGACGGGGACGTGGCCAACAACTCGGGCAACTGGCAGTGGGTCGCCGGCACCGGCAACGACACCAAGCCGTACCGGGGGTTCAACCCGGTCCGGCAGGCCGAGCGGTACGACCCGGCCGGCGACTACGTGCGCCGCTGGGTGCCGGAGCTGTCGGAGGTGCCGGGCAAGGCCATCCACCAGCCGTGGAAGCTGCCCGACGACCTCCGCCGCACGCTGGACTACCCGCCGCCGCTCTCCGTGCCCGGCACCGATCCGGTCTGGCTGCGCTGAGGCGACGATGCGTCAGAGCACCGAGTGCAGGGCCTCGGCCAGCTCGTCGACCCGGTCGTGTTCCGCGAGCCGCGCCGTGACGTACGCGAGGGCGTAGCCGCGCTCCGGGTCGGCCCACGCGCTGCTGCCACCGAGCCCGCCCATGCCCCAGCTGCCGTCCGGCTCCCACTGCATACCCAGCGTCCACCGGGCCCGCCGGTCCAGCACCAGGTCCGGCCCGTCGTACTGGACCCGGGTGGCCTCGTCGACGAGGCCGGGGCTGAAGAGCCGTACGCCGTCCAGGACGCCACCGGCCAGCAGGCCGGCGTAGAGCCGCGCCAGGCCGGCGGCGGTGGCGTGCAGGTTGACCGCCGGTATCTCGGCGCCCCGCCACAGCGGGCTGTTCAGCACGGCCAGGTCCAGTCCGCCGGCTGGGTTGTCCATCGCCCGCGCCCGCAGTGAGCCGGGCTCGCCGAGCTTCCGGCTCGGCCACTGTGGGTCGCCGTAGCGCAGGTCCGCGCAGCGCCGCTGGTCCGCCTCGGCCAGCCCGAAGCCGAGGTCGAGTTGCCACGGGCCGGCGACCTCGTCGGCCAGGAAGCGCCCCACGCGGCGGCCGTCGACCCGGCGGACCAGCTCGCCCACCAGGTGGCCGTACGTCCAGGCGTGCTCTCCGGCCAGCGACCCGGGTGGCCACTCGGGGTCGGCGGCGGCCAGGTCGCCCGCGAGCAGAGCCCAGTCGGCGATGGCGGCCGCCGGCCGGGGCACCGGAAAGGCCGGCAGCCCGGCGGTGTGCGACAACACCTGCCGCACGGTGGCCGGGGTGCGGAACTCCGGCCAGTACCTCTCGACGGGCGAGTCGAGGTCGACCCGTCCCCGGTCGACGAGCAGCAGCAGGCAGAGCGCGGCCACCGGCTTGCCGACCGAGTAGACGTTGACCAGCGTGTCCGGCCGCCACGGTTGGTCGGACGGCCCGTCGGCGGTCCGGGAGCCGCCGACCAGGTCGAGCACCGGCTGGCCGTCGTACCAGACGGTCAGGCTGGCGCCGGACTCCCGGCCGGAGGCGAGCAGGTCGTGGAAGCAGTCCCGGACGGGGTCGAAGCGTGCAGGCATCGGATCACCGTAGGCGGTCCGACGGCATGACCGCGCCGACTTTTCCCGACCCCGGTGGTCGGCGAGAGACCGCTGGGGGATGCTGTTCCGATGGCGGAGCCGGAGCTGGTGGACGTGATCGTGGTGGGGCTCGGGGTCGGCGGCGAGGAGGTGGCCGGGCGGCTCGCCGAGGCCGGCCTCACCGTTGTCGGCGTCGAACGGGACCTCGTCGGTGGCGAATGCCCGTACTGGGGCTGCATCCCGAGCAAGATGATGATCAGGGCCGCCAACGCGCTGGCCGAGGCGCGTCGGGTCGACGGGCTCGCGGGCACGGCGCAGGTCCGTCCGGACTGGGCGCCGGTGGCGAAGCGGATCCGCGAGGAGGCCACCGACAGCTGGGACGACACGGTCGCGGTCGAGCGGTTCACCGGCAAGGGCGGCCGGTTCGTCCGGGGCAGTGGCCGGCTCGACGGCCCGGGTCGGGTCCGGGTCGGTGACCAGGTGTTCCAGGCCCGGCACGGTGTCGTCCTGGGCACCGGCACCCGGCCCTCGGTGCCGCCGATCGACGGCCTGGCCGACACGCCGTACTGGACCAACCACCAGGCGATCGAGGTCGAGCAGCTGCCCGAGTCGCTGCTGGTGCTCGGCGGGGGCGCCATCGGGCTGGAGCTGGCCCAGGTCTTCGCGCGCTTCGGCGTCCGCGTCACAGTGGTGGAGGCGCTGGACCGGGTGCTGGCCGTCGAGGAACCGGAGGCGTCCGAGGTGGCCGCCGCCGCGCTGCGCGCCGACGGCGTCGAGATCCACACCGGCGTACGGGCCGAACGGGTCGAGCACGATGGCGACCGGTTCATGCTGCACGGCGTCGGTGGGGCGGAGTTCACCGCCGAGCGACTGCTCGTGGTGACCGGCCGCCGCGCGCACCTGGAGGAGTTGGGGCTGGACACCGTCGGCGTGGACGCCACCCAGCGTTACCTGCCGGTGGACGACCGGCTGCACGTCACCGACGGCGTCTGGGCGGTGGGCGACCTGACCGGCGAGGGGGCGTTCACCCACATCGCCATGTACCAGGCGGGGATCGTCGTGGCCGATCTGCTGGCCCACGCCCGGGAGGCGACGGCGGGGGCCGACGCCAGCGGGACCGCCAGCGTCATCGGCGGTGCGATGGGCGCTTCCAGTTCGTTGGCCGCCAGCGGGTCGAGTGGGTCGGCCGGCACCGTGCCGCGCGCCGACTACCGCGCGCTGCCCCGGGTGACCTTCACCGATCCCGAGGTCGGGGCGGTCGGCCTGACCGAGCAGCAGGCCCGCGAGCGCGGCATCAACGTACAGGTCGGGTTCACCAGGCTGGGCAGCTCGACCCGTGGCTGGATCCACCGGGTCGGTGACGAGGGTTTCATCAAGCTCGTCGCGGACGCCGACCAGGGCGTGCTGATCGGCGCGACGTCGGTCGGCCCGGCCGGTGGTGAGGTGCTGTCCGCGCTGGTGGTGGCGGTGCACGCGGCCGTGCCGTTGAGTCAGCTGCGGCACATGATCTACGCGTACCCGACCTTCCACCGCGCCATCGAGGACGCGCTGCGCAACCTGTCCTGACGGCGCTGAACGGTGACAAGCCACAACAGCGCGACAGCAAAATTCGGCCATTCTGCTGTTCATTTCTTTCATCCTGGTGACGTACGATTGCGACCGTGACCAAGCGGTTGACTGAAGTTGCCAAGAAAGCGGGCGTCAGCGAGGCCACCGTCAGCCGGGTGCTCAACGGTCGGGACGGGGTCTCCGAGTCGACCCGGACGGCGGTGCTGACCGCGCTGGACGTGCTCGGCTACGAGCGGCCGACCAAGCTGCGTGGCGAACGGGCCCGGCTGGTCGGGCTGGTGCTGCCCGAGCTGCAGAACCCGATCTTCCCGGCGCTCGCCGAGGTGGTCACCGGGACCCTCGCCCAGCGGGGCTACACCCCTGCGCTCTGCGCCCGCACCATCGGCGGCGTGTCCGAGATGGACTACGTGGAGATGCTCCTCGACCACCAGGTCTCCGGCGTGATCTTCGCGGGTGGCTCGTACGCGCTCGCCGACGCCCGGCACGACCACTACCGGCGGCTGACCGATCGGGGCCTTCCCGTGGTCCTGGTCAACGCCGGTGTGGACGAGTTGGGCTTTCCCCGGGTCTCCACCGACGACGCGGTGGCGGTGGAGCAGGCGTACGGGCACCTGCGGTCGCTCGGCCATGAGCGGATCGGGATGGTGCTCGGCCCCGAGGGGCACGTGCCGTCCCGCCGCAAGCTGGACGCCATGGTCCAGGCCGCGGGTTGGGGCGACGCCGAGCGGGAGTGCGTCGAGCGGTCCAGCTTCTCGATGGAGGGCGCGCGGGTCGCCGCGACGAAACTTGTCGAGCGCGGCGTGACCGGCATCATCTGCGCCAGCGACGTGTTGGCCCTGGGCACCATCCGGGCCGCCCGGCGCCTGGGTCGCGCGGTGCCGGCGGACATCTCGGTGGTGGGCTTCGACGACTCCGCGTTCATGACCTGCACCGACCCGCCGCTGACCACCGTGCGGCAGCCGATCGAGACGATGGGGCAGGCCGCGGTGGACCTGCTGGTCACCCAGATCGAGGGTGCCGGCGTCCTGCAGGACGAGCTGCTGTTCGAGCCCGAGCTGGTGGTTCGCGGCTCGACGGCGCCCGCGCCCCGCCGCTGAGCGTGCCCCTGCCGTACTGACCGACCGCCCACCGGCCGTCGACCGCTTCTCGCGGTCGGCGGCCGTTTTTCGTGGTTGCCCGCAGCGCGCGAACACCGCCGGAGCACCGGTGTGGCAGACCGACCGGAAAGCCGTCAAACCCGGCGCAAAACACGTCACTGTCGGTGTCTGCCGTAAGTATGTCGCGTCTTTTCAAAACACCGTCGACACCTTGCTGAAATGAGTCGCCCTCGTTACAGTGACTCCACTCACACCTGGCTCCGGCGCAGCTACAGGGCGTCAGGTCGCATCACCGCAGATCAGCGCACCTCATGGAGACACCCGTTCCCGAAGGGATGGACAGATGTCCGTACCGCAATACCGAAGGGCTGCGGCGCTGGCGCTCGTGGCCGGCCTGGGGTTCAGCCTCACGGCATGCTCCACGAAGAGCGACGACAAGGGCACGACCGCCGGCGGCAAGGTCACCATCACGGTCGACTGCCAGCCGGTCGGCGCACAGAAAGAGCTGTTGAAGAACTGGAACGACGATGTCGTCGAGTTCCAGAAGCAGAACCCGGACATCGTCGTCAAGAGCGTGAGCGTCGGCGAGCAGTGCAACAACCCGCCGGACTTCACCGCACGCCTCGCCGGCGGCACGGTGACCGACGTGTTCTACGGGTACATGACCGATCTCCAGCAGGTGCTCGACTCCGGTCAGGCGATGGACATCACCGGGGTCGTCAACAAGGACACGATCCCCACCTGGGACAGCGTCGACCCGGCGCTCAAGGAGGCCTTCACCGACGGCGGCAAGCTGTACGCCGTCCCGGTGAAGAACTACTCGATGGGCCTGGTCTACAACAAGGTCCTGTTCCAGAAGGCCGGGCTCGACGTCAACAACCCGCCCAAGACCTGGGCCGACGTCCGGGCCGCCGCCAAGAAGATCTCCGCCCTCGGCAACGGCATCGCCGGCTACTCCGAGTACAGCGCCGGCAACACCGGCGGCTGGCACTTCACCTCGCTGCTCTACTCGCAGGGTGGCCAGATGCTGACCCCGGACGGCAAGAAGGCCGACTTCAACAACGCGATGGGCAAGCAGGTCCTGCAGAACATCAAGGACATGCGGTACGGCGACAACAGCATGGGCTCCCGCCAGCTGCTCCAGTGGGGTGACCTGCTGACCAACGCCGGCGCGGGCAAGGTCGGGATGTTCATCGGCGCGCCGGACGCCACCCAGGCGATCGTCAGCCAGTTCCAGGGCAAGTTCCAGGACTGGGCGATGGCCCCGCTGCCCGGCCAGGACGGCCTGGCGAAGGGCACGCTCGGCGGCGGCGAGGGCTACTTCTTCAAGAAGGACCTCACCCCCGAGCAGGTCAAGGCCGGTCTGAAGTGGATCGCGTACCAGAAGCTCACGCCGGGCAAGGGCCAGTTCGACTACGTCCGGGCCAAGCCGCAGAACTACCCGGTGGGTCTGCCCCAGCCGCTGCTGTTCGCCAACGGCAGCGAGGCGCAGAAGCAGGAACTCGAGCTGCGCAAGGCGAACGCGAACGTCGACACCGCGAACTTCGCCATCTTCGAGGCGACCCCGGTGCCGATCAAGGGTGAGCCGCGCAACGCGCAGGCGATCTACGCGGTCCTCGACGCCGCGATGTCCGGGGTGCTGACGAACCCGAACGCGAACATCGACGCGCTGCTCAAGACGGCCGAAGAGAAGGTCAACCAGCTCCTGGCCGCCGAGAGCTGACCGGTAGGTGTGGGGGTCGGCCCGCCGGCCCCCACACCCCGCGCCGCACCGTCCGCGTCACTGACTTCCGCAGGAGTTGCCTTGGCGATCACCGCCGCCCCCCAGGCCCCCAGGAAACCGGGTCGCCCGATGTCGCCGTACGCGACAGGGCCGCAGCGCACGAGCCTCGGCCGCAAGGTACGGGACAACCTCGCCGGGCACGCGTTCCTGATCGGCGCCGTGCTCTGCTTCGTGGTCTTCTCCTGGTACCCGATGATCCGCGGCATCGTCATGAGCTTCCAGCGGACCAGGCGCGGCGAGACGACCTGGGTGGGCTGGGACAACTACTCCCGGCTCATCGCCGACCCCAGCTTCTGGCCCGCCTGGAAGAACACGCTCTACTTCACAGTGCTCGCGCTCGTGCTCGGGTACGCGGTGCCGTTCTTCGTGGCGATCCTGCTCAACGAGTTTCGCCACGCCAAGGGGTACCTGCGGGTCCTGGTCTACCTGCCGGTCATGCTGCCGCCGGCCTCGGCGCTGTTCCTCTTCAAGTTCTACGCGTACGACCCCAGCGAGGCGGGGTTGTTCAACGCGATCCTCACGGCGCTGCACCTGCCCACGTCGCAGTGGATGCAGTCGCCGGACATGACGATGCCGGCCATGGTGATCGCGTCCACCTGGATGAACATGGGTGGCGCCGTCCTGATCTACCTGGCGTCGTTGCAGAACATTCCCGGTGAGCTGTACGAGGCGGCGGAGCTCGACGGCGCCGGGATCTGGGGGCGGATCCGCCACGTGACGATCCCGCAGACCCGGCTGATCCTCGCGCTCCTGGCGATGCTGCAGATCGTCGCCACGATGCAGCTCTTCATCGAGCCACTGATCCTCGCCAACGGCGCGGGCGCGGAGGATTCCGCGACCTCGGTGGCGTACCTCATCTACCAGCACGGGTTCTTCCAGAACGATCTCAACGGCGCCGCCGCGCTGGGCGTGATCATGCTCGTGGTGCTGGCCGGCTTCTCCGCCGTGTACGTGCGACTGACTGCGAAACAGGACTAGGACGGCGCCCAATGGCACAGGATTCCGGTACCCGGACCCTCATCTCCCACTCCCAGCTGAGTCGGGGGCGCGGGAAGGTCATCTACTGGACGCTGCTCGTGGTCGTCGTCGCGGGCTTCACGCTCGTCTTCCTCGGGCCCCTCTACTGGATGGTCACCGGCGCGCTCAAGTCCGGCCAGGAGATCGCGCAGACCCCGCCGTCGCTGTTCCCGAAGGACCCGCAGCCGCAGAACTACATCGACGCGTGGAACAACCTGGCCCTCGCCAAGCTGCTGTTCAACACGTTCTACTACGCCATCGGGGCGGTGCTGTTCCAACTCGTCTTCGACAGCGCCGCCGCGTACTCCCTGTCGAAGCTCCGGCCGATCTTCGGCAACGCGATCCTCGCCCTGATGCTGGGCACCCTGATGATCCCGGCGATGGTCCTCATCGTCCCGCAGTACGTGACGGTGCTCGACCTGCCGATCCTGCACATCAACCTGCTCGACTCACCGTTCGCGATCTGGCTGCCGATGGTCGCGAACGCGTTCAACATCTTCCTGCTGAAGCGGTTCTTCGACTCGATCCCGGAGGAGCTGATGGCCGCCGCTCTGATGGACGGGGCGACGTCGCTGCGCACGCTGTGGTCGATCATCCTGCCGCTGTCGCGTCCCATCCTCGGCGTCGTCTCGATCTTCGCCGTGACCGCGGTCTGGAAGGACTTCCTCTGGCCGAAGCTGGTCATGCCGTCGCCCGAGACCCGGACGGTAAGTGTCGGCATCTACACCTTCGCGGGTGGTACGCCGATGAACGTGGTGATCGCCGCGTCGGTCATCGCCGCCATCCCGACTGTCATCATCTTCCTGATCTTCCAACGGAACATCATGTCCGGCCTGACCACGGGCGGCATCAAGGGATAGCCCACGACCGCATTCACCCGCGCGGCGAACAACGACAGTTCGTCCCGACACATATCTCCCTCCGGCGAACCCGCCGACGTACTGACGCAGAAAGCAGGTGCTCGTGTCCACAGCTGACAGAAGTCCGTGGTGGCGTGGAGCCGTGATCTACCAGGTGTATCCCCGGAGCTTCGCCGACGGCAACGGCGACGGCATCGGTGACATCGCCGGCATCCGGTCCCGGCTGAACCACCTGTCCGCGCTCGGCGTCGACGCGATCTGGTTCAGCCCCTGGTACCCGTCCCCGATGGCCGACGCCGGGTACGACGTGTCCGACTACCGCGACATCGATCCGGTCTTCGGCACGCTCGCCGAGGTGGAGGCGTTGATCGCGGAGGCGCACGACCTCGGCATCCGGACGATCGTCGACGTGGTGCCCAACCACTGCTCCGACGCGCACCCGTGGTTCCAGGCCGCGCTGGCCGGCGGCCCGGGCGCGCCCGAGCGGGACCTGTTCTGGTTCCGTCCCGGTCGCGGCCCGAACGGTGACCAGCGGCCCACCGACTGGATCGGCGAGTTCGGCGGCGAGACCTGGACCCGCACCACCAACCCGGACGGCACGCCCGGCGACTGGTACCTGCACCTGTTCGCGCCCCAGCAGCCGGACTTCAACTGGGACCACCCCCGCGTGCGGGCCGAATTCGAGGACATCCTGCGGTTCTGGTTCGACCGGGGCGTCGACGGCATCCGGATCGACTCCGCCGGTCTGCTGGTGAAGGACGGGACGCTGCCCGAGGTCCGACCGGACCACCAGCACCCGTTCCACGACCTCGACGGCGTGCACGACATCTACCGGGGCTGGCGGCGGGTCGCCGACTCCTACGCCGATCGCGCGCTGATCGGTGAGGTGTGGCTGCCGGACCGGCAGCGGTTCGCCAACTACCTGCGCCCCGACGAGCTGCACGCGGCGTTCAACTTCGACTTCCTCGGCTGCGCCTGGGACGCGTCCGCGCTGCGCGAGAGCATCGACGGAACGCTGAGCGCGCACGCGCCGGTCGGCGCGCCGGCCACCTGGGTGCTGTCCAACCACGACGTGACCCGGCACGTCACCCGCTACGGCCGGGCGGACACCACGTTCAGCTTCGCGGCCAAGCGCGAGGGGATCCCCACCGACCTGGAGCTGGGCACCCGCCGGGCACGGGCCGCCGCGCTGCTGTCACTGTCGCTGCCCGGCGCCGCCTACGTCTACCAGGGCGAGGAGCTGGGGCTCTGGGAGGTCGAGGACATCCCGTACGCGCTGCGGCAGGACCCGATGTGGGAACGCTCCGGTCGGATCGACCCCGGCCGCGACGGCTGCCGCGTGCCGCTGCCCTGGGCCGGTGACGAGCCGCCGTTCGGGTTCAGCCCGGACGGGGCGGCGGCGCCCTGGCTACCGCAGCCGGCCGACTGGAAGGACCGGACGGCGTTGGCGCAGACCGGCGACCCGGCCTCGATGCTGGAGCTGTACCGGGCGGCGATCCACCTCCGGCGGGCCGAGGCGGCGCTCGGCGACGGTGAGCTGACGTGGCTGCCCGCCCCGGACGGGGTGCTGGCGTTCAGCCGTGGCGCTGGCTTCCGCTGCCTGGTCAACCTCACCGACGCGGCGGTGCCGCTGCCCGCCGACGGGGAGTTGCTGCTGGCCAGTGGCCCCCTCGACGACGGTCTGCTGCCCTCGGACACGGCCGTCTGGCTGCGTACCCCCGAAGCGGTGGACGGACCGCGCGCGGACGCCGCCGCCCTGACCTGATCCGACGGACGTGGTGCCGGCGGTCCCGTCCCGGCCGCCGGCACCACCCACCCGCACACCACGACCGAGAAAGGAGGAACGAGGGGGGAGAGACCGCCACGCCGCACCGAAACGGGGGACCTGGCCTGCCTGACGAGAGGGAGAGCACAGCTCATGGCCAACCACACCACCGCCACCCCGCACCACCTCCGACACCCGGCGCGCGTCGGGCTGGCCGCGATCGCCGCCACCCTGCTCGCCGCCACCACGGTGACCGCCCTCGCGGTCACCGGCACCGCCACCCCGGCTTCGGCGGCCGGGTTGTCCCCCTTCGACATCTCCGGCCGTGGCGCGACCGTCCCGTTCATCGAGCAGGAGGCGGAGAAGGCCGCCTCCAACGGCACGAGGATCGGCCCGGACCGGCGCTACGGCACGTTGCCGTCGGAGGCGTCCGGCCGCGAGGCGGTCACCCTCGACTCCGTCGGCGAGTACGTCGAGTTCACCCTCACCGCCCCGGCCAACGCGGTCACCTTCCGGCACAGCCTGCCGGACAGCCCGGCCGGCACCGGCCGGGACGCCGCCCTCGACCTGCGGGCCAACGGCACCCTGCTGAAGTCGGTGCCGGTGACCTCGCGGTACGGCTGGTACTACGGCGGCTACCCGTTCAACAACAACCCGGGCGACACGAACCCGCACCACTTCTACGACGAGACCCGGGCGATGTTCGGCACTACCTACCCGGCCGGTACGAAGATCCGGTTGCAGGTCTCCTCGACCGCCCAGTCGCCGACGTTCACCATCGACCTGGCGGACTTCGAGCTGGTCGCCCCGGCGATCAGCAAGCCCTCCGGTGTGCTCGACGTGGTCACCGACTTCGGCGCCGACCCGAGCGGCGCGACGGACTCGACCGCGAAGTTCCAGGCCGCGGTCGACGCCGGAAAGGCCCAGGGGCGGGCCGTCTGGATCCCGACCGGCACCTTCACCCTCTGGGACCACGTGGTGGTCGACGGGGTGACCCTGCGTGGGGCCGGCCCGTGGTATTCGGTGCTCGGCGGGCGGCACCCGACCGACCGCAAGCGGGCCGCCGGCATCTACGGCAAGTACGTCCCCGGCGGCGGCTACACCGGGGAGATCCGGTCGCACGAGGCGAACGGGCCGAGTCGCAACGTCACCCTGCGGGACTTCGCCATCATCGGCGACATCCGCGAGCGGGTGGACGAGGACCAGGTCAACGCCCTGGGCGGGGCGATGACCAACTCGGTGGTGGACAACCTGTGGCTGGAGAACACCAAGGTCGGGGCGTGGATGGACGGCCCGATGGACAACTTCACCATCCGCAACAGCCGCATCCTGGACCAGACCGCGGACGGGGTGAACTTCCACACCGGCGTCACCAACTCGACGGTGACCAACACGTTCGTCCGCAACACGGGCGACGACGCCCTGGCGATGTGGGCGCAGAGCGTGCCGAACGTCAACAACTCGTTCACGCACAACACCATCGGCGTGACGCTGCTGGCGAACCACCTGGTCAGCTACGGCGGTCGCGACATCAAGATCACCGACAACGTGACGGCCGACTCGCTGACCAACGGCGGCGGCATCCACGTCGCCAACCGCTACCCGGGCGTGCAGGGCGACACCGCGGTCCGGGGCACCTGGACGATCGCCCGGAACACGCTGATCCGCAACGGCAACTCGGACTACAACTGGAACTTCGGCGTCGGGGCGATCTGGTTCTCCGCCCTCAACGAGGCGTTCAGCCAGGCCACCATCAACATCACCGACACCGACATCCTGGACAGCTCGTACGCCGCGCTGCACTGGATCGAGGGCCAGACCAGCGGGATCAACCTCAACAACGTACGGATCGACGGCGCCGGCACGTACGCGCTCCAGGTGCAGGCGCCCAGCCAGGTGTCGTTCACCAACGTGCGCGCCACCAACATCGCGCAGAGCAACCCGATGCACAACTGCGTGGGCAGCGGCTTCCAGATCACCCAGGGTTCCGGCAACTCGGGCTGGTACACGTCGACCCCGTACTGCGGCCCGTGGCCGGAGCCGCAGTGGGGTGGCGGCCCCAGCACCCCGCCGACCACCGGCCCCACCACCGCGCCGCCGACCACGCCGCCCCCGACCACGCCGCCCCCGACCACGCCGCCGCCCACCGGCGGGAACCTGGCGCTGAACCGGTCGACGACCGCGACCAGCACCAACCAGAGCTACACGGCGGGCAACGCCGTGGACGGCAACGCGGCCACCTACTGGGAGAGCGCCAACAACGCCTTCCCGCAGTCGCTGACGGTGGACCTGGGCGCGGCCCGCTCGGTCGACCGGGTGGTGCTCAAGCTGCCCGCCGGCTGGGAGCAGCGCACCGAGACGCTGTCGGTGCTCGGCTCCACCGACGGCTCGTCGTACAGCACCCTGGCGTCGTCCGCCGGTCGGGTCTTCGACCCGGGCACGGGCAACACCGTGTCGATCGGGCTGCCCTCCGGTGACCGCCGCTACATCCGGGTCACCGTCACCGGCAACACCGGCTGGCCGGCCGCCCAGCTCAGCGAGGTCGAGGTGTACGGCGGCACGCAGACCACGGCACCGCCCACCACCGCACCGCCCACCACCGCACCGCCCACCACCGTCCCGCCCACGACGCCCCCGCCCAGTGGCAACCTCGCGGCCGGACGGTCGATCACGGAGACCAGCCACTCCGACGTGTACGCCGCGCCCAACGCGGTGGACGGCAACGCCAACACCTACTGGGAGAGCGCCAATAACGCCTTCCCGCAGTCGCTGACGGTGGACCTGGGCGCCACCCGTTCGGTGTCCCGGGTCGTGCTGAAGCTGCCGCCGTCGTCGGCGTGGCAGACCCGTACGCAGACGCTGTCGGTGCTCGGCTCCACCACCGGCTCGTCGTTCACCACCCTGAAGGCGTCCGCCGGCTACACGTTCAACCCGGCCAGCGGCAACACGGTCACCGTGACCTTCACGGCGACCAGCCAGCGGTACCTGCGGCTGACCGTCACCGGCAACACCGGCTGGCCCGCCGGCCAGCTCAGCGAGTTCGAGGTCTACTCCAGCTAGGCCGACGGCCCCCGCCCGAGCAGGGCGGGGGCCACCGGTCGGGAGCCCGGCGCAGCGCGGCGCCGGCCCGCCCACACCCGTCCCACACCGCACCGTCCCCCACCTGTCGCGGCACGACGGGCGTACCCCTGCACCCGTCACCGGGCAACGCACCCACACCACCCCCGAAAGAGGTGTAGCCACCCATGTCCAGAAACGGCCCCACCCGAGGCACCCCGCGTGCCGGCTCGCCCGGTCCCGTCCCCGGAGCCCACCGAGCCCACCGAGCCGGCCGACTGCCGGCCGGCCGGCGGCTGCTCGCCGGCGCGCTCGCCGGACTGCTCCTCGCCGCTGTCCCCGCCCTCACCCCGGCGACCGCGGCACCGGCGGCGAAGCCAGCTCCGGCCCCGGCCGGGTCCGCCCGCGCGGCCCTGCTCGCCGGGCTCTCCGCCAGCATGAGCGCCAGCAGCTACAACCAGAACTACGTCGCGGGCAACGCCAACGACGGCAACGCGTCGACCTACTGGGAGAGCGCCAACAACGCGTTCCCGCAGTGGATCCAGGCCGACCTCGGTGCCACCGTCACCGTGGACCGGGTGGTGCTCAAGCTGCCGCCCTCGTCGGACTGGCAGACCCGCACCCAGACACTGTCGATCCTCGGCTCCACCAACGGCTCGACCTTCACCACCCTGAAGGCGTTCGGCGGCTATACGTTCGACCCGGGCACCGGCAACACCGCGACGGTCAGCTTCACCGCGGCCAGCACCCGCTACGTACGGGTGCAGGTCACCGGCAACACCGGCTGGCCGGCCGCGCAGTTCTCCGAGGTCGAGGTGTACGGCGCCAGCGGCAGCACCGACACCCAGGCCCCCAGCGCCCCCGGCAACCTGGCGTACACCCAGCCCGCCAGCGGTCAGATCCGGCTCACCTGGTCCGCGTCCACGGACAACGTCGGCGTGACCGGGTACGACGTCTACGCGGGTGGCGCGCTGCGCGGCAGCGTCGGCGGCTCGACGCTGACGTACACCGACAGCCAGCCGGACACCGCCACGGTCTCGTACTACGTGCGGGCCAGGGACGCGGCCGGTAACCAGTCGTCGAACAGCAACACGGTGACCCGCACCGGCACCGGCAACCCGCCCACCGGCACCAACCTGGCGGTCGGCAAGCCGATCACCGCCTCCGGGTACGTGCACACATTCGTGGCGACCAACGCCAACGACAACAACGTGACCACCTACTGGGAGGGCAACGGCAACCCGAGCACGCTGACCGTGCAGCTCGGTGCGAACGCCAGCCTCAGCCAGGTCGTGCTGAAGCTCAACCCGGACTCCGCCTGGGGTACGCGTACCCAGAACATCACCGTGCTCGGCCGCGACCAGGGCTCGTCGACCTTCACCACCCTGGTCGGCGCGGCGAACTACACCTTCAACCCGGGCAGCGGCAACACGGTGACCATCCCGGTCTCCGGCGCCGCCGCCGACGTACGGCTCTCGATCGCCTCGAACACCGGCGCCCCGGCCGGGCAGGTGGCCGAGTTCCAGGTCATCGGCACCCCCGCGCCGAACCCGGACCTCACCGTGACCGGCATGTCGGTGAGCCCGTCCGCGCCCGTGGAGACCAGCACCATCACGCTCTCGGCGACCGTGCGCAACGCCGGCTCGGCGGCCTCCGCCGCCACCAACGTCAACTTCTACCTGGGCTCCACCCGGGTCGGCACCGCGTCGGTCGGCGGCCTCGCGGCCGGCGCCTCGACCACGGTCAGCGCCAGCATCGGCACCCGCGACGCGGGCAGCTACCCGCTCAGCGCGAAGGTCGACGAGTCCAACACCGTCGTCGAGACCGACGACACCAACAACAGCTACTCCAACCCGAGCCCGCTGGTGGTGAGCCCGGTCGCCACGAGTGACCTGGTCGCCTCGGCGGTGGCCTGGTCGCCGGGCAACCCGTCGGCCGGCAGCACGGTCACCTTCTCCGTGTCGATCCGCAACGCCGGCAGCGTGGCCTCCGCGTCCGGGTCGCACGGCATCACGCTCACCGTGCTCAACGAATCGGGCACTGTGGTGCGTACCCTCACCGGCTCGTACTCCGGGGTGATCAACGCCGGGGCCACCGTCGGCCCGGTCGACCTGGGCACCTGGACGGCCGCGAACGGCAAGTACACCGTGCGGGTCGTGCTCGCGGCCGACAGCAACGAACTGCCGGTCAAGCAGGGCAACAACACCAGCGACCGTCCGCTCTTCGTCGGGCGCGGCGCCAACATGCCGTACGACATGTACGAGGCCGAGGACGGCGTGGTCGGCGGCGGCGCGGCAGTCGTGGGCCCGAACCGGACCGTCGGCGACGTGGCCGGTGAGGCGTCCGGCCGGCGTGCGGTGACGCTCAACTCGACCGGCAGCTACGTCGAGTTCACCACCCGGGCCAGCACCAACACGCTTGTCACCCGCTTCTCCATCCCCGACGCGTCGGGTGGCGGGGGCATCAACTCCACGCTGAACGTCTACGTCAACGGCACGTTCCACAAGGCCATCGACCTGACGTCCCGCTACGCCTGGCTCTACGGCAACGAGACCAGCCCGGGCAACTCGCCGAGCGCGGGCGGACCGCGGCACATCTACGACGAAGCCAACGTCATGCTCAACTCGACAGTGCCGGCCGGCAGCAAGATCCGCCTCCAGAAGGACGCGGCCAACACCACCACGTACGCGATCGACTTCATCAACACCGAGCAGGTCTCGCCGATCGCGAACCCGGACTCGGCCCGCTACGCGACGCCGGCCGGCTTCACCCACCAGGACGTGCAGAACGCCCTGGACCGGGTGCGGATGGACACCACCGGCAACCTGATCGGCGTGTACCTGCCCGCCGGCAACTACTCCACCTCGTCGAAGTTCCAGGTGTACGGCAAGGCGGTCAAGGTGACCGGCGCCGGACCCTGGTACACCCGGTTCAACGCCCCCTCCGGCCAGGAGAACACCGACATCGGCTTCCGGGCCGAGAACTCGGCGGCCGGATCGTCGTTCGCGAACTTCGCCTACTTCGGCAACTACACCTCGCGCATCGACGGGCCGGGCAAGGTGTTCGACTTCGCCAACGTGTCGAACATCATGATCGACAACATCTGGGCCGAGCACCAGGTCTGCCTCTACTGGGGCGCCAACACCGACTACATGACGATCAAGAACTCGCGGATCCGCAACCTGTTCGCCGACGGCATCAACATGACCAACGGCAGCACCAACAACCTGGTCAGCAACAACGACGCCCGGGCCACCGGCGATGACAGCTTCGCGCTGTTCTCGGCGATCGACGCGGGCGGCGCGGACATGCGGGACAACATCTACGAGAACCTGACCTCGACCCTGACCTGGCGGGCCGCCGGTGTCGCCGTCTACGGCGGCTACGGCAACACGTTCCGCAACATCTACATCGCGGACACGCTCGTCTACTCCGGCATCACCATCAGCTCGCTCGACTTCGGCTACCCGATGAACGGCTTCGGCGCGAGCCCGCCGACCCGTTTCGAGAACATCTCGATCGTGCGGGCCGGTGGGCATTTCTGGGGCGCGCAGACCTTCCCGGCGATCTGGGTCTTCTCCGCCTCGAAGGTGTTCCAGGGCATCCGGGTCAGCGACGTGGACATCGTCGATCCGACCTACAGCGGCATCATGTTCCAGACCAACTACGTCGGTGGGCAGCCGCAGTTCCCGGTCACCGACACGGTCTTCACCAACATCTCGATCAGCGGCGCCCGCAAGAGCGGTGACGCCTACGACGCGAAATCCGGCTTCGGCATCTGGGTCAACGAGATGCCCGAGTCCGGGCAGGGGCCGGCCGTCGGGTCGGTGACCTTCAACAACCTGCGGTTGAGCAACAACGCGGTGGACATCCGCAACACCACCTCGACCTTCACCATCAACCGCAACTGAGTCAGGCCGTACCGGATGCCGCCGGGAGGTTCACCCTCCCGGCGGCATCGCGCCGTGCCGGCCCTCGCCAGCGGCGAACCGGGCCGCCCCGGCCGCCGCGTCGGTGGCCAGCGAATCCATCCCGTACGCCAGCTCGGTCGCCAGCGCCTCCGCCTCGGGCCGTCCGGCGCCGGCCAGCACGGCCGCCCGGTCGTTGCGCAGGCAGGTCTGCGGATGCCGGGCCATCGCCGCGGCCAGCTCCTCGGCCGCCGCCCGCGCCCGGCCCGGCGGCACCACCCGATTGACCAACCCCATGGTGTACGCCTCGTCGGCGGGCACCGCCCGCCCGGTGAGGATCAGGTCCAGGGCACGGCTCTCACCGATCAGCCGGGGCAGCCGGACCGTCCCGCCGTCGATCAGCGGCACTCCCCAGCGTCGGCAGAATACGCCGAGCGTGGCGTCGGACTCGGCGACCCGCAGGTCGCACCAGAGTGCCAGCTCCAGGCCGCCGGCCACCGCGTACCCGGAGATCGCCGCGATCACCGGCTTGCTCAGCGCCATGCGGGTCGGACCCATCGGGCCGTCTCCCTCCGGCTCGACCCGATTGCCGCTGGGTGTGCCGATCGCCTTCAGGTCGGCGCCCGCGCAGAACGTGCCGGCGGCACCCCAGAGCACGGCCACCGCCGCGTCCGGATCGGCGTCGAACGAGCGAAAGGCGTCCGCCAGTGCCCGCGCGGTCGGCCCGTCCACCGCGTTGCGGGCCGCCGGCCGGTCCAGGATCACCGTCGTGACCGGCCCGGCGCGCTCCACCCGTACACCCATCGGCCCAGCATGCCCGCACCGCCCGGCACCCACAATCCGCGCCGATCCCGCGGTGCCGACCGGCGTTGTGCCGTGCCCGCCACGCCCTGCTACAGGTCCGTCACCGGCGACCGGTTTGCGACCGCGTTCGCCGGGAAGTCGGTACGGGTGCGAGCACTTCTGACGAAAGTTGAGCAGGCAACCGGCCTGGACCGGACGGGCGACCGTCTGCAGCGGGTGGTCCTCGGCACGCTGCGACCGCGGCGGCTGCGGGACCTGCTGCACGGCGTGACGTTGGGGCATCCGCTGCATCCGGCGATGGTGCAGGTCCCGGTCGGCGCGTGGATCAGCGCCGCGGTGCTGGACCTGATGCCGGGCCAGCGCCGGCCGGCCACCGTGCTGGTCGGCCTGGGCACCGTCAGCGCGCTGCCGGCGGCGGTCGCCGGTCTGAACGACTGGGCGGCGCTCTCCCGGGACCAGCGCCGGGTCGGCCTGGTGCACGCCGCCGCGAACACCGTCGGCATGGGGCTCTACGCCGGCTCGCTGGCGGCGCGGCTCTCCGGGCGGCACGGCGTCGGTCGGGCGCTCGGCTTCCTCGGGCTGTCCGCCGTGAGCCTCGGCGCGTACATCGGTGGCCACCTGGCGTACAAGCAGGGCGCCCAGGTCAACCAGAGCATCTCCGAGCTGCACCGGATGACCGACGGCTGGCATTCCCTGGCCGACATGGCCACCCTGCCGCAGCGCACACTGATCACCCGGGAGGTCGACGACGTCTCGGTGATCCTCTACCGTCACGGCGACGAGGTCACCGTCATGCTGGAGCGCTGCCCCCATCAGAGCGGGCCGCTCGGCGAGGGCGAGGTCCAGGAGATCGACGGCCACGCGTGCGTGGTCTGCCCGTGGCACGGCAGCGCGTTCCGGCTCAACGGCGGCGAGGTCGTACTGGGGCCCTCCGGCAACGACCAGCAGATCCTGCCCACGCGGATCCGCGACGGCGTGCTCCAGACCCGCGTCCCCTGACCTACCGCACTGTCGAGAGTGGTCGGTCGTCGACCCGCTTGATCATCAGGGCACAATGCCTGGCATGGATCTCCATGAGCGGTTCCGGCGCGCGGCGATCGAGCAGGGCATCGGAGAGGGCGAGGTCACCACGTTCGCCGAGTTCCTCCGGTTCGCGATCTGGACCAGCCCGGACTACGACGGCCCGCTCGTCGGGCGCAGCGGCGGGTTGCCGCGGCTGCCGGTGGGCATGCAGTGGCCGTCCGCCGGGTCGCGGCCACTGCAGTTCGTCGCCTCCTTCGACTGCTCGGCGCTCCCCCGAGTCGACGGCCTGGCCCTGCCGACGGAGGGTTCGCTGCTCTTCTTCCTGGACCACGAGTGGGCCGACGAAGCAGATGACGTCGCCGGCGAGCAGCGGTACGCGCGAGTCGTGTACGTACCGGCCGGCACCGACACCGCGACCGCACCGGAGCCCGACCACGACGAGGAGATGTTCTACGACAGCAGGCGCCACTTCGTCGAACCGGAGCGTGACCTCTTCGCCGCGGTCAACGCGGAGTTGCCCCGCTGGCTCGAGAAGGACAGGGATGTGCGGGGAGGGCTCCCGTGGTCTGCCGACCGGGAGCACCTGGGTCTGCACCTGCCGCACAAAAAGCAGCTTCGGGCGTTGGTCGAAAAGCTCTGGCCGCCAAGCCGTGGTGCTGATTTCCGCCTGGGCGGATACACCAGTGGCATCGGTGAGCTTGCCACCGAACACATGTCGAGCACCCCGGAGACCGGGATGGCCGACAAGAACCTCGATGCCCGGCAGAAGGCCGGCGAACTCGTCATCGCGCCCGGCGGGCGGGATCTGCACCTGGAGGTGGAGGCACTGCGGGTGATGCGCGAGTGGGTGCCGCTCGTCCAGTTCGTGCCGGACTCCGTCTACCGGGGGCGTTTCCTGATCCGCCACGACGACCTCGCCGCCCGGCGGTTCGACAAGGCGCTCTCCTTCACCGCCTTCACCGAATAGGCCCGCCGCGGTCGGCGTACCGGTATCGGCATCTCCGGACCGTCCGGTCCCGCGCGCCTGCCGGTGCCGGTCCGGGGTGTGCCGGCTCAGCCGCGCCGATGTCGACCGCCCTGGGGTCCGTCGTCGTCCCACTCTGCCGCACCGGTAACTCCGGCACTGTCGCTCCCGGCCCCCGATGCGCCGACGGACGCCGTGCCGTCGCCGGACCAGCCGGGTGCTGTGCCAGCGGTTGGTGCGGACGGCTCGATGGCCGCCGCCGCGCGGCTGGCGGCCCAGGCGGCGCCGCTGCCGCTCCGGCCCAGGCTCCCGCTCGGATCCAGGCTGCTTCCGGTCGAGCTGCCGCGGCGGCCGCTCGCCCCGCGCCGGGGTGCGCGGCTGGATGCGGCCAGCCGGGGAGCCGCGCCGGCGGTGGCCGGGCGGCGGCGCAGGCCGAGCACCGCGCCGATCTGGGCGCCGACGATGCTCGCGACGGCCAGCACGGCGGAGACCGCGAGCGGTCGGTTCACCCGGTCGGTGGTTCCGGCCCGCGCCGCGCCGACGGTCATCGGGGGTACCTGACCTGTCGACTCCGTACCGCCGGTGGGCGCCTGCTCCGCCCGCTCCGGCGCGGTCCGCTCGGGCGCCGGTCGCGGGGCCGGCGGCCTGGGCGCGGCGGGCCGGCCGACGAGTTTTCCGGTGGCGTGCGGGCGGGCGCCCTGGTCGGCGGCCTCCGCTGGCAGCCGGAGCAGTTGGCCGGGGCGAATCCGATCCGGGTCGTCCAGCCGGTTCAGCTTGGCGAGCTGTCGGTAGTCGCCGAACTCGTCGAGGTACCGCTCGGCCACCTCGCCGAGGTAGTCGCCCCGCGCCACGCGATACACGGGCGCCGCCTGGTCACCAGCGCTCGGCCCACCGGGCGCGACCAGTCCGAGCGGCCCGCTGCCGGTCATCCCGAGCGGCCCGCTTCCGGTCATCCCGAGCGGCCCGCTTCCGGTCATCCCGGTCATCCCGAGCGGCCCAGCTTCGGGCAGTCGGGCGGCGCTGGTCGAAGCGCTCGACTGGGCGTACGCCGGACCGGTGTAGACCGCCGCGGCGCTGGCGGCGGCCGGGCTGGCGGCGAGGATCAGCGCGACCGAACCGACAAGCGCGGCGGCGGCCTTCTGCTGGCGGCTCATCCCCGGCAACTTCGGCGCTGGCCTGCGCAGAATCTGCGCACCCAGCTCGACCACCACGGAGAAGGCGAACGTGGCCCAGCCGAACCAGCCGGCCAACGCCAGGGCCCGCAGGAAGAGCTGCCCGTCGTCGCGGCTGGTCAGGGCGGTGCCCACCTCGGCGAGAGTGGGCAGATGGTCGGGCAGGGGATTGCCCGCGAAGGCGAGCAGCGCGACCGGCGCACCCGCCACCAGAGCGAAGAGCACGACGAGCGCGCCGACGCCGGTGAGGACGCGTCCGGTCCGCCGTACGACGGACCGACCCGATGCGGACATGGCGGCCTTCCTTCCTACGGTCCTGCGGTGATGGCCCGCGCGGTCGCCTCGCCGGTGACGGTGACCCGGTCGGCGAAGCCGAACAGCCCGAGCATCGAGCGGCGGTAGGTGATCGTGACGCGTACCCGGACGACGGTCTCCCCGGCGATCTGCGGGAAGCTCACGGTGTGGCCGGTGGTGCCGGCGGCGGAGAGGTAGTTGGCGACCGCGACGCGGGCCTGCGGCTGGTCGATCCGCGTCGGCCCACCCTCGATCGCGGTGGCCCGGTCGATGGCCTGCCCGCCCGCGCGGGCCGCCTCCGCGGCCAGGTTGTCGGCGCGTTGCAGCGTGCGCAGCTGACCCGCGCCGTCGAACGAGAGACCCACGATGGCCAGTACGCCGACCATCGCCACCGCCAGGAAGATGCTCACGCGGCCGTGGTCGCCGGAGAGCGGACGGACGGTCATCGCCGGCTCCGGTAGCGGTCCAGTGGTGAGGTGAAGCTGGCCTCGATGCGGTTTTCGCTGGGCATGCCGGGCACGGCCGAGAGGCGCAGATCCCGGAAGGACACCCGGCAGGCGACCGTGACGGTGACCGTCGCATCCTGGCCGAGCGCGCTGCCGTAGGCCCGCTCGAAGCTGGTGGCGGCGCCTCCGACCGAGCCGCTGAACGTCACGGTCGGTGTGCCGCGGCAACTCAGCCCTCGCCAGTCCAACTGCTCCTGAGCCGCGTCGCGCGCCTCCTCGCGGGCCTCGGTCGCACTGCGGGAGATCGAGGCGGCGCGGGCCGCGTCGTGCGCGGCGGCGTCGATGGCCTCCGCCGCCACCGCGCTGCGTCCGGCCACGCCGGCCAGCACCATCAGCGCGATGAACGCGGGTGCGAGCACCGCCACCTCGATGGAGACCGAGCCCCGCTCGGCGGGCCGGTTCACGGCGGGGTCACCCGCTCCACCGTCCCGTGCGCGGTCTGTTCTACCGCGAAGTCCACGCCGGGCACCACGGACAGGGACCGGCCGGTCACCGTGCAGGTCACCTCGACGTCGGTGGTCACGCAGGTCGGGCCGGTCCTCTCCCAGCCCAGCAACCAGCCGCCGGTGGCGGACAGGAACCGGGTGGCGCTGGCCTTCCCGGCGCCGTCGCGCGCGTTGTAGAGCCGTTGGGCGTTGACCCCGCTCTGGGCGGCGTTCAACGCCGTGGAGCGGGCCAGGAAGACCGCCGAGACCTGGAGCGAGGCGAACAGGAGCACCAGGATCAGCGGCATCACCACGGCCAGCTCCACCGGATTGGCACCCCGCTCCCGGTCGCCGGCCACGAGGCGACACCGGGCGGCGAGAACCGCCCGGCGCCACCTTCCGAACGCGGCTCGGCGCATCCTGGCTACCGTGGGTTCGAGTGGTTCGGGATGGCCTTCATCCAGTCGTTGGCCTTGCCGAGGGCCAGGCCGGTGACGATGGTCGCCACGAAGACCAGACCGAAGATGATCACGGCGGTCGGTACCGGGCTGTCGCCGCGCTCGCCGTCCCGCCGCAGCTCGGCGAAGCGCGTCGTCACCACGACGTGCAGGTAGGTGAGGATGGACATGGCGTTCTCCTTCTCGGGGTCGGATCAGACACGGGCGATGAACGGATAGACGACGAAGCCGAGCAGCACGAAGACGAGAAGTGCGCCCGGGATGTCGAGTCGGCTGGTCACGCCCTCGGCGCGGGCCAGGTTGTCGGTGCGGATCTGGTCGCGCAGCGAGTCGGCCCGGCTGCGCAGGGTCTCGTGCACCTGCGCGCCCTCGCTGCCAGAGGAGCGCATGATCGCGCCGACGTCACCCAGCTCCGGGATACCGATCTTGTCGGCGAGGTCCCGCAGCTCGTCCCAGGGCGCGTGCATCTGCATCTGGGCGATCCGCAGCGACTCCTGAAGCCTGTCGAACACCCAGCCGTCACAGACCGCGGCGGCCCGCTCCAGCGACTGCACCGGCCCGTGCGCGGCGGAGAGCTGCAGGGCCACCAGATCCAGGTACGTGCAGACGGCCTGGCGGAACTCGTCGCGGGCCGCGTCCGCCTTGGCCAGCACCGAGCGGTGCGCCAGCAGGCCGGCGATCAGCGCCATGCCGAGGCCACCCAGCACCGGTACGACAAGCGGCAGCGAGACACCGAGCACGAACAGCGCCACCCCGAGCAGGGTCGGCGTGGCCAGTCCGATGAGCGCCGACAGCAGCACCGACAGCGCGTACTGCTCGGGGGTCTGACCGATCAGGGCGAGCTGCCGGTGCGGTGGTCGCAACCAGCGGGACAGCCCGGTCAGCCAGTCCAGCCGGCGGGAGGCGGGAGCGGCCACCCGCCCGGTGCCCGGCGGCTGGTGCAGGCGACGCAGCGCCGGCCCGAGCGCGGGGGTCGCCGGAACCAGCTCCCGGACCACCAGGAACAGGCCCAGCCCGATCGCCGCTCCACCGGACACGGCGACGCCGAGGAGCCAGTTGACGATCACCGCAGGCCCCTTCCGGGGACGGTGGCACTCGCGCTCACGCGATCACCTCCTGAGGGTCGGGCGCCGGCAGGAACCGGGCCGGCCGCTGCGGCTGGCTCATCGACCGCACCCAGGCCAGCAGGCCGATGAAGGCGGCACCGAGAGCGGCCATCACCACCTGACCCGTCGGTGTGCCGTACGGCTTGATGTATTCGGTGTTGACCAGCCCGTACGCCAGCGTCGCCAGCGTCATCCCGGTCAGGAAGCGGACCGCGAACCGGGGCTGGGTGCGCTTGGCCTCGATCTCCCGGCGGGTCGCCACCTCCGCGGCCGCCGCGCCGGCGATCGAGCCCAGCACGTCGCCCAGCCGCTCACCCCGGTCGGTGAGGTGCAGGATCAGCGCCGCCACGACCTGGTCGCACACCGGGTCGCCGATCTCGTCGGCGAACGCCAGCAGCGCGGAACGGGCCAGCCAGCCGGCCTGCAACCGGGCGGCGAGCAGCCGTACCTCGTCCTCGATGCCGGGTGGCACGCTGCCGATCGTGCTGATGATCGCCTGTTGGAGGCCCTGCCCCGTACCGGAGACGTCCTTGAGCCGGCGGGTCCACTCGCCGACGGCCTCGATCCGGGCGATCGCCCGCTGCTCGGCCTTGCCCACGGCGAACAACCACGGCGTGCCGGGCACCGCCACGGCCACCAGCAGGCCCACCACCGGCAGCCCGGTCAGCAGGAACGCCAACGCCCCGGCGACCACCGCCGTGAGCAGCAGCGCCTGGTAGGCCCGCCGCTCGGCGGGAGTGGCGCCGGAGCCACGCCAGAGGCGGCTCAGGCCAGGGCCCGCTCCCGGGCCGGGCCCGGCGGGCCGGCGGCTGCCCACCAGCGCGACGACCGCCAGGAGCAGCCCGGCCACACAGGCGGCCCCGGAGACCACCGCGATCAACTCCAGGCTGTTCCCCATCAGGTCACCGCCGGGCCAGTCGGGTCTGTCGGGTACGCCGCCAGGCACCCGTACCGGCCTCGATCCAGCGGGTCAGCAGCCGGGCGTCGTACCCCACCCGCAGCAACTGGTCGCGGACCCGTTCCGGGAGGTGCCGGGGGACGGCGCGGCCGTCCGGACCGGGACCGAAGACGGTGGTGGTGGTGATCCGTCCGGCCTCACCGGCCCCGATCACCTCCTCCACGTGCGAGACGAACCGGTGCTTACGGCCGCCGATCGCGCTCTCGTCCTCGACGGTGACGTAGACGATCAGATCGAGGGCGTTGCCGGCCATCCGGCGGGCCTGGTCGACGGTCATTTCCCGGCCGTGCGCCAGCGCCAGCTCGACGATCCGTTCACCCACCCCTGCCGCCGTACGGGCGTGAATGGTGCACATCGAGCCCCGGCTGGTGGTCATCGCCTGGAGCATCGGCACGATCTCCCGGGACCGGACCTCGCCCACGATGATCCGCAGCACGCCCATCCGCAGCGAGAGCGGGATCAGGTCGGCGATGGTCACCTCGCCCGCCGGCCGGCCGTCGAAGCCGCGCTCGCCGTGCCCCTCCCGCGCCTCGAAGCTCATCACCGCCCGGTGCCGCTCCCGGCGACGGGCCGGCAACAACTCCCGACTCTCCTCCAGCAGTACGTACGGCTCGTCGGGTGGGATCTCGTTCATGAGCGCCCGGATGATCGTGGTCTTCCCGGCGCCGGCCAGCCCGGCGACCATGATGTTCAACCCGGCGCGCATCGCCGCACGCAGAAAGTCGCGCAGCAGCGGGTCGATCATCTCGTCCAGGTCACCCCGGGCGCCGGCCACGTCGTCGAGGCTCACGTCCAGGGTGTTGTGCTTGCGGATCACCGCGTACGGCCGGTGGCTGACCAGGAACACCGCGGCCAGTCGGCTGCCGTCGGGCAGTTGCAGGTCCAGGGTGGGCTTCACGGTGGACAGTGACCGTTCGGTCGCGCCGGCCCGCCGTGCCGCCGCCTGGAGAATCTCCACCAGCTCGGCGTCGCTGTCGGCGATCGGCTCGGCCCAGTCCACCCCACCGCCGTGCCGGGTGATGCGCACCACGTCGCAGCCGAGGATGTGCACCTCCTCGATGGTGTCGTCGACAAGCAGGGTCTGTAGCCGGCCCAGCCCGACCAGCTCGGCGGTCACCTGGTCGAGCAGCAGGCGTTCCTCGCCGGCGGCCATCGGTGTCCCGGCGCGACGGACCGCGTCCGCGTACTCGGCGACCACCGTGACGGCCAGTCGGGCCCGCTCGGTGTCCTCCTCGTCGACGGTGAACTCGCGGCCGCGCTGCCACAGGGTGAGCCGTTCGGTGAGTTCCCGGCGCAGCTCCCGGACCACCTGGAAATCCATCCGGGGTCGGGGTGCCACCTCCGGCGGCGGCGTGGCCGTGGGCATCGGCTGCGGTATCGCCGCCGACTGGTGGTGCCGACCGTTCGGCGGGGCCAGCGGCGGCGCGGTGGACGTCGCGGCCGGCGGCTGCTGACGTGGGTCGGTGGAGACGGGCTCAAACCGCATCCGGCACCCCCTGCTGCACCGGCCAGGCCAGCCGTGCCCGTCGGCGTTCCAGCAGCGCACCGACCGGCACTTCCAGCGCGGCGGCCGCGCGCAGCAGCGGCCGTCCGGACCGTACGGTCCCACCGAGGGCGAGCACCCCTGCGGTACGCGGGTCGTGCGGCAGCCGGGCGATCACCGGCAGTTTCAGTCCACGACTGATCTCCGCGCGCCCGTGCCCGTCGCCGACCAGCAGCAGCCGCAGGGTGCCCGGCGGCACCCGGTGTTCGGCGAAGTCCCGCTCGATCGCGGTGACCACCGCCCGGGTGCCGGACAGGTCGGGCAGGTGGGCCCGGGTCACCAGCAGCACCACCGAGGCGGCCCGCAGCAGTGGCCACGGTGGGCCGGTGACGTGCAGCCGGCCGCAGTCGACGAGCACGTCGTAGCCGGGGGTGCCCCGGTCCAGGGCGTTGAAGTAGTCGGCGAACCGCTGCCAGAGCGGGGTGACGCTGCCGGCCTGCGCCGGGTCGACCAACCCGGGCAGCAGCAGCCGTTCCCGGCGCGGCGCGTCCAGGTCGACCAGCTGCGACCAGAACGCGGTCTCCAGGTTGCCGTCGCGCAGCTCCCCGACGGCCAGCTCGCCGATGCCGCGCGGCCCGTCCAGCTGACCGCCGAGGTAGCCGGCGAGGATCGATCCGCCGGCCGGGTCACATTCGGCCAGGACCAGCCGGCGGTGCCAGGTCAGGGCACAGGCCAACGCCGAGGTGGTCACGCCGGGCGAACCCTTCGCGGACACCAACGCGATGATCGCCATGCTCAGGCCGCCTCGGTCAGCACGACCGCGATCCGCTCCTGGGCGGCCAACGCCACCACGGCGGGTACGTCCCGGATGAGCAGCGCCAGGTACAGCACCTTCTCGTCGTCCGTCGGGCTGACCATGTCGATGACGGTGGCCGCGAACCGGGTGCCCGCCCCGGCCGCCGCCCCGGTGGCGTTCTCGTCCGGGGTGCTGACCAGCAGCACCTTGTCTCCGGGGTGCAGCGATCGGGCCGGCACCTGCGCGGTCTTCAGGCCGAGCGCGATCTGCTGCTGACCCGGGCCGAGCAGCGGGTCGTCGGTGACCTGCCCGAGGGTGAGCAGGGTGCCCGGCACCAGCGCCACGGCGGCCCGCTTGCCGACCACCTCGTTCAGCCGGCCCGCGGGCACCGGGTGCAACCCCTGACCGCCGGCGACCTGCACGGTGATCAGATCGGCGGCACTGACCTCCCGACCCACCTCCACCGGCCGGGCCACCGCGAGGTAGCTGCCGGTGGCCCGGACCGAGGTGACCGCGAACGCCGCCCCCAGCCCACCGAGGGCGATCAGGAGTACGGCGAGACCCAGCAGCCCGGGGCGGACGCGGCGCTGCCGGACCACCTTGGGCGGGCTGACCGGCGCGTCCACCGGCCCGGTCGCGTTACGCGTACCCACACTCACCGTTCGATCTCCATTCCCGACTGTGGGGCTCGCAGAACCGGCTCACTCACCTGGTCACCACCTGGAGTTCCTTGATCACGACCGGCACCGTGCCGCTGGTCCGGGTCTGCGGGATCGGGTCACCCTCGTCGCCGTCGTCGGTCCACCAGCGCACCGTCCAGTACGTGGTGGCGCCCACCCGGTAGGTGCCGGCCTTCGGGTAGCCGCGGTCGTAGCCGCAGTCCGGGGAGGTGCGGCCGGCGCGGTTGCCCTTCGGGTCGTACGGAGTGCCGGCCTTGGTGCAGGTGACGGTGTCGCCGTTGCCCATGTTCCAGACGATCCGGTCGACCTTCGCCTCGATGGAGACGGTCAGCCCACGGTCGGAGGCGGAGGCACGCAGCGGCCCGAAGTAGCTGGCGCTCGGGGTGGCCCACATCCACACCGGCAGGCCGACCAGGCCGGGGCCGATGTCCTTGCGGGGCGCCACCTTGAGCCGCGCCGGCAGCAGCTTGATCGACGCGAGGGCCCGACGGGCCAGCTCCTCCGGGTCCGGCGGAGCGCCGAAGCCCGGCGGCGGCCCGTCCCGCAGCACCGTGTCCTGTGTGCCGACATCGCCCCCGTTGCAGGTCTGCACGTACCACTGCTGACCCTCGGGCGCCGGCTTCTGCGGCGAGGCGAGCTTGTAGTAGCACCCGTCACCGTTGTTGAACCAGCCCAGCAGGTCGTCGTAGCAGGGGATCGTCCGCCCGCCCCACTGACAGACACCGCCGCCCCCACCGCCGCCGGAGTCGCCGCCGCCGTTGTCGCCACCGCCGCCGGGGCCGCCCGGCGTACCGGGCTCGTCGTCCCAGACGTTGCAGTCCGGCTGGCCGGGCGGACATCCGGCCCCCGGGTCCGCGCGTCGGGCGGCGGCGGCCGGCACCGTCGCGCCGACCACCAGCAGCAGCGCCAGACCGAGCCCGGCGAGCGCCCGCCGGGCCGCGCCGACCTTGCCGGTGCGGGCTACCCCTCCCCGGGTCAGCACGGCTGGTCCGGGTGCGCCGAGCCCGAGCTGATCAGCCAGCGACCGTCGGGATAGCGGGTGGCGGTGGCGGTGGCCAGGTGCTTGCCGCCACCGCTGCCCGGGACCACCCGCTGGTCCTTGGTGTAGACCAGCCGGTAGCCGGTCGCGTCCAGGCAGTCCTGGATCTCCACGGTCGCCGGGTCAGAGTCCAGGCTGACGGCGATCACGCTGGGATCGGACGCCAGCGTCCCGGTACGCATCGCGCCGTGCTCCTTTGCGTCGCGAATGGACAATTGCACCCGGGTTAGCAGCGGATCAGCGAGAAACCGGGACAGTTCCGGCGCGTGTGGATCACTGCGCCGACTCGCCGTCCGCGATGCGGCGAGATAACCGGAGTACGCCTCGAGCGCCGCTTTTTCGGCAGCTTCCCGCTCGGCGCCCGAATCGGCCCGTGCTCCGTCGTTCCGCGCCGTCGCCGGTCGATCGACCGCCTCCTGCTCGCTGCCGCAGGCGGTGACCGGCACCGCCGCCACGACCGCCAGCAGGCAGATTGCCGCTCGCCTGAGCTGCCGTCCGCGCACCGCTGAGCCCTCCTCGTGGTCGCCCGACGTGGCGATGAAGCACCGCCGCCGGGCATGCGGAAGCGCGCCCGGATCAGTTCCTTCCGGAGCTTTCACTGCGCTTCTGCATTCACCGTTACGGATCTTTTACAAATGCAAGGTCCCGTGTCGTCCGGTCGTAGAGGTGAGGCTTGCGTCACACCCAAGGGGCGAGCATAGGCTGACGCTCGCCGATGCAACAGAGGCAATTCAAGTGAACACTCTGCGTGATGATGGGTGGTGGTGGCGGGTGTTCGTGCTGCACGCCGGACGATGGCCGGTCGAGGGGTCGCCGACGGCCGGACCTCGCCGGCCGGGGCCGATCCGCCGCAACCCCTGCGTCGGTCTCGAGAGTGGGACATCGCGCCCCCATCCCGGCATCCGGACTGTGTCCCGGAGCGACGGACCGGCCACCCCGTCCGCGGTGCCGACCGGCCGGGCCTCGGGCGAGGAGATCATCGTGCGGCCCATGGCGGACGTCGGTTTCTGCGCCATCCGCTACACCCGAGCGAACGTTCAGTCACGATCCGTGTTCACCTTTGCGGGGGACGGCCGGCGTCCGGCGTGGTCCACGTGGCGCTGACCGGCCCCCCTGCGGCGGCACCCGGTCGGCGGAACCCGACCGATCGGGCGGCGGCCGGGCCTGCCCCTGGCCGTCTTCGGCTCGCGACAGTGCTGGCGATCCTGACGGTCAGTCCGCTGCTGCGGTTGGCGGTCGTGCGCTACGCCGTACCCTCGGGAGCCCCCAGCCGGACCGGCTGCGACGCCTGCGGTGCGGCGGTCGGCCTGACCCGGCCCTGGCCGGCGCTCGGCCCGGCCGGCCGGTGCGGCCGGTGCCGGGCCCGGGTCGGGCCGCCGCCCGGCACGGTCGAGGTGGCCGCGCTCGCCGCCGTCGTGCTGCTGGCGCTGATCGGCCCGGCGGGCGGGGGTCTGCCGGCGTTGGCGTGGTGGCTCGCCTGGACCGTGCCGGCGGTCCTCGTCGACCTGGCCGTGCACCGGCTGCCCGACCGGCTCACCCTGCCGGCGGCGGCCGGAACATGGCTGCTGCTCGGCGCGGCCGGGCTCGCCGACGCCGACCCGGGCCCCTGGCTGCGGGCGGTCGCCGCCGGTGCGGGGCTGGCGCTGTTCTTCGCCACCAGCACGCTGCTGCTCGGCCGCCGGGGCTTCGGGTTGGGCGACGCCAAGCTGGCGCTCAGCATCGGGGCGCTGCTCGGCTGGTACGGCCTGCCCGTCCTGCTCCTCGGGCTGCTGCTCGCGTTCGGGCTGTCCGCGCTGGTGAGCCTGGGACTGCTGGTCGCCCGACGGGCCCGGTGGAGCACGCACCTGCCGTTCGGCCCGTTTCTGCTGCTCGGCACGGTGGGCGCCCTCGTCCTGACCTCCTGACCACCCACCCCGCCGGCGGGGTCAGGGGCGGGGTCGGCTGGCCAGGTCGGGTACCGGGCGGCGGGCGTCGGCACGGCGGCGCAGCGCCTCGGCGGTCAGGCGGGCCAGAAGCGGGGTCGCCACCATGGCGACCAAAGCGCCGAGCAGCAGGCCGGCGGCCACGTCATGCGGGTAGTGCACGCCCACGAAGACCCGGGAGAAGGCGGCCAGCACGGCCAGCGGCAGCGCGATCAGTCCGAGCCGCCGGGAGAGCAGCAGTGTGGTGATCGCCAGCGCGCCGGCCAGGGTGGCGTGGTTGCTGGGGAACGACCAGTCACCAGGTGGTGGGCAGGTGCCGGCGACGATCGCCCGGCCCACCGTCCGGCACGGTCTGTCCTCGTCCACCACGGTCTTGAGCCATTCGCTGCTCGCGTACGCGAGGAGGATCGGCAGCGGCGCGACCAGGGCGAGTGCCCGGTCGTGCGGGCCGCCGACCAGGCGGCGCAGCGCGGCCGCCACCAGCAGCGCGCCGAGCAGCAGGATCACCCCCTCGGTGGCGTGCCCGACGAACCACTGCACCGGGGCCGGGGTGCCGGCGGCCGCGTCGACGATGTCGCGGTACCACTCGGCGCTGATCTCTGGAACGTCCGTGCTGCCGTTGTCGGCCATGGATCACCTCACCAGACGTTCATACCTCGTTCACTTGGAAGACACCCTAGGAACGCGGCAGGGAGCAGCACAGGAGTCGAAGGTCGAGCCGGCCGCACGACTTTCGTCCAGCGATCGCACAGGCGCCTCTGCTTGGCTGGTGAGAGTTCTTCGGCACCCACAGGAGGTTTCGTGCACACCAGTTCCGCCACCGACCAACCGCCGCCTGCCGCTGAGACGGCGGAGGACGAGAGGCCGGTCGGGTCCCAGTGCGCGATCGACGCGCGGATCGCCGCCGCGTAGGGGCCGTCTTGCCAGGGGGCGGGGCGGGCGAGCGCGGGCGGGGCGGACGTCCTCAGCCGCATTTCCGAGCCGGTCAGGAGGCGGCCTGGTGCCCGGGTTAGCGGCTGTGACCGCGGTCTGCGCGATGGCTCTGCTGCGACGGCGAGCGCTGGGACGGCGGCTTGCCAGGGTTGCCTCCGTGTACAGCTCTCGCAGTGTTCGCCGGGAATGCCAGGGCTGCTCGGCGTGCCGCCTCCGCTCCTGGCGCTGCTGAGGGTCCCCGAGGTGCGGGAGTGGGCGGGCCCGCCGTAGCGGACTGGTGCCGTGCCGACTTCCGGTCATCGAGATCGACTTGCTCGAGTACCTGCTTGATGTAGGTTGCCCGCTTCGGTGGCGACAGTTTGAGAAGGGCTGCGGTGTCGAGGTAGTGAGGCCGATTCGGGTCGTCGATCTGGACCCGGGCCCGGATGGCGTCTGGGTAGAGGAGGTGGCGTACCGCCTCGGGCAGGTGCGGCGCGGGCGGGTGTACGAAGCGGATCTTGTCCAAGCCAGCCTCGGGCGATCGACGTACGACAGGGAGTTCGGTCGTGTGCAGGACGGCCTGGCTGTGTCCCATGTCCGAGAAGACGAGCGTCTCGCCGCTGATGTGCTCGGCGTAGCGCTCTGAGAGGCGCTGCCAGATAGCCTTCACATCGTCGGGGTCGAGGTCCAGTGCGGCTAGAGTTCTGCGATCGTTGAGCCAGTGCAGGTCCATCTCGGATCCACCGGGCGTCAGGTGGATGACCGTGACCGGATCCTCTGGTGTGGTGCGAATGACCGCTTCGGCCCACGCGTGGGCGAGGTATCGGTTGCCTACGAACTCGCCGCTGGTCGGATGCTGGGATCGCCATGCCCACAGGGTCGAACCCGCGGGGGGTGAAGTGAGGTCCATCTCCTCCACGCGTTGACGCAGATACTCCAGCACGTCCCTCTCGCCGGCGAGTTCATACAACCGTTCGGCGCACTGGCGGACGCCGGCGTCGTCCGGCCTGCGCGCCTCCCGCTCGCGTTGCAGCTCTACCGCGCGATCCCAGATTTGACCGGTGATCGGCACAGCGGGCCGGTTCGAAAAGGTCATGCGGGGTGGATCAACACTCGTATGGAGGCGCTGCCGGGTCGCGCACCCTCGGTCATGCCCGTGGCACGGTTGACCCGCAGCTCGAACAAAGCCGGACCGTCGGTGGGCTTGAAGAGCGCGGCCGGGCCGGTATCGCCGACCACGTCGACGCGCGGCTCGCGCTCGGGGGATCCCAGGGCCCCGACTGCCGCCTCGTAGTAGCCCGTCCACGCTGCGAGCGCCTGCTCAATCACGGCGGAGTTCTCGCTGGCGCGGTGCGCGCGCATCTTCCAGGTGACGGTGAGGGCCTGCTCGAACTGCGTGCCGTGCTGGCGTCGGAACAGTGTCAGCGAGCCACCGCTGGGAAGAGCCAAGGTGAGGTTGTTGTCCGGATCAAGGTCAGTGAGGTGCAAACCCAAGGACCGGGCCCAATCTTGTGCGGTCGAAGCGTTACCGTCGCCGGCCCAGACCTTGGCCCAGTTCATGCTCCGAAGCTGAGCCAGGTCTGTGGCCATCTGCTCAGGCGATCGCTTGATGTCAGCAGGATTCATACGAACCTCATCCTGATCTCGTCAGTAGCGGTGGCCGATGGACGGTCCCACCCGGTGGGGATCTGCGGAGCGGCCCAGGAGGCGTCGGGCGTGAAGCTGCACCAGGAGCCGTCGAACGGAAAACGCCCCTCCTGCGCAAGTTGTGTCATTCGGTCTGCCTCAGCTCGGATTTCCCGGGCCTGGTCGGGGCTCCAGTAGAGTCGATGCCCGATCCGCTCGTTGAACTCCTCTTCGTCCTTGAGCTGCCAACTGCGGTCAGGAGCGACTACCACGTCAAGGCAGTGGTCCTCGATGTCCACTCCCACGGTCTTTCCTTCTCGCCACCACACTGGCGGTGTCTGAAGGTTGATGTACCAGTGTGAGAAGGACCCGTCACCGCGATAGAACCACCAGGTGGACGACGCCGTTCGAGCCTGAAGCATCATCACGATCCCCGGCCCACGCCAGATGTCGAGGACTATCTCGAAGCTGAGGTCGTCGCGCTCTGCCAGGGGGATCTGGTGTCCGGACCTGCCGTCGCGCGCCTTGCTGCGCATGACCGGTGTCTCAGGCGCTACCCACACCATGACCGTCGAGCCAGAGGCGGCAATCACCCTGGTGGGTCTGGCCTCGCCCAGGTACGAGCCCCGGGTGAAACGGACCAGCACTTCCTCGCCTCGACGTAGGTCATGGAGGGAAGGTCGCACGAGGAGATCCTAACTGATCTTGATCGATCGACGGCCGGTGGCGAGGGCGGGGTGTGGTCAGAAGGCTGGGAGCGCCGGAGCCCGGATCGGAGAGGACCAGGGCGAGCACGCGGTACGTGGTCTGATCTCGCCCGAACGGGGCGGGAACGAGCGCCCGCACCTGGTCGTGCTGGACGTGCCGGTGAACCTGCTTGCGATCGACCCGATCGACACCAGCCAGGTCTGGGCGACCCTCACCCTCACGCAGGGGTAACCCTCGCCGCGGTGGTGACAGCAGCGGCCCTCAGTCCAGGTCCGGCAGCCCTCACGCCCATCCAGGGTAGGGGAAGTCCGGATCGCGGCGCTGACGCCGACTCGCTCAGCTCGACACCGACGGCTACCAGCCGTTGCTGGCCCCACCCTCGCGCGCACCCGCGTGATGATCCGATGCCCTAGAGTGACCAGCATGGTCGATGTGGACGACGAGCTGGACCGCCAGGGCATGGCGATCGAGCTAATCGACGTTTTCGCCGAACGCGACGCGGCCGGCCTGGCCGCGCTTGACGCCGCTGGCCGGGCAGCGCAGGTCCAGTCCCGTCAGGCGCTGTACGACTACGTCGACCGGATTTGGGAGGACGCCAAGGCCCGCGGCCTGGACCCGGCGGTCCGGCCGGACTGGAACGTCGTGGCCGGACTGCGGGATCTGACCAACGCGCTGGTCGAGCAGGCCGGGCAGGCGCAGGCCGACGCCGGCGAGGACTGAGCCGCCGATGACCGAAGCCGGCTCGCGCGATACCGAGATCCGGGACCTGGTTGCCAGCACGGCGATGCTCGGCCGGGTGTCCGGGCGTGACCCGTGGCGCGAGCTACTCCTGAGGTTGACCGGAGGCCGGGGGCCACGCCCGGTCCGGCTGGCCGGTCGTGCCCCGGCCGGGCACGCCGTGGCAGGACACCGTCTCGTACGAGCGGATCGGCTGGGTCGAGCAGCCGTACACCCTGCCGGCCTACCGCCGCCGCGGCTTGGCCGCCGCCGGCCTCGCGGCACTGCGCAGAGAAAACCCCGCCTACACCTGGCACACGCTCGGCGGGCACATCGACGGCTCGCCGGTGTTCTGGGACACCATGAGCGTCGACGTCCCGGGCGGCTACCGGCCCAGCCGGGTGTGCGAGCACGTCACTGCCGGTGGCTGAACACCCATCACGATCCTGGGGAGGACACACACATGACCCGCCGGCTGCACGAGGTGGACTACGCCACCGCCCCCCGCTCGCCGTGGAAACGGCCGGGCACCATCGCCGCCGCCGTGCTCCTCGCCCTGGTCGTCATCGCCGGCGTGGTGGTCGCGCTGATGGGTGGCGATGATGGCGTGCCTTCGCCTGCTCCTGCGAATCCGCCGGCCTCACAGCCTGCGGGCGGCACATCCGCCGCCGCCGAGGCGCTGCCCACGGCGATTCCCACCACCGCACCCCGCGGTGTGACGTGGGAACTGGTCGGTCAAGCCGTGGTGCCCAGGAGCGCGACGGCCGGGCCCCGCCAGGTTGCGGGCGGAGTCGCATCAGGCTACGCGCACACCCCGGAAGGCGCGCTTATCGCCGCCGCTCAGCTCTCGACGCGCTCCGACCTCTACGCAGGCCGTGAGTCCTGGGAGCCCACCATCACCAAGCAATTCACCCCAGGCGCCGACCGGGACCGGCTCTTGGCCATGTACGCCAACTATGACCCGGTGCCCCCGGTCGAGGCGGCCGACCTCGCGACCATCGGCGGGTACCGCTACGTCAGCTACTCGCCTGATACGGCCGTGATCGCGATGGCGATGCGGGTACCCCGCAGCTCGGCGTGGGTCACCCTCACGCTCACCGTGCGGTGGATGGATGGCGACTGGCGCATGGTCCCGCCGCCTGGCGGTAACTGGCAGGCGCTCCAGGCCCCGGCACCAGACCTGTCCAGCGTCGTCACCTGGGGACCGTAGCCGTGGCGGATTGCGTGATCCCCACCCCGAGGTGCGTCGTGGGTGGTGTCGCCTCGTCGGCTGGGGACTCCATCTTGGAGAAGCTGACCAACTGGGTGTCGGAAGGGGCCGCGAAGGCACTCGGCATGGTGGTCACGGGCTGGATGAAGGCGCCCACGTCGCCGATCGCGAGCGCGGACACCGGGGCTGCGGTGGGCGCGGCGGGGAAGGTGCAGGCGGCGACGGCGTGGATCGTCGGGGCCACGGCGGTGGCAGCGCTGATGTGGATGGCCGGTCGGATGGTGCTGACCCCGTCGGGGCGCACCGCGGCGGAGCTCGCGAAGAACTTCGGTGCGGCGGTACTGCTGATGACGGCGGGCCTGGCCGTGGTGGAGACCCTGCGGGTCTTCGGTGACCAGTACTCGATCTGGATCATCAACCAATCGCTGGGTGTCGCACAGCCAGGCGAACAGATCGACGGCTCCAAGCTCGGAGACCGCCTGCTGTTACTCGCGCCGACCGGTGCGGCCGCCGGGACACTCGCTCCGGTACTGCTCGTGGGTGTCAGCGTCCTGCTGATCATCGTCACCATCACCCAACTGGTGATGCTGTACGGGCGAGCCGCAGCGCTGGTGCTACTGGCCGGGCTGCTTCCGGTCGCGGCGGTGGCCGGTATCGCGGGCGGCGCCGGCAAGCAGATGCGGCAGCGGTACGTGACATGGCTGATCGCGATGCTGCTGTACAAACCGGTCGCAGCGACGATCTACGCCGCCGCGTTCTGGTCGGTCAGCACCGAGATACCGAAGGACCCGGACCTGATCATCAGTAACGTCATGACCGGGCTCATGCTGTTCGTCATGGCGCTGGTCGCGCTGCCCGCGCTGATGCGCCTCATCGCCCCTGCCGTCGAAGCCGTCGCTGCCGGCGGAAGCGGCTCCGGCGGTGCCGCTGGCGCCGCGGCAGTCGGCCAGATCGCCCAGGGCGCGGTCCAGCTCAGTTCCTCCCGCAGCCGCAGCAAAAGCGGCGGTGACGGTGGCCAGGGACCGGGCAGCAACCCACCTCCAGGAGCCACGCCGAGCGGCGGCGGCATGCCACCCGCCACCGCGGGAGCCGGGGCGGGCGGGGGCGGCGCGGCAGCAGGCGGGGCGGGCGGGGGCGGGGCGGCAGCAGGAGGGGCGGCCGGGGGCGGCGCGGCAGCAGGGGCAGGCGCAGGAGCCGCGGCAGCCGGACCAGCCGGGCTGGCAGTCGCGGCAGGGGTAGTAGCCGTGCAAGCCACCCAAGGCGCCGTCAACAAGCTGGGAGGCACCGCCGCCGCCGGGGCAACCGGACCGTCCGGCGCACCCCCAGAGTGATATGGCTGGTGCGTCGTACGTCCTGTGGCCTCTCGCCTATCCGTTGTAGGCGCGGGTCCGCTGTCGGGCGCTCAGGCCGGCGCGGACCCGCCGGCCATTCGCTCGCGGACGGCCTCCAGCGCCTCGAAGGCGTACGCCCAGTTGTGGCACTTGAAGCTGCGCAGGCCGTCGATGGCGGTGTGGCAGTCGGCGCAGCGCACCCCGGGGATGGCGTCCGGCACCTCGGTGTTGACGTACCGGTGTTCGCCGAGGATGACCGTGGCGATCATGTTCTTGTCGTGCAGGCCGGTGAGTGCCGACGAGACGATGTCGTACCAGGTGATCCGCCGGCCGCACTTCGGGCAGTCCGGTTCGTCGCCGCTGACCCACAACGGGGCGCCGATGCTGCGTGCCGGCATTCCCAGCAGCTTCTCCAGACGGCGGACGTCCGACTCCGGTGTGGTCCACCGGTGCCGGCCGGGCAGCGACGCGGGCGAGTCGTACACGGCGCGGAACAGGTCCTGGTCGACCCGCACGGTTTCCCGCTGACCGGTCATCGCGTCCCCCTCGGTGATTCGGTGCCCCCACCGTGGTCGGCGTTGACCAGGGGCGCAGCCGGATCAACGACACGAGGGGTCAGCGGGTCGTCGCCCCGGCTGCTAGACATCGAGATCTGACCGCGCGGCGAAGGGACCCCTCGTGACCGACCAGCCGACACCTGACACGACCGACGTCACCGCCCGACCCAACGTCGCCCGGATGTACGACTACTTCCTGGGTGGCAGCAACAACTTCGCCGCCGACCGCGCCGCCGCCGAGCGGGTGTTGGAGATCTTCCCGGGCACCGGGCTCGCGGCCCAGACCAACCGGCACTTCCTGCGCCGAGCCGTCCGGTACGCCGTCGGGCAGGGCGTCCACCAGTTCCTGGACATCGGGGCGGGGTTGCCCACCCAGGGGACCGTGCACGAGGTGGTACGGGCCGTGGCGCCGGACGCCCGGGTGGTCTACGTCGACTACGACGAGGTGGCCGTCGCGTACGCCCGACGGTTGTTGACTGACGTGCCCGGCACGGCCGTCGTGCAGGGCGACCTGCGGCGGCCGGACGACCTGCTGGCCCACCCGGAGGTGCGGGCCACGCTCGACCTGGACCGCCCGGTGGCCGCGCTGCTGCTCGCGGTGCTGCACTTCGTGCCGGACGACGACGACCCGTGGGCTGCCGTCGCCCGGCTGCGCGACGCCACCGTGCCCGGCAGCCACCTGGTGCTGTCGCACCTGACGCTGGACGGCGTCCCACCGGAGGTGGCCGAGCGCGGGCAGGCCGTCTACCGCACCAGCAGCGCCCCGCTGGTGCCCCGCAGCCACGCCGAGACGCTGCGCTTCTTCGACGGGTACGACCTGGTGGAGCCGGGCCTGGTCGAGACCACCCGGTGGCGGCCGGACGGCGAGCCAGAGGCCGGGGACTCACACGGCTACGCCGGGGTCGGCGTCCGCCGCTGACGCGCTTTCGCCTCCGGTGGCGGGCCTCGGATGGTACGACGGATCCAGCGCCTGCCACCGGGAGGAGCGCCGATGGCGACCAGGCCCGAGCGGCTGTTGCGGGGAAGCGACGCCCCGCTGAGCGCCTCGTTCCTGGAACTCTTCTTCGACCTGGCGTTCGTGCTCGCCCTCAGCCAGTCGGCCGCGCACCTGCTGCACGACCTCACGCTGGCCGGCGCGCTGCACACCGCCCTGCTGCTGACCGGCGTCTGGTGGATCTGGGTGAGCACCACCTGGAGCGCTGACTGGTACGACCCGGAGACCCCGGCCATCCGCGTCGTGCTGGTCGCCGCCACGCTGGGCAGCCTGCTGGCCGGGGCGGCGATCCCGCAGGCGCTCGGGGAGCGGGGAGTGCTCTTCGCCGGCGCGTACGTCGGGGTCCATCTCGTCCGGGGTGTGGTCACCGCCTCGATGCTGCGCGGTCATCCACGGCAGCGCCGGGCGCTGCGGATCCTCTGCTGGTACACGGTTACCGCCGTGCCGTGGCTGGCGGGCGCGTTCCTGCCGTGGTGGCGGGTGCCGCTCTGGGTGTTCGCCCTCGCGATCGACGTGACCGGCCCACGGCTCGGCTGGCCCACGCCGAGGTTGGGTCGCGCCCGTCAGCAGGAGCTGCGCCTCGCCGGCCCGCACTTCGCCGAGCGCTACCAGCAGATCATGATCATCGCGCTCGGCGAACTCGTCCTGGCCGCCGGGCTCTCGTACGCCGACACCCGCCTCGACCTCGCCGAGACCGCAGCCTTCCTGCTGGTCTTCGCCACCGCCGTGCTGATCGGTCTGCTCTACGTGACCCCCGCCGGCCGGCAACTGGGCCCGGCCATCGAGCACGCCGACCCGTCCCGGCTCGGTGTCATCACCGGATACCTGCACCTCGTGATGATCGCCGGCATCGTGGTCACGGCCGTCGGGGCCGAGCTGAGCATCGCTCACCCTTTCGAGGTCGGCGACATGGCGGCTGTCGCGGCCATCCTGGGCGGGCCCACGTTGTTCCTCGTCGGCCGGATCCTGTTCTCGCTGGCCATCCACAGGCGGTTGTCCTGGACTCGGGTTGGCGCGCTGCTTCTGCTGGCCGGCGCGGCGGCCGCCCTGCGGCTGCCGCTGCTGGCGATCAGCGCGGTCGCCACCGGCGTGGTGCTCGTGGTGGCGGTCCTGGACCACACGGCCCTCTTCACCTACCACCGCCCCGGAACTGCTGACTAAAGTCAGGCAGATGGACTCCGCGCTCATTGCCGCCGTGCGGCGGTTCAACCGGACGGTCACCCAACGGGTGGGTGCGCTCGACGACGAGTACATGGCGCAGGGCCGACCCCTCGGGCAGGCCCGCCTACTCTGGGAGATCGGCCCGGCCGGCGCCGAGGTCGCGGCGTTACGCGCACGGCTCGGCCTGGACTCCGGATATCTCAGCCGCCTCCTGCGCACCCTGGAGAACGACGGGCTCGTCACCGTGGGCCCGGCCGACCAGGCCGGCGGCGACGGCCGGGTACGCGTCGCCCAGCTCACCGACGCCGGCCGTACCGAATGGGCCGAACTCGACGAGCGGTCCGACGAACTCGCCGCCTCGATCCTCCAACCGCTCACCGAGCGACGCCGCGAACGACTCGTCGCTGCCATGGCCGAGGTCGAACGCCTGCTCATCGGGTCGATGGTGGTCATCGCACCGTGCCCGCCGAGCGACCCGCGGGCCCGGGCGTGCCTGCGGGCGTACGCCCGGGACATCGGGCGACGGCTCGACGGTGGGTTCGACCCGGCGCTGAGCACGCCGGTCGACGACGAGGCGCTCGTCCCGCCCGCCGGGGTGCTCCTGCTCGCCACCCTCAATCTCGAACCCGTCGGCTGCGGCGCCGTCAAACTGCACCGCGACGGGCCCGCCGAGATCAAGCGCGTCTGGGTGGCCGACACGGTACGCGGGCTGGGTGTCGGGCGGCGGCTGCTGGACGAGCTGGAGCGGTACGCCGCCGAGCGCGGCGCGACCACGGTCCGGCTCGACACCAACCGCAACCTCACCGAGGCGATCGCCATGTATCGGGCCGCCGGCTACCGGGAGATCGAGGCGTACAACACCGAGCACTACGCGCACCACTGGTTCGAGAAGCTACTGAAGCGGTGATGGCGGGCTCGCGGAGCTACAGCCGTTCGAAACTCTCCATGCCGGCGAGTTCCAGCACCTCGGTCCGGATCGCCGGGCATTCCTGCCGGGTCTGGTCGTCGATTTGACGGCCGTTCGGCACGGGGCCCTGCTTCTCGTACCAGGAATAGAGGTTCACGGTCAGGTTGGCCATCGCGCCCGTCTCGGACCCGATCCCCTTCAGCGTCGGCAACTGGCCGTCCAGGTAGGCACACACCTCCTTCGCCGACACGGTGGAGCCGCCGGCCGGAGCGGATCCGGCCGCACTGGGCGCGGCATCGGATGCTGCCGGGGTGTCCGGCGCCGCAGCCCCGGGCTCGGGCGCGTCGGCGTTAGTGCACGCCGTCAGGGCGAACACAACGCAGAGGGCTGGCGCGATCAAGGGGTTGCTTCTCATCATTTCTCGTCCTGACCTGGTTGTTGTTGGTCAGCCCCGGCGATCGCGGTGACGAGCCACAGGCCGGTGGGCAGTCGGTAGCCGACGCCAGGTTCGCGAAACCGGTCGAGCAGCCGGACCGCCCCTGCCCGGGCCGAAACCTGCCCAGCCAGCGGGGCCGCCCGGTACGCGGCACCGGCGGGGCCGACCTCGATGAGCCATTCGGCCACCGCATCGGCGTCGTCCGGAGCGTCCAGTTCGACGTCGTACGGCGTGATCGTGACGGCGGTCCAGCCGGACCTGGTGAGGACTCGGGCGAGCCGCGTCGGGTCGGCGAAGGAGAACGGACCGGGCTCGTCACCTACCGGTAGAGGTGGTAACGGCCCGAGATGCGGTGCTGCGCCGAGCATCGCGGCGGACAGCCACGGGTTGACGCTGCCGTCGCGGAAGACGGTCGTGGCGAGGCGCCCGCCCTCGCGTAGGGATCGCCGGATCGTGGCGCAGCCGGCAACCGGATCCGCCAACAACATCAGGGTCATGCGCGAGAACGCCGCGTCGAACGGCGCTCCCGGCACGACATCGAGGGTCTCGATGTCGGCCACGAGGAACTGGATTTCCGGGTACCGCTGCCGGGCTGCGGTCACCATCGCCTCGGCGATGTCGACGCCGACCGCCGCGCCCGTTTCGCCGACCGCCCTGGCGAGCTCGGCCGTGGTGCCGCCGCAGCCGCAGCCCACGTCAAGAATCCGTTCGGCGGGCCGTGCGGCCAGTCGGTCCATTGCCGCCGCGCCCAGCGGCCGGCCGGTCTCGTCCTGCCGATCGGCGTGGCGGATCCAGCCAGCCGCCGCTGCGGCCCAGAAGGCGGCATTGCGGGACCGCAGAGCGGCGGTGTCGGCCATCAGAACGGCATCTCGGCGCCGTCGACGCTCACCGACCGGAAGCGGGCCGCCTTTGTCGGGTCGAAGCCGTCCTCCTGCGCCGCCAAGCCCGCGGCCCGCACCAGCCGCTCGGACTGGAACTGACGGAACGCCGCTTCGTCCTGCCAGATGTTCATGATCCGCCAGCCGTCCTCGGTCGGTCCGGCGACATGGGCGAGGAGCCCTGGCGGCCGGTCCGGCCCGAGGTGTCGCTCCACCTGCCGGTATTCCGCCTCGCTGACGCCGGGCATCTCCTGCAACACACCGAACGGCATCGGCCGCCGCCTCTCGATAGAGTTAGTCTCTATCCAATAGAGCACTACACTCGACCAGTGGTTGTCAAGCGAAGCTACGACTCTTCCCGCCGGCAGGAGCAGGCCCGACAGACGCGGCGAGCAATCCTCGAAGCGGCCGGCCGCCTGTTCGTCGACCCCGGCTATGCGGCTACCCCGCTGACCGCAGTCGCCGCGGAAGCCGGCGTTGCGGTCCAGACCCTGTACGCGGTGTTCGGCAGCAAGCGGCAATTGCTCTCCCAGTTGGTCGACGTCACCCTGGCTGGCGACGACGAACCAGTGGCCCTGCCGGACCGGCCCTTCGTCGCAGAGATCCGCGCGCTCGCCGACCCCTGTGCCAAACTCGTCCGTTATGCCCGCCATCTGGCCGACGTCAACGCCCGGCAGGTCCAGGTGATGCTCGCGCTGGCCGGAGCGGCCACGGCCGACCCGGACGCCGCCGAGATCTGGCGCAAGAACATCGACGACCGCCGCCGGGGAATGGCCATGTTCGCCGCCGAACTCGTCGGTACGGGAGGCCTCCGTCCCGACCTGGACGTCGACCAGGTGGCCGACATCCTCTGGCTGGCCCAGGACGTCCGCAACTTCGACTGGCTCGTCCGGCAACGCGGATGGCCGCTGGAGCGGTACCAGAGGTGGTACGTGGACACCGTCAGTGGCGCCACCATCGCCAGCCCCGGATAGCGAACTCACGGCAGCCCGCGTCCGGCGTACTTGATCGCACCGATGCCGACCGCCCGGCCCACCTCGGCCGCCTCCGCCTCGTCCAGCTTCGGATTCCAGTCCCGGGTCAGCGCAGGTGCGCAAAATCTCCTCGGCTTCGCGCTGATGCACGTCCGCGCATGCGAGCGCGACTGGACGTACCCGGTCAGCCCTTCACCGCCCCGGCGGTGAGCCCTTCGGTGAGGAAGCGCTGGCCGAGGGCGTACATGATCACTACGGGGATGCTGACGAGCAGCGACGCCGCGGCGAGTTGTCCCTGCGGTACGACGTCTCCGGCGATCATCGACTGCATCCCCACCGGTAGCGTCTTGTACTCGTCCTTCGTGATGAACACGAAGGCGAAGAGGAACTCGTTCCAGGCGTTGGTCAGGGTGAAGAGCGCGACCGCCAGCAGCCCCGGCTTGGCCAGGGGCAGCACCACCCGGCCGAACGCCTGGACGCGGCTGCAACCGTCGACCAGCGCGGCCTCCTCCAGCTCGACGGGGATCGACGAGAAGTAGCCCACCAGCAGCCAGGTGGCGAACGGCAGCGTGAAGGTCGGGTACGTCACCACCAGCGACCACAACGAGTCGGTGAGCCGCGCGCCGATGAGCATCTGGTACAGCGGGATGAACAGCAGCGCGCCCGGCATCACGTAGGTGAGCAGGACCGTGACGGTGAAGCCCTGCGCCCCGCGGAACCGCAGCCGGGCCAGCGCGTAGCCCGCCAGGGCGGCGCAGACCAGCGCCACCGCCGTGGACGCCGCGGACACCAGCAGGGTGTTGAGGTACCAGCGACCGAAGGGCTGGTTGGCGAAGAGCGCGCTGAACTGCTCGGTGGTCCACGGCGTCGGCCACAGGTCGTCGGTCCGCATCACGACCTGGCCCTCGGACTTGAAGGCCGTGACGCCGATCCAGTACAGCGGACCCAGCACGAAGAAGAGCAGCCCGGCCAGGGCGACACCGGATCCCAGGCCCGACACCACCGAGGATGCCCGGCGACCACCGCGCGACTGGAGGGCCGAAACCACCCGGCCGACCGCCGCGGCGATCAGCAGGATCACCCCGAGGACCACCGCCGCCTTCCAGAAGATCTGTGGCGATGCCCAGGCCAGCAGGCCGGTGACCACCGCCGCGACGACCCACGGCAGGGCCTTGCGCGCCGTCGGGGTCCACCGCGTGCCGACCCACCGCGCTGCGCGGCGTGGCCGGGGCAGTTTCGCCCCCGAGTCCTGGCGCAACAGCCGGACCAGGACGAACACCAGCCCGCCGATGACCGGCAGCATGACGAGCGTGACGGCCGCGCCCGCGCCGTACTGCAACTGCAGAATCGCCTTCGAGTACGCGACGAGCACGTACGGCGCGGTCACGTCACCCGGGCCGCCCTGGGTCAGCAGCCAGACCAGGTCGAAGTTGTTGAACGTCCAGATCGACGACAGGGTCACCGTCACGGTGATGACGTGACGGAGGCCGGGCAGCGTCACGTTGACGAACCGCTGCAACGACGAGGCCCCGTCGATGGTCGCCGCCTCGTACAGGTCCGCCGGGATGGCCTTCAACCCCGCCAGGAAACACACGGTGAAGAACGGCACCCCCTTCCAGACGTTGACGAGGATCACCGACGGCATGGCCAGCGACGGGTCGGACAGCCAGCCCGCCGGCCAGCTGTCGACCAGGTGCGCGCTGGCCAGCAGTGGTCCGATCCCGGTGGTGGTGAGCAGCGTGTTGACGCTGCCGAAGATGGGGTCGAGCAGCGCGCGCCAACTGAACGCCGTCACCACCGTCGGCACCACCCACGGCACCAGCAGCAACCCCGCCAGCACCGCCCGGCCGCGGCGCCGGTGGTGCAGCAGCAGGGCCGCGGCCAGCCCGAGCACCACCTTGAAGATCTCGGCGTACGCGGTGAAGACGAACGAGTTCACCACGCCCGTGTGGAACTGGTCGTCGCCGACGAGGTGGAGGTAGTTGTCCAGGCCGACGAACACGGTGTCCTGCCCGTGCCGTTCCGTGGTGCTGGTGACGATCGACCGGGCGATCGGCACGAGGACGAGCCCGCCGACCAGTACGGCCATGGGCGCGAGAAACAGTGCGGCCAGTCGCCAGTCACGCCCCAGCCGCCGCTGGACCGCCGTGAGGGAGCCGGGTCCCGGCGGCGGGGACTTCCTCGCCGCCGGGGCCCGCGCAGGACGGACCGACCTCACTGTGGCAGCCCCTGCTGGTTGAAGATCTGCACCATCTTGGTGTGGGCGGCCTTCACGGCCTGCGCCGGCGCCGTGCCCTGCACGACCTGCTGCATCATGTCGGTGAGGACGTACGCCGCGCCGACGGCCTGCTGGCCGGCGCTGGCCTTCTGCGGGAAGGCCAGGCCGTTCTTCGTGTTCAGCGGCAGCTTCAGTTCGGTGATCTTGCGCAGCATGGGGAACGCCGGGTCGCCGCTGGTGAAGAACGGGTCGGCGTCCCAGACCTTCTCCCAGGCGGGCATCACCAGGCCGGGCGCCTCCTTCGCCACGCCGAGCAGCGCCGGCGCGCTGACCAGGTACTGCGCCAGGAGCTTGGCGAGCCCGGGGTTCTTGGCGCCCTTGAAGACGACGAAGCCCTGCGACTGGCCGAGCAGCAGGGGATTGTTGGTCGCCGGCCCGATGCAGTCGGAGAACACGTGGGTGTTCGCGTACACCGGGTTCTTCTTGGTCCGGGAGTCCGCGTAGACGCTGAACTGGTTGCGGGTGTAACCGAGGATCCCCGCGAGCCAGTTCTCGTTGTTGCTGGTGTCGGTCCAGCTCGCGATCCCCGGCGGCAGCATCGGCTTGTACTTGGGATTCGTGTAGATGTCGCCCAGGAAGGTCACCGCCTGCACCGTCTCGGGGGAGTCGAACGTGACCTTCCGGCCGTCGTTGGAGGCGATCGACCCGCCGTAAGCGTTGATCAGCGCCTCGATCATGCCGTTGCCGTCACCGGACCGGTTCACCGTCATGCCCCAGCCGAACCGGCGCTTGCCCGGGTCGGAGATCTCCAGGCAGAGGTCCCGCAGCTCCTCCCAGCTGTAGATGTCCTTGGGCGTGATGCCCTTGTCCTGCATCCAGTCCTTGCGCAGGAACGATCCGATCCCGATGAAGTGGTACGGGATGGCGAACCACCTGCCGTCGAAGACGCAGAAGTTCGTGGCCTCGGCGGAGGGTTGGCCGTACTTGGCGGTCAACGCCTGTACGACGTCCGTCACGTCCTCCAGGTCACCCAGCGCCTGGAACTGCGCGACGAACCGTGAGTCGGTCATGAACGCCAGGTCGCGCGCCACCCCGCCCTTGACCTCGGCGTCGATCTTGGCCACCACGTCACCGGCGTCGGCCTGGACCAGACTGTTCTCGATCTTCGTGCCGGTGGTGTCGGCGAACTTCTTGACCGAGCTGTCGAGAGCCTCGTTCGCCGCCGTCGAATACAGCTTCTGCGACAGCATCCCCATCGAGGAGCCCTTCATCGACGACGCGGCGTCGATCAGCTCCTGAGGAACGTCCGGCTGCACCTTGCTGGGCGATTCGGAGCTGCCCCCACACGCGGCCAGGCCGGTCGCGCCGAGCACGCCCACCCCCACCCCCAGAAAGCCGCGCCGAGACCACGCCGGCTTTTCTTCCATGGACATTCGCCTCCTTCATTTCCCCGCGTACGGCTGCACGCCGAAGGCTCACCTGGCGGACACCGCGATGGTTGGGTTCCAGTTGGGTTTCTGTGGCGGCGACCACGGACGGTCGCCCGTCGAAATCAGTTCGTGCGTGGGTCGCCACGGTGGCGAGCGGGCCCGCCTACCACCGGGGGACGTCCGCTCGCGCACGCTTCGCCCGGGCCACTCGCGACATTTCGGGAGCCGCACGTCGGGCAGCGCGACGAGAGCGAGGCGATCGGCGACCGGGCCGAGATGGTGGCGCTGACGTTCCAGTTCGGTCGGGTCACGGGACCACCGCCGTTCGAAATTTCGAACTAGGTTCGATATACCGGATCGAGTGGACGCGACGCTAGAGCACCGAACTGAGTAATGTCAATGTTTCGATGTTGTTTCGAGCCGAAAGCGGGAGGTCGGCTATCGCGACTGGGCCCGGTAGCCCATGCGAGCCGACAGCGCGGCAGCGCCCTCCCGAACCAGCCCGGTCCACTCCACCTGCACCTGAGGCGTCCAGCGAATGATCGGCGCGGACAGGCTCATCGCGGCGATGGTGGCACCAGAATGGTCCCGGATCGCCGCCGCGACGCAGCGCATCGCGCTGTCCGACTCGCCGACGTCGACCGCGACGCCCTCCGCCCGGACACCGTCGAGATGCGCACGGAGAAGGTCCGGGTCGGTGATGCTGGCCGGCGTCATCCCCGGCAGAGGATCCTTCGACAGGACGGCGTCCAGGTCCGCCTGACCGAGGGCCGACAGCAGTACCTTGCCGACCGCCGTGCAGTGGGCCGGCAGCCGCAGCCCGACACCGGAAACCATCCGCACGGGGTGCGTGCTGTCGAACTTGACGAGGTAGATGACATCGGCGCCGTCGAGCACCGCCACATGAACCGCCTCGTCGCACTTGGCGGCCACGTCCCGTACGACGCCCTGCGCCTCGCGTACCAGATCAAGCCGGCCGGCGAACGCCGCGCCCAGCTGGAACAGCGGCATGCCGAGCCGATACTGCACCGGCTGGCCCGGTACGGAGATCAGATACGAGCGAGCCTCAAGGGTGACGAGCAGTTCGTGGACGGTGGTGCGGGGCAGATCGAGCCGCTCCATCACCTGGCGGGCCGACAGTTGGGGGCAATCCAGGAACAGTTCGAGGACGTCAAGCGCGCGGATGACTGCCGGTACCACACGGGGCATGTCGAAAGTCCCTTCGCAGTGCCGGACTCGTGCCAACGATCTCCACACGGACCAGCACCTGAAGAGGATAGCTACGTCATCCCCGAGCGCCACCGCCGAGCAGCAAGGGGGCGCTCACAAGCGTTCGGGGGTCCGGATTCCAAGCAGGTGCAGGCCCTGCCGAAGCACCCGGGCGGTCAGGTCGCAGAGCACCAATCGGCTGTCCCGGACGGGCCCCTCGGCCCGCAGCACCGGACACCGTTCGTAGAACGCGCTGAATGCCGCGGCCAGCCGGTACAGGTAGCTGGCGAGGTGATGGAACTCCAGGTTGTCCGCCACCTCGCCGACCACCCGGGCGAAGCCGACCAGCTCGAAGGCCAGCGCCCGTTCCGCCGGCTCGGCCAGCGAGACGGCCGCGTCCGGCCGGGCCGCCACCCCGGCTCGCCGAAAGATCGACCGGATCCGGGAGTACGCGTACTGGAGGTAGGGCGCGGTGTTGCCGTCCAGGGACAGCATCCGCTCCCAGTCGAGCACGTAATCCCGGTGCCGGTCGTTGGACAGGTCGGCGTACTTGATCGCACCGATGCCGACGGCCCGGCCCACCTCGGCCGCCTCCGCCTCGCTGAGGTCCGGATTCCGGTCCCGGGTCAGCGCGGTGGCCCTCGCGATCGCCTCCTCCAGCAGCCCGACCAGCTTCACCGACCCGCCAGCCCGGCTGCGCAGCATCCGCCCGTCCGACCCGAGGATCGAACCGAACCCGACATGCTCGGCCCGGGCCGGCGGCGCCAGCCAACCGGCCTGTGCGGCGACGGCGTACACCATCTCGAAGTGCCGCCGTTGCGGCAGCCCGACCACGTAGAGCAGTCGGGTCGCGCCCAGCGCGCCGGTCCGCTGCCGGATCGCCGCCAGGTCGGTCGCCGCGTACCCGTACCCGCCGTCGGACTTGCGCACGATCAGCGGCAGCGGCTCGCCGTCCCGGCCCACCGAGCCGGGCGGGAACACACAGGCCGCGCCGTCGCTCTCGCGCAGCAGGCCGAGCCGACCCAGGTCCTCGACCACCGGGGCGAGCAGGTCGTTGTAGCTGCTCTCGCCGTGGAAGTCCCGCTCGGTGAGGGTCACGTCGAGCCTGTCGTACACGGTCAGGAAGTACCGCTCGGACTGCTCCACCAGCAGCCGCCACAGCCGCAGCGTCACCGGATCGCCGCCCTGCAGGGCCACCACTCGCAGCCGGGACCGCTCGGCGAACGCCTCGTCGGCGTCGAACTTTGCCCGAGCCGCCTTGTAGAACGAGTCCAGGTCCCCCATGGACAGCTCGTGTGCGGCCTCGGCCTCGCCCAGGTCGGCCAGATGCTCGATCAGCATGCCGAAGGGCGTGCCCCAGTCGCCCAGGTGATTGGCCCGCAGCACCCGGTGCCCCAGCCATTCCAGCAGCCGGGCCGCCGCGTCGCCGATCACCGTCGAGCGCAGGTGCCCGACGTGCATCTCCTTCGCCACGTTCGGCGCCGAGTAGTCGATGACCACGGTCTCCGGCTCGGCGGTCACCGGCACACCCAGCCGCGGGTGGGTGGCGAGCGCGGACACCAGCCGGGCCAGGACCGCGTCGGCGACGGTCAGGTTGAGAAAGCCCGGCCCGGACACCTCGGCGACACCGCACACGTCGGCCAGGTCGGCGTACTGCAACACCTCGGCGGCGACGTCGCGCGGCGGCCGGCCGAGCCGCCGGGCCAACGCCAGCGCCGCGTCGGACTGGAAGTCCGCGCGCGGGGACCGCCGCACGACCGGGTCGATCGGTGCGCCGGCCACCGTCGCGAACGCCGGCGCCAGCCGGTCGGTCAGCAGCTTTTCCAGATCCATGGGTACGCCGATCTCGCTCGGATCCGCCGCTCGCGGATCACCGGAAGGGGATGCGGGCGGACCGAGGACGATCGGTGCTGACCGGCGGCTCGATCCGCCGGTCGCAGGTGAGGGATGCTCAGCGCGGGCGGTCGCAGGACCGCCGGCGTCGCAGCGCGCCGAACAGGACGTCAGGGGACGCCGTCGGGAACGCGTACGAGCTGGACATGGCGTCAACCTAACCAGCCGACCCGGGGGCCGTGCAACGCCATTGACGTCCGACCGGGCCGACGGCGGTGACGGCGGTCACACCGGTGCGGGACCCGATCACGAGGAGGTCGTCGTCTTACCTGATGTGAGACGAAGTCTGGACGCGGCCGACGAGCAGGAACTCGTACGCCGCGTGGCCCACGGTGACCGGCGGGCCTTCGACGAGCTGTACCGGCGCACCGCACCCTGGCTGGAGGTGCGGCTGCGGCGGCGGTGCGCCGACCCCGACGTGGTCGCCGACGTCCTCCAGGAGACCTACCTGACGGTGTGGCGGGCGGCTGGCAGCTTCGCCGGCGACCAGGTCAGCGGCAGCGCCGTCGGCTGGTTGTGGACCATCGCCGCGCACCGCCTGGTCGACGCGTTCCGGCGTCGCTCCCGGCAGGCCCGGGTGCCGCAGGTGCATCCGGTCGAGACGGTGGTGCCCGCCGCCGAGGACGAGGTGCTGGCCGGCCGGGTCGGGCAGGAACTCGAACAGGCCCTCGCCGTGCTGCCGCCCGAGGTCCGCGCGGTGCTGCGCGCCACAGTCCTCGACGGCTTCACCGTCCGCGAGACGTCCGTGCTGCTGGGCGTACCCGAGAACACCGTCAAGTCCCGGATCCGCCGCGCCCGGATCGTCCTGCGGGAGGCCCTGTCATGACCACGCATCCCACCCTGAATGAGATCGACCGCTACGCCGAGGGCGATCCCGGCCTCGACGAGGCGACCGTCTGGTCGATCGAGGTGCACCTGGAGGACTGCGCCGACTGCCGCGCCCGCCTGGCCGGCAGCACCACTGCTGAGTCGCGGGCCCTGGTCGCCGAGGTCGCGGCAGCCGTCGACCGTGGGATCGCCGCCGGCCCCGCCCCACGATCCAGGGCCTTCTTCCGTACGCCGGTACGGCAGCGCTGGTTCGTGGCGGCGCTGCTGCCGTGGGTCGCCATGACCGCCGGCGTGCTCGGCACCGCGGCCCTGCTCACGTACTTCCTGTCCGAGTTGCCGTCGATCGTTTTGCTGCTCGCGCCCCTGGCACCGCTGCCCGGGGTCGCGGCCGCCTGGAGCAGACGCGTCGACCCGGCCTGGGAGCTGATCGTCGGCACCCCGTCGGCCGGTCTGACGATGCTGCTGCGCCGTACCGCAGTGGTGCTCGTCCTCGTCATCCCGGTGCTCGCCGCGTTCGCCGCCCTCGGCGCCAGCCGGGCGGACCCCGCGCTGATGCTGCTGCCGTGTCTGGCCTTCACCGCCGCCACGCTGCTGCTCGGCTCCCTCGTCGGCGTCCACCGCGCCGCGATCGGCCTGATGGTGGCCTGGGCCGCCGCCGTGGTCGCGCCCAGCCTCGCCACCGCCGAACTGCCGGTGCTCCTGGAACCGGCGGCCACCGGCGGGTGGGCCGTCGTCACTGTCGTGCTGGCCGCCCTGACCCTCCTGCGCGCCAACAGCTTCCGGCGCCTCACCTCGTTCTGAAGGGAACCACCATGCGAGCGGTGAGTACGGCCGAAACGGCCACCACCATCCATCCCTGGGCCATTCACGCCGAGGCGCTGAAGGTGCGGGCCGGCCGCCACCTGGCCGTCGACGGGCTCGACCTGAGCCTGGGCACCGGCGTGCACGGCCTGCTGGGGCGCAACGGCGCGGGCAAGACGACGTTGATGCGTGCCCTCGCCACGGTGCTCAAGCCGGCCGGAGGTCGACTCACAGTGCTCGGCAGTTCGGTCGACGGCCGTGCCGACCTGCGCCAGGCCCGGCGCGCGCTGGGCTACCTGCCGCAGCACTTCGGCTACTACCCGCGGTTCACGGTGCGCGAGTTCGTGTCGTACCTGGCCTGGTTGAAGGAGATGCCGAAGGCCGACATCGCGGCGGCCACACAGCGCGCGATCGACCGCGTGGGACTCAGCGCCAAGGCCGACGCCAAGCTCAGGACGCTGTCCGGCGGGATGCTGCGCCGGGCCGGCGTAGCCCAGGCCATCGTCAACGACCCGCAGGTGCTGCTGCTGGACGAGCCGACCGTCGGCCTCGACCCCGAACAGCGCCTCGACCTGCGCGAGTTGCTGCGCGACCTGGGTACGGACGCCTGCGTACTGGTCTCCACCCACCTCGTCGAGGACGTGGTCGCCGCCTGCACCGAGGTCGTGCTGATCAACGAGGGTCGGCTGGTGTGGCAGGGCACACCCGCCGCCCTGGCCGACCAGGGCGACGAACACCACCCGGGCGACAGCCCCGCCGAACGCGGCTACTCGGCCCTGCTCCGCCGCCACCACGCGGAGGCCGCCCGATGAGTGTCCTGGGGATCGAACTGCGGCGCTCCGCCGCGGCCGGCGCCGCCCTGCTCGCGTTGGCGGTCGGCGTCGCCGCCCTCTACATCGCCCCGGGGCGCTGGTCGGAGGGCTGGATGTCCCTCACGCTGACCGTGAAGGAGTACATGATTCTGCTGTGGCCGATCGCCCTGGCCGCCGGAGCGTGGCAGGGCCGCCGCGAGCACCGGGCCAAGGTCGGCGAACTGTTCGCCACCACACCCCGGTCGCGCATCCGCCGGATGCTGCCGGTCCTCGTCGCGATGGGATCCTCGGTCGGGCTCGCCTTCCTGCTCGTGGTCGCCGCGGGCGGCATGCGGATCGCGTCGACCGCCGCCTACTTCCCGCCGGACGTCGTCGCCATCACGCTTGTCGGCGCGCTCTGCCTCGTCGCGGCGGCCTGGCTCGGCCTGGGTATCGGGCGGCTGCTGCCCACTCTGGTGACCGCTCCCGTGCTCGCCGTGGCAGGTGTGCTGCTGGTCTTCTTCGCCACGATCATGCGGCCCGACTGGATGGGCGCGATCCTGTCCCCCGCCTACGGCAGCAACCCGTTCTACCCGTTCCAGACCATCGATGCGCGCGTCACCGCCGTGCTCGCCCTCTTCATGGGAGGGCTCGCGCTGACCGGCGTACTCCTGCTGGTCGCCGGGGGCCGACGGGCCTCGGTGGCCGCCGTGCTGCCGGTGCTGCTCGGCTTCGGCGCCGCGGCGGCGATCGTCCCCCGCGACGACGCAGCCCTCGTCGCACCTGTCGACCCCGTCGCCCGCGAACTCGTCTGCACCGACGACGCGCCGAAGGTCTGCGTCACCCGCGTCCACGCGAACGTGCTGGACGCGCTGACCCCACTCGCCCGCCAGGGCCTGTCCGTCCTCGCGAAAATGCCGAACGCCCCCACGCAGGCGCACGAGGACAGGCGGGCCTTGTTCCTCGAGGACGTGCCCACTCGCGACGCCGACATCGTCACGATCGACGTCCGGATCGACGACCACGGCGGCCTGGCCCACCCCGACGCCGTGGTCCCCGAGATGGTCTTCGGCCTGGGCACCGGGTACGGCAACGGGGAATGCGAGCGCAACGGCGCGGTCGAACGGGCAGCCGCCTACCACCTGCTCGGCCGCGAGCCGGTCTCCGACGTCGGCGTCATTCCCGAGATGATCGAGGAGGATCCGCAGCTCAACGCCGAGGCGGTCACCCTGTGGCAGGGCCTGCAGAGGCTACCGGCACCGGAGGCGATCGCCCGCGTGACGGCGGTACGCGACGCGATCCTGGCCTGCCGGGACACCACCGGACTGCTGTCGCGATGACCCTCCACCTGCGCGCACGACGCGTACCCCTGGCACTGGCCGCGTCCGTCGGCGCCGCAGCCCTGATCTGGGCGCTGTGGCTGACCCTCGCCAAGGAGCGCGACGCCATCCTCCTGCTCGTCGTACTGACGGTCATGCTGATGGTGGCGGTCCTGTCGACCACGCTGGCCGCCCCGGACGAAGACCTGGAACGCACAGCCGCACTGCACTGGCCGTGGCGCCGAGCCGTGCATCTGCTGGCCGCGCTGGCGCTCGTACTCGTCGTGCTGCTCGCCACCCAGCCCACCGGTGCCCGTTTCGGCCCCGCCGCGCTGGTGGTCCGCGACTCCGCCGGCCTGCTCGGCCTGACCGCTCTCTGCGCGGCGGTCGTGGGCGCGGCCCGCGCGTGGTTCCTCCCCATGGGCTGGGCGGTGGCCGCCGCCATGTTCCCCCAGCCGAGCACGTGGGGCGCGCTCGCCACCTGGGCCGGCCAACCCCACACCAGCCGACCGGCGGCGGCGGTCGCGGCCGTCCTGGCGGTCACCGGCCTGGTGACGTACGCGATGCGCGGAGCCGCCCGACGCGAGTGACGGTGGGGCTCAGGATCCGGTCGGCTGGTATCTGCGCAGCGCGGCCTCGGTGACCTGGGTGAGCAGCTGCTCGTTGCCGGGCTTGTTGCTCTCCTCCTGGATCACCACCAGAGTGGTTCCGATCCGGACGAGCAGGACGTCGCACTTCAGCACGTCAGCGCCCGACGTCGCGGTGCAGCTGACGTGGACACTCTCATCGCCCAACCGAGGCCCTGGCGTCAAGGAGTAGCGGTAGCTGCCGACCTGGGCGGACGGCGAAGCGGTGGGACATCGGTCGATGAAGGCTCGCAGGTCGGCCATCGCTCGTCGGGCACCGTCGTCGGCGTAGGTCCGGAGGACTTCGGTGCCCACCCAGAAGTCATCGGGACCCGCGTCGTAGCTGAGGGTGGCTGCGGCGATCGCTGACGGAGTGCCGGTCAGCCGACGGGCAGACAGCAGCGGGATCATCTCGTCCGTACAGGATGAGTCGCCGCCGGGATGGTTGTCCCCAGCATCCGGCGCCATGACAGTCGCGATGTCCACAGCGAACCGGGGCGGTAGCGACTCCGCGGTCACCAAGCGTGCGGACAGCGCGGCGGAGTACCCGGACCCGCCCGTCGCCGGAACTGCCAGGGGCGGTGGCTTCGTAGCCGAGCCTGTCGTCGGCTTCGCCTCGCTCGCTGGTCGGTCTGCCGTTGAAGAAGCGCACGCCGCCACCATGGAGACGGTCACCACCGCGACCAACCAACGCAGCACCATCCTGGGCACGGACAGACTCCACTTCTCGCAGGACGCGTCAAGCTACCAGCGCGCGCGGCCACGTTTGCAACCTCGGGCGACGATCCATGCGCGGCTGCCGGCGGACACCCTCGTCCGGCCCTGCTCGCCTCGCCCCGTACGATCGCGAGCTTGTTCGCACTGCAGGGAGCCCATGAGATCCGCGTGCGGCCCGCCCCGGCAGCTCCCATGCTGAAAGTAGGTTTCGTCAATGGCATGCCGTATCGGTGAGCTCGTGCTCAAGTGCCGCGACCCCGAGGTGCTGGCGCGGTTCTGGTGCGAGGTCCTGGACTTCATAGTGCTCGATCGCGAAGAGGGGGTCTACATCGAGATTGGCCCGCGCGAAGGGTTCGGCGGCCCGCAGCCGACGATCTTCCTGATCCGCAACGACGAGCCGAAGAACGGGCATGCCCGGCTGCACATCGACGTCAACCCCACCGACCGAGATCAGGACGCTGAGCTCGAGCGTCTCCTGGCCGCCGGGGCCAAACTCGTCGACATCGGTCAGCCTGCGGATGCGTCCTGGCACGTCCTCGCCGATCCGGAAGGCAACGAATTCTGCCTGCTCAAGCGCCGCCTCGACCCACTCTGACGGCCCTTGCCCAAACGATCGACGCAGCCGCCACCCCGCAGCCGCCGACAAGATCTGGCGACCCCCATCAATAGCTGGGCGGCCGGGTGGATGCTCGACCCGCCCCGCGTCGCATGCGTGTTGGTGAAGCATTGACCCGCCAGCGGAACCTCGGCATCCCGTCGCCGCCGACCCGCCCTTGTGGGAGCGGGCCGCCGTCGGGGCCGCCACGGCAACCTCCTGCGGCAGGCAAATGGCAAGCGGCGGGAACCCTCCACCAGCCAAGATCGGACCTAGGTTGTGCCAGGGTTGTGCCTGATGATCTTCGACCGGAGTTGTTGCAGCTCAGAGGGGGTCTTCAGATGGGGTCTGTGGTGGGCCGCCAGGGACTCGAACCCTGAACCTATGGATTGCCGGCGAGTCGGTGGATCGGGCGTTGTTCGAGGTCATCCGGACTGCTGGCGCCCGTCTCGGTCCGGTTCGGCTGGCACGGTTGCTGTACTTCGCTGCTGTACTGCTGGCATCAGACGAAGCGCTGGATGCGGACCTTTGGGCGCTCGTTCCTGAGGTGGCCGTGCTTGTGCTGGCGGACCTGCTCGTCCCAGACCTCCTGGTCGTAGTCGGGGTCCGGTGGGATCCACTTGTGGGAGCCGTCGCTGTAGTGGAACTTTTCGTCGCCGGGTCGAAGGATGCTCATCGGGTCCAGCCGAGGAAGCGGTGGTGCAGGTGGCCGGCGGGGACTTGGGAGAGGTCCTGGGCGGCGTCGACGAGATGGGCAGCCAGGTAGAGGGCGAGTGACACGGAGGCTCCGTCGTACTCCGCTCGCAGCTCTCGCCGGCGGGTGTGACAGGGCCAGTCGGCACCACAGTCGCCGCAGGTCCAGGCCGGCGTGATCGGGGGGTGGTACGTCACTTCGGCTCCCCCCGCTCGGCCGGCGGTTCCGGTGATGGAGCGGATAGCCGGCCGCCCTCTGAGGGCCAGTGACCCCGGTTGATCGGGATTCGATGCCTCGTGTGGCAGGGCAACTCGCCCCCGCATCGGCAGACCTTCCGCCATCGCTGCCATGACCAGACCGGCCGGTGCCGCCTTGCCAGGGTTAGCGCGACGGCCACTAAGTACTCCTCGTACGACACGCGAGGCACCAGGTCTCCCTCGGGTGTTCTTCGATCTCACGGGCAGGTGGAGCCGGTCGCCGGCTGTTGTCCCAGCTCATGTCACCATAACGACGTAGGACTGTAGATACAATAAGATGTAGAATCGTTGGACACATAGCGTTACATTCGTGATCGACCCCAGCGCGGATCGCGCCGTGTTCCGGCAGCTCGCAGACCTCCTGCGAGACCGGATCGCGTCTGGCGACCTCGCGCCCGGGGCCTCGCTCCCCAGCGAGCTGCGGTTGGCTCAGGAGTACGGGCTGAGTCGCACGAGCGTCCGACAGGCTGTAGCGCTACTCCGGTCGGAAGGGCTCGTGATCGTGGAACCACCGCGCGGCACGTTCGTCCGCGCCGACGAGCCGACCGAAACGGTGTCGCTTCTCAAGGGCGACACCGCCACCGCTCGGATGCCCACCCCCGCCGAACGGCGCGAGCTGGAGATCGGTGAGGGCATCCCGGTCATCGTGATCTTCCGGGCCGACGGCTCACGCGAGGTGTACGCCGCCGACCGCATTCGCGTCGGCCGCTGACGCAACCTCGGCGAACCCCGGCGGGGGGATAGCACGGGCAAGCCGGCAAGATCGGCCCGTGGCTCACGAAGAAGACTTTCTCCGCTGCGAGGTGGTCGCATGGGTCAGCCATGACTTCCCGGGCTGGGTGCGCGTCCTCCTGGTCGACGCTGACGGGAAGTCATGGTTCTTCGTCGACAAGGTCCCCGTCTTCACCGACCGTCAGCTAAAGGCCGACACTCGTCTGCCAGCACCAGTTCGCCTGCGATGCAGTATTGCCGGCAACGACGAAGACGGCGCCCTAGTCGTCTCCACCCATCCGGATGGGGTCGCAGCAGAGGATGGCCAGACGGTGTTCCGGGTACGCGAGAACCAGCTGGACCGACACACGGTTTAGGAACGGGGTAGCGCTAGCCGCTCGGCCAGGTCTTCTAGCAGGACCGATGCTCCATCACTTGCAGGTAGCGCGGCTGATCATTCCGCCCATATTCCGGATCTTGCGGCCTCGCCTACCCTCGTCGCATGAGTTCTCAAGCTGTGAGCGCGACCGTCGCCGTCGCGGCATTCGCTCTAGGGGTCATCAATCTGTGGTACTCGGTCCTCCGACCCTGGTGGCGGAACCGGATCGCGCAGCCAGACGCCAGGCTTGAGCTTCTTGCATACGAGACTCGGCATGGCTGGGACCAGGACGAACGTGTGGTGGTGGCCAACCACGGCCCCGGGACCATGAAGGATCTCGAAGCTCGGGTCTTCGACGATAACGGCGACGACTACACAGACCGGGTGGGTGTCCTCTGGCCGAAGCTCCCGGCCCCTGCTCTCCATCCGGGACAGACGTTGCACCTCAAGCTCACGCCGTCTCTGGGAGACACGCGCCCCGGACGTCTACTCGTCCGCTGGCGGGACGGTCGACGGAACGTTCAAGAACGAGAGTTCTGGCTGTCCTACCACCGGGTCACGTGACGGCCAACAGTTGCAGCCCGCACGACCAGTTTGGAAGACGCCTAGATCTGCGCCCTTAGCCGCCGGTGAGCAGCGTAGCCTCGCTCCAAGATGGGCAGGGTCCCTCCTGTGCCTACCCTCATCGACCGTTGTTGACTGCTACGTCGGGCAAGAAGCGGGCACGCCTCCAAACCCCTGGGTCTGAGTAGAACCAGCGCGTATCGTTCCTCGTACTCCCCGACAACAGGTGCCGCCGGGGCACCCGAGGCGTGAGCCAAACCGGTGGGAGTAAGAGGTTGTAGCGGGGTTGCAACACGCGTAGCGCGCGTCCGGCGCTCTGAGTAGACCCCACCGGACCCGGCGCGTGCCGATGACGTCCTTCGTCCCGAAGGAACGACCAGTGCTGGCTGAGCTGCTTGAACCCCCGCGTGGAGCTAGCCGAACCGTCCGTTGCGGTCCGTAGATGTGCGCCTACGCCCGCGTCAGTCGTCACTCAGCTAGTCACCCTGCCGTGTGTGCCCCCAACGCTGAGAGTAGACGACCCGCACTTGCGGCCATCCCCGTTCCTGGAGGGCAAGCCATGTCGGTGCCCCTCGCTAGCCTTGTCGGCATGACGATCCTCGCTAACTACCGAGGCCCCGCAACGCTTCTGGTCACCGGCTCTGGCAACTGGCCGGTTGAGGTTGACCTTGTGGCTGAGCAGGAAGATGACGGCCTGAAGCACTGGCACGGCAGTATTCAGGCGTCGGAGGAGGCGACTTGGGCCGCTGCGACCGCTCAACTGGCTCACCTACGGCTGCCCGACGGCCGCATTGGTGACTTCGTACTTAGGTCGGGAGAGGTGTCAGGTAGCGGCCGACCTCCCTTCGGAAAACTGTAGCCCTGGTCTTGCAGGGCCGCGCAAGTCACCGCTCCACGCGCCGGCGCTCGCGCCAGTCGCAAGCGGCAGCTTAGGCGGTTTGGTGACCGCACCTACCCGGTGTCGGGAATCGAAGGTCCAGCACCCCTGTTGTTGCTGATGCCCCTGCGCCCACCATTTAACTCGGAGGAGTTTTGGTCGAAACGGACTTTTGGGCTACGAGCGCCCAGACCATGCCAGTCTTGGCTCTGGCGATCGTTGTCGAGGCCCGATCGATCATGTCCAAGTGGGTGCCAGGCGAGCAAACAGTTATCAAGAGTATCCAAGGAGCCACTTGGGCGGCCCCTCTTGTACTTTACGCAATCGCCATCCCACAATGCTTCCAAGCGCTCGCGGGCAGCCAAGTTTCGGCAGGCTGGACCGAATTAATTCCGTTCGCCATTTCGTTGGGTGTCGCTTCCTTGGTCCTTAATCCGGCGCTCGAATTGCTCATCCGATCCAACGCTCGGGCTGCGGCCTACATCCTTCGCTTTTTGAGCAAACCTCGATCAATTTTTAAGATCTTCAAGCTGCGCCTCAGCGCCTGGCGGCTTAAAAGGACTCTCCACAAGTTGCATCGCGAGGTGAACTGGTCAGAGATAAACCTGAGATCTCTCCGGTGGAAGCTCGACGAGGCGGGAGCTGCCTTGCTGCCCGAGGGACGTAAGATTCATGCGGACCTGTCAAATCAGATCGAACGCATCGCGGCTAGAAGGATTCATCTCACGCAGATAGAGATGGACCTGAAATCGCGGCGCAGCGAGATTAAAAAAGAGTACCAAGAAATACGAGAGGAACACCTTCAGAGATTGGAGGCCGCCCTAACCGGGACCGAGCGGGAAAGGGCACACTCAAGCCAAAAGGTCTCTCAGGAGCACACGGCGATAAGCCCTGACGCCGCAGTGCACCCTGCCATCCCGTCTGCCATCGACCCGCCCTCCGGGGAGCGGGCCGCCGCCCGGCCCGCCACGTCAAGCGGACATTGACGCAGGTTCGGGCGCTGGCGGGTCGGGCGGTGGTCTGCTCGGCTTGCCCGGCTCGATGGCAGGCGGGATGGCCTACGCAACCACACACGGACCATGACCGCCGACGGTGCCCCGGCCATCCTGGAGCCGGAGCGCCCCCGCCGGAGGCGCACTAGCCGCAACCCCGCGACCGCCACCAGCTCGCCGACGCGGCCGGCGTGCGCTCCGCTACGCCGCGCGGGCTTCGTGGCCGCGCGGCCCGGCCGGCTGCCGGCCCAACCCCCTCACCGGTCAACGGTCTGTCGTTCTGCGGCGGCACTCCGGGATTTCCGCTCTCCGCGCCAGCCGACGGGCGTTCTGCGTGGCCGGCGTGGAGCGACAGCGGAGCGTCGGACGCGCGCCCAGGCGGCGGCGCGTGCGGCCCGTTCAGGGCCGCCTTGATGGACGTACAGAAAGTTCTCCCACACCGGCCGGCAGCCGGCCGTCCGCCCCCGGCGCGAAGGGTCACGGCGGGTTGACGTGTCGGTACCCGGTGCTACTCTGGCGCTCGTCGAGGACGCCAGCGCGGCCTTCCTGCCGGATCGCTGGACTCGACGTCGGAGATGCTGAGCGGCCGTCCTGCCGCTGACGCGGGCCACGTCCCGTCGGCTCTCGATCGGACCGGCCGCTGCGCCGGCTTCTCGAATCCGCTGAGCGGCCCAGCACGGCCTCCCTGCCGTCCACGATGGCCCGGATTCGCACATCTCCACGGGTGGGGGCAGCCTGCGGCAACCCGCCGGATGCCGATATCCCAGGCTCCCTACCCGTGCCGGCCCTTGATCATCGAGTCCACGAGCGTGAAAGGACATGACCCATCGGCGGGAAGTGGCATCACCACGATTCCGCCCTCCGGCGTCAGCCGCCCTCTCGGCGGTGCCAGGAGACACGACGAACACCACCAGCGGACACCTGTCCACGGCTGGTGGTGCTTCGTCTCCCGTCCCTGCCACCCCTGAAGAGGAGACAGTCGTGTCCACCGCCCCGCTCGCCCTGTACCGGCCCGGCATCGCCCTCGGCCGTGACGCCCAAGCCCTGCACCGCGCCGCCACGCCGGAGTTCTCCGGCTGGATGGAGCACACCCGCCCCGCCGGCGGCTGTGCCCGCCCGATCCGCCTCACCGGCACCATCGCCGCCGTCGACCGGGACACCGGCCGCATCACCGGCCGGCTGCATACCGACGAGCTGCCCGACCGGTCGCTGTACAAGGCGTGCGGCAACCGCCGCGAATCGGTGTGCCCGGACTGCGCCTGGGTCTACCAGGGCGACGCTTACCAAGTCGTCTGTCGCGGCCTGACCGGCGGCAAGGGTGTCCCGGACTCGGTCGGCCGGCACCCGGTCGTCTTCGCCACCTTCACCGCCCCGTCCTTCGGCCCGGTCCACCACCGCCACGTCCCGCGCCACACCTGCCGCAACCGGCAACGCTGCGACTGCCGTCCCGACCCCTGCCGCGCCCGCAGCAACGCCGGCACCTGCCAGCACGGGCAGCCCGCGGCGTGCTTCGCCCGCCACGACGCCAACGATCCGCGGCTCGGGCAGCCGCTGTGCCTCGACTGCTACGACCACGCCCACCAGGTCGTCTGGAACCACTTCTCCGGCGAGCTCTGGCGGCGCACCAAGCAGGCCGCCGATCGCTACCTCGCCGCAACGTGCCGCCGGCGCGGCATCCCCAAGGTCGGCATCGTCACCGCCTCCGGCAAGGTCCGCTGGGTGCCGCCCGTGCGGGTGTCTCACGGCAAGGTCGCCGAGATGCAACGCCGGGCCGTCGTGCACTTCCACGTCCTGCTGCGCCTCGACGGCGTCGACCCCGACGACCCGGACGCTCTCGTGCCGCCGCCGGCCGGCATCACCATTGACGACCTGGAGGCCGCGATCCACGCCGCCGCTCGGCAGATCACCATCACCACGCCACCGCACCCCGACCAGCCCGACGGTTGGCTGGTCGCTTGGGGCGAGCAGGTCGATGTCCGCCGAATCAACACCACGAGCGGCGAGCTGACCGACGGCAAGGTCGCCGCCTACCTCGCCAAGTACGCCACCAAGGCCACCGAAGCCACCGGCCACTCCTTCCCCCGCCTCACCCCGGCCACGATCGACGACTACGCCGATCCCGAAGGCGACCACGTCGCCCGCCTCATCGACGCCTGCTGGCATCTCGGCCGCCCCAGCCGCACCGACATGACCGGCGGCGCCGCAACCGCAGACGACCGTCAATACAGCCTTGACACCAAACCCAACGTCTACGGCGGCTTGCGCCGCTGGGCGCACATGCTCGGCTTCGGCGGCCACTTCCTCACCAAAGCCCGCCGCTACTCCGTCACCTTTGCCCTGCTCCGCGACATCCGCGCCGCCTACCGGCGGGAGGAGGGCGACGTACCGGCCGACACGGTCAGCGTCGGCACCCTCACCTACATCGGGTCCGGCTGGCTCACCGAAGGCGACGCCCTGCTTGCCAACACCGCCGCCCGACAGCGGCGCGAGAGCAGACGCATCGGCCGGGAAGAACTTGCCCACGAAGCCTGGCTCGTCGGGGCCGCCGCATGACCCACGACCTCCGCCCCCGCTGGTACTCGCCCGCCGAGGTCGCCGTGCTGCTCGGCTTCGGCATCTCCAAGGTCAAGATGAAGATCGCCACCGGCGAGCTGCGCTCCATCAAGGACGGCAAGTACCGCCGCATCCTCCCCGAATGGGTGGACGACTACATCCGCGACCAGGTCGAGCGGCAGGAGGCGGCCTGATGCCCGGACGTGCACGAGCCAACGGCGAAGGCTCGATCTTCCCGTACCGAAACGGCTTCGCCGCGTACGTCTGGGTCGAGAAGCCGGACGGCAAGCGGGGCCGGAAGTGGGTCTACGGCAAGACCCGCGAGGAGGTCCACGACAAGTGGATCAAGCTGCACGGACAGGCCAAGGCCGGCCCGGTGGCGACGCGCTCGCCAACGGTGGGGGAGTACGCCGGCTACTGGCTGCGCGAGATCGTCAAGCCGAACCTGGCCCCGGGCAGCTACGTCACCTACGAGGTGGTGGCCCGGCTCTACCTCGTGCCGGGGCTGGGCCGGAAGCGGCTCGACAAGCTCCGGGTCAGCGACGTCCAGACGTGGATCAACGAGGTCGGGCGGACCTGCCAGTGCTGCGCCCAGGCCAGGGACGAGAGGCGCAAGCCCGCCCAGCGTCGCTGCTGTGCCCTCGCACGCTGCTGCCGGGATCTACCCTCGGCAACGAGCGTCACCCATCTGCGGACCGTGCTTCGGACGCTGCTGTCCCAGGCGATCACAGAAGGGCTAATCACCCGCAACGTCGCATCCCTGGTGAAGCTGCCGCCGGTGCGGAAGCGCAAGCGGAAGGCGTGGACGAGCGATGAGGCGCGGCGTTTCCTGGAGTCCGCCCGCGCCGACGACGATCCGCTCTACGCCGCGTACGTCCTGGTCCTGGTGCTCGGTCTGCGCAAGGGCGAGATGTTGGGGCTCACCTGGGCTGACGTCGATCTCGACGCGGGGGAGTTGACCATCGATCGGCAGCTCCAGCGGGTCGGTGCCGAGCTGCTGCACCGGGAAACCAAGACGGCCGCCTCGGACGCCACCCTGCCGCTGCCGGACATTTGCTCTGTGGCGCTCGACCGGCGTCGTCAGGCCCAGGCCGTCGCCCGGGACGCGGCCGGCTCCGCCTGGCAGCCCTCGGACCTGATCTTCACCACCCGCTACGGCAGGCCGGTCGAGCCGCGCAACTTCAACCGCTTCTGGGACCGGCGCTGCGACACGGCTGGCGTCCGGCGGATCACGGTTCGGGACGCCCGGCGGACCTGCGCCTCGCTCCTGGCTGACCTGGACGTCCACCCACGGGTGGCGATGCAGATCCTTCGGCACGCGCAGTTCGCCATCACCATGGAGATCTACACGGTGGTGTCATCGGCGGCCACCCGCGACGCGCTCAAGCGACTCGGCAGCGCACTGGACCGGTAAGGCGCTACTGCTGTACTTCGCTGCTGTACGACCCGTGCTGACAAAGGCAGCGGCCCCACAAAGGGCCGCTGAGCTGGAACGGAGTGGGCCGCCAGGGACTCGAACCCTGAACCTATGGATTAAAAGTCCACAGCTCTGCCATTGAGCTAGCGGCCCGCGCGCTCAGGTTACCTGACAGTCAGCATCGCTGACTCTCGGCTTCCAGCCGGCCGTCGATGCCTGGCGGTTGCCGGCCCGGACGGCACCTGATCAACACCGGGTCGGTGATGTGGCGGTGTCCGGAGCGGTGGATACCGCCACATCGGGGAGGTGGAGTGGATCAAGCCGACGCCACCGTGTGTGGCGAGGGACGGCTGGGGAATGGGACGGGCATGAGCGCGAGCGGCAGCCCGGCGGTGGCGGCGTCCGGGGAGGAGATCGGGCCGGACGGCGTACGTCAGCCGGGCGGGGAGGTGCACGCGTGGCTGCCCGGCCAGAACCAGACCATCTGCGGTCTGGCGCTCAGCCGGACCCGGCTGCGCCGCTTTCCGCACGTGCGCTTCGACTACCTGGGTACCGACGTGCTCACCGAGGCGGACGCGGTGGGCTGGGTCTGCCCGCGTTGCCTGGCGGCCACGCTCGGTCGCCGGGGCAAGGAGAAGCACGGCTGGGTCCGCGACTCTCCGCGCCCTTGATCGACTCGGGTTCAGGGAAGGCGGGCTGTCCCGCCCTCGCCGATACCCCGAGATGCAGGAAGCCGAGTGGATCAAGGGCGCGGCGCGCGGCAGCGGTTGACCGGCTGCTGGACGGGTACGGGGTCGGGCATGCGGATCGTGGTGGTGGGGGCGAGTGGCAACGTCGGTACGGCGGTGCTGCGGCGGCTGCGCCGGGAGCGGGGTGTGGAGCTGGCCGGGGTGGCTCGGCGGTTGCCCGGCCCGGATGCCGGTACGCCGTACGACCAGGTGGAGTGGCACTCCTGCGACATCGGTGCGCCGGGCGCGGCGGGCCAGCTAGCCGAGGTGTTCGCGGGAGCGGACGCGGTGGTGCACCTGGCCTGGCAGATCCAACCCAGTCACGACCAGCGGGTGCTGCGCCGGACGAACGTCGACGGCAGTCGGGCGGTGTTCGAGGCGGTGGCGCGGGCCGGGGTGCCGGCTCTGGTGTACGCCTCGTCGGTCGGCACGTACGCGCCTGGCCCGAAGGACCACCCGATCAGCGAGCGGTGGCCGGCCACCGGAGTCTCCGGCTCGTCGTACAGCGAGCACAAGGCCGAGGTTGAGGCGCTGCTCGACGGGCTGGAGGGGGAGCACCCGACGCTGCGGGTGGTTCGGCTGCGGCCCGGTCTGATCTTCCAGCGGGACGCCGGTACGGAGATCACCCGCTATTTTCTCGGCCCGTTGGCGCCGGTGCGACTGCTGCGCTTCGGCCGGATACCGCTGGTGCCGACCAACCGGCGGCTGCGGATGCAGGCGGTCCACGCCGACGATGTGGCTGACGCGTACGCCAGGGCTGTTCTGGGTGATGCGCGCGGCGCGTTCAACGTCGCCGCGGACCCGGTGCTGACCCCGGAGCTGGTGGCTCGGCACTTTCACGGCTGGACGGTGCCGGTCGCCGCTCCGGTGCTGCGGCTGGCGGCGGCGCTGACCTGGCGGGCGCGGTTGCAGCCGGTGGACGCGGGCTGGGTCGAGTTGGGCCTGAACGCGCCGCTGATGTCCAGCGAGCGGGCCGAGACCGAGCTGGGATGGGTACCCAAGATCGACGCTTTGACCGCGCTCAAGGAGCTGTTCGTCGGCATGGCCGGTGGCGAGCACACGGCCAGCCCGCCGCTCTCCGCGGCGCGCACCCTGCCCGGCCGCCCCGCCGGACTCCTGCACGCCCACCCGCCAGGCGAAAAGAACCCCTACTGACGCGGTGATCAAGAGTTTTGGGTCAGAAAACCCGGCCTCGGTGACCCGAACCTCTTGATCACCTCCGGTAGCCGACGGGCGGGCAGGAGGACGGGCGGGTCAGGCGGGCTTGGGGCCGATGACCTCGGGGTTGCGGGCGCCCAGGAAGAAGATGCCGCGGTAGCCGGGGGTCTCGAACTTGCCGCTCGGGTTGCGGCGCAGGGTGGAGTTTTCGATCTTCATCGTGCCGGTGCGGTTGTTGCTGACGAAGAAGATCGCGCCGCCGCCCTCGTTGGCCTTGTTGTTCTCGATGACGGTGCCGGCGATCCGTACGGTGAACTCGTTGCCGTCGCAGTAGATCGCGCCGCCGCTGCCGCCGCCGGGCGTGCCGGACTTGGCCGGGTTGGCGCCGCTGCCGATCGCCTCGTTGTTCCTGAGCAGGCTGTTGAGCACCACCCACGACACGCCGATGCTGCTCAGCGCCCCTCCGTTCGAGCAGGAGCCGCCGTCGAAGGTGCTGCTCACGACGTACACCGGCTTGTTCTCGTACTGGCTCAGCACCCGGACGGCCGCGCCGCCCAGGTCGGGGCCGGTACGGTCGCAGCGGTTGTGGACGAAGCGCGAGTTGACCACCTTGAGCCGCCCGCCGCGGACGAAGATCGCGCCCCCGCCCCCGCCCTCGGTCTTGTCGCCGGTGGAGTTGCCGTCGGCGAAGGTCAGGTTCTGTACGGTGAGCTGCGGGTGGTCCTGGTTCTGGCAGTGCGAGGTGGTGAAGCCCTGGGCCTCGTCGCAGGTGTTCATGTAGAGGATGCGGCGCTGCCCCTGGCCGCTCAGCGTCACCCTGCCGCCGCCGTCGAGCACGACCTTCGGCCCGTTGGCGTTGCGGACCTTCGCGGTGGCGGCCATCTTGATCGTCACCGGGGCCGGTCCACAGTTGAACGTGATGACGCCGCCAGCGGCCACGGCCTTCACCACCGCCGCCGAGGTGCAGCTCGCCGGGGTGCCGGTGCCGATGGTGCGGGTCGGCTTCGACGTGTCCACCGCGCGTGCCTCGGTCGGCACTGTGGCGTGGCCGTTCGGGTTGCCGGCCGCGAGCGCCTTGGCGGCCGGGGTGGTCGGCTTCGGGCTCGCGCTGGCCCCGGGGCCACCGAGACCGTCGCGGCCCGCCGGTGCGACGCCCTGGTCGCCCGTCGAGAGGGCGTCCGGCGTGGCCTCCGGGGTGGCCGACGCGCCGGCCGGAGCCGGATCGGTGGACCCGCAGGCGGGCAGGGTCGCGGTGGCGACACCGAGGACGAGCAGAGCGGCAAGCGACGTCATGCGCACCCGCTGATGCTAGGAGCCCCGACGGCGTCACGACGAATCCGCCGTGCCGGCTTAATGCGCCGCTAAGCAACGCCGCTCGACGGGACCGCCGGCAGCCGCTTACGCGTGGGAGAGCGCGAAGGCCGTCAGGAAGCCAGCCACCGTGATGAGGCCGACCAGCAGGTGGGCGTTCTCGAACGCCTCCGGGACCATCGTGTCGGTGATCATGGCGAGGATCGCGCCGGCGGCCAGCGCGGTGATTCCGGCCAGCACCTCCGGCGGCGCACCGCCCAGCAGGGTGTTGCCGACCAGCGCCGCCACACCGCTGATCAGCGCGATCCCGGTCCACAGCAGGAAGACGTACCGCCGGGTGCGGCCGGCCTGGCGCATGCCGGCCGCGCTGGACAGCCCCTCCGGGACGTTGCTGAGGAACACCGCCACCACGGTGACCAGGCTGACCGCGCCGCCGCTGAGCAGGCTGGCGCCGATCACGACCGATTCCGGTACGCCGTCGAGCAGGGCGCCGACGGCGAGCGCCGACCCGGAGCCGGGCTGCTCGTCCTCGGAGGGCTGCTGGTCGCCGGAGCGCTTCCGGTGCCGTGCGCCGTGGCGGGCGAGAGCCACGTTGGCCAGGGTGTAGACGATCGCGCCCCCGGTTGCGCCGAGCACCGTGGGCAGCATCCCGCCCTGCTCGTGCGCCTCGGCGATCAGCTCGAACGACACGGCGGAGAGCAGCACCCCCGCCCCGAACGCCATGATCGACGCGATGATCCGCTGCGGCACCCGGGCGAAGAAGCCGACCGCCGCCCCGATCAGCAGGGCCGACCCGGCCAGCAGTCCCCATCCACCCGCCTGCAACCACTCCGGCATTCCGCGGACCGTACCCGCTGGGGCGAGGTCGGCAAACCGCGCTCAGAAGTCGGCGAAGACGTACGGCACCCGGCGCCCGAAGATGTCGCGCAGCTCGGTGGCGGCGTCTGCCGGCACGTCGCCCAGCCCTCGCAACGGCAGCTCGGCCGGGTCCAGCACCCCGTACGCCAGGGCGGACAGCCCGGCCGCGGTCAGTGTGGCCGTCGGCGTGCGGCCGCTGTCGTCGGCGACCAGCTCCAGCGCGCCGGTCGTACCGTCGAGCAGATGGGTGCCGGCCAGCCACCGGTCCCCGGTCAGCTCGACCCGGACCCGGCCTGGGCCGACGGGCAGCCCGTGCAGCGCGTCCAGCGACAGCAGCCGGGCCATCGGGGCGGACGAGCCCGGCCGGCCCACCCGCGCCTCGACGTGCACGTCCAGGTCGGTCAGCCACAGCTCCGGCAACTCGTCGGGCGGGACCTGGACGGTGACGCGTTCGACCTGGTCGACGTGCCGGGCGAAGAACTGCAGCAGCAGCGTACGGGCGAGGGGGTCGTTGACCAGCAGCTCGTTGCCGATCAGCGTGCCGCCGTGGTCGTCGATCCGGTACGTGACAGCGCCGGTGACCTCACCGGCCACCCGGGCGGTGACCAGCCAGTACTCGTCCCGGTCACGCAGGCCGGCCGCCCGGTGGTCCGGGAACACCGAGAAGCCGTGCCGGGTCTGCAGGCAGCGCTCGGTGAACGCCCGCCACGTGGGATAACCGGCGGCGATCCGCTCCCAGCCCACCTCGCCGGGCAGCTCGGCGCGGACGAGTGGGCCCAGGTCAGCCGGGGAGAAGGCGACCGTACGCGGCTTGGGCAGCCCGACGTAGCCGAACCGGGCGTAGAAGCTGGGCCGGAACGGGTAGAGCGCGCTGAGCACGTGCCCCTCGTCGCGCATCTCGTCGAGGAGCTGGTGCAGCAGCCTGCGGACGTGCCCCTGCCGGCGGGCCAGCGGATGGGTGGCCACCCCGGCGACACCGGCCATCGGCAGTACCACGCCGCGCAGGTTCTGCCGCATGCCGATGGCCGAGACGGCGGCCAGGGTGGTGCCGTCCTCCTCGACGATCAGCGTCCGGTTGCCCTGGTTGTAGGGCAGGTAGTCGCGGAACGCCTCCACCCGGGCGGCACTGAGCGGCGATGCCTCGAAGGCGTACGCGGCCAGCGGGAAACTCGTCGTGAGACGTTCGTCGGCGGTCACCCGTCGGATGGTCATCCGCCCATCTCAACCCGCCGCGCAGGTCCCAGCAACCGGATTGGCCCGATCCGTGGGCGCCGCGGCCCGAACCACTGTGCCGACGCCCGTCAGCCGACGGGCAGGTGCCGCAGGTGCCGACGGCGGCGCAGCCGGACGGTGGCCACGAAGGCCACACCGAGGGCGAGCAGGGCGGTGACGACGATGCCGTGCAGCACTCCCCGGGCGAGGTAGCCGCCGTCGGTGTGGTCCACCGACCAGGTGGCGATCTCCCGTGTCGACCAGAACGGCGTCAGCTTCGCGCCCGATCCGGCCGGGTCGATCAGCATCTGCACCGTCACCACGGTGAGCAGCAGCAGCGTCCCCTCAAGCTCGCGGGGCAACAGCGCGCCGATCAGCATCCCGAACGGCGCGGCCACCCCGACGGAGCAGAGCAGCGCCGCGGCCAGACCGCCGTATCGCAGGTCGGCGCCGTCGAGCCAGGGGAGCGCGAAGAACGGCACGGAGATGACCAGGCCGACCGTCCACAGGCCGAGCATCCGTCCCAGATAGAGGTGATGCGGCCGGTAGCCGGCCAGCCGCAGCCTCGGCTCCAGCTCCCGGGCGGCGGTGGTGGCGAACAGCGCCGCGGTGCTCACCGCCCAGCCCACGCCGAGCAGCAGCGAGCGGACCGACTGCCCGAGGTAGGCGTCCCGCCGGATCAGGTAGAAGGTCAACGGCATCAACAACAACAGCAGGAGTACGCCCCGACGCCGCAGCAGTTCCCGCAGGGTCATCTCGGCGACGGTGACGAGCCGGTTCACGGGTGGCCTCCCTGGACGCCGGGCGCGCGCCACCCGGACTGTGGTGCCGGGGTCAGGTCGAGCACGGTGTCCACCCGGTCGAGTTGGTTGAGCAGGTGCGTCACCACGACGATCGCCGTGCCCTCGTCGCGCAGCGCGCTGAGCTGGTCCCAGAAGTTGACGTAGGTGCCCTGGTCGAAGCCCTGGTACGGCTCGTCGAGCAGCAGCACGTCCGGATTGCTGAGCGCGGACATCGTCAGGTTGAGCTTCTGACGGGTACCGCCGGAGAGATGTCGGGCCTGCACGGCGCCCCCCGCCTCCCAGCCGAGCTGTCGGGCCGCCGCCCGGCCGGCGCGGCGGGCCGGTCCTCTGGCGACGCCCTGGCCGGCGCCGATCAGGACGAAGTGCTCGTCGGGTAGCAGGAAGTCGGCGGTGCCTCCGGACTGGGGGCAGTAGCCGAGCCGCCCGGAGACCGTCACCTCGCCGCTGTCGGGTGAGATCAGCCCGGCGCAGATCCGCAGGAAGGTGCTCTTGCCGCAGCCGTTCGCGCCGACGATGGCGGCGATCTGTCCGGCCCGGACGGTCAGTGTCGCGTCGCGCAGCACGGTCTGGCGGCCGTACCGTTTGGTGATGCCCCTCGCGTGCAGCCGGACCGGCCCGGGCCGTGGCCCGGGGGCGGTGCCGATGCTCTCGACGATCGCGTTCGCGTAGTGCTGGGGTGGGCCGAAGACGACCCGGGGGTCCCCGCCCCCCTCACGCAGGTGTGTGGCGGCCTCGGCGACCACGTGCCGGGCGGCGTCGGCCGCGACCCGGCGCTGGTGCAGTTCGGCGGTGAGCGCGCGTAGCCAGTCGTCGGAGTTCACCGGGCGACCCCCTTCGTGACGATGTCGTTCACCGGTCCGACGAAGGTGAGCCAGGCGGCGCCGCCCTGGCGCAGCGCGGTGTGCCCGTCGTCGGTGAGCCGGTAGTACTTGCGGGCCGGCCCGGCGGTGCCCTCCCGCCACTGGGCCGTCACCAGGCCGGTCTTCTGCAGGCGCAGCAGAACGGGATACAGGGTGCCGCCCTGGATCGGCCCGACGCCCGCCGCGTCGAGCGACTGGGCGAGCTGGTAGCCGTAGGACTCGCGTTCGGCCAGCAGGGCCAGTACGCAGATGTCGAGCACCCCCCGCAGCCACTGCCCGCGCCGGTCCGATTCCACCCGCCGGACACTAGCGGTGTCAGCTAGATGGCACAACTACCTAGTAGCGCCAACGGAACTCACGCGGCCGGTCTCGGGGACCGCCGAGCAGCCCGCGTGGGTCAGCGGGTCGTGACGTCGGAGACGACGACTGTGACGTTGTCCGGAGCGCCGGCGTGGTGGGCGAGCTTCACCAACTGCTCGCCGCACTGCTGCCGGTCGGCGTACATGCCCAGGGTCGTCGCGATGGCCTCGTCCTCGACGTAGTCGGAGAGCCCGTCGCTGCACAGCAGCAACCGGTCGCCGGGGACCACCGTGAGCACGCCGACGGCCGGCGGAGTGTCGGCGCCCTGCACGGCCCGGGTCACCAGGGACCGCTGCGGGTGGTGCCGGGCCTGCTCGGGGGAGAGCGTGCCCTGGTCGACAAGCGCCTGCACGAACGTGTCGTCCCGGGTGAGCTGGGTCAGCTCCCCGTCGCGCAGCAGGTAGCAGCGGGAGTCGCCGACCTGGGCCAGCACCAGCGTCTCCCCGGCCAGCAGCGCGGCGGTGAGCGTGGTGCCCATCCCCTCGCGGGCCGGGTCGACGGTGATCGCGGCGTGGATGCGCTGGTTGGCGGTGCTGACCACGGCACGGAGGGCGTCGGCGGCCCCGTCCGGGTCGGTGGGCGGGGCCAGCTCGTCCAGGATCCGGATCACGATCTCGCTCGCCACCTCGCCCGCGGGCAGCCCGCCCATGCCGTCGGCGACGGCGATCAGGCGGTCACCGGCGAGGGCGGAGTCCTCGTTGTTGGTGCGGACCAGGCCGATGTCGTTGAGGATGACCGAGCGGAGGATCAGCGTCATGGTGTCAGCTTGCCAAGAACACCCTGCCTTCGTCTCTACGCACTACTGCGTAGGGTTGAGAAATGATGCCGGTGTCCATGGTCGGACGCGCCGGCGAGCTCGCCGAGCTCGACCGGGCTTGGTCCGCCGTGGCGGCCGCACGCCGCTCGGCGCCCGCCGTCGCGGTGCTCACCGGAGCGGCGGGGGTGGGCAAGAGTCTGCTGGTCGCGGCCGCTGTGGACGCCTTCGCGCCGCGTCCCGCGCTGGTCCTCTCCGGTGCCGCCCGGGTGCACGGCCCGGCCCCGTACGACTGGCTGGCGGCGGTGCTCACCGGTCGGGACACCAGCCGGCTCGGCCTGCCGTCGGACGCGCTGGCCTGGCTGGCCCAGCAGCCCACCGCACCCCGCGAGCGGTACGCGCCGGGCACCCTGCTCCGCCTCGCCGTGCGGACGGTCCAACTGCTGGTCGGCGCCGGCCCGGCCGTGCTGGTCGTGGACGACCTGCACGCGCTCGACCCGGCCAGCGTCAACCTGGTCGGGGAGTTGGCCACCGTCGCCGACCTGCCCGCCCTGCTCGTGGTGGCCAGCCGACCGCCGGCCGACGCGGTGGCGCCGGACCTCACCCGCCGCGCGCTCGCCCGGCTCAGCGGCGTGCGCGGCGCCGTCCGCCAACATCTTGGCCCGCTGCGCCCGGCCGAGGTCGCCGAGGTGCTGACCCAGGTGTACGCGGGCAGCACCCCGTCCGGTCGGCTGGTCACCTCCCTCTGGCGGTGCACCGGCGGCAACCCGTACGCGCTTACCGAACTGCTGGCCGCACACGCGTCGGAGGGACCGGAGGCGTTGCTGCGGCGGCTGCCCGGCCCGCGTCAGCCGACCGCATCGCGCGCTCCGGCGTCGTCGGCCGATCCGGTCGTCGACGTGCCGCTCGACCCGGAGTTGACCGCTCGCGAGGTCGAGGTGCTGGGCTGCCTGGTCGCCGGGATGTCCAACAAGCAGGTGGCGAAGGCGCTCGGCATCTCGGTGCGTACGGTCACCGTGCACGTGTCGAACCTGCTGCGCAAGACCGGCTCGGTGTCGCGTACCGAGGTGGCGCTCTGGGCGGTCCGGCACCGGCTGCCGGTGCCCGCTCCGGTGGACTGAGTCGGGTTCAGCGGCGCGGGTAGCGCAACAGCAGGCTCGCCGCGACCTCGTCGTCGCCCACCGCCGCGTAGCTGTGCGGCACGTCGGAGACCCAGCGCAGGTGACCGCCGGCCGGGGCGGTCAGCGGCGCGTCGGCCGGGCCGGCCCGTAGTACGCCGGCGAAGACGGTGATGTGTTCGGTGACGCCCGGCTGATGGGCGGGGGAGATCTGCACGATGCCGGGTGCGACGCGCATCCGGTACAGCTCGTAGGTCGCGTCGGCGTCGTCGAACACCTCCAGCAGGGTGGCGGTGACCGCGGCGCCGTGCACGGTGGGCTCGGCGGCCGGCTCGGCCAGCACGGCGGTGAGCGGCACGCCGAGCTGCGCGGTGACCGCCCAGAGCGTCTCCAGCGTCGGGTTGCGGATGCCGTTCTCCAGGCCGGAGAGGGTGGCCTTTCCGACACCGGCGAGCCGCGCCAGTGTGGACAGCGAGATCCCCCGCTCCTCCCGCAGGGCACGGACCCTCCGGCCGACGACGGCGGGATCCACGTCGAGGCCCGGACGGCGGGCTGGTGGTGGCTGCGGCACCGGGCTATCGTGCTACACGCTGTCGTTCCGTAAACGGAACGCTTGGGGAGGTCGGGATGGCGGGACGGGCGCAACCGGTGCTGGCCGGCGTCGTGACCGCGCTGGTGGGCTTCGCCAGCTCGTTCACCGTCGTGCTGGCCGGGCTCCGCGCGGCGGGCGCGTCGGACGCGCAGGCCGCCTCCGGCCTGCTGGCTCTCTGCGTGGCGTGCGGGCTCGCCGCCGCCTGGCTAGGCTGGCGGCACCGGATCCCGATGAGTGTGGCCTGGTCGACGCCGGGCGCGGCGCTGCTGGTGGCGACCGGGCCGCCGACCGGCGGTTGGCCGGTCGCGGTGGGCGCCTTCCTCGTCTCCGGGGCGCTGATCGTCGCGGCCGGGCTCTTCCCGCCACTGGGCCGGGCGGTCGCCGCGATCCCCAAGCCGGTGGCCGGCGCGATGCTCGCCGGTGTGCTGCTGCCCCTGTGCACCGCCCCGGTCCGCGCGCTCGTCGAGCTGCCCCGGGTGGCCGGCCCGGTGGTGCTCGGCTGGCTGCTGCTGCACCGGTTCGCCCGCCGCTGGGCCGTGCCCGGCGCGCTGCTGGTGGCGGTGGTGGCGATCGCGCTGACCGCGCCGCCGGCCGGGCTGAGCGGTGCCACGCTGACCCCGTCGCTCGCCCTGACCGCGCCCGCCTGGAACGCGTCCGCGCTGGTCGGGCTCGCCCTCCCGCTGTTCCTGGTCACGATGGCGGCGCAGAACGTGCCCGGCATGGCGGTGCTGGTCGGCTACGGCTACCGACCGCCGTTCGGGGCGGCGCTGCGGGCCACGGGTCTGGCCAGCCTGCTGGCCGCCCCGGCCGGCGGGCACGCGGTGAACCTCGCGGCGATCACCGCAGCGCTGGCCGCCGGCCCCGACGCCCACCCGGACCCGGAGCGCCGGTGGGTCGCCTCGGTCACCGCCGGGCTCGGGCTGGCCCTGCTCGGGCTGGGCGCCGGCGTGGCCACGGCCCTGGTCGCGGTCGCGCCACCGATCCTCATCGAGGCGGTCGCCGGCCTGGCCCTGCTGGGTGCGCTCGCCACCGCGCTCGCCGCGGCGGTGACCGACCCGGCGACCAGGGAGGCCGCCGTGGTCACCTTCGTGGTGACCGCCTCCGGTGTGACGCTGATCGGCGTGGGCGGCGCGTTCTGGGGGCTGGTCGCCGGCTGCCTGATGCTGCTGCTCTTCCACCGCCGCCAAGCCGCGCCCGTCTCGCCCGCCCCGGAGAGATCAACACCAGGTCAGCGAAGTGACGCCATCCCCGCCGACCGGACACCGCAACATCACTGACCCGGCGGTCACTCCTCGGGCGGCAGGTCGGCCACGCCGACCGTGAGGCGTACCCGGCCCTCCGCGACGGCGGCGATCCGGTCGGCCGGCACGTAGACGGCGCCGACTGCCGAGTCGGTGGAGACCTTCAGGTAGCCGGTGTGCAACAGCCGCGCCGCCAGGTCGGCCGGAACGTCCGGCTCCTCGACAGCCGTCGCCTCGATCAGCTCGTCCAGGCTGCTGCCCGGGTCGGCGGTCGGTGTCTGCACGGTCACCGCGTTGGGGTCGCCCCGCTGGACGAGGTCCACGGTGCCGACCTCGGTGCCGGCGGAGTCGATCACCGACATCCCGGTGGTGATCCGCGAGATGCTCGCCTGCTGCTCGTCCTGCTGGTCCATCCCTCAGCGGTTCCCGGGGCGGCGCGCCACTAAACGCCGTCGCCGCCCCACCGGAGGCTCAGCCCACCCGCCGCCCGCTCAGCTGTTTGGGAGCGTCCAGCTGCCCGGTGGGCGCGGGGACAGCTCCCGCCAGGTGTCCGAGCCGTCGAGCAGCGCCCGGACCGTCTCCTCGGCCTCGTCCGCGCTGCCGTACTCGTAGAACCGGGAAATGCCCTCGGCGCCGCCGGCCCGCTGCTCGACGTGCCAGCGGTCGGCGTCCACCCGCAGGAAGACGTCCCGCCGGGCCAGCCGCCCCCATTTCCCGTTCCACCAGTGCTTTCGCTGCTCCATGGCGGGACTCTATCGAACACACGTACGAGAAGATGCGGCCCCTGCGGGATTCCCGCAGGGGCCGATGTGCATCCGTTCGGGTCAGCGCGGCGCCGGCGGTTCGGTGCGGCGGCCCAGCACGTCATCCAGCGCCCCGCGCTGCTGGCCGGGGGTGGTGTGGCCGGCGGAGACCAGCGCGTCCCGGATCTCGGTGAGCAGCTTGACCTCCTCGCTGGGCGCGGAGGGCGGCGGCTCCTCGCCCCGCTTGCGCCGCTCGGCCAGCTTGTTCATCGGGAACACCACGAGGAAGTAGAGCACCGCCGCGGTGAGCAGGAACGTGATCAGGGCGTTGAGGAACCCCGCCCAGTCCACGAAGTTGCCCTTGCTGATCTCCCACTGCCCGGCGAACTGATCCTCCCCGCCACCGACCAGCTTGATGATCGGCTTGAGGAACGATGTGGTGAATGCGGTGACCACGCCCGTGAACGCGGCGCCGATGACGACACCGACCGCCAGATCGACGACGTTGCCGCGCATGATGAAATCTTTGAAGCCCTTGAGCATCCGTACTCCCGAGGTGTCCGGTTTTCCGTCCGGCACAACCTATGCCCCTCAGGCGGGCTCCAGAAAAGCGCCGGCTTCGATCGCCGCCCGACCCGCGTCGCCGGCCCGGATCGCCTCGACCAGCCGGGTGTGGTCGACGTAGCGCTCGGGTGTGAGCGCGTCTCCCATCGCCTGGGCGACGGTGCTGCGCAGGGCCGCGCCGACCGAGGCGTACAGCTCGGCGAGCATGGTGTTGTGCGCGGCGGCGACCACCGCGACGTGCAGGGCCGCGTCGGCCTCGACGAACGCGTCGACCCGGCCGCCGCGCCAGGCAGCTTCGCGCTCGGCGAGCGCGCCGTCGAGGGCAGCCAGGTCCTCCGGTGTACGCCTCAGCGCGGCGAGCCGGGCGGCCTCCACCTCGAACGCGCGCCGGACCTCGATGACCTCGTTCATCCGGTCGTCGCCCAGTCGGCGGGCCACCACCGGCGCCAGCTCGTCGGTGGACACCACGTACGTGCCGGAGCCCTGCCGGCACTCCAGCACCCCGGCGTGCACGAGGGCGCGGACGGCCTCGCGGACAGTGTTGCGCCCGACACCCAGCGCGGCGACCAGCTGTGGCTCGGTGGGGATGCGCCCGCCGATCGGCCACTCGCCGCCCAGGATCCGGGCCCGGAGCTGCTCGATGGTCTGCCGGACGCGGTGCCCGCGAGGCGGCACGGCGGCCCGGTCGCGGGGCGGCGCCGACGGCGCGGTGGGGGAATCGACCGACGGTGGCACTGGTTACATCACCGGCCCTAAATTCATCCCATGATTGTAGGTTAGAGGTCATGACCCCGCCACCCACCGCCGCCCCGGCCCCGCCCGCTCCCGCCGCCGTCGACATCCGCCCGACGCGGGACCCCGGGCGCCGGCGGACGCACCCGGCGACCGGTGGCGCGCTCGTGCTGGTCGGGATGCTGCTGGTCGCGCTCAACCTGCGCGCCGCCGTCACCAGCCTCGGCGCCCTGCTCGACGAGATCCGCGACGGGCTGGGGCTCTCCGGCACCATGGCCGGTCTGGTCACCACCCTGCCGACCATCGCGTTCGCCGGCCTCGGCGCGCTCACCCCGTGGCTGGTCCGCCGGGTGGCGCCGGCCCGGGTGCTGGTGGTCGCCATGATCGCCCTGGCCGCCGGTCAGGTGCTCCGGGCGGTCACCGACTCGGCCTGGATCTTCGTGCTCACCAGCGCGCTGGCCCTGGCCGGCATCGCGGTCGCCAACATCCTGCTGCCGATGCTCGTCAAGCAGCACTTCGGCCACCGGACCGGCCTCGTCACCGGGGCGTACACCATGTCGTTGACCCTGGGCACGACGGTGGCCGCGGCCAGCGCGGTGCCGATCGCGCACGCCTTCGGCTCCTGGCGGGCCGGGCTGGGCGTCTGGGCCGTGCTGGCCGCGGTGGCCGTACTCCCGTGGGTGCCGCTGGCGCTGCGGACCCGGGCGGGCGCGCGGCGCGCGACCCCGACGGCGGCCGTCCCCGCGCCGACGCGGGTCCGGCCGGCGCGGACCCGGCTGGGCTGGGCCATGGCGGTCTACTTCGGGGCGCAGTCGCTCAGCGGGTACGCGATCATGGGCTGGCTGGCCCAGCTCTTCCGCGATGCCGGCTACCGGCCGGAGTCGGCCGGGCTGCTGCTCGCCGGGGTGACCGCGCTCGGCGTGCCGATCGCGCTGCTGATGCCCACCCTCGCCGGTCGGCTCGCCACCCTGCGTCCGCTGGTGCTCGGCCTGACCGTCGCCTCGGCGCTGGCCTACCTGGGGCTGGCACTGGCCCCGCACGGCGCCGCGCTGCTCTGGGTGGCCCTGCTGGCGATCGGACAGGGCGCGTTCCCGATGATCCTCACCACGATCGGCCTGCGCGCGCGCACCGCCGAGGGCACCGTCGCGCTCTCCGCGTTCGCGCAGAGCACCGGGTACGTGATCGCCGCCCTCGGCCCGCTGATGGTCGGCATCCTCTACGAGGTCACCGGCGGCTGGACGGCGCCGATCGGGTTCCTGCTGGCCGCACTCGCCGTGCAGACGACTGCGGGCATGGCGATCGCCCGTCCCCGCTACGTCGAGGACGAGTAGGTCGCGACAGCGATCAGGAGGACGCCGGGGTGGGTTCGCCGGCGACGGCCTCATCCACCGTCGGGTAGGTGTGCAGCACCTCGACGAGCCCGCTCACCTCGAGGATGCGCAGCACCCCGCGCTGCGGAGCGGCCAACCGCACCACACCGCCGGCCTCGTCACAGCTGTTCTTGGCGCGAACGAACACCGACAGACCGGTCGAGTCGCAGAACGAGACGTCCGCCAGGTCGAACACCAGCCGGTTACGGCCCTTGTCGAGCAGGTCGGTGATCTGATCCTGCAACTGAGGTGCGGTTGCCATGTCCAGTTCGCCCGCGACCGACACGACGACCACGTCGCCGCGTTGTTCCGTGTGCACCGTCAGGGACATTCGCCAGACCTCCTGTTATCGGGGGAACGGTATCCCACGATCGTCATCCGACGCAGGACGGGAGCCGGCATCCGGTGGCCATCATCATTCCATTGCTACGGAGCAAGTAGTTGCGCAGACCCCGGTGATAGAGTCCGGCCGGTCCAGGTCGAGGGGGGTTTCACGATGGCGTTGAACGCCGAGGAAAGTGGTCGGCTCGCCGCGCTGCTGGGCGAGCATGCCGAGCAGGTCACGCAGCGGTGGACCGACATCGTTGCCAGCTCGCTGCGGGGTCGGCTGAGTCACGCCGAGCTGCGCCGGCAGGTCGAGGACCTGCACGGTGCCATCGTCGGCGCCGGTGAGCAGGGCACGATCGACCTGTCCGCCGAGCACGCCGCGGAACTGCGCGCCACGCTGTCCGAGCTGTCCCGGGGCAGGGCCCGACAGGGCTTCTCCGCCACCGAGACGACGATCAGCGTCTTCGCGCTCAAGGACGTGCTGGCCGACCTGGTGCAGGAGTCCGGCGGCGCCAACGCGCTGCACGACTACGTCGCCTTCTCCAAGCTGGTCGACGAGCTGGGCCTGTTCACCTTCGAGAGCTTCGTGCGCACCCGCGAGAGCCTGATCGCCGACCAGGCCGAGCAGCTGCTCGAACTCTCCACCCCGGTGGTCAAGCTCTGGGAGGGCGTGGTCGCCGTCCCGCTGGTCGGCACCCTGGACTCGGCCCGCGCCCAGGTGGTCATGGAGCGGCTGCTGCAGACCCTGGTCGACACCGGCTCCCCGTACGCGATCATCGACATCACCGGCGTCCCCGCCGTGGACACCCAGGTCGCCCAGCACATCCTGAAGACCGTGGTGGCCGCCCGGCTGATGGGCGCCGACTGCATCATCTCCGGCATCCGTCCGCAGATCGCGCAGACCATCGTGGCGCTCGGCATCGAGTTCGGCGACATCGCCACCAAGGCGAGCCTGGCCGACGCGCTGCGGCACGTGCTGCGGCTCAACGGGGTGGAGACCGCCCGTCGCCAGCCACGCCGGGACGTCTGATGGAGCGCGTACCGATCCTCAAGATCGGTGACATCCTGCTCGTCTCGATCCAGCTCGACATGTCCGACCAGACGGCGGTCCAGCTCCAGGACGACCTCGCCGAGCGGATCGTGGCCACCGGCTGCCACGGCGTCATCATCGACATCACGGCGCTGGACATCGTCGACTCGTTCGTCGGGCGGATGCTCTCCACCATCGCGTCGATCTCCAAGGTCCTCGACGCCGAGACGGTGGTGGTCGGCATGCGACCCGCCGTCGCCATCACCCTTGTCGAACTGGGGCTGTCGCTGAACGGCATCCGTACCGCGCTGAACGTCGAACGCGGCATGGAGCTGATCGCGGCGGCCCGCGCCGACGAGCTCGACCTCCAGCTCGACGACGATCCGGACGCCGAGACGGCCACGCCGTGACCACGGGCGTCGACCTGGGCCAGCCGCAGGCGCAGTCGGTCCGCAGCGATGAGGACGTGGTCCGCGTCCGGCAACTGGTCCGCACGGTGGCGGTCGCCGTCAAGCTGTCGCTCGTCGACCAGACCAAGGTGGTCACCGCAGCGAGCGAGCTGGCCCGCAACACCCTGGTGTACGGCGGCGGCGGCACCGTGGAGGTGACGATCGTGGACAACGGTCGTCGCAAGGGCGTCCGGATCATCTTCGCCGACTCCGGCCCCGGCATTGCCGACCTCGACATGGCCCTGACCGACGGCTACACCACCGGCGGCGGCCTCGGCCTCGGGCTCAGCGGGTCCCGGCGGCTGGTCGACGAGTTCGAGATCGAGACGTCGGCGGAGACCGGCACGCGCATCACGGTGACCAAGTGGTCGCGGTGAACGGGGACCCGGTCACCGACAGCGGCATCTGGTTCCGGGTGGAGGCCGGCAGCACCGCCAGCGCCGTACGACGCGCCGCGGAACGCCTCGGCGAGCAGATCGAGATGGGTGCGGCGCGCATCGCCGACCTGGCCATCGTCGCCGCCGAGCTGACCAGCAACCTCGTCAAGCACGCCGACAACGGTGTCCTGCTGCTCCGGCCGGTCCGCCGCGCCGGGCAGGCCGGCGTGGAGCTGGTGGCCATCGACTCCGGGCCCGGCATGGCCGACCTCGCCGTCTCGTCCCGCGACGGGCACTCCACCACCGGCACGCTCGGCATCGGCCTGGGCGCCATCGTCCGGCAGGCGAGCTGGTTCGACGCGTACTCCCTGCCCGGTCGGGGCACCGTCCTCGCCGTGCAGGTCTGGCCGGCCGAACCGGCCCATCCGTCCTGGGCCGGCGCCCTCGCCCGGCCCATTCCCGGCGAGACGGTCAGCGGCGACGGGTACGCCGTCCGGATCGCCGACGGCCGGCACCAGGTGCTGGTCAGCGACGGGCTGGGGCACGGGCCGCTGGCCGCCGCCGCCACCGAGGCGGCGCTCGCGGCCTTCCGCGACGCCCCGGCCAGCCCACCGGCAGCGGTGGTCAGTCACCTGCATCGGAGCATGTCGCACACCCGCGGCGCCGCGCTCGCGGTCGCCGAGCTGGCGGCCGGCGTGCTGCACTACGCCGGGCTGGGCAACATCAGCGGCGTGATCGTCGAGGGCGACGGCCAGCGCCGAGGGCTGGTGTCGCTGCCCGGCATCGCCGGGCACCAGCGGCCGACGGTCCGGGGCTACGACTACCCGTTCGGACCGGGCGCCCGGCTGGTGATGCACAGCGACGGCGTGGCCGACCGCTGGCGGTTGACCGACTACCCGGGCCTCGCCGAACGATCCCCGCTGGTGATGGCGGCGACCCTGCTGCGCGACGCCGGCGTCCGACGCGACGACGCCTGCGTTCTGGTCGCGAGGTCGTGGGCATGAGCGCGGAGCCGGCCGCGCCGCCGCTGCTGCAGATGGCGCTGCGGGTCGAGCAGGACATCTTCGTCATCCGCCAGCGTGGCCGCGAGGTGGCCAACGTGGTGGGCCTCGAACACCAGGACCAGGTCCGAATCGCCACCGCGCTCAGCGAGGTCGCCCGGGACCTGCTGCGTACGACCGGCGGCGCGGACGTCACGTTCCACGTCGACGCGGGATCCGACGGCCGGTTCCACCTCCGCGCCGACCTGGCCCCGGTGGCCCCGCTGCCCGACGGCCGGTACGAGCCGCAGTCGGGTGCGGTCTCCCGACTGGTCGACACACTGAGCGTGTCGACCGTCGAGGGGGTTACGGTCGTACGGATGTCCCGAAGAGTCCCGGCCAACGCGCCGACACCAACTCCGGAGCGGCTGGCCGAGTTCCGTGCGGAACTTGGCCGCACCGCCCCGGCCAGCGCGCTGGATGAGCTGACCGTGCAGAACGGCCAGCTCATCGCGGCACTCGACGAGGTACGCAGCCAGCGCGACGAGCTGGCCGTGCTGAACGAGGAGCTGGCCGAGACCAACCGCGGCGTGCTGGCGCTCTACAACCAGCTCACCGAGGAGTTGGAGGAGACCAACCGGGGGGTGGTCGCTCTCTACGCCGAGCTGGACGAGAAGTCGGCCCAACTGCGCGCCGCGAGCGAGTCGAAGAGCCGCTTCCTGGCCAACGTGAGCCACGAGCTGCGCGCCCCGGTCACCGCGATCATGGGGTTGGGGCGTCTGCTCGCCGACTCAGCCTCCGACCCGCTCACCGCCGAACAGGCCCGCCAGGTGGGTCTCATCCGCTCGTCGGCGGAGGACCTGCTCGGGCTGGTCAACGAACTGCTGGATCTCGCCAAGGCGGAGTCGGGCCGGATCGAGCCGGACTGGGCGGACGTGGATCTGCGCCCGGTCTTCGGCCAACTGCGCGGCACCATGCGGGCGCTGGCCACCCGGCCGGAGGTGGAGCTCACCGTGGAGGAGCCGACTGCGCCGGCCGTGCTCCGCACCGACGAGGTGCTGCTCGGCCAGGTGCTGCGCAACCTGCTGCACAACGGGTTGAAGTTCACCGAGCGTGGTGAGGTGCGCCTGCGCGTCCGGCACCGCGACGACAGGTGGAACTTCGAGGTCAGTGACACCGGCCCGGGCATCGCCCCCGAGATGCACGATCGGATCTTCGAGGAGTTCTACCAGGTGCCGGGGGCGACCCGGGTCGGCGGCACCGGCCTCGGCCTGCCGTACGCCCGGCGGCTGGTGACCCTGCTCGGGGGCACGCTGGAGCTGACCAGCGAGCCGGGCCGGGGCAGCACATTCACCGTCTCCCTGCCCACCGGCGGAGCGTGACGGTGGACGGCGGCCCGGCGACCGTCCTGGTGGTCGACGACAGTCGGACCAAGCGTTACCTGCTGGTCAGTTGGCTGACCCGGGCCGGGTACACAGTCCTCGAAGCGGAGAGCGGCACCGAGGCGCTGGCCCGGGTCGAGACGGACCGGATCGACCTGGTGGTGCTCGACGTCCGGCTGCCCGACCTGAGCGGCTACGAGGTGTGCGAGCGGATCAAGGCGGCGCACCCGGTGATGCCGGTGATCCACGTCTCCGCGCACGCGGTGGACGTCGCCGACCGCGCCCAGGGACTGACCCGGGGAGCGGACGCGTACCTGGCCGAGCCGATCGAGCCCGAGGAGCTGATCGCCACCACCCGGGCGGTCCTGCGGTACTACCAGGCCCGCAAGCGTGCCGAACTGCTCGCCGAGCGGCTGCTCGGCCTCGCCGACACCACCGTCGCGGTGCACGCCGCGTCGACCTTCACGCGGCTGCTCGAGGTCGCCGCGGAGGGGGCCGCGGAGATCTTCAAGAGCCCCGCCGCCGTGATCGCCGAGACGTTCGACGGTGACTGCCTCGCCGGTATCTGCGCCGGCCCCGGCGCCGAAGCCGCCATCGTGCCCTGGGTCGTCGACGACACCGGGGTGCCCACGGGGGCCACGGTCAAGGTGGAGGCCCCGGCGAACTGGGGGCTGCTCACCTGGCCGGCGGACGACTCGGTGACCGTGGCCGCGGCTCGGCTGCGCGAGGACCGGGCGCCGCTGTACGTGGTGGTCCCCACCGCCACCCAGACCGCCCGCACGCCGGTGCTCGTGCAGCTCGCCCAGGCCGTGGCGGCGGCGGTCGAGGCCCAGCGCTCCTTCGACGAGGAGCACCGCATCGCCGTCACCCTGCAGCGCAGCCTGCTCCCGCGCAGCCTGCCCACGGTGACCGGCCTGGATTTCGCGGTGCGCTACGAGCCCGCCAGCGCGCAGACCGAGGTGGGCGGCGACTTCTACGAGCTGGTGATGCTCGACGGGCACCTCCTGCTGGCGATCGGCGACGTGGCCGGCCACTCGCTGCACGCGGCCACCGTGATGGCCGAGCTGCGGCACGCGGTGCGGGCGTACGCCGTCGAGGGGCACCAACCCGGCGAGATCCTGCACCGGGTCAACGAGCTGATGCGGACCCTGCTGCCGAACGAACTGGCCACGCTCTGCGTCCTGCTGCTGCACCCGCCGACCGGGCGGGTGCGGCTGGCCAGCGCCGGTCACCTGCCCCCGCTGCTGCACCAGAACGGCAAGGTCGAGTTCGTGCAGCACTCGGCGCCGCTGCTCGGCGTCCGCGCGCCCCGACCGGCCGACCTGGAGTTCGTCCTGCCGGCCGGCGCCACGCTGGTGTTCTACACCGACGGGTTGATCGAGCGCCGGGACGCCACCATCGACGAGGGCCTGGCCGCGCTCGCCGCGGTCGCCGCCACCGTGGACGACAACCTGGACGACTTCTGCGCCCGACTACTGGTGGAGCTGGCCCCATCCAAGATCCAGGACGACGTCGCCGTGGTCGTCGTGCGCCGTCGCTGAGCGCGGCGGCACCGCAGGGCTGCTCGGTGGTCGCTGCGCCGTGGGTGCTGCCCGGTGGTCGCGCGTGCGGCTCAGTGCACCGAGCGGGCGTACGCGGCGGGTGACACTCCGGCGACGGCGGTGAAGTCGCGGACCAGGTGGGCCTGGTCGCTGTAGCCGAGGGTGGCGGCGAGGCCCGCCCAGTCGAGCGGAGCCCCGGCGGCCCGCTCGACGGCTTCCTGGAGGCGGTAGCGGCGGATCACCCACTTCGGGCCGACCCCCACGCATTCGGTGAAGAGCCGCTGTAGCCGGCGGACCGGAACGTCGTGCCGCGCGGCGAACTCGTCGACGCGCAGCACCGTCCGGTCGGCGCGGATGGACTCGGCCAGCCGAACGGCCTCCGCTGCGGCCGGGTCCGGGTCGGGCGCCCACGCGATGAGCGCCGCGTCGAGCGCGCGACAGCGGTCGTTGTCGCTGCCCGCGCAGACGGGATGGGCGGGACGGGTCAGCCGGCCGGCGGGCAGTGGCAGTCGACGTCCGGTCAACTCGGCCACCGACCGACGCCAGAACGGGTGGAAACCACCGGGGCGGAACTGGATCCCGCAGACCCGGCCGGTGCCGGTGAGCGTGATCCGGAACAGGTCGCGGCCGACGCCGGCCACCTCGCCGGCCTCCGCGGCGTCGCCGTCGCGGTCACGCGCACCATCGCTGCGGAACACCACGTTCACCGCCGGGTGCGGCACGACCCGTTGCTCGAACGGCGCGCTCAACGTCCAGTCGATCAACCAGTAGTGCTCGACCCACTCGCGCAGCGGTTCGGCCGGCAGGTGCCGCCGGAAGCGGACCTCGCGCAGCAACCGAGCCGGGTCGAGAATCCCCCGGCTGTCGCCGCGCGGTCGCTGTCGCATTTCTTCAAGACCACCCTCATACGCTGGCCGTATGGCCACTCAGACTAGCGATCTGCTGGCGGCTGCCGCGCCGCGAACCGTCGACGTGGTACGCGGCATCGCCGACGACCAGCTCGACCTGCCCACTCCGTGCCGCGACTACGTGGTCCGTGATCTGCTCAACCACCTGTTCGAGGTGGTGGTGAACTTCCAGGACCTGGCCGAGAAGAGGCCGGTGGAGTGGGCCGAGAAACCCGACCACCTGGACGACGGCTGGCGGGACCGGTTCGCGGTCGAGACCGACCGCCTGATCGTCGCCTGGTCGGACCCGTCCACGCTGGAGGGCGTCTCGCCGGGCATGGGGCTGCCGCAGACCGTCGTCGGCGGCATGGCCCTGCTGGACCTGATCGTGCACGGCTGGGATCTCGCCGTGGCGACCGGCCAGCCCTACCAGCCCGCCCCGGAGGCGGTGACCGAGCTGCACGCCCTGGTCGAGCAGTTGGGCCCGACCGCCCGCAAGATGGGTGTCTTCGCCGACCCCACCCCAACCCCACCCACCTCCACAACGGCCTCCGGCAGCGCCGACCTGGACCACCTCCTGACCCAGACCGGCCGAACCCCCACCTGGCCCCAAACCCCCTAACCCCACTCCCACCCCCACCCCTTCGCCCCGGTGATCAAGAGGTTTGCGTCATCAGCGGGGCGAAATCTGACCCAAACCTCTTGATCACCAGCAGTCAGGGCCGAGGGCTGGGGGAGGGGGGTGGTTGACTTGGGTATTCGCTGGGTGAATAGTGGGCCGGGTGTCCACGCCGCATGTGCTGCTCGGGTTGCTCGCTGGGGGCAGCCGGCACGGGTATGAGCTCAAGCGTGCGCATGACCAGCGGTTGCCGCGGGCTCGGCCGTTGGCGTTCGGGCAGGTCTACGCCACCCTCGGCCGCCTGGAACGGGACGGTCTGGTGGCCACCGCGGGTCAGGACCGCGCCTCCGGGCCGGACCGCACGACGTACGCGCTTACCGACGAGGGCCGCTCCACGCTGGATCGCTGGCTGTCCACCGTGGAACCACCGATGCCGTACGTGGCCAGCACGCTCTTCGCCAAGGTCGTGGTGGCGCTGCTGGTCGCCGACGTCGACCGGGCGCGGTCGTACCTGGTGGCCCAGCGCGCCGCGCACACCGCACGGCTGCGGGAGCTGACGGCGGTCAAGACCGACCCGGCCGCCACCCTCAACGACGTGGTCGCGGCCGACTTCGCGATCGCCCATCTCGACGCGGACCTGCGGTGGCTGCACACCACCCTGGGCCGGGTCGCCGACTGGCACCGGGAGGTGCACGCGTGACGCAACTCCAGGCTCGCGGCGTGGTTCGGGCGTACGGTCCGACGCCCGCGCTGCGCGGTGTGACGCTCGACGTGGCCGAGGGCGAGATCGTCGCGGTCACCGGTCCGAGTGGCTGCGGCAAGTCGACCCTGCTGCACTGCCTGGCCGGGATCCTCCGGCCCGACGCGGGCGAGGTCACCTGGCGCGGCCACCGGATCGACACCTGGTCGGAGGCGGCCCGGTCCCGGCTGCGGCGCACCGAGTTCGGCGTGCTGTTCCAGTTCGGCCAGCTGGTCGCCGAGCTGACCGCGGCCGAGAACGTGGCCCTGCCCCTGCTCCTCGCCGGCACGGGGCGGCGAGAGGCACGGACGGCGGCCCTCACCTGGCTGGAACGGTTCGGGGTGGCCGACCTGGCCGACCTCCGGCCGGGTGAGATGTCCGGCGGTCAGCAGCAGCGGTGCGCCACGGCTCGGGCGCTGGTCACCGAGCCGCGGGTGCTCTTCGCCGATGAGCCGACCGGCGCGCTGGACACGCTCACCGGCGAGCAGGTGCTCACCCAGCTGGTTCGGCTCGCCCGCGAGCAAGGCACGTCCGTCGTGCTGGTCACGCACGAGCCCCGGATCGCCGCGTACGCCGATCGGGAGATCGTGCTGCGCGACGGCCTGGTGGACCACACCGGTCTGGGGCTCGACGTGCCGTTGGCGGGCGGCCCCCGGTGAGGCCGGCGACGCTGGTGCGGCTCGCGCTGGCCGGCAACCGGACCGACACCGCGCGGGTGGTGCTGACCGCGCTCAGTGCCCTGCTGGCGACGCTGGCCGGGCTGGCGGCGCTCACCGTGCTGGCCATCCCGAAACCGCCCGGCAACGCCCGGGCGGAGTCCGAGCAGTACCGCAACGCGCTGCTGAGTGAGCCGGGACTGCGCGGGGGGACGGCGTTCGCGCTGCTGATGTTGGCCGTTCCGGTGCTGGCGCTGGCCGGCCAGTGTGCCCGGCTCGGGGCGCCGGCCCGGGACCGGCGACTCGCGGCGCTCCGGCTGGCCGGCGCCACGCCCGGTCAGGTCACCCGCCTGGCGGTGCTGGAGACCGGCCTGGCCAGCCTGCTCGGCACCCTCGCCGGGCTGGGCGTCTACCTGGCCGGCCGTGCGCTGCTGCACCGCCCGGACGAGCAGGGTCGGCTGGCCCTGCCCACCGACGTGCTGCCGTCGGTCGGCGCGCTGGTCGCGGTGGTGCTGGGTCTGCCGGTGATCGCGGCGCTGGCCACCGCCCTGATGCTGCGCACGGTCACGACCAGCCCGCTCGGGGTCAGTCGCAAGGCCGCCCGCGAGCGGGGTCCGCGCCCCTGGGCCGGGCTGCTGATCGGCCTGGGCCTGGCCTCCTTCGTCGCTGTACGCCCGCTGGTGTACCGGTTCGACGGGAACGACGCGGTTCTGGGCTGGCTGGTGCCGCTGTTGTTCCTGGCGGGTGGGCTCACCGCGATGATCGGGGTGGTCATCGGCACCGGCTGGATCTCGCACACCTGCGGACGGTTGCTGCACCGGCACGCCCGCGGTGCGTCGGCGCTGCTCGCGGCGGGCCGGCTGATGGCCGACCCGTGGGCGGGCAGCCGGACGTTCGCCGCGTTGCTGGCCGCCGTGATCTTCGGTGCCGGCGCGGCGGCACAGCGCGCCTACTTCGTCGCACAGGACGAGGTGGAACGGGAGCAGAACCGGCTCGCCGGGGTGGACGCGGGCACCAACCCCTTCTATCTGTCGACGATGGATCTGGTCGACGCCGCGGTGGCCGTGGCGGTGCTGATCGCGGCGGGCGGCCTGATCGTCGCGCTGGTCGAGGGGATCGTCGCCCGCCGACGGGCCTACGCCGCGCTGGTCGCCACCGGCGTGCCCCGCAGCACGCTCAGCGCATCGGTGGCCTGGCAGGCGCTCACCCCGGCCGTGCCGGCGATCCTGCTGGCGCTCACCGTGGGCTTGCTGCTCGGCCGAGGGCTCTTCCAGAGCATCACCACGAGCGGGTCGTCGATCGAGGTCTGCGACGCCGGCGCGGCGCTCTGCGACGATCCGGCCACCCGCAGCCAGTACACGCGGATCGTGCAGACCGCCGGGGTGGAGAAAGCGATCGCCGTACCCCTGGAACAGCTGGCCTGGCTCGGCGCCGGCGCCCTGGCGGCGGTGCTGGTGACGGTCGGCGTCGGCCTGCTCTTCCTGCGGGTGAGCACGGCGGTGGACGAGCTGCGGACGGCCTGACCGACGAGGTGTGGCCGGCGCGGGGTCGGCCGTCGGTCGGTCAGGTCGGGGCGTGGAACAGGCCGGCCCACCAGGAGATCAGCAGGCCGACGGCGGCGGAGCAGCAGCAGACGACAAGGGCGGCGGCCACCACTGCCAGGATCATCCACGCGGACATCCGGCGGGCCGCTCCCGGGTTGTCCGCATCGGCCTCGTCGCTCACTCCGGGAAGTCTAGGCGCGCATGATCGCGCAATTTCCTGGATGTAGTGGCCTCGACGACCGAGTGAGGCCACTACATCCCGGATCAAGCGTGATCAGGGTCCCGGCGAGCCGGCGAGCGCGTCAGGCGCGACCGAGGCGGTCCAGGATCCAGGCGTTGATGAACGCCTCCTCGCGCCAGGCGTCGTAGCGACCGCTCGGGCCACCGTGCCCGGCACCCATCTCGGTCTTGAGCAGGTAGTCGCCCTGCGGTGCGGTCGCCCGCAGCCGTGCGATCCACTTCGCCGGCTCGGAGTAGAGCACCCGCGTGTCGTTGAGGCTGGTCACCGCGAGGATCGCCGGGTAGTCCACCGCCGCGACGTTCTCGTACGGCGTGTACGACTTCATGTACGCGTAGACCTCGGGGTCGTCGAGGGGGTTCCCCCACTCCTCCCACTCGGTGACGGTGAGCGGCAGCGACGGGTCGAGGATCGAGGTGAGCGCGTCCACGAACGGCACCTGCGCCACGATCCCCGCGAACGCGTCCGGGGCGAGGTTGGCGACCGCGCCCATCAGCAGCCCACCGGCCGAGGCGCCCCGGGCGACCAGCCGGTCGCTGGCCGTCCAGCCGGCCTTGACGAGGTGCCGGGCGCAGGCGACGAAGTCGGTGAAGGTGTTCTTCTTGGCCAGCATCTTGCCCTGGTCGTACCAGCGCCGGCCCAGCTCGCCACCGCCGCGGATGTGCGCCACCGCGAAGACCACGCCCCGGTCCAGCAGGGACAGGCGGGCCACCGAGAACCACGGGTCCATGCTGGCCTCGTACGAGCCGTAGCCGTACAGCTCGCACGGTGCCGAGCCGTCCCGGGGCGTACCGACCCGGCAGACCAGCGAGATCGGCACCCGCGTGCCGTCGTCGGCGAGCGCCCAGTCGCGGTGCTGCTCGTACTCGGCCGGGTCGTACGGCCGCCCGTCCGGCCCGGGCAGCACGGGCTTCTGCTTGCGCAGCACCATCTGCCGGGTGACCAGGTCGAAGTCGTACACCGAGTCGGGGGTGACCAGCGAGGAGTAGCGCAGCCGGATCTGCCCCGTGCGGTACTCCGGGTTGGCGTCCAACCCCACGCTGTAGAGCGGCTCGGGGAAGTCGATGTCGTACGAGTCGTCGCTGCCGACCGGCAGCACCCGCAGGCCGGTGAGCCCGTCGGTGCGCAGCGACACCACCAGGTGGTTCGCGAACGCGTCGACCGCCTCCAGGCGGGTGCCGGGGGTGTGCTCGATCAGCGGCACCCAGTCGCCCGGGGCGTCCGCCGAGGTGAACGCCAGCGCGAAGTCCTCCGCGCCGTCGTTGTGCAGGATCAGGAAGCGGTGGCCGTGGTGCTCCACGGCGTACTCGACGCCCTGCCGGCGGGGCGCGATCACGGCCGGCGCACCGGTGGGGTTGCCGGCCGGGATCACCAGCACCTCGCTGGTGATCTTGCTGTGGATGTCGACGAGGATGAACTTCTCCGACCGGGTCAGCTCGACGCCCACCCAGAACCGCTCGTCGTCCTCCTGGTGGACCACCACGTCGTCGGCGGCCGCGGCGCCGATGGTGTGCCGCCAGACCCGGTTCGGCCGCCAGGCGTCGTCGACCGTCACGTAGAACAGCACGGACGCGTCGGCCGACCAGGCGGTGCCGTAGAACGTGTCGGGCACCTCGTCCGGCAGCAGCTCGCCGGTGCTCAGGTCCTTCACGCGCAGGGTGAACCGTTCGTCACCCGAGAAGTCGGTCGAGTACGCCAGCCAGCGCCCGTCCGGGCTGACGTCGAACGCGCCCAGCGAGAAGAAGTCGTGCCCCTCGGCCAGCAGGTTGCCGTCGAGCAGCACCTCCTCGCCGTCGAGCGGCGCGCCGTCCGCGCTGACCGGCGGGTCGGTCTCGCCGTCGCGGACCGCGCGCCGGCAGTGCACCCCGTACTGCTGGCCCTCGATCGTCCGGGTGTAGTACCAGTGCCCGCCCTTGCGGGTGGGCACGGACAGGTCCGTCTCCAAGGTCCGCTGGCGGGTCTCCTCGAACAGCTCCGCGCGCAGGGCGGCCAGGTGCGCGGTGCGCTCCTCGGTGAACGCGTTCTCGGCGGTCAGGTAGGCGATCGTCTCCGGGTCGTCCTTGGCGGCGAGCCAGGCGTACTCGTCGACGACGGTGTCGCCGTGGTGGGTGCGCTCGGTGGGCACCCGCTTCGCCGCGGGCGGGGCAGTCTCGGTGGTCACGGCGGCCACGTTACCGGCCGGCTCCCCCCGCGCGCCGGACCCGCGGCACCCCGAAGGCCATCACCACGGCTTTCGAACACATGTACGATAGCCGGCATGGCGGCAGCAGCGAGCTCCCTCGGCCGGTCCGGAGCCCTCGAGATCACCCAGCGGCTGACGGCGATCTGCGGTCCGCCGTTCGCCCGACTCGCCGGCCCGGCCGACGAGGTCGCCGGGCGTCCGGCCCGCTGGGTGGCGGTGCCCGGTGGCCCGCACGCCGCGGCCGAGGTGCTGCGACTGGCCGCCGTGCACGACCTGGCGGTGGTGCCCCGGGGCGCCGGCACGAAGATCGACTGGGGTGCCACCCCCACGCAGGTCGACATCATGCTCGACACCGGCCGGCTGGCGGGGATCGGCCACGAGCCGGTCGGCGCGCCGGTGGCCGAGGTGGGTGCGGGCACCCCGCTGCGGGCGGTGCAGGCCACTCTGGAGCGCACCGGGCAGCGGCTCGCGATGGACGCCCCGTCGCCCGGCGCAACGCTCGGCGGAGTGCTCGCCGCCGGGGAGGCCGGGCCGCTCCGGCACCGCCACGGCAGCCCGTGCGACCAGCTCCTCGGCGTCCGCTACCTGGGCGCCGACGGTGAGCTGGTCAGCGCCGGCGGTGGCGTGCCCGGGCTCGACCTGGCCCGGCTGCTCTGCGGCTCGCAGGGCGCCCTCGGCGTGCTGGTCTCGGCGAGCCTGCGGGTGCAGCCGGTGCCGGCCAGCCGGCTCTGGGTGTCCCGTCCGGTGTGGACGCCGCTGGAGGTCCACGACCTGGTCCGGGCGATTCTCGCCGCCCGACTGGAGCCGGCGGCCATCGAGCTGGACCTGCCCGGCGGGCCACCCAGGCCGCGCACCGCCTACCCGCCCGGCCACCCCGCCGCAACCGCCCGCGAGCGCCACCCGTCGATGTCCGGTCGGTCCGGTGCCCCGTCCCGGGCAGGCAGCCTGGTCGTGCTGCTGGAGGGTGGCCCGGCCGAGGTCACCGAGCGCGCCGAGCGGCTGGTCGGGCTGCTGCACGGCGAGGCGACGGTTGCCCACTCCGCCCCGCCGTGGTGGCGGCGCTACCCGTTCGCGCCTGGTGACACCGCGCTGCGCCTGGAGGTGCCGATCAGCGATCTCCACGCCGCCGTCTACGCGTTGCGGGACGCGGCCGGCGCTCCCGTGCCGGTGCGGGGCTCGGCCGGGCTGGGCGTGGTGCATGCAGCCCTGCCCGGCGCGGTGGCGCCCGACCGGGTGGCATCCATCCTGGCCGCGGTCCGTGGCGTCCTGCTGGCCCGACAGGGTCGCTGCGTGGTCGTCTCCGCCCCCGCGGCGGTGCGCCAGGCCGTGGACCTCTGGGGTGAGCTGGCCGGCCTGGCCCGGCTGCGGGCCGCCAAGGAGCACCTCGACCCGGAGCACCGTCTCGCCCCCGGCCGCCTCCCCGGCGGGCTGTGACCCGGGCGCGACGCCGCCGATCGGTTAGTCCAGCCACCACCGGTGCATGTCCAGCAGCGGCGGAGTGAACCGGGCCACCAGTACCACCACCGTGCTGGCCGCACCGGCCAGCAGCAGAGTGCGCGTCGTCCGGGGCATGGTGCCGTGCTCGCGGGCCGCCAGTGCCAGCGCGACGAGCGCCAGCGGCGGCCCGAGCACCGCGCCCACCAGATACAGCACCGACACCAGTGCGTAGAGCCAGAAGAGCGGGTTCGCCCCGTGCGTCCCGAACGGGATCAGCTCCTTGGGGTCGTACGCGCCGGTCAGCATCTCGGCAGGCCCGACGCCGGCGATGGCCATCCGGCCGAGGTAGAGCACCAGCACCGTGAGGAACGCCCCGACGGTCGCGAGCTGCGCGGCGATCAGCGCCCGGACCACCGGTCGGGAGTACGGTGCGTCCCGCGCGACAGTCGACATGGCGGTCAATCTATCGGGCGCACCGCCGCCTGGTGAGCCGGTGGCGGGTGTCAGACCGCGTCGTTGCGGAGCACCAGCACGGCGATGTCGTCCCGGGGCGGCTCGACCGAGAAGTTGATCGCGGCGGCGCGTAGGCGGGCGGCGACCACGTCCGCCGAGTAGCCGGCCAACGGCGCTGCCGCGTCCCGCAGCCGGTCGGTGCCGAACAGCTCCCGACCGCGCCGCCGCTCGGTGACCCCGTCGGTGTAGAAGATCAGCGAGTCACCCGGGGCGAGCGTGATCTCCGCCGTCGGCGAGGTGATCGTGTCGAGCAGGCCCAGGGCCGTGCCACCGGTGCCGACGAACCGGGCGCCACCTCCACCGGCCAGCAGCACCGGCCGGTCGTGCCCCGCCAGGTGCAGGGAGACGTCCAGGCGGTCACCGTCACCCGGCCCGACCGCCGCCAGGGCCAGCGTGCAGTATCGGCCGCCACCCCGTTCGACAAGCGTCTCGTTGAGCCGGGCCAGCGCCTCCGGCAGCGGCTTGCCGTCGCCGACCAGCACCCGGATCACGTCGCGGACCAGCCCGGTGACCGCCGCTGCCTGGACGCCCTTGCCCGAGACGTCCCCGATCACCACGAGCCAGCGCCCGTCGGGCAGCGGCACCACGTCGTAGAAGTCGCCACCCACCTCGGCGTCGTCGCCGGTCGGCACGTACTCGGCGGCGAAGCCGATGCCGTCCACCACGGGCAGGACGGGCGGCAGCAGGGAGTGCTGGAGCGTCTGCGCGACCCGTCGGCGCTCGGCGTGGATGCGGGCGTTCTCGATCGCCAGCGCGGCCCGTCGGGCCACGTCCTCCAGCACCGCCACCTCGTCCGGGTCGTGCCGGTGCCGTTGGTGCCGGCCCACCGCCAGGGTGCCGAGCCGCTGGCCGCGGGCGATCAGTGGGACCGCGAAACCCTCCATCGGCCCGCCGAGCGGGATCTGCGCCGCGCTGCGGGACGCCTCGCGCAGCCGGGCCTGGATGGAGTCCGGGCCGGTCTCGGCCAGCACCTTGTGCAGTTGCGGCAGCATCGACTCGTCGGCGTGGCTGGCCGCCGCCAGTCGCAGCCGACCCCACTCGTCGGTGGTGTGCACCGCGCACCACTGGCCGAGGCGGGGCACCACCAACTGCGGGATCAGCGCCATGGTCAGCTCGACGTCCAGCGACTGGGCCAGCAGCTCGCTCGCCTCGGCCAGGAACGTCAGCCACGCCTGCCGGCGTACGTCCGCCCGGCGCAGCCGGTCGTTCTCCAGGTGCAGTGACAGGCGCTCGGCGGTGAGCACCGCCAGCGGCCGGGCGTACGCCGACGGCGCGGCGTCCAGCTCCAGCTCTCCGGCGTACGGGCGGTGCACCGTCAGCGGCACCCGGAGCAGCTCGCTGTCGGGGCGGGGCTGCCGGCCGAAACGCGCCAACAACTGTCGGCCCTGACCGTCGCCGCGGTCCAGGCGGATCGCGCCGCCGGCCGCGCCGACCATCTCGGCGACCCGGCTGAGCAGGCTGGCGGCGAAGTCGGGCAGCGGGTCGTCCGCGTACACGTCGGGGGCGGTCTGCATGAGTTCGCTCATCGCGCCGGCGCTCGGAGCCGAGCTGTCGACGGCCCCGGGGTTGCCCGCCGTCGACGTGCCGCCGGCGCTGGCCCCGGCCGCCGGCTCGGTCCCGGGCCGGTCCAACCGGAACCAGACGCCCTTGCCGGTCGGCAGGTACGTGGTGCCCCAGCGGCTCGCGAAGTGATCGACGAGCAGCAGCCCGCGACCGCGTACGGAGACCTCGTTGATCTCGGTCGCGTCGTTGCGGGTGCCGACGGTCAGCTCGTCGTTGCCCGCGCTGGGCGCGAAGTCGGAAACGGTCACGGAGAGCCCGACGTCGTCCGCGACGACCTCGATGTCCAGTTCGGTGCCGGCGTGCTCGACGGCGTTGGTGGTCAGCTCGGTGGTGAGCAGCAGCGCCTCGTTGACCAGGTCGTCCAGGTGCGCCTCGGCGAGGACGGAGCGGACGACCGCGCGGGCGGCGGCGGGCGTACGGCGGTCGGCGGGCAGGCGGACACGCCGGACGGCCCCGCTCTCGGCCCCCGCCGTCGCGGCCCCCGCCTCGGCTGACACCCCCGTATCCTCCACCGTTCCCCCGCCGGGTGCCAAGCCGATGCGCGATCGGCGGGACGGACGCCGGTCGGCGGAGTGCGGCGAGTTCGGCGTGGCGGCGGGCACGGCGGGAGCCCGGCCGCGCGATCTACGGTGAGCAGCGCCACTCGGCGAGGTCTGTGCCGGGTTGGGCGTCGCCGGGGGGATCGTGGAGCCCACCAGGGTCGGCCGGCGGGTCGCGCACCCTGGCACTGCGGCGCGCGCGGGCACAATATGGGGTGCCGGTGTGTCCGTACGGGCACGGGCCCCCCGAGTTGAGCGAGGAATGATGACCACGGCGAAGCAGTCGGTCGCGGATCCGTCCGCGCCCGACCACGAGGCGCTCCTCGATGAATTGACCGAGGCGCTGCGACGGATCGGTCGCGGCGACCTGAAGGTCCGGCTGCCCCGCCGTGCCGGCAAGGCCGGCGAGGTAGCGGACGCCTTCAACGAGGTGGTCTCGCTCCAGGAGCGGCAGTACCTGGACCTGCGGCGGATCAGCCGGATCGTCGGTCGGGACGGCCGGCTCACCGAGCGACTCGACGACGAAGGGCTGGACGGCTCCTGGGCGGAGGGGCAGCGGGCGATCAACTCGCTGATCGACGACCTGGGCCGGCCCACCACCGAGATCGCCCGGGTCATCGTGGCGGTCGCGGACGGCGACCTGTCCCAGCACATGGCGTTGGAGATCGACGGTCGGCCGCTGCGCGGTGAGTACCTGCGCATCGGGCGCACCGTGAACACGATGGTCGACCAGCTCTCGTCGTTCTCCAACGAGGTGACCCGGGTGGCCCGCGAGGTGGGCACCGAGGGCAAGCTGGGCGGCCAAGCCGACGTCCGGGGCGTCGCCGGCACCTGGAAGGACCTCACCGACTCGGTGAACACCATGGCGTCGAACCTGACCGGCCAGGTGCGGTCGATCTCGCAGGTGGCGACGGCGGTGGCCAAGGGCGACCTGTCGCAGAAGATCACGGTCGGCGCGCGCGGTGAGGTCGCCGAGTTGGCCGCGACGATGAACTACCTCACCGACACGCTGCGGCTCTTCGCCGAGCAGGTGACCCGGGTGGCCCGCGAGGTGGGCACCGAGGGCAAGCTGGGCGGCCAGGCCGAGGTGCCGAACGTGGCCGGCACCTGGAAGGACCTGACCGACAGCGTCAACTCGATGGCGTCGAACCTGACCGCCCAGGTCCGCAACATCGCGCAGGTCTCCACGGCGGTCGCGCGCGGTGACCTCTCGCAGAAGATCACCGTGGCGGCGCAGGGCGAGATCCTGGAGCTGAAGGACACCGTCAACACGATGGTGGACCAGCTGTCGTCGTTCGCCGACGAGGTGACGCGCGTCGCCCGTGAGGTGGGCATCGAGGGCAAGCTGGGTGGTCAGGCGCAGGTGCGCGGCGTCTCCGGCACCTGGCGCGACCTCACCGAGAACGTCAACCAGCTCGCCGGCAACCTGACCAGCCAGGTCCGCAACATCTCCCAGGTCTCCACCGCAGTGGCGAAGGGCGACCTGTCGCAGAAGATCACCGTCGACGCCCAGGGCGAGATCCTGGAGCTGAAGAACACCGTCAACACCATGGTCGACCAGTTGTCGTCGTTCGCCGACGAGGTGACCCGGGTGGCCCGTGAGGTGGGTACCGAGGGCAACCTGGGCGGTCAGGCGCAGGTGAAGGGCGTCTCCGGCACGTGGCGGGATCTGACCGACAACGTGAACTCGATGGCGTCGAACCTGACCAGCCAGGTGCGAAACATCGCCTCGGTGACCACGGCCGTGGCGAAGGGTGACCTGTCGCAGAAGATCACGGTGGACGCGCGGGGCGAGATCCTGGAGCTGAAGTCGACGGTCAACACGATGGTGGATCAGCTCTCGTCGTTCGCCGACGAGGTGACCCGGGTCGCGCGCGAGGTGGGCACCGAGGGCAAGCTCGGCGGCCAGGCCCAGGTGCGCGGGGTCGCCGGCACCTGGCGGGACCTGACCGACAACGTCAACTCGATGGCGTCGAACCTGACCGCCCAGGTGCGCAACATCGCGCAGGTCTCCACGGCGGTGGCCAAGGGTGACCTGTCGCAGAAGATCACGGTGGACGCGCGGGGCGAGATCCTGGAGCTGAAGTCGACTGTCAACACGATGGTCGACCAGCTCTCGTCGTTCGCCGACGAGGTGACGCGGGTGGCCCGCGAGGTGGGCACCGAGGGCAAGCTCGGCGGTCAGGCGCAGGTGAAGGGCGTCAGTGGCACGTGGCGGGATCTGACCGACAACGTGAACTCGATGGCGTCGAACCTGACCAGCCAGGTCCGCAACATCGCCTCGGTGACCACCGCCGTGGCGAAGGGTGACCTGAGCCAGAAGATCACCGTGGACGCGCAGGGCGAGATCCTGGAGCTGAAGTCGACTGTCAACACGATGGTGGACCAGCTCTCGTCGTTCGCCGACGAGGTGACCCGGGTGGCCCGCGAGGTCGGTATCGAGGGCAAGCTGGGCGGTCAGGCGCAGGTCAAGGGCGTCTCCGGCACCTGGCGCGACCTCACCGAGAACGTCAACCAGCTCGCCTCGACGCTGACCACCCAGCTGCGGGCCATCGCGCAGGTGTCCACGTCGGTGACCCGGGGCGACCTGACCCAGCGGATCGCCGTCAAGGCGCAGGGCGAGGTCGCCGAGCTGAAGGACAACATCAACCAGATGATCGTCACCCTCCGGGAGACGACCAAGAAGAACGCCGAGCAGGGCTGGCTCGACTCCAACCTGGCCCGCATCGGTGGCCTGTTGCAGGGCCAGCGGGACCTGGTCGAGGTCTGCCGCATGATCATGACCGAGGTGACCCCGCTGGTCGACGCCCAGCTCGGTGCCTTCTTCCTGGCCGACGACACCGACGGCAGCATGCGGCTGCGGTTGACCTCGTCGTACGGGTACGTGGCGCGCGGGCACGACGTCACCTTCGGGCCGGGTGAGGGGCTGGTCGGCCAGACCGCCCTCTCGCGCCGGACGATCCGGGTCAGCGCCTCCCCGAACAGCCGCCTCACGCTGCGCTCCGGCCTGGCCGAGACGCCCCCGTCCGACCTGGTGGTGCTCCCCGTGCTGTTCGAGGGGGAGTTGCTCGGGGTGATCGAGTTCGCCAGCGTGGCCGCCTTCTCCGAGCTGCACCTGTCGTTCCTGGAGCGGCTGGTGCTCACCATCGGCATCGCGGTCAACACCATCCAGGCCAACCGGCGTACGGAGGAGCTGCTGGCCCAGTCGCAGCGACTCGCGCACGAGTTGCAGGAGCAGTCGGCGGAGTTGCAGCGCACCAACGCCGAGCTGGAGGAGAAGGCCACCCTGCTCTCCGAGCAGAAGGGCAACATCGAGACCAAGAACCGGGAGATCGAGCTGGCCCGGCTCGGCCTGGAGGAGAAGGCGCAGCAGCTCACGCGGGCCTCGGCGTACAAGTCGGAGTTCCTGGCCAACATGAGCCACGAGCTGCGTACGCCGCTGAACTCGCTGCTGTTGCTGGCCCGGCTGCTGGCCGAGAACTCGGAGCAGAACCTCAACCCGAAGCAGATCGAGTTCGCCCGGACCATCCACAGTGCCGGTTCGGACCTGCTCTCGCTGATCGACGACATCCTGGACCTGTCCAAGATCGAGGCCGGCCGGATGGACGTCGAGCCCACCGAGATCCGCTTCGCGGAGATCCGCGGCTACGTCGAGCAGGCGTTCGCGCCGCAGGCCGAGGAGAAGAACCTCGACTTCCAGGTACGGGTCAGCAAGGATCTGCCGCCGGCGTTGGTCACCGACGCGCAGCGGTTGCAGCAGATCCTGCGCAACCTGCTCTCCAACGCGGTGAAGTTCACCGACAACGGCGCGGTGACCTTGCGCATCGCCCCGGCGGCCGAGAACGCGGTCTTCGACGTGCCGGCGCTTACCAACGCCCAGCAGGTGATCGCGTTCACGGTGATCGACACCGGCATCGGCATCTCCGACGACAAGCTGTCGATCATCTTCGAGGCGTTCCAGCAGGCGGACGGCACGACCAGCCGCCGCTACGGCGGCACCGGCCTGGGGCTGTCGATCAGCCGTGACCTGGCCCGGCTGATCGGCGGCACCATCACGGTGTCGTCGGCGCCCGGGCAGGGTTCGACGTTCACGTTGTTCGTGCCCCAGGTCCTCGCTCCGGACGCGGTGGTCGCGCCCCAGCCGCCGTCACCGCAGCGTGCCGGCCTGCCGTCGTCGCTGTTGATGCCGCCGCTGGAGCTGCTGCCGGCGCGGCCGGAGGCGCCGGTTACCCGTCAGTTGGACGGCGCCACCGTGCTGATCGTGGACGACGACGTCCGCAACGTCTTCGCTCTGACCAGCGCGTTGGAGCTGCACGGCATGACCGTGCTGTACTCGGACAACGGGGCGGACGGCGTCCGCCTGCTGGCCGAGCACCCGGAGGTGGACATCGTGCTGATGGACGCCATGATGCCGGACCAGGACGGATACGAGACGACCCGCCAGATCCGCCGTAACCACCGGTTCGCCGACCTTCCGGTCGTCTTCCTGACCGCGAAGGCGATGCCGGGTGACCGCGAGTCCGCGCTCGCGGCCGGGGGAAGCGACTACATCACCAAGCCGGTCGACCTGGATGACCTGATCGAGTTGATGTCGTCCTGGATCAGCGGCGGCCGGACCGAGGAGACTTCGTGACCCAGATGGCCAAGGCGCTGCTCGTGGACGACCGCCGGGAGAATCTGATGGCGCTGGAGGCGATCCTCCAGGGCCTGCCGGTTCAGTCGGTGGCTGTGGAGAGCGGCGAGGCGGCGCTCAAGCAGCTGCTGGTGGACGACTTCGCGGTGATCCTGTTGGACGCGCAGATGCCGGACATGGACGGCTTCGAGACGGCCAGCCACATCAAGCGCCGGGAGCGGACCCGGCACGTGCCGATCATCTTCCTCACCGCCGCCGACCGGGACGCCCAGCTCGCCCTTCGGGGCTACCAGGTGGGTGCGGTGGACTACCTGACCAAGCCGTTCGACCCGTGGGTGCTGCGGGCCAAGGTGTCGGTCTTCGTCGAGCTGTGGGTGAAGACCCGGCAGTTGGCCGCCCAGTCGGACCTGGTTCGGGAGCGCGACACGCAGTGGCGGCGGCTCACCGACGCGGTCGACGAGGCGACCACCCTGCTCCGCTCCGACGACCAGGAGTCGCGGGACCGTGCGGTGGAGCTGCTGGAGCAGGCCCGCTGGGGCAGTTCAGACTGAGCGGGCCGGTCAGCCCTCGCCGGGGCGCAGATGGCCGGTCTGGGCCCGGCGGATCCGCCAGCGCTCACCCAGCGAGTTGACTTCCTCCTGCACGAAGATGAAGAAGTCGCGCATCTCGGCGACCCGCTCGCCGGCTGGCGTCTGCGGGCCGTTGAGGGCGTCCACCCCGGAGCTGGCCACGTCGATGAACGTCTTGTAGATCGCGGTCTTGGTGATGGTCCCCTCGTACCAGGGGTTGTCCGGCATCCGGTAGCGATCGCGGCGGGACCGGGGAACGGGCTCGCGGATCAGCATGCCGAACTGGGTGAGATAGCGGACGGCGCCGCTGACCGCCGCCGCGCTGACCCCGAGCCGCTCGCCGATCTCGGCGGCCGTCAGGGGGTCGTCGGCGCTCATCACGGTGAACAACACCCGGGCGGCCATCCGTGGGAAGCCGACCTCGGCGAACGTGAGGGCCATCCGTTCGACGAAGAGGTGCACCGGGTCGTGGCCGTCGTCGGCTGCCATGGTGGTCCCTCCCTGCACGGTTCGTGGGCACCGATGGTGCACCGACTCTCACTGTCTTCACAACTTTGTGAAACGAGTGTAGCTTCCGATATATGGAAACTCCGATTGAGGTGTCCGGCCTGGTCAAGACCTTCGGCCGGACCCGGGCGCTGGACGGTCTCGACCTGACCGTCCGCGCCGGCGAGGTGCACGGCTTCCTCGGCCCGAACGGCGCCGGCAAGTCGACAGCCATCCGTGCCCTGCTCGGCCTGCTGCGGACGGACGCGGGGGACATCCGACTGCTCGGCGGTGACCCGTGGCGCGACGCGGTGGCCCTGCACCGCCGGCTGGCGTACGTGCCAGGCGACGTGACGCTCTGGCCCAACCTCTCCGGCGGTGAGGTCATCGACCTGCTCGGCCGGATGCGCGGCGGCCTCGACCCGGGCCGCCGAGCCGAACTGCTCGACTCCTTCGAGTTGGACCCCCGCAAGAAGGGCCGGGCGTACTCCAAGGGCAACCGGCAGAAGGTCGGCCTGGTGGCCGCCCTCGCGTCGGACGTCGAACTGCTCATCCTGGACGAGCCGACCTCCGGCCTGGACCCGCTCATGGAGGAGGTCTTCCAGCACTGGGTGCGCCGGGCCAGGGCGGACGGTCGCACCGTGCTGCTCTCCAGCCACATCCTGGCCGAGGTGGAGGCGCTCTGTGACCGGGTGACGATCATCCGCAACGGGCGGGACGTGGAAACCGGCACCCTGAGCGAGCTGCGACACCTGCGACGCACCTCGATCGAGGCCGAAGTGACCGGTCCGGTGGACGGGCTGGGTCAGCTCGGCGGGGTGCACGACCTGCGGGTGGACGGGCAGCGGGTGCGCTTCGACGTGGACAACGCCGCGCTGGACGCCGCGCTGCGTCGGCTCACCGAGATCGGCGTACGCAGCCTGACCAGCCAACCGCCGACGCTGGAGGAGCTGTTCCTGCGGCACTACCAGGCCGAGCAGGTGCGCTCATGACCGCTTTCACCGGCACCCGGCACCTGGTGCGGCTGATCCTGCGGCGAGACCGGGTCGTGCTGCCGATCTGGGTCCTCCTGCTGGCCGTGCTGCCGGCCAGCTACGCCGGCACGTACGCCGAGCTGTACCCGACCGAGGCCGAGCGGGCCGCGTACCTGGCCAGCACGGCGAGCAACCCGTCGATCGTCGCGTTGCTCGGCCCGGTGTTCGGCGACAGCGTCGGCGCGCTGACCGTCCAGCGGGCCGGTCTGCTGGTGTTGTTCGCCGCGTTGGCCAGCCTGTTGACGGTGGTGCGGCACACCCGCACCGAGGAGGAGGCCGGCCGGCGGGAGCTGCTCGGCGCGACGGTCCTCGGCAGGTACGCCGGTCTGACCGCGGCGCTGTTGGTGGCGTACGCCGCGAATGTGCTGCTCGGCCTGCTCATCGCCGGCGGCCTGGTCGCCGCGGGTCTGCCCGGCGCGGGTTCGCTGCTCTTCGGTGCCGGGTTGGCGCTCACCGGCGTCGCTTTCGCCACGGTCGGCGGTCTGGCCGCGCAGCTCACCGAGAGCGCCGGCGGCGCGCGCGGCATCGGCCTGGGTGTGCTCGGGTTGGCCTACGTGCTGCGGCTGGCGGGCGACGCCGGTGGCACCGGCGGAAAGGCCGAATGGCTGAGCTGGGTCTCGCCGCTGGGCTGGGCGCCCCGGGCGCGGCCCTTCGCCGGTGAGCGCTGGTGGGTGCTGCTGCTGCCGGTGCTGTTCGCCGCGGTGGTCGCGCTCGTCGCGTACCCCGTCTCGGTGCGCCGGGACCTCGGCGCGGGAGTGCTGCCGCCGCGGCTCGGCCCGGCCACCGCCGGCCCCCGGTTGGCCGGCCCGTTCGGGCTGGCCTGGCGGCTGCACCGGGGCCAGTTGCTCGGCTGGACGGTCGGCTTCGGGCTGCTCGGCCTGGTGCTGGGCGGCGCGGCCGACGCGGCCGGCGACGCGGTGCAGGGCAACCAACAGGTCGCCGAGATCCTGGCCCGGCTGGGCGGTTCGTCGGCCCTGGCCGAGGCGTACCTCGGGAGCTCGTTGAGCCTCACCGCGCTGGCCGCCGCCGGGTACGGCATCCAGGCCGCGCTGCGGGCGCGGGCCGAGGAGACCGCCGGGCGGGCCGAACCGCTGCTCGCCACGGCGGTGAGCCGGTCCCGCTGGCTGGCGGCGCACCTGCTCTTCGCGCTGCTCGGCCCGGTGGTGGTGCTGGCCGTGGCGGGATTTGCGACCGGGCTGTCGTACGGCCTCAGCGTGGGCGACGTCGGCCGTGAGGTGCCTCGACTGCTCGGCGCGGGGCTGGCCCAGGTGCCGGCGGCGTGGGTGCTCGCCGGACTCGCCGCGCTGCTGGTGGGCTGGCTGCCCCGGTTCTCCGTAGCGGCCTGGGCCGTGCTCGCCGGCTGCCTGCTGCTCGGTCAGATCGGCGCGGTGCTGAAGCTGAGCCAGTGGGCGCTGGACGTCTCCCCGTTCACGCACACCCCGCAGGTCCTGGGCGACAACTGGACGGTCACCCCCCTGGCGGCCCTGACGGTGATCACGGCAGCCCTCCTGGCCCTGGCCCTACGCACCTTCCAAACCCGCGACATCCCCACCCAGTAAAAGCCGCCCACCCCTGCCCGCGTTCGTCTCGTCGCGCGGTGATCAAGAGGTTTGCGTCAGCGGAGGCGCGGTCTGTGACGCAAACCTCTTGATCAACAGGGTGGTTCTGGGGGTCAGCCGGTGGGTTGGTCGTTGCGGATCATCAGGGCGCTGCGCAGGCCGGTGATGTCCAGGACCCGGATGAGGAAGTCGCCCACGTGGGTGAGCATCAGCAGGCTCTGCGCGTGGCTGGCCTTGCGGCTGAGCACCACGAGCGTGCCCAGGCCCTGCGAGTCGCAGAAGGTGACGCCGCCGAGGTCGAGGATGATCTTCGGAGGCGGATCGGCCAGCACCTCGTTGACGACGGTGGAGAGCTGGGCCGCCGTGAGCATGTCGATCTCACCGGCCAGGCGCAGCACTGCTTCGTCGCCCGTCCGGTGTAGCGTGATGGACAGTTCGGCACGATCCACCCGGTCAGCCTAGCGCGATCCAGCCGACCCGGCCTGTCGAGGCCGAGAGCCGCTGGCCGGCCCGCGTCGGGGCTGGTGACGGGTGCCGGCAGCGGGTGAGCCTGGTAACCCCGGCCCGGGGTGGCTGCTGGTTGACCGTCCGTCGCTGACACAATGGCGGCATCGTGACCGACATCGTTTCCGCCGGAAAAGGCCGTTACCCGGCCGACGCGCCGGCTTCCGAGGCCCTGTTCGACCGCGCCCGCGCCATCGTGCCGGGCGGGGTGAACTCCCCCGTGCGCGCCTTCCAGGCGGTCGGCGGCACCCCGCGTTTCATGGTCCGTGGCGAGGGCCCGTGGCTGTACGACGCCGACGGTCGCCGCTACGTCGACCTGGTCTGCTCCTGGGGTCCGCTGATCCTCGGGCACGCCCACCCGGAGGTGGTGGAGGCCGTGCAGGCCGCCGCCGCCCGGGGGACCAGCTTCGGCACGCCCACCCCGGGTGAGGTGGAGCTGGCCGCCGAGCTTGTCGACCGGACCCCGATGGAGCAGGTGCGCCTGGTCAACTCCGGCACCGAGGCCACCATGTCGGCGATCCGGCTGGCGCGCGGCTTCACCGGCCGTTCCAAGATCGTCAAGTTCGCCGGCTGCTACCACGGCCATGTCGACGCGCTGCTCGCCTCCGCCGGCTCCGGCGTGGCCACCCTCGGCCTGCCCGACTCGCCCGGTGTCACCGGTGCCGCGGCCAGCGAGACGATCGTCCTGCCGTACAACGACATCCGGGCCGTCGAGGAGGCGTTCGCCGCCGAGGGCCCGCACATCGCCGCGGTGATCACCGAGGCCGCCGCCGGCAACATGGGCGTGGTGGCCCCCCGCGACGGGTTCAACCAGCAGCTCGCCCGGATCGCGCACGCGCACGGCGCGCTGCTCGTGGTCGACGAGGTGATGACCGGGTTCCGGGTCTCCCGCGCCGGGTGGCACGGCCTCGACCCCTCCGACGCCGACCTGTGGACGTACGGCAAGGTCATGGGTGGCGGCCTGCCCGCCGCGGCCTTCGGCGGGCGCGCGGACATCATGGCGCGTCTCGCGCCGGCCGGCCCGGTCTACCAGGCCGGCACGCTCTCCGGTAACCCCCTCGCGTGCGCCGCCGGCCTGGCCACCCTGCGGCTGGCCGACGACGCGCTGTACCGCAAGCTCGACGACACGGCCGCCGTCGTGGGCAAGCTCGCGTCCGACGCGCTGGCCGCCGCCGGGGTCCCGCACCGTTTGTCGTACGCGGGCAGCATGTTCTCGATCTTCTTCACCGATGCCGATGTCGTCGACTACGACAGTGCCCGCACCCAGCAGGTGCCGGCGTTCAAGGCGTTCTTCCACGCGATGCTCGCCGCCGGCGTCTACCTGCCGCCGAGCGCGTTCGAGTCGTGGTTCGTGTCGGCGGCGCTCGACGACGCCGCTCTGGAGCACATCGCCGCAGCGCTGCCGACGGCGGCGAACGCGGCGGCGGCGGCTGGTCACGGGGGGTCGTAAACGGTGAGCAAGACGGTGGTCCACGTGCTCCGGCACGGTGAGGTGCACAACCCCGACCAGATCCTGTACGGGCGGCTGCCCGGTTTCCGCCTGTCCGAGCTGGGCGTGCAGATGGCCAAGGCCGCCGCGCAGGGGCTGGCGGATCGGGAGATCGTGCACGTGGTGGCCAGTCCGCTGGAGCGCGCCCAGCAGACCGCCGAGCCGATCGCCGCCCAGTTCGGGCTGCCGGTCGGGGTGGACGAGCGGCTGATCGAGAGCGCCAACTGGTTCGAGGGCAAGAAGGTCTCCCCGGGTGACGGGTCGTTCCGCGACCCGCGCAACTGGTGGGTGCTGCGCGACCCGGTGACGCCGTCCTGGGGTGAGGCGTACCGGGTGATCGCCGAGCGGATGTTCGCCGCCGTGCACGCCGCCCGCGTCGCCGCCGAGGGGCGCGAGGCCGTGCTGGTGTCGCACCAGCTCCCGATCTGGACGCTGCGCCGCTACGTCGAGCGCAAGCGGCTCTGGCACGACCCGCGCAAGCGGCAGTGCGGGCTGGCGAGCCTCACCTCGTTCCACTTCGACGGCGCGAAGGTGGTGGGCATCGGCTACAGCGAGCCGGCCGCGCACCTCATCGCCCTCTCCGCGACAGCCCGGACGGCCAAGGGGGCCTGATGACCGCCCGGAGGTGGACCGCCGGTCTGCTCGCCGCCGTCGCCACGGTGGCGCTGGTGGGCTGCACGTCGTCGAAGGGGCAGGAGAAGACCTGCTCGACCACCTCCGACGGCATCATCGAGTGCGCACCCGACCAGCGTTCGGCCCCTCCGAAGCTCGCCGGTGAGCTGCTCACCGGCGGCACCTACGACGTGAGTGCGGCCCGCGGGCAGGTCGTGGTGGTCAACTTCTGGGGCTCCTGGTGCGCGCCGTGCCGCGCCGAGGCCGACGACCTGGAAGCCACCTACCAGGCCACCAAGGGCTTCGGGGTGAGCTTCCTCGGCATCAACGTGCAGGACCAGCGGGACAAGGCCAAGGCGTTCGAGGAGGGCCGGGTCACCTATCCGAGCCTGTTCGACCCGTCCAGCCGTCTGGCGCTCGACCTGGACATCCCGCCGAACACCGTCCCGGCGACAGTGGTGCTCGACCGGGAGGGCAGGGTCGCGGTGGTGATCCGCGCGGCCGTCAAGCAGGAGGGTCTGCAACCGATCGTCGAGCGGGTCGCGGCCGAGAAGCCGGCGCCGAACTGATGGGTGAGACCTTCACGGAGTTGGCCCGAAGCGGGCCGCTGGTGCTCGCCATCGGCGCGGCGGCGCTCGCCGGCCTGGTCAGCTTCCTCTCCCCGTGCGTGCTCCCGCTGGTCCCCGGCTACCTGTCGTACGTCACCGGTCTGGCCGGCGCCGACCTGGAGGGCCGCCGCCCGGCGACGGCCCCCGCGCCCGCCGAGACCGCCGGCGGGGGTGTCGCGGTCCGGGAGCGGACGGCGTCGGCTGCGGTCAAGGGTCGGGTGCTCGCTGGCACCCTGCTCTTCATCGGCGGGTTCACCGTCGTCTTCGTGGCCACCGCGATCCTGTTCGCCGGCATCGGTCGGGTCTTCTTCGACTACAAGCGCGAACTGCAGATCGGCGTCGGCGCGCTGATCATCGTGCTCGGCCTGGGCTACCTCGGCATGATTCCCGCCCTGCAACGTGAGTTCCGGATCTCCCGGCTGCCGTCGGCCGGCCTGCTCGGCGCACCCGTGTTCGGTGCGGTCTTCGCGCTCAGTTGGGTGCCGTGCACCGGTCCGACCCTCGGCGCGGTGATGGGCATGGCCGCCACCAGCGGTCAGAGCGACCGTGCCGTGGTGCTCGCCGTGGCGTACTGCCTCGGGTTGGGGATACCGTTCGTCGTCTTCGGGCTGGGCTTCCAGCGCCTGCTCGGGGTCTTCCGCGCCATCCGGCGCAACAGTCGCTGGGTCACCCGGGTCGGCGGCGCCCTGCTCATCCTGATCGGCCTGGCGCTGGTCACCGGCGGATGGCAGAGCTTCGTGATCTGGTTGCAGACCACCGTCGGGGTGGGCGAGGTGAGCATCTGATGACGGTCGTCGACGACCGACCGGAGACCGTGGCGCCGGCGCCCCGGCGCCGGCCCAACCGGCTGCTGGCCCTGCTGCGCAACTCGTGGCGGCAGCTCACCAGCATGCGTACGGCGCTGATCCTGCTCTTCCTGCTGGCCATCGCCGCGATCCCCGGTTCGGTGCTGCCGCAGCGGGGGATCAGCCCGGAGAAGGTCAACCAGTACTTCACCGACCACCCGGACTGGGCCCCCCGACTGGACCGGATCGGCGCGTTCGAGGTCTTCGGTTCGGTCTGGTTCTCCGCGATCTACCTGCTGCTGTTCACGTCGCTGATCGGCTGCATCACGCCCCGGCTGCGCGACCACTTCCGGGCGCTGCGGTCCCGGCCACCGGCCGCGCCGAAGCAGCTGGCGCGGCTGCCGCAGCACGCCGTACAGCCCGCACCGGCCGGTGGCGCGGCCGCCGTCGCCGAGGTGCTGCGCAAGCGACGCTGGCGGGTCGAGGTCCGCGGCGACGAGGTCTCCGCCGAGAAGGGCTACCTCAAGGAGACCGGCAACCTGCTGTTCCACACCTCGCTGATCGCGGTGCTGATCGGTGTCGCGCTCGGCTCGTGGTACGGCTGGAGCGGCAACCGCCTGCTGGTGGCGGGCGCGGACAACGCGTTCTGCAACACCCGTCAGCAGTACGCCGAGGCCAAGCTCGGCCCCCGCGTCGACAGCGGCGACCTGCCCCGCTTCTGCCTGCGGCTGGACGACTTCCAGGCCCGGTTCCTGCCGTCCGGCCAGCCGGAGTTCTTCAACGCCCGGGTGACCGTCGACGGCCCGGACGAGCCGACCCGCAGCGCGGACTTCTCGGTGAACTCACCGCTGCGATTGAAGGACGCGAGCGTCTACCTGCTCGGCCACGGGTACGCCCCGGTGATCCGCTACACCGATCGGTTCGGCAACAGCCAGGTCAGTGACGAGCCGTTCCTGACCACCGGCGACATGGGCCTGACGAGCGAGGGGCTGGCGGCCTTCCCGGACGCGAACGTGGACCCGGCCACCGGCAAGCGCACACCGGGCGAGCAGATGGCGTTCACCGGCATCTACCTGCCCACCGCGCCGCAGCAGGCCCCGTTCGTCCGCTCCGAGTACCCGACCGAGCGCAACCCGGCGCTGAACCTGGTCGCCTACCGGGGCAACCTCGGCCTGGACGCCGGCATCCCCGGCTCGGTCTACCAGCTGGACCAGCGGCAGGTGCGCAACGGCAAGGTCAAGGAGATCGGCAGCAAGCTGCTGCGCAAGGGCGAGAAGTGGACGCTTGACGACGGCACGACAGTCGAGTTCCTGGGCACCGAGCGGTACGTGACGCTCTCCGTCCGGCACGACCCCGGCTCGACGCCGCTGCTGGTGAGCTGCGGCGCCCTGCTGGTCGGGCTGATGGGCTCGCTGTTCGGTCGGCGCCGCCGGGTGTTCTTCCGGGTGGCACCGGCCGACCCGGCGGATGGATCTCCGACGGGCGGTAGTAGCTTGATGGAGGCCGGTGGGTTGCCGCGCACCGACTATCCAGGGTTCGCCGACGAGTTCGCCCAGCTCGTCACCGCCGTGAGCGGTGCCGACGGGGCTGCCGAGCGGGCCGGCACCGACGCTGACTCCAGCGACCGGGCCGGTGTGCGAGAAGGGACCGAGTGATGTCCGCGCTCTCCGACAATCTGGTGACCTTCGCGATCCTGACGTACCTGATCGCGATGATCAGTCACGCCGTCGAGTACGCGCTGGGCAACGCGCGTACCCGGGTCGCCGTGGCGTCGCCCGCCCGCGAGTTGGTGGGTGCGGGGGTCGGCGGTGGCGGTGGCGTCATCCCGGCGCCGCCCGCGCCGGTCCAGCCGACCGCCAACGGCGCGGCGCGTCGGGCCCGGATCGCCGGCCTGGTCGCGGTGGGGGCCACCGCGTTGGCCGCCGTGCTGCACCTCGCGGCGCTGGTCACGCGGGGTCTGGCCGCCGACCGGATGCCCTGGGGCAACATGTACGAGTTCGTGCTCACGGTGACGTTCATCGGGGTCGCGGCCTGGCTCGTGGTGCTCTGGAAGCGGCCGTCGCTGCGCAAGCTCGGGCTGTTCCTGACCCTGGTGATGGTGCTGCTGGTGGCCACCGCCGAGCTGGTCCTGTACGTGCCGATCGTGCCGCTGGTGCCGGCCCTGAACTCGTACTGGTTCGTCATCCACGTCTCGACCATCGTCTTCGCGTCCGGCATCTTCCTGCTCGGCGCGGTGCCGGCGGTCGGCTTCCTGATGCGCAACGGGTACGAGCAGGGAAAGCGGAGTTTCCCGTACACCCTCGCGAAGCGGCTGCCCGGCGCGGTCAGCCTGGAGCGGCTGACCTTCGCGCTGCACGCGTTCGCGTTCCCGATCTTCACGTTCGCGGTGATCGCCGGGGCGATCTGGGCCGAGGCGGCCTGGGGTCGGCCGTGGGGCTGGGACCCGAAGGAGACCTGGGCGTTCATCTCCTGGGTCGTCTACGCCGGCTACCTGCACGCTCGCGCCACGCCCAGTGTGAAGCGCAACGTGGCCACCTGGATCGCGGTGATCGGCTTCCTCACCATGCTGATGAACCTGTTCGGCGTGAACATCTTCTTCACCGGCCTGCACTCGTACGGCGGGCTGAACTGACCCTGGTCGACGACGCGCGGGCCGGCCACGGATTCGTCCGTGACCGGCCCGCCGTCTGTCGCTGCCCTGGTCAGCTCACGGTCACCCGGCCTCGGAACGGGCCTCGCCGCGTGGCGGCGGCCCGGGTCGCCAGAGGCGCAACGCGCGCTCGACCTGGATGGTGACCTGATAGGACACCTCGGGCAGGTCGGCCAGCTCGATGCGCTCGCCCCGCAGCGCCACCTGCGCGTGTAGTTCGCGGGCGATGGCGTCGCGCACCGCGACCAGCAGGGGCGACAACCCGTCCGGGTCGCCGACGACGTACGCGTCCGACATGCCACCAGCCTGCGCCGAGGTCCGGCCGTCCGGCCAGGACCGGTGAGATGTCTCCGCAGCTCTTGACGCGCGCCGGGTCGCCGCTGTGGCGGCGTTCCGCGGTCTTGATCCACTCCGGGTCGGCGATGTGGCGGCATCCTCCGCCCCGGATGGCACCACCTCGGCGATCTGGTGTGGATCAGGGTCAGCCGCCGAACCAGCCCGGCACGTCGAGGCGGAACCAGTTGGCCGAGGCCATCGTGCCCAGGTCGTCCTCCAGAGCGGCGACGCGTTCCTCGCCCAGTGCCTCGGCCCACTGCTCGCGCAGCCGGTCGAAGATCTCCGCCGAGCGGCGTAGCCCGTCGGCGCCGTGCTCCGTCACCCGCACCAGGCGGCGGCGGGCGTCGGACGGATCGTCGACCCGTTCCAGGTAGCCGACGGCGACCAGCCGGTCGACAGTCTTGCCGGCCGCCTGCTTGGAGATGCCCAGCCGTTGGCCCAGCTCAGTGGCGGTGGTGCCGTGCACCCCGACGGCCTGCAACACGAAGCCGTGCAACGGGCGCAGCTCGGGATGCCCCTGCCGGGCCAGTTCGGCGTGCAGGTCGTCGATCAGGGTGCGGAAGCCGGCCAGCAGCAACAGCGGGAGCTGGAAGCCGGGCCGGGCGGGATCAGAGGTTGCCAAGTTCGACAACCACGTTTACTATTTCGTCAACCACGTTGACCATTTTACGGCGCACGCCGTGGAAGCAGGTAACCATGTCCGTCTTCACCGCCCACACCGCCGACACCGCACCCACCGCCGCCCGCCGGACCGTCGAGGGCGTACGCGGCCGGTTCGGCTGGCTGCCCACCCCGGTGGCGCTGATGGCCGAGTCGCCACAGCTGCTCAGCGGCTTCCTCACCGCCAGCGCGGGTTTCGAACAGACCAGCCTCGCGCCGGTGGAGCGGGAGGTGGTCGTCCTGACCGTCTCCACCTCGCACGAATGCCACGTCTGCGTCGCCCTGCACACCGGCAAGCTCACCGAGATCGGCGCGAGCACCGCGCTGATCACCGCACTGCGCGCCGGCACGGAGCTGCCCGAGCCGCGACTGGAGGCGCTGCGCCAGTTCACGCTGGCCGTGCTCAAGCACCGGGGCGCGGTGCCCGACGACGAGCTGGAAGCCTTCCTAGCCGCCGGCTACCAGCCCCGGCAGGCGCTGGAGGTGGTGCTCGGCGTCGGGGCGTACACCATGTCCGCCTTCGCCAACCGGCTCACCCGCGCGCCGCTCGACCCGCCGCTGGCCGCCCACGCCTGGACGCCCGCCGCCTGACCGCTACAGCGCCCGCCGCCTGACTGGTCAGCCCGCGCCGAGGAAGTCGCGCAGCAGGGCCAGCATCTCGTCCGGGCGTTCCTCGTACAGCCAGTGCCCGCAGTCGTCGATCACTTCGCCGCGGACCGTGTCGGCGTACCGGCGGACCTGCTCGGCGATCTGCCCACCGAGGCTGGCCGACGCGCCGACGGCCAGCACCGGCATCGTCAGCTTCGTGGCCCGGTACGCCGCGTTGTCGACGATGTCCTGATCGAACGCCCGGAAGTAGGCGAAGCTGGCCGTCAGGTGCGCCGGGTCCCGCAGGTGGCGGGCGTACTCCTCGATGTCGGGAGCGGCGATGCTGCCCTTGCGCACCATCAGGGCATCGGTGAACCGGTCCACCCAGAGCGACTCCCGCCCGCGGACCAGCTCCTCCGCAAGCCCGTTGCCGATCGAGAAGAAGCCGAAGTTCCACACCCCCGGCCCGGCCGCGGTGAGCGCGGGGAACGTGTAGATGCTCTCGTCGGGAATCGGCGCCTCGGTGAGCGCCAGCCGGCTCACCCGCTCCGGATGGGCGGCGGCGTACGCGTACGCCACCATGGTCCCCAGGTCGTGCCCCACCACTCGCAGATCGGCGGTCAGGCCGAGCTGGTCGAGCAGTGCGTGCAGGTCGGCGGCCACCGTCTTCTTGTCGTACCCGGCGGCCGGGGCGTCGCTGTCCCCGAAGCCGCGCAGGTCAGGCGCGACCACGTCGTACGAGCGTCCCAGCTCGGGCAGCAGGTGCCGCCACATGTGCCAACACTGCGGATAGCCGTGCAGCAGCACCAGTGGCGGGCCGCTGCCGCCCCGGACGTAGTTCATGGTGATCTGGCCGACCCGCGCCCGTTGCTCGGTGAACCCCGCCGGCATCCGCTCCGCCCCCATCGCTGCCTCCGTCCGCCCGCTTTGAGACTCGCGATACCCCGATATGGCCGTTGGATGCTGACTCAGGGTCGCGAGTTCGCTACCTTGCGGCAGGCGGATCGATGTGGTCCTTCATTCACGGCGGGAGGCGGGCGAATGGCCCCAGTGGTGTCGACGGTGGCGATGATCCGGGACCAGCTCCGCCGGTCGCGGCTCGCGGCCGGCATGAGTCAGGAGGAGTACGGCAAGCGGGCGCACTACTCGCCCTCCATGGTGTCGGCGGTCGAGTTGGGCCAGACCGTGCCCAACCTGGCGTACCTGACCCGGGCCGACGAGGTGCTCGACACCGGTGGGCTGCTGGTCTCGCTGCGCGAGCTGGGCCGGCGCGACGGTGAGCCGGTCTGGTTCCGGCCCTGGTTGGAGGTCGAGCGGGTGGCCACCCAGTTGCGCTGCTTCGGCGCGACGATGATCCCCGGCCTGTTGCAGACCGGCGACTACGCCCGCGCGGTGTTCCGGCTCGACCTGGGGCTCACCGCCGAGCGGGTGGAGGAGTTGGTGGCCGCCCGGCTGGAGCGGCAGGTGATCCTCGACCGGGAGCATCCGCCGCAGCTCACCGCCGTGATCGACGAGGCCGCGTTGCAGCGCTTCGCCGAGGGCTGCGCCGGGGTGTTGGCCGGTCAGCTCCGGCATCTGGTGGCGTGCGCCCGCCGGCCGCACATCCGGGTGCACGTGCTGCCCCAGGCGGTCGGGCTGCACGCCGGCCTGTTCGGGCCGTTCATCCTCGGTCGCACCGCCGACGGCAGTTGGCTCGGCTTCCTCGACAACCAGACCGGCGGCACCGCCGTCGACGAGAACAACGAGGTGGCGACCCTGCTCGGAAGGTGGGAGAGTCTGCGCAGTGACGCGCTGCCCCGGCAGCAGTCCATCGACCTGCTCGAGGAGATCGTGAAGCCATGGATCTGACCGGAGCCCGCTGGCACAAGTCCACCCGGAGCGGCAACGACGCCGGCGCCTGCGTCGAGGTCGCCGACAACCTGCCCGGCCGGGTGCACGTCCGCGATTCCAAGGACCGCGACGGTGGCGTGCTGACCTTCAGCCCGGCCGCGTGGCGCGCCTTCGTCGAGCTGGCCCGCACCGACTGACCGCGCCGACCGACCGCGCCGCCGGTCCAGGAGCTGTCGCCGGGCGGTGACCCGCGCCGACCTGGCCGGTGGCCGCGCCGAGCCCGCCGGACCCGCAAACGGCCGCCAGAGCCGCGGACAGCCGTCGACCCGGGCCGTCGCGCCGCCCGCCGGAGTCGCGGACAGCCGTCGACCCCGGGCCGTCGCGGGTGTCACAGCACCCGCTGTGGGCCACCCCGGACCCGGTGCGGGAGACTGGGCGTCATGGCGGCTCGTGGCTTCCCGTACACCGATCTCAAGGACTTTCTCGCGGCGCTGGAGCGCGCGGGGGAGCTGCGCCGGGTCGACGTCCCCGTCGACCCGACCCTGGAGATCAGCGAGGTGGTCACCCGCACGGTGCGCGCCGGTGGGCCGGCGCTGCTCTTCGAGCACCCCACCCGGGGCGAGATGCCGGTGGCGATCAACCTGTTCGGCACCGAGAAGCGGATGGCGATGGCCCTCGGCGTCGACTCGCTGGACGAGATCGGCGCCCGGATCGGCGCGCTGATCAAGCCCGAGCTGCCGGTCGGCTGGTCCGGCATCCGCGAGGGCCTCGGCAAGGTCATGCAGCTCAAGTCGGTGCCGCCGCGCAAGGTCAAGACCGCGCCCTGCCAGGAGGTCGTCTACTCCGCCGACGACGTCGACCTGGGCCGGCTGCCCGGCCTCCAGGTCTGGCCCGGCGACGGCGGGATCTTCCACAACTACGGGCTGACCCACACCAAGCACCCGGAGACCGGCAAGCGCAACCTGGGCCTCTACCGGCTCCAGCAGCACGGCCGCAACACGCTGGGCATGCACTGGCAGATCCACAAGGACTCGACCGCGCACCACGCGGTCGCCGAGCGGCTCGGCCAGCGCCTGCCGGTCGCGATCGCGATCGGTTGCGACCCGGTCGTCTCGTACGCGGCCAGCGCGCCGCTTCCCGGCGACATCGACGAGTACCTGTTCGCCGGGTTCCTGCGCGGCGAGCGGGTGGAGATGGTCGACTGCCTCACCGTGCCGTTGCAGGTGCCGGCGCACGCGCAGATCGTCCTGGAGGGCTACCTGGAGCCCGGCGAGCGGCTGCCCGAGGGCCCGTTCGGCGACCACACCGGCTACTACACGCCGGTCGAGCCGTTCCCGGTGCTGCACATCGAGACGATGACGATGCAGCGCAAGCCGGTCTACCACTCGATCGTCACCTCGAAGCCGCCGCAGGAGGACCACGGCCTCGGCAAGGCCACCGAGCGGATCTTCCAGCCGCTGCTCAAGCTGATGATCCCGGACATCGTCGACTACGACCTGCCGGCCGCCGGGGTGTTCCACAACTGCGCGATCGTCTCCATCCGCAAGCGCTACCCGAAGCACGCGCAGAAGGTGATGAACGCGATCTGGGGCGCGCACCTCATGTCGCTCACCAAGCTGATCGTGATCGTCGACGAGGACTGCGACGTGCACGACTACAACGAGGTCGCCTTCCGCGCGTTCGGCAACGTCGACTACGCCCGTGACCTGCTGCTGACCGAGGGCCCGGTGGACCACCTCGACCACTCGTCGTACCAGCAGTTCTGGGGCGGCAAGGCCGGCGTCGACGCGACCCGCAAGCTGCCCACCGAGGGCTACACCCGCGGTTGGCCGGAGGAGATGACCATGGCCCCGGAAGTCGCGGCCCTGGTCGACAAGCGCTGGAAGGAGTACGGGATCTGATGGCCGTCCTCGACGCACCGGTGGAGAAGCCGGGCCGGGTCAAGTCCTTCCTCAAGCTCGTCGCGATCGAGCACTCGGTGTTCGCGCTGCCGTTCGCGTACCTGTCGGCGCTGACCGCCATGCAGGTCAACGGCGGGCACGTGCGGTGGCTCGACCTGCTGCTGATCACCGTGGCGATGGTCGGTGCGCGGACGTTCGCGATGGCCGCCAACCGGATCCTCGACCGGCGCATCGACGCCCGGAACCCGCGTACCGCCGGACGGGAACTGGTCACCGGGGCCGTGAGCGTGCGGACGGCCTGGACCGGCGCGGCCGTCGCGCTTGTGGTGTTCCTCGTCGCCGCCGCGCTGCTCAACCCCCTCTGCCTGGTGCTGGCGCCGCTCGCCGTGGTGCCGCTGGTCGTCTACCCGTACGGCAAGCGGTTCACCAACTGGCCGCACGCCATCCTCGCGATCGCCCAGGCGGTCGGCCCGGTCGGCGCCTGGCTCGCGGTCACCGGCACCCTGGACGGCTCCTGGCCGGCCTGGCTGCTCGGCGCGGCGGTCGGCCTGTGGATCGGCGGCTTCGACCTGATCTACGCCTGCCAGGACTCCGAGATCGACCAGGAGATCGGCGTGCGCAGCGTGCCCGCCCGGTATGGCCGGCGCTTCGCCCTGCACGCCTCCACCGTCGCGCACGTGGTGACGTTCGCGCTGTTCATCTGGTTCGGCGCGCTGGTCGGCTTCGGCTGGCTCTGGTGGATCGGGCTGGCGTTGACCGCGGTCGCGTTCGGCTACCAGCATCTGGTGGTCAGCCCGACCGACCTCAGCAAGGTCAACCGGGCGTTCTTCACCGCCAACGGCTTCGTCGGCATCGCGCTGTTCGTGTTCGCCCTGCTCGACCTGGTGATCCGCCTCGACCTGCGCGCCTAGGCGTTGGTCGGGTAACGGGCGCTCTCCAGCGTCCAGTCGATGGTGCCGCGCACCGCGTACGCGACCCCGTCGAGATGGTCGGTGACCGCCTCGTCCAACGCCGGCCCGAACGACGGCACGGCGGCGCGGAGCGCCACGAACTGTCGCATCGACTCGCGCCAGCGCTCGGCCACCCGGTCGACCGCCTCCGCCGCCGACCCGCCCTGCTCGGCCTGCGTGGCCAGGACCAGGTTGTGCCCGCCCGAAGTGGCCCGGTCCTTCTCCAGCGAGGCCACGTCGTTGTACCAGGAGAGCAGGTCGTTGCCGGTGCGCGCGATCTGCCGCAGCAGCGGGTGGTGGTAGACGGGGTCGGGCAGCGGTCGGCCGCTGACGAACTCCACCAGCGGGTACGACACCTCCGCCGCCGAGGTTTCCCGCCGCAACTCGACGTACTCGCCGATGCTGGGGCGGCGGCCGGTCTCCTTGTTGACCGCCTCGCGCCAGGTGCCGTCGAGGTGCCGGGCCACCGCGTCGGCGAAGCGCTGCCGCCACCGGGCCGGCATCCGGCGGCGCGGCTCCCGCCAGGCCAGCACCAGCAGCCGCCGCAGCGGACCGGTCAGGCCGCCGTGCCGGAGCCGGGGGCCGTCGTGCAGCAGTGCCAGCGTGCCGTCGCGCAGCGCCCGGATCTGCGCCGGATCGAGCCGGTTCGGCCCGTCGCACGCGTCGTCGACGAGGAAGAACCAGGTGAAGAGGGCGGTCAGCACCCGCAGGTCGGCTTCGCTGGCGTCCGGGTAGAGCCGCCCCGCGTACCTGGCGAAGCCGCCCCGGGCCAGCCGGTGCAGCGCGGCGTCGTCCAGCGGCATACCCAGCTCGGGCAGCAGACCGAGCAGCCACTGCTGGACCCGGTCCGCGTGCGGCGAAAACCGGGCCGGAATCGGGCATTCGGCGCGCAGCGCCCAGAGGACCTCGCCGGTCGTCACCGATGCCTCCCGCGCGATCTGCTCCCGGTGCGAATCGCCACCGGCAGCATGTCAGGTCGGCGGGACGAGCAGAGACCCGCCGGGACATCTCGGACGGCCCCGGCACGGAGGCGGATCGCGGGGGTGCCCGCCGGCGTGCGACGCCGACCAGGCAGGCTGAGGGTATGCGGGAACCATGGGTTGTCGGGGTCTCCGGAGCCTCCGGCACGCCGTACGCGGCGGCCGTCGTCGGCGGGCTCCTCGACGCGGGCGAGCCGGTGGACCTCATCGTGTCCCGGGCGGCACGGCTCACCGTGCTCGACGAGACCGGCCGGTCGTTCCGCGACGCGCACTGGGCCGAGGACCTCGCCGCCTGGCTCGGCCGGGACCTGACCGACGCGGACGTGCGGCACTGGCCGGCGGGTGACCTGGCGGCCGGGCCCAGCAGCGGCTCCTACCGGGTACGCGGAATGGCCGTGGTGCCCGCGAGCACTGCGGCCTGCGCGGGCATCGCGATCGGGCTCTCCAAGGACCTGCTGCAACGCGCCGCCGAGGTCAACCTCAAGGAGCGCCGCCCGGTGGTGGTGGTGCCCCGGGAGACGCCGGTGACCCGCAGTCACCTGGAGCATCTCCTCGCGTTGCACGACGCCGGCGCGGTGGTGCTGCCGGCCAGCCCCGGCTTCTACGGAGCGGGCGCGGCGGCCAGCGCGCAGCAACTTGTCGATTTCGTGGCCGGCAAGGTGCTGGACGCGCTCGGCGTGCCACACACCCTGTTCCGCCGCTGGTCCGGCCAGCTCGGCGCGGCCCGGGGCTGAGCGGTCGGCTCAGCCCGTTCGGCCGGGACGCCCGGTCGGTTGTCGCAGCGGGACGCGGACCGGACTGGTGTCCGGTCCGCCTGACGTTGTCCGCACCAGTTCAGTACATGCCAGCGTTGGCCGGACCCGGCCCGGTGGAGGCAGCCGGACCCACGTTGCGTGGCTTTCCGACCTCGTCCACCTCGTCCAGCATGCCCTCCCCCTCAAGCAGGGCCCGCACCTCGGATTCCCGAAACCGGCGATGCCCGCCTGGAGTCCGGATGCTTCCTATCCGGCCGGCCGCCGCCCATCTCGTCACAGTTTTCGGGTCCACCCGAAACAGCGCGGCGACCTCACCCGGTGTCAGCAGGCGATCTCCAGTGTCCACAGCCCCCTCCTCGCGTCGACGAAGCCCCTGGCTGAACACACTGCCCCCGGCTGGTGCGAGCCCAGAGCCGTCATGAGGGACGTATGGCAATTACAGCACCAGGGACCTGGCCTGTCCGCCAAACGCGAAAAATGCACTGACTGGGAAGTTAGTAAATGGTACTGGTGCAACCCCTACCTAGACGGTCAGTTTGTGAACGGTTACTCACTGTTCTGACCAACGGATGCCGAAGGCATCGCGTTACGCCCAACACGTTAAGGTCACTCTCCGTGGACGCCATCGACCTGAGCCTCGTCGACCTGCTGCGGAGCAACGCCCGCCTCTCGTACGCCGAGCTTGCCCGGCAGGTGGGCCTCTCCGCCCCAGCCGTGCACGAACGCGTCGGCAAGCTGGAGAGCAGTGGCGTGGTCCGGGGCTACCGCGCGGACGTGGAACCCGAGGCGATCGGCCTGGGTGTCACGGCGCTCATCGGCATCGTCGAGGACTCCGGCGCGGACTCCGAAGACATGCTGGAGTCGCTGCGGGTGCTGCCCGAGATCGAATCCTGCTACTTCATGGCCGGCGTCGAGTCGTTCCTGCTCAAAGCCCGGGTCGGCACGATCGCCGAGCTGGAGCAGCTCATCGTGCGGCTGAACCGGACCCCCGGGGTCGCCTCCACGCGCACCGCCATCGCCCTCTCCACCAAGTGGGAGAACCGCCCCCAGCCGGTCGGCCCGCAGCCCGCCTGACCCTGCCGCGCCGCGTACCCCTGGTGTCGTCCGGCGCGCGGCGGTAGCGTGCGCCGATGACCTCGCCGGGACGCGGCGCGGCCGTGGTGACCGGGGCCGCCGGCGGCCTGGGCCGCGCCGTCGCCGCCGCGCTGCACGCCGACGGCTGGTCGGTGCTGCTCACCGACCTCGACCCGGCCGCGGCAGCGGCCGCCGCCGTGCCGTTCGGCGGCTGGTCGGCCGCACTGGACGTCCGCGACGAGGCCGCGTGCGCCGAGATCGCGGCGACCGCCGCGAGTCGAGGCGGCCTCGGCCTCTGGGTCAACAACGCCGGCATCCTGGTCACCGGCCCCTCCTGGGAGCACGACGGGCCGACCCGCCGCCGGGTGCTCGACGTCAACGCGCTCGGCGCGATGAACGGCACACTCGCCGCGCTGGCGGTCATGCGCGACCAGGGCCACGGCCACGTCCTGAACATCGTCTCGCTGGCCGGGCTCATCGCCGCACCCGGCGAGACGGTGTACGCCGCCAGCAAGCACGCACTGCTGGCGTTCAGCCTCGGCACCCTCTCTGACCTGCGGATGGCCGGGTACCGGCGGGTGCACGTCTCCTGCCTCTGCCCGGACGGCATCTGGACCCCGATGCTGCACGACCGGCTGGACGACCCGGGCGCGCTGGCCTCGTTCACCGGGTCGATGCTGACCCCGCAGCGGGTGGCCGCCCGGGCCGCCCGGCTGGCCCGCCGGCCCCGCCCGGTGGTCAGCCTGCCCCGCTGGCGAGGCGCCCAGGTCCGGCTGCTGGACGCCCTGCCCCGACTCGCCGTCGCACTGAACCCTCTCGTCCAGGCCGTCGGCCGGGCCGGGCAACGCCGACAGTCACGCCGGTCGACGCCTCCGGACCGCGGCTGAACGCCGCTGGCCTGCTTGCTAGGTTTCCCGCGTGACTCATCTCGACCGGTGCGACGAGGCCAGCCGCAGCTGGGTGACCGAGGCGATCGCCGCCGTCGAGGCGGACGCGAACCGCTCGGCCGACACCCACCTGCTGCCGTTCCCGCTGCCCCGGGCCTGGGGAATCGACCTCTACCTCAAGGACGAGTCGTCCCACCCGACCGGCTCGCTGAAGCACCGGCTGGCCCGTTCGCTGTTCCTCTACGGCCTCTGCAACGGCTGGATCGGGCCGCGCACCACGATCGTCGAGGCGTCCTCGGGCTCCACGGCGGTCTCCGAGGCGTACTTCGCCCGGATGCTCGGGCTGCCGTTCATCGCTGTGATGCCCGCCTCCACCTCGCCCGAGAAGATCGCGCAGATCGAGTTCCAGGGCGGCCGTTGCCATCTGGTGGACGACCCGGCGAGCGTCGTGGTCGAGGCCCGCTGGCTGGCCGAGGACTCCGGCGGCCACTTCATGGACCAGTTCACGTACGCCGAGCGGGCCACCGACTGGCGGGGCAACAACAACATCGCCGAGTCGATCTACGCGCAGTTGGGGCTGGAACGCCACCCGATCCCGGCGTGGGTCGTCGTGGGCGCCGGCACCGGGGGCACCAGCGCCACCATCGGCCGGTACGCCCGCTACCGCCGCCTGGCCACCAAGCTCTGCGTCGTCGACCCGGAGAACTCGGCCTTCTATCCGGCCTGGCTGGCCGCCGACTGGTCGGTGCGCACCGGCAAGGGCTCCCGCATCGAGGGGATCGGTAGGCCCACCGTCGAGGCGTCCTTCCTGCCGTCGGTCGTGGACCGGATGGTCCAGGTGCCGGACGCCGCCTCGCTGGCCGCGATGCGCGCCGGCTCGGCGGTGCTCGGCCGCCGGGTGGGCGGCTCCACCGGCACCAACCTGTGGGGCGCGTTCGGCCTCATCGCCGAGATGCTCGCCGAGGGCCGGACCGGCTCGGTGGTCAGCCTGATCTGCGACGCCGGTGACCGGTACGCCGACACGTACTACTCCGACGACTGGGTGGCCGCCCAGGGCCTCGATCTGGCACCGCATGCCGCCGTCGTCGAGCGCTTCCTGACCAGCGGCGCGTGGCCCGCCTGAGCAGCGCGTCTCCTGCTCCTAGGGCTCCGGCCTCCGTGCGGCCCGGCTTCGGCTGCGGGCCTGTCGGCCTGTCGGATCGGCTCGGTCAGCGTGGGTCGATGCGCTCCGCCAGGCCGGGGTAGCGCACCACGTAGCCGTCGGCGTCCAGGTCGATGTCCGCGGTGAAGGTGCCGCTGGCGAACCGGACCCGGCCCGGCCCCAGCCCGGTGTAGATCTGCTCGGCCGGCACTACCTCCAGGCCGGGCAGCAGCACCCACGCGACGGTGATCCGGCGCGGCATGTCGGCCGGCCCACTGGTCAGCCCGAGCCGGCGCACCGGGACGGCATTGAACAGCGGGGAGCCGCTCAGGTCGACGTCGAGCGCCTCGGCCAGGCGATCCGGGTCGTCGGTGCCCGGCAGGCCGGACCGGGGATGCCCGGCCCTGGTCAGCGCCGCGTCCAGGTCACCCTGCTCGGCGGTGGTCACCCGCCACCGGGACGCGGCCCGCTCCAACGTCACCCGGCGCAGCCAGCCCGACCCCTCGGCCTCGACCTCGACGCGGGCGGTGGTCCAGTCGGGCGCCGTGGTCAGCCGGTAGCGGGCGGTGAAGGGAATCGGATCCACGGCGAGCAGCGTGCCCCGCGCCGCCAACCCGTCGCCGTCGGTGAACAGCGCCTGCTCACTGCCGGCGGTGTCCGTCCGGGACCAGAAGATCGACTTCGCCATGGTCGCCATGAGCCGGACGTTACGCGACCGGACCGACATCGGCCACGGCATGCGCGAACGCCGCCGCGAAGCGTGCGCTCCGCGACGGCGTTCCGGTGGATCAGTGGGATCAGTGGGTACGCGCCGCCGGTCGGCCGCCGAAACCGCGACGGTCGTCGCGCGGCCGGTCGTCCCGACCGCGACCCTCGGAGCGGTAACCACCCCGGGTGTCCCGGTCGGCGAAACGCCGCTCACCGGCCGGCCGGTCACTCCGGTCAGCCTGCGGCCGGTCGCCGAAGCGCCGCTCGCCCTGCGGCCGGTCGCCGTACTGGCGGTCGCCGGTCGGGCGGTCGCTGTAGCGCCGCTCGCCCTGCGGCCGGTCGCCGTACTGCCGGTCGCCAGTCGGACGGTCGCCGAAGCGCCGCTCGCCCTGCGGCCGGTCGCCGTACTGCCGGTCGCCGGCCGGACGGTCGCCGAAGCGGCGCTCACCCTGCGGTCGGTCGCCGAAGCGCCGCTCGCCGGTGGGCCGGTCGCCCCGGCCATCCCGGTCGCCGAACTGCGGCCGGTCGCCGTAGCGCCGTTCGCCGGTGGGGCGGTCGCCGTAACCCCGGCTGTCCCGATCGGCGTAGCGGCGGTCGCCCTGCGGGCGGTCGCCGTACTGCCGGTCGCCGGTCGGGCGATCGCCGTAGCGGCGCTCACCCTGCGGCCGGTCGCCGTAGCGGCGCTCGCCGGTGGGCCGGTCGCCGAAGCGGCGCGGGCCCCCGGAACGGTCGTCGAAGCGGCGTGCGCCGCCGGAGCGGTCACCGAAGCCGCGAGGTTCCGCCTCCAGGCGAACCGGGACGCCGCTGGGCTCGCGGGCGCCGATCAGCTCGGCCAGCACCGGGTCGCCGACCCGGACGCGGGTCTCGGCCGGCGCCACGCCGGCCTTCTCCAGCATGGCGAGGGTGGTACGGCGCTGCTTGGGCAGCACCAGCGTGGCGACCGCGCCGGACTCGCCGGCCCGGGCGGTGCGGCCGGCGCGGTGCAGGTAGTCCTTCGGGTCCTTCGGGGGGTCGACGTGCAGCACGAGGGTGACCCCGTCGACGTGGATGCCCCGGGCCGCCACATCCGTGGCGACCAGGACGTTCATTCGGCCCTCACGGAACTCGGCCAGGGTCTTGGTCCGCATCCGCTGGGTCTTGCCGCCGTGCAGCCCACCGGCCCGTACGCCGACCGCCGCGAGCTGCTCGACGAGTCGGTCCACACCCAGCTGGGTGCGGGCGAAGACCATGGTCCGTCCGTCCCGAGCGGCGATCGACGCGGCCACCGGGAACTTCTCGTGCGGCGGGATCAGGAGCATGTGGTGATCCATGGTGGACACCGACGCGGTCGACGGCGCGGTGGAGTGGGTCACCGGGTCGTTCATGAACCGCTTGACCAGCGCGTCGACGTCACCGTCGAGGGTGGCCGAGAAGAGCAGCCGCTGACCGTTGGCCGGCGTCTTCGCCAGCAGTTCGGTCACCTCGGGCAGGAAGCCCATGTCGGCCATCTGGTCGGCCTCGTCGAGCACCGTCACCTCGACGTCGTCGAGCTGGCAGATGCCCCGCTCGATCAGGTCGCCGAGCCGACCCGGGGTCGCCACGATGATTTCCACGCCGCGCCGGAGCGCGTCGATCTGACGGTCGTACGGAACGCCGCCGACGGCGGTCTTCAAGAAGATGCCGACGGACTTGCCCAGCGGCATCAGGGCATCGTTGACCTGCATGGCCAGCTCACGGGTGGGAACCAGGACCAGGGCGCGCGGCCGCATCGGCCGGGCCCGGTTGCGGTTGGCGAGCCGAGCGATCAGCGGCAGGCCGAAGGCGAGCGTCTTGCCCGACCCGGTCTGCCCACGGCCCAGCACGTCCCGGCCGGCGAGGGCGTCCGGAACGGTGGCCCGCTGGATCTCGAACGGGGCGGTGATGCCCTGGCGGGCCAGGGCAAGAACCAGCGGCTCGGGCAGGCCCAGGCCGGCGAAGTCGATCGGCTCGGCGGTCTCGGACGGAGTGTTCTCGGTCGAGACCGGCTCGGCCGCGACGACGCTGGACGTCTCCGGGGCTGCGTCGATCGCCACGGGGGCGGAATCGAAAACGGACGAAACGGTGCTGGAGTCAGCAGAGGTGGTCAACAAACGCCTTTCGAGCGGGGCGCATCTTCGCGATGGCCTGCCGCGGCTGTGCCGCCGGATCGCCCGCAAGATCGCCCAAGGGCGCGCACCACGCGCGCCGGGTCAGTGATCTCGACCAGTGTACGGCGGTTCGGCGAAGCCGCCAGCCGGATGACCGACGGTAGTGGGCGGACTCACGCACCCGCGAACCCGCCCGGTCGCCGGATCAGCCGTTGAGCACGCTGCCCACCAGGCCGTCCAGGGCATCGTTCGCGAGCAGAACGACAAGCACGCTGATCCCCACCAGCAGCCCCAACGCGGCGATCAGGACGATCACCACCCGGGTGTTCCGCGATCGCTCGGCCGGCGTGTCCGACCAGCCCTGGGCGAGGATGTGCCCGGTCAGCGAGCCGGAATTCTCCACCGCCGCGTTGGCCGGCAGGGCGATCGTGGCGAACCCCGGCCCCTCACGGCCGCCGTAGACGGTGCCCGCCAGGTCGCGGCCGCCGTCGCGCCTTCCGGCGTGCGGGCCGGCCGGCGCGTCCCGCCGGGCGGGGCCTCCTGGCGGCGTGGTCGTCCGGTAGCCCGTACCACCGGTCGTCGCCGTGCCGGCGGTGGACGGTGGCCAGCTCGGCAGCGCGGGCGCCGGCACCACCGGTGGAGCCGAGACGGGAGCCTCGGCCCGTGCGCCGCTCGGGGCCGACAACGCGGCATCCGACGTCCGGGCGCCGCCCGGGGCCGATGACGCGGCACCCGACGTCGGTGCGCCGCTCGGGGCCGACGTCGCGGCACCCGACGTCGGTGCGCCGCTCGGGGCCGATGACGCGGCACCCGACGTCCATGCGCCGTTCGGGGCCGACCAGGCGGCATCCGACGTCTCTGCGCCGCCCGGGGCCGGCGGTGCGGCATCCCGGGTCGGCTGTGCCCCCGCCGGGGTGGCGTGCGAGGCGTTGACGGTTCGCGGTGCCGCGTCGGTCACGGACGGCCAGACGGCCGGCGGCGCGGAGACCGAGGCGGTGGCCCGTACGCCCGGCGTGCCGATCGTCGCCGGGGGCGGCGGGAACGGTGGCGCCGGCATCGGACCAGGCGGCGGCGGTGGCGCGGGCACCGGCGGGCCGGGCGGCGGCGTCGGAGGCACCGGGACGGGTGGTGTCGGCGGGCCCGGCAGGGGCGGCAGCGGCGAGGGCGGCGGCACGGGTGGCCCTGGCACGGGCGGCACCGGGGCCGGCGGCGGCGTGGGGGAGGGGCCCGGCGTCGGCGACGGACCGGGCGGATACGGACCCGGACTCGGCGCGGGCTCCGGGTCACCCGGCCCGGGAGGCGTCGGTTCCGGGGTCGGCGGCTCGGGAGGCTGCACCGGCTCCGGAGGCTGCGCCGGCTCCGGCGGCTCGGGATTCACCGGCGCCGACCGGTAGACGGCGGACGTGCTGGCCCGAGAGTCCGGCGTGCCCTCGCTGCCGGCCGCGACCCGGCTGCTGCTCGGCACCGTGGCGCTTGCCCGCGCGGGAGCGGTCGAGGTGGCGCGCTGGCCGGGCAACGGGACGCCGGCCGGGCTTGCCGAGCCGGTCGCCCGGTAGGTGGTCGCGCTGGCCGGAGCGCTCGCCGGGAGATCACCGGGCAGCGCTCCGACGGTCGCGACGCTCGCGCGGGCCCGCACCGGGGCCGCGGCGGTCGAGGCAGGGGCAGCGTCATCCGGCGCCGGCTGCGCGACGTCCGCCTCGCTGGTGTGCGTGATGGCAGCGTTGTCGCCGGGAGCGTCGTCAGTGCCAGCGTCGTCCGCGGCGTCGTCGTCTGGCGCGGCGGCCTTCGCGTCGGGTGCGGACTTCGCCTCGGGCGCGTCGGGCGCGGCCTTCGCATCGTCGGGCGCGGCCTTCGCGTCGTCGGGCGCGGCCTTCGCGTGGGGCGCGGCGGCCTCCGCGCCGTCGGCGGCAGCCTTTGCGTCGGGTGCCGTGGCCTGCCCGTCGGGCGTGGCGGCGGCTTCGCCGTCGAGCGGGTCGGCCTCCGTCAGCGCGGAGTCGACACTCTCCGCCGGATCTCTCTGCTCGGCCATCTCCGCCCTCCGCGCCACGCTCGCACCCGGCCCGTGACATCGGACCGGATGTGCCTGGTTGTCACCGTGCCACAGATCGCCCCGAGCGGACAGCCGGAGCCCGTGTGGCGGCTCAGCCAGCGGTGCTCGGGCTGTTCGTCGGGCCGTCGCTGGACGTCCCGCTCCGGCTGGTGGACGGTGTGGCGGCCGCGGAGGCTGATGCGCTGGCCGGTGCCGTGGTGGGTGGCGGCGGCGGGGTCGACGGCGTGTTCGTCGGGCTGCCCGTCGGGGTCGGCGTGCTGCTGCCGGTCGGCTTCGGGGTCGGGGTGCCGGTGGGCTTGGGGGTGGCCGATCCGGTCGGCTTGGGCGTCGGCTTGGTGGTCGGCGTCGGCTTCGCGGTGGGGGTCGGCTTGGTGGGCGGGGTCGGCTTGGTGGTGGGGGGCGGCGGAAGGGGCACGTTCGGAGTCGGCACTGCCCCGATCACCCGGGTCGCGGCGTAGAGCCGGGACCAGCCGACCACCGAGATCTTGACCACGTCGCCGGTCGTGGGCGCCTGCACCATCTTGCCGTTACCGATGTACATGCCGACGTGGTGGATCGTGGTCCAGCTGCTGCCGGAGGCGAAGAAGAGCAGGTCGCCGGGGAGCAGTGCGCTCTGCGGCACGGTGCGGGAACGGGTGGCCGCGTACTGGTCGCGGGAGACCCGGGGCAGGTCGAAGTAGTCGGCGCCCGGGGACCGGTACGCCGCCCACATCAGACCGGAGCAGTCGAACTCGTCCGGCCCTTCCTCCGACCACCTGTACGGGTCGCCGAGCTGGGCGAGCGCGTACCGGACTGCGGCCAGCGCCCGCGGGTGCGCGGACATCCCGCTGCTGCTCTGGCCGGCGACGTAGCCCGCGCCCAGCTGCTGCTCGGTGGCCTCCTGCTGACGCTCGATCTCGATCAGCTGCGCGGCGTTGTCCTTGCGCAGTTTGAGCAGGCTGGCCTCGGCGGTGCGCAGCGCCTTCTCGCCGGTGGCGAACTCGGCCTCGGCGGCGTCGACGGCGGCCTTGGCCGTGGTGTGCGCCTGGTAGGCGGTCTGCTCGTTGGCGCGAGCCCGGGACAGCTCGCCGGCCACGGCGGTGGTGGCGCCCTCGACCTTCTCGCCACGGTTGATCCGCTGGAGTCGGCTCAACCCCTGGAGGTCGTCGGCGAAGTCACCGGGCGGCAGGGCGGCGGCTGCCTTGACCGCGTCCGAGGCGGCGGCGTCGGCTGCCTGCTGGGCGCGCAGGAGAGCGTCCTGCGTGGTCGCCAGCACCTTGCCGGCGGCGGCGAGCTGGGCCTGCGCGTCGGTGCGTTTCTGTCGGGTCAGCAGGAGTTGGTCGCCGAGCAGACCGACCTGGCTCTCGGCGGCGGCGATCTGGGCGGCCAGCGGGCCGGCGCCGATGTTGGCCACCGGCGGGGCGGGGATGCCGGCGACGGGCGGGCTGCCAGGCACCTGCGGCGCGCCGATCGACGGCGGGCGGGCGCCGGTGTCCGGCACCGTCGGGGGCACGGCGGGCTCGGCGTACGCGGGAGTGGCCAGCACGGCGGCGGCGATCGCGCCGAGCAGGGCTGCCCAGAGCTTCGGGCGCAGCACCGGCGAGATCACCGGGCTCCGTCGTCGCTGCCGTCGCCCGCGCCCGCTGTCGACCATTCCACTCCCCGTCCGGTGCTCGGCGCCGCGCTCGGTGGGCACGGCCGTCGGGACGGTACCAGTGTGTGAGTTCCGCCCCACCTTGTCTTACCGCACGACGGCAGTGATGTCGATGCATCGGTGGGTTACGGGAGGCTGAGAGTCCGGTGAAGTGGATCGCTGCCGCCGACCGTGCCGCCGGGGCCACCGGAACGCCGACGTACCCTCGGGAGGGACCGCAGGTGGAAGGGACGTGCCATGGACGCCGGACTCAAGCGTGAGCTCGAAGCGAAGGTGTACGCCGGTGAGCGGCTGAGCCGTGAGGACGGCATCGCCCTCTACGACAGCGACGACCTGACCTGGTTGGGGCGGCTGGCGCACCACAAGCGCACCGAGCTCAACGGCGAACGGGTGATGTTCAACGTCAACCGTCACCTCAACCTCACGAACGTGTGCTCGGCGTCGTGTGCGTACTGCTCGTTCCAGCGCAAGCCGGGCGAGAAGGACGCGTACACGATGCGCATCGACGAGGCGGTCCGCAAGGCCAAGGAAATGGAGGACGAGCAGCTCACCGAGCTGCACATCGTCAACGGCCTGCACCCGACGCTGCCGTGGCGCTACTACCCGAAGGTGCTACGCGAGCTGAAGGCGGCGCTGCCGAACGTCAAGCTCAAGTGCTTCACAGCGACCGAGGTCCAGTGGTTCGAGAAGATCAGCGGCCTGAGCGCCGACGAGATCCTCGACGAGCTGATGGACGCCGGCCTGGAGTCGCTGACCGGCGGTGGCGCGGAGATCTTCGACTGGGAGGTCCGGCAGCACATCGTCGACCACGCCTGCCACTGGGAGGACTGGTCGCGGATCCACCGGCTGGCCCACTCGAAGGGTATGAAGACCCCATCGACGATGCTCTACGGCCACATCGAGGAGCCCCGGCACCGCGTCGACCACGTGCTGCGGCTGCGCGAGTTGCAGGACGAGACCGGCGGCTTCGCGGTCTTCATCCCGCTGCGCTACCAGCACGACTTCGTGGACTCGGCGGACGGCAAGATCCGTAACCGGATCCAGGCGCGCACCACGATGGCCTCGCCTGCCGAGTCGCTGAAGACGTTCGCCGTGTCCCGGCTGCTCTTCGACAACGTGCCGCACCTGAAGAACTTCTGGGTGATGCACGGTCTCTCGGTGGCCCAGCTCTCGCTGAACTTCGGTGTGGACGACCTGGACGGCTCGGTGGTCGAATACAAGATCACCCACGACGCCGACTCGTACGGCACCCCGAACACCATGCACCGCGACGACCTGCTGCACCTGATCTGGGATGCCGGGTTCCAGCCGGTCGAGCGGGACACCCGCTACAACGTGGTCCGGGAGTACGACAAGGCGCCGTCGCTGTCCGAGCGCCGCGCCGAGCCGCAGCAGGTCTGGGCCTGAGGCACCACGTACCCTCGCAGTCGATGACCGAGCAGCGCGGAGCCGAGCAGCAGGGCGGGTTTCCCCGGCGGGACGCCGAGGGACGCGTGCGTACCCTGGGCGACCTGCTCGGGGTGTGCCTGGCCGGCCTGGTCATCGGCGTGCTGGCGCTCGTGCTGTTCGAGTGGGCGTTCGCCTCGTTCGGCGCTGGCGACTTCGGCCACACCAACGGATGGCTGGCCGTGATCCTGCCGGCCTGGCTGTTCTGGGACGACTTCCGGGCCTGGGATTTCGGCGCGGCCCGGGTGGTGGCGGCGTTCGTCGCGCTGGCGGTCGCGGTGCTCGTGGGGCTGGTGGTCGCCGGGCTGGCTGCCGGGTTCCCGGCGTTGCTGTCCGGCGCGTTGGGGGCGCTGGCGTTCACCGTGGCGTACGCGCTGGTGTGGTTCCGCGGCGTCCGTTGGCTGGCCCGCCGGACCGGCTGACCCCGACCAGGTTGACTCTTCCGCCGGCACCGGCGGCTGACGGAGAGAACGGAAGTGGTGCAGGTGAGCGCGGCGGTCAAGTACACGCTGGGCCGGATCGGGCTGTTCGTCGCCGTGCTGGCGGGTCTCTGGCTGGTCGACATGAACGTGTTCCTGAAGCTGATGCTGGCGCTGGTCTTCTCCGCCGCGCTCTCCTTCTTCCTGTTGCGCGGCTGGCGCGACGAGATGGCCGAGGAGATGGCCGCCGCCGCCGAGCGCCGCCGCACCGAGAAGGAACGCCTCCGCGCGGCCCTGGCCGGCGACGACGACCAGCCCGACGAGCCTGAGCGGAAGCCGTAGGGCCGGAACGCCGCCCCACCGCCGTGATCAAGAGGTTGCGTCACCAGGACGGCTTCCGGTGACGCAAACCTCTTGATCAACACCGTTCCAGCGCAACCCCCGCTGGGCCTACCAGTTGGTGGAGCCGGGGACCTTGGGCCAGGGCTTCGCGGTGGGCTTGATGAGGTACGCGATGCCGCCCGAGCCGCCGGAGACTCCGCCGCTGGCGTTGGTGCGCTTGGTTCGCAGCCAGATCTGCTCGAACTGCGCCCGCTTGTAGACGTTGCGCACGACGTCGTTGCTGGACGACGCGGGGTCGTTGACGATGACGTCACCGTCAGCGGTGAAGCCGACCACCACGAACAGGTGCCCGGAGGTGCCGTAGTTCGCCCCGTCCAGCTCGCTGGCCAGGAAGGACTGGCTGGTCACCACGGGGATGCCGGCGGCGATGAAGCGTTCCAGCTCGTCCAGCGAGTGCAGCCGGGTGACCCGCCCCTCCAGTCCCGGGAAGCTGGCCGCGTACGCGGTGTTGAACGGCCAGTTGCCGGCGCCGTCGTACGCGTAGTCGTAGGTCATCCGGGCGGCGTGGTTGACCGTCGGGTCGGGGTAGGTCGGGTCCACCCAGGAGGTGTCGGCCTCCGACGGCTTGCGCCCCCAGTACTCGACGACCATCTCGGTGGAGGTGGGCGAGCACCACGCCTCACCGCCGCCGTCGTACTCGGGGTAGTGCCCCTTGTGGACGTTCTGCGAGTAGCGCGGCACCGGCAGCTCGACACCCCAGGCGATGTGCCCGGCGCTCGGCGGCACGGTGAACCGGTCCGGCACCGTGGAACTCATCGCGCCGAGCATCCGCACCACCGGCGCGGCGGTCTGCCCCGGCGCCCGGTAGAGGGTCAGCCGCAGCTGGTACGACCGCAGCAGCACCCCGGCGTCGGCGTCGTCGATGCTGAAGGTGTCCGTCCAGATGGTCGACCAGGGGTCACCCTGCTTGTTGACGCTGGTCCGCTTGATGTCGGTGTCGCCGGAGGCCCAGCGGCCCATGACGTACCACGGGGTCTGGTCGCCGCTGGTGTAGCTGCCCTGCATCTCCACCTGGATCCAGGTGCCGGCGGGGGTCTCGGCGTTCCAGGAGGCGATCAGCTCGGTCGCGTCGAAGCCGATCTGGGTCACCGGCGAGGTCCAGGTGCCGTACTCCCAGGAGCGGGTGGTGCCGGTGTGCGGGTCGGCGTACTCGATGGTGCCGGCCGGGCGGGCCAGGGTGACGCCCGCTCGCGGGCCGGGCACGACGCGGGTGCCGTCCCGGCTGCCCCGGTGCCAGTCGGCGGGGCCGGACCAGTCCTGGAAGGTGATCTGCTCGTCGTGGGTGGGGGCCGGCGGCCGGGCCGCCGTCGCGGGGGCTGCGGTGGCGAGCAGGGTGAGCGCGCTGACGCCGGCGAGGGCGGCCGCGTGCAGGCGGGAGGAGGCCATGGGTGCTCCGCGGTGTCGAGTGGGGGCATCGTCGCTGGTCAGTGTTCCGCTTGGAGGGAAGTTTCGCCAGATGTTCGACTACAGAAAATCTTTGCCGCAGCGATGGTCAACCTGGGATGCATCAGGCAACGATCAATATTGATATGACCATGTGACTGATGGTGAAGTGTGCTTCACCGAGCGGGACACCCCGCCCTCCGAGGAGGTAGTCCATGACCCTGGGCAGACCCCACCCTCTCCGTCGCCTCCTGGTGCTCGCCGTCGTCACCGGGCTGGGAATCGTCACCGTCGCCGCCGGACCGGTCGCCGCGAAACCGGCACCGGACCGCACCGCAGAGTCGGCCGCCGCCGGCTACCGGGTGCTCGGGCCCCGGACCCTCGCCGACCGCAACGCGGTGGCCCGCACCGGCGCCGCCATCGACTACTCCGAACACGGCGTCCTGCACGTCTCGGCCACCGCCGGCGAGGCCGCCGCCATCGGCAAGCTCGGCTTCCGGCTGGAACCGCTCGCCCCGCCACCGAACGCCGAACGCGGCGCCGGTGAGATGGGCACGCTGGCGTTCCCGCCCGCCGACTCCAACTACCACGACTACGCGGAACTGACCGCCGTCGTGAACCAGGCCGTCGCCGACCACCCGGCCATCGCCCGCAAGATCAGCATTGGTACGTCGTACGAGGGCCGCGACCTGATGGCCGTGAAGATCTCCGACAACGTCGGCACCGACGAGAACGAGCCGGAGATCCTGTTCAACGCACAGCAGCACGCCCGCGAGCACCTGACCGTCGAGATGGCGATCTACCTGCTCAACCTCTTCACGGACAGCTACGGCAGCGACTCCCGGATCACCAACATCGTCAACAGCCGGGAGATCTGGATCGTGCCGACGGTCAACCCGGACGGCAGCGAGTACGACATCGCCACCGGGTCGTACCGGTCCTGGCGCAAGAACCGCCAGCCCAACAGCGGCTCGTCAAACGTCGGCACCGACCTGAACCGCAACTGGTCCTACCAGTGGGGCTGCTGCGGCGGCTCGTCCGGCACCACCTCGTCGGAGACCTACCGTGGCCCGTCCGCGTTCTCCGCACCCGAGACGCAGGCGCTGCGCAACTTCGTCAACAGTCGCGTCGTCGGTGGCGCCCAGCAGATCAAGGCGAACATCGACTTCCACACGTACTCGCAGCTCGTGCTCTGGCCCTTCGGCTACACCACCGCGAACAACCCGTCCGGGATGAGCGCGGACCAGTACAACACCTTCGCCACCATCGGCCAGCAGATGGCGGCCACCAACAGCTACACGCCGGAGCAGTCCAGCGACCTCTACATCGCCGACGGCACCAGCATCGACTGGATGTGGGCCACCCACAACATCTGGGCGTACACCTTCGAGATGTACCCCGGCTCCTCCTCCGGCGGCGGTTTCTACCCACCCGACGAGGTCATCCCCGCGCAGACCTCCCGCAACCGCGAGGCCGTGCTAATGCTCAGCGAGTACGCCGACTGCCCGTACCGGGCCATCGGCAAGCAGGCGCAATACTGCGGCGGCGGTGGCGGCACCACTGTCTGGTCGGACACCTTCGAGACCGCCACCGGCTGGACCATCAACCCGTCCGGCACCGACACCGCGACGCTCGGAGCGTTCGAGGTGGGCGCGGCCCAGGCCACCACGTCCTCCGGCGCGAAGCAGCTCACCCCGTACGCCGGATCCAACGACCTGGTCACCGGCCGGCTCGCCGGCTCGGCGGCGGGTGACTACGACGTCGACGGCGGCGTGACCAGCGCCCGGTCCCCGGCGGTGACCCTGCCGTCGTCCGGCACGCTGACCCTCTCGCTGGCCTGGTACCTGGCGCACGGGTCGAACGCCTCGTCGGCCGACTACCTGCGGGTGAGCGTGGTGCACAACGGCGGCACCACGGCCCTGCTCACCCAGACCGGCGCGGCCGCCAACCGCAACGGGACCTGGGCGGTGGCGAACCTCAACCTCACCCCGTACGCCGGCCAGTCGGTCCGCATCCTCGTCGAGGCGGCGGACGCCTCCGGGGCCAGCCTGGTGGAGGCGGCTGTGGACAACGTCACCATCACGTCCTCCTGATCGGGTGGGGCCCCGCTCCGCCCCCGGCGGGGCCCCACCACCCGTTCCCGAGACTCCCGATCCGGGACATATGCCGCCCCGTGACCACGATCCAGATCGACGAGTATTGATCAACACTTGATCGATCCGGCACGTCCTGGCGGTGCGATACCGTCTTATCGACCACTCCGCAGCGAAGCCGGTGTGAAACCGGCGCTGTCCCGCAACTGTGATGCCCCGCCCCGACGGCGGGGACGAGCCAGGTCGCCTGCGGAGGGGTCGCGACACGCGCTCTCGAGGAAGGGCGCCTCGTGGGCGGGCGTACGAGTCCTGTCGGCGAAGCACCACACTCCTCGACCGACAGGAGGCCCCCATGTCCAGACGTACCCCTCGGCTTTTCGCCGCGACCCTCGCGGTCGCCGCGCTCGCCCTCGGCGCCTGCGCCGAGAAGACCGACGACAAGCCGAGCGCGGGCACCGCCGCCGCCAGCTACCCGGTGACGGTCGGCGCGCTCACCCTCGACAAGCGTCCCGAGAAGATCGTGTCGCTCTCGGCCACCGCCACCGAGATGCTCTTCGCGATCGGCGCGGGCCCGCAGGTGAGCGCGGTCGACGACCAGTCCAACTACCCGGCCGACGCGCCCAAGACCGACCTGTCCGGCTTCCAGCCCAACGCCGAGGCGATCGCCGGCAAGAACCCTGACCTGGTGGTGCTCTCCAACGACATCAACAAGATCGTCGACCAGCTCGGCAAGCTGAAGATCCCGGTGTACGTGACCCCGGCCGCCACGACGCTTGACGACTCGTACCGGCAGATCACCGAGCTGGGCACCCTGACCGGGCACGCAGACCAGGCCGCCGCCGTCGCCACCGGGATGAAGGACGACATCGCGAAGCTGGTCAAGGACCTGCCGCAGCGTGCCGAGAAGCTCACCTACTACCACGAGCTGGGCCCGGAGCTGTACAGCGCGACCAGCAAGACCTTCATCGGCTCGCTCTACAGCCAGGTCGGCCTCGTCAACATCGCCGACCCGGCCGACGCGGGCGGTAAGAGCGGCGGCTACCCGCAGCTCTCCCAGGAGTTCATCGTCAAGGCCGACCCGGACTTCGTCTTCCTGGCCGACACCAAGTGCTGCCAGCAGAACGGCGACTCGGTCAAGGCCCGCAGCGGCTGGGCCGGCCTCACCGCCGTGAAGAACAACCAGGTGGTCACGCTGGACGACGATGTCGCCTCCCGCTGGGGCCCGCGGATCGTGGACCTGCTCCGGGTGATCATCGACGCGGTCGCCAAGGTGCCCGCGTGACCGACGTCCGTCGGTGACCGGGACGCCACCGGTGGTCACCCCGACCCCCGCCACCCCGCCGGCCGGGACGCCCTCCGCGTCCCGGCCCGGTGGGCTGCCAGCTGCGGGGTCCCGGTCTGATGGGCTGCCCTCTGCCGGGGCGCGGCCGGCCGGGGTGCGCAAACGCTGGTTGGTCGCCGGCGTCCTCGCGGTGCTCGTCGCGCTCCTCGCCGGGGTGTCGCTCGGGCCGGTCAGCCTGCCGCCGGGCAGCGTCGCCGCCGAGTTGCTCAACCTGATCCCCGGGGTGCACCTCGACAGCGGGCTGACCGAGCGGGAAATCGCCATCGTCACCGAACTGCGGCTGCCCCGGGTCGTGCTGGGCCTCCTCGTCGGCGGTCTGCTCGCCCTGGCCGGCGGCTGCTACCAGGGTGTGTTCCGCAATCCGCTGGCCGACCCGTACCTGCTCGGCGTGGCCGCCGGCGCGGGCCTCGCGGTCACCGCGGTGATCGCCCTCGGCGGCGTCGGTCGGCAGGGCGCGATCTCCGGGCTGCCGTTGACCATCCCACTGGCCGCGTTCGCGGGCTCACTGCTCGCCGTGACGATGACCTACCTGCTCGGCGCGGCCGGCGGGCGGAGCAGGTCCCCGGCGATGCTGATCCTGGCCGGCGTCGCGGTCTCCGCGTTCCTGTCCGCCGGGCAGACGTACCTGCTCCAGCGGCACTCCGACAGCATCCAGCCGGTCTACTCCTGGCTGCTCGGCCGGCTGGCCACCGCTGGCTGGCACGACGTGCTGCTGGTGCTGCCGTACGCCGCCCTGACCACCGTGGTGGTGCTGCTGCACCGCCGCGAGCTGGACGTCCTCGCGGTCGGCGACGACGAGGCGAGGAGCCTCGGCCTGCACCCGCAGCGCACCCGTTACCTGCTGATCGCCGCCGCGTCGCTGGGCACCGCCGCAGCGGTCTCCGCGACGGGGCTCATCGGCTTCGTCGGCATCATCGTGCCGCACACCGTCCGGCTGCTCGCCGGGTCGAGCTACCGGGTGATCCTGCCGCTGTCACTGCTGTTCGGGGGCGCTTTCCTGGCCCTGACCGACGTGGTGGCCCGGACCGCCGCCGCCCCGGCCGAGGTGCCCATCGGCGTGGTCACCGCACTGCTCGGCGGCCCGTTCTTCGTCCTCGTGCTGCGGACCGCCCGACGGGTGCTCACGTGAGCCCCGAGCCCGGACCGGCGAGCGGGTCCGCTCCCCGGCAGGCCGAAGCGCCGGCCGTCGAGGTGCGGGGGTTGCACGTCAGTCTGGGCGGCACGCCGATCCTCGCCGGCGTCGACCTCACCGTCGCGGCCGGCGAGTGGGTCACCGTGATCGGCCCGAACGGCGCCGGCAAATCCACCCTGCTGCGCGCCGTCGGCGGCCTGCTGCCCGCGCCGGAGGCCATCACCCTGTTCGGTACGCCGAGCACCGCACTGCGCCGCCGCGACCGCGCCCGGGTGGTGGCGACGGTGACGCAGTCCCCGGTGGTGCCGCCCGGCATGTCGGTGCTGGACTACGTGCTGCTCGGCCGCACCCCCTACATCCCGACGCTGGGTCGCGAGTCGACCGCGGACGTCGCCGCTGTGCACGAGGTGCTGGACCGCCTGGACCTGACCGGCTTTCACCGCCGCGAGCTGGCGACCCTCTCCGGGGGTGAACGACAGCGGGTCTTCCTCGCCCGCGCGCTCGCCCAGGGCGCGACGCTGCTGCTGCTCGACGAGCCGACCAGCGCGCTGGACATCGGTCACCAGCAGGAGGTTCTGGAGCTGGTCGACCAGTTGCGTCGCGCGCACGGCCTGACGGTGCTCGCCACCATGCACGATCTCTCCCTGGCCGGCGAGTACGCGGACCGGATGGTGATGCTGGCCGACGGTCAGGTGGTGGCGACCGGGACGCCACACGAGGTGCTGACCGAAGATCTCCTCGCCACCCACTACCGGGCCAGCGTCCGGGTGGTCCCCGGCACCAACGGCCCGCTGGTGGTCCCCATCCGCCCCCGCCCGGCCTGACCCCCGCCGTCACCCCAGGTCGATGACCGAGAAGAGTGCTCCCTGGGGGTCGCGCAGGGCGGCGAACCGGCCGGTCGGGATGTCGCGGGGTGGCACGAGGATGGTTCCGCCCAGTTCGGCGGCGCGGGCGGCGGCGGCGTCCGCGTCGGTCACCGCGAAGTACACCGTCCAGTACGCCGGGAGGTCGGCCGGGTAGCCCTCGCCCAGCGGCGGCATCATGCCGGCGACGATCTGCGCGCCGAGCCGCCATCCGGTGTACGTCATGCCGCCGACCGCCTGCTCGTCCGGCTGCCACCCGAACACCAACTCGTAGAAGACCTTCGCCCCGTCCGGGTCGGGGGTGACCAGTTCGTTCCAGCTCATCGCGCCGGGCACGTTGAACACCTCGGCGCCGGGCATCGTCAGGGGCTGCCAGACGCTGAACGTGGCGCCCGCTGGGTCGGCGAACACCGCCATCCGGCCCCGGTCGAAGACCTCGAACGGCGGCACCACGACCTGCCCGCCCGCGCGTTCGACCCGGCCGGCGACCAGTTCCGCGTCGTCGGTGGCGACGTACGTCGACCAGATCGGCACCTGGTCGGGAATGGCCGGCGGGCCGACACCGGCCACCGGCCGGCCGTCGAGCAGGAAGACTGTGTAGCCGCCCGCCTCGGGCTCCGGTGTCACCCGTCCGGTCCAGCCGAACAGTTCGGGGTAGAAGCGCCGCGCGTCGGTCAGGTCCGGGGTGGCCAGGTCGGCCCAGCACGGCGTACCCGGCGGGACGGTGCTCACGTCAAGACCCCTCTCGGCCGGCGGCCACGGGCGGCCCCCCTGCCGGAATCCTGGCACCGTCCCGCTGTGGCACGGGGCGAAAACGTGCGAATCGTCAGCTGAACCGGCGACCCTCGTCCCGTCGGTACGCCCAGGCCGCGAGGGAGGCGAGCAGCACGACCCAGACGCCGAGCATGATCAGCGCCAGCGGCTCGACCGGGTAGTCGCCGACCGCCGACCACATGAGTTCGGCCGCGCCCCGGGTGGGCAGGAACGGCGCGATCGTCTCGATGAATCCGGGCGCGTCTCCCGGCGCGGAGAGCAGCCCGCCGCCGAACGCGAGCGGCAGGAAGACGACCTGCGCCACCACGATCGCCGCCTTGCTGGGCAGCGAGTAGCCGATGGCGAGCCCCATCAGCGTGAACGGCACCGAGATGACGGCCACCGTGACGGCGGTCAGCAGGAACGCCAGCGGGGTGACCCGGGCCGGGGTCAGCGTCGCGCCGATCACCACGACCGGGATCAGCGAGAGGTAGGTCAGCGCGAGGCCGGCCAGCACCCGGCCCGCGAAGCGGGGCGCGGGTCCGGCCGGCAGGGTCCGGGTGTACGGGTTCCACGGCTGGTCGCGGTCCTCGGCGACGCCGACGCCGTACTGGAAGATGTTGGCGCTCATCACCGAGAAGGTGACCATCGACGCGGTGGCGAAGGTGGCGCCGACCGCGTCGTCGCCGGTGAACGGCACCACGAAGAAGATCATGGCGGCGGCGGGGAAGAAGGCGCTGCCGAAGACGGCCACCGGGATCCGGATGATCTCCAGAAGTTGGTAGCGGGCGTGGACCAGGGCGAGCGGCACGGTGCGCCTCCTCAGACGGTGGTGGGTCGGCCGCCGGCAGCGGCGGTGGTGGCGGGGTCGTCGGGGGTGGACTGCGCGGCGACGTGGGCCTGCTCCTGGGTGCCCGTCCCGCTGGTGATGGCGAGGAACGCCTCCTCCAGCGAGGTGGGCCGCACCTCCAGGTCGGTGAACGCCGCTCGGGAGCCGACCAGCGCCCGGACCAGTTCGTCGGCGTCGGTGGTGAGCAGGTGCAGGCGTCCGTCGATCCGTTCGGCGCGTACGACGCCGGGCAGTTCGGGCAACTCGTCGGCGACCAGGCTGACCCGGCGTACGCCGACGATGCCGCGGACGGCCTCGACGGTGTCGTCGGCGAGCACCCGGCCCTGCCCGATCACCACCACGCGGTGGGCGAGCGCCTCCACCTCCTCCAGGTAGTGGCTGCTCAGCAGGACGGTTCCGCCGTCGGTGTGGAACGCGCGGATCGCGTCCCACAGGGTGTGCCGGGCCTCGACGTCCAGACCGGTGGTCGGTTCGTCGAGCAGCACGAGCCGGGGCCGGCCGACGAACGCCAGCGCCACGGCCAGCCGGCGACGCTGGCCGCCGGAGAGCCCGCCGGTCTGGCGCCGGGCGAGGTCGCCCAGGCCGAAGCGGTCGAGCAGCTCACCCCGGGGCACCGGGTCGGGGTAGTGCGCGGAGACGAAGTCGACGACCTCGCCGACGCGCAGCGTGCCCGGCAGGCCGGTCTCCTGCGGGGTGACGCCGATCTGGCGTCGGGACGCCGGGTCGCGGGGGTCGCGGCCGAACAACTCGACGCGGCCCGAACTGGGTCGACGCAGACCGACCAGCAGGTTCATCAGGGTGCTCTTGCCGGCGCCGTTGGGACCGAGCAGGCCGACGAGCTCGCCGGCCCGGACCTCCAGGTCGACGCGGTCGAGGGCGAGGACGTCGCCGTACCGGCGGCTGGCCTGGTCGGCGCGGGCGAGGGTCATGACTGCTCCTTCGACGGGGTGGGGCCGAGCTGGCCGGGATCGAGCAGGGTGCGGATGGCTTCGGTGTACTCCTCGAACGCCAGCCGGCCCCGCCGGCTCAGCCGGATCAGGGTGGCCGGGGTACGTCCACGATGGGTCTTGCTGATCTCGACGTACCCGGCGTCCTCCAGCTTGCGCAGGTGGACGGAGAGGTTGCCGGCGGTCATCGCGAGCAGTTCCTGGAGGCGTGGGAAGGTGATCCGGTCCCCGTCTCCGAGCGCGGAGAGCGCGGCGACGACCCGCAGTCGCGCCTGGGCGTGGATGACCGGGTCGAGGTCGGTCATGACCGCCGTCGCTGTCGCAGCCGGGCGATGGTTCCGGCGATCAGGATCCCGACCCCGCCGGCCACCGAGACGACAAGCGCGTGCCAACCCGGCCCGGCGATCGCGCCGGCCACGTTGATCACGCTGATCCAGACGCCCAGCCGGAACAGGTTCCGGTCCAGCCAGATCGCGCCGCCCGCCATGTGCAACGCTCCCGTCAGCCCGACGGCGGCAGCGGACCAGAGCAGCGCCGCCAGATCGTGCGGCAGGTGATCCGAGACCCGGCCGACCGCCGCGTACACGCTCACCGAGCCGAGGGCCCAGGCCCATCCGTACCAGCGGCCGCGCCGGGCCGAGTCCCCGGTCACCTGGCCGTACGCCCGTGCGCCAGCCACGGCCTGGATCGCGCCGGCGGCCACCAGCAGGGCGAAGAGCGCGGTCAGGGGCAGCCAATCGGGCAACCGGACCAGCACCCGGTCGCCCGGGGAGTAGCGCAGGAAGAACAGCCCGAAGCCGACCAGCCAGGCCACGCCCCACGGCCAGTAGAGCAGCCGGGCGTCGGGTTCCAGCCGGGAGACCGTGGCCGCCCGCTGGTCACGGATCAGTTGGAGGGCCGTCGCGGCGTCGGCGGGGGGTCGATCATCGTCCTGTTCCACGCAAACAACTTTACGGCGCAAACCTGAAGTCGTGTGCCCCGCTCGGTGGCGGGTACCCGACAGCGGCGCGGCAAGCTGGCCGTGGGCTGCGGCGAACGCCGCCGGGGACAGCGCCGCCTACCGCGCTGCCGACTCCAGTGGCGCGGCCTGCGACGGCGTCTGCGGCGGCGCGGGCAACAGTGGCGCGGGCAGCGGTTCGCGGTGCAGCACCGAGAGGCGGGACACCGCGCGGGTGAGCACCACGTACAGCCGGTGCAGCCCGCGTGGTTCGGCCGCGACGATCGCGGCCGGCTCGACCACCACCACGTGGTCGTACTCCAGACCCTTCACCAGCGTCGCGGGCACCACGGTGACCCGCTCCGCGGCGGCGACGTCGTCGGCGGTCGCGGTGGCGACGCCCGCGGCGGCCAGCGCCCCGCGCAGCTCGTCGACCGCGTCGTCCGCGGCGATCACACCGACCGAACCGTCGTGCGCGAGCGCCGCCCGCACCTCGGCCACCGTCTCGGCGGTCAGATCGGCCACGGTACGCACATCCAGGCCGCCGTCGTGACGCAGCGACTCGGCCGGCGGTACGTCCACTGCCAGCGCCGGCAGCAGCAGGTTGGCGAACGCGACCACCGCGGCGGGCACCCGGAAACCGACAGTCAGTGGAACCACCACGGCATCCGGCTTGCCCAGGTGGGTCAGAGACTCCCGCCAGTCGGTCGCCGCCCACGGCGCGGTGCCCTGCGCGAGGTCACCGAGCAAGGTGACCGAGCCGTGCTCACTGCGCCGGGCGATGGCCCGACACTGCATGGGGGAGAGATCCTGAGCCTCGTCCACCACCACGTGCCCGAATCCGGAGGGGCGCTCCAGCAGCCCGGCAGCCTCGTCGACCAGCACCGCGTCGGCGGCGGTCCAGCGGGCGGCCTTCGGCGTACGGGCCGGCTTCGCCCAGACCAGCAGCGCCTGCTCGGCGTCGCTGAGCAACCCGTCCGCCGCGGCGGCGAGTCGGGCCGGATCGGAGAGCAGACCGTGCACCAGCCCTTCCGGGGTGAGCGCCGGCCAGACCGCGTCCAGGAAGTCCACCACCGGCCGGCACCGGCTCATCCGGCGCAGCCACGCGTCGCCCGGCGACTCCGCTCGCCGTGCCTCGGCCTGCCGTTGCAGCAGACTCACCACGCGTGCCCGGACCCGCTCCCGGCCGGTGCCGTACGGCAGCCCTTCGCGACGGGTCTCCTCGACGATCCGGTGCAGCGGCTCCAGCCCGATCCGCCATCGGAACGAGCCGTCCGACACGGTGATCGAGTCGGTCGGCGTACCGATCTGTGTCTGCACCGCGCGCCGCAGGACGCTCGCCATCCGCGCGTCGTGCTTCAGCGCGGCCACGGCCGGCGCCTCCACCGCCCGCACCGGCACCCGGGAGATCAGCTCCTCCACGGTGGCCTGCTCGACCTCGACCTCACCGAGCGCCGGCAGCACCGCCGCGATGTACGACAGGAACGCCCGGTTCGGGCCCACGATCAGCACACCGGCCCGCCGCAGCCGCTCCCGGTGCAGATAGAGCAGGTACGCGGCCCGGTGCAGGCCGACCGCCGTCTTGCCGGTGCCTGGCGCCCCCTGCACGCAGATCGAGTCGGCGAGGTCGGCCCGGACCAGCTCGTCCTGCTCCGGCTGAATCGTGGCGACGATGTCGCGCATCGGCCCGACGCGCGGTCGCTCGATCTCGGAGGTGAGAATCCGACTGGACGTGCCCAGCTCCTCGCCCCGGTCCAGCCGCTCATCCTCGAAACTGGTCAGGACCCCGTTGCTGAACCCGAACCGCCGCCGGACCGCCACTCCCTGCGGGTCGCGCGCGCTGGCCCGGTAGAACGACCGGGAGACCGGCGCCCGCCAGTCCAGCACCAGCGGCTCGCCGTGCTCGTCGGTGACATGCCGCCGCCCCACGTGATACCGCCGACCGTCATGGTCCCCGCTGCTGCTGCCGCTGCCGCTCGGGGTTCCACCGAAGTCGAGGCGGCCGAAGAACAGCGGCGTCGTGGGGTCGTCGGCCAGCTCGGCCACGCGGCGGGCCAGCGTACGGCCGAGCATCTCCGCCGCGTACGGGTCGCCGGCCACCTGGTCACCGGTCGAGAAGAGGGCTTCGGCCCGCTCCCGCATCCGGCGGAGCGCCGCGCGCGAGGTGGCCAGATGGGCGCGTTCGGCGACCAGATCCGTGTCGGGGTGGGTGTCCAGGTCAGGTGCGGGCATGCTGACGTCCCATCGTTCACATCTGCTGCGCGCTCGCGTGTCCGGTGGCGGATGGCCGCCCGCCCGGCGCGGTGACGTCCGTTCCGGTGCAGCTCACCTCGGCCGTCAAGCGGGCTGCAACCCTACGCCGTCCCGAAGACCCCTTCCACCGAATTACCGATCGGACCACCCGTTCGCGCTGGCGCGGCGCATGACGACGTAGCGCCGGGCGCGCACCGCGACCCGAGGTCATCGCCTGCGGCCCTGGTGTTGCGGGGGCAGTACGTCGCGGGCGGGCCTGAGGGTCGGTGTTAGGTGGTCCGGCTGGGGCGGGACCAGCCTGGGTCGGCTGGTGTTGGGCGGGCAGGGAAGGCCGACGCGGGCCGGGCGAGATGGGCCGACCTGGGCTGGGCCACGATGGGCTGACCTGGGCCGGTCCGGAGGGACTGGCCGGTGCGTCGGGGCGGCTGGGGTAGGCGACGGCGATCCGGTCGCTGGGCTCGGTCGCTGGGCTAAGCCGGTTCGCGATGGGTGAGCCTCGCTGGACTCAGCAGCGCCGGTGGTAGAGGTTGCGACGGGGGGTGCCGAGTGGGTCCATCCAGTCGGGCGGGAGAAATTCGGGCCTGCCGTCCGCTGCGATGCGGACGGTCCAGTCATCCTGGTGAAGGAGTCGGTGATGGTGGCCGCACAGCAGGACCGCGTTGCTCAGCGTCGTCGTGCCGCCGTCGGCCCAGTGGCGGACGTGGTGACCATCGCACCATCGCGGCGGCCGGTCGCAGCCGGGGAAGGCGCAGCCACCGTCGCGCAGCACCAACGCGCGCCGCAGGGGACCGGTGAAGAGCCGGCGCTGACGCCCGACGTCCAGGATCTGGCTGTTGCCACCCAACACGACCGGCAGCACGGCGGAGTCGTAGGCCAGGCGGCGGACCGCGCCCGGCGTGAGGCGTGCGCCGGTCTCCAGGGTGCCCGCGCCCACGTCGTTGACCAGCGCATCGAGCGACATGGTGACCACCAGTTGCGGCCGATCTCCGCCGTTGTCGGGCAGGTGGCCGGTGCGCAGTGCCAGCCGGCAGATCTCGCCGAGTGCGTCCGCCCGGCGTTGTCCGGGACTGCGGTCGTCGTGCTCGCCGGCTCGGGCGCAGAGCGGATCGATGGCCTCGCGCAGCAGGCTCGCGGTCTCGGTGTCGAGGTTTCCGGTGAGGCGGACCTGCCCGTCCTTCGGCTCGGAGAGGGTGACGTGCCGGCGAGCCTCCGCCCGTTGGGTGGCCCGGTCGAGGGCGGCCAGCTCGGCCTGGTCGGCCAGATCCGGCGCGACGTGCGTGAGGACGCGCTCCCCGAGGCGACTCAGGATGGTCGGATCGAAGCGATCCGCCCAGGAGATCAACAGCTCGGTGGCCTTGTCTGTCACCTCCGGCCCGGCCGCGACCGGCAGGGCCGCGACCGTCTCCGCGACCACCCGGCCCTGCTCCACGGTGAGGCTGCCGTCGAGCAGGGCGTCGCGCACCGTCGGCGGGGCGGCGTCGATGGTGGCGGCGAGCTGGACCATCTGCCGGGCCGACCGGCCGGAGAGCCGCAGCCGCTCCCGCAGCCAGACGGCGGTGGACGATGCTCCCTGGGCGACGGCGAGACCACGCGCGTCCAGCTCGCGCACCAGAGCGAGCTGGACGGTCGCCAGACGCTGCGTCACCACGTGCGCCGCATCGAGGGACGCGAGCAGCTCATCGTCGGGAAGGGCCCACAGCGCGGCTTCGGCGCAGTGGTCGACAGCATTCGCCGCCTGCGTCAACGCCCTCAACATGGAACGACAGTAGAACACCTGTACGACACTTTCGCCGTCGATCGGGCCGACTCTGCGGCCGTTCATCCGCCAGGGCGGCGGTGGTGGACGCAGCTGCTTCGTCGTGCAGCCGGGGCCGGATGCGGTCCACGGTCGCGGCGGCGCGGAACGCCGGGCTGATGGCGAGCCGGTCGGACGGCCAGGATCATGGGGGCATGACCGAGGCCCGTCCCGAGCCGCGTCGGAAGACGATCAGCGATCCGCAGGTGATGCGGGCGCTGGCCCATCCGGCCCGGATCGCGATCATCGAGTACCTGAGTAGCCGCGAGGGTGGCGGAACCGCCACCGAGTGCGCGGAAATCGCCGGGCTGTCGCCGAGCGCCACCAGCTATCACCTGCGGGCGCTGGCGAAGTTCGGCCTGGTCGAGCAGGCGCCCAGCCGGGGCGACGCGCGCGAGCGGGTGTGGCGTACGCCGGGGATCAGCTGGCTGGTCGACGCGGGCCGCGAGGCTGGTCCGGAGGCGCGCGCGGCCGAGCAGGCGCTGGTGGAGGCGCATGCCGCTCGTGCGATGGAGCGGACCCGGGACTGGTTGCGGCGCGCCGGTGATGAGCCCGCCGAGTGGTACGACGTGGCGCTGTTCAACGACACGCTGCTGCTGCTCACGGCAGACGAGTTGGCCGATCTGAACGAGGCGGTCATGGCGCTGCTCAGGCCGTACCACCCTCGACGGCGCACCGCCGCGCCGCCTGGTGCTCGTTCCGTCGCCGTTCAGTACCGGACGGTGCCGCTGGCGTAGCCGGGGGTTGTGTCGATCAGTTGTGAAGGATTATTTTCGAAGTATGTCCTTCACAACTGAGCCCTCGCGCTGGTCGGACGTGTGGCTCGCCAGCGCGGCCCGCGGCACCACGATCGGTGGCGACTTTCTCGCCGCCACCGCGCTCGCGCTGGCACTGCAGGGCGCGGGTGCCGGAGGACTGGCCGTCTCGGGCCTGCTGCTCGCGGCCACTCTGCCCCTGGTGGTGCTGGCCCCGCTCGCCGGACGGCTCGCCGATCGGGTGGACAGTCGTACCCTGCTGGTGACCATCGGGTCGGCGCAGGCCGCGATCTGCGTGCTACTCGCCGTCGCCGACGACCCGATAGTGGTCGTGGTCCTCGTCGCGCTGCTCGCCTGCGGGCTCGCGGTCACCCAGCCCTGCCTGGCGGCGCTGCTGCCTGCGATGGTCCGCCCGGCCGACCTGCCCCGCGCCAGCGCGATCAGCCAGACCGCCGTCTCCCTCGGCGCGCTCGGCGGCCCGGTGCTGGCCGGCCTGCTGGTGGGGCAGTTCGGCACCCGCGTACCGCTGCTGGTCGACGCCGCGACCTACCTCGCGCTCGTGGTCGCGGGCCTGCTGCTGCGGACCCGGCGTGGCGGCCGCCGGCCCGCCGCGGACCAGGCCGGCCGTGCGGACCAGGCCGGCCCGGGAGACCAGGTCCGGGCGGGAGGCCAGGGCAGCCGGGGCAATTCGGGTGGTACGGGTCAGGGCTGGCGGCTTCGCCGGGATCCGCTGATGCTTGTCATGGTGGTCAGCACCGCCGTGGTGATCGCGGCGATCGGCGGCATCAACGTGATCGAGGTCTTCTTCATTCGGGAGACGCTGAACGGGTCTGCCACCACGTACGGCCTCGTCGGTGCCGCCTGGATGGCCGGGATGTTGCCCGGCGGCTGGCTGGCGGCGCGGCTCGCGCGCCGGCTCGACGACGACGGTGCGCTGGTCCGCGGAGTGCTGATCACGCTGGCCGGGTGCAGTTCGATGGTGCTGCTGGCCGCGACGGTGCCAGCGGCGGTTCTGCTGGTGCCACTCTGGCTGGTGGCCGGCGCGGCCAACGGCGCGGAGAACGTCTTCGCCAACCTTCTCACCGCTCGCCGCGTGCCGCCGGGGATGCGCGCCCGGGCGTACGCCAGTTACGGCGCGGCCGTGCAGGGCGGCTCGATGGGCGGTTACCTGATCGGCGGCGCTCTGCTCACCGGTGTCGCGCCCCGGCCACTGATCGCGGGGGCCGGAGCGGCCGGGCTCCTGGTGGTGCTGGTGTTCGTGCCGGTCGTCGCCCGGGCGGTACGCAGGCCGGTACGCGAGCAGTCGGCCGGACCGGGGCGTGACACGACTGCCGGACCGGTACGCCCGCAGTCCACCGGCCCCGAGCACGAGCGAACGACCGGGTCGGAGGGTGCGCGACCGGGTGGGACGGATGCGGGGTTGGCCACTCCGGGCCGGCCCGCCGGGCCCTGACCGGAGGCCAGGGATACGGTCGGGTCATGGCTGAGCGCGTCGCACGCCCGCGGGTCGGGCACATCCAGTTCCTGAACTGCCTGCCCATCTACTGGGGGCTGATGCGCTCGGGCACCCTGCTCGACGTGGACCTGCACAAGGACTCGCCGGACCGGCTGAGCGCGGCGCTGGTCGCCGGCGACCTCGACATCGGCCCCATCACGCTGATGGAGTACCTGAAGCACACCGACGAGCTGCTTCTCCTGCCGGACCTGGCGGTGGGCAGCGACGGGCCGGTGCTCTCGGTCAACATGGTCTCCACCCGTCCCCTCGCCGAGCTGGACGGCGCCCGGGTGGCGCTCGGCTCGACCTCGCGGACCGGGGTCATGCTCGCGCAGTTGTTGCTCGCCGAGCGGTACGACGTGCGGCCCGACTACTTCCGCTGCCCTCCGGACCTGACCCAGATGCTGCTGGAAGCCGACGCCGGGGTGCTGATCGGGGACGTGGCGCTTCGGGCCTACCACGAGGCGCCGTTGCGGGGCCTCACCGTGACCGACCTCGGACAGGCCTGGCGGGAGTGGAGCGGGCTGCCGATGGTCTTCGCCGTCTGGGCGGTCCGCCGCGACTTCGCCGCCGCACACCCGGGCCTGGTCAAGGAGGTGCACGAGGCGTTCCTCCGCTCGCGCGACCTCTGCCTCTCGGAGCTGGATCAGGTCGCCGAGGCGGCAGCGCGCTGGGAGGCGTTCGACGCCGCGACGCTGGCCACGTACTTCCGGATCCTGGACTTCTCGCTCGGCGAGCGGCAGGTCGCCGGGCTGCGCGAGTTCGCCCGGCGGGTCGCCGCGCTCGGCGAGGTCCCGGCGCTGCCCGACGGTGGCCCGGAGTTCTTCGCCGGCTGAGCAGCCGGGCCGAGCCGACCGCCGCGCCGAGCCGACCGCCGCGCCGAGCCGACCGCCCGCGCCGAGCCGACCGCCCGCGCCGAGCCGACCGCCAGCGGTCGGCGGGTGATCAGGTGCTGGAGCGCAGCAGTGCCTCGGTGATCTTCTCGCAGTTCTTCATGCCGTAGTCGTAGCCCATGCCGATCGGGTACTTGACCATCACGCCCATCGTCCAGGTGTCTCCGATGGCCAGGCAGTTGATGTGCATCTCCTGCTCCGCGGTCCGGTCGATCCACCCGTTCTTGATGGCGATCTGCTTCTGCTCGGCGGCCGGGAACGCCTTGCGGATGCCGAAGTCACCGGCGCCGCGGACGAGCTTCATCTCGTTGAGCAGCCACTTGGTCCACTTCGGTCCCGCAGCGGTGCCGGTGGCGATGCAGTTGCCCAAGCGGGCGGTGTCGCGGGGGGAGAGGGCCGTGCGGGACCACCCCTTGTCGGGGGCGACGCTGCTGTCGGTCAGCTTGCACATCGACAGCAACCGTCGGATCGAGGCGTCCCGGCCGACCGAGTTGTAGAACTGCTCGGCCCGGGTGTTGTCGCTGTCCCGGATGATCCGGGTGGCGTCGGCGAGCTTCGCGTCGCTCGGCGTCTGGCCGGCGTCGGCGGCGCGACGCAGATAGTCGGCCACGATCCAGGATTTGATCATCGAGGCGGTGGTGCTGGTCTCGCCCATGTTCTTCGAACCGATGATCTTTCCGGTCCGGCGGTCGAGCACGCTCCAGGAATACCAGCCCTGGATGTCGAGGTCGAGGTCCTTGGCCTGGAACGGCAGCGGCTCCAGGGCGGGGCTGGGGCTCGGCGACGGCGGGGACGGCTGACGGGCGCTGCGGTCGGTGGCCGCGCCGGTGGACCGATCGCTGGTCGTCGCCCCGGAGTCACCCCACCTGGCGGCGGCGGCCGACTCGAAGGGCGACCCGGGCAGGAGGCGTAGCGATACCAGCACCAGCCCGATGAGGATGACCGCGACAGCGATCAGGCGCAGCGGCGAGGTCTCGCCCGCACCGCGCCGGTCGGCCCGCCGGTTGCCGGCCATCAGAGCTTTCCGACCGGCTGCTGCGGCACCTTGAGCGCGGCGCCCGGCTGTGGGGTGACAAGTTGGGTGGCCACGCTGGCGCAGACCTGCGCGCCGTAGTCCAGGCCGCTCTTGATCGGGTAACGCAGCATCACCGCGAGACTCCACTTCCCGTTGACGGCGAGGCAGTTGACGTGCCAGTTGCCGTCGTAGTTGATCGCGGTCCACCCGTTCTTGATGCTGACCGGCCCCTGCGCGGTGATCGACTTGGGCAGACCGTTGATGATCCCCCAGCGGCCGCCGCCGGACTTGAGCTTCTGGTCCTTGGCTGCGGTGGTGCCCTTGACCTGGCTCATCTCGCTGAGCACCCACTTCGTCCACTTGGGGCCGGCGGCCTTGCCGTCGGCGATGCAGTCACCGAGCCGGACGGCGTCCCGCGGGGACATGCGGGTGAAGCTCCACCAACCCTCGTACTTCGGGACGTTGCCGCGCTTGGTGTCGGTCAGACCGCAGATGCTGATCGCGCGCTTGACGACCGGCCCGGGTTGTCCGCCGGGCGGCACGGCGTACGAGCCGCCGGCGGCCTTGTAGACCGCGTTGGCCGCGTCGTCGTCGCTGTTGCGGATGGCGAGGCTTGCCGCCTTCTTCAGGTTCGCCGGCGGTTCCCGGTCCTTGAGCTGCCGCAGATAGTCCGAGATGATCCACGCCTTGAGCATCGATTCGGTGGAGCTGGTCGAGGCCATGTTCGACGAGCCGGAGATTTTGCCGGTCTGCCGGTCCATCAGGGCCCACGAGAAGAACTCGCCTTTGAAGCTCACCGACACCCGACCGGCGGCCAGGGTGGGCGGTGGCGGCGGAGTGGGCGCGGGCGCGGCGACACTGGCGCCGCCACCGCCGCCTCCACCACCGCTGTCGTCGGTGGAGAGCCGGGCGTACGCGGTGGGGACCAGCAGGACGCCACCGAGAAGAACCGCCACGATGGCGAACACCATGGTCACGCGAGATCGCATGAGTTGGGTGAGCTCCAGATATCAGGGCCGGGGGGACCGGCTTCGTTGTCCGGGGCGACCGGTGCGTGCGCCGAGGCCGGGGGCGGTGGCCTCTGTGGAGACGGCGTGGGGGCAGCCGATCGTGTGACCGGCAGAAGTCTACGTCCGGACGGGCCGGGCACCAGGGTCTGACACCCGGCAACGTGCGAAATCGGTGGAAAATCCCGCTGCTATGCGGCTTCTGGGAGGTTTCATGTTCTTCCCGTGACCCAAGTCATAGGAGGCGGGGTCACGGCCCGTAGCCAGGAACTGCCCATCGGTGACGGAACGTCATTCGGGTTTCCTGTTACACCCCCTGGTGCATCAAGGCGCAAGCTGTAACACTTGTCCGCATGTATGGCAACGACTTCTCCGCCCCTGGCGACGCACCGGACGACGCGCCCGGCGCGGGCCTGCTCGGCGAGGTCGAGGCCGCCGAGGCGGAGCTGCGTGCCGCCGCCGCGCGCGAGCGCCGCGGCGGTCCCGCACCGGACGAGGACCTGGCCGCGTACTTCACCGAGGTGGTCGACGCGGAGCAGAAGATCGAGCCGCGCGACTGGATGCCCGAGGCGTACCGCCGGACGTTGATCCGGCAGATCGCCCAGCACGCCCACTCCGAGATCATCGGCATGCAGCCGGAGGGCAACTGGATCAGTCGGGCGCCCTCGCTCAAGCGCAAGGCGATCCTGCTGGCCAAGGTCCAGGACGAGGCGGGCCACGGTCTCTACCTCTACGCCGCCGCCGAGACCCTCGGCATCAGTCGCGACGAACTGGTCCAGCTGCTGCTCGACGGTAAGCAGAAGTACAGCTCGATCTTCAACTACCCCACGTTGACCTGGGCGGACGTGGGCGCGATCGGCTGGCTGGTGGACGGCGCGGCGATCGTCAACCAGGTGCCGCTGTGCCGGTGCTCCTACGGCCCGTACGCGCGGGCGATGATCCGCGTCTGCAAGGAGGAGTCGTTCCACCAGCGCCAGGGTTACGAGATCCTGCACACCCTGGCGCACGGCACTCCGGCGCAGAAGGCCATGGCCCAGGACGCGGTGGACCGCTGGTGGTACCCGTCGCTGGCCATGTTCGGCCCGCCGGACGGCGACTCCACCCACTCCGCCCAGTCGATGGCCTGGAAGATCAAGCGCTTCTCCAACGACGACCTGCGCCAACGCTTCGTCGACATGTGCGTCCAGCAGGCGGAGATCCTCGGGCTGCGCATTCCCGATGACGGCCTGCGCTGGAACGAGGAACGGCAGGCGTACGACTACAGCCAGCCCGACTACGACGAGCTGATGCAGGTCATCAAGGGCAACGGGCCGTGCAACCGGGAGCGGATGGCGCACCGCCGGGCCGCCCACGCCGACGGCGCATGGGTACGCGAGGCAGCCGCGGCGTACGCCGCCAAGCGAGCGGACAAGAGGGAGAAGGTGGCCGCGTGAGCAACGAGCACTCGCCTCTGTGGGAGGTCTTCGTGCGGGCGCGGCGCGGGCTGTCGCACACCCACGTCGGCAGCCTGCATGCCCCGGACGCCGAGCTGGCCCTGCGCAACGCCCGCGACCTCTACACCCGCCGGCAGGAGGGCGTGTCGATCTGGGTGGTGCCGGCGGGCGCGATCACCGCGTCCAGCCCGGACGAGAAGGACGCCTTCTTCGACCCGGCCGCCGACAAGGTCTACCGCCACCCGACCTTCTACGAGGTGCCGGACGGGGTGGCACACCTGTGAACGGGCCGTTCGGCTTCGCCCTCGCTCTCGGTGACGACGCGCTGATCGCCGCGCAGCGGCTGGCCGAGTGGACGACCCGCGCGCCGGAGATGGAAGAGGACATCGCGCTCGCCAACATCGCCCTCGACCAGCTCGGCGCGGCCCGCCTGCTGCTGTCGTACGCGGGTGAGCTGGAGGCGGCAGGTCGGGACGAGGACGCGCTGGCGTACCTGCGCGACGACCGCGAGTTCCGCAACGTGCTGCTGGTCGAGCTGCCCAACGGCGACTTCGCGGTGACCATGGCGAAGCTGTTCTTCCTGGCGGCGTACCAGTTGCCGCTCTACACCGCGCTCGCGTCCTGCCCGGACGAGCGGCTGGCCGCCATCGGCGCGAAGGCGCGCAAGGAGTCGGCATACCACCTGGACCACGGCGCGTTGTGGGTGAAGCGGCTCGGTGACGGCACCGAGGAGTCGCACCGCCGGATGCAGGAGGCGGTGGACCACGTCTGGCCGTACACCCATGAGCTGTTCGCCGCGGACCCGGCGGCGCCGGTCGACCCGGCGGGCCTGCGGACGGCGTTCGACGAGACCGTCGGCCCGGTGCTGGCCGAGGCGACGCTCACGCGCCCCGAGCGCGGCTGGGCGCCGACCGGCGGGCGGGCCGGCGTGCACACCGAGCACCTGTCCTACCTGCTGGCCGAGATGCAGGTGCTGCATCGCGCCCACCCCGGGGCGCAGTGGTGACCGACGCGCGAATGGCGGCGGCGAGCGTGGTGGACCCGGAGATCCGGGTGATCACCATCGACGAGCTGGGGATCCTGCGCGCGGTCGAGGAGGACCGGGCCAGTGGCCGGGTGACCGTCACCATCACCCCGACGTACACGGGCTGTCCCGCCATGGACGTGATCCGGGCCGACGTCCGACGCGCGCTGGCCGCGGCCGGTTATCCGGACGCCGAGGTGCGGACGGTCTACAGCCCCGCGTGGAGCACCGACTGGATCTCCGATGTCGGGCGGGCCAAGCTGGCCGCCGCCGGGATCGCCCCGCCGTCGCCGGCGCCCGCCCCCGGCGTGGTGGCGCTGACCCTCGCGGTCCGCTGCCCGCTCTGCGGCTCGCCGGAGACCGAGCAGGTCAGCCGGTTCGGCTCGACCGCGTGCAAAGCGTTGTGGCGCTGCCGTTCCTGCTCCGAACCCTTCGACCACCTGAAGGCGCTGTGACAGTCACCATCTCCCGGCCGGTCCGCCGCCGGCCGGCCTTCCACCCGCTGCCGGTCGCCGCCGTCGACCGGCTCACCGACGACTCGGTCGCGGTCACCTTCGCCGTACCGGAGGAGTTGCGGGAGGCGTTCGCGTTCCGCGCCGGTCAGCACCTCACCGTGCGGCGGGTGACCGACGACGGCGACGACGTGCGCCGGTCGTACTCCATCTGCTCCACCCCCGATGACCTGGCCCGGCACGGCCGGCTGCGGATCGGGGTGCGGGAGATCCCCGGCGGCGCGTTCTCGGCGTTCGCCTGCGGCGCGCTGCGCCGCGGCGACACCGTCGAGGTGATGACGCCGCTGGGCACCTTCACCACGGCGTTCGCGGCGGACCGGGTGCGGCACTACGGCGCGGTCGTCGCCGGTTCCGGCATCACCCCGGTGCTCGCGCTCGTCGGGACGGCCCTGGCCGTCGAGCCGGCCAGCACCTTCACCCTGGTGTACGGCAACCGCACGGCCAACCGGGTCATGTTCGCCGAGGAGCTGGCCGACCTGAAGGACCGCTACCCGACCCGGCTGCACCTGGTGCACGTGCTGTCCCGCGAGCAGGGTGAGTCGCCGCTGCTCTCCGGGCGGATCGACGCCGAACGGCTGGAGCGCCTGCTGGGCACCATCGTGCCGGGCGACGTCATCGAGGAGTGGTTCCTCTGCGGCCCGTACGGCATGGTCGTCGACGCCCGGGACGTGCTGACCGCGCGCGGGCTGCCGGAGTCGGCGGTGCACACCGAGCTGTTCCACGTCGACGCGCCACCGGAGCCGGTGGCCCGCCCCGCCGACCAGCCCGGCACCGGTTCGGACGTCACCATCGTGCTGGACGGTCGGTCGTCGAGCTTCACGATGGGCCGCGAGGAGCGGGTGCTGGACGCCGCGCTCAAGGTGCGCGGCGAGCTGCCGTACGCCTGCAAGGGCGGCGTCTGCTCGACCTGCAAGGCGAAGGTCGTCGACGGGGCGGTCACGATGGCCCGCAACTATGCCCTGGAGCCCGACGAGCTGGCCGCCGGCTACGTGCTGACCTGCCAGTCCAGCCCGACCACCGACAAGCTCACCGTCGACTACGACGCGTGACCGACGATCGGCAGTTCGTGGAACGGTTCGCCGAGGTGACCGGGGGTCGGCGTCCGGCGCGGCGTGAGATGCCGTGGTGGGAGGCGTACGTGCCGGCGTGGGCGGGCCCGGTGCTCGCCGCCGAGCTGCGGGACACCTACGACATACGCATCGAGGTGCGCGGGAGCTGACCGGCTGCGGCTGTGGACCGTGCCGCACCTCGACGGGGCCAGGCGGTCGAGCCGGGTGAGGCGACGTAGGCTCGGGGTTGTGACGGTGAGCCGGGAGATCGACGACATCCTGCAGCGTGGCGCGGACGGCGGGCGGATCACGCCCGAGGAGGCCCTGCTGCTCTACACCGAGGCGCCCTTCCACGCGCTGGGCGAGGCGGCGGACGCGGTGCGCCGACGGCGTTATCCGGACAACGTCGTCACCTACCTGATCGATCGCAACATCAACTACACGAACGTCTGTGTGACGGCGTGCAAGTTCTGCGCGTTCTACCGGGCGCCGAAGCACGCCGAGGGGTGGACCCACCCGACGGAGGAGATCCTGCGTCGCTGCGGCGAGGCGGTCGAGCTGGGCGCCACCCAGGTGATGCTCCAGGGCGGCCACCACCCGGACTACGGCGTCGAGTACTACGAGGAGCTGTTCTCCTCGGTCAAGCAGGCGTACCCGCAGCTGGCCATCCACTCGATCGGGCCGAGCGAGATCCTGCACATGGCCAAGGTCTCCGGCGTGAGCCTGGACGAGGCCATCGCCCGGATCAAGGCCGCCGGCCTGGACTCGATCGCCGGTGCCGGCGCGGAGATGCTGCCCGAGCGCCCGCGCAAGGCCATCGCCCCGCTCAAGGAGTCGGGTGAGCGCTGGCTGGAGGTCATGGAGCTGGCCCACCGGCAGGGCGTCGAGTCGACCGCGACCATGATGATGGGCACCGGTGAGACGCACGCCGAGCGGATCGAGCACCTGCGGATGATCCGCGATGTGCAGGACCGCACCCGAGGGTTCCGATCGTTCATTCCGTGGACGTACCAGCCGGAGAACAACCACCTCAAGGGTCGCACCCAGGCGACCACGCTGGAGTACCTGCGCCTGGTCGCGGTGGCCCGGCTCTTCTTCGAGACCGTGCCGCACCTGCAGGCGTCCTGGCTGACCACCGGCAAGGACGTCGGTCAGTTGTCGCTGCACATGGGCGTGGACGACCTCGGCTCGATCATGTTGGAGGAGAACGTCATCTCCTCGGCCGGCGCCCGGCACCGCTCCAACCTGCACGAGCTGATCGGCATGATCCGCTCCGCCGACCGGATCCCGGCCCAGCGGGACACCCTCTACAACCGTTTGGCGGTGCACCACACGCCGGCCGACGACCCGACCGACGAGCGGGTGGTCTCGCACTTCTCCTCGATCGCGCTGCCCGGCGGCGGCGCGGGCCGCTCGCTGCCGCTGGTCGAGGTCAACTGAGGTCGATCCCGCCCCCACCGTTCGGCTGACCGGGGGTCATGCTCCCGCCCGGCCACGGCGGCGGTACGGGTGGTCCCCGCCGTCGCACCGTCAGGCTGCCCGCCACGGGGGTGGTGGAGATGATCGGCGGCCGCTACCGTCCCGCCTCGTATCCGTCGTCACCCCGGGTGGCACGGATCGCTGGAATCGGCCCGACCGCCCGGGTGACGGTGATCTGATGGGCTGGTCAGGGAGTGTCCTCCATCGGCCCATGAGGGTCGTTCATATAACGCACGGCGGTACGGGCGGGATGGGTGACCATTCCGCCCGTTCCGTGTGCCGGGTCCAGTCCGGACGGTTGAAAACCGTCCGCCACGCTGGCGTGGGAGATCGACCTCCGATAACGTCCGCTCGGTTCCACAACCATTCATTCTCTTCTTCCCTAAACCCCGGGGGACTGATGACAGCGTTCCACCGCTCGACGCTGGCTCGTGTCGGCGTCGTGGCACTGCTCGCGGCCGGTGGCCTGGCCACCGTTGCCGCCCCGGCGCAGGCCGCCGACCAGGCTGACCTGGCCCTGGTGCCCCTCAGCTATGAGCTGGCCCAGGGCGTCAAGGCGGCCAAGGCGAAGCCGTTCAAGTTTCAGGTCGACAACACCCGCAGCTCGGTCGACGCCAAGGACGTCCGGGTCACCGTGGAGACGAAGGGCCTGAAGAACCGCAAGGTCGGCGTGCTCACCCCGGACGGGTGCGACGTCACCGGCACGACCTTCACCTGCCTGCTCGGCGATCTGGCGGCCGGCACCACCGAGGACTTCGGCATCCCGCTCTTCTCGACCGGCGGTCGCGGTGACGCCGGCACGCTTGTGGTCACCATCAGCTCGGCCACCGCCGACCCCAACCCGGGTGACAACACGGTGCGGCACGACATCACCGTCGCCAAGCCCGGTTACGACCTGACGTCCTGGGTGCAGGATGTCTACGCCGACGTGACGGTGGACGGCGACGAGACGGGCGAGGCCGGTCTCAAGCCGGTCAAGCGCGGCGAGACCGCGCCACTCGACTGGGCGGTCTACAACGACGGCAGCCGCAAGGCGACAGGCGTTGCGTACGGCATCACCCTCCCGGCGGGCGTCACCTTCGCCGAACTGCCGGACGGCTGCGTCGAGCAGCCGCTGGGTGGCTTCGCGAACGCGTACTGCGAGGACACCGGCGTGGTGCTGAAGCCGGGGCAGTTCTACACCGCCGATGTGCGGGTGAAGGTCGGCGCGGACGTCACCGAGTCGGTGCTCCGGCCCGGTTTCCTCTGGGCCGCCGGCCTGGCGGCCGCTGAGGGCAGCCCCGAGGAGCAGCCGCAGGTGGCCTCCAGCGCGCAGCGTCGGGCGTTCACCGAGACCGACGAGGTGGACAACACCGCTCAGTTCGACGTCTTCGTCGACCTGAGCGTGCAGCCGACCCCGACCCCGACGCCGACGGCCACGCCGACGGCGACTCCGACGCCGGGCGGCACGACGACGCCGGGCACGACCACGTCGCCGACCACTGGTGGCGGTGGTTCCGGTGGCGGTGGGCTGCCGGTGACCGGTGTGCAGGCCGGCCTGATCGGCGGCATCGGCGGTCTGATCCTGCTCGCGGGCGGGGCGCTGCTGGTGCTCTCCCGCCGCCGCAAGGTCGTCCTGGTCGCCCCGGGCGACGAGACCACGACCGACTGACGTCGGCACGATCTGAGATAGGCACGATCTGACGTAGGCACGACGCGAGGGCGGGGTGGGCGACCACCCCGCCCTTTCGCCTGCCGGGCCGCGCGGTCGTCCGCCGCCGGCGGCCGCGTCGACGCTTCCGGTCGCCGATGGGGTACGCGGACCCAGCGGCCGAGGGCTTGAGCGTGGCTGGCAGAGTGGAGCGGGTGAGCCGTACACCGCAGGGCCAGCGCGCCAGCCTGGACAAGCAACCGCACGAGGTCGCCGCGATGTTCGACGGCGTGGCCGAGCGCTACGACCTGACCAACACGGTGCTCTCCGTCGGTCAGGACCGCTCCTGGCGGCGGGCCACCCGCGCGGCGCTCGGGCTGCGGCCGGGCGAGCGGGTGCTGGACGTGGGCGCCGGCACCGGCGTGTCGACGCGCGAGCTGGCCCAGTCCGGGGCGTACGCGGTCGGGGCCGACCTGTCCCTGGGCATGCTGTACGCGGGCAAGCGGGTCCGTCCCGAGGTGCCGCTGCTGGCCGGGGACGCGCTGCGACTGCCGTTCGCGGACGCGAGCTTCGACGCGGTGACCATCTCCTTCGCGCTGCGCAACGTCAACGACACCGACGCGGCCCTGCGCGAGCTGGCCCGGGTCACCCGGCCGGGTGGACGGCTGGTGGTGTGCGAGTTCAGCACCCCGGTCAACCCGGCCTTCCGGACGGTCTATCTGTCGTACCTGATGCGGTCGCTGCCGGTGGTCGCCCGCGCGGTGTCGAGCAACCCCGAGGCGTACGTCTACCTGGCGGAGTCGGTCCGGGCCTGGCCGGACCAGGCCGCGTTGGCCGGGCGGGTCGCCGCGGCCGGGTGGGGTCGAGTGGCGTGGCGCAACCTGACCGGCGGCGTGGTCGCGCTGCACCGGGGGATCCGTCAGTAGCACGCGAGACGCTCACACGTTTCAGTAATATCCGACTTTAGTCCACTTTGCCCCGTACGCTCTTCCGCATGACCGGAGCAGACCGGGTGAACCCGGTGGCCGCCACCGACGACGACGCGGCCGAACTCATCGCGCAACTGCGCGCGCTGGCCGGCGCGGATCCGGCGGACGTCCGGCAGGTGGTCGCCGAGGTGCTGGCCGCGCTGGACCGGGCGGCCGGTGGCGCGTTGCGGGAGCATCTGCCGGAGGCGATCCGGGTCGACGCGGGCCTGGACGCCTCCCGATCGGCCTGACACTCGCCTGCTGTGGACGGTCGCCGACTGTCACATCGGCGAGTTAGGTACCCCTGATCCTGCGCAGGTATGACGCCGGTCATACACTCGTCCCGTCTGGCTTGTGAAGCATTTCACGAGCGTGCGGGAGGAGGCGCGAATGACCGCGGTGGAACACGACGCCGACGTCATCGTCGTTGGCGCCGGTCCCGGTGGATCGGCGACTGCGTACCACCTGGCCCGGCACGGCGTACGGGTGTTGGTGTTGGAGAAGACCGAGTTCCCCCGGGAGAAGGTCTGCGGCGACGGGCTGACCCCGCGCGCGGTGCGCCAGCTCATCCGGATGGGCGTGGACACCTCGCCCGAGGCCGGCTGGCTGCACAACAAGGGCCTGCGGGTGATCGGCGGCGGCGTACGCCTGGAACTGGAATGGCCCGAGCTGGCCAGCTTCCCCAACTACGGCCTGGTCCGCACCCGACTGGACTTCGACGATCTGCTCGCCCAGCGGGCGGTCGCGGCCGGCGCCAAACTGCGGACCAACGTCAACGTGCTGGGCCCGGTGCTCGACGGCGACGGCCGGGTGATCGGCGTCGAGGCGGAGGTGGGGCCCGGCAAGGAGCCCGCCACCTTCCACGCCCCGCTGGTCGTGGCGGCCGACGGGGTCTCCGGTCGGTTCCCGCTCGCGCTCGGGCTGGCCAAGCGGGAGGACCGGCCGATCGGCGTGGCCGTCCGCCGCTACTACCACTCCCCGGTCAAGCACGACGACGACTACCTGGAGTCGTGGCTGGAGCTGCGCAGCAAGGACAGCGGCGACAACCTGCTGCCCGGGTACGGCTGGATCTTCGGGCTCGGTGACGGGCGGGTCAACGTCGGCCTCGGCGTGCTCAACTCGTCGTCCGCGTTCGGCAAGACCAACTACCGCCGGCTGCTCACCGACTGGCTGGCCAACACGCCCGCCGACTGGGGCATGACCGACGAGGCCAACGCCGACGGTCCGATCCTCGGCGCCGCGCTGCCGATGGGCTTCAACCGGGTGCCGCACTACACCCGCGGCGTCCTGCTCGTCGGCGACTCCGGCGGGATGGTCAACCCGTTCAACGGTGAGGGCATCGCGTACGCCATGGAGTCCGGCGAGCTGGCCGCGGAGGTGGCGGTGCAGGCCCTCGCGCGTCCCGCCGGGCCGGAGCGCGAGCGGGCGCTACTGGCGTACCCGAACGAGCTGAAGGCCCGCCTCGGCGGCTACTACCGACTCGGCGGCATCTTCGTGAAGCTGATCGGCCGTCCGGAGATCATGCGGATCGCCACCAAGCACGGCATGCCCCACCCGACGCTGATGCGTTTCGTGCTCAAGTTGTTGGCCAATCTGACCGACCCCCGCGGTGGGGACGCGATGGACCGGGTCATCAACGCAATGACGAAAGCTGCGCCAGCCGTCTAGAGCGACGGCATCGGTGCTGGTCACAGCCCCGACGCCGACAAAGATCGACCCCCGCCGGCAGCCACCGCGAGGGACGTGAATAGTGTGATTTTCGTCAAGCACCGAGGGCAGGGAAGGACGAGCAGGAGAAAACGATGTCGCTCTCGCCTTACGCACCGATCATCGGGCTGTTCGCCCTCGCCGCGGCGTTCTCGCTGTTCTCTGTCGGCGCCGCCCGCTTCGCTGGTCCCCGTCGTTACAACAAGGCCAAACTCGAGGCTTACGAGTGCGGCATCGAGCCCAGCCCTCAGCCGGTCGGCGGCGGGCGGTTCCCGATCAAGTTCTACCTGACGGCGATGCTCTTCATCGTCTTCGACATCGAGATCATCTTCCTCTACCCCTGGGCGGTCTCGTTCGACGCTCTGCCGATCTTCGGCTTCGTGGAGATGGTCCTGTTCATCGTCGCGGTCTTCGTCGCGTACGCCTATGTGTGGCGGCGCGGCGGCCTGGACTGGGACTGAGGAAGGAACGTCAGATGGGCATCGAGGAGAAGCTCCCCGCCGGCGTCCTGCTCACCTCGGTGGAGAAGCTGGTCAACTGGTCCCGGAAGTCGTCCGTGTGGGGCGCCACCTTCGGCCTGGCCTGCTGCGCCATCGAGATGATGGCCGCCGGTGGTCCGCACTACGACATGGGCCGCTGGGGCATGGAGGTCTTCCGGGCCTCGCCCCGGCAGGCCGACCTGATGATCGTGGCCGGCCGGGTGAGCCAGAAGATGGCACCGGTGCTGCGCCAGATCTACGACCAGATGGCCGAGCCCCGCTGGGTGCTCTCCATGGGCGTCTGCGCCAGCAGCGGCGGCATGTTCAACAACTACGCGATCGTGCAGGGCGTCGACCACGTCGTGCCGGTTGACATGTACCTGCCCGGCTGCCCGCCCCGGCCGGAGATGCTCATCGACGCGATCCTCAAGCTCCGCGAGAAGATCATGTATGAGCCGCTGGGTCCGAACGGTCGCAAGATGCTGGCGGCCCGCCAGGAGCGCGGCGACGTTCCGGTCGTGCCGTACGGCTCCATGCCGTCCTCGTACCGCAACGACAAGGCCCGGCGTGCCGAGTGGACCCAGGCGGTCCGCGAGGGACGCGAGGAGCAGTTGCGGATCGAGAACTGGATGAACGCCCAGAACCACCTTCACGCGCACAGGGGCCCGAAGTGACCGCACCGAACGACAGGAACAACGACGGGGGTGTGCCGGTGCCGGTCACCCCGGCCGGCGCCAGCGGCACCGCCCCGGCCGAGTACCCGCCGTCCAGCCCGGCGGGGCGCGGCATGTTCGGCAACCAGGGCACCGGCGACGTGTCCGGCTACGGCGGCCTGGTCCGCCAGCGCCAGCCCATCGAGGAGGCGCCCCGGCCGTACGGGGGGTACTTCGACGAGGTCCGCGATGCCCTCGAAGAGGCGTACCCGGCCTTCGGCGACGCGATCGAGAAGGTGGTCGTCGACCGGGGTGAGTTGACCCTGCACGTCCGCCCGGAGCGGATCGCCGAGGTCTGCCAGGTGCTGCGGGACGACCTGGCGCTGCGCTTCGAGCTGTGCTCCTCGGTGTCCGGGGTGGACTACCTCGGCGCCGACGAGCGCCGGCTGCACGTGGTCTACCTGCTCACGTCGATGACCTACCGACGTCGGATCCGGCTGGAGGCCGCGGTCTCCGTCGAGTCGCCGCACCTGCCCAGCGTCACCGCCATCTACCCGACGGCGGACTGGCAGGAGCGGGAGGCGTACGACATGTTCGGCATCGTCTTCGACGGCCACCCCAACCTGACCCGGATCCTCATGCCGGACGACTGGGAGGGCCACCCGCAGCGCAAGGACTACCCGCTCGGTGGCGTGCCTGTCGAGTACAAGGGCGCCGAGATCCCGCCGCCGGACCGCAGGAGGTCGTACCAGTGACCACGTCGAACTACGCGACCGAACGCGAGACCACCGAGGGCAGGGTCTTCACCGTCACCGGTGGGGACTGGGACACGGTCGTCTCGGGCACCGACCCGATCAACGACGAGCGGATCGTGGTCAACATGGGTCCGCAGCACCCGTCCACGCACGGGGTGCTGCGGCTGATCCTGGAGCTGGAGGGCGAGACGGTCCGCGAGGCCCGCTCGGTCGTCGGCTACCTGCACACCGGCATCGAGAAGAACCTCGAGTACCGCAACTGGGTCCAGGGTTCGACGTTCGTGACCCGGATGGACTACCTCTCCCCGATCTTCAACGAGACGGCGTACGCCCTCGCGGTCGAGAAGCTGCTCGGCATCACCGACGACGTCACCGAGCGCGCCACCACCATCCGCGTGCTGATGATGGAGCTCAACCGGATCTCGTCGCACCTGGTCTGGCTGGCCACCACCGGCATGGAGCTGGGCGCGATCTCGATCATGCTGTACGGATTCCGCGAGCGGGAGTACATCCTCGACATCTTCGAGACCATCACCGGCCTGCGGATGAACCACGCGTACGTCCGGCCGGGCGGTGTCGCGCAGGACGTGCCGGACGAGGCGATCGTCAAGATCCGCGAGTTCCTGAAGATGATGCCGAAGAAGCTCAAGGAGTACGAGGACCTGCTCTCCGGTCAGCCGATCTGGCTCGAACGGACGAAGAACGTCGCGGTGCTGGACGTGACCGGCTGCGTGGCGCTCGGCATCACCGGTCCGGTGCTGCGCTCGGCCGGGCTCGCCTGGGACCTGCGCAAGACCATGCCGTACTGCGGCTACGAGACGTACGAGTTCGACGTGCCGACCCACCCCGACGGCGACGTGTGGGGCCGCTACCAGGTGCGTCTCGCCGAGATCCGCGAGTCGATGAAGCTGGTCGAGCAGGCGTTGGACCGGCTGCGGCCGGGCCCGGTGATGGTCGCCGACCGCAAGATCGCGTGGCCCGCGCAGCTCGCCATCGGCGTCGACGGCATGGGCAACTCGCTGGAGCACGTCGCGAAGATCATGGGTCAGTCGATGGAGTCGCTGATCCACCACTTCAAGCTGGTGACCGAGGGCTTCCGGGTCCCGCCCGGCCAGGTGTACGTCGGCATCGAGTCGCCGCGCGGCGAGTTGGGCGTACACGCGGTCTCCGACGGCGGCACCCGGCCGTACCGGGTGCACTACCGGGAGCCGAGCTTCGTCAACCTCCAGGCCCTCCCGGCGATGGCCGAGGGCGGCCTCATCGCCGACGTGATCGCCGGCGGCGCCTCGCTGGACCCCGTGATGGGTGGTTGTGACCGATGAGTGTTTTCACTGACGAGACGCGGGAGCGGGCGCGCGAGATCATCGCCCGTTATCCGGCGGACCGGTCCCGCTCGGCGCTGCTGCCGCTGCTGCACCTGGTCCAGGCGGAGGAGGGGTACGTCTCCCCGGCCGGGGTCACGTTCTGCGCCGAGGTGCTCGGGCTGAACAAGGCCCAGGTCGGCGCGGTGGCCACCTTCTACACGATGTACAAGCGCAAGCCGACCGGTGAGTTCCTGGTCAGCGTCTGCACCAACACCATGTGCAACGTGCTGGGCGGCCAGGAGGTCTACGACACCCTCGTCGAGCATCTGGGTGTCGGGCACGACGAGACGACCGCGGACGGCACGATCACGCTGGAGCACGCCGAGTGCCTGGCGGCCTGCGACTACGGCCCGGTGATGACCGTCAACTACGACTTCTTCGACCGGGTGGATCCGTCCACGGCGGTCGGCGTTGTCGACGAGTTGCGCGCAGGTGGCCGACCGATGCCGACGCGCGGCGCGCGGCTCTGCACGCTCAAGGAGATGGCGGTGCAGCTCGCCGGTTTCGCCGACGAGCGCGACGGCGCCGTCGCCGACGGCGGGCCGGGCGAGCCGACCCTGCGCGGTCTGCGGCTGGCGCAGGAGCACAACGTCTCGGTGCCGGGCTTCGACCCGAACACCCCGATCCGCAGCAAGGCCGAGGCCGACAAGGCCGCCGCCGAGGCGAAGGCGAAGGCGGAGGCCGCCAAGCCGGCACCCGCCGAGGCCAGCGCGGCACCGGTCAAGGGCGGCGACGGGGCGTCCGCCCCGACCGGGGTCGCCGAGCCGGCGAAGCCGGAGGCCGCGACCGGCAGCACCGCACCCGACGTGAAGGCACCGGACGACAAGTCGCCGCAGGTGCGTACCGCCGAGACCCGGCAGCCGGACGCGGGCACGGCGGTGCCGGACGCTCCCGGCACCAAGGTTCCGGTGGACGGCACCGGCACCGCGCCCGAAGCTGGCGACGCGCGGTCGGCCGAGGCCGCTGGCACGGCGGCCAACCCGCCGGCCGGCGACGGCAAGCCCGCCGGCGACGAGGCCGGGGCGCAGGAGCGCAACCTCACCGAAGCGAAGGCCGGAACGGACGCCGACGGCGCCGCACCGGCGGACGCGAGCGAAACGGGGGCCCAGAAGTGACCACTCCCCGCCCGGAGACGCTGGCCAAGCTGACGCCGGTGCTGACCAAGCGCTGGCTGTCGCCGGACGCCTGGCGGATCGGCACGTACGAGCAGCTCGACGGCTACGCCGCGCTGCGCAAGGCGCTCAAGGCCCACCCGGACGACCTGATCCAGCTGATCAAGGATTCCGGGCTGCGCGGTCGGGGTGGCGCCGGCTTCCCGACCGGCCTCAAGTGGGGCTTCATCCCGCAGGGCGACGGCAAGCCGCACTACCTGGTGGTCAACGCCGACGAGGGCGAGCCGGGCACCTGCAAGGACCTGCCGCTGATGACCCACGACCCGCACGCGCTGGTCGAGGGCGTGATCATCGCGTCGTACGCGATCCGGGCCAGCCGCGCGTACATCTACATCCGGGGCGAGGCGGTGCACGCCGCGCGCCGGCTGCGCAACGCGGTCCAGGAGGCGTACGACAAGGGCTACCTCGGCCGCAACATCCTGCGCAGCGGCTACGACCTGGAGCTGGTGGTGCACTCCGGCGCCGGGGCGTACATCTGCGGCGAGGAGACGGCGCTGCTGGACTCGCTGGAGGGGTTCCGGGGTCAGCCCCGGCTGCGCCCGCCGTTCCCGGCCACCCACGGCCTGTACGCGAGCCCGACGGTGGTCAACAACGTCGGCACGATCGCCAGCGTGCCGCCGATCGTGCTCGGTGGGGCCGACTGGTGGAAGACCATGGGCACCGAGAAGTCCTCCGGGCCGATGATCTACTCGCTCTCCGGCCGCATCAACAACCCGGGCCAGTACGAGTGCTCGATGGGCGTCACGCTCCGCGAACTGCTGGAGCTGGCCGGTGGCATGCAGCCGGGCCACAACCTGAAGTTCTGGACCCCGGGCGGATCGTCCACCCCGCTGCTCGCCGCCGAGCACCTGGACGTGCCACTGGACTTCGAGGGGGTGGCGGCGGCCGGCTCGATCCTCGGCACCACGGCCACCCAGATCTTCTCCGACCAGGACTGCCCGGTCTACGCGACGTACCGGTGGCTGGAGTTCTACCACCACGAGTCGTGCGGCAAGTGCACCCCGTGCCGCGAGGGCAACTACTGGATGGTCCGGGTCTACCGGCGGATCCTGGCGGGTCAGGGCACCCACGAGGACCTGGACACCCTGCTGGACACCTGCGACAACATCCTCGGCCGCTCGTTCTGCGGCCTCGGTGACGGCGCGACCAGCTCGGTGACCTCCTCGCTGAAGTACTTCAAGCAGGACTACCTCGACTACATCGAGGGACGTACCGCACCCAAGCTGTCGGAGAAGACCCTGGTAGGGGCGCACTGATGACCGACGTAGCCAAGCAGACCGAAACCGTCACCCTCACCATCGACGGCGTCGAGGTCACCGCCCCGAAGGGGACGCTGCTGATCCGGGTCGCCGAGCAGATGGGCACCGAGATCCCCCGGTTCTGCGACCACCCGCTGCTGGCCCCGGCCGGCGCGTGCCGCCAGTGCCTGGTCGAGGTGGAGGGGCAGCGCAAGCCGGTCGCCTCCTGCACCCAGACCGTCGCCGACGGCATGGTGGTCCGCACGCAGCTCACCTCGCCGGTCGCCCAGAAGGCGCAGGAGGGGGTGATGGAGCTGCTGCTGCTCAATCACCCTCTGGACTGCCCCATGTGTGACAAGGGCGGCGAGTGCCCCCTGCAGAACCAGGCGATGTCCACCGGCCGCACCGATTCGCGCTTCCACGAGCACAAGCGGGAGTACGAGAAGCCGATGGCGATCAGCAGCCAGGTGCTGCTGGACCGCGAGCGCTGCGTGCTCTGCCAGCGGTGCACCCGGTTCTCCGAGGAGATCGCCGGCGACAAGTTCATCGACCTGATGGGCCGGTCGTCCGCCGAGGAGATCAACATCTACCGGGACGACGCGTACGGCGAGCAGGGCGACGCCGGGGACGTGCCGTTCAACTCCTACTTCTCCGGCAACACCGTGCAGATCTGCCCGGTGGGCGCTCTGACCGGCGCGCAGTACCGGTTCCGGGCCCGCCCGTTCGACCTGGTGTCCAGCCCGAGCGTCTGCGAGCACTGCTCGGCCGGCTGCGGGCAGCGCACCGACTGGCGGCGCGGCAAGGTGCTGCGCCGGCTCGCCGGTGACGAGCCGGCGGTGAACGAGGAGTGGAACTGCGACAAGGGCCGCTGGGGTTTCCAGTACACCCGGGCTGCCGAGCGACTGACCAACCCGCTGGTCCGCGACGAGCACACCGGTGAGCTGCGGGAGGCGTCCTGGAGTGAGGCGCTGACCAGGGCTGCCGAGGGGCTGCACGCGGCCCGCGAGAGCGGCCAGGGCACGGCGGTGCTCACCGGCGGTCGGCTGACAGTCGAGGACGCCTACGCGTACGCCAAGTTCGCCCGGGTCGCGCTGAACACCAACGACATCGACTTCCGGGCCCGCCCGGTCTCCCGCGAGGAGGCCGACTTCCTGGCCAGCTCGGTCGCCGGGGTCACCGACGTCACCTACACCGACGTGGAGAACGCGCCGGCGGTGGTGCTGGTCGGCCTGGAGCCGGAGGAGGAGTGCCCGATCCTCTTCCTGCGGCTGCGCAAGGCGTACCTGAAGAAGACCCTGACGGTGTACGCGCTGGCGCCGTTCGCCACCCGCGGCCTGGAGAAGCTCGGCGCCAAGCTGGCCCGGGTCGTGCCGGGCGAGGAGGCCAGCGTGCTGGCCGAGCACGCCACGGTCAGCGAGGCGCTCAGCGCCCCGGGCGCGATCCTCATCGTCGGTGAGCGGCTGGCCAGCGTGCCGGGTGGGCTCTCCGCCGCGGCGGACGTGGCTCGCCGTACCGGCGCGAAGCTGGCCTGGGTGCCCCGGCGCGCGGGTGACCGCGGCGCGGTCGACGCCGGCTGCCTGCCCAACCTGCTCCCCGGTGGCCGGCTGGTCACCGAGCCGGCCGCGCGGGCCGAGCTGGGCGAGGCGTGGGACATCCCGGCCGGGGTGATCCCGAGCCAGGCCGGTCGGGACACCGACGGCATCCTGGCGGCTGCGGCCAACGGGCAGCTCGGCGCGCTGGTGGTCGGCGGTGTCGACCCGGCCGACCTGGCCGACCCGCGGCTGGCCGAGACCGCTCTGGACGCGGTGCCGTTCCTGGTCAGCCTGGAACTGCGCGCGAGCGCGGTGACCCGGCGGGCCGACGTGGTGCTGCCGGTGGCCCCGGTGGTCGAGAAGGCCGGCAGCTTCCTGGACTGGGAGGGTCGCCTGCGTCCGTTCGAGGCGGTGCTGAACACCGCCGCGATGACCGACGGCCGGGTGCTCGACGCGCTGGCCGCCCTGCTCGACGTGCGGCTCGGCACCGCCGACGTGCCGAGTGTGCGTCGGGAGCTGGGCTCGCTGCCGGCCACGCGCACGTCCCGGCCGTCCGCGCCGTCGGTGTCGCCCGGGACGGTGCCGCACCCGCGTGCCGGGGAGGCCGTGCTGGCGACCTGGCACCAGCTGGTCGACCTCGGCACCCTGACCGACGGCGACGAGCACCTCGCCGGCACCGCCCGCCCGCCGGTCGTCCGGCTGGGCAAGGGCACCGCCGAGGCACTCGGTGTGGCCGACGGGGACGCGGTCACGGTGGGCACCGACCGCGGGGCGCTGACCCTGCCGGCGGAGCTGACCGAGATGCCGGACGGCGTCGTCTGGCTGCCGACCAACTCACCCGGTTCGACAGTGCGGCGCAGCCTCGGGGCGACGTCCGGCACGGTCGTCCGGATCTCCGTTCCCGCACCGAGCGCGACCGTTCCGGCCGGGCGGGTCGCGGCGGACGAGGCCGGTCTTCCGGGTCCGCTCCTCAACACTGGGGGTAACCAGTGAGCGCGAGGAGTGAACGAGCGCAGCGAGTGAGCCCCGCAGTCGCGAACGAAAGGTGGGCACTGTGACTCCGTCACTCCTGGCCCAGGACCCGACGCTTGCCGACTTCGGTCGGGATCCGTGGTGGCTGGTCCTTGGCAAGATCGTCTTCGCGTTCGCCTTCGGCCTGCTGGCCACCCTGCTCGGTGTCTGGTTCGAGCGGCGCGTGGTGGGCTACATGCAGGTGCGGCCCGGCCCCAACCAGGTCGGCCCGTTCGGCCTGCTGCAGACCCTCGCCGACGGCCTCAAGATGGCCTTCAAGGAGGACATCCTGCCGAAGGCGGCCGACAAGGTCGTCTACTTCTTCGCCCCGACGATCTCGGTGATCTGCGCGGTCACCGCGCTGTCGGTGGTGCCGTTCGGCCCGATGGTGAGCATCGCCGGTCACCACACGCCGTTGCAGGTCACCGACGTGCCGGTGGCGGTGCTGCTGCTGCTGGCCTGCTCCTCGATGGGCGTCTACGGCATCGTGCTGGGCGGGTGGGCCTCCGGCTCGACGTACCCGCTGCTCGGCGGCCTGCGGTCCAGCGCCCAGATGATCTCCTACGAGGTCGCCATGGGGCTCTCCATCGTGGCCGTCTTCATGACCGCCGGCACGATGAGCACCAGCGGGATCGTCGCCGCACAGGGCGACGCCACCCGGCTGACCCTCTTCGGCACCGAGATCCCGGCCCCGGGCTGGTACGCGATCCTGCTGCTGCCGAGCTTCGTCATCTTCTTCATCGCCACCGTCGGTGAGACCAACCGGGCGCCGTTCGACCTGCCCGAGGCCGAGTCCGAGCTGGTCGCGGGCTTCATGACGGAGTACAGCTCGCTGAAGTTCGCGCTCTTCATGCTCAGCGAGTACGTCGCCATGGTGACCATGTCCGCGGTCACCACCACGCTGTTCCTCGGCGGCTGGCGGGCGCCGTGGCCGATCACGCTGTGGGAGGGCGCCAACTCCGGTTGGTGGCCGATGCTCTGGTTCTTCGGCAAGGTGATCGCGCTGGTCTTCGTCTTCGTGTGGCTGCGTGGCACGCTGCCCCGGCTGCGCTACGACCAGTTCATGCGCTTCGGCTGGAAGGTGCTGCTGCCGATCAACCTGGTCTGGATCCTGGTCCTGTCGGGCCTGCGCTCCATCGAGGACTGGGACTCGCGCGGCAAGCTGATCGCGGTCGGCATCCCGGCCGGCGTGCTGTTGCTCGCCACGCTGTTCTGGCCGAGCCGGAAGCCGCAGCCGAAGCCGACCGCGCAGGAGCAGGTGGACAGCCGGCCGTACGGGAGCTTCCCGCTGCCACCGATGGATCTACAGGTACCACCGAGCCCGCGTATCACGCGCGTGGTCGCCGAGCGGGAGCCGGCCAACATCGTCGCCGGCTCGGACTCCAGGGAGGTGTGACGTGGGCGCGATCACCGGAACGTTCAAGGGATTCGGTGTCACCTTCTCGCACATGTTCAGGAAGGTCGTCACGACCGACTATCCGTTCAAGCCGCCGGTGTCGGCGCCGCGCTACCACGGGCGGCACATCCTCAACCGGCACCCGGACGGCCTGGAGAAGTGCATCGGCTGTGAGCTGTGCGCCTGGGCCTGCCCGGCGGACGCGATCTACGTCGAGGGCGGCGACAACACCGACGAGCAGCGCTTCTCGCCCGGTGAGCGGTACGCCAGCACCTACCAGATCAACTACGCGCGGTGCATCTTCTGTGGGCTCTGCATCGAGGCCTGCCCGACCCGTTCGCTCACCATGAGCAACGAGTACGAGCTGGCCCGGGACAACCGGCAGGATCTGATCTTCACGAAGGAGCAGCTGCTCGCTCCGCTGCTCGAGGGCATGGAGCAGCCGCCGCACCCGATGCGCCTGGGTGACAGCGAGAAGGACTACTACGTCGGCGCGCTGGACAACCCGGGCACCTCCGCCGGTGCCGAAACGTCCCCCATGGGCCCCGGCCGCTACCAGGTCGAGGAGCACCCAGGCGTGACGTTCCCGGGCGCCGAGCAGACCGCCCAGCGCGCGGCGGCCGGCAAGGGAGAGGGAGCATGACCACGTCTACGGTGCTGGCCGCGGCGGGCGGGGTGTCCGGCGGCGAGGAGGTCACCTTCTGGATCCTCGCGCCGCTCGCGCTCATCGGCGCGATCGGGATGGTGGCGGCCCGCAACGCGGTGCACTCGGCGCTCTGGCTGGTGCTCACGATGCTCTGCCTGGGCGTGTTCTACGTGCTCCAGGCCGGGCCGTTCATCGGCATGGTGCAGATCATCGTCTACACCGGCGCGATCATGATGCTCTTCCTGTTCGTGCTGATGCTTGTCGGCCGGGACGCCTCCGACTCGTTGATCGAGACGCTGCGCGGTCAGCGCGTCGCCGCGATCCTGCTGGGGCTCGGCTTCGCCGGTCTGGTCGGCACCGCCGTCTACAACGCCATGGACAAGACCACTGCGGTCGGCCTCAACCAGGCCAACGCCGAAGGCAACGTGCAGGGCATCGCCCGGCTGCTGTTCACCAAGTACGTCTTCGCGTTCGAGCTGACCTCGGCGCTGCTGATCACCGCGGCGGTCGGCGCCATGGTGCTCGCGCACGTCGAGCGGCGCAAGCAGGACAAGGTCGACCAGCCGTCGACGATGCGGGCGCGCTTCGCGCCGGGCAACTACCCCGGCCCCAAGCCGGGCCCTGGCGTCTTCGCCACCTCCTCCTCGGTGGCCACCCCGGCGCGGCTGCCGGACGGGCGGCTCACCGAGCGGAGCACGCCGGACATCCTGCCGGTCCGCGAGCTGACCGCGCAGGAGACCACGCTGAAGGGGACCGACAGGTGACGCCCAATCATTACCTCGTGCTGGCGGCGGTGCTGTTCACCATCGGCGCGTCCGGGGTGCTCATCCGGCGCAACGCGATCGTGCTGTTCATGTGTGTCGAGCTGATGCTCAACGCGGCCAACCTGACGCTGGTCACCTTCAGCCGCATCAACGGTGACCTCAACGGCCAGATCATGGCGTTCTTCGTGATGGTGGTGGCCGCGGCCGAGGTCGTCGTCGGCCTCGCGATCATCATGTCCATCTTCCGGACCCGGCGCTCGGCGAGTGTCGACGACGCCAACCTGCTCAAGTACTAAGGGGCAAGCGAGTGGAAGAGACTGTGCAGTACGCAGAGGCCACGGGCTTGCTCGGCAGCGTCTGGCTGCTGGTGGCGATCCCGCTGGTCAGCGCGGCCATCCTGCTGCTGCTCGGCCGGCGGGCCGACCGCTGGGGGCACTGGTTGGGCGTCGCGGCCATCGGCGCCGCGTTCGTGCTCGGGCTGGCGTCCTTCTTCCAGCTGCGCGGCCTGGAGAACAAGTCGGCCGAGCTGAGCCTCTGGGACTTCATCGCGGTCGGTGACCTGCGAGTCGACTTCGGCCTGCTGTTCGACCCGCTGGCCGCGGTCTTCGTCCTGCTGATCACCGGCGTCGGGTTCCTGATCCACCTGTACGCCGTCGAGTACATGGCGCACGACGCGGGTCGCCGCCGGTTCTTCGCGTACTTCAACCTGTTCGTCGCGGCCATGCTGCTGCTGGTGCTCGGCAACAACTACGTGATGCTGTACTTCGGCTGGGAGGGCGTCGGTCTGGCGTCGTACCTGCTGATCTCCTTCTGGTACGGACGGCCGAGCGCCGCCACGGCCGGCAAGAAGGCGTTCCTGATGAACCGGGTCGGCGACACCGGCCTCGCCATCGGCATCTTCATCATGTTCGCGACCCTGGGCACCACCCAGTACGACGAGGTGTTCAACGGTGTCGGCGCGCTGACCGGCACCACGGTGCTGGTGCTCGGCCTGCTGCTGCTGCTCGGTGCGGCCGGCAAGTCCGGCCAGTTCCCGCTGCAGGCGTGGCTGCCAGACGCGATGGAGGGCCCCACCCCGGTGTCGGCGCTCATCCACGCCGCCACCATGGTCACCGCCGGTGTCTACCTGATCGCCCGGTCCAACCCGATCTTCTCCGCCAACTCGACGCTCCAGCTCGTGGTGGTCAGCGTCGGCGCGCTCACCCTGCTGATGGGCTGCGTCATCGGCGCGGCGAAGGACGACATCAAGCGGGTGCTGGCCTGGTCGACGGTCAGCCAGATCGGCTACATGTTCCTCGGCGTCGGCCTGGGCGGTGGCGCGTACGCGCTGGCCATCGTGCACCTGCTGGCGCACGGCTTCTTCAAGGCCAACATGTTCCTGGGCGCCGGCTCGGTCATGCACGGCATGAAGGACCAGGTGGACATCCGCCGCTTCGGTGGGCTGTCGACGTACATGAAGGTCACCTGGTTGACGTTCATGATGGGCTGGCTGGCCATCATCGGCATGTTCCCGTTCTCGGGCTTCTTCTCGAAGGAGCCGATCATCGTGGCCGCCTTCGAGCGGGAGGACTGGACCGCCTGGCTCTTCGGCGGTGCGGCGCTGCTCGGCGCCGGGCTGACCGCGTTCTACATGACCCGGCTGTTCGTGCTCACCTTCCACGGCCCGAAGCGGTGGACCGAGGACATCGAGCACCCGCACGAGTCGCCGAGGCTGATGACCATCCCGCTGATCCTGCTGGCGGTCGGCTCGGTCGGCGCCGGTTTCCTGCTCTCCACGTCCGTTCCGGACTGGCTGACGGCGACCGCCGGGCTGGGCGGCGAGCACCCGGAGCACGAGGCGGTTCTCGCGCACGGCGTGATCACCGCGCTCTCGCTGCTGGTGACGGTGCTCGGCGCCGGGCTGGCCTGGTTCCTGTTCCGGGCCGGTACGGCCACCGCGCCGCAGCCGGCCGGGGTGCTGGTCACCGCCGCCCGGCGCAACCTCTACACCGACGCGGTCAACGAGGCGGTCTTCGAGAAGCCGGGCATCTTCCTCACCCGGGCGCTGGTCTTCCTCGACAACCGGGGCATCGACGGGCTGGTCAACGGGCTCGCCGCCGGCGTCGGCGGCGGTTCGGGCCGGCTCCGGCGGCTGCAGACCGGTTTCGTCCGCTCGTACGCCACCTCGATCCTGGCCGGTGCGCTGCTGGTGATGGCGGCGTTCCTGGCGGTGCAGGCGGGGTGGTTGGCGTGATCGACCTGAATACGCCCGCCCCCGCCGGCGGACCACGCATCCACGACGGAGGTAAGGCCGCATAATGTCCAACTTCCCGTTCCTCTCGGTGCTCACCGTGGCGCCGCTGGTGGGCGCCCTGGTGGTGGCCTTCCTGCCGCGCCACCGGCCGGAGCTGGCCAAGCAGGTGGCGTTCGTCTGGTCGCTGCTGGTGCTGGTGCTCTCGGTGGTGATGTGGGTCAGCTTCAACGCGGGCGGTGACCGGTTCCAGTTCCGGGAGTCGTACTCCTGGATCCCGAACTGGGGCGTCAGCTTCACCTTCGCCGCCGACGGCATCGCGCTGGTGATGCTCATGCTGATCGCGGTGCTGGTGCCGCTGGTGATCCTGGCCTCCTGGCACGACGCGGAGTCCTCCAAGCGGTCCATCCCGGTCTACTTCGCGCTGCTGCTCATCCTCGAGAGCACGATGATCGGCGTCTTCGCCGCCGCCGACGTCTTCCTGTTCTACGTGTTCTTCGAGGTCATGCTGGTGCCGATGTACTTCCTGATCGGCAGCTACGGCGGCCACCAGCGGCAGTACGCGGCGGTGAAGTTCTTCCTCTACTCGCTGGTCGGCGGTCTGTTCATGCTGGCCGCGGTGATCGGCCTCTGGGTGGTCGGCGGAAAGACCTTCGACTGGCAGGCGCTGTCGCAGGTGGACATCAGCACCGGCACCGAGCGGTGGCTGTTCCTCGGCTTCTTCCTGGCGTTCGCCATCAAGGCCCCGTTCTTCCCGTTCCACACCTGGCTGCCGGACGCCGGTGGCGCCGCCCCGGCGGGCGCCGCCGCGCTGCTGGTCGGTGTGCTGGACAAGGTCGGCACGTTCGGGATCCTGCGCTACTGCCTGCCGCTGTTCCCGGAGGCGTCGAAGTGGTTCGCGCCGTGGGCGCTGGCGCTGGGCGTCATCGGCATCATCTACGCGGCGCTGCTGGCGGTCGGCCAGAACGACCTCAAGCGGCTCGTGTCGTACACGTCGATCGCGCACTTCGGGTTCATCGGGGTGGGCATCTTCGCCTTCACCACGCAGGCCGGTACGGGCGCGGTGCTCTACATGCTCAACCACGGTCTGGCCACCGGCCTGCTGTTCCTCGTGGTCGGCATGCTGATCTCCCGGCGTGGCTCGTCGTTGATCAGTGACTTCGGCGGCGCCGGCAAGCTGGTCCCGGTGCTCGCCGGTGTGCTGTTCTTCGCCGGTCTCGCCTCGCTCGCGCTGCCCGGCACCGCGCCGTTCATCTCCGAGTTCCTGGTGCTGATCGGCACGTTCACGGTGAACAAGCCGGTGGCGGTCATCGCCACGGTCGGCATCATCCTGGCGGCGGCGTACGTGCTGTGGATGGTGCAGCGCACCACGCAGGGCACGCTCAATCCGGCGCTGACCGAGGTCGACGGGATGCGCCGGGACCTCAACCTGCGCGAGAAGGTCGTGGTCGCTCCGCTGGTCGCGCTGATCGTCCTGCTCGGCTTCTATCCCAAGCCGGTCACCGATGTGATCAACCCGGCCGTCCAGGCGACCATGGACGACATCGGCAGAACCGACCCGGCCCCGTCCGTGGGCGGCACCGTCCAGGAGGCGGCAAAGTGACCGAGTTGAAATTGCCGTCGCTGGACTACGCGGCACTCGCCCCGATCATGATCATGCTGGGCACCGCGTTGCTCGGTGTGCTGGTCGAGGCGTTCGTGCCGCGCCGCTCGCGGCACGTGGTGCAGCTGACGTTGGCGCTGCTGGCCGTCCTCGCCGCGCTGACCATGGTGGTCCTCAACGCCGACGACCGGCTCGTCACGGCCGGTCAGTCCATCGCGGTGGACGGGCCGACGCTCTTCCTCCAGGGCGCCATCCTGGTGCTGGCCGCGATGGCGCTGCTGCTGATCGGTGACCGTTCCGTCGAGCGGGGCGGCGCGTTCGTCGCCCAGGCTGCGGTGACCGCCGAGTCGGCCGACGACCGCAAGCAGGCCGAGGGGCGCAACGGGCTCACCGAGGTGTACCCCCTCGTCACGTTCGCGATCGGCGGCATGCTGATCTTCGTGGCGGCGAACGACCTGCTGACCATGTTCATCGCGCTGGAGGTCTTCTCCCTGCCGCTCTACCTGCTCTGCGCGCTGGCCCGCCGCCGGCGTCTGCTGAGCCAGGAGGCGGCGATGAAGTACTTCCTGCTCGGCGCGTACGCCTCGGCGTTCTTCCTGTTCGGGGTGGCCCTGATCTACGGCTTCACCGCAGGTGTTCCCGGCCGGTCGGCCGGGGTCGACTTCGCCACCGTCAACGCGGCGGTGACCGAGTCGCCGGCCAGCCCGGTGCTGCTCTTCGCCGGCATGGCGTTGCTCGCCATCGGTCTGCTCTTCAAGGCCGCCGCGGCCCCGTTCCACGTGTGGACGCCGGACGTCTACCAGGGTGCGCCGACCCCGGTCACCGGCTTCATGGCCGCCTGCACCAAGGTCGCGGCGTTCGGCGCGCTGCTGCGCGTCTTCCACGTCGCGTTCGAGGGCGGGGGCTGGGACTTCACGCCGGTGCTCGGTGCGGTGGCGGTGCTGACCATGCTGGTCGGCGCGGTGCTCGCGGTCACCCAGACGGACATCAAGCGGCTGCTCGCGTACTCCTCGATCGCCAACGCCGGCTACCTGCTGGTCGGTGTGCTGGCGCCGAGCCGCGACGGGCTCTCCGGCACGATGTTCTACCTGGTCGCGTACGGCTTCTCGGTGCTGGCCGCGTTCGCGGTGGTGACCCTGGTGCGCGACGCCGACGGGGAGGCCACCCACCTGTCCCGCTGGGCCGGGCTGGGCCGGCGCTCGCCGTTCTACGCAGGGTTGTTCACGTTCATCCTGCTGGCGTTCGCCGGTATCCCGCTGACCAGCGGCTTCACCAGCAAGTTCGCGGTCTTCGGGCCGGCGCTGGACGGCGGTCAGGCCTGGCTCGTCATCGCGGGTGTGCTGACCAGCATGGTGCTGGCGTTCCCGTACCTGCGGGTCGTGGTGATGATGTGGCTGTCCGAGCCGGGCGAGTCCACGCCGACGGTCACCGTGCCGGGCGGCCTCACGTCCGCGGCGCTGATGGTCGGCGTGCTGGCCACCCTGGCGCTGGGTGTCGCCCCTGGTCCACTGCTCGACCTGGCTACCGGAGCCGCAGAATTCGTGCGGTGAGACGTACCGCGGACAGCGGAGGCCGGCGCGCGAACGCGTGCCGGCCTCTACTGCGTATCCCCGACCCGGAGCAGGTCGAACGGGTGTGGCATGGTTGATGGTGTGGTGATTCCGGCTGGCGAGCGTTCAGGTGCCACCGGTTCCGGCGGTCGTCGGGGTCGGGCGAGCACGAGTCAGTTCGGCGCGCTCGGCCTTCATCTTGCCGATCCCCGCGTCGAGGCGTCCGTGCTGGGGCTGCTGGACGCGGTCGAGGTCGAGCTGCGCGCCAGTGTGGCCAGCGCCGACCCGTTCGTCACGGAGGCGGCCCGGCACCTCCTGGAGGCCGGCGGAAAGCGGTTCCGGCCGCTGCTGGTGGCGCTCGGCGCTCAGTTCGGCGACCCGTCGGGCGCACAGGTGGTCCCGGCGGCCGTGGTGATGGAGCTGACCCACCTGGCCACCCTCTACCACGACGACGTCATGGACGAGGCCGCCGTGCGGCGGGGCGCACCCAGCGCCAACTCGCGCTGGACCAACTCGGTCGCCATCCTGGTCGGCGACTACCTCTTCGCCCGCGCCGCGGACATCGCGGCCGATCTGGGCCCCGAGGCCGTCCGGTTGCAGGCGCGAACCTTCGCCCGCCTGGTGCACGGTCAGATCGCGGAGACGGTGGGTCCGCGCGCCGGGGAGGACCCGGTCGCGCACTACCTGAGCGTGATCGCCGAGAAGACCGGGTCGCTGATCGCCACGTCGATCCGGTTCGGCGGCATGTTCGGCGGCGCCCCCGCCGAGCAGGTCGAGGCCCTCGCCGGCTACGGCGAGACCATCGGCGTCGCGTTCCAGCTCACCGACGACCTGCTGGACATCGCGTCCGAGTCGGTGCAGTCGGGCAAGACGCCCGGCACGGACCTGCGCGAGGGTGTCCCGACGCTGCCGGTGCTCTACGCCCGTGCGGCCGACGACTCCGACGCCGCGTCGGTGCGGCTACGGGAGATCCTGGCGACCGGCCCGTTGACCGACGACGCGCTGCACGCCGAGGCCCTGGGGCTGCTCCGGGAGAGCCCGGCGCTCAAGCGCGCGCGGGAGACCGTACGCAGCTACGCCGAGGACGCCCGCGCGCGCCTGACCCCGCTCCCCGCGAGCGCGTCACGCCAGGCGCTGGAATCGCTCTGCGACTACATCGCCGACCGCACCAGCTAACCCCCACCCCCGGTCACTCGGTTGATCATGAAGTTATTGCCCCGACACGCCGTCTGATCGGGCAACAACTTCATGATCACGCGGGGTCGGGGTCGGCGCCGGGGCGTGCGGCGGTCAGGAGGCGGCTGCCCATCAGCATGAGGGCGGCGGCGAGCAGCATCGCCACCGCCGCCGTGGCCCACATGGCCGGGTAGCCGAAGTGGGCGGCGAGCGGGCCGAGGCTCAACGGGCCGAGGCAGCCGCCCGCGTACACCCCGGTCTGCGTGATCGAGGTGGCGGCGGCCGGGGCCTGCGGGTGCAGCCGGACCACCGCGAAGTTCATGAGGCCGGGCCATGCCCAGCCCAGGCCGAAGCCGAGCACCACGCCGGCCACCAACGGCACCGGGCCGGCCACCGCGAGCAGACCGAGTCCGGTCGCCCCGACCACCAGCATCGCGGCGATGAGCGCGACGTGACCGCTGGCCCGGCGGTCGGCCAGTCCGCCGGCGCCCACCCGGGCGGCCACGCAGACCGCGCTGCCCAGGGTCAGGGTGAGGCCGGCGAGGCCCGGCGAGAGACCCCGGGCGGCGGCCGAGTCCACCAGGAAGGTACCCAGCGCGTTGGCCGCGCCCGCCGCCAACGTCGCCGCCGCGCCGATCACCACCAGCGCCGTCGTGGCCCGGCCGGCGCGCGTCGCGTCGGCCCGTCGGTCCCGGCCGGGCAGCTGTCGGGGTACGGCCGGCAGCGTCGTCAGCGCCGCGACGGCCGCGACCACGAACGCCCAGCGCCACCCGGCGGTGAGCGCGATGGTGGGCACCGCCGCGCCGGCCAGCAGGGTGGAGACCGGAATGGCCGCCTGCTTGACACCGAACGACAGCCCCTGCCGGTTCGGGGGCACGTGCTGGGCCAGTGCCGCGTTGCTGGCCAGTTGGCCGAGGGCGTTGGCGGCGGCGCTGAGCGCCAGCAGAGCGAGCAGCACCTCGTACGAGCGGGCGACCGCCGCCACGGCCAGCATCGACCCGGAGGCCAGCACGATGCCGCAGCGGGCCACCACGGCCGGCCCGTACCGCTCGACGAGCCGGCCGGACGGCACCGAGGCCAGCGCGCTCACGCCGAAGTAGACGGACACGGCCAGGCCCAGCCCGGCCGGGGAGAACCCGAGGTCCGCTCCCATCTGCACGGCGAGGCCGCCGAGGAGGAAGACGGGCAGTACGCAGGCCACGGTGGTGGCGACGGCGCCGGCACTGGCCCGGATCGGGCGGGTCCGGGCGCGGTCTTCAGCGGGGGTGAGGGCGGTGTTGGTCATCGTCCGGCAAACCTACGCGAGTCAGACTCGGACCACTCCTGGTGACCAGTGGCCTACGAGGAGTGGATGGTGATCTGGCATCCTCGACCCGAACAGGCATTTCGCACCCGGCCTGTTTTTCATATGGTGTAAGTCCCCGGCGGCGGAGGTGGTTGTGCGCGACCCCTTGGCAGAACCCTCGGACCTGATCCGCAGCGTGTCCCGAGCACTGCGGGTGCTCGAGTCGGTCGGTCGCGCTCCGAAGGGCCTGACCGTCAAGCAGATCGCCCGACGGTGCGAGCTGACCGTGGCCACCACCTACCACCTGGTCCGCACGCTCGCCTACGAGGGCTACGTGATCCGTCGGGAGGACGGCACGTACATCGTGGGGCTGGAGGTGGCCGATCGTTACCGCGAGCTGGTGACCGCGTTCCGGGGCCCGCCGGTGGTCGGTGAGACGTTGCGCCGGGCCGCCGTGGACACCGGCTACAGCCACTACCTGGGCCGCTTCGTCGGCGGTCAGGTCGCCATCACGGCGGTGGCCGAGGGGCACCGCTCGCCCTACCTGGAAGACCTGGTCCCCGGCTTCGACGAGGGGGCGCACGCGACCGCCCTCGGCAAGTCCCTACTCGCCACCCTCACCACCGAGCAGCGTTTCCGCTACCTGCGCGAGTACGGCATGCGCTCGTTCACCACCGCGACGCTGACCACCACGGAGGCGTTCGAGGCCGACCTGGCCGCCGGCGACCGGCGCGGGATGCAGCTGGAGCTGGGGCAGTTCCGCCAGGGCGTGGCCTGCGCGGCGGTGCTCGTCACGCCGGACAAGGACATGGAACGTCGGGTCGTGCTGGCCTGCGCCCTGCCGGCGAGCGAGATGATGACCTCCGCTCGGGTCGTCCGGGCCAAGCTGCTCACCGTCGCCCGCACGGTCGCCGACGGCATCGCCGCCGACCACTGACGCGCCGGATGCCGAGAGGCCCTCTCCCGGGCTGGGAGAGGGCCTCTCGGGGCGGTCCAGCGCCGAACCGCCGGAGCAACGTCAGCGGCCTGCCGGCCGCGGGAGCACCGTCAGCTGCCCACCGGGCCGCCGTCGAGGCGCCAGGTGACCACCACGCCCGGCTTGGCGTAGTCGCCGTCCGGCCAGTTCGAGGCCGGGTTCTCCACCGACGCGCCGGTGATCTCACCCGGGTGCTGCACGGCGACGAAGACCGAGCGGTTGTCGCCGGTGATGAACGGGCCGCAGGTCTCGGCGCCGAGCGGCACGGTGAGGAACTGCTTGAGGTGACCCTTCTCCGGACCCTCGACGGCGGTGGCGAAGAGGCCGTCGTTGCTGCCCAACGCGTTGCCGTCGGTGGAGATCCACAGGTTGCCGGTGGCGTCGAACGCGACGTTGTCCGGGCAGGAGATCGGGGAGACCTTGGTCTTGTCGTACCCGGCGAAGAAGGTCGACGGGTCGGTCGGGTCGCCACAGACGATCGGCAGCGACCAGGCGAAGGTCTCCGAGGTGTTGTCGTTGCGGTCCTCGACCAGCTCCAGGATCTGCCCGTGCTTGTTGGCGTTGCGCGGGTTGGCCTCGTCGGCCGCCGCCTTGCCGGCCTTGCCGCGGTCGGTGTTGTTGGTCAGCGCCACGTAGACCTTGCCGGTGAGCAGGCTCGGCTCGACGTCCTCGGGGCGGTCCATCTTGGTCGCGCCGACCTTGTCGCCGGCGAGCCGGGTGAAGGTCAGCACGTCCGCGGCGGTCATCCCGTCGACGAACGAGCGGTTGCCGCTGACCAGCTTGATCCAGCGACCCCGGCCGTTGAACGCCCCGTCGGCGGGGAGTTTGCCCGAACCGTCGATCTCGCCCGCGCTGGTCTGGTCGAGCTGCGCGACGTAGAGCGTGCCGGACTCCAGCAGCGTGAGGTTGTGCTTGCGAGCCGCCCAGGAGTTGCCCTTGAGGAACTTCTTCTCCGAGACGAACTTGTAGAGGTAGTCGAACCGCTCGTCGTCGCCCATGTACGCGACCACGTGCCCGTCCTTGGCGACGATGACGTTCGCGCCCTCGTGCTTGAAGCGGCCCATCGCGGTGTGCTTGCGCGGGCGGCTCTCCGGGTCGAACGGGTCGATCTCGACGACCCAGCCGAACCGGTGCGCCTCGTTGGGGTGCTTGGCCAGGTCGAAGCGCTCGTCGGCGCGCTCCCACTTACGGCTGCCGCTGGGGTAGCGGGACGCGGTGGTGATGCCGTAGCGGTCCAGCTTCGGCTTGAGGTCGGCCGGAGCGGCATCCGCGCCGACGAAGTACTGGTTGAAGTTCTCCTCGCCGGAGAGCACCGTCCCCCACGGCGTCACGCCACCGGAGCAGTTGTTCAGCGTGCCGACGACCGTACGGCCCTTGGGGTCGGCGGCGGTCTTCAGCCAGGCCGAGCCGGCGGCCGGGCCGGTCAGGTCGAACTTCGTGCTGAGCGCGGTGACCCGCCGGTTGTACGGCCGGCGGCCGTTGTCCACGGGCTTCCACTGCCCGGTGCCGGCGACCCGCTCCAACTCCACCACCGACATACCGTGCGCGGCCATTGCCGTGCGCAGTTGCTCCACGGAGAGCCCGTCCAGGCCGGGGAAGCCGGGGAACATCAGGTCCTCGTTGGTGTACTCGTGGTTGACCACGAGCAGCGCCCGCCTGCCCTGCTTGTCCAGCGGCAGCACCCCGACGAAGTCGTTGTTGTAGCCGAACTGCTTCGACTGGGCGGCGGCGGTCTGGTGGTGCAGATCGAACTCCGGCGCGCCCGGCAGCACCGGGTCGCCCCACTTGATCACCACGGCATGGTCGTAGCCGTTCGGCACGACCAGGGTGTCCAGCTTGTTCGGCGGGATCGGCTTGAAGGTCAGCGCGCCGCTGCCGACGCCCGTGGCGGGACGGCCGAAACCGAAGCCCTCCGGCACGTCCGGGGTGGCGGGGGCGGCTGCGGCGGGGGCCGCGCCGGCCAGCGCGCCGGCCGCCGCGCCACCGAAGCCGAGGACCAGGGCGCCGACCGCGCCGGCCCGGACGACGCCGCGCCGGGAGACCTCCGCGTTCACCACGTCGCCGAAGTACGCGTTGTCCGACGTGTTCGGGACGGGGTGGTCACAGGCGTTGCCGCAGCGGTACAGACAGGTCATGGCGTCACGGGTGCCATGACGGTTACCGGTCAACAGGGGGAGCAGCCGGGGACGGTCGCTCATGGGAGTGGCCTCCAGGAAAGTCGGTGGCACGACAGGCGGCGTACCAGCCGGACGCTAGGAGGACGTGGTGAGCGGTCGTCGGCCGCAATGTGAACCAGGCGTGAACACCTGCGTGGGGACCAGCGGTCTGACCTCGGGCTGAACCGTTCGGCGTGACCGCACGTATTCCCGAGCGGACACACCGCCGGACGCGCGCCCGGAAGTGAGGAGACCGCCATCAGTGACCATGACGCCCAACTGCTGCGGGCGCTGCACGACGAGCACGCGGAGGCGCTGTACGCACACGCCCTGCGGCTGGTCAACGGCGATCGGCAGCGGGCCGAGGACCTGGTGCAGGAGACGCTGCTGCGGGCCTGGCGGCACCCCGAGTCCCTCGACCCGCGACGCGGCTCGGTACGCGCCTGGCTGTTCACCACCGCCCGTAACCTGGCCATCGACGCCTGGCGGCGACGGTCCACCCGGGTCGGTGAGGTGTTCACCGACGAGCTGCCCGAGCCGCCCGAGGTGGTCGACGAGGCAGAGCGTGCGGTGGAGGCGTGGACCGTCGCCGAGGCGTTGAACCGGCTCAGCCCCACCCACCGCGAAGTGCTTGTCGAATGCTTCTACCAGGGGCGGTCGGTGGCCGAGGCGGCGTCGCGGCTGGGCGTGCCGCCGGGCACGGTGAAGTCGCGCACCCACTACGCCCTGCGCTCACTACGGTTGGTCCTGGCCGAGATGGGGGTGACGGGATGACTCGGTGCGAGTTCGCGCACGACGACGGCGCGTACGTGCTGGGTGCCCTGGCCCCCGCCGAGCGGGCGGCCTACGAGCGGCACCTCGCCGGCTGCGCCTCCTGCCGGGACGCGGTCGCCGAGATCGCCGTCCTGCCCGGACTGCTCGGTCGCCTCGACCCGGCGGGCCTGGAGCAGTTCCTGCCGCCGCCGTCCCCGCCCCGGGTGCCCGCGCTGCTGGAGGAGGCCCGGAGCCGCCGGCGCCGCGAGCGCGCCGCGACCCGTCGGCGGTACGCCCTCACCACGCTGGCCGCCGCCGCGCTCGCCCTCGTGGTGGGTGTCGGCACGGCCGCGGTGCTGCCCCGACCGGTCGCCCCGCCGGTCACCCCGGGGGCACAGGGCACCCGCCCCGCCCCGCAGGTGTCGATGGTCGCCATGCGGCCGGTGGCCACCGCCGGGCCGGTGCACGCCGAGATCGGGTTGGCCGGCAGCAAGTGGGGCACCGAGGTGATCATGCACTGCGGGTACGACGCGCGGACGAGCTACGGCAAGGCGTACCCGTTCCGGCTGGTGGCGCACGGCCCGAACGGCAGCAGCGAGCAGATCGGCTCGTGGCTGGCGGCCCCCGGCGACGACCTCAGCTTCACCGGCGTCACCCGCTTCACCGACGCCGAGCTGGTCAGCGTGGAACTCCAACGATCCGACGGCACCCCCCTGCTGACCTACGCGGTCCCCTGACCCCGCGCAGCCCGGCGCGGGGGCAGGGCAGGGCGGGGTGGTTCAGGGGGTTGGGACGGGGCTCGGGAGACGAGGGGTGCTGCGGGACTGGCGGGACTGACGGGCCTGGCGAATGGCGTCGGCGGTGAAGACCACCAGGGCGAGCCAGACCAGTGCGAAGCCGGCGAGGCGGGCCGGCGGCATCGGCTCGTGGAAGATCAGCACGCCGCAGGCGAGCTGGAGGATCGGCGCCAGGTACTGGATCATGCCGAGGCCGGTCAGTGGCAGCCGGTTGGCGGCCCCGGCGAAGAGCAGCAGCGGGATCGCGGTGGCCGCGCCGGCCAGCACCAGCAGCGCGGTGTGCCCGGCCGAGACGTGCCCGAAGGTCAACCCGCCATGCCGGTTCAGCCAGGCGAGATAGCCCAGCGCGGGTAGCGCCAGCACCGCCGACTCGACGAAGAGCCCCTCGGCGGCGGGCAACCCGAGCTGCTTCTTGATCAGGCCGTAGCCGGCGAAGCTGAACGCCAGGCTCAGGGCCAGCCAGGGCAGCCGGCCGTAGTCGACGGCGAGCACCGCGACGGCCGACGCGCCGATGCCCAGCGCCACCCACTGCGCCGGGCGGAGTCGTTCCCGCAGCACCGTCACCCCGAGCAGCACCACCACGAGGGGGTTGATGAAGTAGCCGAGCGCGGTCTCCACCACCCGGTTGGAGCTGACTCCGTAGATGTAGATGCCCCAGTTAATGGCGATCAGCGCGGACGCGGCGACGATCCCGGCGACCGTCCGGCGGCGGCGTAGCAGCGCCCGCAGGAAGCCGATGTTGCGCAGCGCGCCGAGCAGCAGGGCCACGAAGAGCACCGACCAGACGATCCGGTGGGCCAGGATCTCCAGCGGGCCGGTGGGCCGCAGCAGCTTGAAGTAGAGCGGAAAGAAACCCCAGAGCAGGTACGCACCGATGCCGTAGAGGTATCCCAGGCGGAGTGGCGTCACGCCTCCACCGTAAGGGGTGAACCTCCGCTTTGTTCCTTTCCGGTGATCGGAGTCACCGGCGGTCGCTGGTCGAGATTCATCCACCGCTGCGGTACGTCCAACGGGGTGAAGCCGACCCGCGCGTACACCTCGTGCGCGTCGTTGGTGGCCAGCAGGATCCGGCGTACGCCCAGCTCGGCCAGGTGGTCGCGGACCGCGCCGGCCAGCCAACCACCCAGCCCGAGGCCCCGCGAGGCCCGGTCGACGTACACGTCGCAGAGCCAGGCGAAGGTGGCGCCGTCGGTGACCACCCGGGCCACCGCGACCTGGCGGCCGTCCCCGGGTCGGTAGACGCCGAAGGGCAGTGACCCGGCGAACGCCCGCACGACCGTCTCCCGGTCACGCCCCAGCGCCCAGTACGCGTCGGTGGACAGCCAGTGGTGTATCCGGTCCAGATCGAGCCGGGCGGGATCGGTGCTGATCAGGTGGCCGTCGGCGCGGGTTAGCGAGAACACGCCTGCGAGGCTAGCCAACCCGACCGGCTCGCAAACCCGCCAATTCCCGAAATCTGGTCGCCGCACCGCCCGGCCCATCGGGAGCCGGGCGGTGCGGGTCGGTGGTGGTCGGTCGCCGGTCAGTCCCGGTCGAGAACGGCGCCGAGGATCCAGGTCACGATGCTCACGAACAGGGCGCCGAGCACGGCGGCCGGCCAGAAGCCGTCCACCGAGAACGGCAGCCCGGCCTGGTCGGCGATCCAGCTGGTGAGCAGGAACAGCAGTCCGTTCACCACCAGCGCGATGAGACCCAGGGTGAGCAGGTAGAACCCGCAGCCGACGGTCTTGATGACCGGCTGGAGCACCGCGTTGACGACGCCGAAGATCACCGCCACCAGGATCAGCGTGGTGACCGTCTCCACTGCCGAGGTCGACTCCAGGTCGATGCCCGGAATGAGCAGTGTGGCCAACCAGAAGGCCAGCGCCGTGGTGGCCAGCCGAATCAGCAACCCTTTCAGAAAACCCATGGCCGGGATCGTGCCACGGACCACTCACCGGCGTAACCCACCAGTTGACCATCCAGGACGACGCGTCCCAGGGCGGGCCCGGCCGCAGCTCGGGTCGGCGCCCCCGCCGGCTCAGCCGCGCGCCGGCCGGCCGATCAGCTGGGCCTCGATCGGGGTGGGGGAGAGCAGCGCCCACCGCAGGGCTCGGCGGTTCACCACCGCCACCATGTCGTCCCGGATCCGCGTGAGCCAGTCGGCCGACCCACCCAGCCCCAGCGCCGCGCCGGCCAGCGCGGCCTCGGCCGCGTGCAGCGGCTGCAGCACCGCCAGGTCGGCGCGGCTCAACGCCTCCACATCGGCCGGGGTCAGCTCGTCGCGCACCACGAGGGTGGCCCGCCACGCGGGACCCGGCTCGGTCTCGGCCGGCGTCGGCCCGGCGTCGACCACCAGCAGCAACGGCTGGAGCGCGGTGCCCACCGAGTCGGCGACCGGTCGGCCCGGCGGGATCAGCGGGATCGTTCCGCCCGGAGCGCCCACACCTCGCACGAACGGCTCCCAGACACGGGGTCGCGCCGTCTGCACCACCACCAGCGCGCCCAGGGCCATCGCCCGCAGCGCCACCAACTGCGCGGCGCGCACCCCGCCCACCAGCATCACCCGGGTGCTCTCCGGCCGGAACAACCGCACGGTGACCGCACCGCCGTGCCGGTTGGTGCCGACCATCATCCCCGCCTCGCCCAGGGTCAGCTCCCAGTCGTCCAGCGCCACCGCTGACTGCCCCTCGGCGCTGGTGAGCGCCACCGGCAGCGTGCCGGCCAGCCCGGTCAGGTGCGCGCCGTCGAGTCTGCGCAGCGTCCCGCCCACGCCGCTGACCAGTCGGCCCAGCGCGTCGACGGCCATGGTCAGCTCGGCGGTCGACGCGGCGGCCAGGCGTACGGCCATCTCGGTCGTCGCCGCCCCGGTGCCGCCGGCCGGCGGTGGCCCCGCGCAGAGCGACACCGTCGTCGCGGTCGCCGGCAGCGCGAGCAGCCGGGGCACCAGCCGCCGCGCGGCCGGGGCGCCGGTCTGCGGCCAGTCGACCAGCCGGAACGTGGCCTGGACGAGAGCGCCCGAGCGGAGCAGCGGCCACGACTCCCGCACCGGCTGGCCGTCGTGGTGGGCCAGCTCGCCCAGCACGCGCAGTGCCGCCGGTACGCCGAGCGGCCGGGCGGTCAGCGGCCCGAGTCGGCGGACGATCCGGCGTACCGTGCCGGCGAGCGCCCGACGCAGGGCCTCCTGCGTCCACCCGTCCGCCCGCAGCACCCGGATCGCCAGCACCGCCCGCTCCCGCCCGGCGAGCCGTCCGTCGGTGAGCTGCCGGTACGACGTGCCGACGGTGCCACCCGCCGTCGGAACGGGCGCCGGCGTCCCGCTGAGGAGCAGTTGGATCCGCAGCGGCGGCACGTCCGGACCGGGCGTCGGCAGCAGCGCGGCCGGCGCGGGGATCGCTCGGGACGCGTCGCCCAGCAGGTCGCCGGGATCGCCGAGCTCCAGAAGCGCCACCAGGCCGCCGGTGTCCTCCAGTACCGCCGCCGGCCCGCCGGACAGCTCCGTCGAGTGGACCACGGCACCGGGTGCGACCAGGGCGAGCAACCCGGTCGGGCCGGGCTGCTGGCCCAGCACACGGCGTCGGGTCACATGCCCGGCGGCGGTGCCCAGCCACTCGAAGAGCCACCGGCCGCGGACCCGGACGCCGGCGACCGCCACGAGGAGTGCCGCCATCAGCAGCGCGGCGACGGTGACCGGCGTGCCTCGGCCCAGCGCCACGAGGATGACCGCGACGGCGACCTGCCCGGTGACCAGTTGACCCGCGCCGATCCCCGCGCCGCGTCGGCTGAACGCGGCCCACCGGCCGCCAGATCGTCGATCGAATACGCGATCCCTGGCTGCCCCCGACCCGGGGACGCCGAGGGCGGGCGGCGCGATGTCGACGGCCACGGTCGCGGTTGCTCCGGTGTCGACACCCGGCGCGGTGCCGACAGATGCGGTCGTTCCGACGGCGGTGGGGGCGCCCGACCCGGCTGTCGGGGCGCTGGCGGCCGGGACCGGGCCCCAACCGGGCCTGCTCGCCGGCTGCGAGCCTCCGGTGGTGATCGGCGACACCGCGCCTCCTCGACCAGTTGGGACGTGCCGGGCGGCCGACCGTCCCGGGACTGCCCGTCACGCGCCGCGACGTGGCTGCCGCACATCGTAAGCGACCGATGGCTGCCGTGGTTGTCCACAGGGGAGGCGCGTGGGGTAGCAGAACGGCTACCGGGCCGCTACCGTCAGCCACGAAGTTCATCGCTGACCCGCGTCCACCCATGCTCGTCGACCGGGCCACGCGATCGGTGCGCTCCCACGGTGGGCGCAGAGCCGGCCAGGCACGACCGAGGAGACGAGGTGATGTTCGGGTGTCCCAGACCCAGGCAGAAGCGGCGGTGATGCGGCAGACCGCCGCGAAGTTCGAGCAGGTGGACCAGTCGTTGCAGTCCATGCTGACCGGCCTGCTGGCCGAGCTGGAGGTGTTGCAGCAGGCCTGGCGCGGTGCCGGTGGGCGGTCGTTCGAGCAGGTCAAGCGGCAGTGGTCAGAGGATCAGGCCGCGTTGCACCGGGCCCTGCGGGAGACCGCCGGGGCCATCCGCACCGCCGGCCGACAGTACGACGTCTCGGACGACGAGGCGGCCAGCCGGGTGGCCGGCACCAACCGCGGCGGCATCCAGCTGCCGCTCTGACCTGCCGGAAGGGGAGTTCCGATGGACCACGGTGTGCTGGTCGTCAACTTCGCCGCGCTGCAACAGGCCGGCGCGGACATTCAACGGGCGCTGAACAGGCTCGACTCGCAGCTTGGCCAGCTCGAACGCGACGCCGCGCCGCTGGTGTCGGCCTGGGCGGGTGACGCCCGACAGGCGTACGAGCAGCGCCAGGCGCGGTGGCGGTCCGCCTCGCAGGACCTGCAGGCGATGCTGCGCGCGATCAAGCTGGCGGTGGACGACTCCGCGGCCGACTATCTGGACACGGAGAAGAAGAACACCGGGCTGTTCCAGTGACGCCGGTGGGCCGGGAGCGCTGACCGTGCCCGCGTCGGCGCCCCGGCCACCCTCCGACGAGGGGCGCCCGCGTGCTGGCCGATCGAGGCGACATCATGCACGCGGGGCACCGGGGTCGACGCCCGCCGAGGCGGATCAGGACCGGCCCGCGTCGGGCGCCGACCAGGACCGGGTCGGGTTGGGCGCGGATGACCGCTGGGTCGGGTCAGGCTGGCTCGGCCGGTCGCCAGCGCCGGCGCGCGCCGCGGGGCAGCACCAGGGCGAGCAACACCACAGCGACCGCCGTCAGGCCGATCGCCGCGCCGGCCACCAGGGCCCGGTCCCGGGCGGTCGCGCGGCGGGCCTGGCGGGCGAGCGCCGCCGGATCGGGCCGGTCGACGGCGAGTGCGGCAACCGGCCGAGGGGCGGTCGTACGGCCGCCGCCGGTCTCGGTGACCGCGCGGTAGGGGTTCAGCACGCCGGCGCCGTACCCGCCGCCGTGTCCCGGGCCGGGCGCCGGATCGACCGTGGCGACGATCCGCTCCACCACCTCGGCGGCGGTCAACTCGGGACGGTACGCGCGCAGCAGCGCCGCCGTGGCGGCCACGAACGGCACCGCGTAACTGGTGCCCTCGACCTGCTGGTGGCCCTGCGCCGGCGCGGCGACCAGCACCGCGCTGCCCGGGGCGACCAGGTCGACGTACGAGCCGGTCTGGGAGAAGGTCGCCCGTGCCCCGTCCGCCCCGATCGCGCCCACCCCGAGCACCCCGTCGTACGCGGCAGGGAACGGGCGCGGGTCGCCGCTGTCGTGCAGGTTGCCCACTGCGGCCACCAGCACCACGTCCCGCTCGACGGCGTACCGCACGGCGGATCGGACCTCCGGGTCGTCGGCGTACAGCACCACGGAGAGGTTCACCACGTCGGCGTCGTGGTCGACGGCCCAGCGGATGGCGCGGGCGAACTCGTCGGCGCTGACCGTGCGCCCCGACTCCCGGCCCTGCACCACCTGCTGCTCACTCACCCGTACCGGCAGGATCCGGGCGGCCGGGGCCAGGCCGTGGAAGGCGACACCGGGCCGGGGCGCCGCCGCGATGATGCTCGCCACGCCGGTGCCGTGCCCGGCGCAGTCCCGGCTGCCGTCCCCACCCGGGTCGAGCAGGTCGGTGCCGGCCAGCACCCGTCCAGTCAACTGGGGGTGCGCCCGGTCGACTCCGGAGTCGACGACCGCGACCGTCACCCCGGCGCCGGTGGTCAGCGGCGCGAGCCGCGCGGGGTCGTACCGCTGCTGGGGCCAGGGTGTGGCCTCGACCGGCCGGACGGGCGCCAGTGGGGTCGCGCAGGCCGGGGTCACCCGGAGCCCGGCGCTGGCGGCGACGGCCGGACCGGTCGCAGCGGTCAGCAGCGCAGCAGCCAGACCTGCCAGGACGGGACGCGCGATCGACCGGGACATCGACAGCCTCCGTATCGTGTCGGCTCCGGAACGGGATGTTATCGCCTCGACGCCGCCCCGGCGGACCGCCGCCGGCCAGCCATTGTGATCTTGATACCACCTTGTAGGTTGTACGCGATACCTGTGGCCTGTTCTCGGAAGGAGAGGTGGCCGTGACCGAATGGGAGCCGGCCACGGAGGCCGAGGTGGCGATGTGGGACGCGCTGCGCGCCAAAGACCAGGAGCTCTACTTCCGTCTCCTGTCCCGCACCGATCTGCTGTTGCCGGTCTCCACACCGGCGCCGTCCGGCCAGACGTCCGCCGGCTGGGGCACCTGGACCACCGGTGGCCGGACCCACGTGCTGGCCTTCACCTCCCCCGCGGCGCTGCGGGCCTGCCTCGGTGAGCACGGCGGCACCAACCGGCGCGTGCCGTTCACCGACCTCGCCGTCGGTTGGCCCAACCACGAGTGGTGGCTCGCGGTCAACCCCGGGTTGCCGGTCGAGGGCTACCTGCCCGCCTGGTTCGTGTCCCAGCTCTCCCGTGGTGACGTCCGGCTACCGGGCCGCGCCATGGGCGCCCGCGCCCGGCTGGAGCGGGCCGAGACGCTGGCCCGGTCGAGAGCCGGTACGGCCGGCCGAGACGCGTCGCCCGCCACCGGGTTCGTGCCGCCCGCGTCGGACCCGACGCCGTCCGGACGACCCGCGCCGAGGAACGCGGTGCCGCCGGTGGGCACACCCTCCGCGTCGGGCACCCCGACCCGGGCGCCCGGTCCCGGTGAGCTGTCGAGCCGGTCCGGCTCGGAGGACCTGCCCGCCGCCGGTCCGCGGCAGCCGACCGTCCCGCCCCGACCGGCCCGCCCCGGCGTCGGCCCCGTGCCGGGCACGGGCCGTACCGGCGCATCCCGGTACGTGCCACTGGCCTCCACCGACCGCGCCCAGGTCGCCCCGGCCGACCAGCCGGGTCCGCGCGCCGGCCGGCCGTCCGTGGGCCGCCCGGCCAGCGACGCCGACGGCCCGGCCGCCGGTGACGGCAACACCCAGGGTGGTCGGCGTTCCTTCTTCGAGCCGACGTCCGGTCGCGCGTCCGGCCCTGTCTCCGGGGACGGTCGGTCGGGCGACCGCGCGGCGCCGCCGTCCCGGTTCGGGCGGGGCAGTCAGCCCTTCCCGCGTCGCCGTCCCGCGGACGCGCCGGGCGGTGACAACGTGGCCCCGGCCTTCCCGATGCCGACGCCGGACGCCACCCGAGGGCTGCGGCCACCGGCCGGCGACCTGGGCGCGCCCCGGGTGGTACGAGCGCCCGCGGCCGACGACGAGACCACCCAGCCTCTGCCACCGCGACGGCCCAACCCGTTGGCCGAGGAACCCACTCGTGCGTTCCGGGTGCCCGGTCCAGCCGCGGGTGAGCCGTCACCGACCCGCGTCGGAGGGCCCGTTCCCACGGCGGACGAGACCCAGGCGATCCCGCGTGGCCGACCCGGGGACCGGCAGCGCTTCGAGCCGGTGGAGGAACTGCCGCCGTCGGTCGCGGAGCCGGTCTCCGGCCCACCCGCCCCGCGTCGCGGCTTCACGCCCATCGTCATCGAGGGCACCATCATCGAGTCCCGGGATCTCCTCGACCCGGCCGAGGGCGCTCCTGCATTCGACGCGGCACGGCGACCCGGCCCGACCACCGCCGCCCCGCCGACGTTCGGCCCGGCTGCGTCCGGCCCGTCCGTGCCCGACCCCGCTGCTCCCGGCGCCTCGATGCCCGGCCCCTTCGTTCCCGGGCCCCCCGCTGCGGCCCCGGATCCGATCGGAGTGCCCTCGTCGTTCGAGCCCGCGTCGTCCGGCTCGGTGTCGTTCGAACCCGCCGACACCGGCACGGGCCGGCCCGATTCCACCGGGACCGCCGCCGGCCTGTTCGGCACGGACAGCACCGGCGGCGGCCCGCTCGATTCTGCCGGCCCCGACCTGAGCAGCGCTGACCTGAGCGACGGCGGCCTGGGCGGCGGTGGCGGCTCGGCCGGCGTGGACGCCGGTTGGTCCTCGCCCCGATCCCCGCTGGGCTACGAGCCGGAGGCGGTACGCCCCGACACCGACGACGAACGCCCGGTCGTGGACGACCAGCGTGCGATGGCCGACGAGCCGGCGTCGGTGCAGTTCGAGCCGGCCAACACGGTCGAGGAGGACCTGCTCGGCGCGGCCGGTGCCGGCAGCACGGACACGTTCCTGTCCACCCTGCTGTTGGCCCGGGTCCTGCTCCCGGCGGCGGCGGACTCGGTGCGCGGCAGCCGTCCCGGCGACCCGGGCTTCGTCTGGCGTACCGCCCAGCTCGACGGCGAGACGTACGTGGTGGTCTACACGTCCCCGGAGCGCCTCGCCGACCACGTCGAGGGTGACGTCGACACGGTCCGGGTGAAGTTCGCCCAGCTGATCCGGCGCTGGCCCGACGAGGACTGGTCGTTCGCCGTCAACCCGGGCACACCGGTCGGCGCGAAGCTGCCCGGCGACCAGATCGTCGCGTTGGCCAACTGGGCCGCAGAGGTGGGGCTCGGCGACGATCTGGAGGTCGACCCGGAGGAGCCGGCGGTCGAGGCGGAACCCACGGCCCGCCCCCGGTACGCTCCGGCGGCGGTCGACCCTGCCCGCCCGACCGTGATGCAGAAGGCGATCGCGCCCAGTCAGCTCGCGTACTACCTGGAGCGGGGGTACGACCGGGTCTCCGGGTTCGTGCACCGGGCCGGCGAGTTGGCCCACCTGACCACGCCGGCCGAGCTGCACGACGCGCTGGGCTTGAGCTACCCGGGGTCACCGTTCGTGCGGGAGGCCGAGGAGATCTACGTGCTGCGCTGGCCGGCGCACCGGCCCAGCCTCTACCGGATCCCGTACGGCGGCCAGAACGAGCCGGCGATGCGGGCCATGGAGGGCTGGGTCATCGAGCGCCCGCCGTTCCGGGGCAACGGCTTCGCCCCGGGTGAGAGCAGCGACGTGGTGGCTGAGTTCAAGGTGGACAGCGCCCGTCTCCCGCACGGCGCGCAGCTGTGGCGCATCGGCGGGGACGGCACCGAGCGGGTGATCGCGGTGCTCGACACGGACGCGGTCATCTGGCGACGGGTTCCGGAGGCGTGATGCGCGACGGCTACGTGGCCCGTTGGCGGGGCCGGGAGTACCAGGCGAGCCCGGACGGCGACGACATCCGGCTCTACCAGCCAGAGCCGGGTGAGGGCTTCGAGGAGGTCCGTCCGGGCCGGTTCGTGCGGGTGCTGCCGGCGAGCGAGGTCGAGGATCTGGCGTACGTGCGGACCACCTGCACGTGGCAGGGGCAGCCGTTCATCGTGCTCGGCAAACACGACGCCTGGCTGCGGGTGGAGTACACCGGCGGTCGCTGGCCGGTGGCCGAGGCGATGCGGCTGGAGGTCTTCGACTTCGGCGTCTACCAGGGCTGGGCGCCGGCCGCCGAGGTCACCGACCTGCGCGAGCAGCGGGTCTGACCGATCAGGACTTGGCCCACCGCAGGATCTCGCCGAGCACCAGCTCGGGGGCTTCCAGGTGGGGGAAGTGCCCCACCCCGTCGAGCAGGCGCCACTCGTACGGCGCCACGACGTACCGGCCGGACCCCAGGGCGGTTCGTGGCAGGGCGGCGACGTCCCGTGCGCCGTGCAGTTGAAGGGTCGGGGTGACCAGGGGCTTCTGCATGAGGCGGACGAACCGGTAGCCGTGTAGCCGCAGCACCGAACGGAAGGCCCAGCGGTAGCCTTCCAGCGCGCAGAAGGCGGCCTGCGGGATGCGCATCGCCTCCCGGCACCGCTCGGCGTACGCCTCGAAGTCGCCGCTGGCGACCCAGCGCGGCCCGGCCCAGCGGCGCAGGATCTCCCCGACGGCCGCCCCGCCGTCCTTGGTGAGCACGTGCTCGTAGCGGGGGAGCTGGAACTTCAACGCCGGGGTGGAGGCGGCGAACTGCCCGCGTGGGTCGGCGAAGATGGCGGCGCGCAGCCGCAGCGGGTGGGGTGCACCCAGGACCACCAACCGCCGGACCAGCGACGGGTGGAACGACGCCACCGTCCAGGCCACCATGCCGCCGACGCCGCTACCGACAAGCGTCGCCGACCGTTCACCGAGGGCACGGATCAGGCCGGCGATGTCGGCGGCGAGGGTGTAGCCGTCGTACCCCCGGGGTGGTTTGTCGCTGGCGCCGTAACCGCGCAGGTCCACGGCGACCGCGCGGAAGCCGGCGTCGGCGACCGCCGGAAGCATCTGGTGCCAGGCCCACCAGTGCTCGGGGAAGCCGTGCAGGAAGAGCACCATCGGCCCGGTGCCGGCCTCGACCACGTGGAACCGGGTGCCGTTGGCGCCGACGAAACGGTGCGTCCACGGCCCCTCGGTGAGGACGCAGGACTCGTCGACGGCTCCGCCGCGCTGGTCGGTCATGGCAGACAGCCTAGGACCCCGCCGGCAGGCAGCCGTTTCGCCGGCCCGTCTGTGGCCCGGGAGCGTCGGGTGACGGTCAGCCGACCGGGCTGATGTCGACAATGCTGGCCGGGGTGCCCGGGCCGCAGTCGGCGGTCGGGTCGGCCGGGCCGATGGTCACCAGCACGGTCGTGCCGACGGCGAAGGCGCCCTTGCCAGTGCCGTGCAGCGCGTACTGCCGGCCGTCGTCGGTGACCAGGCCGTAGCAGGGGCCGTCGCCGCCCCGGTTGATCCGTCCGGCCAGCACGTTGGCCTTGCGGGCGTCGGTCGGCGTGCGCGGCGGCCCGGTCGGAGGGCGCAGGGTGGGCAGCGGGACGCGCGAGCGCGACGGGCGGCCGGAGGGGGACGACGGCGTCGGATCGGTGGGCCCGGTCGGCGCGGCGGCGGACGGCGGTGTGCCGGTCGAGGGAGCGTCAGACGGGCTCTGCTCGGAGGACACGCCGTCTCCTTCGTTCCGCGTTCCGGCGCAGCCGGTGAGCGCCAGCAGGGCGGCCAGACCAACGCCGGTCAGGGTGGTGCGGGTTCGCGGTTGCACGGGTGATCGGACGCGCGGGGCGCGGCCGGGGTTCCCGGAGACGGGCGATGCCCGGGCAGGTGACCTGCCCGGGCATCGCCGTGGTGCGGGTGTCGCCTGATCCGAGGATCAGGAGAAGCGGACGGTGGTGTTGATGCCGTCCTGCGACACAACCTTGATCTTCCGGCCGGTCGCCGGGAGCTTGACGCCGTGGTTCGGCAGCTCCGGGTACCAGTACTGCTGGGTGTCGTCGAACAGCGACTGCGCAGCCTGACCGCGAACGTAGTTCGGCTGGCTGTTGATGTGCAGCGTGAACGAGTCGGCCTTCTTCAGGCTGAACGGAGCGTCGTAAACCTGGACGCGGGCCCGCCACGGGGCACCGGTCAGGTTGTACAGCGGCTCCGGGTGCGCGTCGATGATCAGGTTCCGACCCTCACCCGGGTGCGCGAACGTGTCGTTGTCCGCCCAACGGGTGTTGTGGTAGGAGATCAGCAGACCCTCCTGGTACGCGTAGTGGTCCACGTAGTCCGGGCGGGTGTTCGCGTAGCCGAAGTAGTACGGGCCGGTCTTGAGGTACTTGTCGAACGAGGTGTACGACCGGGTACCGGCGATGTAGTAGTTGTCGAACAAGCGGGTGTAGGTGGCCGTGGCGATCTCGAACTTCCCGGCGAAGGTCCAGCCGTTGGCACCGTTCTCGGCACCGTCGGTGAACACGGTCTGGCCGTCGGCGGTCACGGTGATCGCGTCACCGTAGAAGCCGCCCTTGGACAGGCCGCCGTCGGTCTGGTAGCGCAGCCGGAACTGCACGACCTTGCCCGCCACGGAGTTCATCGGGATGTTGACGTCGACCCACTTGCCGTTGCTGGAGCCGTCCAGGGCGAAGCGCCCGGGGGAGATCTCCTTCAGCGGGTTGCCGTTGACGGTGCCGGGCAGGGTCGCCCAGGTCTTGCCACCGTCGGTCGACGCCTCGAAGAACAGGTAGTCGAACCCGCTCTCGATGTTGTAGCGGCCCTTCATGGCCAGGGCGGCCGACGACTTCCCGGTGAGGTCCAGCGTCCGGGTCATCGTGCTGTTCAGGTCGTCCTCGTTGCCGGTGAAGAACTGCTTGCTGCCCTCGAACGGCGCGCCGTTCGAGAAGGTGTACTCGCGGTCCGGGAGCACGACCACCGCGGCCTGCGCCTCCGGCGAGTTGTACTCCTGCGGGCCGAGGACCAGCGTCTTCTTCTGCCCGATACCGATCGTCTCGTAGTCGAGCCAGCCGAGCTGGTACTTGTTCCACGCGCCGAGGTCGCCACCGCGCTCGCCGATGCCGCCGTCGTTCTTGGCGCCGAGCCGGCTCTGGGCCATCAGGGTCCAGTGCTCGTTGTTGTTGTCGCCACCACTGACCACGTTGTAGTCGTCCGGCAGACCGAGGTCGTGGCCGTACTCGTGGTAGAAGACGCTCCGGCCACCGTTCTCCGGCTGGATGGTGTAGTCGCCGATCCAGACGCCGGTGTCGCCGATCTGGGTGCCGCCGGCCGGGAAATTCGCCGGGCCGGTGTTGCCCTGGTCCGAGGCGTAGGCGTACCAGCGGTGGCTCCAGATGGCGTCCTCACCCTGGATCGGGTCACCGTCGGCCTGGTCGCCGCCGGAGTGGACGATCTGGAAGTGGTCGATGTAGCCGTCCGACTCGTTGAAGTCGCCGTCACCGTCGAAGTCGTACCGGTCGTACTGGTCCATCGACTTGACGTCGGCGGCGATCTGCGCGTCGGTGCGACCGGCGGCCTTCTGGTCGAGGACCCACTGGTTGGCGGCGTCGCGGACCAGGTCCCAGGTGTTGCTGCAGACGTTGCTGTCGCAGACGTTCGGGTCACCGGTCGGGTCGTCGTCGGCCTTCGGGTCGTCGGAACGACCGTAGCGGGCCTCGTTGTACTTGACCTTGACCCAGTCGGTGACCTCGCCCTCGACGCTGTAGCGACCCGAGGACTGGGCCTCGTAGTACTGCTTCAGCGACTCGTCGCCGGGGTTGGTGCCGAAGTAGAGCTGCCGGTAGTGGTCGGCGTTGTAGTCCGGCTGCCAGACGGTGGAGTTGTCCACCGCCCGGTTGGGCGCCGGGATCTCGTTGTGCAGCGGACCGGTGAACTTGGTCGGCCCCGCGGTGTTGGGGTCGATGTTCTTGTCCGGGAAGTCCGGGTGCCGCTCGTTGCCGAACTCGGCGAGGATCACGAAGATCTTGTCGGTCCGCTGACGGGAGAGCTCGACGTACTGGTCTTCCGTCTGGGCCGTGCCCGCCCCGGTGGTGCGGGCGCTGGCCCCGTCGGCCTGGGTCTTACCGACCTTGACGACGGTGCTGCCGTTGATCTTCTCTGCCTTGGCCTTGCCCTTGAGGACCTCGTTGAGGCCCTCCTGGCGCAGCGCTCGCCGCTTGTCCTCCAGCGGGTTCGGCAGGTCGTGGTCGGCAAGGGCGGGCTCGGCGACCGACGGAGCGGCCGTCGGCAACTTCGGCTGCGGCGCGGCACTGGCGGACGGTCCGAACGCCAGCCCCGTCGCCGTCAGCGAAAGCCCGAGCAGACCCACTGCGACTTTGCGCACGTGGTACCTCCGGTGTGAGGGAACCGGCCCAACAGGGGTACGGGCCGGTGATAGATCGATCCCACTAGTGGGACCAATGGTGAACATAGACACTGCCGGGACGGGTGGGAAGATGCGCGCGTCGATTTGTTGCAAGATTTTGTTGGGAACGCTTTTCACCGTCACACCCCTGCGGTTCATCAGCACGCGAATCAGGGTGGGCTGGTCGGCAACGTCCGCAGCGATGCATTTCGATCAATAAGATCAGACGTTACGACAGTGGGGCCGGCAGCGTTCCCGCCACCGGCCCCACCATCAGTTGTTGCTGCGCGAAACCGTTACTTCTTTGCTGGGGTGACGAAGATGGTCGCGGACGAGTTGTCCCGCGCGGTCTTACGGATGGTCAACGAGACGCCGTTCTGCACGCCCGCGTCGCCCGGGTTACCGGTGCCGAGCACGATCGCGCCGCCGCCCAGCGTCACGCCGTAGAACTCCGGTGCCGGGCTGCCGTCCGGGTTGGTCACCCGGGTGGTGTACGGCGCTCCACCGCGCGACGGCACCACCACGGAGGCGTCGTTGTCCCGCGCGTACGGAGCCCCGTTGCGCATCTCGATGCCCGGGTACCAGCCCTTGGCGTCGGTGAAGCTCTTCACCGGCGCCTGCGCCTTGAACTTCGTGCAGTACGCGCTGTACGGCTCGTTCGCCGCCTCCAGGCACTCCGTGAAGGGGTACGTCTTCTGGAGCGTGAACGCCGCGTTGGACGACTGCGGCCGGCTGGGCAGGTTGTCCGTCACCGACGGGTCCTTCTCGGCCGCCGTACCGGTGCGCCGGTACGGGTCGAAGTGCGAGTCCACGATGAGCAGCCCGCCCTTCGCGCCGTAGCTGGGCAGCGCGGTCATCTGCCCGGTGACGTGGTTGACGTCGCCGAGCGCGCTGTCCCGGTACCACACCAGCATGCCCGGCGCGTTGTAGGAGATCCGGTCGACCTTCCACGCCTCGTGGGAGTAGATGGTGTCGTAGGCGTACTTCAGGCCCTTGTCGAAGCCGTCGAAGTTGCGCCACTCGGCCAGGTAGTACTGCGCGTGCACCTCGGTGCCGCCGGAGACCTTCCAGCCCGCGCCGGTGGTGTCCACGAACGTGCCGCCGGTGGCCGTCCAGCCGTTGGCGCCGCCCTCGACGTCGTCACTCCAGGTGGTGGCGCCGCCGCCGGTGACCGAGAAGTCGTCGACGAACCAGTTGCGCTCCTCGAACGCCTCATCGGTGGCCAGACGCAGTCGCACCTGGACGGTCTTGCCCGCGTACGCCGACAGGTCGACGTAGTCGTGGCGCCAGCCGTCGGTGCTGCCGGTCAGGCCGTACTTCTTGCCGCCGAAGTCGTTCATCCGGCCGTTCGGGTCCGGGTAGTTGTCCGGCGTGGTGACCACCGTGCCGCCCTCGGCGTACACCTTCTGCTCGGACCAGGTCGTACCGCCGTCGGTCGAGAGCTCGACGAAGCCGTAGTCCCAGTCCTCCTCGATGATGTAGTTGTTCCACATCCAGAACTTGGCGTCCGCGGCGTTGGGCACGTCGACCGAGCGGCTCAGCTTGACGTCGGCCCAGCTCTGGTCGTTGTTGCTGTGCCACATCTTCGTGCCGCTGTGCGGCGTGGCCAGGACCGTCACCTTGTCCGGCAGGTCGACCTTGATGCCGTCCTCGGAGTCGATCGGCGTACGCGAGGTCTGCCCGAGCTTCACCTCACGTGGGTTGGAGCCGGGGCGGATGGTCAGCGGGTCGGCCCAGCCGAGCACCCACTTGTCCCAGATGCCCATGTGCGTCGGCAGCGCCTGGAAGATCTCACCCGAGTGCGAACCCGAGGCCATCAGGTCCCAGAAGTCCACGTCGGAGTCAGCGTTGCCGGAGGTGTCGTAGAGGTCCGGCAGGCCGAGGTCGTGGCCGAACTCGTGGGCGAAGACGCCGACGCCGGCGTCCTCCGGCTGCACGATGTAGTTCGACACCTTCAGGCCGGTGCCGGGGATGGTGTAGCCACCCGGGACCGAGGAGGAGTGCGCCCAGACGGCGTACACGCCCTGGTCACCGCCGCCGCGCGACTTGCCCTGGCCGGCGTGCACCAGCACCAGGTGGTCGATCACGCCGTCCGGCTCGAAGAGGTTGCCGTCACCGTCGCGGTCGGCCTGGTCCTCCTTGTCGTACTCGGCCCACGGGAAGCTGGGGTCCTTGGCGGCGAGCGCGTCGATCGCGTCGGTCGCCAGCCTGCCCGCGCCAGCCGGGTTGTCCGGGTGGCCGTTCATCGACTGCTCGCGGCCGGGGACCCAGTTGCCGTTCTCGTCCTGGGTGCAGCGGTTGGCCGCGTACCAGCCCTCGGAGTGCGGCACGGTGATCCACGGGCTGGCCTGCCCGGCGACCGTGTACGCGTTCTTGGACATCTCCAGGTACATGTTGTGCATCGTGCGGCCGGAGAGGTCGATGCCCTTCTTGCCGTCCGGGCCCTTCAGGTCCTTGCGGACCCGCTCGGTGATGCCCGTCTTGGTGTACAGCATCTTGTTGTAGTGCGACGGCGAGAAGTCCGGCACCCACATCGAGTTGTTGTCCTCGTGCGGCAGCGTCGCCGGGTTCGGGATGCCGTTGTGCTTCGGCCCGTTCTGCACGGTGCCGGGCACGCAGGTGCGGTCCTCGAACACCGTCTTCGGGACCATCACGTTCGTGAAGTCGTCGTTCGCCTTGTCGTTGAACTCGACAAGCAGCGTCAGCAGCTTCGCCGTCTGCGTGGTCGGCGACTGCTTGATCTGCCGCGGGCTCTTGCCCGTCTTGATCGACTTGGCTTCGATCTGCGCGAGCTGACGCGCGGTCACCGGGTTGCCCCGCGCGTGCTTCTGGTCGAACGCACGCGCGGCGTCGACGGCGGGGGTGTAGATGCCACCCTTGCCCTTGACCTCACGGCCGGTGGTGTCCGTCTGCACCTCGGGCTCGGCGTAGTTGATGTAGTACTCGTCAGCCCCGATCACCGCCCGGGGGGTGGTGGACGGCTGCGCCGCCGCACTTCCACTCACGGTCAGTGAGGTGGCCGCGAGGGCGATGACGGGCAGCGCGACGAGTAGTCGTCGACGCGACCCCGGATGGGAGTTTCTGTTCATGCCGCTCCGTTTCTCGGGCATGGGCGGAGGATGCCGGCCGGCTCCGGACGCGCAGGGGCGCATCGAGGCCCGCCGACCTCCGTGAAACTAAATGAGAAACACGCCGAACGGCGGGAACGTGATGGAGGCGTTATTCGTCCAACCACCGCAGCCGGCGGCGCGCGGTGGTCGTACCTCCACAAAAGATGACGGTGGGTGACGGTCCGGACGGACCGTCACCCACCGATGGGGTACGCCTGCCGTCAGTCCTCGTCGGACTTCGCGCCGCTCATCCCGGAGGAGATCAGCTCCATCACCGAGGAGTCCTGCAGCGTGGTCACGTCGCCGAGCGACCGGTTCTCGGCCACGTCCCGCAGCAACCTACGCATGATCTTGCCCGAACGGGTCTTCGGCAGCTCCGGCACCAGCATGATCTGCCGCGGCTTGGCGATCGGGCCGAGCGTCTTCGCCACGTGGTTGCGCAGGTCGGCGATGAGCTGCTCACCCGCCTCGCCGGCGATGTCCGTGCTGCCCCGCGGGATGGCGAACGCCACGATCGCCTGGCCGGTGGTCGGGTCGGTCGCGCCCACCACCGCCGCCTCAGCCACCGACGGGTGCGACACCAGCGCCGACTCGACCTCGGTGGTCGAGATGTTGTGCCCGGACACCAGCATCACGTCGTCGACGCGACCGAGCAGCCAGATGTGCCCGTCGTCGTCCTTCTTCGCCCCGTCGCCGGCGAAGTACATGCCCTCGAACCGCGACCAGTACGTCTCGATGAACCGGTTGTCGTCACCCCAGATGGTGCGCAGCATCGACGGCCACGGCTCGCGCAGCACCAGGTAGCCGCCCCCGCCGTTCGGCACCGACTGGCCCTGGTCGTCCACCACGTCGGCGACGATGCCCGGCAGTGGAGTCATCGCCGAACCTGGCTTCGCCGCCGTCACCCCCGGCAGCGGGGAGATCATGATGGCGCCCGTCTCGGTCTGCCACCAGGTGTCCACGATGGGCAGCTCACCCCCGCCGACGTGCTGCCTGTACCACATCCACGCCTCGGGGTTGATCGGCTCACCGACGCTGCCCAGCAGCCGCAGCGACGACAGGTCGAAGCCGGCGGGGATGTCCTCGCCCCACTTCATCATCGTCCGGATCAGGGTGGGCGCGGTGTAGAGGATGCTGACCTTGTACTTGTCGACGATCTCCCAGAACCGGCCCTTGTGCGGGGTGTCCGGGGTGCCCTCGTACATGACCTGGGTGGCGCCGTTGGAGAGCGGGCCGTACACGATGTAGGAGTGCCCGGTGACCCAGCCGATGTCGGCGGTGCACCAGTAGACGTCCGTCTCCGGCTTCAAATCGAAGACCGCGTGCGTGGTGTACGACGCCTGGGTGAGGTAGCCACCCGTCGTGTGCAGAATGCCCTTCGGCCGGGCCGTGGTGCCGCTGGTGTAGAGAATGAACAGCGGGTGCTCCGCGTCGAACGGCTGCGCCGTGTGCTCGGCCGACGCCGTCTCCACTGTCTCGTGCCACCAGTGGTCCTTCTCCGACCAGGCCACGTCCTCGCCGGTGCGGCGGACCACGAGCACGTGCTCGATCGACGGGCAGCTCGCCACCGCCTCGTCCACTGTCGGCTTCAACGCCGACGGCTTGCCCCGCCGGTAACCACCGTCCGCGGTGATCACCACCTTGGCGCTGGCGTCCTGGATGCGGTTGCTCAACGAGTCGGCGGAGAACCCGCCGAAGACCACGCTGTGCGCCGCGCCGATCCGGGCGCAGGCCAGCATCGCGACCGCCGCCTCCGGGATCATCGGCAGGTAGATCGCCACCCGGTCGCCGGCGGTCACCCCCAGGTCGGTGAGCGCGTTCGCCGCCCGGCAGGTCAGCTCGTGCAGGTCGGCGTACGTGAGAGTGCGGGTGTCGCCCGGCTCGCCCTCCCAGTGGATCGCCACCTTGTCACCCCGGCCCGCCTCGACGTGCCGGTCCAGACAGTTGTACGCGACGTTGAGCTGCCCACCGACGAACCACTTCGCGAAGGGCGGGTTCGACCAGTCGAGCACCTCGTCCCACTTCTTCGACCAGGCCAGCCGGTCGGCCTGCTTGGCCCAGAAGGCGAGCCGATCGGCCTGCGCCTCGGCGTACGCGTCGACGGTGACGTTGGCGTGCGCGGCGAGTTCGGCCGGCGGGGGGAACTGGCGCGTCTCGTTCAGCAGATTGGCCAATGCCTCGCTCATGCCGTGACTCCTCGTCCTCGGGGTGACCTGCGTCTCGCTGGCCACGAGGGTAGTCGCGGGGTCCCCGGCCGGCGACCGCTGCCCACCCCGTCGCGCCGAGCGGCCCCCGCCGCGCGCCCGACGGCCGGCCCGGCCCGTCCCGCCGCGCCTCGCCCCGCCCGGGTGGGCTGGCGGGCCTTGCCTGTCCGCGCTGTGCTCGGCCCGCCCGGCGTTGATCGACACGACATCGGCGATATGGCGGTGTCCGGGATGGTGGGACACCCCGATATCGCCGATCTCGTGTTGACCTTGCCCGGCGGCGAGCCCGAGCGGGCCCGAGCGAGCCCGAGCGGGGTCGGCCGGGTGGCCCGGGTCGCGTTGCGGGCGGGTGCGGCCCAGCGGCTCGGGTCGGGTCGCTAGCGTGGCGAGATGACCACCGACCCGCTCGCCCCGCTGCTCGCGCTCGCCGACGTCGCCGCTGCCGCCGACCGGGCCCGTGAGCGCTTCGACCAGGCGCTCGGGCACCGCGCGCTGCGCCGCAACGGTGGCCAGGTCGCGGCCGAGGTCAGCCTTCGGTCGGCGGTGGCCAGCGCCGCGCTCGAAGGGGCCGTCCACGAGCGTGAGGAGGTCCGGGCCGGCACCGTCACCGACCCGGTGCTCCAGGGGGCGCTGCGGGTCGCCGGGGCGCTGCCCGGCCTGAGCGAACTCTGGCCGAAGGCACCCCGGCAGGCACTCGCCCGGCTGCACGTCCTCGCCGCCCGCGACATCGTGGGGGAGGCCGAGCTGGGCCGACCGGTGCCCGACCCGGTGGTCGCCGCCCGCCTCGACGGGCTCGCCGCTCTGGTGGCCGGCGGCACGAAGGTCTCCCCGCTGGTGCTCGCCGCCGTCGTACACGGAGAGTTGTTGAACCTGCGTCCGTTCGCCGGGCCGTCCGGCGTGGTGGCGCGCGGTGCCGCCCGACTGGTGCTGCTCGCCAGCGGCCTCGACCCGCGAGGCCTGCTCGGCGTCGACGTCGGTCACCGGGAACGGGAGCCCGAGTACGTCGGCTCGGCCGGCGCGTTCGCCACCGGCACCCCGGACGGGCTGCGCTCCTGGCTACGGCACTACATGGCGGCCGTCGAGGTCGGCGCCGACCAGCTCACCACCATCGGCGACGAGATCCTTGCCGCCGCCTGAGCACCGCCCGCCCTCAGGGCGTCGATCATGGAGTTGTGGTGCCTCGCAAAAGTCGCGGGGTGCGGCGGGGTGTTAGGCGGTGGTGGCGGCGCGGGTGCGACGGTGCCGGCCGTACCAGGCGATGCCGATGGCGACGCCCACGCCGACCCCCAGGGCGGCCGCGGCCACTGGAACGGCCGGCCGCTCCCGCCAGCGACGGCCCAGCGGGATCGGATGCCGGAACTCCAGCACCGGCCAGGCGTTCTCCGAGGCCAGCTTGCGTAGTTGCCGGTCCGGATTGACCACGCTCGGGTGCCCCACGCACTCCAACAACGGACGATCGCTGTACGAGTCGGAGTAGGCGTACGAGTCGGCCAGGTCGTAGCCGCGCGCGGTGGCCAGCTCACCGACCGCCTCAACCTTGCTCGGACCGGCCGCGTAGAACTCGACCTCGCCGCTGTACCGGCCGTCCCGCACCGCCATCCGGGTGGCGATCACGTCGGTCACCCCGAGCAGCTCGCCGATCGGCCGGACCATCTCCTCGCCGGACGCGGAGACCAGCACCACGTCCCGCCCGGCCGCCTGGTGCTCCTCGATCAGAGCGGCCGCCTCGGCGTACACATAGGGGTTGATCAGCTCGTGGAGCGTCTCCGCGACGATCTGGCGGACCTGTTCCACCTGCCAGCCCTTGCAGAGCGCGGCCAGGTAGTCCCGTGTTCGGGCCATGGTCTGCTCGTCGGTGCCGCCCAGCCGGAACATCAGCTGCGCGTACGCCGACTTGACCACGTCACGCCGGGTGATCAGCCCGTCCCGGTAGAACGGCCGACCAAACGCCAGGGCGCTCGACTTGGCGATGACGGTCTTGTCCAGATCGAAGAAAGCGGCACTTCGGCCCACGGCGCGAAAGTCTAGCCGGATGGTCTATCGTCGGCGGGTGCCCGGGGTCAGGCCACCCCTCGGACCTGCGGGCGGGTGCCCCCAACTCCGGTCGGCGTGACCGCGCTCACACTCCGCGAGGAGATTTTCGCGCTGAGTGGAGCGAACACCACTCGACGTGACGGGTCCGCTCAGGCAGACTTGTGCGCACGACGAGTTCTCACATCCCCGAAACAGACAGACCCTCGGCGGTTGCACCCCCCGTGACCGCTGAGTGGTTCGGCTCGACCCCCCCGGAGCCGAACCGTCGACGACCCCCGTCTCCCCCCGACGGGGGTCGTCCCTTTGTGGGGAGCGCTCCCGGCTGATCATGACCGCGCGAGCCCCACCCGCCCGGTTACCGGCCACCCGTACCCCCTCGCCGGGGTTCTCCCGCGAGAAGCCGCGCCCGGATCGCCGTCTCCGCACGTCGCGGGCCGGGAGCGGTAACCGGCTCCCGCCGGGTGGTGCGGGTGAGTCGGGTTGCCGTCTGTTCGTCGCGTCGTTGGTCGTCAGTGGCGATCGTGGTCCTGTTGCCTGATGGTCGAAGGGGGCGGCTCGTGGATGTTCCTGAGTTGGTGGGTGTGGTCGTGCCGCATCTGACGGCGGTTGCGGGGGCGTACGGCGGTGCGGTGGTGCAGCGGGTGGTGGATCAGTCTGCGGACGTGACGGCGGACGCGGGTGTGGGGGTGGGTCGGCGGCTGCTTCAGCGGTTGCTGCGGTCGGGCCGGTCAGCGCAGATCGGACAGGCGGTGACGGAGGTGGGGGAGCAGCCCGACGATCGGGCGAGCCGGGAGCGGCTGCGGGCGGTGGTGGTCGAGGCGTTGTCCGAGGACGCCCAGCTGACGAAGGACGTGGCGAGGGTCGTGGCCGACGCGGGAATGCCGGGTTGGTCGGTAACGACACTGGGGTCGCAGGGGGTGCAGGTGGGGTCGCACAACACGCAGACCAACTACTTCGGCCCGGCCCCGGACGGCCCGCGGTGACCACGCCACCGGAGGGTGTGCCCCGGTCGATGCGGCTAGAGAACGCGTCGGGGATACAGATCGGTAATAACAACTCGCAGACGAATGTGGGGGTGGACCCGGCGCGGTTGCCGCCGCCGCAGCGGGTTGGTGACGGTGAGGCTGTCGTAGACAACCTGCCGGCCGAGTCGCAGGTCTTCGTGGGCCGGGATCTGGAACAGATCGACGCGTTGCTGGCCGGTGCTGCTAGGGGGGTGGCGGTCGGGCAGGCCGCGGTGCACGGTCTGGGTGGGATCGGTAAGTCGGAGTTGGTGCTGCATTACGCCCGCCACCGGCTTGAGCGGTACCAGCTGGTGTGGTGGCTGACTGCCGACAGCCCGGAGGCGATCGCCGCCGGTCTGAGTGGGTTGACGCGGCGGTTGCATCCGGTGGCGACGTTGGCGGATGCCTATGAGTGGGCGGTGGGTTGGCTGCAGACCAACCGGGGCTGGCTGTTGGTGTTGGACAACGTCGAGGACGTCGAGCACATCCTCGATCTGCTCGGGTTGGTCCGCGGGCGCGGTGACGTCCTGGTGACGACGCGCCGGGACGTGGGTGGAGCGTGGAGTCGACGTTCGGGGTTGGCGCCGCTGCGGTTGGGGGTGCTCGCCCGTGCGGCGAGCGTGGATCTGCTGCACCAGTTGACCGGCCTCGACGATCCGGAGGGTGCGGGCAGACTGGCCGACGAGTTGGGTGATCTGCCGTTGGCGCTGGAGCAGGCGGCCGCATTCATCAGCCGCCGCCCGGATGTCGACTTCGACGGCTACCGGCAACGACTCACCACCCGGTTTCCGCGCACGGCGGCCTATCCGGGCCTGCGCGGTGGATCGGAGCGGACCATCGCCAGGGTGTGGGCGGTCACCATGGATGCCATCGCCGGTCAGCTGCCGCTAGCCGTACGGGTGTTGGACGTACTCGCCTGGCTGGCGCCCGAGGGACTACCGGTGGACGTGGTGTATCCCCTGGCTGACGATCCCGAGGATGTCCAGGACGCGATTGCCCTGCTGGCCTCCTACAGCATGATCAGCCGCACCGACGGGACGATTGGGGTGCACCGTCTGGTGCAGGCGGTCACCCGCGCCAAACACGCGAACGACACCGACAGCCCGGTGGATGTGGCGACGAGCTTGCTGGCCGCAGCCATTCCCGACGACCCGTCGAGAAATCCGGCAGGCTGGCCCCGATGGACAGCACTGCTCCCACACGTCGACGCTCTCACTGCCGGTGTTCCCGCCGACGCCCGTACACCTGAGCAGATGTATCTGCTCGGGCAGGCTGCGACCTTCCGGCAGAGACAAGGACAACACGCCACCGCCATCAAACAGTTCGAGCAGGTGCGGGCCGACTGTCGGCGGCTTCTCGGCGACGACCACCCCAATACGCTGACCTCGGTCGGCAACCTGGCGAGCGCCTACCAGTCGGTGGGGCGGGTCGCGGAGGCGATCAAGCTGTACGAGCAGGGGTGGGCCGACTGTCGGCGGGTTCTGGGCGACGACCACCGACATACCCTGGCCTCGGTCAACAACCTGGCCGGCGCCTACCGTGCGGTGGGACGGACCGATGAGGCGCTCGCCCTGTATGAGCGGACGCTGACCGCCTCTCGGCGGGTCCTGGGCGACGACCACCCGGACACGCTCGGCGCGGTCCATAACCTGGCCGTCGCCTTCGGGTCGGTGGGGCGGGTCGCGGAGGCGGTCACCCTGTTCGAGCGGACGCTGAGCGACTGTCGGCGGGTTTTCGGTGACGACCACCCGCACACCCTGACCGCGGTCCACAACCTGGCGGGCGCCTACCAGAGGGCGGGGCGGGTCGCGGAGGCGATCACCCTCTTCGAGCAGGGGTGGGACGACTGTCGACGAGTTCTCGGTGACGACCACCCGGAAACCCTGATCTCGGTCAACAACCTGGCCGCCACCTACCGGTTGTCGGGGCGGGTCGCGGAGGCGGTCACCCTGTACGAACAGGCGCTGGCCGACTCTCGGCGAATCCTGGGTGACGACCACCCGCACACCCTGACCTTGGTCAACAACCTGGCGGACGCCTACGAGTTGGTGGGGCGGGTCGCGGAGGCGGTCACCCTGCACGAGCAAACGCTGGCCAACTGTCGGCGGGTCCTCGGCGACGACCACCCCTTCACCCTGGCCTCGATCCACAACCTGGCCGGCATCTACGAGTCGGTGGGGCGGGTCGCGGAAGCGGCCACCCTACACGAGCAGTTGCTGGCCGGCGGCCGGCGGCTTTTCGGCGGCACGCGTCAGCTGAACCCGACGATCGCATCGATTCTTCATCAGACGGTGGGTCCCAAGGGAGGCAGGGAGAAGACAACGAAGGCATCACCTGCGAAGGGCAAGACGCCGCACAAGCGTGCGAGGCCACCACGATCGTCACCACGAGACGATGCCGGATGACAACCGACAATGCCCCAAGTCGCGTTCGGGACGAGGTGGTCCTGGCCGTTCAGCCACTCGCAGCCAAGACGATTCCCGCTTCTCCTACGTCACCGCGATTCGGCGGGCGCGGAACAGCTCGAAGAGCCTGGGCAGCCGCCGTCGCCACTCGGCCTCGTCGCTGAGATCCCAGCGGTCGTCAGCAGCCTCCGGGTCAGGGTCCGGCGGGGCGGTGGTCGCAGAATGCTCGGACTCGACGGCGTCCCAGAAGCTCTCGGCGTCGCCCGTCAGCCGCTCGTACGCCGCCTCCGCGGCGCACAGGAGAGCCTCGTCGCCGATCCACAGCTGGCAGCCTTCCGATGCGCTGATCTGCCGTACCGCGGGGTGCTCGGCGAGCGAGTCGGGATCACGCACGGCTGACTCGAACGCCTCTGCCCAGACCGATCAGCCCCGCCTGGAAGTCGGAGAATCCGTCGTCGGAGAGAAACCCGTACTCGATGATCCAACACGCGGCACAGACATCCCAGCTGTCGGCTCGGTCCGCCACCTCGCCGAACACCTGTCGAACGCCACGATCTGTGCCAACGGCAGCCGCGCCAGCTCCGTCACCAAGGCATTGGCCATCGCACTCGGCTGACCGTCGCGCTGCGGTTGGACGGCCGCTACGCCGGCCGCAGCCCGTGCCCGCTCCACGACATCCCAGAACTCCTCCACGTCCACGGCCAGGAGTGTTCCCGATGGCTCCGACACATTGAGGGTGCGTAGTAATCGCCGGCCCGTGCGCGACACAAGCAAGGGTGAGAGTCGCCGAGGCAATGGGGGTTCGGGTGGGTCCACCAGGAAAGCGAGACGAGGGCTGGTTCACCAGCCTCTACGCCGCCGAGTACGCGCACATCGTGAGGTACGGCCTGCGCCGCCTCGCCGACGCCGACGCGTCGGCGGAACTCGCCCAGGAGGTCTTCGTCGTGGCGTGGCGTCGTCGCGGCGAGGTGCCGGACCGCAGTCTGCCCTGGCTGTACGGGGTGGCCCGGCGCCTGCTGGCCAACCAGTGGCGGTCCCGACGCGCCGCACCGGACCTCCTGCCGATCGCCCACGCCGACCTGACGCGGGTGGCGGACCCGTCCGGTGCCGACCGGACTCTGGGGGTTACCGACGTGCGGGCCGCACTGGCCACCCTCAACGACCTCGATCAGGAGATCCTGCGGCTCATCGGCTGGGAGGAGCTGACGGTGGCCGAGGCCGCCCAGGTCCTCGGCTGTAGCCGCCCGACCGCGGCGGTGCGCCTGCACCGCGCCCGCCGTCGCCTCGCCGACGCGATGTCCGAGCGACCGGCACGCTCCCGACGTCCTTTGTTGGCCGCTACCCGAGGGGATCTGTGATGGTAGGAGCAGAACGAACCCGTACCCTCCTCAGCCCTGCCGACCCGGCCCGGAACACGGTCGTCGCGCCACCGCCGGTCTCAGCGCGCGATCTGATCGAGCGTGCCGGCGCAACTGACCCCGCTCCGGGACACCGTCGCGTACGCCCGACCCGCCGGCTGCTCCTGACAGCCGGGACGCTGGCGGTCGCGGCCGGTGCCGTGGCCGTCCTCCAACCGTTCGACGAGCAAACGCCGGACGATCCCGGCGGATCCGGCGGTGCCGTGGGGACGCTGCTGGTGCCGGTCGCGTACCAGTTCGACGCCGACCCACCGGCGGCTGACCCGCCGCTGCGCACGCTGGCCAGCGAAATCAAGGACACGGAGTACGACCACCGCACCGGGCGCTACATGTACCACCAGACGAGGGTGTGGGGTGAGCCGGTCCTGAGCTCCCCCGACGGCCGTCACCACATGGCCTTCGCCGGCGAGTCCAAGGTCTGGCAGGCCGCCGACGGAACCGGCAGCCAGAGCAACAAGCAGCTGGAGCCGCAGTACCCCGATCAGGAGTCCCGGGTCTACTGGCAGCGCAGGTTCCCGTCGCGCTCAACGGTCACGAGCAGCCCCGCCCCGTCCCTGATCCCGCTGCCCCCCATGGAGCTCACGCCACCGTCGGCCGACCCGTCGCAGCTGCGCGAACTGCTGAACGTCAATTCTGGCGCGGGGGCAGCGAGCAAGGGGGTCAGCACGCTCTACGCGCGGTACGTCGTACCGCGTGCGATCCGGGCGGAGATCCTGCGGGTCATCGCCGACGTGCCCGGTTTTCGCTGGCGGGGACGGGTGGCCGACCGGGCCGGTCGAGCCGGCGTCGCGGTCACCGTGGACGACCGCGAGAACCACCAGCAGTCTCTGCTGATCTTCGATCCGACGACGGGTGAGCTGCTCGCCTATGAGCTGCTGACGCTGGCTCCGGTGCGGATCAGCGCGTACCAGCTGATCTTGGAGACGACCTGGACCGACCGAATCGGCTGACCGCCGACTTTGTGGGGCCGCTTCCTCGGGAGCGGCCCCACGGTGTTTTCCCGGCAGCCGCGGTAGCTGCGCCGCAACCCGCGCGCATAGCAGATCAACCATCTCGGCGGGCGTTGTCCACAGGCCCCGGAGTTGTCCACAGGCGAGGCGTCGGGGGGAGTGTGCGGGGCCGATCGCGAGCAGGGTCGGCGGTGCATCCGATCCCGACCGCTGGAGGCCGCGATGGCACCCCGTACCTCCGTTCCGCCGATCCGACGGCTCCCGCTGGTCGTCACGGGGGACGGCGACCTGCTCGACGACCTGCTCCGGCTCGCCGCCGCCGGCGGCACCGAGGTGGAGTTGGCGGCCGACCCGGCAGCGGCCCGCACCCGCTGGGGTCCCGCGCCGCTGGTGCTGCTCGGCGCCGACCAGGCGCAGGCGTGCCTGCGGGCCCGACTGCCGAAGCGGCCCCGGTTGGTGCTGGTGGGCCGGGCCGGTCAGCTCGATCCCGGCTGGCAGATCGCCGAGCTGATCGGTGCCGAGCACGTCGCCGCACTGCCCGCCGCGGAGCCCTGGCTGGTGGACCGCCTGGCCGAGCAGGGCCCCGACCAGCCGGACGGCCCGGGTGCCCGGGTCGTCGCGTTGTTCGGGGGTCGGGGCGGTGCCGGGGCGAGCGTGCTCGCGGGCGGGCTCGCCGTGACCGCGGCGCGGGCCCGACTGCGCACCCTGCTCATCGACGCCGACCCGCTCGGTGGTGGCCTCGACCTCGTGCTGGGCTGGGAGCAGCTGGAAGGGCTGCGCTGGCCGTCGCTCACCGACGCGGACGGGCGGGTGGACGCGCCCGCGCTGGTCCACGCGCTGCCCAGCCGGGGCGACCTGGTGGTGCTCTCCTGGGATCGCGGCGAGATGCTGGCACTGCCCGCCGCCGCGATGGCGGCGACCGTCGACGCCGCGCACCGTGGCCGGGACTTCGTGGTGATCGACCTGCCCCGACAGCTGGACGACGCCGCCGTGGTCGCGTTGCAGGCAGCCGACCAGGCGTTCGTCGTCGTACCGGCGGAGCTGCGTGCCACCGCGGCAGCCGCCCGGGTGGTGGCCGCGGCCGCCCCACACTGCGCCGCGCTCTCGGTGGTGGTGCGCGGGCCCGCCCCGGGCCGCCTGCGCGCCACCGAGGTGGCACGGGCACTCGGGCTTCCTCTCGCGGGCACGCTGCGCCCCGAACCCGGGCTCTGCCGAGGTCTCGAACGCGGCGAGGCGCCGGCGGCAGCCGGCAAGGGCCCGCTCGCCACTCTCTGCCGGCGGATCGTCGCGGACCTCACCGGCGTCCCCGCGACGGGTGCGGCATGAGCGGCCGGTCGGAGGACGACACCTTCGCAGCCCGGGTGCGGCAGCGGATCGCCGCCGCCACCGACCCGGTCACCCCGGCGGCGATCGTGTCCGCCGTACGCGCCGAGCCCACCGCGGCGGTGTTGGGCGACACCGCCGTACTGCGGATCGCCGACCGGGTGCACGACGACCTCGTCGGCGCCGGGCCGCTGGCCCCGCTGCTGGCCGATCCGGAGGTGACCGACGTCCTGGTCAACGGTGTCCGCGTCTGGGTCGACCGGGGTGCGGGGCTGCACCAGGTCGCGGTCCCGGTGGGCTCGGTCGAGGACGTCCGCCGGCTGGCGCAGCGACTGATCGCCAGCGCCGGGCGGCGGCTCGACGACGGCTCCCCGTACGCGGACGCCCGGCTTCCCGACGGCACCCGGCTGCACGCCGTGCTGCCGCCGGTGGCGACCGAGGGGCCCTACCTGTCCCTGCGGACGTTCCGGCACCGCCCGTTCACCCTCGACGAACTGGTGCGCGAGGGGACGGTGCCGCGACCGGTGGCGCCGCTGCTCGCCGCCGTCGTCGCGGCCCGGCTGGCGTACCTGGTCACCGGCGGCACGGGCTCGGGCAAGACCACACTGCTCAACACGTTGCTCGGGCTGGTGCCCGCCACCGAGCGGATCGTCCTGGTGGAGGACGCGGCCGAGTTGCAACCGGGGCACCCGCACGTGGTCGGGCTCCAGGCCCGTACCGCCAACGTCGAAGGGACGGGCGTCGTCAGCCTCGGCGACCTGGTCCGGCAGGCGTTGCGGATGCGCCCGGACCGGCTGGTGGTCGGGGAGTGCCGGGGCGCGGAGGTGGTCGACCTGCTGGCCGCGCTGAACACCGGCCACGACGGTGGCGCCGGCACGCTGCACGCCAACACCCCGTCCGACGTGCCGGCCCGGCTGGAGGCGCTCGGCATGCTGGGCGGGCTGCCGCGCGCCGCGCTGCATGCCCAGGTGGTCGCCGCGCTCCAGGTGCTGCTTCAGGTACGCCGAGGAGACCGGGGTCGTGTCCTCGAGTCGATCTGCCTGCTGCTTCCCGAGGGGCCCGAGCGACTGGCCACCGTGGTGCCCGCCTGGATACGTGGACGGGGGTTGGGGCTGGCCGCGCGTACCTTCGGCACGCTGCTGCGAGACCGGGGCGTGGCGGTGCCCCCGATCCTCAGCGAGCCGTGGCCTGGATCGGCGGGCCCGGCATGACCGGCGGGACGGCGCTGGTGGTGGCGCTGCTGCTGGCCGCCGCCGCCCTGGTGGCCTGGCCTGTGCAGAGCGTCCGGGCACGCCGCCGCCGGGTGCTGGCACCGGGCCGTGGCACCACCGGCGCTGACCCGGACGACGCCCTGGTGGAATGGATCAGGGGCCTCGCTCGTGGGCAGGGCGGGCCGACCGATGAGTTCGGCGGCGTCTCGGCCTCGGTCCACCCAGGTGGCCTCTCGTACCCGCCGGGGACGTCGGCGTCCAGCAGCCGGCCGGCGGCTGTCGCCTGGTCCACTCGGGACCTTGACGACAGCCCGAGCCGCCCGAGGGCGACCGGCGGCCCGGGGGGATCCACCCGACCGGCAGGCCCGGCACGTCCGCCGATCCGTCGGGATCCTCGCCGCCCTGCTGCCACTGCCCGTCCCGAGACCGAGACCCTGGAGGCCGTCGAGCATCCGGGCCACAGCCGGGTCGACCTGGCTGTGGACCACCGCCTCGTTGACCCGGCGGACGAGAAGGCCGGCGGGTCGTACGTGGCCCATCCGGTACGCGTGCGTCGGTCGCCGAGGCGTGTGCTGCTGCTGGTTGGCCTGGTGGGAGCAGGCGTCGGTGCCGTATCCGCCGGGCCGGTGGCCGCGGTCGCGGTGGCCGGCTACGGCACGCTGGCCGTGCGCGCCCTGCTCCGCTGGAGGGCGAGCCGGCACGCCGACCTGGTGCGGCGGCGCGGCCTGGACCTGCTCTGCGGTCTGGCAGCCGACCTCCGGGCGGGCCTGCCCGTCCCGCCAACCCTGGAGATCGCCGCCGTCCAGGGGTCGGGCGGAGCGGACCGCCTTCGCGAGCTGACTGCGGCCGCCGTGCGGCTGGCGGACCGGACCGGCGCACCACTGGCTGAGCTGGTCGAGCGGATCGAGGCGGACGCCCGGGCGACCGACCGGGGCCTGGCCGCCGCAGCGGCACAGGCGGCGGGTGCCCGTGCCACGGCCTGGTTGCTGGCGGCCCTGCCGGTCGGCGGGATCGGGCTCGGCTACGGGATCGGGGTCGACCCCTTGGCGGTGCTCCTGCACAGCACGGTCGGAGGGGTATGCGCGGTCATCGCGGTTGCCCTACAGATTGTCGGCCTGTTCTGGGCCGAGCGGTTGGGCGCGACGCCGGGCCGGGGTGCCTGATGTCCCCGGCGCTGCTCGTGGCTGCCGGTCTGGTGGTCGCCGCCCTCCTCGTGGTGCCGCTGCGGCTGCGCCAGCGCGGCCCGGCTCGCCCACCCCGGCGGGTGACCCAGGGCGGCTCGGGTAGGGGCGGTGTGGAGAGTCGGCGGCGACCGGACGCGATCCGGCTCGCGGCAGGGATGGCCGGGCTCGCCATGGCGGTGGTCGTCGGGGGCTGGTTCGGGCTGCTCGGTGCGGTTCCGACGGCAGTCCTGCTGGACGTGCTGCTGCGGCGGATCGAGACCCCGGCGGCGCGCGACCGGCGACTCCGGGAGGCCGCCGACCTGCCGCTCGCCGCTGACCTGCTGGCGGCGGCGATGCGGGCGGGTGCGCCGGTGGACCGCTCGGTGCTGGCCGTGGCCGAGGCGCTGGACGGCCCGCTCGCCAGCCGACTGGCCCGGGTCGGCCGCACCCTGCTCCTCGGTGGTGGCCCGGCCGAGGCGTGGTCGGCGTTGGACGGGGTGCCGGGAGCCGAGCGGATGGCCGCGGCGGCATTCCGCTCGGCCAACAGTGGTGCCGCGCTGGCCGGTGCGCTGACCCGTCTCGCTGACGACCTGCGGGCCGACCGGGCCACCGCCGCCGAGGCGTCGGCCCGCCGGGCTGGCGTACTCATCGTGCTGCCGCTGGGGCTGTGCTTCCTGCCCGCGTTCATTCTCGCCGGCCTGGTGCCGGTGATCGTCGCCGTCCTCGGTGACGTGCTCTGACCCATCGAGAAAGGGAAGACGCATGCGCAAACTCATCGCCCGACTCCGCGGCGACGACGGGATGAACACCGCCGAGTACGCCGTGGGCACACTCGCCGCGGTGGCCTTCGCCGGGATTCTGTTGAAGGTGCTGACCTCCGGCAATGTCCAGTCGGCGTTGACCGCGGTGATCGACCGGGCGCTCAAGTGATCGGGCGCCGGCAGGTCGGCCATGGTCGGGAACCGGGTACCCCCGGGCGGGCGTGCGACGGTAGCTGGTGGGCCCACCTCGCTGGCGGCGACCGGGGCTCCTTCACCGCCGAGTTGGCGGCCGGCCTGCCGGCGCTACTCCTGCTGCTGCTCGCCGGCCTGACCGCGGTCAACGCCGTCAGCACCCAGGCGAGTTGCCTGCACACGGCCCGGGAGGTGGCGTTGGCCGCCGCCCGGGGAGCCGACAGCGCAGATAGGGAGCGCGCGGCGCCACCGGGAGCAGAGGTGTCGGTGTCTGTCGACGGCGACCGGGTGCAGGCGACGGTCCGCGCGCCCGTCCGCGCGCTGGGCGGCCGGCTACCGCGGATCACCGTTGTCGCCACCGCGGTCGCAGCCGTGGAACCAGGCGCCAGCGAGGGGAGTTGGTGATGCGGCACTCCGACGCTCGGTCCCGTTGGCACGGCCCGAACGCCGAGCGACACGATGGCGGTCGACCGGACGCGGAGCGAGGTGGCGCAACCCTGCTACTGCTCGCGTTGGGACTGGTCTTCGTGTTGGTCGGGACGTTCGGCGCCGCCGTCGCCGCAGCGGGGATAGCGGCTCAGCGGGCGGCGGTGGCCGCTGATCTCGGCGCGCTGGCCGGCGCTGCCCGGGCGCTCGACGGCGAGGCGGTGGCGTGCGCGACCGCCGCGGACATCGTCCACCGCAACGCCGGCCGACTGATCGACTGTCTCCTCGACGGGCTGGACGTGCTGGTGACCGTCGAGGTGGCGTTCACACCCCTTCCGGGCCTGACCCGGGTCGCCGCGTCGACTGCCCGCGCCGGCCCGGTGCGTGGCTGAACGAGGCCCTGCTGGATACCACCGGGCTGGCTGGTGTCTTCGGGCCGCGGGTCGCGCCAACGGGTTACGCCCGGTTGATCCGACCGCCGGGTTATCCGGCCGCCGCGCTACCCGACCGCCGGGCTATTCGACCGCGGCCGGCTGGCCGGGACAGGGTTGCGGGTCCTGTCCCGGCCAGCGGCCGAGAGGGTGGGTCGCTGGGTGCGAGCCGGGGTGCGTCAGCGGGACTGGAGCGCGTCGAGGGCGACGGCCATCGCGATGACGAGACGGCGGTCGATCTGCGGGTTCTGCACCTCGACGATGTACTTGTCGCGCAGGCCCCACTTCTTCACCACCGAGAAGACCGGCTGGCCACCGGCGGTGAAGTCGAAGTGATACGGCAGCCAGGACAGCGAGTCGACGAACCGGCGCAGCAGTGCCACCGGCAGGCTGCGCTCCTGACCCGTCACCTGCGGCAGGCCGGCCTGCTCGACGTGCCAGGTGGAGCGGAGCAGCGACTGGGCGAAGTCCTTGCGGAACAGGCCGATCGCGTTGCCGGCCGCGTCGGTGACGTCGTACGTCGCGCCGAGGTCGATGCGCTGGCGGGCCTTGAAGCCGAGCAGGGGCTGCTGCTTGGAGTCGTCGGTGTAGATCGTCACCTGCTCCTTGAAGGCGAGCCGCTTCTGCTGCGCGAACGCCAGCAGTTCGCCCTCGGTGCCGTCCGGCGCGACCGCCCGGACCTCGTACTGGTTGACCATCATCCGCAGCCGCTGGCGGATGTGGAACTGCTGCAGGGCCTGCAAGTTGTCGAGCTGCATGTGTTCTCCTCAGGGGGATGCTGCGCCGGAGTCTCGCACAGCCGGACAACCACCGTCGGCCCGTGGCCCTGGCGCTCCCACCCCGACCGGTCCGCCCGCGGGAACAGTCCCGCGAAGGTCAACGGCCGTCCACGGTCACGCGCAACGACCAGGTGTTGAGCACCTGATGGATGCTGCGCAGCCGTTCGTTGATCTGCTCCAGTCGTTCCGCCTGAGCCAGGGCGGCCAGCGCCGCCCCCAGTGCGATCTGCTGGTCGAGGGTGAGGTGGTCCTGGTCGATGGTGTAGAGCAGGTCGACGGTCTCAGCGATCGTGTCGGCCACGGCTTCTCCTCGGGCGCGGGGGCTAACTGGAACACAAGCATCGATGGAAGCGCTCCCATGCCATTGTGCCCAGTGCCGCCGGGATTCATGCAAGCTGCCTCAGGCGGGCAGATTCTCCAGCACCACGTCGAGCACCCGGATCGCGTCCGGCTTGGAGAGCGGGTTGTTGCCGTTGCCGCATTTCGGCGACTGCACGCAGGACGGGCAGCCGCTCTCGCAGCCGCACTCCGCGATGGCGTCCCGCGTGGCGCGCAGCCACGCCGACGCCGTCCCGTACGCCCGCTCGGCGAAGCCTGCGCCGCCCGGATGCCCGTCGTAGACGAAGACCGTCGGCGCCTCGGTGTCCGGGTGCAGGGCGGTGGAGAGCCCGCCGATGTCCCACCTGTCGCACGTCGCCATCAGCGGAAGCAGGCCGATCGCGGCGTGTTCGGCGGCGTGCAGCGCACCCGGCACGTCGGCCTGCTGGACCCCGGCGGAGGCCAGCGACCGCGGTGACAACGTGAACCAGACCGCCACCGTGCGCAGCTCCCGGGTGGGCAGGTCGAGCGGCCGGGTGTCGATCACCTCGCCGGTGGCGATCCGGCGCCGCTGGTACGACACGACCTGGCTGGTCACGTCCACCTCGCCGAGGAACATCCCGACCGGCCCGGCGTCCACGTAGGAGCGCACCGACACCACGGACAGGTCCGTGACGTCCCGGGCGTGGGTGGACCAGTCCGGCTCCTCGACGTGCACCAGCGCGCAGCCGTCGGCCAGGTCGAGGTCGTCGACCACGTACGAGATGCCCTGGTGCAGGTAGACCGCGCCGGGGTGGAGCAGGAAGTGCGACGAGCCGCCGTCGACAGTGCCGAGCAGCCGACCGGTGGCCGACTCCACCACGCAGACCGGTGCGCCGCCCTCGCCGCGCAGGTCCACCTCGGGGCGCTCGCGGTGCCGCCAGTACCAGCCGGTGGGCCGCTGCCGCAGCGCACCGGCCTCGACCAACTGGTCGATGGCCTCCTTCGCCCCATCGCCGAAGAGCGCCAGGTCGGCCGGGGTGAGTGGCGCCTCGACGGCCGCGCAGGCCAACTGCGGGGCCAGCACGTACGGGTTGGCCGGGTCGAGCACCGTCGCCTCGACCGGCGCACCGAAGATCGCCTCCGGATGGTGCACCAGGTAGGTGTCCAGCGGGTCGTCCCGTGCTACCAGCACGGCCAGGGCCTCCTGCCCGGATCGCCCGGCGCGGCCCGCCTGCTGCCACAGTGACGCCCGGGTGCCCGGATAGCCGCAGATCAGCACGGCGTCCAGACCGACCAGGTCCACGCCCAGCTCCAGCGCGTTGGTGGAGGCGAGGCCGAGCAGGTCACCGTGCAGCAGGGCACGTTCCAGCTCGCGCCGCTCCTCGCGCAGGTAGCCGCCCCGGTAGGCGGCGACCCGGCCACCGAGCCCCGGGACCGCGTCGTCCAGCGCCCGGCGCGCGTTGGCCGCCACCACCTCGGCGCCCTTGCGGGACCGGACGAACGCGAGCGTGCGTACACCCTCGGCGACCGTGTCGGCGAGCAGGTCCGCGGTCTCCCGCAGCGCCGACCGGCGGACCTGGACGAGGTCCGTGGTGGCGGCGTCGTGGTCGCCGGCGGCCTGCGCGGGCACCGCAGGGGCGGCCGAGTCGGGTGGGAGCAGCGGCGGCTCCCAGAGCGCGAAGGTCACCCCGCCGCGCGGTGAGGCGTCCTCGGTGACCGCTGTCACCGGCAGGCCGGTCAGTCGGCCGGCGGCGGTCGCCGGGTCGCCGGAGGTCGCCGAGGCGAGCACGAACACCGGGGTGGCCCCGAAGCGGGCGCACTGCCGGCGCAGTCGGCGCAGTACGTGCGCGACGTGCGAGCCGAACACACCCCGGTAGGTGTGGCACTCGTCGATCACCACGTACGCCAGCCTGCGCAGGAAACCGGACCACTGGGCGTGGCCGGGCAGGATGCCGTGGTGCAGCATGTCCGGGTTGGTCAGCACGAAGCGGGAGTGCCGGCGGATCCACTCCCGTTCGGCGCGCGGCGTGTCCCCGTCGTAGCAGGCGGGGCGTACCCCCTCCAGTTCCAGGCCGGCGACGGCCCGCAGCTGGTCGGCGGCGAGGGCCTTGGTCGGCGCCAGGTAGAGCACGGTGGCCCGGGGGTCGGCGAGCAGCGTGGCCAGTGCCGGGAGCTGGTACGCCAGCGACTTGCCGGACGCGGTGCCGGTGGCGACGATCACGTGGCCGCCGTCGTACGCCAGGGTGGCCGCCTCGGCTTGGTGCTGCCAGGGCGCGACCACGCCGCGGCGGGCGAACGCCGCCCGCAGCTCCGGCGGCGCCCACGCCGGCCAGGGGGCGGGCACCCCGACCCGGGCCGGCACCCGCTCGACGTGGGTGACCGGGTCGCCGGCACCCCGGGCGCGCAGCCGGCGCAGCAGGTCGACCGGCGCTGGTCCAGCGCCGTGACCTGCGGATACGGTGGGCGCGGTCGACGACTCCAGGTCACGACGCGGCGTAGGACGCGCCGAGATGGAGTCGTTGGAGGTCACGTCCTGCACTCTCGCACTGGTGTTCGGAGATGAAAAGCCGGGGCCGGGGGTAAGGGGAAGCCTCCGCCGGTGACCGCAGGGTGTCCCGGCGGTAGTGGTTAGATGCCCAGGAGAGTTTACGGCTCTGGCGAGGAGGACCGATGGAGCTGTCGCTGGCGACGCGCACCGTGGGCGAGCACACGGTGCTCGAGGTCGGCGGTGAGGTGGACGTCTACACCGCGCCCCGGCTCCGCGAACGACTCCTCGAACTGATCGACGGTGGCGCCCGCCACGTGATCGTGGACCTCGGACGGGTGGACTTTCTCGACTCCACCGGGCTGGGCGTGCTGGTGGGCGCGCACAAGCGGCTGCGGACGGCCGGCGGCTCGTTCGCCCTGGTCTGTGACAAGGAGCCACTGCTCAAGATCTTCCGGATCACGGCCCTGGACCAGGTGTTCCCGCTGCACCCCACGGTCGAGGCGGCGGTCGGTGCGGGCCCGAGCGGCGCCAACGCGTGATGGCGACGGTCCGGCTCTCCTTCTCCCCGGCGCCGGTGCACGTGCGTACCGCCCGACTGGTCGGCGTCGCCGTCGCCCGGCGGGCCGGTGTCCGCGAGGATCTGCTGGACGAGGTGCGCCTGGCCATCGGTGAGGCGTGCACCCGGGCGGTCGCCCTGCACCGGCAGTACGGCCTGGCCGATCCGGTGCTGGTGGAGATGTCCGACGGCGGCACGTACGCGGTGCGGGTGGTGGACCGTGCGCCGATCGAGGCCGGCATCGGGCTGGCGGCGTTGCCGCCGGACGAGTTGGCCAACGAGTCACTTACCGACGAGGCGTTGACCACGGGCGTCGGGTTCGCCCTGCTCGCGGGCTTCGTCGAGGACCTGCAGGTGCGCCCGGTCGACGAGGGCATCGGCACCGAGGTGCGGATGGTGTGGCCGGTGGGCCACTGACCCGGAAGGGCCACAGACTCACGGAAAGACAAGGCCGCGTCCCCACGGGGATGCGGCCTTGTCGTCATGGATCGGGCCCTATATCAGATTTCGTTTCATAACACAGCGACGAAGATCATCGAGACACGGTGCCACCTCGGTGTGACCTCGAACACTGTGGAGGGCTACAGTACCCGGGTTGTCAGCAAGTGATCCAACCCGCAGCCAGCGGGTATGGGTGGTCATCGCTGGTCCGCTGGGGTGGGTTGGCGCGCGCTTGCGAGTCCGCATCCAGGCGTCGATCGGTGCGTCTCCACCCGTCGACGCGAGTGTTCGGTAACAGGAGGACACAGATGTCCGAGACCTTGGCCGCCGATGGCGGCGGGCTTTCCCTTACCGGAAGCAATGTCACATACGTCGTCATCGCCGCGGTCATCGCCCTGGTGGCGCTCGTCTTCGCCGCCGCGCTGACGAAGACGGTGCTGGCAGCCGGCAAGGGCACCACGAACATGCAGGAGATCTCGGGGGCGGTCCAGGAGGGCGCCTCGGCCTACCTGCTCCGCCAGTTCCGCACCTTGGCGATCTTCGTCGTCGTCGCCGTGGTGCTGCTCTTCCTGCTGCCGGTGCACGACACCGACGGCAGCGAGATGGCCGTGAAGCTCGGCCGCTCGCTCTTCTTCGTCGTGGGCGCCGTCTTCAGCGCGTCCATCGGCGGCGCCGGCATGTGGCTGGCGACCCGCGCCAACCTGCGCGTGGCCGCCGCCGCCCGGGAGCGACAGGGTGGCCGCGAGGCGGCCATGAAGATCGCCTTCCGGACCGGCGGCGTGGTCGGCTTCCTCACCGTCGGCCTCGGCCTCTTCGGCGCCGCGCTCGTCGTCCTGGTCTACCGGGGTGACGCGCCCACGGTCCTGGAGGGCTTCGGCTTCGGCGCCGCGCTGCTGGCGATGTTCATGCGGGTCGGCGGCGGCATCTTCACCAAGGCCGCCGACGTCGGCGCCGACCTGGTCGGCAAGGTCGAGCAGGGCATCCCCGAGGACGATCCGCGCAACGCCGCCACCATCGCCGACAACGTGGGCGACAACGTCGGTGACTGCGCCGGCATGGCCGCCGACCTCTTCGAGTCGTACGCGGTGACGCTGGTCGCCGCGCTGATCCTCGGCCGCGCCGCCTTCGGCGAGGACGGTCTGGTCTTCCCGCTGATCATCTCCACCATCGGCGTGCTGGTCGCCATCGTCGGCGTCTTCATCACCCGGCTGCGCGCCTCCGACCGCAGCGGCCTCACCGCGATCAACCGGGCCTTCTACATCTCCGCCGTGATCTCCGCGGTGCTGGTGGCGATCGCCGCGTACGCGTACCTGCCGGCGACCTTCGCCGAGCTGGAGGGTGGCCTCACCGACGTCGACCGCAACCCGCGACTGGTGGCCATCGGCGCGGTCGTGATCGGCATCGTGCTGGCCGCGGCGATCCAGGCGCTGACCGGGTACTTCACCGAGACCAACCGCCGGCCGGTGCAGGACATCGGCAAGAGCTCGCAGACCGGCGCCGCCACGGTGATCCTCGCCGGCATCAGCATCGGGTTGGAGTCGGCGGTCTACTCGGCGCTGCTGATCGGCGCCGGCGTCTTCGGGGCGTTCCTGCTCGGCGGCAGCTCCATCACGCTGTCGCTGTTCGCGGTGGCGCTGGCCGGCACCGGCCTGCTCACCACTGTCGGCGTCATCGTCGCCATGGACACCTTCGGGCCGATCTCCGACAACGCCCAGGGCGTGGCGGAGATGTCCGGCGACATCGACGAGCACGGCGCGCGGACGCTCACCGAGCTGGACGCGGTCGGCAACACCACCAAGGCGATCACCAAGGGCATCGCGATCGCCACCGCGGTGCTGGCGGCGACCGCGCTGTTCGGCTCGTACACGGACACCCTGCGCACCGCGTACGCGGACGCCGGTGTGGGCGACGTCGGGACCGAGATCCTCAACTCGCTGAACGTGGCCAACCCGCGCAACCTGGTCGGCCTGATCATCGGTGCGGCGGTCGTCTTCCTCTTCTCCGGGCTGGCCATCAACGCGGTGTCCCGCTCGGCCGGCGCCGTGGTGATGGAGGTGCGCCGGCAGTTCCGTGAGCTGCCCGGCATCATGGACCGCACCCAGCGCCCGGAGTACGGCAAGGTCGTCGACATCTGCACCCGGGACGCGCAGCGCGAGCTGATGACCCCCGGTCTGCTCGCCATCCTGGCGCCGATCGCGGTCGGCTTCGGCCTCGGGCCCGGCGCGCTGGCGGCGTACCTCGCCGGCGCGATCGGGGCCGGCACCCTGATGGCGGTCTTCCTGGCCAACTCCGGTGGCGCGTGGGACAACGCCAAGAAGTTGGTCGAGGACGGCGCGTACGGCGGCAAGGGTTCCGAGGCGCACGCCGCCACGGTCATCGGCGACACCGTCGGTGACCCGTTCAAGGACACCGCCGGCCCGGCGATCAACCCGCTGATCAAGGTGATGAACCTGGTCTCGCTGCTGATCGCGCCCGCCGTGGTGGCGTACAGCGTCGGTGACGACCGCAACGTCGCACTGCGGGTGGGCATCGCGCTGGTCGCGACGCTGATCATCGTGGCGTCGGTGGTCTTCAGCAAGCGCAAGGGCATCGCGATGGACGACTCCGACGCCGGTGGCAACACCGGCGCGGGCAGCGCCGACCACCGGCCGGAGACGGTCAACGCCTGAGCGACACCGGCACCGGAGTCCCCGCTCGACGTACCTGTCGGGCGGGGACCCCGGCCATCCGGACCGGTGCCACGCCTGGCCGGAGGCCGTACGCTGCAACGCATGCGTACGTGCCGGGCGTCTGCCGCCGGAAAGCTCACGGTGGTCCTGGCCACGCTCGTCGTCGTCCTCGCCGGCTGCGGTGGTGGGCCCAGCCCGCGGGCCTGGGCGGCGTCGGTCTGCGGCGCGCTCACGCCGTGGCGCTCCGAGATCAGCAAGTTGACCAGCAGCACCGATCAGCAGATGACGGCGCAGACCACTCCGGCGCAGGCCAAGGAGAACCTGGTGCGGCTCTTCGGTGGTGCCGAGCAGGCCAGCGAGACCGCGCGCCGCAAGGTCGAGCAGGCCGGCGTCCCGGAGACCGACAACGGCGAGGCCATCTCGGCCGGGTTCCGCAGCTCGCTGAGCAAGATGCGGGACGCCTACGGCCGGGCCCGGGACACCATCGAGGGGTTGGGCACCGGCGAGCCGGCCGCCTTCTACGACGGCGTGCGGGCCGCCGTCGAGACGCTGAACAAGGAGTACGACGCCAGCGCTCTGGACACCAGCCAGCTCAACTCCGAGGAGTTGAAACAGGCCTTCGACGAGGTGCCGGAGTGTCGCTGAACGGGCTCGGTGACTCTCCGGCGGCGCAGCCGCTGCCGGCGCTGTTCCCCGCACCCGAGCCCGATCCGCCGGACACTGGCCCGGCGACGTCGGGTGCCAGCCGGCGACGCGGCGGCCCGGCCCGATCGGAGTCGAGTCGTCCCGGGCCGCCGCACGCCGACGACGCGGGGCGGCAACTGGTCTTCTTCGGCGCGGATGCCGCCGAGCCGGCGGTCGCCGATCTGGCCGGGTTGCTGGCCGGGCCGGGCGAGGTGGTCCGGATGGGCGGCACCGCCCGGCTCGCGGTGCGGGTGGACGCCGCCTGGCGGGTGCACGTGCTCGTCGCCGAACTGGCGCTGCGCGGGCTGGCCGCGAGCTGGGAGCCGACCGAGGACGAGCGACACACCGTCCGGACGTCGTACACCCGGCTGTTGAAGCCGCTCGCGGTCGCCTGGCTGCACGGCCCGGCGAAGCGCCCGCCGGCCGTCTTCCACCTGACCGGCCGGCGGCTGCGGCTCTGGCTCGCCGCCGCCGGGACGCCGGAGCCGCCCAGCGGCTTCCTGCTGCGGCTCGGCGAGGGCGACCAGGAGTCGTGGGACGCGATCGGCGCCGCCCTGGCCGCCGCCGGCCTGGCCGGCACGTTGCTCGGCCCCGGCGAGGGCGGCCCGGCGTACCGGATCACCGGCCGGCGCCGGTTGGCGCGGCTCGCCGAGCTGGTCGGCGGACCGCCACCGGCGGCGCCAACGGACGCCTGGCCCAGCCGGGGTTGAACCAGTCAATTCGCCCAAGTCGGGAGGGGTGGCCGGTTGTCCGGTGCCGGACAACCGGCGGGTTGATCCAGAGGAAAACAGCCGGGTCGGGCCTCGACCGAGGGTCCGCCATCGTCACAGTGACCCGCTTCGAGCCCTACTCACGGTGTACGGTGGCGCCGTCCGGCAGTGCCGAGCACGGCGGGGCGGGAGTTGACCGCCGCGCCGCAGCGGATTGCCGCCCGCGAAACCCGAAACGCGGACGGCGCGTTACGTTGGACATCCGGACCGCCGGTGCCGCGGCGGGGTCGAGAGCGGTCGCTGTCGTAGGCGCCGGCAGGCCACGAGCAGGAGTGAGGTCGACAGAGACGTGCCGAGCAAAGCTGGAACCACCCGTCTGGTCATCGTCGAGTCACCGGCGAAGGCCAAGACGATCTCGGGCTACCTCGGCCCGGGGTACGTCGTGGAGGCCAGCTTCGGTCACGTCCGCGACCTGCCGCGCAACGCCGCCGACGTGCCGGCGAAGTACAAGGGCGAGTCCTGGGCCCGCCTCGGGGTGGACGTGGACAACGGCTTCCACGCCCTCTACGTCGTCTCCGCCGACCGCCGGCAGCAGATCAGCAAGCTGGTGAAGCTCGCCAAGGAGGTCGACGAGATCTTCCTGGCCACGGATGAGGACCGCGAGGGCGAGGCGATCGCCTGGCACCTGGTGGAGACGCTCAAGCCCAAGGTGCCGGTCAAGCGGATGGTCTTCCACGAGATCACCAAGCCGGCGATCCAGGCGGCAGTGGCCAACCCCCGGGAGATCGACCGCGACCTGGTCGATGCCCAGGAGGCCCGGCGGATCCTCGACCGCCTCTACGGCTACGAGGTCTCCCCGGTGCTGTGGAAGAAGGTCATGCCGAAGCTCTCGGCCGGCCGGGTGCAGTCCGTGGCGACCCGCATCGTGGTCGAGCGGGAGCGGCAGCGGATGGCCTTCCGCACCGCCGAGTACTGGGACATCCTGGCCACCCTCGCCGTGGCGAACGCCGGTGAGGGGCCGCGCGCCTTCAACGCCACCCTGATCGCGTTGAACGGCGACCGGATCGCCACCGGCAAGGACTTCGAGCCGACCACGGGCCGGGTTCGGGCCGGCGCTGGTGTCGTCCACCTGGACGAGGGCGGCGCCCGAGGGCTCGCGGCCCGCCTGGAGGGTCGGCCGTTCACCGTCACCCGCGTCGAGGAGAAGCCCTACCGCCGCCGCCCGTACGCGCCGTTCATCACCTCCACGCTCCAGCAGGAGGCGGCCCGCAAGCTGCGCCTGTCCTCGCAGCAGACGATGCGTACCGCGCAGCGGCTCTACGAGAACGGCTACATCACCTATATGCGTACCGACTCGGTGAACCTGTCGGAGACCGCCATCTCGGCGGCCCGCCGGCAGATCGTCGAGCTGTACGGCGAGCGCAGCGTTCCGCCGGAGCCGCGCCGCTACACCGGCAAGGTGAAGAACGCGCAGGAGGCGCACGAGGCGATCCGCCCGGCGGGGGACAACTTCCGTACTCCGGGCGAGGTGGCCAAGGAGCTGTCCGCCGAGGAGTTCAAGCTCTACGAGCTGATCTGGCGGCGGACCATTGCCTCGCAGATGACCGACGCGGTCGGTTCCAGCGTGTCGGTGCGGATTCGGGCGGTCTCCACCTCGCAGGAGGAGGCCGACTTCGGCGCGACCGGCAAGACCATTACCGACCCGGGCTTCCTGCGCGCGTACGTCGAGTCCAGCGACGACGAGAACGCCGAGGCCGAGGACGCCGAGCGCCGGCTGCCCACCCTGGTCAAGGACCAGCCGCTGACCGCCGACGAGCTGGTCGCGCAGGGTCACCACACCCAGCCGCCGTCGCGCTACACCGAGGCGTCGCTGGTCAAGGCCCTGGAAGAGCTGGGCATCGGCCGCCCGTCCACCTACGCGTCGATCATGCAGACGATCCAGGACCGGGGGTACGTCACCAAGCGCGGCCAGGCGATGATCCCCACGTTCCTGGCCTTCGCGGTGATCGGGCTGATGGAACGGCACTATCCCCGCCTGATCGACTACGACTTCACCGCCAGCATGGAGAACGAGCTGGATGAGATCGCCGGCGGTGACCACGCCGCGGTCGACTTCCTCACCGCGTTCTACTTCGGCAGCTCCAACGGCGCCGGCGACCAGGACATCGCCCGCTCCGGCGGGTTGAAGAAGCTGGTCACCGAGAACCTCAGCGAGATCGACGCGCGCAGCGTCAACTCCATCCCGCTCTTCACCGACTCCGACGGCCGCGAGATCGTCGTCCGGGTCGGCCGGTACGGGCCGTACCTCCAGCGGGAGCTGCCCGGCGGTGAGCAGCCCGCGCCGGCCGAGGGCGAGGAGGGCGGTGCCCAGGGCGACCGGGCGCCGATCCCCGAGGGCCTCGCCCCGGACGAGCTGACCCCGGAGAAGGTGCACGAGCTGTTCCTCGGCGGCAGCGGCGAGCGCAAGCTCGGCGACGACCCCGCCACCGGCGAGCCGATCGTGCTGAAGTCCGGCCGCTTCGGCCCGTACGTCTCCAGCGGCGAGCGGAAGTCGTCGCTGCTGCGCTCGCAGACACCGGACTCGCTCTCCCTGGAGGAGGCGCTGCGGCTGCTCAGCCTGCCCCGGCTGGTGGGCGTCGCGCCCGACGGCGTCGAGGTGTTCGCCAACAACGGTCGCTACGGCCCGTACGTGAAGCGCGGCGAGGAGTTCCGCTCGCTGGAGTCCGAAGAGCAGATGTTCACGGTCAGCCTGGACGAGGCGTTGGCCCTGCTGGCCGCCCCGAAGACCCGGGGCCGGCGGGCCGCCGCGCCGCCACTGCGGGAGATGGGCGTCGACCCGCTGACCGAGAAGCCACTGGTGATCAAGGATGGGCGTTTCGGCCCGTACGTCACCGACGGCGAGTTCAACGCGTCCCTGCGGCGCGGGCAGACCCCGGAGGCGTTGAGCCTCGAGGAAGCCTCGGAGATGTTGGCGGAGAAGCGTGCCAAGGGTCCGGCGCCGCGCAAGAAGGCGGCGGCGAAGAAGGCTCCGGCGAAGAAGGTCACGGCGACCAAGAAGACGGCCGCCGCCAGCAAGTCCACCGCCGCGAAGAAGACCACCACCGCCAAGGCGACGGCGGCCAGGAAGGCGGCCCCGGCGAAGAAGGCGGCCCCGAAGAAGGCCACCGCCGCCAGGCCGGCCGAGGAGTGACGAGCACCGACCCCTGTCCCTAATGGATGAAATGTCCTATTTGAGATTGGCGGTTGGTGGAGGTTCCCTAACGTGAGGGGATGTTCGCCACCACGCGTCGCCGCGTCCTCGTCGGCGCCTCGGCCGGAGCGTTGCTGCTTGCCGTGGCCGCGGTCGGCGCCTGGCAGATGGATGTCGAGAGTTCCGGGCCGGCCGGGGCCACCGCGTCGCACGCTCCCCCGCAGACCGTCGCCCCCGGGGCGTCCACCGGGCCGACCCGGGATCCGGCCAACCGGCGGACCGTGCGACTCGTCGCCGCGGGTGACGTTCTGATCCATCCAGCGGTGACCGACCAGGCGCGCCGGGACGCTGCCCGTGCCGGCGGCATGGACTTCGCCCCGATGTTCGCCGGGGTCGCCCCGGCGGTCCGCGGCGCCGACCTGGCGCTGTGCCACCTCGAGACGCCTTTGGCCGATCCCGCCGGCCCGTTCGCCGGCTATCCGTCGTTCAACGCGCCGCCGCAGGTGCTCGACGGGCTGCGCGCCACCGGATTCGACGGCTGCTCGACCGCCTCCAACCACACGCTCGACCAGGGCGCCGACGGGGTGGCCCGGACAATCCGCGCCCTCGACGCCGCCGGGCTGGGGCACACCGGCAGCGCCCGCAGTGCCGCCGAAGCGGCCAGGCCCCGGATCTATCAGGTGGGCGACGTCCGCGTCGCCCACCTGGCGTACAGCCTGAACTTCAACGGGCTGAGCCGCCCCTCGGGCCAGCCGTGGCTGGCCAACCTGATCGATCCGCCCGAGATCCTCGCCGCCGCCCACGAGGCGCGCGCCGCCGGCGCCGACATCGTCGTGCTCAGCCTGCACTGGGGTACGGAGTATCAGCACCTGCCGGACGCCGACCAGCGGGCCTGGGCCGAGCGGCTGATCTCTTCCCCCGACGTGGACCTCATCCTGGGCCATCACGCCCACGCGGTGCAGCCGTTCCAGCGCTTCGGCGACAAGTGGGTGGTCTTCGGCATGGGCAACGAGCTGGCCCGGCACGAGGAGCCGATCAACGACAACCGCGAGGGTGTGATGGCCCGGGCGACCTTCACCGAGACCGCCCCGGGGCGCTGGACGGTGACCCGGATGGAGGCACTGCCAACCTGGACCGACCTGGCTCCGGCCCTCCGGCTGGTTGACCTGACCGCAGCGCTTGCCGACCCGGGCACCCTGCCAGGTCTGCGGGGCGACTACCGGGCGGCGTACCAGCGGGTGCTCGGCTACGTCCGGGCCCTCGGCGCCGGCGCGGACCAGGTGGTGGCGTCGGGCGGCTGAGCGCCGCCGCCGAGGACGCGGTCGAGGTGGGCGTTGGCGAACCGGTGGTCAGGGTCCAGGCGGTCGCGTACGGCCAGGAAGTCGGCGAACCTCGGGTAGGCGGGGGCCAGGCTGGCGGCGTCCCGGTAGTGCAGCTTGCCCCAGTGCGGGCGGCCACCCAGCCCGGCGGCCACCTCCTCGAAGGCCCGGAAGTACGGCTCGTACGGCATGCCGACGTACTGGTGCACAGCGATGTACGCGGAGTCCCGACCGTAGCCGTGCGACAGCCAGATGTCGTCGGCGGCGGTGAACCGCACCTCGACCGGGAAGAGCACCTTGAACGGCAGTCCGTCGACGATCCGCTGCAGCGCGGCGAGCGCCTCGGGTAGCGCCTCGCGGGGCAGGCCGTACTCCATCTCCACGAAGCGGACCCGGCGTGGGGTGCAGAACACCCGGTCGGAGCGCCCGGTGTACTGCCGTTCGGTGAGTGCGCGGGCGGAGACGGCGCTGATGCCGGGTGCCAGCGCCGGCAGCGCTCGGCCGAGGCGGCAGGCGCCGGCGAAGACTGTGTTGGACAGGAAGTCGTCGTCCAACCAGCCGCGCCAGCGAGGCAGTGGCCGGTCGTTGGCGGGTGCCCGGTCGTTGGTCTTGACCTGGACCCGGGACGTGTAGGGGAACCAGTAGAACTCGACGTGGTCGTGGCCGCCGATCAGAGTGGGCAGGTCGCCGAGCACATCGGCCAGCGCGGCGGGCCGTTCGTGGGCGTGCAGGACGAAGGCGTCGACGCAGCGCAGCGTCACCTCGACCAGCACCCCGAGCGCCCCGAGCGACACCCGGGCGGCGGCGAAGACGTCCGGGTGCTCGTCGGCGGAGCAGCGCAGCACCTCTCCGCTGCCGGTGACCAGAGTGATCGCTTCGACGAAGGTGGACAGGCAGCCGTAGCCGGCGCCGGTGCCGTGGGTGCCGGTGGAGATCGCGCCGGCGACGGTCTGCGCGTCGATGTCACCGAGGTTGGGCAGTGCGAGGCCGTGCCGGGCGAGCAGGCTGTTGAGCGTGTGCAGGGTCATTCCGGCCGGTACCGTGACGAGCCGGTTCGCGACGTCGACGCTGACGGTGGTGTCCAACTCGGACAGTTCCATCCGCCGGTCGTCGGCGAGCGCGATGGCGGTGAAGGAGTGGCCGCTGCCGGTCACCCGGATCCGGCGGCCCTCGGCGGCGGTGGCACGGACAGCCTCGGTGACGTCGGCCACCGAGCCGGGGCGGAGGATGGCGGTGGCGGAGCCGCGCTGGTTGCCGGCCCAGTTGGACCAGGGGGTGGTGAGCGGTGCCGTGCCGACCATGCGCGCTCCTCATTCATGAATATGAACTGACTTCATATCAGGAACGTTGTACCTGGTAAATACCGCAATTGCGATCCGCTCGTTGTACCGGTAGTCACGGACTCGTGACGTGGAGATATGTTCATCCGTCGAAGGGGGGTGGCGCCGAGTGTCCACACCAGCCGCCACGACCGGGCCGCTGCGCCGCGTACCGGTGCAGGGTCGAAGTGTCGCGCGGGTACAGCGCATGTTGGATGCCTGCGCCGAACTCGTCGACGAGGTCGGGTACGAGGGTCTGACCACGACCCTGCTCGCCGAGCGGGCCGAAGTGGCGATCGGGTCGGTCTACCAGTTCTTCCCGGACAAGCGGGCGATCGTGCAGGCGTTGACCCTGCGCACGATGGAGTCCTACCTGCAGCGGCTCGACGAGCGCTTCGCCTCCGACGAGATGACCCACTGGTGGGACGGCGTCGACGCGGGCATCGACGAGTACATCACGATGCACCGCACCGTCCCGGGCTTTCGTACTCTGCACTTCGGCGACGTGGTCGACCTGCACCTGCTCGATGAGCAGCGGGACAACAACGGCGTGATCGCCGACCAGTTGGCGCGGGTGCTCACCGAGCGCTTCGGGCTCACCGACGTGCCGAAGCTGCGCTTCGTCCTGGAGATCGCGGTGGAGGCCGCCGACGCGCTGATCAAGCTCGCGTTCCGGCGGAAGTCCGACGGCGACGAGCGGGTGCTGCTCGAGGCGAAGGCGCTGATCCGGGAGTACCTGCATCGCCAGGTCGACGGGCGCGACAGCGGCGACCCCGCCGCCGAGCAGCAGACCGAGGCCGTCCAGCACGCCTGAGTCGGCGGTTCAGCACGCCTGAGTCGGCGCGCGGGGCGGGCCGTCAGAGGAACGCGTGGCCCTCGCCCCGGTAGGTGGGCACGGTCGCCACTATCGCGTCCCCCTCGACCAGGTGCAGCTCGTTGACCCGTTCGCACAGCTCACCGGCCTTGGCGTGCCGGAACCACACCCGGTCGCCGACCCGCAGGGTGGCCGCCGCCGCGCCGGAGAGCGGGGTCTGCACCTCGCCGGCACCCTCCGTGGCGACGAGCTTCAGGCCAGCCGGCAGCCACGGCCGCGGCAGCCGGCTGTCGGCAGCCTGGCCGGAGGCGATCCAACCGCCGCCGAGCACCGTCGCCAGCTCCGGCGTCGGCCGGCGGACCACCGCGCAGGCGAAGAACGCCGCCGGGGTGGGCCGCCACGCGCGGTACGCGTCGAACAGCGTCGGCCCGTACAGGCCCGATCCCGCGGTGACCTCGGTGACCGCGGGATCGGCGCTGGTCGCGGCCACGCTGCCGGTGCCGCCGCCGTTGACGAACTCCAGGTCGGCGTGCTCGCGTACCGCCGCCACCGCCGCACCCCGGCGGGCCAGCAACTCGCGGTACGACCCGCGCTGGGCCAGCCGGATCGCGCCGGCCAGCAGCGTCCGCCCCGGCGGCGCGTCGCCCAGGCCGGCGATCTGCGCCTCGTACGACATGAGCCCGACCAGCCGGAAGCCGGCGCGGCCGGCGACGGTGGCGGCGAGCGCGCCGGCCGCCCGGGCGCTGTGCACCGGCGAGCGGCGGACACCGACGTGTACCCCGCGCAGTGGGCGCCAGGAGGCGTCCAGGTCCAGGCAGAGCCGCAGCTCGGCGCGCTGCCCCGGGGCTCGGACGGCGTCGATGAAGTCCAGTTGCCCGGTGCCGTCGATCATCAGCGTGATCGCGGCGGCGAGCGTCGGGTCGGCGGCCAGCTCGGCGAGGGCCGCCCGGTCGGCGCTCGGGTACGCGACCAGCACGTCGTCGCTCACGCCGGCGCGGACCAGCCAGATCGCCTCGGGCAGGGTGAACGCCATCACGCCCCGCCAGCCGGGTCGGGCGAGCGCCCGGCCGATCAGCTCCCGGCTGCGCACCGACTTGCTGGCCAGCCGGAGCGGCTTGCCGGCGGCGCGGTCGGCCAGAGCCGCCGAGTTGGCGTCGAAGGCGGTGAGATCCACCACGGCGTACGGGGGGTCGAGATGGGCGGTCGCCCGGTCCAGGCGGTCGCGCAGTTTGTCGCTTTCGATGGCCACGTGTGCACGCTAACTGTCCGACGGTGAATGCGAAATACCCTCGCGTACGTCCCGGGCTGCGGCCGGCGCCCCGGGCGGCCTAGGCTCAGCGAGCAGGAGAATGTCGCCGGTGGGGCGGCCCCCACCGGGTCTAGAGTGTTCCACCGGGGGTGCCCAGCGATGGGCCGGCACGTGGAGGTACGGCCATCGAAAGCCAGAACAGCGGCGAGTCGCCCGGCGTGTCGCGCGCGGGTGACCAGTCGGGCAACGCCGCCAACCAGTCCAGCTCGGGTCAGGTCGATCCGTCCGGCTACGCCGCGATCCGCTCGGTTCTGCGGATCAGGCCGTTCCGGCGGCTCTGGATCGTGCTCGGCGCGGCCTCCTTCGGCGACTGGCTCGGTCTGCTGGCCACCGCTCTCTTCGCCGCCTCCCAGGTGCAGGGCAGCACCGCCCAGGGCGCCGCGTTCGGCGGTGTGACCGCGATCCGGCTGCTGCCCGCGCTGGTGCTCGGCCCGGTGGCCGGCGTCTTCGCCGACCGGTTCGACAGGCGCTGGACGATGGTCATCTGTGACCTGCTGCGCTTCGTCCTCTTCGCGTCCATTCCGCTCTACGCCCTCAGCGGCGCCCCGGGCGGCCTGGTGGTCGGGTGGGCGCTGATCGCCACCTTCCTGATCGAGTCGATCACCCTGCTCTGGATCCCGGCCAAGGAGGCCGCGGTCCCCAACCTCATCCCGCGGGCCCGGCTGGAGGCGGCCAACCAGCTCACCCTGATCACCACGTACGGCCTCACCCCGGTCGCCGCCGCCGTCGGCCTGGCCGTGCTCGACCGTGGCGTCCGTGGCGCCGTCGGCGGCGACCTGCCCTCCTGGGCCGAACCGGCCCAGCTCGCGCTCTGGTTCAACGCCTTCTCCCGGCTCGCCACCGCACTGGTGGTGGCCTTCGGGATCAAGGAGATCAGCGAGGCGCAACGCGGTGAGGCCGAGCGTTCCGAGCAGAGCATGTTCCGGCAGTTCTCCGAGGGCTGGAAGTACATCGGCCAGACCCCGCTCGTGCGTGGTCTGGTGCTGGGCATCTTCGGGGCGTTCGCCGGTGGCGGCATCGTGGTCGGCACGGCCAAGTTCTTCGCCAGCTCGCTGGGCGCCGGCGACGCCGCGTTCTCGCTGCTCTTCGGCGCCATCTTCGTCGGTCTGGCCCTCGGCATCGGTCTCGGTCCGATGATCGTCAAGGAGATGTCCCGGCGTCGGTGGTTCGGTATGAGCATCGTGCTGGCCAGCGCCGCCGTGATGACCCTCGCCTTCGCCATCCACCTGTCCATGGCGATCGTCGGAGCGGTCCTGGTCGGCGCCGGCGCCGGGATGGCCTTCCTGGCCGGCACCACGCTGCTGGGCGGCGAGGTGGCCGACGAGGTGCGTGGCCGGGTCTTCGCGGTGGTGCAGATCGGCACCCGGCTGGTGCTGATCCTGGCCATCGGGCTGAGCAGCGTGTTGGTCGGCGTCGGCGGCTCTCGCAAACTGACAATCGCCGACCTCGGCATCTCCGTCTCCTCCACCCGCCTGCTGCTGCTCGCCGCCGGTGCCGCCGGCATCTTCGCCGGGATCAGCGCCTTCGGCCAGATGGACGACAAGAAGGGCGTCCCCGTCCTCGCCGACCTCTGGGGCTCGATCCGGGGTCGCCCGCTGATGCCCTCCGAGCCGTTCGTCTCCGCCGGGCTCTTCGTGGTGTTCGAGGGCGGCGAGGGCGCCGGCAAGTCCACCCAGCTCACCGCGCTCGCCGAACGGCTGCGCGGCCAGGGGTGCGACGTCCTGGTCACCCGCGAACCGGGGGCCACGGCCGTCGGCCAGCGGATCCGGTCGCTCGTGCTGGACACCTCCGGCGACGAGGCGCCCTCCCCGCGCGCCGAGGCGCTGCTCTACGCCGCCGACCGGGCGCACCACGTGGCCGCCGTCGTCCGGCCCGCGCTGGTCCGTGGCGGTGTGGTGATCAGCGACCGGTACGTCGACTCGTCGCTCGCGTACCAGGGTGCCGGGCGGACGCTTCCGGTCGACGAGGTCTCCTGGCTCTCCTCCTGGGCCACCGGTGGGCTCAAGCCGGACCTGGTGGTGCTGCTCGACGTCGAGCCGCGGACCGGCCTGTCCCGGGTGGCCTCGCGCAACGCGGGCGCCGACCGGCTCGAGGCGGAGTCGCTCGCCTTCCACGAGCGCGTCCGCTACGCGTTCCTGGACCTCGCCGCCGCCGACCCGAAGCGCTACCTGGTGCTCGACGCCTCCCGGCCGGCCGACGAGATCACTCAGCTGGTGGTCCGGCGCGTGCAGGAGATGCTGGGCAAGCCGGGCGGCATCGTGCACCCCCGCCCCGCGCAGGGCCCGGACACCTCGGTGCAGCCGGAGTTATCCGACGCGGAGCTGGTGACGATGGAGCACAAGACCTGATGCCGGACGTCTTCGCCGATCTGGTCGGCCAGGACGAGGCGGTCGCCGAACTGCGCCGGGCCGCCGGCGCGGCGGCGGCCGTGCTGCGCGCCGGCGCGGCCGACCGGGCGCCCGCGCTGATCGCCGCCGGCCCGGCCGGCGAGGCTGCTCCCGAGACCGGTGGCACCGAGCCCGGCGCGCTGGACCCGTCCACCGGGATGACGCACGCCTGGATCTTCACCGGGCCGCCCGGTTCCGGTCGCTCGGTCGCCGCCCGGGCCTTCGCCGCCGCTCTCCAGTGCACGTACGGCACCGGCTGCGGCGAGTGCCCCGGCTGCCACACCACGATGGGCGGCACCAACGCCGACGTCCGGATGGTGGTGCCGGAGGGGCTCTCCATCGGCGTCGGCGAGATGCGCGCGCTGGTGCTGCGCGCGGCCAGCACCCCGTCCGGCGGGCGCTGGCAGGTGGTGGTCATCGAGGATGCCGACCGGCTCACCGAGGCGGCCGGCAACGCGCTGCTCAAGGCCATCGAGGAACCGCCACCGCGTACGGTCTTCCTGCTCTGCGCCCCGTCCACCCACCCGGACGACATCTCGGTGACCATCCGGTCGCGCTGTCGTGTCGTACCCCTGCGGCAGCCGCCGGCCGCGGCGGTGGCCGAGGTGCTGGTCCGTCGGGACGGCATCGCGCCCGACGTGGCGCAGTGGGCGGCGGCGGCCGCGCAGGGGCACGTGGGTCGGGCTCGCCGGCTGGCCCGCGATCCGGAGGCCCGCAAGCGGCGTGAGGCGGTCCTCGCCGTGCCGCGCCGGCTGACCGGCGTCGGCGCGGCGTTCGACGCGGCGTCTGCGCTGATCGAGGCGGCCGAGGCGGAGGCCGAGGCGTCGGTGTCCGAGGCGGACGCGACCGAACGGGCCGCGCTGGAGACCGCGCTCGGCGCGGGCGGCACCGGCCGGGGCGCGGCCGGCGCGATGCGCGGCGCCGCCGGGCAGCTCAAGGAGTTGGAGAAGCGGCAGAAGTCGCGGGCCACCCGGGCCCAGCGGGACGCGCTGGACCGCGCGCTCGTCGACCTGGCCGGCTTCTACCGGGACGCGCTCACCATGGCGTTGCGGGCCCCGGTCGATCCCGTGCACACCGACACCGCCGCGCTCGCCGGCGCGGGGGCCCAGAAGTGGGACGCCGAGGGGTCGCTGCGCCGGCTGGAGGCCGTCCTCGCCTGCCGGGCGGCGATCGAGGCGAACGTCAAGCCACGGATCGCGGTCGAGGCGATGATGCTCGCCCTCTGGAAGGGCTGACCCGCAGCTCCAGCCGGTTGTCCACAGCCATCGACACGCGCGATTGCTGTGCGGTACGGTCCGGTGTGCCGTGGTGACGGTGACGGCACGCTCAGTGAGGGGCCATCCGGGAGGAGTCGCCGATGCCGCGGGGGGAGATCGACGAGGCCTGGATCGAGGAGGCGGTGCGGCGCTACCGCCGCATCGAATCGCTGCAGGCCGAGTTCGACCAGGCCGTGTCGACCGTCGAGGTCACCGTCCGCTCGCCGGACGGGTTGGTCGAGGTGGTGGTCACCGCCGGTGGGCGGATCACCGACGTCCGGTTCCTCGGGCCGCTGCACACCCGCAGCCCACGAGACGTGGCGGGCTCGGTGCAGGCCGCCGTCACCGCGGCCGCCGACGCCGCCGAGTGGGCCCGGGAGAAGCTGCACAACGAGACGTTCGCCGCCTACCGACCGCTCGCGGGGGCCTGACATGGACACACTGCGCGCGCTGTCCGCCCGGCTCGACGAGGCGAGCGCCACGCTGACCACCCTGTCCCACACGGTCACCGCCAGCGACCCGGCCCAGGCCGCGTTCGGCGCGGACGCCCCGGGCCGCCCGGGCGAGATCGGTCGTGCGCTGCACCGACAGTGGACCGCCGCCACCGACGACCGGGCCCGCGAGGCACGGACCGCCGCCGCTCGGCTCGCCGCCGCCGCCTCGGCGGTCCGTGAGGCCGCCGACCGGTACGCCGAGGTCGACCGCGCCGCCCGCCGCCGGATCATCGGAGAGCCGTGATGGACCCACTGGACCGGCTCGCCGAACCCGGCCTCGACCTGCTCCACCGGGTGGACGCGTTGCTCGCGGCCGGCGTTCCCGAGGGCCACCGGGTCTGGCCTCTGCTGCGCCGGATGCAGGTGCTGCCGGGTGACGCCGTCCGGGGCTTCCTCGACCTGCACCCGGCGCCGCTGGCCAGCGCCGGGCACGCGGTGCGCCGGCTGGTTCGGGGGTACGACGACGTCGGCGCGGCGCTCACCGACCCGGTGCTCTGGTCCGGCCCGGCCGCCTCGGCGTACGGGCAGGAGCGCGCCGCGCTGCTGCGCCATCTCGACGAGGGCCCGGAGAGCCTGGTCGGGCGACTGGAATCCACCGCCGGGTACGCGGACGCGCTCGCCGACTGGGTGGAGGGCAGCCGCCTCGCCCTGGCCCGAACGATGGCCGACGTGCTGCGCTCGGCCGAGGCGGTGGCCGTGGTCGCCGCCACCGCCACCGGCCCGCCGACCCGCCTGACGCCGGTCGGGCCGGGTGTCGCCGACGCGGCCGAGATCGCCGCGCGGGTGCTGGCGGTGCTGTGCGTCGCGTACGACGGCGCCGAGACACTGCTGCGCCAGTGGGCGCCGAGCCTGGCCGAGTCCACCTGGCGGTCGTCGATGGACGCCCGTCCCCGGTACGACCAGCCCACCCGGGTCGGCTGGTAGCCGATCGCCGCGTCCCCGGACAGGCCACGGCGTCGCTCGCGGGCGCCCGAGCAGAGTCGGCGCCCACGGCGACGCCGTGGTCTTCCCCCTGCACCCCCCGCAGGTCTGCCTCCACTCAACGCCGCCCGGAGAGGTTTGTCGCCCACCCACGCCCGGAATCAACCGTCCGGGCGAGGGTCAACGGCACGACGGGTGGCCCGGCAATAGGTCAAGTCGACGGTCATGGATGCCGGTGCGGGGATTGGCCGGTGCGTCCTTTGCGGTGATGCGTCGTAAGGTGGGGGGATGGGCATGCTCTGCGCGGTCAGCTTCAACCGGTACGGGCGCCTCTACTACCTCGACCCGGGCGAGTTGCGCCCGCAGGTGGGCGACCGGGTGCTGGTGCCGACCGACGACGGGCCCGAGGTGGCCGAGTGCGTCTGGGCCGCCCAGTGGGTGACCGAGGAGACCGACGGCTTCCCCCGGCTGGTCGGGCTGGCCGGCGACGACGACCTGGTCCGGGACGAGGCGCTGCGCCGTCGTAAGGCCGAGGCGAAGGTGGCGGCGAAGCGGCTGATCCGTGCGCACGGCCTCCCGATGAAGGTGGTGGCCGTCGACCACGTGCTCGGCTCGGGCGACGGCGGCGGCGAACGCAGCACCGTCTACTTCACCGCCCCGCACCGGGTGGACTTCCGGTCCCTGGTCCGCGACCTGGGCGCCACCCTGCACTGCCGGGTCGAGTTGCGGCAGCTCTCGGCACGGGATTCGGCCCGCGTCCAGGGCGGCATCGGCTCGTGTGGTCGGGACCTGTGCTGCGCGACGTTCCTCACCGACTTCGAGCCGGTGACCATCCGGATGGCCAAGGACCAGGATCTGCCGCTGAACCCGCTGCGCATCTCGGGGGCGTGTGGCCGGTTGATGTGCTGCCTGAAGTACGAGCACCCGCTGTATGACAGAAGCAGCACATACCCGACGAGTGGCCAGAGGGTTACCACCTCGGAAGGCGAGGCCAGGGTCGTCTCGCGGCACGTCCCGAGCGAGACGGTGACTGTTCGCCAGCTCTCCAGCGGCGAGACCAAGCGGTGCTCGCTGTCTGACGTCTGCGGATCGCGCCGGGCATACGAAGAAGGCCCGACTCGGTAGAGCAGGGCCTCCTCCCCGCAGGGGGACCCGGGGGTCTATCGGGACTCAGTCCAGGCGACGAAACGCGGGGCCAGGTCCGGCAGTTTGCTGTCCGAGTTCAGCTTGGTCAGGTCGGCCTTCATCTCCCCGATCACGCCGACACCCACCGGCTGTCGGGGACGCGGTTGCGGCGGTTGACCGGCCATGGCGGAACTATGGTCCCCGGCGGCGAGGGGGTACGCCCCTCTTCCCTCATCGCGAGGAGGGAAGAGGCTTTCTGCTTGCCTACTGCCAGGCAGGGGAAAACGGCGACTCGATCAGCTCAGGCTTCCAGGTCCCCTCACCCTTCTTCGGCCGACCCTTGCCCCGAGGCCGGACCTGGATCAGCGCGAAGGCGTCGCGCAGGACCTGGCGCTGCTCACCCAACTCCATGGCAGTGAACTCCTCGTACGCCGCCTCGATGTCGATCTCATCGGTTGGACCACCGTGTGCGCCGGCCTTCGCCAGGGCGGTCTGAACGTCGACCAGCTCGGCCTGGAGCTTTGCGGACCCCTGCTGTAGGGCGGCCCGGGTGATGAACCCCTGGGTCCGGTCCTCGACCAGCTCGGCCATGAGCGTGGCGATCTCCTTCTCCCGTTCTTTGAGCGGCGTGGTGTCGATGCTGACCGGCTGCGGATGGAACGTTGCCCTGCCAGTTTTCTCCATTTGCTGGATCAACCGGCGCACGACGATCCCGTCGGCGAAGTCCATGCCGATCGAGCAGTGCCCCCGGCCCAGCTCCGGCTTGTTCGCCCAGCCCTTGCACACGTAGACCAGGTCGTCCTTCTCCCGGCCTCGCCTGTCCACCCCCATCGACGCGTTGCACACCGAACACTTCGCGATGGCGGACAGCAGGTTCTGCAACTTGCCTCCGTTGCCGTCTGGGCGCTCCCGGTCACTGAGCAGGCGATCCACCGCCCACCAGGTCTCCTCGTCTACCAGCGCCTCCCAGTTTCCGTCGCCGACGATCTCCCCGTACAGGGTCTGTTTGCCCATGTTCCGAGGCGCGCGCAGCCAGTTCCGCACGGCGACGTTGTTCCACTGCCCGGACGGGCTGTAGTGCTGCTTGCGGGGCTGGCGAGGCCGAGCCTTTTCCGGATCCGGCGCGGTGGTCGTGAAGCCGGCCTTGTTCCACTCCCGCGCCACGGTCGATAGGAACTTGCCGGCGAGCACATCGCGGTACGCCTTGCCGCCAACCGCCGCCTCAGGCTCCCGCAGCGCGCCGTCCAGCTCGTAGCCGAACGGACGCCGGATCCACTGCGGCTTGCCCTGCTGGATCCGCAGGTCGTTACGCAGGATCTGACGCTCTGCCTTCCGCTCCACCTCGGCGGTAGCCACAGCGGCCAGGATGCGGGCGACCATCCGACCCACGTCGGTGGTCAGGTCGATATCCCCGGTGGCGGTGGCCAGGCCGATGTTCTTCTCCACGGCCAGCTCGATCAGCACCTCCAGGTCCCTCATCGAGCGGGTCACCCGGTCCAGGTGCCAGGCCACGATCAGGTCGGCTTCGCCGTCCTCGACCATCTGAATGACCTTCATCCAGCCGGGCCGTTCGGTGAGGCGAAAGTCGATGGCCGAGATGGTGTCGTCGACGACGGCGACCACCTCCCAGCCGCGAGCCAGGGCCAACGCCCGGCACGCTTCCTCCTGGCGCTCCAGGCCGGCACCCTCACCGGTCCGGTCCATGCTCATCCGCAGATAGAGCACGGCGCGGAGGGCGGTTCCCTGCGGGGCGAGAGCCCGCATCGCCCGGCGACGGGCAGCACTCTTGATCGTGGTGGCGCGGGGAGTCATGGGGCTGCCTTGACCTGGTCATCAGTCATTCAGTCAAGCTAATGAATATACTGTCTGCGGTCAACTGAGGGCATCCGCTGTACCAGCGCTTCCAGGAGACCGCGCCGGCAGTCGGCAGCCGTGTCTCCACCCCCGAGGGCGACGGTCGGGTGGTCGGCCACAGCGTCCCGCGGGACGCGGTCACCGTCCGCCTCGACGCCGACGGCTCCCGCTGCTCCTGCTCCCGCGCCTCCGTCTGCGCCCCCCGCCAAGCCCACGACCAGCACTACACTCCCTAACCCCCCGCTGGCCCCCGGCCGAACCCCGTCGATCATGAAGTTATTGCCACCGCTGCCGGCGTGTCGGAGCAATAACTTCATGATCAACGGGGCTGGATGTTCGTCAGGAGAGCACGATGGGGGATTCGGTCAGGTGGGGGGTTAGCGGGGTGCGGGGGGTTAGCCAGCTTGCTGTGGGGGACTGATCGGGGTTCACCTGCCAGTCGCGGGCTACCCGGTCGACCCCGATCGGGTAGATGGTCAGCGTGCCGTCCGGGTCGATGCGCAATCGCAGGAACGACTTGGAGTCCTCGATGCCCTGCCCGGCGAACAGTTCGTTGACGTTCACCCCGAACGCACTGGCGACCAGCAGGTACGCCGCCACCAGCTGACTGGCCACCAGACCGATGACCGGGCCGTACAGCACCGCCGCGGCGACCGCCGGCAGCGGCCACGGCCAGTCGTAGAACGGCAGCGCCAACCAGACCCAGGTGCCACCGGCGGCCAGCGCCACCTGAGCCACGCCGTGGCTGACGCCGAGAATCCAGTGCCGGACATGTCGCTTGCCGCTGGCGCTGGGCGGCTTGGCGAACAGGGCCGCCGCCACCACCGTCACGAGCACCATCAGCACCAGCGGGACGCTGAACAGTCGCTGGTTGGTGCTGTCGGCCCAGTTCGCCGCCGCGCCCGCCATGGCCAGCATCAGCAGGGTGTGCAGGGTGCCGAGCAGCGTGGCGAAGCCGGGGTTGCGGAACGGCAGTCGGGCGAAGATGCCCCAGCCGTAGCGCCGGGAGCGGGCCGCGTCCGGATAGCGGGCCACCAGGTCGTACGGCTGTGTGCGGCTGGCCCGTCGAGCCAGCGTGTCCCGGGGCGGCACCTCGATACGCTCCGGCAGCTTGTGCGTCGGATACAGGTACGCACCGCCGCCGCCACAGGTGATCAACTGCCGGCCCGGGCCGGCGTAGCGGGCGTAGTGGTGCAGGTCGCCGGAGAGCAGCAGCCGCACCTGCGCCCCGGACGGGTCGATGATGGTCCGGACGAAGTAGTCGATCGAGTCGTACGCCATGGGGTCGTCGGCGGCCTTGACCCAGGTCGGCGACGGCGCCGCGATGATCACCTTCGACTCCGGGGTGAGCCGCCGGGCCACCTCGTCGAAGTAGGCCAACTGTGGGTCGTCCAGGTATGAGCCGGACTGGTCGTCGACGCCCAGCAGCCACCAGCCGGCTGGCAACTCCACGGCGAAGTACGACCGCGACTGCCCGGTGCGCCAGCCGGCGAAGTTGCGGTCCCGGGAGCGAACGAAGAGCCGCAGGAAGGCGGTCAGGCCGTCGTACCAGTCATGGTTGCCCGGCACCGCGAACAGCGTGGGACGCTCGGGCGGGGTTGCCGGCAGCGCGGCCTGGTACGGCCCCTTGCACCGGTTCTCGTACTCCGCGTAGGCCGCCGACGGGTACACCTGGTCCCCGCCCATCACCAGGGTCTGCGCACGGGGCAGCCGGTGCCCGTCCACGGTCAGCTCCGGCTGCGCCAGCAGGTACGCGACGGAGTAGGTGGCGTGGAAGCCGTCACCGAGGTCGGCCACGTAGTCGAGCCACAGCCCGCCGTCCGGCCCCGCCTGGCGGAAGATGCCGTCGCCGAAGGCGTTCTGCAACTCGCGCTTGTCCAGGTAGGCGCCGAAGAGGATCGCCAACAGCGTGCGGATACCGGTGCTGATCAACAGGAACGGGGCCAGCCATGGCACCGGCTTGCGGGGGGTGAAACCCAACTCCAGCGGATCGGTGGAGCGCGGCCGGCGAGGGGCCCGCTCCCCGTCGGGTTGCTCGCCCGCCGGGGTCTGGTGATCGTCGCGTTCGTCACTCACGCGCCGCAGCGTAGTACCGGTCCCGGCGAGACGCTGTCCGGTAATTAGCCAGATGGCAATGGTTGTCCGGTTGGTGCTGACGGAGGCGCGGGGGTATCCCGCTCGGTCCGGGGCCGGGGGGTGCCGTACACTTGCTGATCGTTGCCGCCTTAGCTCAGTCGGCTAGAGCGACGCACTCGTAATGCGTAGGTCGACGGTTCGATTCCGTCAGGCGGCTCGGTACGGAAGCCCAGGTCAATGGCCTGGGCTTCTGCGTTTCTAGGCTCACTGCCACGTCGAGGCGAGCGCTCGCGGCTGGTCGCCACGAGGTGGATGGGGGCCGCGTGCCGCTGCCTCGTCGCAGCGGCCGGGCTGACGGCGACCCGGACCGCGCCGGTCAGCCGGAGGTCGACGACCTGGCGTCCAGTTGGGTCGACTCAGTTCGGGGTCGGAGAAGAATCGCGCCCCGGCCGGCTCCGGCAATACTCGCCCGGCGTCATCCCGAAGTAGGCCCGGAACGCCTGAATGAACGCGCTGGGGCCGCTGTAACCGCTGGCCGCGGCGGTCGTGGTCACCGATTCGCCCTCGGCGATCAACGTGAGCGAGTGATGCAACCGCAGCTGCGTCCGCCAGTGCGGAAACGACATCCCGGTCTGCTCCCGGAACAGCCGGCTGAGGGTACGCGCGCCGGCCCCCACGGCCGTGCCCAGCTCGCCGAGGGTGCGACGGTCGGTGGGGTCTTCGAGCAGGATCTCGGCAAGGTGCCGCAGCCGGGAATCGGCCGGGTACGGCAGGCGCAGGCGCAACGTGGCCGCCCGTCGTAGCTGGTCAAGAGCCACGCGCTCGAGGTTGTCCCGTTCGGCGTCGGTCAGCTCCACGCCGTCGGTGAGGCTGACGATCACCTCGCGCAGCAGCGGCGAGACGGCCAGGGCGGTCGGTTGATCCACGCCCATCGGGTTCAGTGGGCGGTCGAACATGATCGCGCGCATGTCGGTGGGCCCGTACGCCCGATGGGCATGGGCGACACCGGCCGGAATCCACACCGCCCGGTCCGGTGGCACCGTCCACATCCCCGTCGGCGTCGACACTGCCAGTACGCCGTTGCGGGGGCAGACAAGCTGGTGGCGCGCGTGGTGGTGCCAGTCGATCCGGTCCCGGTCGGCCAAGGGGATCCGGGCGGGGCCGTCCAGATCCTGGCTGCTTGGCGACATAAGTCGGCAGGATATCAATAGCCGGCAACTGAGACGATCCGGCACTCTTCCTCCAACACCCGCAACGAGAGAGGTGATGGTGGCGGAGACAAGCAGCCGAGCGAATCCGGTCAACCCTGGGTCGGTGCTGGCACTTGCCGAGGAACTGGACAGGCAACCGTCGGCGTGGCGACGGATGCGCCTGTGGGGTGCTGCCCACGCGGTCGACGACCTCTACCAGGGTCTGGTGCCGGCCTGCGTCCCGTATTTCGTACTGGACCGCCATTACAGCTATGTCGCCGCAGGCGGTCTGACGCTCGCCGCGACCCTGGGCAGCTCCATTCCTCAACCCTTTATCGGCGTCGCTGTCGACCGTTATCGGCTCGACTGGCTGGCGGGGGCGGGAGTAACGATTGCCGGTGTCGGGCTCGGTCTCTCCGGTCTCGTGCACAGTTACGGGGCGGTCTGGCTTCTGCTCTGCGTGTCGGGACTCGGCGTGGCGATGTTCCACCCGGCCGCAGGAAAGTCGGCACGGGTGGCGGCGGGCGACAGCGCGACGGCGATGAGCATTTTTGCCGCCGGGGGCAGTGTCGGGTTCTTTCTGGCGCCGGTACTGGCCACCCCCGCACTGATCGCGATGGGCGTCGGAGCGACAGCGCTCTTCATCCCGCCGGCCGTGCTCATGGGTTTCCTGCTGTACCGGAATCGGCTGCGGCAACCGGCCGCGCACACCGCCTCGCACAGCGGCCGGGACCGCTGGATCCCCTTCCTCGTGCTGACCTGCATCGCGACCGTCAGGTCGGTCGCCTTCTTCGGTGCAATCACCTTCATCGAGTTGTTCTGGATACGCCATTTGGGCGCGGGCAAGGGGCTCGCCGGCGCCGCGCTGGCGTGCTTCCTGGTCGGCGGAGTGGCCGGGACCCTGCTGGGGGGTCGGATCGCCGACCGCGTCGGGATGGTCCGCACCATGCAGTTCGGCGCGATCGTCGCCATTCCCGCGCTCGTCGGCCTGCGGCTCACGCCCGGGGAGTACCCGCCGCTCGTCTTCGCCGTGTTCGCCGGCATCGCCCTGAACATCCCGTTCGCCGTGCTGGTCAAGCTGGGCCAGGACTATCTGCCGACGCGGCCCGGCACGGCGGCGGGCGTGACGCTCGGGCTCGCCGTGAGCATCGGCGGCCTCCTCGCGCCCGTCCTCGGCGTGGCGGCGGAAACCTGGGGCCCGCAGGGCGTGTTCACCATCATCTGTCTGATCCCCCTGGTGGCGCTGGCCCTCGGCGTGTTCCTCACGGAGCCGCAGAGATGACGGGGTAAGCCGACCGCGCTGATGAACGAACTGTTTCGACCATCCCGTCGCCATCCTGCGGAACAAGGGACGGTGGGCGGCGGTCGCCGAACCCGAGCCCGCATCTGAGCGGTCAACAGTGGCCGGGTGATCGAGGCGGCCAGTGGGCTAGTGGACCGGGCAAACGATGCCTACCATGAGCCCGATGATCGAGCAAAGTCAGCGACGCGTTCCTATGCCGGTTGCCGCCGCCTCGGTGATTTTGCTCGTGGCCGCCGCGCTCGCGGCGACGACGATGTTTTCGAAGGGTCCATCCATGGCCACCGGGTTGATAGGGGTACTTCTTCTCCTTGCGTTGGCTTACGGCCTGTGGCGTGGTAGCGGGCGGGCCCGGTTTTGGACGACCGTTTTCTCGACCGCCGGCGTTCTGTACGGCGTCGTCGCGATCACCAGGGCTGACGCGTTCGGGCTGCTGCAGATCGTTGGTGCGTCAGTCCTCGTTGGCCTGTTGCTGGTACCCGCATCGTCCCGGAGGTGGTTTGACGACTTGCCGGCGGAGGAGTAGCGCCGGCCGTCAGTGGGCGTGCGGTCCGCATCTAGTCCGCAAGAGGTGCCCCACTACAGGTTACAAAGACTGAACCTGCTCTTGGTGTGCCTGATCTATGCCGTAGGACCGTACGCGCTGATCGCCATATTCGATCTTCCATCGGGACAGCCGCCGATAGCGCTCCCCAGCGACCCGTTGACGATTTTCGGGCATCACCCGTAGTTATAGACATGTTTCGAACCTGCTGAGGATGATGTGGCGCGGACCCCGTAGCATTGATGGCGGACGCTGGATCGCAGAGCGGGAGGAGCGGCATGAAGTTCGACATGGGAGCGCAGACGCTCGGCAGCCTGACCAAGCAGACGCAGGGGTCCTCCGATGATCTCGGTTCTCTGATCAAGCAGTTGATCGCTGCGGCGGAGCCGTTGCAGGGGAACTTCAACGGGGCTGGGCGAGTGGCGTTCGATTCGTTCAAGGCCAACGCCGATTCGATCACCGCTGATCTCAACTCCGCCCTGGGTGCGATTCTCGGCGGCCAGAGTGGAATGGACTCCGCATTCGGTCAGGGCGACACCGAGATGGCGGACAATGCCTCGTCGACGGCGGGCACGGCGAACTTCGACGCGGCCAGGTTCTCGAGCAGTCGCTGACACGGGGGAGTGACAGTCATGAGCACAGACCGACGTAGCTTCGACACCGGCACGTCCCAGCAGGTCCAGGGCGACCTCGCCGGCATCATCGCCCGGCTTGAGGCGGTGATCTCTCAGCGCAGCGCCGACGTCGCGGCAGCCATGGCCGACTTCCAGGCCGACGGTGTGTCCGAGGAGTACCGGACCGTCGAGGAGCGGTGGAACCGCGCCGCAGGCGAGGTCCGCACGATCATCGATCTGGTCAAGACCACCATGACGAAGAACGATGAGACGGCGAACACGACGCTGTCCCGGGCCCGCTCGGCGGTGCAGTCCATCGGTTGAGCCGTTACCCGACGAGTTGTTGACGAGGGAGCACGAGCGTGAGCACGTGGGACATCTCCCCCGGCGGAGTGCGCGACGTCCTGACTCGCACACATGCCGCGGCCACCCCTTTCGAGGGGCAGATGAAGAGCTTGAACTCGGCGCTGGAGGGATCCGCGACCGAGTCCAGTTCGGAGATCGTGGGTCAGGCGCTTCAGGGCTTCGTGGAGTCGATTCGGACGGATCTCGAGTTCGTGTTCACTCGCACGGGGGCGTGCATGCAGGCTGCGGCGCAGGCGACGAACGCCTACGTCGAAGGTGATCTGGAGATGGCAGCGAACGCGCAGCGCAGCGCAGCCGCCGCGCCCGACCCGTCGGCGACGATGCCGGGGCCGGGCGGTCAGGCGGTGCCCCGATGATCAATCCGGGGGAGATTCCGCAGATCCCCGGCAACATGGACGCGCTGGCCACCCACGCCCAGACCATCCAGACCACCGGCGGCGACTTTGCCAACACCGGCCAGGCGGTCGACAGCACCTGGCAGGGGCTGGCGGCCGTATACAAGGCGCCGGAGGCGGAGCAGCTCTTCGCCGCCAGCGGCCCGATACGGACGGTCTCGGCCTCGGTCGGCGAGGACGTCCAGGCCGTCGGGGCAGCGCTGGCCACGTACGCCACCGAGGTCAAGGAGATCAAGGCCCAACTCGCGGCGCTGAAGGGCCAGGCGGAGCAGTTCGTCGGCTCGGTCAAGGACGACGAGGACTGGCGCGAGGACGAGGGCAAGGTCAACCAGCACAACGGCCTGATCACCTCGGTGAACACACAGGTGGCCGCGTTCTTCGAAGCGCAGCGCAAGTGCGCCAACACGATCAACGCGCTGTACGGCGGCCGCCAGTACCGGGCCGACAACGCCGACGGCCAGGCCGACGACGGCGAGTACGGCTTCACCGCCGACACGCTCAACGCCGCTGCCGGTGAGGACGGCGCCCTGCCCTGGGGCAGCAACGAGGAGCACGACCGCGGCTTCTTCGGTGACGTGGGGGCGTACTTCGTCGGCATCGGCGAAAGTTTCGTCACCATGCTGGAGGATCTGGGCGGCCTGATTGGCCGGGACCCGACCACCGGTGAGTGGAGCTGGGGCACCGCCGGCCAGTCGTGGCTCGGCCTCGGCAAGTTCGTGTGGGCGGTCTCGATCTACGTCAACCCGGTGACGATCGTGATCGACCAGACGGTCGGCATGCCGTTCATGGAGAAGCGTGAGGCGGGAAATCTCCTGCTCAACGCGGGCAAGAGCATCATCGCGTACGACACCTGGGGCGAGGACAAGTCGAAGGCGGCCGGCATGGCCACCTTCAACATCGTCTCCGCGGTCGTGGGTACGAAGGGTGCCGGCTCCGGGCTGCGCGGTGCGGGTGCCGCCGTCAACGGCATCCGGGGCAGCGCCACCGCCGCCCGGATCGGCGCGGCGCTGGTCCGCACGGGCAACTGGCTCGACAAGCTGCCCACCGTCGGCGAGGTGGCCATCAACTTCGCCAAGAAGTTCGACATCCAGATTCCGCGGCTCGGGCTGGTGCCGGCGATCGCCGGCGACGTACCGCTCGGGCGTGGCTTCGAGGTCGAGATGCCCAACGTTCGCGGTGGCGACGCGATGCACATGGACGGCGGCAACGGCCCCGGCGGCAACCACCCGCCTGGCGGCACACCGGATGGCAACACGCCGCACGGCGGGACATCGGATGGCGACACGCCGCACGGCGGGACACCGGAGGGCAGTACGCCGGATGGAAACGCGCCGGATGGCGAACCGGTCAGGGACGACACGTCGAATGGACAGTCCTCCGATGACCCGGCACCGGTGACCGACCCACCTGCCAGGGCGACCGACCACGTGCCTCCGCCGGCCCTGCGTGATCCGGAGCCGCGTCCCGCCGGAGTCACCGACGACCCGGCGACGTGGCCGGGCCAGATCAGGCAGGATCACCTCGATCCCAAGTTTCGGTTCAACGCCGACGAGGAGGCCATCGCCCAGCGGTTGGCGCAAATGGGCCCGAACGACATCGAGCCGATCCCGCGTGGGACGGAGCGTACGGCCGACTCGCTGGTCAACGGCGAGCCGACCGAGTTCAAGACGGTCAAGGCTGACCCACCGACACACCGTACGATCAAGAACGAGATTGTTGGTTCCACCTCGGGCATAGGTCAAGGCGGCAATATCATCATCGACGCAAGGCATACGCCACTCACCCGGGCCGACGCGATCAAGGGCCTCGCCGCGTTCCTCAACGCGTCCCCCGGTAACGCTGCGAAGCTCACGAGAGTCCGGATCTGGGGTGCGGACTTCGACATGGATTGGCAGGCAACGCCCTGATGCCGAACTACGTGGAAATATATTTCGGGTCTACTGACGACCGGGAACGGGTGGCCGACAAGGTTAGTTCCACCCTAGGTATCCCCTTCGAACCATCCGACAAGCCCTACGCCGACTACCTGGGCAAGACCGAGGACCTGGCGCTCGACTTCAAGGTGGGCCACGAGCTGGAGGACGACGCGGGGATCCCGTTCGAGGAGATGCCCTATGTGTTAACGGTCCGGGATTTCCGTCGAGGTCAGTTGGACGAACCCGCCGCGAGAAAAATGTTCGGTGAGTTGAAAGGACTGGGCTACCGGCCCATGTACCTCGTCAGAGGTCTTCAGGAGATTCTCGAGTCCACCGACTGAGCCGACCGTTGCTGGCCGTCTCCGGCAGTCCACTCAAAACTGGCGGCGGAGAGCATGCGTTAGTTCGTCGCCGACGGCACGTGGCTTCCCTCCTCAGGCCCTATGGAGTTGATTTCCTGTGACCGGTCCCTGGGTTGCCCCCGAAATGCTGGCTGCCGTGCCAGTTCCATGGCGGCTGGCGGATCCCGTCGAGCGTGGGAAGGCGACGCGCGAGCTGCCGCCCGGCCCGCAGCAGCAGGTCGAAGCCCTACGGGCGTTGGAGACGTGCCTCGCCTACCTGGTGGACGTCCGGGACCGTTACGGCGACGAGACCGACTGGGGGCTTCCCAAGGCGTTCTTCGATGACTACTGGTTCATCCTGTACGCACGGCTGAAGCAGTCGATGCCGACCCTTGCCGACGTCACGCCCGAGAGGGTGCGCGACTGGGCCGAGGCCTACCTGGACCCGGAGGACGTCTTCGGCGTCACGTGGACGACGCCACCAGACGAGGTCATCGACAGCATTGGTCGATCATGGGTCTTCTTCATCCTGCAAGGCGCGACGGAGAGTCTGGTCCGCTGGTTCCGCCGCGTGGGGCCTGATCACCTGGACGATTCGGTACGAGCCCGAGTGGTCGACCTGCTCAAGGCGGCCACACCTCGTCTGCCGTGGCGTCTGACGATCATCACCATCCCGACGATTCTGGATCTCGGCGGCCCGGAGGAGAAGGGCTACTTCGATCGTCTGGCAGACGATCCGGGCCTCCACGAGAAGACCCGCGCCGAGGCGGAGAGCGTGAGCTCGTTCATCGACCGCCAACACGAGCCGCTCTAGCGGGGGACGTCCAGGCCGTACCGGCGTAGCACCGCGCCGAGCGTTTCGTACGGGGCGCCGGGGCCACCGTCGAGTCGATACCACCATGCGCGTCGGGCACCCCGCCCCAAGGGGCGGCCCATGACCACCTCGTGCTCCGATTCGACGGGGTTCTCCTGATGGCCGACCAGGATGCCCCACGGCAACGCCGGCATGCTCGGCGTGCTCGACCGCAGCCCGCCGGTCCGGCCCGGATGGACGGTCACGATCATGCTGCGGGCCGTGCCGGCCAGCTTCTCGGCGAGCTCCTCGATCGTCGTCTCGTCGACGGACGACAGGGCAGGGCCGGCCAGCCGGAGTTGTTCGCGGATGCCGACGTCGACCCGTTCGACCGTCAGGACCCCGAGTGTGGCGGACCTGCCCCCGCCGCCGACGACGGTCAGGCTGGTGGGTGCCGGCGCGCGCGTTCGACAGAACGCCGTGAGTTCGTGGCGCGACCACGGCTCCGTGACCGGTTCGCCGACGCCCCACCCGGCCGGATCGCCGCCGGTGAGGGCACGGACGGCGGCTTCGGTGCTGGCCCCAAGTCGCAGGGCCTCGGTGGCGGGGTGCAGGGTGACGATCTGGATCTCCAGGCCGCCGGTCCACGGTGCGTCGGCGGGCGGCGAACCGGTGGGCTGCGAGGCGTCGGCACTGGCGAAGCGGTGACCGTCCCAGTGCAGCGGGAGGCCGGTGAGCCCGTCGCGGTACTGGCCGCCGGCCCGCACCACCCACTGTCCCTGTGCCTGGGCGAGCATCATCTCGAGCGGGTACGTGATGACGCCGTCCGCCGGCGTGACGACCTGGAGCAGCAGTCCGTCGCGTACCGCGTCGACCGCGGCTTCCGCGAGCCAGGGTGCCAGGCCGACCACCACGCGGTCCTGGTGGAGAACGACGGCCCGGTCGGTGATCGTGTCGGTCGCGCCGTTCATCGGCTCATCCATGTCAGCCCTCCCGTGATCTCGACCAGTGCGGCGGTGAAACGGCGGGCCACGTCCGCGGCCCGCGGGTCCGCGGCCGGTGCGTGGCTCTCCACCCACCAGATCCGGCCGCCGAAGGAGTCGTCGAGCGGAAGACCGAGCAACCGCTCGGCCTCGCCCGGCACCTGCACCAGGCGCGCGGTCTCGACGCTCAGGAGCAGACGCCCGTCACCGGGGTCGAACAGCCGCATCAGCCCGGCCGCCTCGACCGTGTCCATCTTCAGCTCCGAACCGGCCGCGAGCAGGGCACCGAGCATCGCAGCCGGATCGGGCTCGGCGCGGCACAGCGCCACCGTGTCGAACGTCATCAGTGCTCCTTCGTCTGGCCGGCGAACGCGGTCTGCACCATGCGAGGGCCGTCGCCGGGGCGGATCAGCTGCGCGCGTCCGGTGGGCAGGACCATGGGGCGTACGCCCGAGAACAGCTGGCCCTCCGTCCGGTCGCCGGACATGAGCAGGCTCAGGCAGCCGGCCTCGCGCACGGCCAGCGGGAACGGCTCGAACAGACCGCGTGAGGCGCCGGCCACCCGGCGGGCCATCACGACGTGCAGCCCGGTGTCACGGCCGGCCGCCACGTACGGGACCAGCGCGCCGAGCGGCTGCGTGGCCGACGCGGCCAGGATTTCGTAGTCGTCGATGAGCAGCACGATCCGGGTGCGCGCCGACTCGGACGACCGCCGTTTCGCCAGCTCGTCGGAGACCGCTCTCGACAGTTGCTGGGCGAGCGCCGAGTTCGTGGCGTACCCACCGCAGTAGGAGTCGGGCACCGCGTCGGCGAGTACGCCGCGCGGGTCGAACACCGCGAAGACCAGCTCCTCGGACGTGTACTGCCCCATCAACTCTTCGGCGACCAGCCGCAGCAGGTTCGTCTTTCCGGTCCGGAGGTCCCCGAGGACGAGGAGGTGCTGGTCGCGACCGAACAGGTCGAGAACGGCGGGGGAGAAATCACTCTCGTAGCGACCGAAGGGGACCACGCCGTGGCCGGCGGGAGTGCCGGCGAGGTCGGCCACGGGGAGTACGGCGGGAAGGACCCGGACGGGTGGCGGCAGTGCTCCCGTCCAGGCTGCTCGCACCAACCGGGCGGCCGCCACCAGACCGGCGTTGGCCGGGTCCGGAACCCCGTCCAGTCGGGGGAGCGCCACCTGGGCGAACAGCTTCTCACTGGTGAGAGCCCGGCCAGGCTGATCCGGTGGGACGCCCCGAGCCTGCCTGCCGTCGATGCTCGACTCGGCGGGCTCGGTGAGCCGCAGCTCGACTCGGTTGGCGAAGGCGACCTGCTGCGCGGCACGGACCTCGTTCCACCGGCGGGCGGTGCCGATCACGTGGATGCCGTAGCGGCCGCCCCTGGCGAGCAGGTCGTGCACCTTGGATTCCAGGCTCTCGAACTCGGCGTTGAGCTGGCCGTAGCCGTCGATCAGCAACACCACGTCGACGCAGCCGACCTCGGTACGCACGCTCTCGTCGGCGCCTCGCAGGTCCTCGACCGTGTCGAACTGGTGCCTGCTGAATACGCGTTGCCGCTGGGCGAGCATCGCGTGCACCTCGTCGACGACGCGACGGACGCGCTCGCGGTCCTCGCGGTTGGCGACGCCGCCGACGTGCGGGAGCCCGGCAAGCCCCGAGAGGCCGTTTCCCAGCAGGTCGATGCCGTAGATGCCGACATCGATGGGGCGATGGGTGGTGGCCAGGCCGAGCGCGAGGGTACGCAGCACTGTCGTCTTGCCGCTGCCGGGCCCGCCGAGGACGAGCAGGTTGCCGCCGCTCCCGGCGAGATTCAACACCCAGGGGCCCTGCCATTGACGGGCGGGATCGTCGAGACGACCCAGCGGAACCGGCAACCCGACGCCGGGGCGCGACCCGGTTCCCAGGCGTACGCCGTCCGGTGTGGTGAGCACCCCGCCGCCAGCCTCGTCGAGGGTGAGCATGGGTGGCAGGGGCGGCAACCAGATCGCCGGGACCCGCTGCCCGCTCGCCGCCAGCTGCCGCACCACAGTCGACAGTAGGGTCGGCCCGGTGGTGCGCCGGGAAGCTTTCGGCTCCTCGGGCACGCTCTCGTCGGCGTCGGTGCGCGCGGTGCCGAACACCGGCATCGGCTTCGCCAGCGGCCCCACGATCGGGGCGAGTTCGGCGTCTGCGCCGTTGCTGAGCGGGCCGGAGACGTAGGCGGCCTTGAACCGCTGGTAGATCGACACGTCGACCTTCAGGTAGCCGTTCCCGGGCAACGGCGGCAGGTGGAACGCGTCGGCTGTGTCGAGGACGGTCCGCGACTCCATCTCGGTGAGCGTCCGTAGGCCGATCCGATAGGCGAGATAGTTCTCCAGGCCGCGCATCTTGCCCTGTTCGACGCGCTGGCTCGACAGCAGCAGGTGCACGCCGATCGACCGCCCGATCCGTCCGATCCGCAGGAACAGGTCGATGAACTCGGACTTGGCGGCGAGCAGTTCGCCGAACTCGTCGATGAGCACGAGCAGGTGGGGCAGCGGGGGCAGGTCGGTGTGCTCGCCCTGCGCCGCGCGGAGCAGGTGGTACTCGGTGATGTCGGTGACCCTGCCGGCGTCGGCGAGCACCTGCTGGCGGCGCTGCACCTCGCCGTCGAGGCTCGTGTACATCCGTTCCACAAGCGCCGCGTCGGCGACCAGGTTGGTGATCAGCCCGGCCAGGTGCGGCAACTCGCTGAACGGCGCGAACGTGGCCCCGCCCTTGTAGTCGACGAGGACCATCGCCATCCGTTCCGGCGGGTGACTCGCCGCCAGGGCGAGCACGAGCGTGCGCAGCAGTTCGCTCTTGCCCGAACCGGTCGCTCCGACGCACAGCCCGTGCGGCCCCATCCCGAGCTGCGCTGGCTCCTTGAGGTCGAGCAGCACCGGACGCCCCGCCGGGTTGACCCCGATCGGGACGCGGAGGAAATCCCGCTCGCCCCGCGGCCGCCAGAGGTCGACCAGATCCAGGTTCGTGGGGTCAGACAGGCCCAACAGGTCCTGGAAGTCGGCCGGTGGCGTACCGGTGCCGTCGTCGTAGGAGTCGGCGGACAGCCGCAGCGGCGCGATGCTGCGGGCCAGGCCCTCCACGAGCGGGCCCGGTGCCTCGTCGAGGGTGCCGCGTACGGTCACCGCCTTGGACGCGGTCAGATCCTCCAGGGTGACCGAATCGCCGTCGACGGTGATCCGGCGGGAGACGTCGCCGGGTTCGTGCAGCCGGTCGGCGAGCAGGTGCACCACGGTGACGCCGAGGCTGGCCAGACCGACCGTCTGGTCGGGGCTGGCCAGCACGCGGGCGAGCTCACCGTGTGCGTCGTCGATGACCAGCAGCCGTGGCCGCGCCTTCGCCTCCGTACGCCCGACACCGTGCCGGAACGACTTGAGCGCGCTGGTGGTCCGCTCCTCCAGATCCTCGTTGAGCAGTTCGACGAGCGTCTGGACGGTGGTGACCAGCAGCGGGGTCGGGCCGGACGGGCCGATCGAGGTCCGGTCGAGCAGATGTGGCAGCCACCGTGCCCAACGCCAGCTCCGGGCGCGCTCGGGGGTGGTGATGATCGCGAGCGTCACGTCGTCGGGGGCTTGGAACGTGGCGACCTGCACGAGGATCGCCCGGGCGAGGGCGACGGCGTCCGCGTAGTTCGGCGTTATCACGCTGACATCCCCGGCGCAGTCCAGGTTCGCCCGCAGCGGCAGCCCGGGTACCAGCGCGAATCGGCGGATCAGTGAGCGCGCCTCGTGACGCATGAACGGATCGAGCGGATTGGTGGGGGTGCTCTGCTCGCGCAGCTCGATCGTACGGACGGGCAGCGAACCCATGCCCAGCCGTACGTGCAGAAAGTCGATGTCGGCGCGTCGGCGCTCCCACAGTCGGGCCGGGCTGCGGATCACGTCGAGCAGCCGGTTCACTGGCGGGTCGAGGAGGTTCGCCTCCTCGCGCAGGAGCTGCTCGGTCTCGCGCAACTGCTCGCGCAGTTCCTCCAGGTAGTCCTGGTAGCGCTCGCGCTGTGCCCGGCGCTGCCGGCCGGCCTTGCCCAGCTGGGTGAGGTACATCGCCCCGGCGGCGCCCAGTGCCGCCACCATGACCACGGCGCCCAGAGCCGCGAAGCCGGAGCCGCGCAGGAACATCATCATGCTCATCGCCACTCCGGCGCCGGCCATGGGCAGCAACGCCTGGAGTCCCATTGCGGACTTGCCGTCGGGCAGTTGCGGTGGCGGGTCCAGCACGAGTGGATCCATCGCGGCCATCGGGCGGGCCATCCGGGCGGGGCGGTGCACCATGCGCGTCGACATGCGGGGGGCCTCCGGTCACATCCGCCGAGCGCGACTCAGCGCCAGCGCGGCCGCGCGGGTCGCCTCCACGAGTGTCGCCTCGCCGATCCGCGACGGGGTGATGAGCGCACCGGCGGCCAGGTGACGGTCATAGGGCAGCACCACCACCGGTACGCCGGTCTGCTCGATCAGCTCACGGGCGGCGCCGTGGATCAGCGTCGCGCGGCCGTGCGGGTTGCTCGCGCTCAACACGACGACCACGCGCTCCAGCCACGACCCGTAGCCGTCGTCGACGATCCGGCGCAGCGTCTGGTACGTGCCCCGAACCCCGTCGGGTGTCGCCGCCGCGACGAGCACCACCGCGTGCGCGTCGGCCATCACCCCCGCCGGGGTACGGGCCTCCAGGCCGGGTGGGCAGTCGGTGACAGTGACGGCGAAGAGACGCGACAGTGCGCGCGTGACCGCGGTGCACAGGTTCGGGTTGGTGGTGCCGCTCGGCAGTACCCAGAGACCTGTCCCGGTGCGTGGGAGGAGTGGTTCGAGGTCGCGCAGGTCGCCGCCCCGGCCCGCGAGCAGTCCGGGTGCCAGTCGTTGCAGTGACGGGTCGCTCGGGGCGCCGAGCCGCCAGGTCAGCGAGCCCTCGTACGGGTCCGCGTCGGCGGCGAGCACCGGATCGGCGCGACGCGCGGCGAACACCGACGCCAGCAGCGCGGCAAGCGTGGACTTCCCCGCGCCACCCTGCACGGAGGCCACCGCGATCCGCCGGCCGGTGTGTACGGGTGCCTGCACCTCGGCGGCGAGGTCGGCGAGTTCCCGGGTCTGCCGGCCGCTGGCGAACATCCGGCTGGCGCTGCGCCAGGTACGCCGTAGCGCTGAATCGCCGGAGGGCGGCCTGCGCGCGATCGACAGGTCGTCCGGCTCCGACGCCGGCGGGTCGGCCGGCGGCGCGGTGCGCGGCACCGGTGGAGCGCTCATGCCACCGCCTCAGTCAGAAGGTGTCGAGAAGTCGCGAGTAGAGCCCGAACACCCCGACGGCGACGGGCACCAGCGCCATCACCGTCAGGGCCTCGACGCGATCGGCGACCTGCCGGCCTCGCGCCAGGACGTGTGGCGGCGGCCGGTACGCCAGGATCGCCAGGGCCACCGCGCAGACGCCGAGTGCCGCCACCGCCGTGCCCCACCAGGTGCCGGGCCGCTCCTGTACCCAGCACAACAGCAAGCCACCCCCGATGGTCAGCGCGCCCGCCACCAGCGTCACCACCTCGGCCGCCAGGGGAAAGGCGCGCATCCGCAGCAGCAGGGCGCCGGCAACCAGGGCTGCCAGCACCAGTCGCCACGGGCCCGGTGTCGACGCGAGGATGAGCCCGGCGAGCGTCGCCGAGGTCGCCGCCGCGATCGCCGCGACGGCCAGCCCACGATGCGCGGAGTCCACCGCGGCCTGTACCGATACCCGGCTCACCGGCTCGTCGTTGCTGCGGCGGTCGTCGAGACGGGTGAGGCCCGATGTGATCATCGCGAACCGCGGCAACAGCCCCAGCATGCCCACCGACGCGATCGCCAGCACCGCCGCGACCCGCTCGGCGGGCATGCCGAGCAGCAGCGGCACGCTCCAGCCCGTGACCAGGGCCAGCATCGTGCCGCCACCGAGGACGCCAGCGCGCCCGTTGCCCGTTACGGCACCCACCGCGAGGACCGTGCAGCCGATCACCACGGTCCACAGTGCCCAGAGGAGGGTACGGGTGTCCGTCCAGCCGGGCACGGCGGTCATCACCATCGCGGCGCCGCTCAAGAGCACCGCCACCCCGATCCTGCGTCTGCCCCCCATCCCGACGAGGAGGCCGGCGAGGGCGACCGCGCCGCCGCCGACGCTGACCGCGGCAGGCCCGAGATGCGGGCTGGCGAGCAGTGCCGCCACCGCGGCGGCCACCAGGCAGGCGGTGGTGGCGGTCCATGTGCGGGCGGCGTCACCCCACCGGCCGCGCCGCCGGATGAGGTCGTCGCCGACCTCGTCGGAGACATCGTGGACGATCGCCGCCGGCGGCGCCTCCGAGATCGGGTCGACCCGCAACAGCGCGCCGTCGGGCACGGCGGCCTGCCGAAGGCTGCCGGCCGGGTCGAGCACCGTGCCGTCGAGGGTGCTGATCTGGTAGCCCCGCGAATCGTCCGTTGGCGGGTGGCCCACCAGCGCGACGATCTCGGGCAGCAGCAGGCCGAGCGGCTCGTCGGCGGGCAGCACGAGGTCGATGCGTCGGTGTGGCCCGGCCAGGGTCACCCGACTGAGGTGACCGGCGGAGGCGAGGGTCCGCGGTTGGGTCATCGCGGACCCGTGGGTTGGATCGGTGCCGGGTTGCGTGCCCTCTGCTGCTCGGCGACGACGTTCTGGAGGAAGGACCAGCCGACACACACGGCGCAGGCCACCGCCGCCAGCACGAGACCGGTACGCAACCACCGGAACCCGTCACCCGTGGCGCGGACCCGGCGCTGCCGGCCCCACAGCAGCAGCTCACGCATGCGGGCGCGACGAACCGCGACCGACTCGATGAGCTGAGTGTCGAATTCCCGAGCCACGGCTCGATTCTATCCACGGGCGCTAATTCGATCGGGGAACGCGATCTCGCGGGTGCCGGGTCGGCACGCCGCGACCGCGCGCTGATGAGGTGGGTGAGGACATCCACGAGGTGACCGACGGCTTCCTCTACTGCCGGGGCTTCATCGTCGCGCTCGGCCGCGACTACTACGAGGCCGTCCGGGCCACCCCGGCCCTCGCCGTGCTCGACGCCGAGTGCGAGAGTCTCTGCTACTTCTTCGCCCACCTGCACAACGACCGGTTCGGTTCGTGGCCGGAGACCGGCTCCGGCATCTCCCGCGAGTCGTTCGGCAATCCGTCCGGCTGGTCGTGCTGACCGATACGCCGAGGAAGGCCGACACGTCCTCAAAGATCCGCCCCCAGTGGGAACTCGCAGACGGTGCGCCAAGGGCTTAGGCCCGGCGTTCCGGCGATGAGTCGAACCATGTCGACGGCCGCGTTGATCGGCAACCGCGCGGAGGCCGTTTCCGCGGCGTGGCTCAGTGTGGGCTTGGGGGCGTCCTGGCCGATGGTCAGGTGCGGCACCACCTCGGTGTGCGCCCCGGCATATGGGGCGGTCTCGGGAAACTGCTGCCACACCACCGCGGTGAGGTCCCGGAACGGACGGTCTGGCTGCGGTGCAAGCCATACGACCGTGTCACCGAACCAGTCGATGTGCGTCAGCGCAACGTCGAACCGCGGTATGCCGGCAATGGCCTTACGCAGCAGGGTCAGGGCTTGGTCGTTGATCTGCTGCGGAGCCAGAAACGGGTAGAGGACGGTCACGTGTGCCGGCACACCCCATGAGGCAGCCGGGTCGAGAGATTCCCGAAACCGGCCTACCGCTTCCTCGGCCTCGGGTATCGGCACGATGAGCGCCGTCTGTGTCGGTTCCATCCCGGCAGTTTCCCGATCATGGCCGGTGCTGGTCTACAGCGTTACGAGTGTCAGTCCCGCTCTCCATACTGGAAACGCGGTCCTGACTGTCCGATCCGGTGGCCGTGTCCGTCCGACCTGTGGAGGTGCCGTCCATGCCCGCCGCGCCAATGATCATCAGTCTGCCGATCGCCGATCGACCGACCTCCTACCGCTTCTACCGCGACGGTCTCGGCCTCGAAGCGGTGGGTGAGCTGGCCGATGACGGCATCCCGGAGCCGTTGCAGTTCGTGGTCAACGACGGGCTGCGCCTGATGCTCATCCCGACCGGCGGCTTCGGCTGGGTGATCGGTGGGCACGAGGTCGCCCCGCGGGGGCAGAGCGAGTGCCTGCTCGGCCTCGGGGCCGCCACCCCGGCCGAGGCGGACGCGGTCGTCGAGCGGGCGCGCGTCGCCGGCGGCGAGGTCGTCAGCGAGCCGACCACCCAACCATGGGGGTACGCGGGCGTCTTCGCCGACCCGGACGGCCACCTGTGGATGGTGTCGGTCACCCCGGAGTGACCGTTTCCCCGGCGACCGGGTCGTTCGGCACGCCGGCCTGACCCGGCCACGGGATCAGACGTAGATCTTCGTGGCGTACTCCGGGCCGTAGTGCCTCTCCAGCTCCTCCAGGCTCTCGGAGGGCGTCTCGACCTCCTTGATCAGGCGGGCGCGGGACGGCAGCACCTCGGGCTCCCAGGTCTCCGGCTGCCACAGCGCGGACCGCAGGAACGCCTTCGCGCAGTGGTAGAAGATCTGCTCGATCTCCACGACCACGGCGAGCACCGGCCGGTGCCCCTTGACGACCATGTCGTCGAACCAGGGCGCGTCGCTCACCAGGCGGGCCCGCCCGTTGATGCGCAGCGTGTCGGTGCGCCCCGGGATCAGGAAGAGCAGCCCGACGTGCGGGTTGTCCAGGATGTTGCGGTAGCCGTCGGCCCGCTTGTTGCCCGGCCGCTCCGGCAGCGCGATGGTCGTGTCGTCCAGCACCAGCGCGAACCCGGCCGGGTCGCCCTTGGGCGAGACGTCGCAGCTGCCGTCCGCGCCGGCCGTCGCCATCAGGCAGAACGGCGCGGCGGCGAGCCACTGCCGGTCCCGCTCGTGCAGGCGGGCGCGATCCTTGTTGGCGGCGCGCGCGCTCGGCGTGCCGAGCAGCTCGCGTAGTTCCTCGTGCGAAGTGATCTCCACCGTCACGCGATCCTCCCCCAGCCGTTGACCCGGGTGGCGGCGCCACCGTCGCCAGCCTAGGCCCGCGTGGCCAGTGCGAGGTTTGCCCCCGGTCGCCCGGGGTACGGCCTCACCCGACACGCCCGCCGCTCGTACCGTCCGCAGGAAAAGCCGACCAGTGGAGGCCGGGAGATGGAGAGTCGACTCAAGGTGCTGGGGCACCCAGTCCATCCGATGCTGGTCATGTTCCCGGTCGCGCTGCTGGTCACCGCGGTGCTCTTCGACATCGTCGACACGGTCGGCGGGCCGGACTTCCTCGGCGAGGTCGCGTACTGGAACATCACCGTCGGCCTGATCGGCGGCCTGCTCGCCGCGGCGGCCGGCTCGTTCGACCTGCTGGCGATCCCGACCGGCACCCGCGCGAAGCGGGTGGGTCTGCTGCACGCGGGCGCCAACGTCGCGGTGATCCTGCTCTTCGCCGCCGTGTGGGCGGTCCGGCTCAACGCCGACTCGCGGGCCGCCGGTGGCGCGCTGATCGCCATCGAGGTCGTCGCGGTGGCGATCCTCGGCATCAGCGCGTGGCTCGGCGGGGAGCTGGTCGACCGGCTCGGTGTGGGCGTCGACCGCGACGCCGGTCTGGATGCGCCCAGCTCACTGCGGCCCACCACGGCCACCCAGCGGATCGGAGACGTGCGATGAGCGAGCAGCAGACCGGCGGTTTCGGCCGGGGGTGGCGCGGCCGGCAACAGGGCTGGGACCCGATGGGCGAGCTGCAGTCGCTGCGCGCCGAGCTGAGCCGGCTGGTCGGCGGCCGGGCCGGGTCGTCCGACGTCGAGCTGACCGAGACCGCGGACGGCTGGCAGGTCGTCGTCCGGCTGCCGGGCGTCGCGCCCGAGGAGGTGGCCGTCGAGCTGGACGACCGCGAGCTGTGCGTGCGGGCCCGCTCCGAGGCGGAGGTCAACGCCGAGCAGGGCATTCCCGGGGGCTTCGAGACGCGCGGTTTCGAGTACCGCATCGACCTGCCGTCCCGGGTCGACCCGGAGGGCATCGACGCGGTGATGGACCACGGGCTGCTGCGCGTCCGGCTGCCCCGGGCCGCGCGGCCCACGGCGCGCACCATCACCGTCGGCCGCAGCGGGCCGCGGTCGGGCGGCCTCTCCGGTGGTACGCCGATAGCGGCCGATCCCGCCGCGGACCGGGAGCTGCACCACCCGGACAGCGTCGGCGAGATCGACCGGGAGTAGCGCGCCACGTGGTCACCCCGTCCCTGCTCGGCCCGACGGCGGGGCGAGTCGAAGACGTGCGCCGGATCGCGGTGCTGCGCGCCAACGCCCTCGGCGACTTCATCTTCGTCCTGCCGGCGTTGGACGCGTTGCGCGCCGCGTACCCCTCGGCGGAGATCGTGCTGCTCGGGGCGCCGTGGCACGCGAAGCTCTGGCGCGACCGGCCCGGCCCGGTGGACCGGGTGCTGGTGGTGCCGCCGGGCCCCGGCATTCGGGAGCCGGAGGCCGGTGAGCCGGCGTCCACGATGGATGACTTCGTGGCGGCGGCCAGCGGCGAGGGTTTCGACCTGGCGGTGCAGGCCCACGGCGGTGGCGCGAACTCCAACCCGTTGATCAGCCGCCTTGGTGCCCGGGTGACTGTCGGGTTGCGCGCGGAGGACGCGCCGCCGCTGGACCGGTGGATCCGCTACGTGTACTACCAGCACGAGGTGATCCGCTATCTGGAGGTGGTGGCTCTGGTGGGCGCTCCGGCGACCACCATCGTGCCGACACTCGCCGTCACCGACGCGGACCGGGCCGAGGCCGAGCAGGTGCTCGGCCCGCCGGCGCGCCCTCGGGTGGCGCTGCATCCGGGCGCTTCCGACACCCGCCGCCGCTGGCCGGCCGAGCGGTTCGCCGAGGTGGCCCGTGCGTTGCACGGCGACGGGTACGAGGTGCTGGTGACCGGTACGCCCGCCGAGCGTGAGGTGGTGGACCAGGTGGTCGCGGCGGCGGGGGTGCCGGTCCGGCCGCAGGTGGGCACGCTCAGTCTCGGTGGGCTGGCCGGCTGCTACGCCGGTTGCGCGCTGGTCGTCTCCAACGACACCGGTCCGCTGCACCTGGCCGCTGCGGTGGGCACGTCGACGGTGGGCATCTTCTGGGTCGGCAACCTGATCAACACGGCCACGCCGCTGCGTGGCCGGCACCGGCCGATCAGCTCCTGGACGGTGCACTGCCCGGTCTGCGGCGTGGACTGCACGCCGGGCATCTACCCGCACCGGCCGGGTGACGGCGAGTGCCCGCACCGCGACTCGTTCGTCACCGACGTGCCGGTGGCCGAGGTGCTGGAAGCGGCCCGCGAACTGCTCAGCCCGTAGGCGGCGCTCAGGCCGGCTGTGGGGTGTCCTCGTCGGCGAGGACGACCTCCCACGCCTCCACGTCCCGCTCGGTGACCGTGGTGGGGGTCTCCAGGTGGTAGGCGCCGCTGGGCAGGATGCCCGCCCCGCCGTGGCGGGCCAACACCGCGAGCTGGGCGGCCACGTCCTCGCCCTGGTGTCTCTCGTGCACCCGCCGCCAGAAGTCGAAGCCCCCGGAGTCGACGAGCTTGGCCCGGTCGTAGAGCACGCACCCGCCGATCCAGGACACCTTGTACGCCCGCCACGCCCCCGGCGGCAGTGCCAGCTCAGCGGTGACGTGCAGCAGGTTGGCCGCCGAGTGGATGCGGGCGCGGTCCCACTCGGGGGTGCCCGGCCGGATCCGCTCCGGGACGGGCCGGCCGGCCCACTCCTCGTAGTGCCGGTGCGTGTCCGGTCGTACGTCCTCGGTGTACGACAGGCCGTGCACGCCGTTGCCGACGAACCCGCAGCCCAGCTCCTCGATCGCGGTGACCAGCCGATGCAGCGCCCCGGGTTCCAGCCAGACGTCGTCGTCGAGGTTGAGCACGTACCGGGCGGAGGACGCGGCGAGCAGGTAGGCGCGGTGCTCGGCCAGCCCGCGGCGCGGCAGCCGGCGGGTCAACAGCACCGGGTGGCCCGCGTGGCGCAGCGCCCGGACCATGGTGGCCGCGGCGGGATGGGCGTACGCCGGATCCCCGTCGGACTGGTCGCTGACCACCACGCCGAAGCCGGGAACCCCGCCCTGGGCGGCGAGCCCGGCCAGGGTGACGGCCAGTTCGGCGGGCCGGTTACGGGTCGGGACCAACACGTCGACCAGCCGGTCGGCACGGAACTCCGCCGGGCTGCCGAGGGCGAGCGGCCGGTTCACGACGCCTGGGTGCGAGGGCTCAGCGACGGGTCGGTGGCGTGCGACGACGGGTCCTGGCTGTGTGACCGGATCCGGTCGATGATCGCCGAGGTGGACCGGTCCGGCACGTATCCCAGCGTGCGCACCTGACCGCCGAGTCGGCGCACCAGCGGCGCCTCGGGCACCAGCTCCGGCGGATAGTCGCCGCCCTTGACGTACACGTCGGGGCGGACCGCCTCGATCAGCGCGGCGGGCGAGTCCTCCTCGAACACCACCACGTGGTCCACGCAGGACAGCGCGGCAAGCAGGGCACCTCGGTCTTCGACCGGGTTGACCGGCCGGTCCGGCCCCTTGAGCCGGCGTACGCTGCCGTCCGAGTTGACCGCCACGATGAGCAGGTCGCCTAGGGCGCGGGCCTGTTCCAGGTAGCGCACGTGCCCAGGGTGCAGCACGTCGAAGCAGCCGTTGGTGAACACCACGGACCGGCCCGCCTCGCGATGCTCGGCGACGATCGCGTCCAGTTCGTCGGTGCCGACCACCGCCGGGTGCCCGGCGGTCTCCGGTGGCATGTCGAGGGCGGCCAGCAGGTCGTTGCGCAGGCACACGCAGGTGCCGGTGTCGGACACGGTGATGGTGGCCGCGAGCTGGGCGAGTTGCGCGGCGGTGGGCAGCGGCGCGTCGGCGGCCAGGGCCAGCGTCATCGCCGCCAGGTACGCGTCCCCCGCGCCCACCGCGTGGCTCGCGGGGACCGGGGTGCTGTGGCTGCGCCGCCGTTCCCCGTCCGCGCCGCCGACCACCGCGCCGTCGGTGTCCAGGGTCACCGCGACCACGTCCGCGCCGGTGTGCGCGCGCAGCTCGGCGAGGCGCGACTCGGCCAGTACGGCCCGGTCCACGCCCGCTCCGGCCTCGGTGTTCACGGTGACGCCCGTGCCGGTGACGCTGAGGCCGTCGCCGGTCAGGGCCACCCGACCCTCGCTCAGGGTCGGCTCGCCGACCGGGCCGGGCCGGTCGTCCGCGCGGGCCCCGCCCGGGGCGGCGCCGACGCTCAGCTCGGACGGCCCGTCGGCCGGATCGTTGTCGGGGTGTTCCAGGTGCAGGTCGGTGCCGGCGGTCGAGCGGTTCGGGCCACCGGCACGGGCCAGCAACCGGGTCGCCTCGGCGAAGCTGGGGGTGACCACCGTCGGCGCGAGCCCTCGCCAGTCGGCGAGGTCGTGGGCGTCCAGCGCGACAGTGGCGTACCGCTCGCGCTGTTCGACAAGCCACGCGCGGACCGGCGCGGGCAGCGCACCCAGGCCGTAGTCGCAGACCACCAGGGTCGGCGCCTCCCCGCCGGCAGCGGCGCGCAGCTCCTCGGTGGCGCAGTTCAGCGCCGTGAGCAGCCGGTCCACCCCGTCCGGGTCGAGCGCGTCGTCGGAGTCGCCGGAGTCCTCCCGGAGCAGGATCTGGTTGCCGGCGAGCATCCGCCGCTTCACGGGGGTGGGCCGACCGGGCTGGTTGACCGTACGGTCCCAGACGCCGGCCCGGTCCAGACAGTCGTGCAGTTCGTCGCCGGCGACGTCGGCGCCGACCGGCGCCACCAGCACGGCCCGACCGCCGAGGGTGGCGACGTTGACCGCGGTGTTCGCGGCCCCACCGGCGGCGGAGATCCGTCGGCGCAGGGTGAGGACCGGGGCGGGCGCCTCCCGGCAGAGCCGGTCGGAGTCGGCGAACCGCCACTCGTCCAGCATCGCGTCGCCGACGATCAGGACCGGGCGCCCGAGCCAGCTCTCCACGACGGTGGCGAGCCGGCGCTGTTCCGCTGCTGCTCCTGCCATGCCTCCCCGGGTCCCCAGCGGCCCTCGGGACAAACCCCGCGCCGGGACCGGCTGCGCCGCAGGTCCAGGACCTTTCGTCCCACCCTCGTCGGCGGGGTGCCTGTCGTGCCGGCGTGGGGTGTTTCGGGCGTTGGAGGCCGGGAAGGGAATTGAGGTACCCCCGAGAGGAGATGTACCGAGATGGCAGCGACACTGCAGGGCAAGAGAATCGCCTTCCTGGCCGCCGACGGCGTCGAGGAGGTCGAGTACGTCCAGCCGCGCGAGGCGGTCGAGAACGCCGGCGCGACGGCCGAACTGGTCTCGCTCAAGCCCGGTTCCATCCAGTCCTTCAACCACCTGGACCAGTCCAAGACGTACGACGTGGACGTCACCGCGGACAAGGCGGACGCCGCCGGGTACGACGCGCTGGTGCTGCCGGGCGGGGTGGCGAACCCGGACTTCCTGCGGTCCGACCCGGACGCGGTGCGGTTCGTGAAGGCGTTCTTCGACGCCGGCAAGCCGGTCGGGGTGATCTGTCACGGCCCGTGGACGCTGATCGAGGCGGACGTGGTGCGTGGCCGGCGGATCACCTCCTGGCCCAGCCTGCGCACCGACCTGACCAACGCCGGCGCCACCTGGGTCGACGAGGAGTGCGTGACGGACGGCAACCTGACGAGCAGCCGCAAGCCCGACGACCTCCCCGCCTTCTGCGCAAAGATCACCCAAACCTTCGCAACCCCCTAACCCGGCCGGCCCCGGCCGGCCCCGCCCCCACCCCGGTTGATCATGAAGTTATTGCCGTCCCGCCCGGCGTGTCGTGGCAATAACTTCATGATCAATGGGGTGGGCAGTGGGGTGGGGGTGGGGTGGGGGTATGGGAGCCGTGGGGTTTTTCTCGGGTATGGGGCATGTTCTCCGGTGGTCGGGAAAGTGGGCTTGATGACCACCGAAGCCTCTGCCGCGCCGGTACTGAATCGCCAGCAGATCCGGCTGCTCATGCTGGGCCTGATGACGGGCATGCTGCTGGCCGCCCTCGACCAGACCATCGTCGGCACGGCGCTGCCGACCATCGTCGGTGAGCTGGGTGGGATCAACCACTACTCGTGGGTGGTCACCGCGTACCTGCTCGCCTCGACCGCGTCGACCCCGCTGTACGGCAAGATGGCCGACCTGTACGGGCGTCGTCCGGTCTTCCTCTTCTCGATCGGCACGTTCCTGGTCGGGTCGCTGCTGGCCGGCCTGTCGCAGAACATGACCCAGCTGATCGTCACGCGGGGCATCCAGGGTCTCGGCGCCGGTGGTCTGCTGACGCTGGCGTTCACGATCATCTCGGACGTGGTCTCACCCCGGGAGAGAGGCCGCTACCAGGGTCTTTTCGGGGCGGTGTTCGGCATCGCGTCGGTGGCCGGCCCGCTGGTCGGTGGGTACTTCGCGGAGACCGACTGGCGGTGGATCTTCTACATCAACGTGCCGCTGGCGATCCTGGCCATCGTGGTCTGCTACCACGTGATGCGGCTGATCCCGTTCGAGCGCCGGAACCACGCGATCGACTGGCTCGGCGCCGGCCTGCTGGTGGCCGGGGTGAGCTGCCTCCTGCTCGCGCTGAGCTGGGGCGGAAACGAGTACCCGTGGGGTTCCGGGCTGATCATCGGCCTCTTCGTCGCCGGTGCGGTGCTGGCCGTGCTCTTCGTGCTCCAGGAGGCGCGGGTCGCCGAGCCGATCCTGCCGCTGCGGTTGTTCCGCAGCGCCACGTTCGCGCTGGCCAACTCCGCCGGCTTCGTGCTCGGTCTGGTGATGTTCGGGTCGATCATCTTCATCCCGCTGTACCTCCAGATCGTCAAGGGCGCCTCGCCGACCCGCAGCGGTCTGCTGATGCTGCCGATGATGGCCGGCATCATCGTGACCTCGATCCTCACCGGCCGGGCGATGAGCCGGATCGGCCGGTACAAGTGGTTCCCGGTGGCCGGGGCGGTCACCCTGCTGGTCGGCATGCTGCTGTTCACCCGGTTGCAGGTGGGTACGTCGCTCTGGGTGGCGTTCGGCTTCATGGTGGTGATCGGCGTCGGCCTCGGTCTGTGCATGCAGTCGCTCGTCCTCGCGGTGCAGAACGCGGTCTCCGTCCGCGACCTGGGCGCCGGCACCTCGTCGGCGACGTTCTTCCGGTCGCTGGGCGGTTCGTTCGGGGTGGCCATCCTCGGCACGGTGCTCTCGTCGCGGCTCAACTCGCAGCTCGCCGACCGGCTGCCCGGTGCGATCGCCCAGCTTCCACCGGAGCAGCGGGCCGCGGTCGCGGCGAATGGCGGCACGAACATCTCGATCAACGACCCGGCGACCATCATGGCCCTGCCCGGCGCCGTCCGGGCCGCCATCCAGGCGTCGTTCGTGGAGTCGCTGCACCTGGTCTTCCTGACCACCGGGCTCGTCGCCATCGTGGCGGTGCTGGTCACCCTGGCGCTGCCGAACAACGAGCTGCGGGGTGCCGGTCCGCAGGGCGCCAAGGGCGGGGCCGACCCGCTCGGCGGTGAGGCTCCGGCGCCGGGCGGCAAGCCGCTGACCCGCGAGTCCAAGGACGAGGCGGCCGCCGACATGAACGCCAAGTCCCAGACGATGATCTGACCGCGTCCGTCGGCCGATCGCCCCGGCCTCGCCGAGGCGGCGGTCGGTGTCATCCGGCCACGAGGCGCAGCGGCTGCGACGGCTTGCTGTTGAGGCGGTCGAGTGCGGTGGCGGTCGCCGCGTCGGCGGGCAGATGGACGAGCAGACGCTGGTCGTCGTCAACCGGGAGTTCGAGGGTCTCGTACGCGAGCCGGAGCATGCCCGCCTCGGGATGGGCCAGGCGGAAGATGCCGCTGGCCTTCGGCAGGCTGGGAACCGTGTCGACCCGGCGGGTGAAGTCGTCGCCGGCCGTGATCGTCAGTTCGTCGGCCAGGGCGGCCATCGGAGGATATGCCCGAAACGGGCCCTGTTTGAGGGCGGCGACCTGCTCGTCGGCCATGTGGCCCCAGTCGGGGAACGCGCTACGAGCGCGCCTGTCGGCCAGGACGAACCGGGCCAGGTTGGGCTGTGGCGCGTCCAGCAACCCGATCGGTGTGACCAGGCGTTCGTAGCCGGCGGTGTGGGCCAGGATGTCGCTGAGCTGGTTGAGCAGCACCGCAGGCGTGGGTTCGAGGCGGTCGAGCAGCGCCCGCACCGTTGGGCGTACCTCGCCGGTCGGGGTGGTGTTGCCTCGGCAGTTGAAGCTGGGATCGGCCGCCTTGGTGAGGTGGTGCAGGTGGACACGTTCGTTCCGAGTCAACCGGAGAGCGTTGGCGAGCGCGGCGAGCACCTGTGGCGACGGCCGGCGGTCGCGGCCCTGTTCGAGTCTCGTGACGTACTCCACGCTCACGTCGGCGAGGGCCGCCACCTCGGAACGGCGTAGCCCGGGGGCGCGGCGGCGCGGCCCGGCGGGCAGCCCCACCTCGGCCGGCGTCACCGCCTCACGACGGACCCGCAGGAAGAGCCCAAGCTCGTTGTCGCTCACCATCCGAACGTAACAACGTCGGCCGAGCGGATGGTGTCCCTGCCACTACCAGCCTCAGCCCGGCCTCCCCGGGCCGCCGCCGGCTGACGACCGTGGGGGAAGGCGCTCGACAGCGGTCGAGCGCGATTCCCTGGTCGGTAGGAGCTGAGTCATGAGTCGTACGGTTGTGGTCGTCGGCGGCGGTTACGGGGGTACAGCGGTTGCCAAGGCGTTGGAGTCACAGGCCGATGTCGTCCTCATCGATCCGCGGGACGCGTTCGTCAACGTCGCGGGAGCACTGCGGGCGCTGACCCGGCCCGACTGGGCCGGCAACATCTTCTTCCCCTTCGACACGGTCCTCTCGCGGGGCAGGCTGATCCGGGATCGAGCGGTCTCGGTGGACCCGGGCGGGGTCACCCTGGCCTCAGGTCAGCGTGTCGCGGCGGACTATCTGGTGCTGGCCACCGGGTCCAGTTACGCATACCCGGCCAGACTCGACGCCAACTCCGTGGAGGAGGCGCTGGACGACCTGCGCCAGAGCAACAAGGAACTGGCCGGCGCCCAACGCGTGCTGATCCTCGGCGCCGGGCCGGTCGGGTTGGAGCTGGCCGGTGAGATCAAGGACGTCTGGCCGGACAAGCAGGTGACAATCGTCGATCCGGCCGAGCGGTTGCTGCCCGGCTTCCGGCCGGAGATGCGTGACGATCTGCACCGGCAGCTCGACGAGCTGGGCATCGAGGTGCGGCTGGGTACCGGTCTGGCCGCGCCGTTGACGACCGGGGCCAATCGGGCCGCGACCTTCACGGCCACCACCACCGACGGCGACCAGATCACCGCCGACATCTGGTTCCGTGCCCATGGGCTGCGCATCAACAGCGACTACCTCGACGACAGCCGGCTCACCACTCTCACCGCACAGCGGCAGGTGTCCGTCACCGAGACGCTCAACGTCCACGGGCCCGACGGCATCCTCGGCCACGTCTACGCGATCGGCGACCTGACCGATGTCGCCGAAGACAAGATGGCGGCATACGCGTTGCGGCATGCCGAGGTCGTGGTGCGGAACATCAGCGCACAGCTGCGTGACGAGCAGGGCACGGCGACGTACCAGCCGATGCCCGATCCCATGATCCTGGTTCCGCTCGGGTCGCGGCACGGCGTCGGCCAGATGCCCACGCCCGACGGCCCGGCCGTCGTTCCTGCCGCGACGGTGGCCGAGTACAAGGGCGTCGACCTGTTCACCGGCCGCTTCACCGAGCAGTTCGGCCCCACCGCCACCGGCCGCTAGCGGTTGGCGGTGCGCCCGGAGTCAACCTCGCCCGCTCGACGCCAAGGGCCGCCCTACTTGAGGATCAGCCGGTTGGTCTTTTCGAAGACGTCCAGGTCGGCCAGGGTTTCCAACACCGATCCGGAGAGCGGCGTGGGGAACCTGTCGCGGGGGAAGAAGCCGGCGTCGGTGGTCTCGTCGGTGACCCGGGTCAGCTGCCCGTCCCACTCCTCGACCTTGAACGCGGTGGTGAAGACCTGGTACGTGTGCCCGTACATGTTGGTGCTGGTCCGGTCCGGGCCGGTGTAGAGGGCGAACGCGCAGACCCGCAGCGCCCGCAGTCCGGTCTCCTCGCGGACCTCGCGGACCGCGCAGTCGGCGATCGACTCGCCCAGCTCCATGGCCCCGGCGGGCATGGCCCACTGACCGTTGTCCGAGCGTCGGATGAGCAGGATGCGCCCCGCGCTGTCGCTGACCACGGCACGGGCGCCGACGAACATCAGCGTCCGGTCCCCGGCGAGCGCGCGCAACTGCCCCACGTATGAGTCGGCCCAGGAGATGCTCACCTGCGACAATTTACGGGGGTTCCCAACGTGTGACCGCCGACACTAGCTTGTTACCCATGCGTAGCACGATGATGGACGCCCCCCTGCAGGTCTCCCGGATCCTCGAGCACGGCGCAGGGGTGCACGGCACGGCCGAGGTGGTCACCTGGACGGGCGCCGAACCCCGCCGGATGACGTACGCCGAGGTGGGCCGCACCGCCGCCCGGTTGGCCCATGCGCTGCGCGACGAGTGCGGCGTCACCGGCGACGAGCGGGTCGCCACTTTCATGTGGAACAACAACGAGCACCTGGTGGCCTACTTCGCGGTGCCGAGCATGGGCGCGGTGCTGCACACCCTCAACCTCCGGCTCTTTCCCGACCAGCTCGCCTACATCGCCAACCACGCGCAGGACCGGGTGGTGCTGGTCGACAGCACGCTCATCCCGCTGCTGGCCAGGGTGCTCGGCGAGCTGAGCACGGTGCGGCACGTGGTGGTGGTCGGCGGTGGCGACCCGGCCCCGCTGGTGGCAGCCGCCGGAGACCGGATCACCGTGCACCACTGGGACGCGCTGCTGGCCGACCGGCCCGAGGTGTACGACTGGCCGGAGGTGGACGAGCGGGACGCCGCCGCGCTCTGCTACACCTCGGGCACCACCGGCAACCCGAAGGGCGTGGCCTACTCGCACCGGTCCATCTACCTGCACTCGTTGCAGGTCTGCATGCCGGAGGGCTTCGGTCTCGGGCCGACCGACCGGGAGCTGGCCATCGTGCCGATGTTCCACGCCATGTCCTGGGGCCTGCCGTACGCGGCGTTCCTCTCCGGCGCGTCGTTGATCATGCCGGACCGGTTCCTCCAGGCGGCGCCGATCGCCGAGATGATCGCCGCCGAGCGGCCCACCCTGGCCGGTGCGGTGCCGACCATCTGGACCGACCTGCTGGCCTACCTGGACAGCCACGACGTGGATACGTCCTCGCTCACCGAGGTGATCGTCGGTGGCTCGGCCTGCCCGCCGGCGTTGATGCACGCGTTCGACGAGCGGCACGGGATCGACGTCATCCACGCCTGGGGGATGACCGAGATGTCGCCGCTGGGGTCGGTCTCCCGCCCGCCGGCGGGGGCGACCGGCGAGCAGGCCTGGCGCTACCGCTACACGCAGGGTCGCGTGCCGGCCGGGGTGCAGGCGCGCATCGTCGGGCCGCTGGGCGATCCGCTGCCCGCCGACGGCACGGCCGTGGGCGAGTTGGAGGTCCGCGGGCCGTGGGTGACCGCGCGGTACGTCGGTGACGACGCCCCGGATGAGGAGAAGTTCCGCGACGGCTGGCTGCGTACCGGCGACGTGGGCATGCTCTCCTCGGACGGGTACATCACACTGACCGACCGGGCGAAGGACGTGATCAAGTCCGGCGGCGAGTGGATCTCCTCGGTGGAGCTGGAGAACGCGCTGATGGCGCATCCGGCCGTGCTGGAGGCGTGCGTGGTGGGCGTGCCGGACGAGCGGTGGGACGAGCGGCCGCTGGCGACAGTGGTGGTCCGCGAGGGTGCGTCGGTGACCGCCGAGGAGTTGCGGGACTTCCTGGCCGGTTCGGTCGCCCGGTGGCAGTTGCCCGAGCGGTGGGCGTTCATCGACACGGTGCCGAAGACCAGCGTCGGCAAGTTCGACAAGAAGGTCGTCCGTTCGCGGTACGCCGACGGTGAGCTGACTGTCCGGGAGCTGACAGCACCGTAACGTTTTACCGGGCACTGTCGCCTGTTGGGCAGAGGAGTACTCCTGACATTCCTCCCCAGGGGCGGCCCCGGCGTTCGCACCGCGCCGGGGCCGCCCGCTCCACACGGGGTGATCCCGCACCGTCATTGTTGCGAAACTTGTTCGCGTCTGTCCTGATGACGGGGAAATCGGGTGTCCAGCGACCCGTTCAGGCGTCGCTGGTGGTGATCAGCACCTTGCCCACCGCCGAGTCCTCGACCGCCTGGTGCGCGGCGGCCGTGTCGGCCAGCCGATAGTGGTGCAGCGGCAGACCGGCGTCCGCGCCGACCCGGAGGCCGCCCTGGTTGGCCGCCGCCGCCACGTCGATCACACCCTGCGCCTTGGCCGCCTTCGGCTCCGTGTAGACAAGCACGAACTGCCAGCGGGCGTTCACCACGTACAGCGGGCGGATCGGGAGGGTCACCTCGGTGCCGCCGTTGTCGGCGTACACGCAGACCGCGCCACCCTGCCGGATCATCTGCACGTCCACCGCCGCGTTCGGAGCCGGCGCGACCTCCACGATCGTGTGGACACCGTCGGGGGCGATCTTGCCGACCTCCTCGACCACGTCCTGCTCCCGATAGTTGATCACATAGGAGGCGCCGGCCGCCGCCGCGAGCTGCGCCTTCTCCGCGCTGCTCACCGTGGCGATCACCGTCGCGTCGGCCCAGCGGGCGAGCTGGATCGCCGCGTTGCCGACCGCGCCCGCCCCGCCCTGCACCAGCACGGTGTGATCGGCCAGCGCACCGGCGCGCAGCGCGTCGGGCATGAACTCGCCGGCCGTCAGACAGCGGTGCGCGGTGAGGAACGGGATGCCCAGGCTGGCTCCCAACTCGAACGAGGCGTCGCCCAGGGGAACCGCCTGCCGCACCGGCACCAGCGTGTACTCCGCCGCGGTGCCCCACGGCCGCTGCCAGGCGGCCTCCCAGATCCAGACCCGCTCGCCGATCAGCTCACGGTCGACCCCCTCGCCGACCGCCTCCACCACGCCCGCGCCGTCCTGCCCGGGGATCTGCCACCCGTCCGGCGGGAAGGCCCGCCGGGACTTCCAGTCCGTCGGGTTCACCCCGGACACCGCCAGGCGGACCAGCACCTCACCGGCCCCCGGCTCCGGCACCGGCCGGTCGACCAGCTCCAGCACGGAAGGGTCGCCGGTGCGCTCGTACACGATGGCTTTCATTCGTGGTCTCCTCACCCGTCCGGCGACTGGCACCCGGGTCGAGCACCGCCGGCTGCGGTACCCCGCACAGTCCCCGTCATGCCGAACCCTCCGGCCCGGGAAAAACCGTATAGGGCGACAGGGATCGGACGGCGGTGACGCCGGACACGTCACGCCCCCAGATCGTCCACCAGCTCCGGCGTCAACTCGCCGATCGACCGCAGCGTCACGACCGCGAGCGCGGCGGCGTCCGGGTCGAGGGGGTACGACCCGTGGGGCACCGCCACCACCTTCATCCCCGCCGCCGCGGCCGACCGCACGCCGTTGGACGAGTCCTCCACGGCCGCGCAACGGGTCGGGTCGACGCCGAGGCGGCGCGCGACGGTCAGGTACACGTCCGGCGCCGGCTTGCCCCGCTCGGTCTCCTCGGTGGAGAGGGTCGCGCCGAACGCGCCGGTCAGGCCGGTGGCGTCCAGCGCCGCCGCGATCAGCCGGGTCGGTGACGAGCTGGCCAACCCCAGCGGCCACCGCGCGGCCAGCCGGCGTACGACGTCGTCGGCATCGTCGATCAGCGGTACGTGCTCGGTGTAGCGCCGGGCCATCTCCCGCACCACCTCGTCGGCGACCTGCTCGGCGCTGCGGCGCACGCCCAGCTCACCGCTGAGGTAGCGGGCCCACTCCCCGGTGCTCATGCCCATCAGCCGGCGCTGGGTGTCCGGCTGCCAGGACCCACCGTGTGCCGCCACGTACGCCCGCCGGACCTCCTCCCAGACCGGTTCGGAATCCACGATTACACCGTCCAGGTCGAAAACCACCGCATCCACCACGGGCCCATCCTGCCCGAGAGGTGGACCGCCGGTCAGCCGGGCAGCGCGGGCAGCCCGATCGGGCTGTTCGGCGGGATCACCGTGTGACACGACCGGGCCATCGGCTCCAGCAGCTCACGCAGCCGGTCGGTGTCGTCCGGGCCGAGCGCCTCCCACGGATGTGCGGCGGCCCGGTCGGTGGCGTCCTCGATCGCCTGGAACCCGGCGTGACCGACGTCGGTGGCCGTGCCGTCCCCGGTCAGCCAGCCGCGCTGGGCCAGCCGCTCGCGGGCGGCCCGCCACTGCTCCTCGGACCAGCCCCGGCCGAGCAGGTTCTCCGCCGACATGTCCACAGCGACCCGCCAGGCCAGCGTCTCCACCGGGTCCAGGCCGGCGGCCACCAGGGCGGCGTTGTGCCCGTCGCCCCGCAGCTCCCGCAGCGTGGTGGCGGCCTGCCAGAGGCGGGCGAGGGGATATTCCCCGATCGGCAGCGCCGCGTTGGCCGCGCCGAGCACCCGACCGGCGGTCTGCGCCGCCGAGGCGGCCCGCTCCAGCAGGTCGGCGGCCTCGGCCAGGTGCGCCTCGGGCAGCTCGTAGGTCAGCTCCGCGAGGGCCTGCACGGCGCCGGTCAGCCGGGCGCGCAGGGCCTCCTGCGGGGTGGCCAGCCGCCAGACCGCCGGCAGGGCCCGGCTCACCATGGGTGGTGCGAAATTGAAGAACGCGGCGATGACCGGGGCGGCCTCGGCGGCGCCCAGCGGCGCGGTCCGGCAGGCGAAGTAACCCCGCCAGTAGCCGCGCAGCCCGACCGCCTCGTGCGCGGCCCGGGCCCGAGGGTGGAAGTAGGTGACCGCGTGCACCGGCTCGAAGTGCGTCCACATCAGCCGGGCGGTCCGCCCGGGCTCGTCCAGCGCCGTCACGTGCACCTCCGCGTCCCGGGTCCGCATGGTCACCCCGGACGGCGGGCCGCCCGGGGTGACGCCGAACCTACTGCCGGAGGGTGACGGGCAGGAAGCCCCATGTGAACAAGTCCATCGCGCCGCGGCGACAACCGGGGCGATCCGGACGGGTCACTGGGCGGCGAGCACGTCCACCACGAAGCGCAGCGGACCGGTCGGACGCCCGTTGGCGTTGGCCTCGTCGTTGCCGTACGCCAGCTCGCCCGGGATGTCGAGCTGCACCCGGCTGCCCACGGTCACGCCCACCAGACCCTGGTCCCAGCCGGGGATGACCTGGCCCACGCCGATGGGGAAGCTGGCCGGCTGGCCGGCGTTCCAGGACGAGTCGAACTCCTTGCCGTCCTTGTAGAAGACGCCCACGTAGTTGGTGGTGATGGTCTGGCCCTTCTTCACCGCCGGGCCGGTGCCCTTGATCACCGGAGTGACGGTGAGCTTCTTCAGCTCACCCTTGCCCGCCGTCACCGTCGGCTTGGTGCCCAGCGCCGGGTCGGCGTCCTTGGGCAGCTGCGGCGCCGGGGGCGCGGTGGGGGCGTCCGCGGCCGGGGCGGAGGCGGACGGGGTCGCGCCTGCCTGGTTGGCGGGCTTGTCGTCGCTCCGGTTCCGGTCGATCCACACGAAACCGCCGATCAGCAGCGCCATCACGGCGACGCCGGCGAGGCCGCCCGCCCACGCCTGGCGGCGGCGCTTCGCCTCGGCGGCCTTCTGCGCGGCCAGCTGGGCGGCCAGCCGCCGACCCGCCTTCGTCGCCGGGCTCTGGCCCTCCGACCGGTTCTCCTGCGTGCGCTCGCTCACGTCGTCGACTCCCTGCTGCGAAGGTGTGGCCGGCACCCGGTGCCGGGGGGAAAGCCGACGCACACGGTACCCGCCCGGCGGCCTGCCGTGCCCGCCCCGGATACCTCGGATCGCCCAGCGACGCCCTCGCGGGACGTTATTTCGGGATCACCATGAAGTCGGTCACGAACGACGTCACGCCCCCGTCGGCCGCGCGCCCGATCCAGGTGCCGTAGCAGCCGTCCCCCCAACCCGTGGCCACGGTGACGACATTGGCGCCGGTGGCCTCGTCCAGGACTGCGGTGATCAGGCCCCGGACCGGCGACACGGGCAGCTCGTCGGGGATGAACACCTCCTCCACCTGGTCGTGGTCCCAGCCGTCGAGGACGGCGAGCGCCGTCGGGTCGGCGAGCGTGCCGGCGCCCGCGTCCACCCCGTACCCGAAGTAGTCGTCCGGGCCGAGCGCGGCGACGTCCTGGTCGCCCGCGACGGCCGGCTCCCAGCGAATCGCCGGCTCGTCGGAGACCACCAGTTGCAGCGCGGCCACCCGCCGGTCCACCTCGGCGTCCTCGCGGAGCACCACGGCCACCCAGGCGCGGGCGGGATACCGCCCCGGCGCGACGGTCACCGTGTACGGCTCGGCCTCCGGGCAGACCAGCGGGTCGCACCCGACCACCCGGCCGGTGGGCAGCACGACGTCATCCACGGGATGGGCCTCGATCAGGTACGCGCCGTACTCGTCGGTGAAGCGGGCACCGGGCGTCAACAACCGGTCCAGGTCAGGGGTGTACGGCATGGGGGGCTCCTCCGGTGGCCAACGGCCGGCGGAGCGTACCCGGTCCGGCGGACACCCTTCGTCGCCGCCGTACGGTCAGGCGCTCTTGCGGGGTGCGGCCTTCTTCGCGGCGGTCTTCTTTGCCGGCTCGGCCTTCTTGGCGGCCGTCTTCTTCGCTGGCTCGGCCTTCTTCGCGGCGGTCTTCTTCTCCGCCGTCTTCTTCGCCGTGGTCTTCTTCGCGGCCTTCTTCTCGGCCGCCTTCTGAGCCGAGCGGGCCGACGAGATGGGCGTCGGCTCGCCGCCGCCCCCACCGCGCGCGGGCTGTTCGCCGCGTGCCGCCCGGGCCCGGTCCACCGATGCCTTCAGCGCGGCCATCAGGTCCACCGCCGCGGCCGGCGCCTCCTCGGCCTCCTCCGGCTGCACGACCTCCCGACCCTCCACCTTGGCGTCGATGACCTCCTGCAACGCGGCCCGGTAGTCGTCGGTGAAGACGTCCGGCTCGAACTCGCCGGTCATCGAGTCGATCAGCGAGCTGGCCATGGCCAGTTCCGGTGGGCGTACCTTCAGGTCCTCGTCGAGGAAACCGAAGTCCGGCGTACGGATCTCGTCCGGCCAGAGCATGGTGTTGAGCAGCAGCACGCCCTCGCGGACCCGCAGCGTGGCGAGCTGTTCACGTTGGCGCAGCGCCACCTTGACAATGGCCACCCGCTCCGAGTCGATCAGGGCGTCGCGCAGCAGCACGTACGGCTTGGTGGCAGTGCCCTCCGGCTCCAGGAAGTACGCCTTGTTGTAGAGGATCGGGTCGACCTGCTCGGCGGGCACGAACTCCAGCACGTCGATCGCCCGCGAGCTGGTCAGTGGCAGATCGGCGAAGTCCTCGTCGGTGAGGATCACCATCTCGCCGCCGCCGATGTCGTAGCCCTTGGCGATGTCGTCGTAGGTGACCTCCTCGCCGCAGACCGAGCAGGTGCGCTTGTAGCGGATCCGGCCGCCGTCCTCGCGGTGCACCTGGTGGAACCGGATGTCCTTCTCCTCGGTCGCCGAGTAGAGCTTCACCCCGATCGAGACGAGCCCGAACGACACGGCTCCCTTCCAGATGGCACGCATCCTGCGCTCCCTTCCCCGGTATCGACCATGCTCGCATCCGTTGGAACTCCGCGCGAGGTGTTCGGCCTGCTACTACAGTCGGGTCGTGCCCGGCGCGCCGCTCAAGCCGATGCTCGCGATGACCGGGCCGCTCCCGGCCGGTGACGGCTGGGCGTACGAGTTCAAGTGGGACGGGGTCCGCGCGCTCGCCGACATCTCCGGCGGCGCCCAGCACCTGTACGCCCGCTCCGGCGTGGAGATCACCGCCGCGTACCCCGAGCTGGCCACCCTTTGCGAGCAGGTCGACGACGTGCTGCTCGACGGCGAGGTGGTGCTGCTCGGCCAGGGCGGGCAACCCTCGTTCACGGCGCTGGCCGAGCGGATGCACGTCCGGGATCGCAACAAGGCGGCCCGGCTGGCGGCGGTCATGCCGGTCACGTACATGATCTTCGACCTGTTACGCCACAACGGCGACGACCTGACCGGCTGGCCGTACGAGCGCCGGCGGGAGGCCCTGGATGCGCTCGCGCTCGGCGGCGCCCGGTGGGCGGTGCCGCCGGTGTTCGCCGACGGCCCGGCGACCTACGAGGCGGCCGGGGAGCACGGCCTGGAGGGCGTGATGGCCAAGCGGGTCGGCGCCGTCTACCGGCCCGGCGTGCGCTCCCCGGACTGGGTGAAGGTCAAGCTGGAGGTGACCGGGGACTTCGTCGTGGGCGGCTGGCGGCCGGGTGCGCGCCGCATCGGTGGGCTGCTGGTCGGGGTGCCCGGCCCGGACGGCCGGTTGATCTACCGGGGCCGGGTCGGCGGCGGGATCGGGGCGGCCATCGAACGGCAGCTCCTCGCCGAGCTGGAGCCGCTGCGCTCCGGCGGGTCACCGTTCGCGCCGGGCGTGCCGCGCGAGGATGCCCGGGGCGCCATCTGGGTAGAACCCCGGGTGGTGGTGGAGGTGAAGTACGGCCAGCGCACCCCCGACGGCCGGCTGCGCTTCCCCCGGGTGCTGCGGTTGCGCCCGGACAAGCCGCCGGAGGAGGTCGACGATGCCGGCTGAGAAGGTGCGGGTGGACGTCGAGGGCCGCCCGCTGGAGCTGTCCAACCTGGACAAGGTCCTCTATCCGGCGGTGGGCTTCACCAAGGGCGAGGTGATCGACTACTACACCCGGATCTCCCCGGTGCTGCTGCCGCACCTGCATGACCGGCCGGTGACCCGGATCCGCTTTCCCAACGGGGTGGACGACAAGTCCTTCTTCGAGAAGAACAAGCCGGCCGCGACCCCGGACTGGGTACGGGTGGAGACGCTGCCCGCGCCCGGGTCGACGAAGGGTCGGGAGACCATCGACTACGTGGTCGCCGACGACCTGCCCACCCTGGTCTGGCTGGCCAACCTCGCCGCGTTGGAGCTGCACACACCGCAGTGGAAGGTGGGCCAGGACCCGGACATGATGGTCGTCGACCTGGACCCGGGCCCGCCGGCCGGGCTCGCCGAGTGCTGCCCGGTCGCGGTGCTGATGCGCGACCGGCTCGCCGACGACGGCATCGACTCGTACCCGAAGACGTCCGGCAAGAAGGGCATGCAGCTCTGCTGCCCGATCGCCGGCACCCAGTCCGCCGACGACGTCTCCGCCTACGCACGCCGGATCGCGCAGGAGCTGGAGAAGACGCACCCCAAGCTGATCGTGTCGAAGATGGCGAAGAACCTGCGCCCCGGCAAGGTCTTCATCGACTGGAGTCAGAACAACGCGGCGAAGACCACAGTGGCGCCGTACTCGCTGCGCGCCCAGCGGACGCCCTCGGCCTCGACGCCGTTGACCTGGGACGAGGTCGAGGCCGGCGCGCGTGGCCGGAAGCCCGCCGTCCGCCAGTTCACCGCCGCCGAGGTCCTGGAGCGGGTCGAGGAGTACGGCGACCTGCTGGCCGCCCTGCTCGACGGCGGCCCGGAACTGCCGGTCAAGGGCTGACCCTGGCTGGTGCTGTGGGCGCAGTCGGGGCGGGGGCCCAGTTGTCGGTGATCGCGTACGACGCGTTCGGTCGCTAGAGTTCGCCGATGCAGATGAGTGAACTCGTCGGCGCGCTGAGTGAGCTCCGCGCGCTGCGGGTTGAGCACGACGGCTCCGCCCTGCTCGTCACCGTGCCGGCGATCGATGTGAGCCTGCGGCTCTACCCCGAGGCGGTGGTGTGGCTCAACCACCGGACGCTGCCGCATGGTGAGCCGATCCTCCAGGTGGTGGTCCGCCAGCACGGCCGGGATCTGCGGATGATCCTGCTGAACGACGACGTTGCCTGGGAGCCGGCCGACCTCGACTCCCTGCTCGACTCCCCGATCCCGGTTCGTCTGACGGACCTGCCGGAACTGGTGGCGTACACCGAACTGGACCGGAACTCCGTCGACGCCCTGCGGGCCTGCGACGAGCCGGGGGCGAACCTGGCGGCGCTCGCCGCAACGCTGCAACTGCACAGGTGCGTCCTCGTCGCCGCCATGCGGCTCGGCCTTCGACCGCTTGGCGCGGTACGGCTGTGGCACGAACTGTGGTGCCGCGTCGGCGAGTTCGCGCCGGCCCCGTACTGGCCCGACCCGGACTTCGACCGGCTCCTGGTCGAGGCGGGAGTGCCGTTGACGCCGTACGAGGAGGTCCGAGCCGGGGAGCGACCGGTCGAGGTCGAGGCGTTGACCGTGGCCGACCTGCGGGCGGCGGAACCGGCGCTGACGGTCGGCCGGGCGGACGAGGCCGCGCTCGCCGCCTGGCGACAGTGGATGAAGCTGACGCCGCGGCAGTTCCACGAGGTGTTGACGGCGGAGTTGCCCGACGCGCGGGTCGAGGTCTCGCTCTACGCCGACGGCGGCGCCGCGGTCTCGCTGCGCATCGCGCCGTCCGACGTTCTGCGGGTCCTGCTCGAACTGCGGCTCTCCTTCCCCCGGCGGATGGCGATGCTGGACGAGATCCGCATCGTCGAGGAGGCCACCGACACCGGGCTCTTCCAGCGCATCATGTCCAACCTGGAAAGGCTCACCCGGTCGCTGGGCCTGAAAGCGATCAAGGTGTACGCCACCGGCGACGGCAGCGTCGCGTTCGCCCGCGCCGGCTTCGACTGGGACCGGGATCCGGGCGACTGATTCCGCTCAACGGTGCTGCTGTCGGGGCGTCAGCGTCCGTCGTATCCGGGCGGTGGCCGCTGGACCGATGGCCTCCTGGGTAGCCGCGAGCAGCCGCGCGCACAGCGCCCGGGCGGCGGCCAGGTCTGCGCGGGCCCGGCCCACGTCCCGCAGCAGCGTCGCGCGCTCGTCGTCTGCGACGGCTCGGATGTCCGCCACCTCCCGCCGGCGAGCGCTGCGTACCTCGTCGGCCATCACCAGCACGAAGTCCGTCCGGTTCCGGTCGAGCGCCGTGGTGGTCGAGGCGGCCGGACTGGCAGCCACCACCCGGGTGACCGCCTCTGCGGGCAGGAAGAACAGCGTCGTGGTGGAGTACCGGCTCAGGGCTGCCTGCTGTTGCCAGCGGGTCAGCAGCCCCGACTTGCCGTCGAGGAAGGGCGCCATCGCGAACGCGAAGTCCACGTCGACGGTGGCGAGCAGCGCGCGGGAGTCGTCCATGCCGCGCCGGAGCTGGTTGATCAGCACGGACTGCCGGTGCAGCAGCGCAGCGAACTCCGCCTGGTCGTCCGCCCGCGGCTCCGCACCGGAGATCATGGTGTCGGCCAGGGTCAGGAGGCGGTCGCCGTTGAGGCACAACTCCTGCAACGTGAGGACCACGTCCAGCAGGTGGGCGCCGACCTTCGCATCCTGGGAAACCGCCCGCCGGTCCAGCAGTCTGCTGACGTACGAGTTGACGATCTGGACCACCGCCGACAGCAGTTCACCCACTGCGCCGCCCCCTCCAAAGTGGTGTGGGGGCGAGTGTAGTCGCCGGGTCGCGGCACCCGGTCCGTCGCCGATCGTGATCAGCGTGCCGCCTGCGCCGGACCGGCTGGTACGAGCGACTGGACCAGTCTGGCGTAGCTGTCGCCTCCGTGGCCCGCCGCAATGGCCCGTTCGATGATCGAGTGCACGGCCTGTAGCGGCGCCGGGTCGACACCGCGCGCGGCCGCGGCGTCGCGGACGTGGGCGACGGCGGAGCCCGCCGACGCGATGGTGGATATGTCGGCGGCGAAGGTTCCGGACGTGAGGTGATCGGCGAACCGGTCGGCCATGTCGGGTAACAGGCCACCGATTCCTCTGGCGAAGCGGGCGAACGCGGTCGGGGGGATGCCCTCGGTGGTGGCCAGGGCGAAGGCGTGCGCGAGCCCGCCGACGGACATGGTGAACAGGTCGAGCAACGCCATCTCGTACGCCGCTGCCGTGCCGGCATCCGCGCCGAGGTAGGCGCTGGTGCCACCGAAGCTCTCCAGCCAGGGAAGGCTGTCGTCGAAGAGGGCCCGCGGACCGCTGTAGAGAATCGTCGCGGCAGGTGTCCCGATGGTCGGCGCGGGCGTCAGGATGGCACCGTCGAGGTAGTTGACGCCCCGCTGCGCTGCCCAGCCCGCCATGTCCCGTGCCTCGCCGGCGTGCCCGCTGCTGAGGTTGACGAATGTTCCTCTCGGCGGGCGTTCGAGCCCCGACATGACGGCGCGGACCGCCCGGTAGTTGATGACGCAGGCGATGACGACCGATGCCCGGCGTGCCGCATCGGCCACCGTCGGAGCGAGCACCGCCCCTTGGGCCACCAGCGCGGTCGCCTTGCCGGGTGAGCGGTTCCAGAGCACGGTGGGGTGGCCGGCGGCGAGCGACGCGGCGGCCAGCGCCCGGCCCATCGGGCCGAGCCCCAGGACGGCGACAGGACCGGATTAGTTGTCCTCATGATTGCGGTGAGTCACAGCGACGACGCTAAACCTTGCCGTTGACGTGAAGGTCAAGCCTTGATCTGCTCGTGGTGTGCGGATCAGTGAACTGGCGCGGCGGGCCGGCACCACCCCGCGAGCCCTGCGCTACTACGAGGAGCAGGGTCTGTTGAGACCGGCCCGTCTCGCGAGCGGCTACCGCCACTACGAGCCGCAGGCGGTGGGCACGGTCCGGCACATCCAACTGTTGCTGTCCGCCGGCTTGAACACCGCGGCGATCGCCGAGATCCTTCCCTGCATCCCCGACGACGTCACCGTGCTGGCCCCCACCTGCCCGGAACTTCTCGACGCTCTCGCGGTGGAGCGCGACCGGATCACCATGTCCATCGACCGGCTCGCCGGTGCTCGCGCCGTCCTGGACCGGCTCATCCAGGCCGGCTCCAGGGCCCGCGACCAGATCTGAGCACCCGTCCACGGGCCGTGACAACCTTCCGCGGGGCCGCCGCGTGGTAGGGGCGTGACCGACCAACAGAAACCCCTGTCCGCGGCGGACCGGTCCTACGTCGCGTTCGTCGAGGTGGCCTGGCAGCGACATATCCGGCTGGCCATGCTGCTCTGCGGAGACCGGTGGCGGGCCGAGGAGTTGCTCCAGGACAGCCTGGTCCGGGTCTACGAACGGTGGCGGCGGCTGTCCCGGCTCGACGACCCGCACGCCTATCTGCGCCGGGCGCTGGTCAACAACCACACGTCGATCTGGCGGCGGCGTCGGCGCGAGAGCCTCGTCGCGGACGTTCCTGACCAGGCCGCCCCGGCCGGCGGCGTGGGCCCCGACGCCGTCGTCCTGCGCCGGGCGTTGCTGTCGCTGCCCGCGAAGCAACGCGCGGTGGTGGTGCTGCGCCACTACGAGGACCTGAGCGAGCGCGAGGTCGCCCAGGTGCTGGGTTGCTCGCTGGGCACCGTCAAGAGCCAGAACGCCCGGGCGCTGGGCAAGCTGCGGCACCTCCTGGAAAACTCCTTCGACTCGGTAAGCAGGTGAACAGTCATGAACAACATCGATGACCGGCTCGCACACGGGTTGCACGACATCGTCGACGGCGAACCGTATTCCGCCCCGGACGTGGGGGCGCTGATCGAGCAGGGCCGGCGCGGCCGCCGACGCCGGACGACCGCGCTCGTCGGTACGACGTGCGCCCTGCTGGCGCTGGGCGTCGGCACCGCAGTGACCGTGACGACGAACTCCCCGCCGGAGCGTCCCGGCATCACCGCCGAGGCGGCGCGGCCGGAGCCGGCCTCGCCGGCGATGCGCCTCGTCTCGGCGGCCACCGCCAGCGAGAACATCAGTTACCGGATGCGGCTCACCAACTCGGGCCCGGGTGGGCTGACGTACGAGGGCGCGTTCGACCCGCGCACCGCCACCGGGTACGTGCGGGTGCCGCAGGACGACTCCGTCCTGACCGAGCTGCTCATCAACGGCACCCGGTACGAGGGTGGGGAGCGGCCGCTGGGCGAGCTGCCCCCCGACAAGGGCCCGGGGGAGACCTACGGCCGCTACGGGCAGTACCCCGGCACGTACGACAGGCTCTCCCTCCAGGGCGACGGTAACGCCGTCCTGGGTGCCGCCCAACCCGACCCGGCCGCCCTGTTCGCGGCACTGAAGAGCGCGAACGCGACAGTCACCGAGAACCCGGACGGCACCCTGCACTTCACGTACACGACGACGAGCAGGGACGGGTCGACCAGCACGGCAGGTGACGTCACGCTCGATCGCGACGGGCGGATCGCGACGGTGGCGCTCACCAGCACCTGGCAGTCGACGGCGAAGGGCCGGCTCGACCGGGGGACGGTCAGCTCGAAGCTCGACCTGTTCGACTACGGCGTCGAGGTGACGGTCAAGCGCCCGACGGACGTAGTCATGATCAAGGAGTAGGCCCGTGCCTGAGCCCGGCGTCCACGCTGATGGACGCCGGGCTCAGGCGGTTCAGCCCGCGGGGATGTGCACAGCGGGCGAAGCGCGGCGCAGACGCCACCAGGCGCCAACGACCAGGGCCACCGTGATGACGGTGACCGCGACGTCGCCGGCCAGGGCCGCCGCCGGGCTCGCCGGGGAGTACGGCGGCACCAGGTACGCGAACGCGGCGGCGCTGACCACGCTCGCCGAGCCCGCGGCGAGCACGTGCCGCTGCCCCCAGCGCGCGCTGCCCGACAGGTACGCGATTACGGCCCCGACGGTGGCGGCGAGCGCCAGCGCGATGGCCACCCCGGCCCAGCCGGGGGTCACGTCGGTGAAGAAACGGAGGACGACGATCAGCAGAACGAACCAGAGCGGATGCGGCACCCGGCGGACCCGGCGCTTGTCGGTGCGGCGCCAGCGGGGCAGCAGGGCCGCCGCGACCAGGGTGAGGACCACCGCGGTGGCGAAGGCCAGTTGCAGCGGGCTGGCCAGGAAGTTCTTCCGGCCCTCTGGAGAGCCGAAGATCAGCAGGCTGCCGAGCAGGTAGAGCACGGCGACCACCGCCAACCCCTGTCGTCCGAGCCACGGCCGAAGCCGCCGTTTCGCACCGAGGAACGACTCGACGAACACGATCGGCGCGCAGATGGTCAGCAGGATGTGGTTGCCCACGTAGTCGAACGCCTGCCGGAGGCTGAACCCGAGCCCCGGCACCAGCGACGCCTCGGCGGCGGCCCGGGTGTCGGCGTACTGCGTGTCATTCAGGTAATCGGGGTTGAACAGGGACTGGTCCACCAGGCCGGCCTGGAGCACACCGAAGGCGGCGGAGAGCAGCACGATCGTCGGCCATCCCGCGCCGAGGTGTCGGGCGGTCTCCCGGATCAGGATCGCCGCCCCGCCGTACATCGGGCCCAGGAAGATCACCACCGGGAGAAAGCCGTCGAGGCCGAAGCCACCCCACGAGCACTCCGCCGCCCAGGGCGCGAGCAGCAGCAACGCGACCACCGGCACGAGCCGGCGGCGCAACGGGGGACGGTCGGCGAGGTCGGGCTCGGTCGGCATGGGCACTCCTCGATGGCGCTGCGGGTCGTCCGTAGCGTCCGTGGGCCACCCGGCCAGCCGCTACGGCCATCGGCCGACGAGGGGTACGACCAAAGTCGTTGCGTAGGGTGGTGGCGACGTCGTCACCCGGGAGCACGCAGATGCAGCCACACGCCACGGCCGACCTGTCGGACCCGTCCACCGCCACCGAGATTCCGCTGCTCAGCTACCGCGACGAGGCGACCGGCGAACGCGTCGACCTGACCGCGCAGCAGATCGGCGCCTGGGCCGCGCGCAGCGCCAGCCTGCTGCGGGATGGCTGCGGACTCGGCCCCGGCAGCCGCGTAGCGGTGCTGCTGCCGCCGCACTGGCGTACCGCCGCGGTGTTGTTGGGCGCCTGGGCCTGCGGCCTGGCGGTGTCGTTCCGACCGCGCGCCACGGCGGGCCTGCCGGTGCTGGAGCTCGGCGGTGACCGGCCGTTCGACGCGGTCTTCGTGACCCCCGAACGTCAGGACGACTGGTTGGAGGACGTGCCGGACGCCCCGCACCGCTACCTCGTCGGCACCGGGCTGGGGCGGTTGGCCGACGTGCCGCTGGGCTGGTTGGACTGGTCCGCTGAGGTGCTCCGCCACTCGGACGTCACGCCCGACCACACCGCCATCCACCCGTCGGACCCGGCCAGTGCGGACGGCACCACCTACGGTCAGTGGGGAGCGCTCGCCCGGGAGGTCGCCGGGATGCTGGACCTGCGCGCCGGTGACCGGCTGCTTGTCGACGCCGCCGAACACGAGCAGCCGTTGAAGTGGTTGCTCGCGCCGCTGTCGGCGGGCGCGTCCGTGGTCATCAGCGCCAACCTCGACCCGGCGCGACGGGATGCGATCGTCGCCGCCGAGCGGGTGACCCGGGTCCTGTAGACCGCTGCCGCGCGGGCCTAACAGCGCTGGCCGACCCAGTTCCATTACATCGACATCTGCCCTGCTCAGAGGGTCTTTTGTCGACGCCGTCGGCATGTTCTCATACCCGAACAACGACGTCATCGACAGCGCACCGCTCCCTCACTGAAAGGTGCACCGATGCACAGGAGATCGACCTTCCGACTGGCGGTTCTCACCGCCACCGCCGCCACGTTCCTGGCGTCCGGCGGGGCCTCCGGGGCGCTGGCCACGGCCGCCACCGCGACCGCCTCCCCGGGTGTCGCGGCGTGTGACCCGGGCGCCGACGCGCACGGCGCCGCTCGGCTCGCCCAGGGCGCCACGGCGAAGGAGCCGGAGCTGTACTCGAAGAACGAGGCCAACGCCTACGGCGTGATCAAGGACGCGCCGCGCCTGCCCAACGGCAGCGTCACCATCCCGACTGTCTTCCACATGGTCTCCGACCACCCGCTCACCGCCGCCGAGACGACCAGGTGGAACACCCTGATCGCGGCACAGATGACGGTGCTCAACGACTCGTACGCGGGCCGTACGGCGGCGAACGCCTCCGACACACCGTTCCGGTTCTCGCTCGTCGACACCACGTGGACGGTGAACAGCGCCTGGTACACGGTCGAGCCGGGCAAGAACGAGCGAGACATGAAGAAGGCGCTCTACACCGGCGACTCGGAGACCCTCAACGTGTACGCGGCCAACATCGGCGGCGGCCTGCTCGGCTGGGCGTACTTCCCGAAGGGCTACAACAACGGCCGCGACTACATCGACGGCGTGGTGATGCTCGACGAGTCGATGCCGGGCGGCACGGCCGGCAAGTACGCCCTCGGTGACACCCTGACGCACGAGGTCGGGCACTGGCTGATGCTGGAGCACACCTTCGCGCACGGCTGCTCCGCGTCCGGCGACTTCGTCGCGGACACCCCGCGCGAGGCGGCGCCGCAGTTCAACTGCCCGGTGGGCGCGGACACCTGCACCGCACCGGGGCTGGACCCGATCCACAACTTCATGGACTACACGCAGGACTCCTGCATGGACATGTTCACGGCGGGCCAGGCGGACCGGATGAGCGACGCCTGGGTGGCGTTCCGCGCCGGCGGCGCCGGCTGACGCAGGCATTGTCGAGGGCTGGCGGGCCGCGACCAGCGCAGCGTCGGCCCCCGGAACGCCTCCGCTGATGGTCGGCGTGCCCGGTCCGGGGTCGGGTGATCCCAGACCGGGCACGCCTCCCGTTCAGTCGAAGGCGGCGAGCATGCCCGGCTCGTACGAACCGCCCCGCTGGTGCACGATCACGGCGAGCCGGTTGGCCGCGTTGATCAGGGCGACGAGGGCGACAAGCGCGGCGATCTGGTCGTCGTCGTAGTGCTTGCGCACCTGAGCCCAGGTCTCGTCGGACACGCCCTGGTGGGCGTCGGCGAGCCGGGTGCCCTCCTCGGCGAACGCCAGCGCAGCCTGCTCGGCCTCGGTGAAGACGGTGGCCTCACGCCAGGCGGCCACCAGGTTCAGCCGGACCGCGCTCTCACCGGCCGCCGCGGCCTCCTTGGTGTGCACGTCGATGCACCAGCCGCAGCCGTTGATCTGGCTGGCCCGCAGCGACACCAGCTCCTGCGTGGACTGCGGCAGCGACGACCGCTGGATCACCTGGCCGGCGCTCGCGAACCGCTTGAAGAACTTCATCGCTGTCTCGTTGTCGAACATGTTGAATCGGGCGTCCATGGTTCCGTCCTTCACTCGCGTCGTTCGATCGGACGACCATGAGATGCCGGCCATCTCCGATCTGTGACGGCGCGGCCGGGGTGACCACCGCCACAGGCCGCAGGTGTCACAGAACGGCCGGGTCCGGCATCTGATGGGCGACGCAGTCGAGAGCGAACAGGAGTCACCCATGGTGGGCACGCCGCAGACCGCCGCCGACGACAGCCCGGACCGGGCCACCGAGGCGTTCCTCGCCCACCGCAACCTGCTCTTCACCGTCGCGTACGAAATGCTCGGCTCGGCCGCCGACGCGGAGGACGTACTCCAGGAAACCTGGCTTCGATGGGCGGGCGTCGACCTGGGCACGGTCCACGACCAGCGCGCCTACCTGGTCCGCATCACCACCCGGCAGTCACTCATCCGGCTGCGGACGCTCGGCCGCCGCAAGGAGTCCTACGTCGGCTCCTGGCTGCCCGAGCCGCTGCTCACCGCCCCCGACGTGGCTGAGGACATCGCGCTGGCCGACAGCGTCTCGATGGCGATGCTGCTGGTGTTGGAAACCCTCGCGCCGACCGAACGCGCCGTGTTCGTGCTGCGCGAGGTGTTCGACCTGGGGTACGACGAGATCGCCGAAGCCGTCGAGAAGAGCCCGGCTGCCGTCCGCCAGATCACCCACCGCGCCCGCGCGCACGTCGCCGCGCGCCGACCCCGCCAGGTCGTCTCCGCAGCCGAAGCCCGCAGCGCGCTCGACGCGTTCCAGCGGGCTGTCGACATGGGCGATCTGCAGGGCCTGCTCGACATCCTCGCGCCGGATGTGGTCTTTCTCGGTGACGGTGGCGGGATCAAGCAGGCCGTCCCACGGCCCATCCTCGGTGCCGACAAGGTGGCCCGCGCGCTGGCCGGCGGGTGGGGCAAGGTCCCGGGCGTCACGACGTGGCGGTCGGCGCAGGTCAACGGCTATCCGGCGCTCATCGTCCACCTCGACGGCGAGTTGGACACCGTCGTGGCCATCCGCATCGACGACGGGCTCATCACCGGGCTCTACGCCGTCCGCAACCCGGAGAAGCTGTCACACATGCAGCGGGAGAACCTCCTGAGCCGTTGACGCTCGTCACCCGGTCGCCCAGCGGCGTGGCTGTCTCCACCTGCGTGACCAGGAGTTGATGACGTAGACGATTCAGCGCCGTCGGGGCCACGGCGGGCGTGGCGCGCACGCCGAGGTGTGGTCCACCGCCAGCGCACATCGGCCGTGTCCGTGCGGCAGCGGCCGGTCGCAGAAGACCCAGTGTCGTACGCCCTGTTGGTCCTCGGCCGAGACGGTGACCCCGCCGGGCTCGACGCGGGCGCTGAGCCGGGCCAGCACCCGGGCGGCGGTCCGGGCGAAGATCCGCGCCCGGAGCAGGTCGGGTGCGGTGACCGGCAGGTGGATCACCCAGCGGCTGCTCATCGGTAGACCGCCCTTCGTCGGGTCGCCTCGAAGTGGAGGGGGCGGCCTCCGCCGGTTGCGGGCGGCGGAGACCGCCCCACCCTGCGACCGCAGCCTCGATCAGCGGTACGGCAGCAGGGCCGCGCCGGGGGAGCGCGGTGGGTGGGGTCTCAGCGGCGATGCGAGACCGGTACGAGAGGCGCCAACCGACCGCAGCAGCATCGCATCACCGAGGGTGACGCTACCGATGCAGCCTCACCTACGTCAAGTACCGCGCTGTCCTCTTTTACTGAACCATCATCACCGTCAGCTATGTCACCACCATCACCTCTTTCAGTAGATGCATTGCCTACGTCGAGGGGGTGGATCAATACTGGGTGGGCCAACCGACTGCAAGGGGCCGCACCGTGCCTATTCCACCCACCATGGACGAGCTGCTAGACGACCTGCGAGGCAAGATCAAGGACGGTACTTATCCACCGGGCAGTCAGTTGCCCTCAGGCCGTGCGCTTGCCGACTCCTACGACGTCTCGCACTCGACGATCCAGCGCGCGATCGCGACGCTGCGGGAGCAGGGTGTGCTGGTTGGGCGCCCTGGTCGCGGCGTCTTCGTTGCGGACAGTCGGCGTTGACCCCGGACGGCTGGGGAGGGCAGGCCCCGGCGCAGACCGTCCAACCTTTGACCTCATCGAGCCGGCATCGCCCTCGATGGTGACCTCGCCTACACCATTCAGACGCAAGCCAAAGACCCGGAGGCATCATGGGTGGTCCAGTCGCGTTGCTGTAGCCGCTGCTGTCAGCAACGGCACCCACGGACGGCCGAAGGCCCTCCCGCCACCGCCGCACTGGCGTTACGGCCGTTAACCCCGCTCATCCTGGTGTCCCATTCCTGCCTGATCGACCCAAGGCTGTGGGCCAAGTGATGGCCATCACCTAAAGGAATGTTCTAGAATCGCACACGTGACAGTGAGCGACAGCGCGTCCATGGGCAGGCGCATCGCCGAGGCAAGAAGCCGTGCCGGCCTCACCCAGGCTGATCTTGCCTCGGCCATCTCGCTAGACCGGTCGGTCCTCGCCAAGATCGAAAACGGGGGGCGCCGGGTTTCGGCGCTTGAACTAGCTCGGATCGCGAACACTTTGGGAGAGCGAATTGAGTGGTTCGTGATGGAAACGCCACCGGCCATTGTGTCCCATCGTAATCTTGAAGAGCCGGGGGCGGAGAGTCCCACCATAGACCGGACAGTCGAGAGAGTTACGTGGAACGTCGAGTTCACCTCACAGCGTGACGAACGATGGAACACACCTTCTGTGCAGACGCTGTCTAGGCCTCGAAACGCCGAAGAGGCCGAAGCTTCTTCGACAATCGCCCGCGGCCTCCTGGGGCTAAATTCAATCGCGCCGCTTGTAGATATTGCTGGTCATTTCTCAAACCTTGGTTTGCTAGTCTTCGCCTTCGACTTAGGGCGCGATGCCGCTGATGCCGCCTCGGTTCTCCTTGAGCGGGGCGGCGTAGCGGTTGTAAACGGCCACCTACACGTCGGCAGGCGGAGGCTTGCTGCGGCACACGAACTAGGACACTTCCTTTTTGCAGATGAGTACTCGGTCGATTGGCGAGTCTCCGACTGGGAAGATGACAACGCTTGGGAGTCGCGGCTCGACCGATTTGCCCGCGCCCTGCTGCTTCCGGCAGTCGGCCTAAGGCAGATGTGGGACGACTCGCAGGCGCGAGGTGACGACCTACGAGCAAGATGCGTCAAGATTGGCAGCATTTTCAGAGTCGACATGTCAACTCTGGCCCGTCGCCTAATTGAACTCGGGCTAATTGCACAGTCCGGTGGGCGGCAGGTGCGCTCGATCCGGACCACTCGTGCGGACATCGTCGAGCTTAACCTGGTGGTTCCCGACGAGCTTGCGCCCCCATGTCTTCCGAGATCATACGAAGAGTCAGTGCTAAGGATCTATCGCCATGAAATGATTTCGCCCGCTCGCGCCACCGATCTCCTTTTCGATACATGGAACGAAGAGGATCTACCGGTTCTACCGAGCCTACCGGAGAGCGCCATATGGAACCTCGTCTGAGTGATGAGGTCGATGCATTGGCCGAAGAGTCGCACCGTGAGGTGCTCGTCTTCGATACAAGTCCGTTAGCGCACTTCGCTCGGCAGAACTGGCTTGGCGTCCTGAAGGCTGTGGTTGGTCCCCGGCTAGCTCTCGTGCCCGATGTGGTCGTGGACGAGTTGCAGCAGATGAGTGCAAGAGACAGTCGCGTCAGGGCTGCTCTTGAAGCGGACTGGATCGAACATCGAGAGCTTCAGACCTCCGAGGAAATCGTGGCGTTCGCGAAGTTTGCCGCACTACTGGTCAAGGGCGAACGCAACAAGGGAGAGGCTGGAGTTCTAGCCCTTGCTTCAGTGGTCGGAGGCATCGCCGTTGTCGATGACGGAGCAGGGAGAAGGGCGGCGCGAGAGAATGGCATCTTCCTCAAGCCGACCCTATCGCTTTTGTCCGATGCAATAAGGCAAGACCTGCTCACGGTGAAGCTGGTGAGTGTGCTGGCCGATGACTTGCTGGTGAGCCAGTATCGGTTGCCATTTCCAGTCGGCGGGTTCGAGAGCTGGGCCAATGAGAACGGGCTATTCGACGGCCACCCAAATTCCTGAAAGATTGGCTGCGCCATCAGCTCACTGCGAGTCAGCGTAAGCGTGAATTTCAAGGATCTCCTCCTCGGGCAGTCGGCAGACCGTCCAGCCTCCCCAACGAGGACAGGGCGGAGCGCCTCACCAGCCCGAACGACCTCGGCTCGTCCGAGAGGCTGGTAGCCCTTCTGGGGCCCGGCGAGGTAATCCGCCCCGGCTGATCTCTGAGGGCCGAGGGCCGGGGCGGAGTCCCGAGGTCTCCAAAGCCTTGTCGTCCGCCAACGTGGCCGGCCGGCCGCTGATGCCGGCCGGAGGTCGCCAGCAGCCGGGCCGGGGTCGGCGCGCCCGTTTGCAGGCCGCCTTGATCCTAAGTAGCGAATTCGGCAACCTGGGCTGATCGTCTCCCTTATCGTTGGGGGTGCAGCTGATGGCTATTACGAGGTTGTACCGATCTCCGGCGCGTTCTCCAAAGCCGATCCTGCCGCCACGCGAGCCCTCGCGGCCGAAGGGGTCGAGAGGTAGGACGGTGGAGGTAGGTTCGCTTGCACTCTGGACACCATCACGGTCTCCGGCTGGCCGCCTCCAGCGGGGGGAATCGAGACGACACGTACGGACTCGCCGAGCTGCACCCTGCGCGTCTTTTTGGTCAGGTCGAGTACCACAAGGAAGGCAACGCCCGGGTCAGCCCAGTCGTACTCTGCCGCTTGGAAAGCGTAGAGCGATGCCAGATGCTCCATAGAGGCGTCGTGCAGTTCGCGTTTGCACTCGATGACGAGCGAGATCGCGCCGAAGTCGGCGATCAGATCGATGCGACCATTGGCGATGTGCGAAACTTCCTTGATCGGCACAACCTCTAGGGTCATCGCCAACAACCCATGAAGGTCGTCGGCAAACTCCGCTTCCTTCGGCGCGTCGTCGGCGCTGGAGAAGCGTCGCTGAAAGGAAGCCGCGAGTTTGCTGCCAGCCGTTACCGATCCGCGCCACCTGACGTAACGGAGCAGCGCAAGGGCAACCTGTTCTACCCTTCTCGCACGTTCCCCCGTGAATCCGCTCATGGCGAGCAGCTCGTCTCTTACCCGCGCGAAAGTACGCTGGAAGTAGATGTTGACGTCTACTTTGGTCGCCTCGGCTTTAGCTGCAGCAAGGGCATTGAGCTTGTGCGCCATCTCGGGATAGGCACCTAGCGCCGCCTGGACAGCTGGCAAGTCATCCTCAGGAATGCCAAGTACTTCCCTGAGCGCCGACAAGTCGACGCTAGTTACTTTTGGGTGTTGATCCGCACCCCCAAATCTGACACGGTCGCGTATGTCGCGAATCGCGGCTACGTCCTCAGGTTCGGCTGTCTGCTCAACGGTGGCAAGCCAGTGGTCAAGCATGTCTAGGCCGTGTCCTTGCCGGCGCACGGCGGTGACTAGGCGAGGCTGCAGCAGCGCCGGCAGCGCAGCGCAATCGGTTGTTACCTCGGGCGTTTGGTCTCTACTGACAACGGCGGCGGGCTGTACCAGCGTCAGCGTGCGGTGTGCGCGGTAGACCGTCGCCATGTCGGCGATGAGTTCGGCAGCGTTGAGCCAACCACGGTCAAGATCCTGAAGACGCGTCAGGGCATCGACGAGTCCGAGCCAATGCACTGCGGTGTCGGCCCGAGGCTGCCGCCAGTGCGGGTACTCAGACAAGGAGTTGAGACGAAAGTCGAAAACGAGGGCCTTTAGCCGGTCCAGATCACCAGGCGTCGGCAGGGCACCAGTCACGAAGGCGAGCAGGGCATCGATTGCAGCGCCAAAAATTTCCGCATCGATTCGATCCTCATACTGGGCACACAGCGCCAAATGTGAGCGTGCTTCTCGTAGCGCTGCCACAGATCCTACTGGATCCGCGCCTTCGAGACCCTTGCGTAGTTCCAGCATGGCGAGCTCGAAGGCGATGTTGTCATCCACGGCTGTGTGGTGAAGGAGTCCTCGCAATGCCGCGGCCATCTCTGAGCCGTGTTCGTGCCAGTGTTCACCGGCTGCGCCTAGACAGCGGACCAGACGCTGTAGGAAGGTTTCGTCGATGGTGCCGGATTCAGCGTTGGCGGCGGATGCGGCGTGCTCGTCGAGTGCACCCAGCAGCACCAGCGGCGAGCGGGTCCATCGGCCGAGATTGAGCCTGAGCCACGCCTCCAGCGCAATGCCCGCCGCCGCATCCTCACCAGCTGCGCGGAGCTTGAGGGGTTTCTCCAGCTGGCCCGCGAGGTCGGGAACTACTGTCTCGTCGCTGAGGACCAGATCCAGCAGGTCGTCGAGCTCGAAGGGGCGTGCGATGCCGACTGCTGTCACGACGAGGTCGACGAGGGCGCTCCGGTCGGCGATGCTGGCCCATTCGTCCATCAGCAGAGAGATGACGAAGGGCAGCTCGGAGGTCGAGGGCAAGTCATCGGAAGCTGCCAGGACGGCGGCTGGGCCACCGATGGAGGCAAGGGTGGGCTCTTCGGCGCTTGCAAGGGCTTGGCGTAGCTGCTCGATAGCTCGTCCCACGTTGCCTCCTTCCGACGGCGTGCCTGCTATTCGTAGGCCTTGACCCGAATCTTCGAGATGGCAGGCGGCCTCACCATAGGGGTTGCCCTGCTTCCGCGAGCAGTACTCGTTCTTCGCCGAGCCCTTCGACGAGTCGATCGCCATAGGCGCTGGTCAGCACAACTTGCAGGTATGGCACCTCCTGCGTGAGTTTTACCAGCTCTCCAAGCATATCGATCATGTTCTTGGGATTGAGCTCTTCCCTTCCGAGGGAGTCGATGACGATGAGGCCGGGGTGCCGTGAAACCCCGGCCTCCTCACCTACGCGCATGAGGGCGACAATCAGTGAAATCTTCAGGCGCAACTTCTCACCGGGTTCCAGCTGGCCGAAGTTCTCTTTCTCTCCGCCCTTGACAACCGGCATGTGCCCGTTCCCGAGCAGGGTGGCGGACTCCAGATTCCGGACCCCAAGTGTCCTGCCAAGCCTGGTGACCTGCTCGCTGACCATCCTCAGCAGGTCTTCCTGATCCTCCTTGTGACGTTTTTGGGCTTCCTGCTCGGCAGCCTTGACGATCTTTAGCTGCCGCTGGAGTTCTTCGATCTGCTTCTCCAGGTTGGCGGTGGGTCGGACGTTCTCCCGTTCTTCGATGCGGGCCAGTGTCACGGCGCGTTCCACCGTCAGGCTTTGCCACTGCCCTACTGAACGCTGGGGTAGTCCAGTGACGTCAGCTTGGGCCGCCTGCCATGCCCGTTGGGCTGCGTCCCGGGCTTGCCGGGCTACATCCCTGTCCCTGTCGACGACGCCGAGGTGCTGCTCGAGTTGCCGGACCTGCAGCTGAGCAGCGGCCAAGTCGTCGAGGGTGTCTATGTCGAGCGCGGCACCCTCGGCGAGATACTTCTCGATAGCTGCATTGTCGAGTTCATGGGCGGCCTCGGGTGATTGCGGTGCCGCCTGCTGAAGCTCGAGTGGGCTGTCGCAAAGCGAGCATTGACCAGCTCGTTCCCTCGCCCACCGGTCCTCGGTCACGTCCGCGTCACATCGGGGGCAGCAGCTCGGTTTAAGCGCGTGCCAGAACCTGCGGGTGAGTTTCGCTTCCTGCAAGGCGGCCACCTCGGACTCCGCGTCGTCGAGCAGGCGACTGACCTCGCCGTACCGAAGGGATGTCTCCCTATAGGCGGCCTCTGCTGCGGCCGCCGTGCGTCCTGCGTCGGACGCGGCACGTATCCGCCGGTCCAGATCCGATAGATCGCCCGGGTCCGGATGACTCGACAGTTCTGCGTCAATCTCCCGCAGACGGCTGCGCAACTGCGCCAAGTCGCCAGTGTGGGCGCCTTGCTGGTCCTGCAGACGGCGTTGAAGGGTTCCCAACTGGCTGCCCAACTGCCCCTTACGCGCGGCGATCGCAGCGACGGTGACGGCCCACGGGCTGCCCAGGTACATCTGGAGCAACCGGACGACGGCACGTTGCTCTTCCCCAAGCACGACCGGCACGCTGGGTTCGGTGATGCTAAGCGCTCCGCTCCACGTCTGCCAGCCCAGCTCTCCCATTGAACCGTCCCCGTCGTGTGCTTGCTGGTCCTTGGGGCGGTTTTGCCAGCTGGGGATGCGCGGGAAGCCGAGGCGGTCGAGCATCACATCGTCCATGACGCGTTCGAAGTCCTCGCTGGAACGAAACTCGGCTACCTCGACGGCATGGTTTTCATGCAGGTAGGCGGTCATGGCTGCGTGCACCTTGTTTACCTGCGCGCCGGTATCGGGGCCGACAGGAATCCGTAGCGCTTCCGTTGGTTGCTCAAGCCGGGCACGTAGTTCGACGAAGTCGATCGGCTGCCGCAGTCGAAGGACCGCGCCTGCCGGCTCGCCGTCGGTGACGGCGAACGCCACGGCCAGCCGCTCTTCTTCGATGCGTAGTTCAAGGACGATAGCGCGCATCCACTTGCGCACGTCAGGCTGTAGTTGGGAGCGGCCCCTGAGTGCCCAGCGCAGGGTCCGGATCACGGATGATTTTCCAGCGTCGTTCTCGTTGTGGGTCCCAAACGCCGTGACGCCTTGGGTGAACTGGATATCAAAGATGTACGGCGTGCGGGGTGCGTCTTTCGGGGTCTTGACCCCGGCGAAGAGCATGCCGTCTAAGTGGAGGTGGCGCTGGGAACCCCAGCCGGCGGGGGGGCGGATCTGCTGCCGTGCCAGTTCGGCACGCACCGCTTCAGGCAAGCAGCGAGCACGTTTGGCGATGGCCGCTACCCACTCGTCGGCTCCCTCGAATGGCTCGACGGCTGTGGGGGTCTCGATCACGTCGGTCATGGCTTGTCCTCAGCATCGATAGGATTCACCTGCAGATCGAGCGGGAAGCTGAAATGCCTGGCTACCTTCAATGCCCGGTCCCTAACGCGCTCGGTGATCTCAGGGATGACGGCACCCCAGGGGGTCTGCTCATACTCGGGCTGCTCGTACTGACGTCTGCGTGCTGCGCCACCCATGCTGGCCTCGGGAATCAGTCCGACCGCCTCGGCCTGCTGGTCGTACCAAGACACCACCGGCACCTCGGCACGCATCGCCGTGGCGGCCTCGCTGCCCTTCTCTAGCAAGTAATAGTCGCGTCGAGCCTTCGATGTGTCGCTCGTACGCAGGTGACGGATCAACTTGTGAGAAGCCAGGAGCGCAAGGGCATTGTCGGGCCGCTCGTAGGCGCCGTAGAGATACTTGGCCATTGGGTAGCGGTGGAGCGTTGGCGCTTTTCCGCCGATCATGCTTCCGATACGTGAGAGAAGGGAAGGCGGCTGGCGCTGCTGCTCGATCTCGGTGAGTAGCTCATCCGCTAAGTAATCAGGGTTTCTGATCCAAAAGTCGATCTTGATCAGCAAGCTCAACGATTGGACTACCTTGACCGCGCCGTGGACCGGGCAGCTTGTTGGCACGTCCTCGCCGAGTTTGTCCATCGCCAGCAACAGACGAGCAGCCGTTTGTGACGTAGCTCCGCCAGCGACCCGGCTACGGCTCGTCGGTGTCACATGGCCCCCTTCCGCCAACCGCGCCGGGCGGTGTGTCTCGTAACGGGGCGCACGCACATGGTGATGATTATTGTGGACAGATGGGAGTCTGACTAGATCATGGTGCGGGTAGAACGCTGCGTGGCGATGTCGCGCGTGCTGGCACCGTTCAGCGTCGCACCCACATGTCGCCTCGCGTGGGCACGCGCGCCGCCCCTCCCCCGACCGCCGCCCGACGATCGCCTGCACTTCCGCACTCGCCAGCTCGGCACGACGGCGGTCCTCTAGGATCGCGGATTTACTACGCCAAAGTGCCCCCGCATTAGGCGATCATTACCTCGCCCAGGTGGCGACGTTACCGCCTGCGGCACGGCGTCGCCGAGTCGAGCAAGCGCTGGCGGCTGAGTCGTTTACGACATCAAATCTGTAGGGAGCGCGAGAATGATCTCTACGGGGTGTGCGAGCACTACTTCGGGAAGCCGCGGCAGGCCGGCACCTCCCATGCGGTGTTCAAGTTGCCTGGACGGGCGACCCACGCGTCAACATCCAGAACGACAAGGGCAAGGGCAAGGGCTACCAGGTACGGCAGGTGCTCAAGTCGATCGACAAGGAGGCCATGTGATGCAGACCGATCCCCATCCTGAGGTGTCCCACTACACCTACCGCGTTACGTGGTCGGTCCCGGACCGCGAGTTCGTCGCCACCTGCGCGGAGTTCCCGTCCCTGTCCTGGCTGGTGCCCTCCCAGATCGAGGCTCTGCAGGGGCTCCAGGACCTACTGCGTGAAGTGATCGCGGACATGGACGAGCAGGGCGAGGCGGTGCTGCAGCCGTTCGCCGAGCGCAGCTACTCGGGCAAGTTCGACCTGCGCGTCGGCGAAAGCCTGCACCGCGAGCTTGCCATCCACGCCGCCGAGGATGGCGTGAGCCTCAACCAGTACGTCCTACGGAAGCTCAACGCCGCCTGAGCGGTCGGGCAGCCCGTGCGCCCTGGAGAGCGCAGTTGATCAACTAACTGTTCATCCCCGCTGCGCCCGTTTCTCATCAAGCTCGCCTGGCGAGTTCGCCGACGCCCGGCAGGGTCACTGGACGGCTGCGCCCACCGGCGTGCCACAGCACCTGTAGACCGGAGCGCTGGCATGCCCTCAACTGCACGGTGGTCCCGCCGCGTCGTGATCTCGGTGGCGTTCGCCTTCACCCTGCTCGCCTCGGCGGTCCCCGCCGCAGCCCACCCGTACGGCTATCCGCAGACCGTGACCGTCGCTGCGGACGCGACCCGCCCCGAGGTGGTGCACCTGACGTGGAAGCCGGGCGGCGTCGACGAACTGACCCTCCTCGGCGTCCGACTCGGCCTGCTGCCGCAGGACCGCGTTCTGCTCGACGGCGCGATCTCCTTCCAGGCTTCGGACGCGACAGTCCTCGCCTCGTCCGCACCGTTCGCGAATTACCTGCTCAAGCAAATGTCCGTCATCAGTGACGGACACGCGTGCACTGGCACCGTCGATCCGCCGCGCGACCCTGCCAATTCCGGTGTGGACGTCGACTACACCTGCCCGGGACTGGTCGGCAAGGCCGCCATCGAGGTGCGGATGCTGAGCGATCTCGACCCCGCGTACCAGACGGTGGCGACCGGCCCCCAGGGCCAGCGCCAGGTGTACGGCCCCGGCCGGTACGTCCACGACTGGGTGCTCGGCGACGTGCCCGCGACGAGCGCGACGAGCGCGGCGAGTGCGGCGAGTGCGGCGAGTGCGGCCGACCACGGCCCCGCCACCGCCTGGAAGGTCGCCCGAAGCGTCGGACCCCTGCTGCTCGTCGCGGCCGCCGTCGCGCTGCTGCGACGCCAGGTAACTCGCCGGCGGGTCGCCCACGCCCGACCGTCCTGAGACCGGCCACCCGCTCTGGCCCCCGTGCCCGCCGTGGTCAGCATTCCGGTGCTCGGCGTCGGCGGTTTTCGCACCCAACTAAGGAGAAACCTCGCCATGACGCACGCACCACGTGCGCGTAGGAAGCGAACACGCGGACTCCTGTCCGCGGTGGCGCTCATCCTCATCGCCGGACCGGCGACGACCCTCAGCCCCACCCTCGCAGGAGCGCAGACCGTCCCGACCAGCGGTAACGCACCGCTGATCAACCTGACCGACGGGCAGAACGTCGAGGGCAAGGTCCCCGTCGTCGTCGAGCCGGTCACCGAGAACGACTCGGTCACCACCCTCGCCGTCGACGGCGACAAGGTCAGCGCCGACAAGACCGCCGGCACCGCCCACTTCGCCTTCGAAATGGGCGGCAACGGCACCGAGGCCCGCTACCGCAACTACATCACCGTCAACGGCCACACCGCCGAGGCGGACCGGGTGTACCTCCCGGACATCCCGGGTGGCCAGGTCGGCACCCTCGACTTCCCCGGCGACTGGCTGCAACCCGGCGCGAACACCGTCACCGTCCAGGCTGGAGCGAACTGGGTCGACACGACCACCAAGACCGCCGTCGGCTACGAGGAGTTGCCGAACGGTGAGGGTGGCCGCTGCCCCAACTACGACGACTACGCCTTGAGCAGCATCAGCCTCAGCCTGCTCGGCGTGGTCGCCGACGGCGAGCAGAACCTGTTCAGCTACAGCTTCGGCGACGGCACCTGCGGCAGCTCGGCGAAGCTGCTCAAGCAGGCCCTGACCTTCGTCATCTCCGGCGAGCCGGGCAGCACGTCCGGCCTGCGCGCCGACCTGGACACCACCAGGCTCAGCAACGGTACGCACACCGTCAGCGCGACGACCCTGTCGGGCGCGAAGACGACCGTGACCGTCGACGTCAACAACTCGCCGGCCGGCGCGGCGGTGGTCACCCCTGGTGACGGTGCCCGCGTACGCGGCACTCGGCCGGTGATCGCCGCGCTGCCGAGCGGTGGCAAGGAGCACGTCGAGTCGCTGGCCATCGACGACAAGCCCGCCGAGAACGCGGAGGCGCTGGCCGCCGGCACCGCCACGCTCGGCCTCGCGGTCGCGGCCGGCAACTCGATCGAGGCCCGCTATCAGAACTACGCGCTTGTCAACGGCCACCGGGTCGATCTCGGTGGCGACTACGGCGCCACCGGGGCGGAGGCCGTCAGGGTGGCGTTCCCGACCCGGTTCCTGCACCTCGGTGACAACGTCGTCGAGGTCCGCACCGGTGACTACAACGGCACCGTGAACGGCGCTACCTGCGCCAACCACGACGACTTCACCCTCACCCGGGCGGCCACGAGCCTCAGCCTGAGCACGGTGGGCACGGTGACGGCCGGCACCACGTACCTCGTCACCACCAGCGGCACGACAGTGACGAAGGCGGAGACGACAGCCGCCACGCTGGCGCTGGGCGACGGCACCTGCGCGGCCAACAGGGACGCCGAGTTCCACTTCACCATCGGCGGCGCCCCGACGACCCGTACCGTCGACACCCTGGGCAGCGGAGGCGACGCGCACCTGAAGGTGTTCGTCGGGGGCAACGGCAGCGACAACGGGTACGACAACAAGGTCCTGATCAACGGCATCGGGCTGGAGATCGGCATGTGGGAGAAGGAGGTCGCCGACCTCGCCTTCCCGAACGAGTGGCTGGTGCCGGGCGTCAACGCCGTGGAGTTCGTCGCGGGCAACGACCACGGCAGCGCCAAGCCCGGTGGCTGCGACAACTTCGACGACTTCACGCTGCGGGACTTCCAGCTGCTGCCGACCGAGGCGAAGGCGACCCAGCTGACCCGCTCGATCGCCCAGACCACGGTCACGATCGGTTCGGCGAGCTACCCCGCCGGCTCCCAGGTGACCACGTACCTCGGTGACGGCACCTGCGGCAGCAGCTACAACTCGGTGCTGACCAAGGTGGTCCTGTTCGACGTCACCGCGCAGGACGGCACGGCGCTGCCGGCGCTGGGCAAGCGCGCGGACGTGGACACGACGACGATCGCGGACGGCCCCCACACCATCAAGGCTGTCGTCGGGGACAAGACCTCGACGCGGCGCTTCACCACCGACAACACCGCGCCGGAGATCGAGAGCAGCGTCCCGGCGGCCGGGCAGCGGCTGACGTCGACAGTCGCGCTCAACGTCAAGACCAAGGACGCCTCCGGCGTGGTCGGCGCGCCGGCCATCACCCTCGACGGCGTCGCCGTCAAGCAGGGCGACCAGATCGGCCACGGCCTGCCGGCCGGTGAGCACGTCATAGCGCTGACGGCGACCGACGCGCTCGGCAACACCGCCACCCGTGAGGTGCGCTTCAGCAGCGCGAGCATCCCGGACGTCCCGACCGAGCTGAACTCGACGGTCAAGAACACCGACCCGCTCTCGGCGGAGCTGTCCGCCCGGATCCCCGGTGCCGAGGGCGTCGGGCTGACCGCCACGTTCACCAAGGCGGACGTGGTGCTGCCGACCGGCGGCTACCAGGGCGAGGCGGCCGACGTGCCGACAGTGCTCGACGTGCAGCACGACCGGAGCGTGGACGTCGCCTCGCTGCGTCCGCTCGACGGCGCGACGATCGACACCCCGTCCGGCCGTGGGGTGGTCTTCCAGCGGTACGACCTGCCGCTGGGTGCCACCAAGCAGGAGCCCACGCTGCGCTGGTCGGGCACCATCGACCCGGCGCGGATCGTGGCGCTGCGGGCCTGGAACCCGGCCACCGGCAAGTGGATCGTCCTGACCTCGGCGCGGGGCCAGGCCGGGCACGAGACGGTCCTGACCGCTCCGGTGGAGGCCGGCTACCGCGACGGCGGCGTCGTCCACGTGCTGGTCACCGGCGAGGACCCGTTCGCCGACGACCTGTCACCGCACGACGCGTCGGCGCAGAACGACAAGGACCGCTTCGAGGACCCGAACTCGTACGACTTCTCGTTGGCGCACTTCACCGACACCCAGTACATCACCGAGGGTGCGGCCGGCGGCACGTACGACGACTTCGACGGCAACGCCGAGCCCTCCGACGTCGAGACGGCCGAGGAGCAGGCGATCTGGTCGGCGGCGTACCGCGACCAGATGCAGTGGATCGCCGACAACGCGGCCAGCCGCAAGATCGCGTACGCCGCGCACACCGGCGACGTCATCGAGAACGACTACTACGACCCGCTGGCCACGAACCCGGACGGCTCGCTGAAGCGACCCGGTCTGCATGAGCAGGTCGAGAAGGAGCTGGCCACGGCCTTGGGCTTCCAGAAGATCCTCGACGACAACGGTGTCGTCAACCAGGTCATCGCGGGCAACCACGACGACCAGTTGGGCGCCGAGACGGGCCCCACGTCCCGGTTCAGCCGGACCTTCAGCGCGGACCGCTACTACGGGACGGCGAAGGGCTGGCCGAAGGGCACCGAGTACCACGCCTGGGACGAGAAGACGAACGCCGACGGCTCCGTCACGCCGGGCAAGGACAACCAGAACAACTACCTGCTCTTCTCGGCAGGTGGCCTGGACTTCGTGGCGGTCGGCCTGTCGTACGGCGTCACGCCGGCCGAGGCCAAGTGGGCTGACTCGATCTTCAAGCGGTACAAGGACCGCAACGGGATCCTGCTCTCCCACGACTACCTGAAGCCCTCGGTCAACCCGGACGGACGGGGTGCGGACTTCTCCGCACCGGATGGCTCGCCGCTCTTCAAGCAGGTCGTCGAGACCAACCCGAACGTGTTCCTGGTCCTCGCCGGGCACGAGCACGGCGTGGGCACCAACCTGAAGTCGAAGATCGGCGTCACCGTCAGCCACGACGTCGTCGAGCTGCTCGCGGACTACCAGTTCTACACGGTCACCGCCGCCGAGCTGTGGCCGAACCAGGTCGCGGCCGACGGCACCATCGACGTCAACGGCGACGGCAAGCCGGACCACAAGGCCACCGACCGGTTGCAGTTCGGCGCGAGCTTCCTGCGCCTGCTCCAGTTCGACGTGGACCGGGCCGAGATGCACATCGACACGTACTCGCCGTTCCTGAAGAACTTCGGGGCGACCGAGTACGACATCCGCCAGGACGGCAGCCAGCCCAAGCCGCGTTACAACGGCTCGGAGGACAACCTGACCCTGCCGGTGGATCTCAGCACCCGCAAGACGTCGTTCAGCACCGACTCGCTCGCCGCATACGTGCCCTCCGGCACGATCGGCACCGACGAGGTGACCTCGAACGGTGTCGCCACGGCGACCTGGGACAAGCTCCTGCCGGGCACCTCGTACGGCTGGATCGTCTCGGCGCGCAGCGCCGACGGCGGCGAGGCGGTGGCCCAGCCGGCCGTGTTCGCGACCGCCAAGCAGGTTCCGACGATGACAGTCACCGCCGCCCCGACCAGCTGGGGCACCGCGGCGACGGTGACGGTGCAGGTCGCGGCCGGCAGCACGCCGGTCACCGGCGCGGTGGAGCTGCGCGAGGGTACGACAGTTCGCGGCTCGGCCACGCTGACCAACGGCGCCGCGACGTTCACTCTTCCGGTGGGCCTCGCGGGTGGCCAGCACACGCTCACCGCGTCGTACGCGGGCGACGACCACCTCACTCCGGTGCAGGCCACCGCCGTCCTGACGGTGAACCTGCCGGCCCAGTGGAGTTCGTCGACCGTCTACAACGACGGCGACCGGGTCACCTACCAGGGCCGGGTCTTCCGGGCCTCCTGGTACACGAAGAACCAGAAGCCGGGCGCCGACGCCAACGGCGCGTGGCAGGAAATCGCCATGACCGAGGACGGTACGGCGATCTGGACCGCGTCGCGGATCTTCAACGCGGGCGACGTCGCGATGTACGACGGCAAGAAGTGGCGGGCCCAGTGGTACACCCGCAACCAGAAGCCCGGTGACCGCAACGGGTCCTGGGAGGAGATCGCCCCGACCCCACCGGACAACAGCCCGGCGGCGTGGACGCTCACGAGGGTCTACAACGCCGGCGACCGGGTGACATTCAAGGGGCACGTGTACGAGGCGAAATGGTGGACGCGCGGCCAGGAGCCCGGTGACAAGAATGGTCCCTGGAAGCTGATCAAGTAGTCAGATTGGCGTGACGCCGGCCCGGGACCGTTGCTGGTCCCGGGCCGGTGCGCGTCTCGTCACCCGTCCGGTGGAGCGGCAGTCTTCCGCCGGCTCTCACGTTTTTCCTGCTCATACGCTGCGCCGAAAGCGGATGGCACTCTCACACCCGACGGAGGGCAGCGGTGGCGTCGAGGCGTACACGTCGGATGGTGGTGTCGGCAGTTGCCGGCGCCCTGTTCGCCCTCGGCGTGGTCGCGCCGGGTCCGGCGGCGGCGCCGCTGCCTCGCGCCGCCCAGGCCGATGGTCCTACGGCCCCCGAGCCGCGCGAGCCGCGCCCTCCGCTGCTGCCGGCGGACTTCCGGGGCACCGGCCGGTACATCGTGCGGGACCTCGGCATCGACGTCCCGTTCACCTGGCAGGGCCGCGACGGCAACAGCCAGATGGTCGCCGGCGGCCCGGAGTACCCGATCTGGTTCACGAACCTGATCTACCAGAACACCCTCTACACGCTCACCTACAAGTGGCCGAACATCCCGCTGTTCCCTCCCCGTGCGTGCAGCAAGGTGCCGGGGTTCTTCAACCGGCAGATCTTCAACGACAAGCTCAAGACCGCCCGCTTCGTCGGGCCGGAGATCCTCCAGGGGGAGAAGGACCGGCACGTCGACCACTGGCGGGTCGGCGTCGTCGGCGGCTCCACCGTGCCAGGAGAGTTCTTCCGGTTCCCGCTCGCGCTCGGCGACATCTACGTCGACCAGCGCGACTCGACCCGGTGGTGGCAGGTGTTGCAGTTCGGCCTGCAGAACCTCTTTGACCCGGAACTCGACGAGTGGTTCACCATGGACACCTTCGAGCTCCACCCCGGCGAGGTCCAACTCCCCGACCGCTGCCCACCCCCCACGTCCTGACCCCCCGACCGCGTTGATCAAGAGGTTTGCGTCACCGATCGGCCCGTCGATGACGCAAACCTCTTGATCACCACGTGGGGTGGGGCGTCAGAGGGCGAAGAGCAGGGCGGCGTTCAGGAGGACCACTGCGGCCGTCGCGAAGTGGATGCCGAAGGCTACGGCCTTCGTTCCGCCGTTGCGCAGCACGATGACGGTGTCGCCCAGGGGAACGAGCGCGACGATCAGCATGAACCACGCGACCGCGTCGGCCGTGGTGAAGGCGATCAGGGCGAGGCCGAGCAGGCCGTAGCTGAGATCGCGTAGGCCCTTGATCGTCAGGTAGGCCGGATCGCCGTCCGGCCGGGCCGGCACGCCGTACCCGGCGGCGGCGGCCTGCGGCACCAGCAGGAACCGCGCACCGATGAAGGCGACGAAGAGGCTGAGGACGACGGCGAGCCCGTAGGCGAGGGGTGACAACATGGTTCGCTCCAATTGCTAGCGCCGCTAGATGTAAGAGCGACGCTAGCAGAGCAACGACAGCGACGCTAGCGCTGCTAGGATTGTTGTCATGTCGACTCAGACGCGCCGGGAGCGCGAGCGGGCGGAACGGGAACGGGCCATCGTCGCCGCCGCCCGCGACCTGGCCCTGACCGAGGGCTGGGACGCCGTCACCACCCGGCGGCTCGCCGCCGAGATCGAATACAGCCAGCCCGTCCTCTACAGCCACTTCAAGGGCAAGGACGCCATCATGGCGGCAGTCGCCGTCGAGGGCTTCGCCGAGCTGGCCACCGCCCTGGCGTCGGCGCGGGCCTCGGCCGCCAACCCCCGGCAGGCGGTCGCCGACGTCGCCGCGGCGTACACCACCTTCGCCGAACAGCGGCCCGCCCTCTACGACGCGATGTTCACCCTCGCCGTCGACCTGCCGTTCGCCAGCCAGGACGTCCCGACCGACCTGGCCCGGGGCTTCGCCGAGCTGGCCGAGACGGTGCGCCCGTTCGCCGAGGACGGTGACCTGGAGACGTTCACCGAGACGTTCTGGAGCGGCCTGCACGGTCTGGTCACGCTGATGCGCAGCGGCCGGCTCCGCCGTGAGGGCCATGACCGGCGACTCGCGGTGCTGGTGAACCGCTTCTCCCGCTGAGCGGGGCTGGACCGGGCCTTGATCAACTCGGGTTTCAGGAAGGCGGGGTGTCGGGGCGCTCGGGACACCCCGGTTTCCAGGAACGCGAGTCGATCAAGGCGCCAAGCGCGGTCAGTCGAAGGACGGCAGGGACGGGCCGAGGACGTCGTCGGCGTCGACGATCGTGTACGCGTACCCCTGTTCGGCGAGGAAGCGCTGCCGGTGTGCCGCGTACTCCGTGTCGATGGTGTCCCGGGAGACCACTGTGTAGAAGTGCGCCTGCCGGCCGTCGGCCTTGGGCCGGAGCACCCGACCGAGGCGCTGCGCCTCCTCCTGCCGTGACCCGAACGTGCCGGACACCTGGATCGCCACCGCCGCCTCGGGCAGGTCGATCGAGAAGTTGCCGACCTTCGAGATCACCAGAGTGCGGATCTCCCCGGTGCGGAACGCGTCGAACAGCCGCTCCCGCTCCTTGTTCGTGGTCGAGCCCTGCACGATCGGCGCGTCGAGGTACTCGCCAATCTGGTGCAACTGGTCGATGTACGCGCCGATCACCAGCACCTGGTCGTCCGGGTGCCGGTCGACAAGCGCCTTGACCACCGGCAGCTTGGTGCGGGCGGTCGCCGCCATCCGGTAGCGCTCCTCGGCCTCCGCCGTCGCGTACGACATGCGCTCCGCGTCGGTCAGGGTCACGCGGACCTCGACGCACTCGGCCGGGGCGATCCAGCCCTGCGACTCGATGTCCTTCCACGGCGCGTCGTACCGCTTCGGCCCGATCAGGCTGAACACGTCACCCTCGCGGCCGTCCTCGCGTACCAGAGTGGCAGTGAGGCCCAGCCGGCGGCGGGCCTGGAGGTCCGCGGTGAACCGGAAGATCGGCGCGGGCAGGAGGTGCACCTCGTCGTAGACGACCAGGCCCCAGTCGCGGGCGCCGAACAGGTCCAGGTGGGTGAACGCGCCGCCGCGTCGCGAGGTGAGCACCTGGTACGTGGCGATGGTGACCGGGCGGATCTCCTTGCGCTCGCCGGAGTACTCGCCGATCTCCTCCTCGGTCAGCGACGTACGGGCGATCAGCTCCCGCTTCCACTGCCGGCCGGCGACGGTGTTGGTGACCAGGATCAGCGTGGTCGCCTTTGCCTCGGCCATCGCCGCCGCCCCGACGAGGGTCTTGCCGGCGCCGCAGGGCAGCACCACCACGCCCGACCCGCCCGCCCAGAACGCCTCGACGGCCTCCCGCTGGTACGACCGCAGCGTCCACGGCTTGCGCCCGTCCTTGCCGGCCTCGGCCAGCTCGATCGGGTGCGCCTCACCGTCGACGTAACCGGCCAGGTCCTCCGCCGGCCAACCCAGCTTGAGCAGCGCCTGCTTGAGCCGGCCCCGCTCGGACGGGTGGACCCGGATCGTGTCGTCGTCGATCTTGTCGCCGAGCATCCCGGCGAGCTTCTTGCTCTTGGCCACCTCGATCAGCACCAGCCGGTCCAGCGCGCGCAGCACCAGCCCGTGCGCCGGGTCGTTGGCGAGCTGGAGCCGGCCGTAGCGGTCCATCGTCTCGGCCACGTCCACCAGCAGCGCATGCGGCACCGGGTACCGCGAGTACTTGATCAGCGTGTCGACCACGCCCTCGGCATCGTGCCCCGCCGCGCGGGCGTTCCACAGCCCGAGCGGGGTCAGCCGGTACGTGTGCACGTGCTCCGGGGAGCGCTCCAGCTCGGCGAAGGGAGCGATCGCCATCCGGCAGGCCTGCGCGTCGGGGTGGTCGATCTCCAGCAGCAGGGTCTTGTCCGACTGCACGATCAGGGGTCCACCACTCACGCCAGCGTCCTCTCCTCGGTTGGCCGTCCAGCCGGAGCGGGTCGTAGACCCGCCGCTGGCCGACCATCCAGTGTTGCACGGCGGAGAACGTGGAAAGAAAGATGAGCACCGGGTGCAACCAGGACGGCACTCACGAACGTCTAGCAAAGGGACGACCGTCCAGGGGAGGTGCCATGAAGCGTGTCCGGAGCACTTTCCGGCTGGTTGCCCTGGCGGTGGTCGTGCTGGTCGGGGCCGGCGCGTGCACGTTCGATCCGCAGTCCGGCGGGAGTGGTGGCGGGGGAGCCGCCCCGGTCGGTACGGCGGAACAGGCAACGGGGGCGAGCGGCACGTCCGGGCCGGGCCAGCGCGGCCGGCCCACGCCGGCCGCGCCGACGTCGAAACCCAGCCCGAAACCCTCCGGGAAACCCACGCCGAAGCCGACCCGCACGGCGTCAACCCCGACCCCGAGCACCGGTACGCCGACCGTCGCCGGCTGCCCGCAGGGCCAGCACCAGCGAGCCGTGGAGACCTACCTCGCCCGCCTCGGCGGGTTCGGGCCGGTCACGGTCGACGGGCGGCAGTCCGCCGCCGACTGCGCCGCCATCAAGAAGTTCCAGAAGAGGTACGGCATTCGCCCCGTCGAGGGACGCGCCGGACCAACCACCCTGGACGTGGCCCAGCGACTCGCCACCACCGACACGACCCGCTGCAAGGCCGGCACCGGCACCACCTTCTGCGTGGACCTGACCCGGCAGACCGTGTGGGCGGCCCGGGGCGGCAAGGTGATCATGGCGCCGACGGTGACCCGCACCGGCATGTCCGGCTACCGGACCCCGTCCGGCACCTACACGGTCAACTACCGCAATCCGAAGGAGTGGTCCAACCCGTACGAGGTGTGGCTGCCGTACTGGCAGCACTTCACCCAGGGCATGGGCTTCCACGAGACCACGACCTACCTGCACGACAAGTCGATCGGCTCGCACGGCTGCGTCAACCTGCTGCACGCCGACGCCGTCCGGATGTGGGAGTTGGGCAAGGTCGGCACCCGGGTGGTGCTGATCGGCCGTCGCCCCGGCACCTGACCATCCCGCCCGACTCGGGGTTTATCCCCTGTCACACCTGTCCCGGGAGTGACACTCTTGGGAGTCCAGGGCCGCAGCGGGCGGGGAGGCTGGGCATGACGGTCGACCGTGACGTGATCGCAGAGCATGAACAGGCGCCACCCGACGAGGTGTCCCGCGCGACAGTGGTCGCGTACGCCCTCGCCGCGGCGCTCCTCGTCGGGTGGTTCCTCTTCGGCTGGCTGGTGCTGCGGCAGGGCTTCGTCGACTCGGTAGGTGAGTCCGCCGGCGCCGGCTTCGCCCTGTTGCTGGTCGTCTCGGTGGTCGGCACCTTTCGGCGCGGCCGCCGCTGACCGGGCACACCAGCGGCGGCGTTGCCTTTCTCAGTCCGCCAGCACCGCCGCCGTGATCCGGTGCAGTGCGAAGGTGTGCAGCATCTCGGTCCGCTCGTCCTCGGCCCGCAGGTAGCCGGCACCGATCGAGACCGGCTTGACCAGCCGGGACGCGGTCGCCCCGTGCGCGTCGACATAGCCGACCCAGACCAGCGCCTTGTCGCGGACCGCCTGCTGGAGCACGGCAAGGGCCTCGCTGTGCGTGTGCGCGGGCACCGGGCCTCCGCCCAACCCTGCCGCCCCACCCCGGACGACGGCCGGCGCCCGGCGGGCCGCCCGCGCCGCCGCGTCGCCCCGTCGGATGTGCTCCACCACCCCGAGCAGCCGGGGCATCGGCAGCTTCGGGGCGGCCAGCGGATCGAGCGTCCTGGTGGTCACCGCGACCCGCGCCGGAGCACGCCGGATCCGAGGCCGGGACAGCATCGTGCCGCCCGTGCCGTCCTCCTGCACCGGCGCGTAGCCGGCGTCCCGCAGCGCGCCCAGCAGCCGGCTGACCTGGTACGGGGTGCTCAACACCGTCGGCGCCAGCCGGCGCAGCGTCAACGACTCCAGCCGCCGGTCGGCCAGCACCTCGGTGAGCAGCGCCTCGTCGTCACTGCGCAGGTACGCCCCGGCCGACCCGACCCGCAGCCCACCGTGCTTACGGGCCACGTCGTCCACCAGGTAGCTCAACCCTTGCGGCACCGGGGTACGAGACCGTCGCCGGAACAGCTCGTGCAGGTCGTCGGCCGTGTAACCGGCGTCCAGCGCTCTCCGTACGCTCGCCGTGGTGACCCGGTGCACACTCGCCCCGCCGGCCGACTCGAGTTCGGTCGTCGCCTCCAACTCGGCGGCCAGCGCCGGCTCGGGCGGCCCGGGGACCACCACGGTCAGGTCGGCCTGCACGAGGAAGTGGTCGACCGGGGCGGGCAGCAGCGCGTCCAACGCCCGGGCGGCACTGGACGGATCGCCGCTCTCCGCGTCCGCGTGCAACCCCAGCGGGTCGCCGCCCGGCTCGTCCGCCGACGTCAGCTCGCTCAGCAACAACCGCCCGTACGAGGTGAGCGCCCCCAGGCCGGTCACGCCGAGCTGCGCCGCCTCGGCCAGCACCTCCCGGTGGGCGGCCTCCCGACCCCGGCTGCGCCGCGGCGCCCGCCAGTCCAGCAGGGCCTGCACCTCCTCCGGGGTGGGCGCGGTCGCCGGCTCCAGGTCGGCGAGCACCCCGAGCACCGCCCGCCGGGTGGCCGGTGCGCCGGCCCGCTCGGCCTCGGCGGACAGCGCGGTGATCGGCCGGTCCCGGTCGTCCCGCCGACCGACCAGGCCGACCTGCCGGGTCATCGTCAACCAGGCGCGGGCCAGGTGCTCCCACCGCTGGGCCAGTGAGGCGGCCCGCCACACCTCGTACCCGCCGGTCGGCAGCACCTGCTGATCCGCGCCGTACCTGCCGGTGGTCGAACCGGGCAGCTCCATCTCACCGGCGAGCCCCGCCGCGTACGCCACCTCCAGCAGCAGCGCGGTGGTCGGCTCGTCCAGGCCGGCGGTACGCGCCAGCCGGCGCAGGTCCCGGACGCCGATGCCGCCGGAGCGCAGCACCGGCGCGGGTTCGGCGGCGAGCTGCTCCAACAGCCCTTCGGTGTGCCGGACCACCTCCATGGTCTGCCCGGCGCCGGCCGAGTCGACCGCCTTGGGCTCGCGGGGCGCGGTGGCCACCGGCGGCGGGCTGGTGCGCAACGGCCCGAGCGGGCCACTGTCGCGGCGCAGCAGCAGCCCCACCTCGCGGGGCAGCTCGACAGTGCCGCTGGCCGTCGACGAGCCGGCCGAGACGGCGACCAGCAGCCGGTTGTCGACCAGCCAGCGCACCGGCGAGCCAGTCGGCGCACCACCGTTGGTCGGGTCGGCGAGGACGGCGTCCTGCGTGCCGATCGGCGGTGCCTGCAACGCGCCCGGGGGCACGCTGCCCACGGGCGGTCCGGCCGCCAACCGGTCCAGGATCGCCCGGGCCGACGGGGGCGCGGCGAGCAGCGTCCGGCGCAGTTTCGCCGGGTCCGCGCAGAGCGCGGCCGTGCGCGGGTCCAGCTCCGCGGCGGGTCGGCCGAGCCCAGCGGGGTACGGGGAGACCTCGTCGACGGCGGGCACCACGTGCAGGGCGTGCTCGGGGCCGTACAGAAGGAAGAGCGCCCTCAGCCGGCCGAGGGCGGCCCGGACGGCCGTCGGTGCCGGAGGGTGCGGCCCGGTGGTCGCCATGGCGAGCACGGCGTCGGTGGCCGTGGTGCCCTCGTCCGGATGCCGGGTGAGCCGGGCGGCGTCGAGGATCTGAAGGGTGAACTGGTCCAGCCCGTCCAGGGCGCGGGCCACCGAGACCCGGGACTGGGCGCGGATGGCCAGGGCGGAGACGTCGGCGGGCACGGGCACGACGAGGTCCGGCCGGAGCGCAAGGAGCGCGGCCAGCGACTCGTCGGGCAGCGACCGCAGGTGGTCGGCGAGTGAGGTGGTCATCGTCTTTCCACGCTAGCCCGGGGTGGGGCAGTCGCGCCCCTCGGACGTCCGGGCGGTCGGGAGTCGCCGGGTACGTTTCTCGACATGCCCGCGCTGACCGTCGGATTCGATCTCGACATGACCCTGGTTGACTCCCGCCCCGGCATCGCCGCGGCCTACCGGGCGCTGACCGCCAGGACGGGCGTGCCGGTGGACGCCGACCTGGCCGTGTCCCGGCTCGGTCCGCCGCTGCGCACCGAGATCGCGCACTGGTTCCCGCCGGAGCAGGTCGAGTCGGCCGTGCAGGTGTACCGGGAGCTGTATCCGGCGTACGCCATCACACCGACGGTGCCGCTGCCCGGCGCGCGGGAGGCGATCGACGCGATCCGTGCCCGGGGCGGAAGGGTGCTCGTCGTCACGTCCAAGATCGGCCGACTGGCCCGGTTGCACCTGGATCACCTCGGCCTCGTGGTGGACGAGCTGGCCGGTGACCTGTTCGCTGAACAGAAGGCGACCGCGCTGCGGGAGCACGGCGCGACCCACTACGTCGGTGACCACGTGGCGGACATGGTGGCGGCGGGCGTGGCAGGGGTGCCGGGAATCGGGGTCGCGACCGGGCCGTGCTCCCCGGATGAGCTGCGCGCGGCGGGGGCGAGCGTGGTGCTGGACGATCTCACCGGATTCCCAGCGGCGCTCGACGGCATGATCCAGCTAGCCTGGGAGCAGTAGCGGCTCAAGTGAAGCAGGGGTTTTCAGGTGCCTACGGGTCGAGTGAAGTGGTACGACACGGCCAAGGGATACGGCTTCGTCACCAGTGACGAGGGCGGCGACGTGTTTCTGCCCAAGGGTGCTCTGCCGGCGGGCGTCACCGACCTCAAGGGTGGTCAGCGGGTCGACTTCAGCGTGGTGGACAGCCGCCGGGGCGCGCAGGCCATGGGCGTCAAGCTGCTGGACGCGCCGCCGTCGATGGCGGAGCTGCGACGTCGGCCGGCCGAGGAGCTGCACGGCCTCGTCGAAGACATGATCAAGGTGCTGGAGGCGAAGGTCCAGCCGGATCTGCGCCGGGGCCGGTACCCGGACAAGAAGACCGCGCAGAAGATCGCTCAGCTGGTCCACGCGGTGGCGCGCGAGCTGGAGGTCTGAGGCACCAGGCCGGCGGTGGCGGCGCGGTCGAGGAGCGCCGTCACCGCGGCGAAGCCGGCCTCGCCCAGGTCGGCGGTGAACTCGTTGACGTAGAGGCCGATGTGCCGGTCCACCACGTCGAGTTCCATCTCCTGGGCGTGCGCGAGCACGTACTCCCGGCTGGCCGCAGGATCCGCCCAGGCCTGCCGGACGGACTCGCGAATCCACTCGGCCGCTGCCACCGGGTCCACCGCGCCACGCCGGGCCAGGATCGCGCCGAGGGGGATGGGCAGCCCGGTGTCGGCCTCCCACCACTCGCCGAGGTCGACGAGCGCGGTCAGGCCGTGCCGGTGGTAGGTGAACCGGGCCTCGTGGATGACCAACCCAGCGTCGTAGCGACCAGCCGCGACGCCCGGCATGATCTCGTGGAACGGCACCAACTCGATCCGTGCCGGTGACTGCCCGGCCGACCAGAGCCGGAACAGCAGGTACGCGGTCGTCCGATCACCGGGCACCGCCACCGTGGCGCCGGTCAGGTCGGAGCGGTCGCCCCTGGTGAGAACCAGTGGCCCGCACCCGCGACCGAGCGCGCCCCCGCAGGGCAGCAGGTGGTAGTCGTCGAGCAGCCAGGGCAGCGCCGCGTAGCTCACCTTCACCAGGTCGAACGCACCCCGCTCGGCCGCCGTGTTGGTGACGTCCACGTCGGCGTACGTCACCTCGACCGGCGGCGCACCGGGCACCCGCCCGTGCACCAGGGCGTCGAAGACGAACGTGTCATTGGGGCAGGGCGAGATCGCCAGGGAGAGCGCCACGCCCTCACGTTAGCCCCGCCCCCGGCCAGCAGCCCGCGCACACCCCGCCCACTGTGATCCACGACGGACTAACCGGCCCGCCCGGCGCCGGCCTCGAGGCCCCCGGCATTCCGGCCCTCGGCGTCCGGCCCCCTGGCGTTCCGGCCCCCGACGTTCCGGCCCCGGCCTCCCGGCCTCCCGGCGGGCTCCGGCGGGGTGTCCGGTCAGGCTCGGCGGGGATGCTCCCGTTTAGCTCGGGCGGGGTGTCCGGTCGGGCTCGGGCGGGGGTGGGTGAGGTCACGTCACGCCCTGTAGAGCTGCCCCAGATATGGGGCGAGGTCAGCGCCCGCGGCGAGCTGTGGCGGCGGTGATACGGCCGTGAGCGGGCACCAGGGGCGATCTTGGTGGGCGGACGCCGGTCGTGGTGGCGAGACGGTGGCGGGCTGCGCACCACGGGCGTGAGCCGCCGCCCGATGAGCAGGCCGTGGCGGCGTGGTGGAGCGGTGACGATGCGCCGGCCGCAGCTCCGCGTCACCACCGACGTTCCTTCGCCGGTGGTTCCTCACCGCCGCCCCATTCATGGGGCAGCTCGACAGGGCCCGACGGAGGGGATACCCACAGCGGCGGTGACGTTGTCCACATGGTTATCCACAGGCGGAAGGAGGCCTGTTGACGGCGTTCGCCGGGCAGAAAACCATGAGTGGGTGGCAGCCGGAGGGGACGCGATCGATGTGGGCGCGGCGCTGCGTGATCTTCGTCGACGTGCCGATCTGAGCCAGCGGGAGTTGGCCGAGCGGTCCGGGGTCCCGAAGAGCACGCTGGCGCGGATCGAGGCCGGCCAGGGCGGCGGGCCAGCCTTTCGCACGGTGGCGCGGCTGGTCGCGGCCGCAGGGGGCGAGCTCGCGCTCCGCTTGCCCGGCGACGAGTTCTCCACCCCGGGAGGCGGGTTGCTGGGCATGCCGGTCGACGAGCCACGGGACGAGGCTGACCGCCGGTACCCCGCCCACCTCGACGTCCGCCGGGTCCGAACCCTCAAAGACTGGCCGGGCGCCTGGTGGGTGCACTCGTACACGCTCCCGGAGAGGTTGTGGCCGGTGAAGGTTCCGGAGTTGACCTACGACCTGGATCGGGCGCGGCGGGACAGGCGGCGGTGGCGGTCGGAGGCGCGAGCGCAGATGATCTTCCGGCGGGTATCCGACGGGCTGCCGGCCACGTCCTGGCGGTTCCTCGCCGAGGTGCCCGGCGGCGGGCCGGTCGGTGAGCTGCGGGCTCATGAGCGGAGCGTCGATCTGCTCCTCGGCGAGGATCTGGACGACCGGCGTGAGTTGGTGCTGGAAGGTGTGGTCGTTGCCCCGGGCCTGCGGGCACTTGGCGTCGGGCGGCGGCTGGTCGAGCTGTTGGCAGAGGAGATGACACGGGCCGGCATTCGCGCCGCCCACGCGGTCGCCGAGTTCGGCAACGTCGAGTTCCTTCTCGCCTGTGGGTTCGAGCTGCAGGCGAGCAGGCCGTCGGCGCTGATGCTCGAGGTGTGACGAGTGCCCGTGGTCAGCGCAGCGCCGGAGCTGCCGCGGTCAGCGCGGTGAGGGCCTCGCGCAGCCGCCACGCGTCGCGGTCACGGGGGCCGATGGGGTTGGAGATGGTGCGCAGCTCGACGAAGGGCACCCCGGCCTGCGCGGCGGCGACCGCGACCCCGTACCCCTCCATGGCCTCGGCGACCGCCTCCGGATGCCGGCGGCGCAGCTCATCGGTGCTGGCGGCGGTGCCGGTGACCGTGCTGACGGTGAGCACCGGGCCGGTCGTCGCCGACGGCAGGGCCTCCCGGAGTGCCGCGAGCAGACCCGGGTCCGCGGGCACCACGCTGCCTCCGCCGAGCAACGCGGGTGGCATGCCCAGCTCGTCGACACCGATGAAGCCGTCGGGTGACTCGGCGCCCAGGTCGGCGGCGATGCTGGCGGTGCCGAGCACCGTGTCGCCGACCGCGGCCCGCCCGGTGAAGCCGCCGGCCACGCCGGCGCTGACCACCGCGCGGTACGGGCGACCGGCCGCCTCGGCCAGGGCCAGCAGCCGTGCGGTGGCGGCACCCGCGACCGCCGGGCCCACCCCGATCGGGGCGACGGTGACGCGGGCGTCGGTCAGTCCGGCCCGTACGGCGTCCGCCTCGGCCGGCACCGCCGTCACCACCAGCAGGCCGGTCACGAGAGCGAGCCGGGGGACTCCCGGCGGGTCTCGTCGTCCGCTCCGCCGCCCGGGCCGCCGACCGCCGAGGAGGGGCGGTAGATGTGATAGCCCGGCGGCGCCAGCCCGGGCTCGTCGTGCTGCGGCGAGTTGGCCCGGGTGGGAGCCGGCGAGGTGGGGGCGACGTCCGCGGGCTCGGCCACCGGCTCGTCCTCTGCCGACTCGTCCTCAGCCAGTTCGTCGTCACCCAGCGGCCGGCCGGCGAGCTTCTCGGCGCGCAGCCGGGCGGCCACCACCACCCCCCGGACGGCGGCCAGGATGCCCACGCCGGCGGCGACCGCGATGCCGGTGCGGCCGTCGAACGGGACCAGTCCGAGCCCGCCGCCGACGACGAAGGCGAGCATCAGCACCGTCTCGGAGTGCGCGAAGGAACTGGCCCGCAGCCGCTCCGGGATGCGCTCCTGGATCGAGGCGTCCACGGCGAGTTTGGCCACCCCGCTGACCAGCGCGGTGACCAGACAGAGCAGGGCCACCATCGACAGCGAGAACTGGATGACGGCGAGCACCGCCACCCCCGCCACGATGATCATGCTGCTGGACTGGATGGCGGTCGGCCGGTGAATGCGCAACCGGGTGCCGACGGCGGTCGCCAGGAAGCTGCCGACGGCCAACGCGCCGCCGATCAGGCCCAGCGCCCACTCCGCGCCCAGGTCCCGGCCGAACACGCTGGTGGTCAGGTCACCCTTCTTGATGGCGAAGGCGAGGAACAGCAGCAGGAAGCCGTACACCGCACGCAGCGTCGCGGCGCCGATCAGGGTGGCGATCACCAACCGCCCGGCGGGTCTGCCCCGGCCCAGCGGCCGGTCTCCGCGGCGACCCAGCGCGCGCAGCGCGCGGGGGACCCGCTCCGGTGGCTCCGAATCGGCCTTCGGTGGCAGCCGCAGGGAGATCACCATGCCGATCAGGAAGATCACCGACGCGACGCGCAGCGGCCACTGCGGCCCGAACCAGAAGGCCGCCAACCCGATCGGCGCCACGAGCGCCCCCGCCACCGTGCCGTAGACGCTGGCCCGTGCGCCCACCTGGGAGAGGCCCAGCCCTTCCGGCAGCAGCCGGGGCACCGCCGCGGACCGTGCCACGCCGTAGGCACGCGACAGCGCGAGCACACCGAACGCGGCCGGATAGAGCCCGAAGCCGTGGATGTAGTCGGAGATCAGCCAGGCCAGGAACGCCCGGCCGAGCATGGTCGCGGCCAGGGCGTACCGCCGGCCGTGCCGGAAGTGGTCCAGCAACGGGCCCACCACGGGGGCGAGCATCGCGAACGGCACCATGGTCACCAGCAGGTAGAGCGCGACCTTGCTGCGGGCCTCGCCGAGCGGCACGTTGAAGAAGATCGTCCCGGCCAGGCCGATGGCGATAAGTGTGTCGCCCGCGCAGGAGACGGCGTGCAGATCGAACAGGCGAACCATGCCGACCTCACCGCCGGCGCCCCGCGTCCGGGCCCGACCGGCCCGGCGGGTCACCCAGCGGCCGCTGCCCACCGAACCACGCAGGAGCAGGCGGACCGCCCGAATGCCGGTGCCGACGGTCCGCCCGAGGACGGATCGCCCGGAGCGGGAGTACGGCGGCATGTGCACCATCCTCGCCCATCTGATCCAGGTACGCCGCACCACTGCGGTGAAAGGTTCCCCGGGAGTCCCTGTCACCTCTGCGCAGAGCATGGGGAACAATGGTCGGGTGACCAGGCCCGCCTCCACCCGTGCCGCCCGTCTCGACCAGGTCTGCGCCGCCGCCGTCGAGGTGGCCCGCGCTGGCATCACCGAGGTGGACGCCGACGATGTCGGCGACCACCTGCAGGTCGTGGCCGAGGGTGAACGGCTGGTCACCCACTACTTCGAATGCCGCCTCGCCGGCTACCGCGGCTGGCGGTGGGCGGTCACCGTCACCCGCGTTCCGCGCAGCCGCACGGTGACCATCTGCGAGACGGTGCTGCTGCCCGGCCCGGACGCGCTGCTCGCGCCCGGCTGGCTGCCCTGGCAGGAGCGGCTCAAGCCGGGTGACCTCGGCCCGGGTGATCTGCTGCCGACCTCTCCGGAGGACGAGCGGCTGGCCCCCGGTTATCTGCTCTCCGACGACCCGGCGGTCGAGGAGACGGCCTGGGAGTTGGGTCTCGGTCGGGCCCGGGTGCTCTCCCGGGAGGGTCGCGCCGACGCGGCGCAGCGCTGGTACGACGGCGACCACGGCCCCACGGCGGCCATCTCCGTCGCCGCCCCGGCCGCCGCCCGCTGCGGCACCTGCGGCTTCTACCTGCCGCTGGCCGGTGCGATGCGGCAGGCCTTCGGCGCGTGCGGCAACTTCTACGCCCCGGACGACGGCCGGGTGGTCAGCGCCGACCATGGTTGCGGCGCCCACTCCGAGACGCTGATCGAGGCCGCCGAGACCGCGGTGGAGGATCTTCCGACGGTGTACGACGACAGCGCGGTGGAGGCCATGTCGGTCAGCCGTGCCCCGGGTTCGGTGGAGGCAGCCGAGCCGGCGGAGCCGTACGGGCACCCCTGAGCGTTCGCTCCGGCGCGGCCGGGTGCCGTCAGCTCGCGCGGCGGCGGCGTCGGTTGGCGTCGTGACGCATCATCACGGCGAGGCCGGGGAACCCCCACAGGAAACCGGCCAGGCAGGTCCAGAGCCAGTTCTCGTGGTCGTGCTCGGTCAGCCAGCCCCGGAAGAAGACCAGCAGCACCAGCCCGACGACCGCCCATACGATCAGCCCGGCGACGGCGAACGGCACCATCGGTGGGTCCAGCGGCGCGGGACGCGGTGGCTGGTCGTTCGGCATCGGGCAAGCGTACGCGATCCGCTTCCCCTGCCCGTCGGTGATCTGGGACGATGCGCGCGACAACTGGAAGATCACCTGCGAGGACCTGATGGCAGTATTGCCGCCCGAGAACGGCACACCTCCCGACCCCGCTCACCCGCGTAACGGCTTCGACCGGTTCTTCGAGATCTCCGCCCGCGGCTCGACGTTGAGCCGTGAGGTACGCGGTGGCCTGGCGACCTTCTTCACGATGGCGTACATCGTGGTGCTCAATCCGTTGATCCTGGGCGGTGCCGTCGACGGTGACGGCAAGTCCCTCCCGATTCCGGCGCTGGCCGCGGCGACCGCGCTGGTCGCCGGCCTGATGACCATCCTGATGGGTGTGGTCGGCCGGTTCCCGCTGGCGCTCGCCGCCGGTCTGGGCGTCAACGCCCTGGTGGCGTACGAGATCGCCCCCGAGATGACCTGGGCCGACGCGATGGGCCTGGTGGTGATCGAGGGTGTGATCATCGCCGTGCTGGTGCTCACCGGCCTGCGTACCGCGGTGTTCCGCGCGGTGCCCACGCAGATGAAGACGGCGATCGGCGTCGGCATCGGCCTCTTCCTGACCATCATCGGTCTGGTGGACGCCGGCTTCGTCCGGCGGATCCCGGACGTCGCGAACACCACAGTGCCGGTCGGCCTGGGCATCGGCGGCAAGCTGGTGAGCTGGCCGCTGCTGGTCTTCGTGGTGGGCCTGCTGCTCACGTTGGTGCTCGTGGTGCGCCGGATCAAGGGCGCGATCCTGATCGGGATCCTGACCTCCACCGTGCTGGCGGTCATCGTCGAGGCGGTCGCCAACATCGGCCCGTCGTTCGTCGACGGGAAGCCCAACCCGAAGGGCTGGGCACTGAACGTGCCGGAGCTGCCCAAGACGGTGGTGGACGTGCCGGACCTGTCGCTGCTCGGCAAGTTCAACGTGCTCGACTCGTGGGGCCGGGCCGGCTGGGTGGTCGTGCTGATGTTCGTCTTCACCCTGTTGATCACGGACTTCTTCGACACCATGGGCACGATGGTGGCGGTCGGTCAGGAGGGTGGTCTGCTCGACGAGCGTGGCACCCCGCCGAAGGCCAAGGAGATCCTGCTTGTCGACTCGATCGCGGCGGCTGCCGGTGGTGCGGCCAGCACCTCCAGCAACACGTCGTACATCGAGAGTGCCGCCGGTGTCGGGGAGGGCGCCCGGACCGGCGTGGCCAGCCTGGTCACCGGCGTCCTCTTCCTGCTGGCGATGTTCCTGGCGCCGCTGGTGGTGATCGTGCCGTTCGAGGCGGCGTCGACGGCCCTGGTGGTGGTCGGTTTCCTGATGATGACCGCGGTACGGACGATCGACTGGTCCGACTACGAGATCGCGATTCCGGCGTTCCTCACCATCGTGCTGATGCCGTTCACCTACTCGATCTCCAACGGGATCGGCGCCGGTCTGATCACCTTCGTGGTGGTCAAGCTGGCGAAGGGTAAGGCCCGGGAGATCCACCCGCTGCTGTACGGGGTGGCCGCGCTCTTCGTGCTGTACTTCCTGCGCGGGCCCATCGAGTCGTTGGTCCTCTAACGCGTCGTCCGGGCGGGGAGTCGAGGGTGATTCCCCGCCCGGAACAGCACAAACATCCTCGTGAGCCTGGTCATAACGGATGTCGTTAGCCAGGCTCATTAGTTAAGCTAACTAACGTGACGGAGCGGACGGTGACGGCGGAACGCGTGCCACCGGCGCAGCTGGCTCCCCAGTTGCGAGATGCGATCACCCGACTCAACCGGCGGGTCCGACGGGCCCGGCCGGTCGGCGACCTCACGGTCACCCAGGTCTCTGCGCTCACCAGCCTGCGGCTGGCGGGCGCGATGACGCCCCGGGAACTGGCCGACGTCGAACGGGTGCAGCCACCGACGATGACCAAGATCGTCGCGAAGTTGGAGGACCGTGGCCTCGTGCAGCGGACCCCCCATCCGACCGACGGTCGGCAGGTCATCCTCGCGGCGACCGAAGGAGGGCAGGCCGTGCTCGACCAGTTCGAGCGGGCCCGCGACGAATGGCTGGCCCACCGGCTGGCCGCGCTCGACGAGGACGAACGGGAGACCCTGCACAGGGCCGCCGAGATTCTCCAGCAGCTCGCTCGCGCCTGAGCCCGCGCGCGCCACTTCCGGCCGTGCCGTCACCTGTCGATGACGCGTACGTCCTTAAGGAGGCGCACCGAGAGTGCAGGCCAAGCTGAGCACGATGTTCCAGTCCCTACAGGTCCGCAACTACCGGCTCTTCGCATCCGGGCAGCTGATCAAACTGATCGGCGTCTGGATGATGTTCATCGCCCAGGACTGGCTCGTCCTCGAGCTCTCCCACAACTCGGCCACCGCGCTCGGCGTGGTCACCGCGCTGCAGTTCACCCCGGTGCTGCTGCTCACGCTGCTCTCCGGCCGGCTCGCCGACCGCTACGACAAGCGGGTGCTGCTCTTCGCCGCCAACGCCTTCTGGACGGTGCTGGCGCTCGGTATGTCCCTGCTGGTGCTGACCGACCTGGTGCAGCTCTGGCACGTCTTCGCGTTCGCCGCCCTGCTCGGCACCGCCAACGCCGTGGAGACCCCGGTCCGCCAGGCGTTCGTCTCCGAACTGGTCGGCACGCCGCTGCTGCCCAACGCCCTGTCGCTGAACGCCGCCGTGTTCAACTCCGCCCGGATCGTCGGCCCGGCGGTCGCCGGCCTGGCCATCGCCGCCTTCGACGTGGGCCCGGTCTTCCTCTTCACCGCCGTCAGCTCCATCGCGCCGCTGGTCAACGTGGTCCGGATGCGCACGAGCGAATTGCACCGCGACGCGCTCCCACCGCGCGACGAGCGGGCGTCCGCGAAGGTCGTCGACGGGCTGCGGTACGTGTGGCGCCGGCCGGACCTGCTGCTGCCGATGGCGGTGATGTCGGTGATCGGCATGTCGCTGTTCAACTTCCAGCTCACCCTGGCCGCGCTGGCCAAGACGGTCTTCCACACCGGTGCCGCCTCCTTCGGCCTGTTCAGCACCGCGCTGGCCGTCGGCGCGCTGGGCGGGGCGCTCAGCGGCACCGGCCGGCGCAGCCGCCCGTCGGTCTGGCTGGTGCTCGGTGCCGCGATCGGCTGCGCCAGCTTCGGCACCCTGGTCGGCTTCGCGTCGACGTACTGGCTGGTCGTGGCACTGCTCGTGCCCACCGGCTTCTTCATGGTCTTCTTCGCCCAGGCCGCCAACCAGCGCGTCCAGCTCGGGGTGGACGCCGCCTTCCGGGGGCGGGTGATGGCCCTGTGGGTGCTGGTGTTCCTGGGCACCAACCCGGTCGGCGCACCGCTGATCGGCTGGGTCGCCGAGCGCTTCGGCGCCGGGGCGAGCATCTGGATGGGCGGGCTCATCTCGCTGGCCACCGCGCTGATCGCGCTCACCTGGCAACTGCGCCGCTCCGGTGCGCGACTGCGCTTCCGGGTGCTGCCCATGCCCCGCTTCTACGTCACCTCCACCGACTGCTGAACTGCGCGAAGGGCCCCCTTCCGACCGGAACGGGGCCCTTCGCGCACATTCGGAGAACACGGCGAAGTCCCGATCGGCGGATAGCGCGGATGCGGCCAAATCGCTGGCGAGGTGGCACGACGGGGCTTAGCGTCGATATGTGGGAGTCGAACGCGCGCTGATGCTTGCCCTGGCGTTCCTCGCCGTGGCCAGCCTCCCGGCGGCGTTCGCCCTGCTCTTCTGCGCCGACGAGATCATCGACCGGGTGGTCTGCGCCTGGTCCGAGTGGCGCGAGCGCCGGCGGGAGCGACGCACCATCGCGCGCCTCGACCGGGCCATCGAAGCCGACGCGCTGACCCGCGACATCGACCTCAGCGAGTTCGACCGCACCGACCGTCGCCCGTTGGAACAGCTCGCCGCCGACCTGCGTCGCCTCGGCGGTCAGCGGCTCGGCGGCACCGGCCGGTCGATGGTCTGGCACGGCGCGGTGGTCCAGGCGTACGACGACCGGCTCCGGCTGGCCTGCCGCGCCCTCGGGATCACCGAACACCTCACCGAGTTGACCGGTGTCGACCAGGAGATCGAACGGGTACGGGTGGAGGGCGTCCTGCACGCCGCCGGTCTGACCCTGCCGGCGGCCCGGGCCGGGCACCGGCAACGGCACCGCTGACCGGCGGGTCGGTGCGGCTCTTCGTCGCGGTCTACCCGCCCATCGAGGCGGTCACCCACCTCGGCGCACGGGTGGCCCGCCTGCGCGTCGCGGCGGCGGCCGCCGCGGGCGTCCGGGTCCGGCTCGCCGACCCGGTGAACCTGCACCTCACCCTGGCCTTCCTCGGTGACGTCGAGGCCACCCGGCTGGTCGAGGTGGAGAGTGCGCTCGGGCTCGCCGCGCAGTGGTTCCTCGACGGCCGGAACGCCTCGCCCCGGTTGAGTCTCGGCGGCGGCGGGGTGTTCGGCGACGGCCGGCGCACCGTGCTCTGGGTGGATGCTCGGGGCGACGTCGAGGCGCTGCACGTCCTGGCCGGGCTCATCCGGGATCGGCTTCGCCGCGCCGGGTTGCCGTACGACGACAGGCCGTTCCGGCCGCACCTGACCGTCGCCCGGCCCGGCGACCGAGTGGAGCCGGCTGCCGTCGACGCCGATCGGGCTGCCCTGGACGACTATCAGGGACCGGAGTGGTCGGCCGGCGAACTGGTGCTCGTCCGCAGTCGCCAAGACCCCGAGCCGCGCTACGAGCGGCTGGCCGCCTGGGCGCTGTGATGATCCATTCCGGATCGCCGATGTCGGGGCATCAACCGCACGGGATACCGCGACATCGGCGATCTCGGGAGTGGACCGGCACCCGTAGGCGGCGCCGTTCGCGGCCCGCAGACGGCACGCGTCAGGAGGACTCGCGGGCGGCCGGACCGCTGCCGAAGAGCACGTCGTCCCAGCTCGGCAGGCGCTTGCGCGGCTTGCCGTTGGCGTCGGTGGACTCGCCACCGGCCGCCGCGGCGGCCGTGCCGGTCCGGCGGGGCCGCAGCACCGCCAGCGACGGAACGGCCGGGACCTCCTTGGGCGCGTCCGAGTCGTCGTCGAACGCCGAGCCCTGGCCGCCGCCGAGCAGCGCGGCAGCGCCGCCGCCGACCGGCCGCTGCCGGGGCGCGTCCGACCCGGCCAGAGCAGCCGGGGTACGCGGCTCAAGGCCGCGACCCGACGAGCCGCCGAGCGGACGGTCAAGTGAAGCGAGCAGCGCGTCCCGGCCGGCCCGAATCGGATCCCGACCAGGGCGCGGGTGTTCGGACGCGGCCGGCAGCCCGTGCCCACCACGGCTCGGCTCGCCACGCGACGGACCAGGCAGGGCGTGCCCGCCCCGCTCCGGCGCCGGCTCCTGGCCGAGGATCGGCGTGGGCCGCTCGGCGCACAGGTACTGCGCCATGTCGTCGTGCGGGGTGACCACCTGCCGGGCCTTGTCCATGTCCCAGATGGCCTGCGCGGTGGCCTTGCCGGACGGCCAGGTGGCGATGATCCGCCAGGTGCCGTCGTCGCGCCGGTACGCGTCCCAGGAGATCTTCTCGGTGTCGATGCCGTGCTGGCTCAGTCGGCCGTTGACCACCTCGGCGAGCGGGGTCGGCTTCTCCGCGCCCTTGAGGCGGGTGCGACGGGCGTGCTGGGCGAGCATCGCCCGTTCCTGGAGCACCGGGCCGGCGTAGCGCAGCACGCGGTCGACCGGCACCCCGGCGATCCGGGCGACGTCCTCGGCGGACTCACCGGAGCGGATGCGGGCCTGGATGTCCCGGGGAGACAGTGAGGGAGTCGGGTCGACGGTGCTCGGTGCCACCGCGAGCGGCGGGGCACCCGGCTCGGGGTGCATCACGCCGGCGATGCGTTCGTCGATCGGCAGGGCGAGGAGTCGCCCGACCTCGTCGGCGAGCACCAGCGCCTGGCCGTCCTCGGAAAGGGCGACGAAGCGTACTGGGCGCATAGCGTTGCCTCCGTCCCGCTTCGCTGGCCGCACGCCACGAGTCGGCCACCCAGGCGTCTCGGACCACCGTACGCGCATCTGTCTCGGGGTGGGGGAAGCGACACCCCGCATGTCGCGACTGAGCTGCGGCGATGATCACGGTGGGTGTCCATCGGGGCCCCGACGGACACCCACCGTGACAATGCTCAGAGGCGCTCGACGACGTAGTCGATCGACGCGGTCAGCGCCTCGACGTCAGCCGGCTCGACGGCCGGGAACAGGGCCACCCGCAACTGGTTACGGCCGAGCTTGCGGTACGGCTCGGTGTCGACGATGCCGTTGGCGCGCAGCGCCTTGGCGATCGCGGTGGCGTCCACCCCGTCGGCGAAGTCGATGGTGGCGACCACGTTGGACCGCAGCGCCGGGTCGGTGACGAACGGGGTGGCCACCGTGGACCGCTCCGCCCAGCCGTACACGGTCGCGGCGCTCTCCGCCGTGCGCTTGGCCGCCCAGGTCAGACCGCCCTGCGCGTTCATCCAGTCGGTCTGCTCGGCCGCGAGGAAGATGGTGGCCAGCGCCGGGGTGTTGTACGTCTGCTCCAGCCGCGAGTTGTCGATCGCGGTCACCAGGTCCAGGAAGGCCGGGATGTAACGCCCCGACGCCTTGATCTCGGCGGCCCGGTCCAGCGCGGCCGGCGACATCAGGGCCAGCCAGAGACCGCCGTCGGAGCCGAAGCACTTCTGCGGCGCGAAGTAGTAGACGTCGGTCTCGCCGACGTTGACCTCCAGGCCGCCCGCGCCCGAGGTGGCGTCGACGAGGAGCAGCGACCCCTCGTCCGCACCGGCCACCCGGTTGATCGGCACGGCCACGCCGGTCGAAGTCTCGTTGTGCGGCGTCGCGTACACGTCCACGCCGGCCTCGGCGACCAGGGTCGGCGCACTGCCCGCCGCGGCCTTGCGAACGGTCGGCTCACCCAGGAACGGAGCGTCGGAGACCGACTTGGCGAACTTCGCGCCGAACTCGCCGAAGCTGGCGAACTGCGCACGGTCGCGGACGAGGCCGAAGGTGGCGACCTCCCAGAACGCTGTGGTGCCGCCGTTGCCGATCACGACCTCGTAGCCCTCGGGCAGCGAGAAGAACTCGGCGATGCCGGAGCGCAGTCGGGCCACCTGGTCGCGGACCGTCTTCTGCCGGTGCGACGTGCCCAGGTAGCTGGTCGCCACCTCGGCGAGCGCGGACACGGCCGCCGGACGGACCTTGGACGGGCCGCAGCCGAAACGTCCGTCGGCGGGCTTGATCTCGTCGGGAATCCGGATGATCGGTGCGTCAGCCACGGTACTGAAGATCCTTCCGCAAGGGCGAGGGCGGGCCCGGCGACACTGCCGGCCCTCATCCTTGCACCCGGGGCGGATGGCGACGGCCGGGGTCCCGACGGGCGGTCTGAGTCCTTCGACACATCGAGCGGCCCGCGAGGTCGGCCGCGGTCGAAAAAGGGCCCCCGCACCACGCCTCGCGGGCGGTGCGGGGGCCCTCCGGGCAGCTCAGATGCTGCGGGATGGGGCAGCTCAGACGCCGTGCGGGATGGCGGCCCAGCCCTCGACGTCGGACGGCTTGCGGGTGTTCGGGCCGACGTAGCGGGCGGACGGGCGGACCAGCCGCTGCAGACGCTTCTGCTCCAGGATGTGCGCGCTCCAGCCGCCCATCCGGGCGCAGGTGAACATCGAGGTGAACATGTGCGCCGGCACCTCGGCGAAGTCCAGCACCACGGCCGACCAGAACTCGACGTTGGTGGCCAGCACCCGGTCCGGGCGGCGGGCCTGAAGCTCGGCGAGGGCGGCCTTCTCCAGCGCCTCGGCGATCTCGAAGCGCGGCGCGCCCAGCTCCTTGGCGGTGCGCCGGAGCACGCGGGCGCGCGGGTCCTCGGCACGGTAGACCCGGTGGCCGAAGCCCATCAGCCGCTCGCCGCGGTCCAGGACACCCTTGACGTAGCCCTCCGCGTCGCCGCTGCGCTCCACGGCCTCCAGCATGCTGAGCACGCGGGACGGCGCGCCGCCGTGCAGCGGCCCGGAGAGAGCGCCGATGCCCGACGAGATGCAGGCCGCCGCGTCGGCGCCGGTGGAGGCGACGATGCGCGCGGTGAAGGTGGAGGCGTTCAGGCCGTGCTCGGCGGCCGAGATGAAGTACGCGTCGACGGCCTTGACATGCCGCGGGTCCGGCTCGCCCCGCCAGCGCTTCATGAACCGCTCGACGATTGTCTGCGCCTTGTCGATCTCCTTCTGCGGCACCGCCGGCAGGCCGAGGCCACGGGCGGACTGCGCGACGAAGGAGAGCGCGGTCACCGACACCCGGGCGAGGTCCTCACGGGCCTGCTCGTCGGAGATGTCCAACAGCTGGCTGAGCCCCCAGTACGGCGCCAGCATCGCGACCGCCGACTGCACGTCGACCCGGATGTCGCCGGAGTGCACCGGCACCGGGAACGGCTCCGCCGGCGGCAGGCCCGGCCCGAACCGGCCGTCGACCAGCAGCGCCCACACGTTGCCGAACGAGACCTGGCCGATCAGATCCTCGATGTCGACCCCGCGATAGCGCAGCGCGCCACCCTCGCGGTCGGGTTCGGCGATCTCGGTCTCGAAGGCTACGACGCCCTCCAGACCGGGTTTGAAATCGGCCATGTCGCTCTCCTGGATCTGGTCGGTGCGCCTGATCAGCTGAGCCGGCCGGTCGGCCGAGCGCCTTAGGCGACCCTCAGGGATGTGTTCGGAACATCTTGCCTGCTGCGTAACCGGATATGCGACCCGCTGCGACTGTGCTGCACACGACATCTGAGGACGCGCATTCTCCGCGCCACTCGGTGAGACTGGGCGATGCGGACTGGCCAGCGCCAAAGGGTGCATGTCGGGCCGCCGAGAAGGAGTGGGGACGTGACGGGCGACACACCCGCCCCGGCCGCGATGCGTAACGAGTACGCCGCGGACCTGGGCCTGACCGAAGCTGACCTGGCCGCAGACTGGCACCGCCAGTTCGACAGTTGGTTCGCCGACGCGGTGGCCTTCGGGCTGCCCGAGCCGAACGCGATGGTGGTGGGCACCGCCGACGCCGCCGGCCGGCCCAGCGGCCGGACGGTGCTGCTCAAGGGGTACGACCCCGAGGGCTTCGTCTTCTTCACCAACCACCTCTCGCGCAAGGGCGTCGAGGCGTCGGCCAACCCGTACGCCAGCCTGGTCTTTCCGTGGTTTCCCATGCAGCGGCAGGTGGTGGTCGCCGGGTCGATCGCCCCGGTCGATCCGGCGGTGACCGAGTCGTACTTCGCGAGTCGGCCACGCGGCTCGCAGTTGGGCGCCTGGGCCAGCCCGCAGTCCCAGGTGGTGCCGGACCGGGCCGCGCTGGAGGAGCGCTACCGGGAGGTGGCCGAGCGGTTCGCCGACGCGACGGTCATCCCGCCTCCGCCGCACTGGGGTGGTCTGCGCGTCCGGCCGGACTCGGTGGAGTTCTGGCAGGGGCGGGCGGGTCGGCTGCACGACCGCCTGCGGTTCCGTCGCGTCGACGGAAGCGACTGGATCGTCGAGCGGCTGGCGCCGTGACGGATGTGCAGGAGGCCCGGCCGCGCGGAGCGCGCCGCTGGGCGATCGACGTCCGTCCGCTGCGTGTTCCGGCGTACCGGCGGTTGTGGCTCGGCAACACCGTGGCGATGTTCGGCTTCGGGTTCACCGCCGTCGCGGTGCCGGTGGAGATGTACGCCCTGACCCGGGATTCGTTCTGGGTCGGTCTGCTGGGTGTGGCCGCCTTCGTACCCCTGCTGGTCTTCGGGCTCTGGGGTGGCGCGGTCGCGGACGCCCGCGACCGCCGTGCGGTGCTGCTCGGCGGCTCATTGTTGCTCTGGGCATCCACTCTCGGGTTGCTGGTCCAGGCACTGCTGAACGTGGGCAGCCCGGTGCTGTTGCTGGCGTTGATGGCGGTGCAGTCGGTGGCCTTCGCGATTACCTCGCCGGCCCGCAGCGCCATGCTGCCCCGGCTGGTGCCGGACGACCTCGTCCCGGCCGCCAGCACCCTGAACTACACGACCTTCACCGCCGCCTCGGTCGCCGGCCCGCTCGCCGCCGGTCTGATCCTCTCCGCCTCGTCGGACACGACAGTGGGGCTGCCGATCGCGTACGGGATGGACGCGGTGCTGTTCACCGCGATGCTCTGGGCAGCGCTGCGCCTGCCCTCGCTGCCGCCCGAGCCGACCGCCGACGGCCAGGCCCGGCGTGCCGGCCTGGTCAGTGTGATCGACGGATTCCGGTACCTCGCCACCACGCCGGTGCTGCTGCTCTCCTTCGGCGTGGACCTGATCGCGATGATCCTGGCCATGCCGAGGGCGCTGTTCCCGGAGATCGCCCAGGAGCGGTTCGGCGGGGGCGGCTCGGTCGGCCTGCTCTACAGCGCCATCGCGATCGGCTCCATGATCGGCGGGTTGACCTCCGGCTGGATCGGTCGACTCCGCCGGCAGGGGGTCGGCCTGGTGGTCGCGGTGGTCGGCTGGGGCCTGGCCATCGCCGCGGCCGGGTTGGCCCATCAGCTCTGGCTGATGGTCCTGCTGCTCGCCGTGGCCGGCGCCGCCGACCTGGTCAGCGCCGTACTGCGCCAGTCCATGCTGCTGGTGTACGCGCCGGATGAGATGCGCGGTCGGCTCCAGGGCGTCAACACGGTGGTGGTGGCCGGCGGTCCGCGCCTGGGTGACCTGCGGGCCGGCACCATGGCCGCCGGGTTCGGCGGCGGGGTGGCCTGGGTCGCCGGTGGGCTCGCCTCGGCGGTGCTCGTGGTGGTGCTCGCGGTCGCCTTCCCGGCGCTGCTGCGCTACCGGGCCACGACGGCGTCGAGCGGCGACCGGCCGTGACCGGTTAGGGTCGCCGACATGGAAAGCCCCGACCAGCGCCCCTTCTCCGGCGCACAGTGGACCATCGCCGCCGCGGGCCACGAGGCGGCCATCGTGGAGGTGGGCGGCGGGCTGCGGACGTACCGGCACGACGGTGTCGACCTGGTCGACGGGTACCGGACCGACGAGGTGTGCCCCGGCTGCGCCGGGCAGGTGCTCGCGCCCTGGCCGAACCGGATCCGCGACGGTCGCTACCCGTTCGCCGACCGGACGCACCAGCTCGCGCTGACCGAGCCGGAGCGGCACGTCGCCATCCACGGGCTGGTCAACTGGGTGCCGTGGCGGCTGCTGGAGCAGTCCGCGGATGCGGTGACGGTCGGCTACGACCTGCCGCCGCAGCCCGGCTACGAGTGGCCGCTGCGACTGGTCAGCCGGTGGAGCGTCGGCGCGGACGGTCTGCGCGCCGAGCACGAGGTGACCAACATCGGCACCGAGGTGGCCCCGTTCGGCTTCTCGGTGCACCCGTACCTGCAATTGCCGGGTGTCGCGGTGGACGACCTGGTCATGCGGCTGCCGGCGCGTACCCGGGTGCTGGTGGACGGTCGGCTGCTCCCGGTCGGGGCGACCCCGGTGGCCGGCACCGAGTACGACTGGACCAGCCCGCGTCGGATCGGCGGCGTGGAGTTGGACCTCTGCTTCGGCGAGGTGGTCCGGGACGCCGACGGCGGTTCCTCGGTGAGCCTGGCCGCGCCGGACTCCTCGTCCGGGGTGAGCATCTGGGCGGACGCGGAGTTCGGCTGGTGGCAGGTGTTCACCGGGGACGCGCTGACCGGCGAGCGGCACCGGCGTTCGGTGGCGATCGAGCCGATGACCTGCCCGCCGGACGCGTTCCGCTCGGGCAAGGACCTGCTCACGCTCAAGCCCGGCACGACCTGGCGGGGTGCCTGGGGCATCCGTCCCGGGGCCTGATGGAGTTCGCCGAGGTCGTCCGCCGTCGGCGGATGGTGCGCAACTACGACCCGGACCGTCAGGTCCCGCCCGACGTGGTGGATCGGCTGCTCGACCACGCCGTCCGCGCCCCGTCGGCCGGGTTCGCCCAGGGCTGGGGCTTCCTGGTGCTCGAGGAGCCGGCCGACCGGGAGCGGTTCTGGGCCGCCACCACGCCGGAGGGTGGCGGGCGGGAGCGCTGGCTGGCGGGGATGCGCAGGGCGCCGCTCATCGTGGTGCCGCACGCCAACGAGTCGGCCTACCTGCGGCGGTACGCGGAGCCGGACAAGGGTTGGACGGACCGGTCGACCGACCGCTGGCCGGTGCCCTACTGGTACGTGGACACCGGCTTCGCCGCGCTCCTGATGCTGCTCACCGCCGTGGACGAAGGGCTGGGGGCGTGCTTTTTCGGGATTCCGCCGCAGCGGCTGGGCGCGTACCGGGACGCGTTCGGCGTGCCGGAGGAGTACCACCCCATCGGTGCCGTCACAATCGGTTACCGCGCGCCGGACCATCGGTCACCATCGCTGCGCCGAGGGCGGCGCGAAATGGACGAGGTGGTGCGGCGCGGGCGGTGGAGTTGAGTGGCGCGTCCCGTTCGTCGGAGTTGAGGATCGGGCGAGCGGTAGCGAAACTGACATCAGGGAGCAGAACGTCGCGTGCACCGGACGGCTAGGCTGGCACGGTCATCGGTGCCGCGCCGCGCGGTGCCCGCCGCGGCCCGGCTCGGTGTCGTCGGTCGGCCCGGCCACGGGGAGGGGAGCGTGCCGTCGTGATCTTCAGAGCGGTCCGGGACGGGCGTCCCTATCCGGAGCACAACCTGACGCTCAAGCAGTGGGCGGAGATTCCGCCCCGTCCGCTGCGCCTGGACCAGTTGATCACCACCAAGCGCGAGCTGGCGCTCGACAAGCTCCTGGCCGAGGACTCGACCTTCTACGGCGACCTCTTTCCGCACGTGGTCCAGTGGAACGGTGGGCTCTACCTGGAGGACGGGCTGCACCGCGCCCTGCGTGCCGCCCTGCAACAGCGCAACCAGATCCATGCCCGCGTGCTGGTGCTCTCCGGGTCGATCGAGTGACCGGCCTGAGCTGAGGCTTCGTTAAGGTGACGGCATGACTGCCCTCGATCTGCTCGACCTGGACCCGTCGCTCAGCGAAGAGGAGCGGCAGATCCGCGACGTCGTCCGCCAGCTCGTCGACGAGCGGGTCCGCCCCCACGTCGCCGAGTGGTACGAGGAGGGTCGCGTCCCGGCCCGCGAGCTGGCCCGCGAGTTCGGCAAACTCGGCCTGCTCGGCATGCACCTGACCGGCTACGGCTGCGCCGGTGCCTCCGCCGTCGCGTACGGGCTGGCCTGCCAGGAGCTGGAGGCCGGTGACTCCGGGCTCCGCTCGTTGGTCTCGGTACAGGGCTCACTGGCGATGTACGCCATCTGGCGCTACGGCAGCGAGGAGCAGAAGCAGCGCTGGCTGCCGGCGATGGCGATCGGCGAGGCGATCGGCTGCTTCGGCCTCACCGAACCGGATCACGGCTCCGACCCGGCGTCCATGACCACCCGGGCCCGCCGCGACGGCGACGACTGGGTGCTGACCGGAGCCAAGATGTGGATCACCAACGCGCCGATCGCCGACGTGGCCGTCGTCTGGGCACGCACCGACGAGGGCGTCCGCGGTTTCGCCGTACCCATGGACACGTCAGGCGTCACGGCCCGCGAGATCGGCCGCAAGATGTCGCTGCGCGCGTCGGTGACCGGCGAGATCGTGCTCGACGACGTCCGGCTCCCCGCCGACGCCCAACTGCCCGAGGCGGTCGGGCTCAAGGCGCCGCTGAGCTGCCTGACCGAGGCCCGCTACGGCATCGTCTGGGGCTCGCTCGGCGCGGCACGGGACTGCCTGGAGACCGCCCTGGCGTACGCCACCAGCCGCACCCAGTTCGGTAGGCCGCTGGCCGGATTCCAACTCACCCAGGCCAAGCTCGCCGACATGGCAGTCGAACTGGTCAAGGGCCAACTGCTCGCGCTGCACCTCGGCCGGCTCGCCGACGACGGCCGGCTCCGCCCCGAGCAGGTCAGCGTGGGCAAGCTGAACAACGTGCGGGAGGCCCTGGCCATCGCCCGGCAGTGCCGCACCATCCTCGGCGCCAACGGCGTCTCCGGGGAGTACCCGGTGATGCGGCACGCGAACAACCTGGAGAGCGTGCTGACGTACGAGGGCACCTCCGAGATCCACCAGCTCGTCGTCGGGCAGCGGCTCACTGGGCTCTCCGCCTTCGCCTGACCTGCCCGTTTACGCATTCCGGCCGCTCGCCGAGCGGCTGTCGTACCGGGGCCGTACCGTCATTGACAGACGACGTGTCTGACGAGGACGGTGAGTGTGATGGCCCGCGACGCTGGCATCAACGAGCCCACGAGGGAGTTCCCCGGTTACCCGACCGGCGACGACCTCAAGGAGCGCTCGGCCGCGACACCCGACCCCACCACGGACACACCGGGCGGCACCGGCGGCCCCCCGAGCGGTGGGGTCGGCCCAGGCGGTGGGTCCGGTGGCGCGGCCCGTGGGCTGCTCCTGCTGCTCGGCGCCGCCGCGCTCGCCGTGGTGGTGCTGCTCGGCGTGCAGGCGACCGGCTTCCTGCCCGATTTCCGTAACCCGTTCGCCAAGGAGCAGACCGACCGCAGCCAGCCGCCGCTGCTGAAGTCGATCCAGGATCTCAGCCGCTACGTGGCCGCCGAGGGCAACTTCCAGGTCGTGGTCGACACTCAGAACGACCGGCGCAACGTCCCGGACTTCCTGCTCAACGAACGCACCCTGTTCGTCGGGGCCGGCAGCGTCGAGGCGTACGTCGACTTCACCAAGATCGGTGAGGGTGCGATCGTGCAGTCCGCCGACGGCAAGTCGGTCGAGATCAAGCTGCCCGCGCCGCAGCTCGGCGAGACCAACCTCGACATGGAGAAGAGCTACGTCTTCGCCGAGCAGCGCGGCCTGCTCAACCGGCTCGGCGACCTGGTCGGCAACGACCCCAACCGCCAGCAGCAGGTCTACCAACTGGCCGAGGATCGGATCACCGCCGCCGCTCGGGACAGCGGGCTCTCCGCCCGCGCCGAGGAGAACACCCGCAAGATGCTGGAGGGGCTGCTGCGCTCGCTGGGCTACCAGCAGGTCACGGTCACTTACACGGCCCCCTGACCTCGGCAAAGGGCGCCCCGTGGCGCTCTAACATCTCGACAGCGCCCGCCCTGACCATCATCGGAGCGGGCGCTGCCGTGTCTGCCGCGCCTTACGAGGTGCCGCGCTTGGCGGGCTGCCGTGCCTGGCGCGCTTGGCGGGCTGCCGCGCCGCCGAGCGGGTTGATCCACTCCGCATCGCCGGTGTTGGGGCATCACCGCGTCCTGAAAGCGCCACATCGCCGATGTGGAGTGGATCATCGGCAGGGTTGGGCTGTGCCGGGCGAGGTGCCCGCCAAGATCTGCACAACTTCAGGGATACTGCTGCCTCCGGCGTCCGTAAGGCAGCAGTATCCCTGAAGTTGCGGCCGGCTCGACCCGCTGCGGCCGGCCGGCGGAGAGGTGGGTCAGTGGCCGGTGGAGGCGAGGTAGCGGTCCTCGTTCGGCATGAGGATCCAGAGGATCAGGTAGACGATCACCTGGGTGCCGGGCAGCAGCAGTGACAGCAGGAACAGCAGCCGGACCATCCCGGCCGACATGCCGAACCGCTGACCAAGGCCGGCGCAGACACCGGCGAGCATGCGCCCCTCGCGGGGCCGAACCAGTTTGCGACTCATCGTCGTACTCCCACTCTGCGGCGGTGCGCCGCGTCTGCAATCCACGGTAGAAAGGGGTGGCGATCCCGCCCTCGGTCCCGAGGAGGATCGTCGACCCGTGGACCCGTAGGTACTTACCCGTGCGGCCCCGTCCGACGCCTCCGCGCCCGCCCTGCCCATCCGCCCCCGCGCCCCGCGCCCCGCGCCCCGCGCCAAGATCGTGCTCGATCCTGGATGTAGTGGCTTCCCGCCGCTCCCGAGGCCACTACAACAAGGTTCGAGCGCGATCATGCGGGCTGCGCGCGATGGCGGAGAGGTGGCCGGCAGCCGGCGGCCGGGTGGCCGCGCTGCCATGATCGGGCGGCCGCGTCGCGGTGCTCGGGTGAGGGGTGAGCTGGGCGGGTAGGCTCGCTGGTCGGGCACCCACACCCCGGGTGGCCGGCGGCCGCCCGACCGGGCGGCCACGAGCGGGGCTGCCGGACCGGCGGCCACGACCGGGCGGATCCCGTACGACGGGACGACGCCGAGGAAGCGCAGCCATGATCAGTGTTTTCGACCTCTTCAGCGTCGGCATCGGGCCGTCCAGCTCGCACACGGTCGGGCCGATGCGGGCCGCCCGTACGTTCGTGGCCGGGCTCAAGGCCGACGGGCTGCTCACCGAGACGGCGCGGGTGCAGGCCGAGCTGTTCGGTTCGCTGGGCGCGACTGGCCACGGGCACGGCAGCGACCGGGCGGTGCTGCTGGGGCTGGCCGGCGAGGCGCCGGAGACGGTCGACACCGACACCGTCGGTCCTCGGGTCGAGCGGATCCGTGCCGAGCGGCGGATCAGTCTGCTGGGTGCGCACGAGATCGACTTCGACCCGGACCGGGACCTGACACTGCACCGTCGCCGGTCGCTGCCGTACCACCCGAACGGGATGACCTTCGTGGCCTTCGACGCCGCCGGGGAGCAGGTCCGGGCGCGCAGCTACTACTCCGTCGGCGGTGGCTTCGTGGTGGACGAGGCGGCGGCGGGCGCGGACCGCATCAAGCCGGACAGCACGCGGGTGCGATACCCGTTCCTGACCGGGGCGCAGCTGCTGGAGGTCACCACCCGCACCGGGCTGTCGATCAGCGAGGTGATGCTCGCCAACGAGCGCTCGTGGCGCAGCGAGGCGGAGATCCGGGCCGGCCTGCTGGAGATCTGGCGGGTGATGCAGGAGTGCGTGCAGCGCGGCTGCGAGCGGGACGGCGTACTCCCTGGTGGGTTGAAGGTTCGGCGGCGCGCGGCGGAGCTGCGGCGCGGCCTGGAGGCGGACGCCGGGACGGCCGACCCGCTGCACGCGATGGACTGGGTCACGCTGTTCGCGCTCGCGGTCAACGAGGAGAACGCGGCGGGCGGCCGGGTGGTCACCGCGCCGACGAACGGCGCGGCGGGGATCATCCCGGCGGTGCTGCACTACTACGCCCGGTTCGTGCCGGGCGCCGATGACGACGGGGTGGTGCGGTTCCTGCTGGCGGCGGGCGCGATCGGCGTGCTGTTCAAGGAGAACGCGTCGATCTCCGGCGCGGAGGTCGGCTGTCAGGGTGAGGTCGGCTCGGCCTGCTCGATGGCGGCGGCGGGGTTGGCCGAGGTGCTCGGTGGCACTCCGGAACAGGTGGAGAACGCCGCCGAGATCGGGATGGAGCACAACCTCGGGTTGACCTGTGACCCGGTGGGTGGCCTGGTGCAGATCCCCTGCATCGAGCGGAACGCGGTGGCTAGCATCAAGGCGATCACGGCCGCCCGGTTGGCCCTGCGCGGCGACGGCGTGCACAAGGTGTCGCTGGACAAGGTCATCAAGACCATGCGGGAGACGGGCGCCGACATGAAGGTCAAGTACAAGGAGACGGCGCGGGGCGGTCTGGCCGTCAACGTGATCGAGTGCTGAACCCCGCCGATTCGGGGCATTCGTTCACCGACTGCTAACCTGGCGTCCGTTTTCAGGAGGCGGGAGGCTGCGGTGACCTCTGGCGTCGCGGCCCTGTGGTCGCACCGCAACTCGCTGCGCATCCTGGTCAGACGGGATCTGGCGGTCAAGTACCAGCAGTCGGTGCTGGGCTACTTCTGGTCGCTGATCGAGCCACTCGGCATGGGCGCCATCTACTGGTTCGTCTTCGGGGTGCTCTACTCCCGCGACACCGGTCGGCACCTCGGCGAGGCCGCCGGGTCGTACCCGTTGTTCCTGATCACCGGGATCTTCGCCTGGATGTGGGCCAGTTCGGCGTTGAGCGAGGCCACCAACGCGCTGACCGGCCAGTCCCGACTGATCACCACGATGAACGTGCCGCGGCAGGTGTTCCCGATCGGCCGGGTCACCGGTCGGTTCGCCGAGTACGCGGCCGGCCTGCCGATCCTGATCGCCATCGCGGTGATCTACGCGGCGCGCGGCAAGATCCACCCCGGCTGGTCGCTGCTCGCCCTGCCGCTCGCGGTGGCGGTGCAGGCGGTGCTGCTGATCGGGCTGGCCCTGCTGTTGTCCGCGTGGAACGTGCTGATGCGCGACGTGGAGCGGTTCCTGCGGCTGATCATCCGGGTGCTGTTCTACGCCACGCCGATCATCTATCCGCTCAGCCTGGTTCGGGAGTCCGGCCTGCCGGGCTGGCTGAAGGTGGTGTACGAGTTGAACCCGCTGGTCGGGATCTTCCAGCTGCACCACGCGATCTGGTACCCGGACGAGTTCCCGGACGCCCGGCTGCTGGCCACCACTGTCGTCGGCAGCCTGCTGGTGCTGGCCGCGGGCTGGTGGTCGTTCCGCCGGTTGGAGCCCGCCGTGCTCAAGGAACTCTGACGTGGCCGCGCCGATCATCGAGGCGGACGGTCTGGGCATCCGGTTCGTCCGCAACCGTCGCCGCCAACTGCGGCTGCGCGAGCTGTTCATCCACCGGGGCGCCCGGGGCGCCCTGCCAGGCCAGTTCTGGCCGCTGCGCGACGTGTCGTTCACCGTCGAACCGGGCGAGACCGTCGGGGTGATCGGCCGCAACGGCACCGGCAAGAGCACCCTGCTGCGGCTGATCGCCGGGGTGCTCATCCCCGACGAGGGCGACATCCGGGTGCACGGCGCGGTGGCGCCGCTGCTGGAGTTGTCCGCCGGCTTCTCCAACGACCTGACCGGGCGGGAGAACCTGCACCTGGTCGGTGGGCTGCACGGGCTGTCGACGAGCTACCTGAAGCGGCACTTCGACGAGATCGTCGAGTTCGCCGGTGAGCAGGTGGAACGGGCCATCGACACGTCGGTGCGGCACTACTCGTCGGGAATGAAGGTGCGGCTCGGCTTCGCGATCATCTCGCACCTGCCGCACCCGATCCTGCTGATGGACGAGGTGACCGCGGTCGGCGACGCGGAGTTCCGCAAGAAGTGTTACGCGACGATTGAACGTCTGCTCGGGGAGGGGCGCACGCTCGTGCTGGTGTCACACAACGAAAAGGACCTGACCCGGTTCTGCCGTCGGGGGTTGTACCTCGACGCGGGCCGGTTGACGCTCGACGGCACCATCGCCGAGGCGCTCGACGCGTACCACGCCGCGGTTCCGCGGTGACGCTCGCGATCGTGCTCGCCGCCGGGACGCCCGCGGCGAGCCTGAGCACCGCGTCCGGCGAGCCGCTGGCCGACCGGCTCGCCGCCCAGCTGCGCCGGGCCGGGGCGGCCGAGGTGCGCTTCGCCGCCACCCTCGACGAGCTGGCCGCGATGGCCGACGCCGCCGACGGGCCGCTGCTGATCAGCGGCACCGACCTGGTGGCGCACACCGCCGTCCTGCGGCACCTCGCCACCAGCCCGGTGGGACCGACCGTGGCACTGGTGCTGACCGACCCGCCGGTGCCCGGACGGACCGCCGTGCGCGAGGAACGCGGCCAGATCGTCGACGCCGGCCCGCTGGACGCCCTCGACGGCGACGCCACCGGCGTGTTCGGTGGCGCGTTGCGCGTCGGCGTCGACGACCTGCCGACCCTGGCCGCCGCCGCGCGGGCCGTCGCGGCCGGCGGCCCCGGGCCCGCCGTGGACCGGCTCGTCGCGGGTCTCGCGGCGCTCGGCACCCTGATCTTCGCCCAGCGGGTACGCCTGCTCGTGGCGCACCGGGTCGACGACGACGCCGAACTGGTCGCCGCCGAAGCGGCGGTGACGGCGGTCGACGAGGACCGCGCCGAGCTGCGGCTGTCGGTGAAGGAGCGGGACGACTTCTTCTCCACGTACTTCGTCAGCACCTGGTCGCCGTACGTCGTCCGGCTCGCGGCCCGGCTGCGGCTCACCCCGACCGGGGTCACGGTGATCTCGGTGCTGTTCGCACTGGCCGCCGCCGTGCTGTTCGGGGTCGGCGGGAGGCCAGCGCTGGTCGGCGGCGCGGTGCTGCTCTACCTCGGCTTCGTGCTGGACTGCGTGGACGGTCAACTGGCCCGCTACACCCGGCACTTCAGCGCGTGGGGCGGCTGGCTGGACACGATGGCCGACCGGGCGAAGGAGTACCTGGTCTACGCCGGTCTGGGCTTTGGCGTCAGTCACGCCGGGCTGGGCAACGGCTGGGCGTTGGCGATCGCCGCGATGACGTTGCAGACCGTCCGACACATGACCGACACCTGGTACGGGGTGCTGCACGACGAGGCGGCACGCCGGCCCCGGACGGCGGCGGGAGCCAGCGGCGGGATCGGTGACCGGCTGAACGCCGCGTCGACCCGGGTGCAGGCGGACACGGGCTCGCTGTCGTACTGGCTGAAGCGGACCGTGGTGTTCCCGATCGGCGAGCGGTGGGCGCTGATCGCGCTGACCGTGGCGCTGTTCAACCCGCTGGTCAGCCTCATCGCGGTGCTGGTCTGGGGTGGGTTGGCGTTCGCGTACACCGGGGCGTTGCGCACGTTGCGGGCCCGCTGGATGTGGGTGCCGGTGCTGGACACGGTCGACGCGACCCTGCACCGCGACGACGGCCCGCTGGCCCGCCGGCTGCCGGTGGTCCGCCCGATGGGGCCGCTCACCCTGGCTGTGATCGCCGCGCTCGGTCCGGCGGTGCTGCTGGTCGCCGCCCTGCTGGGTGACTCGCCGGCAGGGCTGCGGTGGGCGGTGCCCGTGGCGTTGCTGGTGCTGCTGGCCGGCGGCCTCGGCGCCGGGGCCGCGCACAACGGCCCGCTGGACTGGCTGGTGCCGGCGGCGCTGCGGGCCGCCGAGTACCTGTTCGCGATCGCCGTCGGGGTGGTCGGCGACGCGCCGGGCTGGCTGATCTTCGGCTACGTCTTCGTGCTCACCGTGCACCACTACGACCTGACGGCCCGACTGGAGAAGCGGCAGACGGCACCGCCGCTGCACGGCGCCACGCTGGGCTGGGACGGACGTTCGGTGCTGCTGACCCTCGCGGCGATTGTCGGCATCGTGAGTATCGGCATGGCTACACTCGGTGCGTACCTTCTCGTGGTTTTCGTGGCGAGCGTCGTCCTGGCCTGGTTCGTCCGGCCGGCCCGTAGCGCGCGGGCGTCGGCCGCGCCGGTGGGCGCGGGAGGTGTCGCGCCGCGCTGACGAAAGGGACGGCCGGATGACCCTGATCAGTTTCGTGGTGCCGGCCTTCCGGGTTCAGGGATATCTGCGCGAGTGTCTGGACTCGGTCCTCGGCCAGCCGGTGACCGACCTCGAGGTGATCGCCGTTGACGACTGCTCGCCCGACGCCAGCGGTGAGATCATCGACGAGTACGCGGCCCGCGACCAGCGGGTCCGGTCGGTCCGGCTGTCGGAGAACGTCGGCCTCGGTCCAGCCCGCAACATCGGGCTGGACCAGGCCGTCGGTGAGTACGTGTGGTTTCTCGACGGGGACGACTGGCTGGCGCCGGACTGCCTGCGGGAGGTGGCCGAGCGACTGCGCGCGACCCGGCCGGACGTGCTGCTGGTGGACCACGTCCGGACGCACTGGAACGACACCGTCACCCGCAGCGCGATGGCCGAGGTGTTCCCGGAGTCGCCCGGCGTGGCGACCTTCCGGCTGCGGGACCGGCCGGAGGCGATGCGGCTGCTGCACACCGCCTGGAACCGGCTGGTCCGCCGGGAGTTTCTGGTCGAGCTGGGATTGCGCTTCTCGGACGGCTGGTACGAGGACGTCTCGTTCAGCTATCCCGTGCTGATGGCGGCGCAGCGGATCGGCGTACTGGATCGGGTCTGCGTCAACTACCGGCAGCGCCGTGCCGGCGCGATCACGAAGACCAGAGGGGACCGGCACTTCGAGGTGTTCCCGCAGTGGCACCGGGTCTTTCACCTGATGGACGCCTGGTCACCGGCGGTGGACGCGCTGCGGCCGGCGGTCTTCGAACGGATGATCTGGCACTACCTGACCGTGCTCGGCAATGGTCAGCGGATCGCCCCGGAACTGCGGCCGGCGTTCTTCGCGCAGATCACCGCCGACTATGCGCGGTGGCTGCCGGACGGCGGGTATCCCGTGCCGGAGGGCGTCGAGGGAGTCAAGCACCGGCTGGTCGCGGCCGGCCGGTGGCGGACGTTCAGCGCGTTGCGGGCTGCCAGCCGGGCCCGCGACACGGCCCGGAGGCAGGCGCGTACCGCCCGTCGTCGGGTCGGGCCGGTGGCCCGGCGCGGCGCGCGGCTGGCCCGCGACGGGCTGCTGCACGAGTACTACCGGGCGGAGCTGCGCCGGCCGGTGGACCCGACGCTCGCGGTGTACGCGGCCTACTGGTACCGCGGGTACTCCTGCAACCCGGCCGCGATCTACGAGGCGGCCCGCCGGTTGGCCCCCGAGGTGCGGGGCGTGTGGATCGTGCGCCGCGACCGGGTGGACGCCGTACCGGCCGGGGTGGAGTACGTCGTCGCCGGCACCCCGGCGTACTACCGGGTCCTCGCGCGGGCCCGGTGGTTGGTCAACAACGTCAACTACCCGGACTTCGTCCGGAAGCGGCCGGAGCAGGTGCACGTGCAGACCCACCACGGCACCCCAGTCAAGGTGATGGGGCTCGACCAGCAGCGCTACCCGATCGGCGCGGGCCGGATGGACTTCGCCGGCCTGCTGCGCCGGGTGGACCGCTGGGACTACAGCGTCAGCGCCAACAGCTTCTCCACCCAGATGTGGGACCGGGCCTATCCGGCCACCTACACGACGCTGGAGGTGGGCTACCCGCGCAACGACCGGCTGGTCACGGCCAGTCCGGACGAGGTACGCCGGCTCCGCGCGGAGTTCGGCCTCGGGCGCGACGAGCAGGTGGTGCTGTACGCCCCGACGCACCGCGAGCACCTGCCCGGCTACCGACCGCCCTTCGACCCGGACCGGTTCGTCGCCGCGCTCGGTGACTCGGGGCGGCTGCTGATGCGCAGCCACTACTTCCACGACCGGGAGCGCCGGCCCGGCTGGCCGCTGGACTTCCAGCGGGTGCGCGACGTCAGCGGCTACCAACGGGTGGAGGACCTCTACCTCGTCGCCGACGTGCTGGTCACCGACTACTCCTCGGCGATGTTCGACTATGCGGTGCTGGACCGGCCCATCGTGCTCTACACGCCGGACTGGGAGGCGTACCGCCTGGCCCGGGGTGTCTACTTCGACGTCACCGCGGAGCCACCGGGGGCCGTGGCCACCACGTTCGCCGACCTGCTCGACCTGTTCCGCACGGACGCGGTGCGCTCGGACGCGGCGCATAAGGCCCGCCAGCACTTCCGGGGCCGGTTCTGCCGGCTGGACGACGGGCAGGCGGCCGAGCGGGTGGTGCGCCGGGTGTTCCTCGGCGAGCAGCCCGAACCGTCGGCGGGCTGCTGACCGCAACGACACCTCGTCCCGGCGTAATAGCTGTGTCATGGGCCGAACACGAGACGTTTACCCGATGTGCGAAACGAATGATCCTGGTCACAGTCTTGTGGGGGTTCGGCCGACGAGCTGGGGGAGGTGACGGTGAGCACCGTCGCGCTCAAAGATGTGACCAAAGTTTTCAAGGACGGCACGTTGGCCGTCGACAGCATAAATCTGGATGTCAACGACGGCGAGTTCATGGTGTTGCTGGGGCCGTCCGGCTGCGGCAAGTCCACAGTGCTGCGCATGATCGCCGGTTTGGAGGACCCGACCCAGGGTGCGGTGCTGCTGGACGGGGAACTGGCGAACGACCTGCCACCACGCGACCGCAAGATCGCAATGGTCTTCCAGGACTTCGCGCTCTATCCGCACATGACAGTGGGCGACAACATCGCCTTTCCGCTGCGACTGGCCGGTGTCGAACCCGAGCCCCGCGGTGAGCGGGTCACCGACGTGGCGAGCGCCCTGGGCATCAGCGACGTGCTCGCCCGCAAACCGGGCCAGCTCTCCGGCGGCCAACGCCAGCGGGTCGCCATGGGCCGCGCAATCGTCCGACGACCGGGACTGTTCCTGATGGACGAGCCCCTGTCGAACCTGGACAGTGGGCTGCGCGCCGAACTGCGCGCGGAGATCTCCGGGTTGACCCGGGAGCTGGGCGTCACCACCGTCTACGTCACCCACGACCAGGCCGAGGCGCTGACCATGGCCGACCGGGTGGCGATCATGCGCCGCGGCGTGCTCCAGGACGTGGGCACACCCACCCAGGTGTACGGCCGCCCGGCGACGCTCTACGTGGCCGCCTTCCTGGGCAGCCCCCGGATGAACCTGTTGGAGGCGTCGGTCTACGTCCACCTCGACCGGTACGTCACGCTCAACCTCGGTGACCAGTCGCTCTACCTGCCGTGGAACGACATCCGCAGCCGGGCCGTGGCGCACTACCACGGCGAGCGGATCGTGGTCGGGATGCGGGCCGAGGCGCTCACCCCGGTCGCCCCGGACAGCCCCGGTGACGTCCTGCGTGGCCGGATCCGCTACCTGGAGCACCACGGGCACGAGTCGCTGGCGTTCCTCGACATCGGGGCGACCGCGATCATCGTGGACGAGATGGGCGCGCCACTGGACCCGCCGCCCGTGGGCCAGCGAGGGCTGCGCCGGTTCGGTGCGGTGATGCAGCGACTCACCGGCAAGCCGGTGGAGGCCGAGGAGGTGTCGAACGGCGCCACGCGGACCAGCGTCCTGCCCGACCCGGGCCGGCACCACCGTCGTCCGGCGGAGTTGGCGGTGCGGCTCGCGCCGTACCCGGCGGTCACCGCCGGCCACCCGCTCGCCGTGTCGGTTCGGATGGACGCGCTGCACTTCTTTGACGAGCGCGGGGCCCGGATCGACGTGGGTTGGCGGTGACGCCACGCCGTAGCGGGGTGGCGGGACGGCCGTCCGGTGTCCTACCGTCTGCCCACTAGTCCACTATGTGACACACCGAGAGGGGTGCACCCGTGTCGGGTGACCGTCCCAGTCCGCTCGTCATCGAGCGAATCCTGCGCGACCGGCAGGGCATCTGGCAGCAGATCGTGGCCGAGGGCGACCTCAACGCGCTGACCGGGCGGATGCTGGCCAGCTCCGCCATCGCGCTCGCCTGCTACGGCGCGGTGCTCGGGGCGTTCCACAGCCCGCTGATGGCGCTCACGTCCGCGCTGAAGCTGCCGCTGCTGTTCCTGGTCACGCTGGCCATCTGCCTGCCCACGCTCTACCTGTTCAACCTGGTGTTCGGCGCCCGGTTGTCGGTGCGCCAGTCGCTGGCGCTGGTGATGGTCGCGATCACGGTGACCTCGATGCTCGCGGTGGCGTTCGCACCGATCAGCCTCTTCTTCCTGATCACCGCGCCCGACTACGGCTTCTTCAAGCTGCTCAACGTCGCGATCCTGACGCTGTCCGCGCTGGTCGGGCTGCGCTTCCTGACCGGCGGGATGCAGGTGCTCAATGACCACGGCCTGCTCGCCCCGGCGGTGGCCACGGCCGGGGCCGCGGGCCAGGTCAACGCCCAAGCGCCGGCGGTGCCGGCTGCCGTACCCGCCGGTTCGGTGCCGGCCAGCGTGCCCGCCGATGCGGCCTCGTCCACCGATGCGGGCGCCGAGCCGGTCGCCGTGCCGGCCGGAGCAGCGGTGGCGGGCTCGGCCGCGAACGGTGGCACGCCCGCCGCGGCGCCGACCGTGCAGACCCCGGCTCAGGTGCCGGCGCACGTCCCGGCCCAGTGGGGCGGACAACCCGCCCCCGGCTCGTTCCCGCCCGGCGTGTTGCCGCCCGGCTACCCGCCGGCGCAGCGCCCGTGGGCCACCCCGCCGGCCCGGCGCGGCGAGCCGACGCAGCGGCCGGCCAGCATGACGCTGCTCTACATCTGGATCCTGCTCTTCGGGTTCGTCGGCACCCAGCTGGCGTGGACGCTGCGTCCGTTCTTCGGTGACCCGGGTCAGGATTTCTCGCTCTTCCGCAGCATCGACGGCAACTTCTACGCGGAGATCCTGCGGACGATCGCCAACCTCTGACCCATCGGTAGCCGGGGAAAACCCTGGTTGCCCCCCTGGTTACCGAGAAGTAACGTCGGGCTATGACCATCGACTCCCGCCAGGTGGCGGCCGGCATCCTGGAAGCGGTGCCGTTCGCCCGTACGCTCGGCATCGAATTCGTCGAGGTGGCACCGGAGGCGGACGGCGGGGTGCGGGCCGTCGTCCGACTCCCCGACACGCCGGCCACCCACAACCACGTCGGCGGCCCGCACGCCGGGGCGATGTTCACGCTCGGCGAGACGGCCTCCGGCGCGGTCGTGCTGGCCGCCTTCGGGCAGCTGCTCGACCGTTGCGTACCGCTCGCCGTCCGGGCCGAGATCGCCTACCGCAAGCTGGCCCGGGGGCCGGTGCTGGCCGCCGCGCGGCTCGGGCGGCCCGCCCCGGAGGTGATCGCCGAGCTGGAGTCCGGTCGGCGGCCCGAGTTCGCCGTCGAGGTGGAGATCGCCACCGAGGACGGCACACCCACCTCGGCGATGACGGTGATCTGGACGTTGCGGCCGAACTGAGCCACGCCACGGGCGGCCGAAAACGGGTTTGCGGGCCCGGCCGGGTGGTTAGATTCGTACCGTGCTGGGCCTACCTGCTCATGTGACCGCCTGTCTCTTCGATCTGGACGGTGTGCTGACGCAGACCGCCCGGGTGCACAACGCCGCCTGGACGAAGACGTTCGACGACTTCCTGCGGCAGCGCGCCACGGCAACCGGAGAGCCCTTCCAGCCGTTCGACCCCGGCCCGGACTACAACCGCTACGTCGACGGCCGGCCCCGCGCCGACGGCGTCCGGTCGTTCCTCGCCTCCCGGGGGATCGTGCTTCCCGAGGGCAGTCCCGACGACCCACCGGACGCCGACACCGTCAACGGTGTCGGCAACCGCAAGAACGTCCTGCTGCTGGAACAGCTGCGCACCGCCGGCGTCGAGGTCTACCCGGGTTCGGTGCGTTATCTGCGGGCGGCGGCCGCCGCCGGGCTGCGTCGGGCGGTGGTCACCGCGAGCGCCAACGGACGCGAGGTGGTCGCCGCGGCCGGGCTGGAAGCCCTGCTGGAGGCGCGGGTCGACGGGCTCGTCGCCCGCGAGCAGAAGCTGCGTGGCAAGCCGGAGCCCGACACCTTCCTGGCCGGGGCCAGGATCCTCGGGGTGGACCCCGCCCAGGCCGCCGTCTTCGAGGACGCGCTCTCCGGGGTGGCCGCCGGCCGGGCCGGCGGTTTCGGGTACGTGGTCGGTGTGGACCGGGTGGGACAGGCCGATGAGCTGCTCGCACACGGCGCCGACATTGTGGTGAAGGATCTCGCGGACCTGCTCGACGCGGGCGACGCCGACCCGCCGGCGCCACGCCCCGCCGGCGACACCGCTGGCCGGGCGCCGACCGGCGAGCGGGGCCTCGCGTGATTCGGGAACGGGCCTATCCCGTCGAGCCCTGGCACATCCGGGAGACCCGCCTGGACATGGACGTGCTGGCCCAGTCGGAGTCGGTCTTCGCGCTCTCCAACGGGCACGTCGGTCTGCGCGGCAACCTCGACGAGGGCGAGCCGCACGGCCTGCCCGGCACCTACCTCAACTCGTTCTACGAGCTGCGTCCGCTGCCGTACGCGGAGGCCGGCTACGGGTTCCCCGAGTCGGGGCAGACCATCGTCAACGTCACCAACGGCAAGCTGATCCGGCTGCTCGTCGACGACGAACCGCTCGACGTCCGCTACGGCGAGCTGCTGTCGCACGAGCGCATCCTCGACATGCGGGCCGGCACCCTGCACCGGGAGTTGCACTGGCGCTCGCCGGCCGGCCGTGAGGTCAAGGTCCGCAGCACCCGGCTGGTGTCGTTCACCCAGCGGTCGGTCGCCGCGATCAGCTACGAGGTGGAGGCCGTCGACGGCCCGCTGCGGCTGATCGTCCAGTCCGAACTGGTCGCCAACGAGTCGCTGCCGGCGCAGAGCAAGGACCCCCGGGTCGCGGCGGTGCTGGAGTCGCCGTTGCAGGCCGAGGAGGAGCTGACCACACCGGACGGCGGGCAGCTGATCCACCGCACCAAGGTCTCCGGGCTGCGGGTGGCCGCCGCCATGGAGCACGAGGTGCACGGCCCGGACCACACCACGATCGAGTCCGAGGGGTACGAGGACTGGGTACGCACCACCATCGGCTGCGTGCTCCGGCCCGGCGAGAAGCTGCGGGTGGTCAAGTACCTGACGTACAGCTGGTCCAGCCGCCGTTCGCTGCCCGCGCTCCGCGACCAGGTCGGCGCGGCGCTCGCCGGGGCCCGGCTCGACGGCTGGGACGGGCTGCACCGGGAGCAGCGCAACTACCTCGACGAGTTCTGGGACGCGGCCGACGTGCTGGTCGAGGGCGATCCGGAGATCCAGCAGGCCGTGCGGTTCGGTCTGTTCCACGTGCTCCAGGCCGGCGCGCGGGCCGAACAGCGCCCGATCGCGGCGAAGGGGTTGACCGGCCCCGGTTACGACGGGCACGCCTTCTGGGACACCGAGATGTTCGTCCTGCCGGTGCTCACGTACACCCAGCCGAGCGCGGTGCGCAGCGCGTTGCAGTGGCGGCACAGCACGTTGGGGCAGGCCCGGGAACGGGCCGAGACGCTCGGCTTCAAGGGCGCCGCTTTTCCCTGGCGGACCATCGAGGGGCCGGAGTCCTCCGGGTACTGGCCGGCCGGCACCGCCGCGTTCCACATCGCCGCCGACATCGCCGACGCGGTCCGCCGGTACGTGCTGGTCACCGGGGACACGGTCATGGAGCGGGAGATCGGTCTGGAGCTGCTGGTGGAGACCGCCCGGCTGTGGCGCTCGATCGGGCACCACGACCGGCACGGCCAGTTCCACATCGACGGGGTCACCGGCCCCGACGAGTACACCGCGGTGAAGAACGACAACGTCTACACCAACCTGATGGCCCAGCGGAACCTGCTCACCGCCGCCGAGGTCGTGATGCGCTACCGGGATGAGGCGTTCCACCTCGGGGTGACCGACGAGGAGGCGGCGAGCTGGCGGGACGCGGCGACCTCGATGCACGTGCCGTACGACCACGAGCTGGACGTGCACCAGCAGGTGGAGGGGTTCACCCGGCTACAGGAGTGGGACTTCCCGCACACACCCGCGGAGAAGTACCCGCTGCTGCTGCACTACCCGTACTTCGATCTGTACCGCAAACAGGTCGTCAAGCAGGCTGACCTGGTCCTGGCCATGCACTGGCGGGGGGACGCGTTCACCCCCGAGCAGAAGGTGCGCAACTTCCTCTACTACGAACGCCGGACGGTGCGCGACTCGTCGCTGTCGGCCTGCACCCAGTCGGTGCTCGCCGCCGAGGTGGGCCATCCCGACCTGGCGCACATCTACCTGCGCGAGGCCGCGCTCATGGACCTGCACGACCTCAACGAGAACACGCGCGACGGCGTGCACATGGCCTCGCTGGCCGGCGCGTGGCTCGCCCTGGTCAGCGGGTTCGGCGGGCTGCGCGATCACGACGGTGAGCTGTCGTTCGCGCCCCGGCTCTCCAGCCGGCTCAGCCGACTGGAGTTCTCCCTTCAGTGGCGCGGGCTGGCGCTGCGGGTGGACGTCCGGCCGCACCAGACGACGTACTCGCTGCGCCACGGTGGCCCGGACGACGTCGTGGAGCTTCGCCACCACGACCAGATGCTGCGGGTCACCTGCAACGAGCCGGTGACCGTGCCGGTGCCGCCGGCCGAGCCCTCGGGGCCGCCGCCGGAGCAGCCACCGGGCCGGTCGCCGTTGCTGCGGCTGCCCGAGCACGAGCAGTGACGGCCGGGGCGGGAATGCTCCCGCCCCGGCCGGCACGCGCGTTCGTCAGACCGGCTCGCCGGTCGAGGGCCGCCCGATCGCGTCGCGGGGTGCGGCCGCCTTGGGATCGTCGGGCAGCCGAGCCGAGGCGGCCTGGTCCCCGAAGTCCTGGTTGCGCTCCGCGTCCTGTTCACGCTGGTCGCGCTCGGTCATCTGCTGCTGCCGGGAGATCTGCTGCTTGGCCATGCTGATCCTCGCGATCCGTCGGGGCGCCGGTGCGCCGACACGGTCTGCGGTCTCCTCGTCGCGTACCCGGCGGTCCACCTGGCAAACGCCGCCCCTGAGGTTGCGCGATGCGGCGGGCGCGGGCGCGTGCGACGCGGCGGGTGGGGTAAGCGGGCCAGAGGCGAGCACGCGGAGGTGCGGCATGGACGAGCAGCGCAGCACGGTCACCATTCCGATCCGGGACGTCGAGCTTCCCGCCGACCTGATGCTGCCCCCACGGCCGGTCGGCGTGGTGCTGTTCGCGCACGGCAGCGGTAGCTCGCGGCACAGCCCACGTAACGTCGCGGTGGCCCGGACGTTGACCGACCGCGGTTTCGCCACCGTGCTGGTGGATCTGCTCACCCCGGACGAGGACGAGCTGGACACGCGCACAGCCGAACTGCGGTTCGACATCGGGATGTTGGCCAGCCGGCTGGCCGGGATCGTCGACTGGTTGGCGGCCGAGAGCCCCGCCGGTGACGTGCCGATCGGTCTCTTCGGTGCCAGCACCGGCGCCGCCGCCGCGCTGGTCGCGGCCGCGTACCGCGCCGACCGAGTGGGCGCGGTGGTCTCCCGGGGCGGCCGACCCGACCTGGCCGGCACCGCCCTGGCCCAGGTGCGTACCCCGACGTTGCTGCTGGTCGGCGGCCTGGACGAGGAAGTGATCACGCTCAACGAACAGGCGCTCACCGAGCTGGGGGAGGTCGGCGAGCTGTGGGTGGTGCCGGGAGCCACCCACCTCTTCGAGGAGCCCGGCGCGCTCGACCAGGTCGCCGAACATGCCGGCACCTGGTTCAGCACCCATCTCGCCCGGACGACAGCGGTGCCGCGCCGCTCATGACGGTGCCGGCGCGTCCGCGCCGGAGCGGCGGCGCTGGACGGTGTCGATGACCCGCCAGAGGACGGCGGTGATCGGAACGCTGACGAAGGCGCCGGCGATGCCCGCGATCAGGGTGCCCGCGGTGACCGCCACCAGGATCACGGCCGGGTGCAGGCGCACCTGGCGCTTCATGACCAACGGCTCCAACAGGTTGCCCTCGATCTGCTGCACCGCGACCACCGCGGCGAGGGTGAGCAGGGCGGTCGTCGGCCCGTTGGCCGCCAGCGCCACCAGCACCGCCACCGCGCCGGCCACCGTCGCCCCGATGATCGGTACGAAGCCGCCGAGGAAGGTGATCAGCGCCAGCGGCAGGGCCAGCGGCACCCGCAGCAGCACCAGGGCCAGGCCGATGCCGATCGCGTCGATCGCGGCGATCAGCATGGTCCCCCGGCTGTACGCGCCCAGCGTCTGCCAGCCGGCCCGGCCGGCCTCGGCCACCACCGGTCGGTTCGGGCCGGTCATCCGGGACAGCACCCAGTGCCACATCGACCGGCCGTCCTTGAGCAGGAAGAAGAGCAGCACCAGGGCGAGCAGCGCGGAGCCGACGACCTCGCTGGCCGTCCGGGCGCCCGCCACCGGGTCCGGAGAGCTGCCGCTGAGCCCCTCCCTGGCCTGGTCGATCAGCTTGTCGAGTTGGGCGTCGCTGACCGGCAGGGTCGACGTGACGAAGTCGCGGCTGCGGTCCAGCCCCTGGGTCAGCTCCTGACTGAGCTGGTCGAACTGGCTGGCGGTCAGGTTCCAGACCAGCGCGCCGACCCCCACCAGGATGCCGAGTAGCAGCAGGACGGTGAGCAGCGCGGCCAGTGCCGCGGGCAGGCGCAGGCGGCGCAGCCGAAGCAGCACCGGGTCGAGCAGGGCGGTGAGGAAGATGGTGGCGGCCAGGGCGATGGCCAGCGGGGCCAGCAGGACGGCGATCCGGCCCAGCAGGTAGAGCCCGGCGACGATCACCACCAGGCAGGCGCTCCACACCACCGCGCTTCGAACCAGCCAGGGCAGGGTGGCCCACGCCTGGCGCGGACCGGTCTCACCGGTCGTCGCCGCGCTGCCGGTTGTGGACACGGTGCCGGCGGTGGACGCCGTGCCGGTGGTGGACGCGCTGCCAGTTGTCGGCGCGGCGTCCGCCCCGGGTTCGTCTGCCGTCATGTCGGCCCTCCTCGATCTCGGCGAGGTCGGTACCCGGCCGGCGATGCGCCGACACCCGAATCGCGCCATCCCCGTCCGGACCGTCGGTGTTTGCGCCGACTGGCCCAGGGAACGCGAGTGGTAACGACCCGAGGAGGAGGAGCGCCGTGGGTGACTTCATGGACAAGGCCAAGGACGTCGCGGACAAGCACGACAAGCAGGTCGACCAGGGTATGGAGAAGGCCGGTGACATGGCCGACAAGCGCACCGGCGGCAAGTACGACGATCAGATCGACAAGGGCGTGGATCAGGCGCAGGCGCGTACCGGTGAGGGTGACCAGGTCCGCTGACGAACCGGATGTCTCCCGGGCCGCCGAGGTGTCGGCGGCCCGGGATCGTCCCTGTCGGACGGTGCGTCGGTCAGCGCTGTTGCTTCTCGCGTAGCTCGTCCATCGACGTCGGCCGGTCGCGCAGTGCGTCACGCATTCGGTCGATCATCCCGGTGCCGGGGGCGAGCAGCTTGTTCGCCGGCGGATGGTCCGGCGCGCTCGGGTGGGGCCGGGTCGGCGCGACCTTCTTGAACGCCGTCACCTTCGCGGCCAGCTCGACCAGTTCCTCCCGGGCCGTTGCGGCGCGCAGGCGGGGGAAGAGGTCGTTCTCCTCGTCCTGCACGTGGTGGCGGATGGTGCTGGTCAGGTGGGCGAGCAGTTCGTCGAAGCGGGGGTCGGACACCTCGACCGACTCCAGGTCCTTCATGGTCCGTTCGGCGTCGGAGTGCTCGTCGATCTCGTGGTCGGCGATCTGGTCGCCGTCGGGCAGTGCCTTGCGAGCCGTCGGATAGACGTACGCCTCCTCGGCCACCGCGTGCCGGACCAGCTCGGCGATCAGCACGTCGGTGAGCTGCCGGCGGTACTCGGGCGTGCCCTGCCGCGTCTCCAGCTCGACGAAGAGAGTCTCGACCTCGCGGTGGTCGGCGACGAGGATGTCGACGACATCTTCGTCGCCGGTGGTCTGTGGATTGCTCATCTGGGCCCCTTACCGGTTGCGGTCGGTGGGTGTGTGGCCCCTGGTACCCCGCAGCGGTCGGGCAAACCTACGGTCGCCGATGGATTTGACGGCGACCCGTTGTTCGCGTCGGGACGCTGTCGTACGCTTCGTCTCGGCCCGCCCTCACGGTCTTCTGTGAGGAGCAGTCATGCCCCTGAACCGCCTGCTGGCCCTCGGGCTCGGCGCGTGCACGGCGGTCGCGATGAGCGTCCCGCTGGCCGCGGCACCAACCTCGGCCCATCCGTCCCACTCCGGTGGCGGCAGTCTGGTCCTTGTCGGCGGCGGGCTCGCCGACGACAACGCTGCCGTCTACGGCGACATCGTCCGGCTGGCCGGCGGCGTCGGCAAGGCCCGCATCGGCATCTTCACCGCGGCCGCCCCGGTGCCGGCCGAGGATCCGGACGCGGCCACTCCGGACTGCAACAACAGTGTCTGCAACGGCGACTACTACGCCACGCTGTTCCGGAGCTACGGCGTGGCCGACGCGCAGTGGATCCCGATCGACCTGGACCGGCCGGGCGCCGCCGAGGACCCGGCCGTGGTCCGGCAGATCGACTCGATGACCGGCTTCTTCTTCGGCGGTGGCGACCAGTACCGCTATGTCACCACGATGACCCGGGGGAAGGCCCAGCGGGACACGCCGGCCCTGGCGGCGGTGCGGCGCAAGCTCCGCGCCGGTGCGGTGGTCGCCGGCACGAGTGCGGGCGCGCAGATCATGGCCGGCCGCGACATGATCACCGGTGGCTCCACCGAGCCCGGTCTGCGCGACGGTGCCCGGCCCGGCTACTTCGAGGACGCCGGCGTGCTGGCGTACCTGCCCAGGGGTGGTTTCGGGTTCTTCACCGACGGCCTGCTGGACACGCACTTCTCGCGGCGGGGCCGGGAGGCCCGGTCGATCCGGCTGGCGGCGGACACCCGGCACCAGCGGGTCTTCGGCCTGGACGAGGACACGGCGCTGGAGGTGACCGGGGTCGGCACGCCGCGGCAGTCGCTGCGCGTCCTCGGCACGCGTGGCGTGAGCGTGCTCGACCTGCGCCGCGCGCGGGTCACGGAGTCGGTTGTGTGGGGCATCGAGGGGGTCCGGTGGAGCCGGCTCACCTCCGGTGACCGCTACCGGTCCGGCCGCTGGCAGCCGGTCATCGCGCCGGGCAAGCAGCGGGTGACCCCAAACGTCGGCGCGTGCACCGTCCCGGCCTCGGACGACGTCTTCTACGACTACGCACTTGTCGGCCTCGCCGAAGGACTTGTCGACCAGGCCGGTTGTGCGTCGACGTCGGGCACGTCGTACGAGAAGGACCCGCAGTTCGCCGCCGAGGTGACCCGGGGCCGGGGCTTCGCCGGTTACCGGGTCGGCTCGACGACGTCGTTCGTGGACGCGGTGATCGGCATCCGCCCGGTCTGACGATCGGCCCACCCGGCACGTCCCACCAGGAGCGGTATGACTCTGCGTCATAAATATGACGGGGAGTCATACCGCTCGTCCGGGCGATGCCGGCCGGGCCACGTCGCCGCGGGCGCTGCGACGAGATGTAACAGAGGTTACTTATTGAGCAACGAACGTGATGGATGTAACTTCTGTTTCATCGATTCGTGGCCCCTCGGAGGTGCCCATGTCCCCTTCCCGTAACCCCATCCGCAAGCGGCTCGCGGTGCTCGTCACCACGACCACCCTGCTGACCGTGGCGCCGATCGGGGTGACCGCCGCGTACGCCCAGGTCACCCGGGTCCGGCAGGGCAGCTCGACGGACGTCAGCCGGGCCAGCTGGTCCGGCCCGGCGTACACCATGAACGGCTCGGGCGGCATCGTGGCCGCGACGATGAACCAGGCGATCGCCGCGATTCGCGGCGGCTCCGGCTCGATCGACGTGGCCGTCGTCGCCGGATCGGGCACCGGCACCCCGGAGTGTGACGTGATCACCGGGCTGAGCGGCGTCAACTCCTGCACCACGCTCACTCTCACCGCCGCCAGCGACGGCAACAACAGCCAGGTCAACACCGACATCCGCAACGCCGAGTTCGTCTACTTCGCCGGCGGCGACCAGTGTCGGTACGTGGCGTGGAAGGGCACCGCACTGGAGGCGTCCGTCGAGTCGGTGGTGGCCAAGGGCGGCGGGGTCGGCGGCGGCAGCGCCGGGCACCACGTCAACAGCGACATCGTGTACGACGCCTGCGGCGGCAGCGCCACCTCGGCCATCGCCCTCGACGATCCGTACGACGCGTCGATGACGTTCACGACCGGGATGTTCCGCTGGCCGAACTACGCCGACACCATCAACGACTCGCACTTCGTCACCCGGGACCGGATGGGCCGGCTCATGGCGTTCGTGGCGCGGTCCATCAAGGACGGCCGGACCAGCGGTGGCAAGGCGTGGGGAGTGGGCGTCGAGGAGGGCGCCTCGCTCTTCATCGACCGCACCGGCCTGGCCACCCTCAGCGGGCCGAGCGCGTACGTCGTGCTCGGCGACCACCAGCCGGAGGTGGCCAGCTCGGGCCAACCCCTGACCTACTCCAACTTCAAGATCTGGAAGCTGACCAGCGGTCAGAGCTACCACTTCGGCAACCGGCCGACCTGCGGCTACTACCTCAAGAGCGTCACCAGTGGCGTCCCCAGCGGCAGCCTCTACAGCGGTACGCCGGTCACCGACTGCTCCACGCCGCCGCCCACCGGCGGGTCCAGCTATGCCGAGGTCGAGGCCAACGACTCCCGCACCGCGGCCAACGACGTGACCGGCCGCAGCTACCCGCTGACCATCACGGGGGACATGAAGAGCGGTACGGACCGGGACTACTTCGCGGTCAGCCTCGCCAGCGGGCAGACGCTGTCCGTGAACTGCGCGGTGCCCACCGCGTACGACGCCGATCTCTACCTGCTCAGCTCCACCGGGAGCACGCTCACCCGGTCGGTCAACGACGGCGCCGGCACCGACGAGTCGGCGTCCACCACCCGTACCGCGTCCGGCTCGGCGACCTACTACGTCGAGCTGGAGGCGTACTCGGGATCGGGCAGCGCCGACTACAGCTGCACCGTCACGAAGTCCTGATCACCGCTGCGGCGCGGGCGCGTTCGGCGCGTCCGCGCCGCCTCGGGCCACGGCTAGGCTCAGCGCGTGTCGACCTCCGATCACGCCGACCAGCCGGACGCCCGGCCGGCGGCGGCGTACCCCAGCGGTTCTGACCCCGACGGCGCCGAGCCGGCGGCCGTCGGGGTGGCCGCCCTCATCCGGCAGCGCCTCGGTGAGTGCAGCCCGGCCGAGCGACGGGTGGCGCGGGCCCTGCTCGCCGCCTATCCGGCGGCCGGGCTCGGCACGGTGGCCGCCCTGGCGGAGCGCGCCGAGGTGAGCGCGCCGACCGTGCTGCGCTTCCTGAGCCGTCTTGGCTTCGGTGGCTACCCGGAGTTCCAGCGCGCGCTGCGCGACGAGCTGACCGAGCGCGAGGTCTCGCCGCTTACCGCGTACCGGGCGGCGGAACGCACGGGCGAACCGCCGGCGGGGGCGCTGTCCCGCGCGGCGGCGCGGCTGCCCGAGGCGGTCGCCCGCACGCTCGTCGAGCTGCCGCAGGGTGAGCTGGACGCGGCGGCCCGGCTCCTCGCCGACCAGCAGCTGCGGGTCACGGCGGCCGGCGGCCGGTTCTCCGGGCTGCTCGCCCACTATCTGGTGCTGCACCTCATGCAGGTACGCGGAGGGAGTCGGCTGCTCCCGCCCAGCCCGGTCGAGCGCACCGACATGCTTGTCGACGTGGGCCGGCGTGACCTGGTCGTGCTCTTCGACTTCCGGCGGTACGAGGAGCCGACGCTGGCACTGGCCCGCGAGGTGACCGGGCGCGGTGCCCGGGTGGTGCTGTTCACCGACCGGTGGCTGTCCCCGGTGGCCGGTCTGGCCGAGGTGGTGCTGCCCGGCCGGGTGGAGTCGCCTTCGCTGTACGACAGCTTCGTTCCGGCGTTGGCCCTGGTGGAGACGGTGGTGGCGGCGGTGATCGACCGGCTCGGGCCGGTCGCGGGCACCCGACTGAAGGCGATGGAACAGGCGCAGCAGGAGTTCCACATCGGCTGACCGTCGTTACAGAAAACTGTAACCCCACAGAAATAGTAATGTGCGTTACAGTCCGGGTGCTGGTACGTCTGGCACCCGGAAGGACACCCCATGCGCATCCGTCAGCTCGCCCTGGCCACCACGGCCACGGCCCTTCTCGCCGTCACCGCCGGCTGCGGCGGCACCTCCTCCACCGCTGCCGGCTCCGGCGGCGAGGCCCCCACCGTCACGGTCACCGTCGAGGGCGTCGGCCCCATCAGCACCGACGCCAACCTCGCCAAGAAGGTCCCCGCCGACCTGCGCGGGCGGGGCACGGTCACGGTCGCCACCAACGCCCCCTACGAACCGTTCATCGACTTCAAGCAGGAGGGGCGGACCGACGAGTTCAAGGGTCTGGACTACGACCTCTTCCTCGCCGCCTCCGCCCGGCTGGGCATCAAGGCCACCTTCACCCAGCAGCCCTTCGACGGGCTGGTGCCCGGCCTCCAGGCCGGCAAGTACGACGCCATCGCCGGTGGCATCACCGACAAGAAGGAGCGCCAGCAGGTCGCGACCTTCGTCGACTACTCCGCCTCCGGCACCGGCTTCCTCGTCAAGACCGGCAACCCGCTCGGCGTCAAGACCGTCGCGGACCTCTGCGGGCGCAAGGTCGCCGTGCAGAAGGCCAGCAACCAGGCCAAGAACCTCACCGCGTACTCCAAGGAGAGCTGCGCCGGCAGGGCCATCGAGGTCAAGGAGTACCCGGAGAATCCGCAGGCGGTACAGGCCCTGATCGCGGGCAACGTCGAGGTGGTCGCCGCCACCAAGGTCAATCTGGTGGACACCGCCGGCACGCTGGCCGGCAAGGCCGACCTGGTGGACGACCTGTCCGCCCCCAACGGCTGGCTGGCCAGCCCGAACGGCTTCGGCTTCCTCAAGAGCAAGAAGGACGTCGCCGAGGCCTACCGGGCCGCCGTGCAGTCCCTGATCGACGACGGCACCTACGCCAAGATCCTCGGCCAGTGGAAGCAGACCCCGATCGCCGTCAAGCAGGCCACCATCGACCAGGCCATCGATTGACCCCGCGGTAGGCGACCCCCTGAACCGCGGTCGCCGGGCGCCCTTTCCACACCGTGAGGGCGGGTCCGAAAGGCGCCCGGCGACCGCCGCACCGCTTTTCCGCTGGAGGCACTGCACATGAACGACACCGAGACCGTACGGGTGGTCCCCGTGCGGCACTACGGTCGGTGGCTGACCGCGCTGCTCGTGGTCGGACTGGCGGCCCTGTTCCTCCGGGCGCTGCTGGACAGCCCCAACCTCGAACCCGCCACCATCGGCGAGTACCTGTTCAAGGACTACATCCTCGACGGTGTGGTCACCACGCTCTGGCTGACCCTGCTGGCGATGGTGCTCGGCACCGTCGGCGGCGTCCTGCTGGCGGTCATGCGGCTGTCGCCCAACCCCGTGCTGCGGGCGGTCTCCTGGGCCTTCATCTGGGTCTTCCGGGGCACGCCGCTACTCGTGCAGATCATCTTCTTCGGCTTCCTCGGCGCGCTCTTCCCCCGGCTGACGCTGAGCCTGCCGGTCACCGGCACCGTCCTGTTCGACCAGCCCACCAGCGTGGTGGTCACCGGCACGGTCGCCGCCGTCCTGGCCCTGTCGCTCAACGAGATGGCGTACGCCGCCGAGGTCATCCGGGGTGGCATCCTCGCCGTCGACGGCGGCCAGACCGAGGCCGCCGCGGCGCTCGGCATGAGCCCGGCGCTCACCCTGCGCCGGGTGGTGCTGCCCCAGGCGATGCGGGTGATCATCCCGCCGATGGGCAACGAGACGATCACCATGCTCAAGTCCACCGCCCTGGTCTCGATCATCGCCGGGCGGGACCTGATGACCGCCGTGCAGACCGTCTACCAGGGCAACTACAAGGTGATCCCGCTGCTGGTCGTCGCCGCGATCTGGTACCTGGCGCTGGTGAGCCTGCTCTCCGCCGGGCAGTGGGCGATCGAACGGCGATTCGGGCGCGGGTTCAGTCGAGGAGGAGTGCGATGAGCGTCGCCGAACGGGTTCCCATGGTCCGGGCCGAGTCGGTCACCAAACGGTACGGCCCCATCGAGGTGCTCAGGGGCATCGACCTCGCTGTGGCGCCCGGCGAGGTGGCCTGCCTGCTCGGCCCCTCCGGCTCGGGCAAGTCGACGTTCCTGCGCTGCATCAACCACCTGGAACGGATCGACGGCGGCCAGCTCTGGGTCGACGGCGAGCTGGTCGGCTACCGGCGCAGCGGCGACAAGCTCTACGAGTTGAAGGCCCGCGAGGTGGCCCGACGCCGCCGGGACATCGGCATGGTGTTCCAGCGGTTCAACCTCTTTCCACACCTGACCGCCCTGGGCAACGTGATCGAGGCGCCGGTCCGGGTGCTCGGCACCGCCCGGGAGGAGGCCCGCGACGAAGCGCTGCGGCTGCTCGAACGGGTAGGGCTGGCGGAGAAGGCGAACGCCTACCCTGGGCAACTGTCCGGCGGGCAGCAGCAGCGGGTGGCGATCGCCCGCGCGCTGGCCATGCACCCGAAGTTGATGCTCTTCGACGAGCCCACCTCGGCGCTCGACCCCGAGCTGGTGGGTGACGTGTTGGACGTGATGAAAGGCCTCGCCGCCGAAGGGATGACGATGATCGTGGTGACCCACGAGATGGGCTTCGCCCGGGAGGTGGCCGACTCGGTGGCCTTCCTGGACGGCGGGGTGGTCGTCGAGGCCGGCCCACCGGCCGACGTGCTCGGCAACCCCCAGCACGAGCGCACCCGCGCCTTCCTCGACAAGGTGCTCTGATGGATCCGCTGCTCACCGCCGCCGGCGACCGGCTCACCGCGTACCACGAGCGGTTGGCCGAGCTGGTCGGCATCGACTCCGGTTCCGGACAGCTCGACGGACTGCGCGCGGCGGCCGATCTCGTGCAGACCTGGTGCCTGGCCGCCGGTCTGGCGGTGGAGCGGGAGCCGGTCGCCGACCCGGCCGGCACTCCGCTGGGCGACGTGCTGATCGCCCGCCGGCGCGGACGCGGCACCCGCCGCATCCTGCTCGCCGGCCACCTGGACACGGTGTTCCCGCCGGGCACGGCAGCCGCCCGTCCGTTCCGGGTGCAGGACGGGCGGGCGTACGGCCCGGGGGTGTGCGACGACAAGGGCGGTGTGCTCGCCGGCCTGGCCGCGATGGAGGTGCTGGCCCGGTTGGGGCTTGCCGAGTACGGGGAGCTGATCCTGGTCTGCACCCCCGACGAGGAGATCGGCTCGCCCGGCAGCCGGGCCCTGCTGCGCCGCCTCGGGTCGGAGGTCGACGTCGCGCTCTGCCTCGAATGCGCCCGCGAGAACGGCGACCTGGTCTCCGCCCGCAAGGGCGTGGCGGACCTGGAGGTCACCCTGCGAGGTCGCGCGGCGCACGCCGGCATCGAACCGGAACGCGGCGCCAACGCCCTGCTCGCCGCGGCCCGGTTGACCGTCGCGCTGGACGCGCTCAACGGCCGCTGGCCGGGTGTGACGGTGAACGTCGGGCACCTGCACGCCGGGAACCGGCCGAACGTGGTCGCCGATCAGGCCCGGATGCTCGTCGACCTGCGCGCCTGGCGCACCGGCGAGTACGAGACGGCGCTGGCCGAGATCCGTCGGCTGGTGGCCGTGCCGACCGTCTCCGGAGTCCGGGCCGAGGTGGCCGTCCACGCGCCCACCCCGCCCTGGGAGCCGAGCCCTGCCGATCGCCGACTCACCGAACTGGCCGCGAAGGTGGGGGCGGGGCTGGGCGTACCGGTGTCCCACACCGCGACCGGCGGGTGTGCCGACGCGAATCTGCTGGCCGAGGCGGGCGCGGCGGTACTGGACGGACTCGGCCCGGTCGGCGGCGCGGACCACAGCCCGTCGGAGTGGCTGGACCTGGACTCCGTCGTACCCCGTACCGCACTGCTGGCCGGCCTGATCGACCAGGTCAGCCGGGACGACGGTGGCTGACGTACGGCTGGTGCGGCCGGTGCCGGTGGGGCGGAGGGGCACGATTGGCCGCACGTCCCCGGGGTAACCGCCGCCATGGCCGACGACCGCCCACCAGCCGACCGGGACCGGTCGCCGCTCGGCGAGGCTGCCGAGAGGAGCGAGCAGGCGGTCGAGCGGGTGCGACACCGCAGCGGGCAGGCCAGCCGGATCCGGGCCCGGCAGTGGGAGGTCACCCTGGTCATCTCGATCCAGGCTGGGCTGGCCGCCGCGCTCGCCGCCCTGATCGCCCAGCACTTCCTCGGCCCCGGAGCGCACGTCTTCGCCCCGGCTGCCGCCGTCGGTACGATCGCCACCGCCATCGGCCAGCGGGCCCGACGAACCTTCGAGCTGCTGTTCGGCGTCGGCCTGGGCATCGTCATCGGTGACGCGCTGCGCTTCATCATCGGCAACGGGCCGTGGCAGACCGGCGTGGTCGTCGCCCTGGCCATCGCCAGCGCCCTCCTGGTGGCCGGTAAGGGCGGGCCGTTGGTCGGCCAGGCTGGCGGTACGGCGGTGCTGATCGCCACGCTGGCCCCGATGCAACGTGGCCTGGAGCTGCCCCGGATCTTCGACGCGCTCGTCGGTGGCGCGGTCGGCCTCCTGGTGGTCGCGCTGCTCCTGCCCATCAACCCGATACGGGTGCTCGACCGCGCCGCCACGCCGATCTTCGCGGTCCTGCACGAGCAACTCGCCGAGCTGGCGGAGGCGGTACGGCAGCGCGACGTCGACCGGGCGCAGGGTGTTCTGGAGCGGCTTCGCGGCACCGAGGGCGACGTGGGGCGCCTCAACGACTCGCTGAGTGGGGCGGAGGAGGTGGTCACCATCGCGCCGGCACGCTGGCACCGCCGTCAACAGTTCCACCGGTACGCCCGCAGCGCGTCGCACCTGGAGCGGCTGCTGCTGGACAGCCGCGCGCTGGCCCGCTGGTCGACGACCGCCCTGCAGTACGACGAGCCGATTCCGGCGGAGCTGCCGGACGCGATCGCCCGGCTGGGACAGGCGGTGGAGGAGATGCGGACGGAGTGCCGGGTCGGCGAGACGACGCAGTGCACCCGCAAGCTGGTCGAGGAGTGTGCCGAGCTGGCCGGACGGGCAGCCGCGATCGGGGTCAAGTCGTTCGGCGACGCTCTCGTCACCGGCCTGCGCACCGCGTCCAGCGACCTGCTCCGGGCGGCAGGGTGCGAGCCCGACGACGCCAACCGGATCGTGCGCAAGGCGGCCGGCGCTGGCGAGGCGGCCATCTCCCCGCCGACCCGACGCCATCTGCACCGCGCCCGGCCGACTCGGGCCGCCCGGGCGCGTCGGCGGGCGCACCTCGCGACCCGTCGGCGCGACGACGACCGGGCCGGCCTCTCCGCGCAGAAGAGACCGGCCCGGTGAACCGTCAGGGTCAGGAGGAGTAGCCGCGCTCGGCGATCCAGTTGGCGACCTTCGGCAGGCTCATCCAGTACTCGCCGAGCGCCGGGTCGGCCGGGTCGGCGACGCGGATGCTGTCCCCACCGTCGCGGTAGCCGACGAGCGTCAGGTAGTGGCCGCCCTCGTACGAGTGCGGGTTGCCGTCGGTGTCCACTGTCGTGCCCTTGATGTTGGCCACCACCGGTCGGCCGGCGTCGATCGCGGCCAGGACGTCCCGGCGCAGCTGCTCGACCTGATCGGGGCGAGCCACCGAGTCACGGATCTCGGTGGTCCGGTAGTGACCGCCGGTCAGCTCGTTGAGCACGCGGGTGGTGTCCAGGGCCGACGGTGTGCCCGCCTCCGTGGTGCCGAGCCGCTTGGCCACCTCGTCCTGGGACAGCGCCTTACCCTGCGCGGAGAGCGCGATCCGGGTCGCGGCCGGGCCGCAGTAGAAGAAGTTCGGCTGGGCCTGGTAGTCGACGTCGAGAATGCGCTCCGCGCTCCGGTTGGTCTGGCTCGACGAGGTCGGGGCGCCCTGCGCGGGGGCTGCCTGCGCGGCGACCGCAGGGCCGAGGGCGCAACCGCCGGCGACCAGCAGGCCGACAACGGACAGGCCGCTCTTCTGCACGATCGGGTTCATGGTCGAGTCTCCGTTCGGGGGTAGCCGCCTCCGTGGCGGTCTCGGCCGTGCGTACCGGGGACGTAACGGCCCTGCTTCGGCCGACATTCCGTCGCCGGCTGCCGCTGGGGCGTCGTGACCAGGTGCAACGGCTACCGCCGGTGCGAGATTCCGGGAGACCGCGCGCGGCCGCGGGAGAGCCCGAAAGGGGCACGGTGGCATGAAGCGGACAGCACGCCGGTGCTGCTCAGAGGCTCCCGAGCAACCCCGTCACGGTGATCTCGATGACCACGCGCTCCGAATTCGGGCGCGGGGTCCGATACCGCTCGGCGTAGCGGCGCTCCGCCTCCGCGACGGCGGCTCGGTCCGACCGGAGCACCGCCCGGCCCTCGATCGTCAACCAGCGGCGGCCGTCCACGTGGCAGACCGCCACCGGAGTGCCGTCGGCGCCGGCGGCGGCCACCTGGCGAGCCTTGCGGGACGTACTTGAGGTGATCACCCGGGCCAGCCCGGCTGCCGGATCGAGAGTGACCCCGACGGGCACCACGTGCGGGGTGCCGTCGGCGCGCAGGGTGGTCAGTGTCGCCAGGTGCCGTTCCGCGCAGAAGGCGGCCACCCGGTCGTCGCGGATGTCCAGCCGATGATCGCCCGCCACGTCCGTCCCCCGTCCTGCGCGCCAACCTCGATCATCGTACGGAGCGGGCGCGGTCCGGATCCGGCGGCGCGTCCGGCTGCCCGGGCAGGCGACGGCCGGCCGCCCGGCGCTTGTGCACGAGCCGCGTGAGGTAGATCAGCGCGCCGGCCAGAACACCCATGTCGTCCAGGTAGATCGGGTCCGGGAGGATGTCCACCGGAAAGATCGTGTAGATCAGCGCCCCGTAGAAGGCGACCTTGCCGCCCGCGCCGAGCCCGGTCAGCAGCCGCCTCGTCCGCACCAGCCGTACCGCCAGCACCACCGCGCCGACAAGTGTGGCGATCGCCAGGATGCCGGCGATCACCACGAGGACCCACGCCTGTCGGGACATGCCGTCACGCTAACCCACAAGCGCCGGCCCGGCCCGGTTCGCCGGGTCGCGAAGAACCGGAACCGCCGGGCCACCGGGTCAGAACGCCGGGACCGCCGCCCGACCGCGGGCGACCACCGCGTTCTCCCGGGTCTGCTCGGTCGACGGCCGGAGGACCTCGCTGAGCGGCAGCACCGACGCCGACTCCGCCACCCGCCGCCCGGTCGCCGCGTGGGCCTCCTCGCGAAGGCTGCGAGCCGCAGCCACGGCCAGCTCCGCGGCCCGCCAGGCCGCCTGCTCCCGCTCCTGGGCCGCCACGTGCCGGGCCGCCAGATTGTCGCGGATCGCCCGCTGCAGCACGAGTTCCTGCTCGACGGGGTGCAGCCGCGGGTCCCAGCCGTCGCGGTGCGCGAAGACGTCGCTGAGCTGCTCCACCGACAGCTCCCGCCGCCAGTACGCGTCCAGCGCGGCCCGGTGCAGGTAACGCTCGCGGTCGGCGTACTCGGCGGGGGTCCGCACGGTCTGCGGCAGCGGCATCGCGGCCGCCTCGCCGAGCCGCCGTACGCCGGCCTCGGCCGCCTCCAGCGCCTGCCAGGCGGCTTCGACGGTCTCCTGCGCGGCCACCCACTCCGCCCGCCGACGCTGGGCGGTGGTGGTGGCGCGCTCGGCGGCCACCGCGATCTCCTGCGCGTAGCGGCTCTGCTCCCGATCCTGGAGCGCCTGTTCGAGCTGGCTGGGCATGGCGGCGTTGCGGATCCGGGCGGCCGGGTCGAGGCGGAGCCGGCCGGGTCGCAGCAGGAGCGCGGCGACGGCGACCACCACCACCCCGAGCAGGCTCAGCCAGATGGCGGCGGCCCGGGGCACGTCGGGCAGGACGGCGGAGAGGACGGTCTGCATGATCAGCACCTCGCGGTCGAACGACGGTATCGACGGATGGGTCCTGACGGCACCGGGCCGGTCGCTCGACTGGTGTCGACGCGCCGGGTTCCGAGTGGTCGGGGTGAGCTGCGGATGGCCGCCCGGCTCGGCCGATCCCCGCTGGGCGGGATCTCGTGAGCCGGATCGGGTCTGGCTGCGGGTAGCGCCGGTGGCGGCGACCCGAACACCCGGACGCACGACCCGGAGCCGGGTCACAGCGAGCGTCGGGTGGCCTGACGGCCTGAGATCAGCTGGTGGGAGGGCCGCGTCGGGGCGGGGTGCCGCGGCCGGGCTCAACGGCCGGCGTGTGCTCCGCGCCCGTCAGGACCGGGCCGGTCGGCGCGGCCACGATGGCGTCGCTGCTCGGCCGGGGCGCGGCCGGCTGGCTCGTCCGCTCGGTGGCCGCGACGGCCTCCGGCTGAACGGCGTCCACCCGGCTGCTCACGGCGCTGGGCCGCAGCTGCGCCTGAGCGGACGGCGGGGTGGCGGCGAGCGCGCCGCCGAGGCCGACCGCGAGCACCAGCGCGGTGACCGCCAGCCGGGTCAGCTCCCGCAGTGACCACAGCACGGCCCACCGGGCGGGGCGGACCAGGGCTGCGGACGACACCCGACCAACCTATCGTCCGACTCGGCATGGCGCAGCACGACAGCGGGCGAATGGGGGTGACCGCCACCACCGTCGACACTGTGGACGGTGCTGACCTGCGGCCGCACCGGCTCCGGGTCCGGGTCCGGGTCCGGGTGCGGGGTCCGGGGGCCGAACCACGGTGACCCCCGCCGCAGCAGGCGGCAGGGGTCACTCGGGTCTCGTGCGGCGCCGGGCGCCGTCGGCGGGTCAGCCGGCGGTGCCGAGCACCGGCGGCGCGGCGTCCCCGCCGTCCTGCCACACCATCTCGTCCTCGGTCAGCCAGGTCAGCCGCTCGTCGGACTCGTCGTCCTCGGGGCGACCGTGCCCGCCGAGCACCCCGGGGCGGTTGGCGCCCCGGCCGTTGCCCGTCAGACCCTGGCGCCCACCCGCGGCCGACCGACCGGACTCACCGCGGCGGCCGTCGATGCTCCGCCCGACGCCACTGGCGGACCGGCTCTCGGCGGCGGCGGCGCCGCCGGTCGGCCGGGCCGCCGTGGTGGGCGTGCTGCTCGACCCGGCGAGCGCGGAGGTGCGCAGCACCCCACCGGCCGGCGCTCCGAAGAGCAGGCCCGGCCCGCCCGAGGCGCTGGCAGCCACGGTGGTGGTCAGCCCGGCCGCCCCGCCGGTGAGCAGGGCCCCGCCGAGCAGCGGGTCCGCGCTGGCGAGGGAGGTGGTGCTGCCCTCGGGGTCGCTACCGGTGCCCTCCGGCCCGATGGCGACGACCGAGGTGCCACCGTCCTGGCCGGGGACGGAATCGCCCCCGCCGGCCGGCGGAGGTGCCACCCCGTCGGGCGTCGCGACTGTCGCGCCACCGGTGTGCGCGGTCAGGCCGGTGGCGGTCGGAGCTGCCGACGGCGTCGTGGTGGCCGGGCCGCTGCGCGGCGTCGGCCGGTCCTGGTTGGTCGTGTGCGGAGTCTCCGGGTGGGGGTGGGGCGGGTCGACCACCCGGTCGTAGGCGGAGAGGTCGTAGCCGGCGGCCAGCTCGGCCACCACGTTCACCATCCGCTGGTGGGCCTTCTCCTGCTCTTCCTTGTCCTGCTGGTGGCCCATGATGCCCCCGACCACGGCACCGGGCAGGCCGAAGGCGGCACCCTTGAGCGCGCCCGAGATGGCCTGGTCGTTGTCGTCGGTCTCTTCCGGGCTCTCGGCCTGCTTGTGCGCGGTGCGCAGCTGGCTGGCCATCATGGTGAGGCCCTGCTTGATGCCGGCCATGCCCTCGCCCAGCGCGTCGGAGTGATCGACGATCAGCGTCAGCCGGCGCTGGAACTCCCGACCCGCCGGGCCGGTCCAGGTGTTGCCGAGCTTCTCCAGGTCGCCGCTCAGCTCCCGGCCGAGGCCGTCCAGGATGCCCTTGAGGGCGGCCCACTGGGCGGCGATCCCCTCGATCTGCTCCGGCTTGCCGGCCATCACCGCGTCGTACAGCTCGCGGTGGCTCTTGTCCTGGTAGCGCTGGGTGTACTCAGACACTGCCGTCCCCCTTCGGCTGCAACGCCCGGTCGACACCGGTCAGCGCAGCCGTGATGTCGGTGGCGTTGGCCGCGTTACGCGCCTCGGCGGTGCGGTAGTTGGCCAGGATGGTGCTTGTCGCCTGCTGCGCCGCCTGCACCGCCTGCCGGAGCCGCTCGGCCTGATCCACGTACGACTGGTGGACCTCGCTGTAGCGGCGCGAATTCTGGGTGGCGTCGGTGAACGAGCCCAACGCCGGTGGACTGCACTGCATCTCGGTGTTGAGCTTGCGCAGCACCGACTCGGCCTGACTGAGCCGCGACGTCAGGTGCTGGTGGAAGTCCTCAAGGGACAGCAGGTCGACTTCCGTACGCCCGGTCATGGCAAAATCCCCGTCGTTCTGGTTGACAACCGTCAGCGAACCCAGGTTAGTCCACTGCCGCGACCCGGGGCGACCCGTCCGAACGCCTCAGCCGTCGGCGCCGGTCGATGCCCCGGGCAGCCCACCGCCCGTGCCGCCACTCGCCGGGGCGCCCGTGGCCGTAGTGGACGACGTCGGCTGCGGCACGGACGCGGACGCCGGCTCGTCACCGGGTGCGAACTGCGCGAGCGCGTCCTCCCGGTCCAGGGTGGGCCCGGTCGGGATCAACGCGAGCAGCGAGCCGGGCACCGCCAGCGGGGTGACCCCTTCGTAGCCGAGCGCCCCCAGCGTCTCGGCGGAACCGAGCGGGTACCGGACACCCTGCGGGCTGATCAGGTAGACCGTCGCGCCGGCGGCACCGGACCCACTGGTGCCGGCGCCGGGCGCGGCCTGGGCCAGTACGCCCTTGCCGCCGGGCAGCAGCACCGACTCGGCCGTGCGCACCGCGTCCCGGTTGGTCTGGCGCACCGGCACCGAGCCGGGCTCGTCCGCCGTCAACTCGGCCGGAGCCCGGTCGAAGACCTCCAGCGTGGTGGTCGGGGGACCACCGGCGCTGCCGGCCCGGTACGTCGCGCAGAGCAGCGTCTGTCCGGCCCGGGCCTGGTACAGGGTGGGCAGCGTCCGGGGCATTCCCTCCGCGTCCACCCGCTGCTCGGTCAACAGCCGACCGGCCTGGTCCGGCGTGATGTCGGTGATCTGACCGCCGCCACTGATGAGCAGCAGGGCAGTGATCTCACTGATCGAGACGAGACCCTCCCGCGCGAGCACGTAGTGCTGCCCCGCCGCCTGGAAGACCTGACCGATGGTGGCGGGTCGGCCGGCGACGCTCAGCCCGCTGCGGTCGCCCATTCCGGGCAGCGACGGCTTGCGTAGCGGCGGCCCGGCCGGCACGGCGTTGAGCAGCTGCTGCCCGACCGGCAGCGGCGCCGTGCCGGTCATCCGCAGCGCCGCGACCGCCTGGTCACCGCCGCGCACCTCGAGCCGGGAGTTGCCGGTGAGCAGGTGCCGCTGACCGTCCACGGTGACCAGCACCGCCCGGTCACCGAGCGGCGCACCGCCGGGCAGCGCGCGGTCGATCACGACGCGGGTGGTGGAGTGGCGCGGGTCGGCCGCGTCGGGCACGTCGCAGACGGACCACGGCAGGCCGGTCAACGACTTGCGGTCCGGCAACGCGTCGGGCGCGCCGACGATGCCGACGGTGTGCCCCCGGGGTCGGTCGCGCAGCGCCGCCTGCGACATGGTGCGCACCGTGGGGTCGGGCTCGTTGAGGATCAGCCGTGCCGAGGCGTAGTTGAGCGTCGGATGCAGCTGTCCCTCGGCGAACACGTACGTCGCGCCGGTCTCCCGCTCGATGACCAGGGTGTTCTCTTCCAGCGGCGCGGTGTTCCCGGTCAACTGGCCGTACGCGCCCACGCCGCCGAGCACCACCGCCGCGGCGATCACACTGCCGAAGACCGCCATGCCGAGCCGTCGCATCGGCAGGTTGGTCGTCTCCGGATCGCCCGACACGAGCGCGGAGACGATCCGACGGGTGACGAAGCGGTACGCCTGCACCTGATCGCGGCGGGTCCGCATGACTTACCTCCGGCGGGGTGGATCCGCGACGATGTCCTCGGGGTGCCGTCGCGGGCTTCCCTACGATAAGGGGCCGACGGCGGGTCCTCGGGGCCGCCGCCGGATCGGTGCCGGGCCGACCCGGCGCAGAGTCGTACCGTCCAGGAGGGACAGTCAGCGATGACGCAGGTTCAGGCGCCACCCGCCCGAGCGGTCACGAGGCCGTCCGACGTCCCGGTACGGGCCACCCCGGCGGCCGATCGGGCGGGTCGGGGTCGCATCGGTCCGGTGCTGGTCGGCCAGCTCGTCGTACTCGAGGTGTGTGCCCTCGCCGTCTGGGCCGCGACGGCCGGGCCGAGCTGGCTGCTCGCCACGGTCGCCGCCCTGGCGGTCGCGGTCGTGGTGGCCGCGTTCGCCCGCCGTGGCGGTCGCTGGTGGTTCGACGACGTGCTGCTGCGTCGCCGGCTGCGCCACCGCCGCGAACGGGCGGCGGCCGCGCTGGCCGGCGGGACCGCCGTGGACCCCCGGCTGGCCGCGCTCGCACCCGAGCTGAGCGTCATCGAGTTGACCGACCGGGGCACCCGGCTCGGCATCGGGCAGGACGAGCAGGGCTGGTTCGCCGCCGTCGCGCTGCAACCGGTCACCGGCGCCACGGTCGGTTCGGTGGACGCGGCGACCGTGGACCGCGCGTTGCGGGTCCTCGCCGACTTCTCGGCCCCGGTGTCCAGGGCCCAGGTGGTCGCGCACACCCTGGTCTGGTACCCGGCTCCCGGTGCTCCGCCAGCGGCGCACCGGACCGTCTGGGTGGCGCTGCGGCTCACGGTCCACGACGCACGGGTCGAGACGGTGAGCCGGGGCGGCGGGCTGCCCGGTGTCCACCGGACGCTGGCCGCCGGAATCGGCCGGTTGGGCAAGGCGCTGACGGCGGCCGGGTTGGCCCACCGCCCGCTGGGTCGCGACGAGCTGCGCGCCGCCGTGGTGTCGGCCGCCGGGCTGGACCTGGTGCCGGAGCCGCCGACGGAGAGCTGGCGGGGGCTGCGCGGCGGCGGCTGGACGCACCGCTGCCTGACCCTGCGGGGCCGCCCGGACGCGCCGCTGGGCCCGCTGGTGGACGCGATCACCGCCACGTCGGCCCCCTCGCACACGGTGGCCGCGGCGGTGTCGCCCGACGGGCGCATGGCCGCGCCGATGCTCCGGGTCGCGGCGATGGACAACCACGTCGAGGCGCTGGTCAAGGTCGTCCGGGACGTCGCGCACCGCGCCGGCACGCCGGCCCGGTTGATGGACGGGCAGCACGGCCCGGGCGTCTACGCCAGCGCGCCGGTCGCGTCGGCGCTGGGCGGCGCCGGTCGTCGGCAACCCCGCTGACGGAGCGCTGGAGCCTCCCCGGTCAGGGCCGCAGGTTGACGATCCAGCCGTACAGGCCGCAGACCCAGACGGCGAGCGGCACCAGCGCGATGATCAGCATGATCTCGACGATGTCGAGCAACCGGCCCCACACCGGCGAGATGCGCTTGCCGGCGACGGTCAGGCCGTAGATCAGGCTGACCACGGCCGCCAGCAGCAGGCCACCGAGGATCAGGCCGAGCCGGACCGGAAGCGATCCACCGGCGAAGGTCGCCGCGGCGGCCAGGCCCAGTCCGACGGTGCCGGCGAGCAGCACCGGAACGCGCTGGGCCCGACCCAGGAGCGGACGCGCCCGCAGCAACGACAGCAGGGCCAGCACCAGGCAGAGCAGCACCGCCGGCAGGCGGCCGTCCAGGGCCAGCACGAGCTGCGCGCCGAGCACCAGCACCGAGACCGTCCACAACAGACCGGTGAGGAACTGGTCGGCCCGGTCGCTCCGCTCCAGCACCTGCCGCCCGTCCACCGACTCGCTGTCGGTCTTCAGGTCGTCTGGGCCGGTCGGGATCGACGGCACCGGCAGCCGGGCCAGCCGGTAGGCCACCATCGGCAGCGCCGGCACCACGCCGAACGCCACCGCCGCCACCACCGCGGCCCCGGCCGCGGCGTCGATGCGGAGGGCCAGGCTGAGCAGCGCACCCAGACCCGTCCCCGCGCCGACCCCGATCGCGGCGAAGAAGAGGGGGTACCGGTCACCGACGGCCAGCACGGCCACCGCCCCGGCGACCACCACGGCGGTCGCCGCGAGCAGGACGTGCGGGCTGGCCAGCTCGGTCAGCTTCCGGTCACCGGCGAGCAGCAGCAGGCCACCGGTGCCCGCGTGCACCAGCCCGACCATCGCCAGCACCGAGCCCGTCCCGCTGTCACCCGCGGCCCGGGCGAGCACCGCCGCGCCGACCAGCAGCGCCACCGCGACCAGCAGGGCGGCCAGCGCGCCGGGCAGGTGGGGAGGGCCGGTGAACAGGGCGGCCAGGGCGCCGGCGCCGAATGCCGCCGCGGCGAACAGCACCGCGAACGATCGGGTCGCCCCGACCTGCCAGGAACCCGGCCGCTGGGTGGTCGCGGTGGCGACCGCGTCCACCACGTCGTCGAAGACGACCTCCGGCGCGGAGGCGGACCGGGGGTTGAAGTACAACACCTCGCCGTCGCGGACACCGAGCTGCGCGGCCGTACGGCCACCGTCCAGCGGTGCGCCACCCAGGCGGGACAGCGCCCAGCCGCCGTGCCGCACCCCGTCGTCGGCCAGGTCCTCCCCGGCGTAGCGCAGCAGGGTGGGCAGAAGGTCCGCCATCGGCACGTCCGACGGCAGGGCCAGATCCATCCGGGTACGGGGGGCCACAATGGTGATCCGGCTCAGACCACCGGTCGCCGTCTTCGTCGCCACAGTGGCCTCCTGGTGTCCATCTACGATCGGCGGGCCGGGGTCCCGCGGTGCGGGTGCACCGCGCCCACGGGAGATTACCTACGATGACGGGCACGTACAGTGCCCACCCGCGGGCTTCGGGCCGCGCCGGCACGACAGCAGGGCCGCTTCTGGGGAGGAGACAGCCGTGAGCACGGTCGTGTTCCGCCGACCTCCGCGCCAGCCGGGGCCGGCCCTGCCGCGAGGTGAGGTGCTGCTGGAGTCCCCGCCCGAGCTGCCCGAACAAACGCCCCGCGGGATGGGGCAACTGCTCATGATCCTGCCGATGGTCTGCGGTGTCGGTGCGATGGCGTTCCTCTACGCCGGCCGGGGTGGCGGCATGATGACGTACGTCGCGGGCGGCCTGTTCGGCGTCTCGATGCTCGGCATGGCCATCGGCTCGCTCAGCAACGGTGGCAACGACAAGGCCGAGCTGAACGCGGACCGCCGCGACTACATGCGTTACCTGGCGCAGATGCGCAAGCGCACCCGGCGGGCGGCGGCCCAGCAGCGGGACGCGATGAACTGGCGGCACCCCGAGCCCGACGCGCTCTGGTCGATCGCGGCGTCCCGCCGGCTCTGGGAGCGGCGGATCACCGAGCCCGACTTCGGTGAGACCAGGATCGCGCTCGGCCCGCAGCGGCTGGCCGTGGAGATCGTCCCCCCGGAGACCAAGCCGGTCGAGGACCTGGAGCCGATGAGCGCCATCGCGCTGCGTCGGTTCGTTCGCGCACACTCCACTGTGCCCGAGCTGCCGACCGCGCTGTCGGTGCGCGCGTTCAGCCGGGTGGTGCTGCGCGGCGACCGCGATCCCGTGCTCGACCTGACCCGGGCGGCCCTGGGCCAACTGGCGACGTTCCACGCCCCGGACGACCTGGTCGTCGCCGTGGTCGCCGCGCCCGACCGGCAGGCGGCCTGGAACTGGGTGAAGTGGCTTCCCCACGCTCACCACAGCGGCCGGACGGACGCGGCCGGCGCGCGCCGGCTGGTCTTCGCCAGCCTGGCCGAGGCCGAGGAGTCTCTCGCGGCCGAGCTGGCCGGGCGACCCCGGTTCGCCGCCGAGGCCAAGCCGCTGACCACCGCGCCACACGTGGTCGTGGTGGTCGACGGTGGCGAGATCTCCCCGACCTGCCAGCTGGTGGGCCAGGGGCTGCTCGGCGTCACCCTGATCGACCTCTCCGGGACGGTGCCGCGCGACGCCGGCCGCTGGCTGCTCTGCCTGGACGTGGGCGACGGCACCACCCTCGACCTGATCCGGGGCAGCTCGTCGTCGCGGCTCGGACGACCCGACCGGCTCACCGCCGAGGCCGCCGAAGGGCTGGCCCGGCAGATCGCGCCGTACCGGCTGTCGCAGCAGCAGACCAGTAACGAGGAGCCGCTGGCCCGCAGCACGGAGCTGCCCGACCTGCTCGGCGTCGGTGACGCCGCCGCCGTGGACGTGCACCAGACCTGGCGGCCGCGCGGTCACCGGGACCGGCTGCGCATCCCGCTCGGCGTCGGCCCGGACGGCAACGTCGTCGAACTCGACTTCAAGGAGTCGGCGCACGAGGGTATGGGCCCGCACGGCCTGGTCATCGGCGCGACCGGCTCGGGCAAGAGCGAGCTGCTCCGTACGGTGGTGGCGGCGCTGGCGGTGACCCACTCGTCGGAGGAGCTGAACTTCGTCCTGGTCGACTTCAAGGGCGGCGCGACGTTCGCCTCCCTGGAGGCGTTGCCGCACACCAGCGCGGTGATCACCAACCTGGCCGACGAGCTGCCGTTGGTCGACCGGATGCGCGACGCGCTGGCCGGTGAGATGGTGCGCCGGCAGGAGTTGCTGCGCGCGGCGGGCAACTACGTGTCCCGGTTCGAGTACGAGAAGGCCCGGGCGGCCGGTGAGCCGTTGGCGCCGATGCCGAGCTTGTTGATCATTTGTGACGAGTTCAGCGAGTTGCTGGCCGCGAAGCCGGACTTCATCGACCTGTTCGTGATGATCGGTCGGCTGGGTCGGTCGCTCGGCGTGCACCTGTTGCTGGCCTCGCAGCGCCTGGAGGAGGGCAAGCTGCGCGGCCTGGACACCCACCTGTCGTACCGGATCGGTCTGCGGACCTTCTCGGCGGTGGAGAGCCGGATCGTGCTCGGCGTGCCGGACGCCTACGAGCTGCCCAACGCTCCCGGGCACGGCTACCTGAAGACGGACACCAGCACCATGCTGCGGTTCCGGGCCGCGTACGTCTCGGGGCCGTACCGGGCGCCCGGCCAGCAGGCCTCCGCGTCGCAGGCCCTGGTGCAGCGCCGGATCGTGCCGTACGGCGTCAGCTTCATCCCGGCGCAGGCCACGCAGGTGTCGGTGGACGCCATGCCGGAGCCGGAGCAGCCGGCCGACGGCAAGGCTGTCGCGATGCTGGACGTCCTGATCGACCAGCTCAAGGGTCGGGGCCGGCCCGCGCACCAGGTGTGGCTGCCGCCGCTGGCGGAACCGCCGGGCCTGGGCGAGCTGCTCGGTCCGCTGGCCGTCGACCCGACCTACGGGTTGTGCACGGCGTCCTGGCCGGGCCGGGGTCGCCTCACGGTGCCGGTTGGCGTGGTGGACCGCCCGTACGAGCAGCGCCGCGACCCGATGATGGTCGAGCTGGCCGGAGCGGGCGGCAACGTGGTCATCGTCGGCGGTTCGCTCAGCGGCAAGAGCACCATGCTGCGGTCGCTGCTGGCCTCGCTGGCGCTCACCCACACGCCGCGCGAGGTGCAGTTCTTCTGCCTGGACTTCGGCGGTGGCGCGCTGCGCAGCCTGGAGCGCCTGCCGCACATGGCGGGGGTGGCCGGCCGACGCGACGTCGAGGCGGTGCGACGCACGGTGGCCGAGGTGGTGGCGGTGCTGGACGAGCGGGAGATGCGCTTCGCCCAGTACGGCATCGACTCGGTGGCGAGCTACCGCCGTCGCCGGGCGGCCGGCGAGTTCGCCGACGACCCGTTCGGCGACGTGTTCCTGGTGGTGGACGGCTGGAACACCCTGCGCCAGGATTACGAGGAGCTGGAGCAGACCATCACGACGCTCGCCAACCGGGGCCTGGGCTTCGGGGTGCACGTGGTGCTCACGGCGGTGCGCTGGGCGGAGATCCGGATCAACATGCGCGATCTGCTCGGCACCAAGTTGGAGTTGCGCCTGGGCGACGCGGCGGAGTCCGAGATCGACCGGCGCTCGGCGATGAACGTGCCGGAGAAGTCGCCCGGTCGCGGCCTGACCCGGGACAAGCTGCACTTCCTCACCGCGATCTCGCGGATCGACGGTCGGCGCGACATCGAGGATCTGAGCGAGGCGTCGGTCGCGCTCGCCGGGCACGTGGCGGCGAACTGGCCGGGGCGTCCGGCGCCGAAGGTGCGGCTGCTGCCGCGCCGGCTGCCGGTGTCCGAGCTGGCCCGGATCATCGACCGGTCGGCCCCCGGTCTGCCGATCGGCGTCAACGAGTCCGCGCTCGCGCCGGTCTACCTGGACCTGGCCAACGAGCCGCACCTGACGGTCTTCGGCGACGCCGAGTGCGGCAAGACCAACCTGCTGCGGCTGATCGCCCGGGGCATCACCGAGCGGTACACGCCGGCCCAGGCGCGGCTGGTGATCGCCGACTACCGGCGTGGGCTGCTCGGCGCGGTGGAGGGCGATCACCTGCTCGACTACGCGCCGTCCAACCAGGCGTTCGCGCAGGGGCTCGGCTCGATCCGCAGCGCGCTGTCCAACCGGCTGCCCGGCCCGGACGTGACCACCGCCCAACTGCGGGACCGCAGCTGGTGGAAGGGACCGGACCTCTACATCCTGGTGGACGACTACGACCTGGTGGCCTCCGGTGGCAGCAACCCGCTGAGTGCCCTGCACGAGCTGCTGCCGCAGGCCCGTGACATCGGTCTGCACCTGATCGTCACACGTCGGGTCGGCGGGGTGTCCCGGGCGCTCTACGAGCCCGTGCTGCAACGGCTGCGTGAGCTGGACTCGCCCGGCCTGCTGATGTCCGGCAACCGGGAGGAGGGCGCGGTCTTCGGCACACTGCGTCCGAGCCCGCAGCCACCCGGTCGGGGCACGCTCGTCCGCCGCCGCGACGGCCAGCAGTTGATCCAGACCGCCTGGTCCGAGCCAGCCTGATTGAGCCGTCACACCGGGGCTCGCGGAGCCGACCGTGTGGAATCAACGGATGGCGATGCGTGGTCGCGGGGCTCTTCGGGTCGGAATCCCGTCCGAACGGGCCGCACAAACGACGCGATTCACCGCCATCCATCGAACGCGGCCGGCCAGGGCTGCGATGGCTGGACGGATTCCGCTACGGTCTCAGGTGGAGTGTCCGTCGGTGGGGTGTTGCTGCCTTGCCGCGGGGGAGGGGCGCGGCAAAGCCGCCGCCACAACATGACGGAAGGGTGTGAAGCATGGCGTTCGAGGTCGAAGCTGCGACTCTGCATACCGCCGCGAGTGACGTGCGGTCCACGCGCAGCGAGGTCGACGGCGAGCTGAAGAAGCTGTGGAACGTAGTCGACGACCTGGCCATGGCGTGGAAGGGTCAGGCGTCCACGGGGTTCCAGTCGCTCATGACTCGCTGGAACGAGGACACCGTAGGTCTGCTGACCGCGATGGACAACATCGCGGACCTGCTCGACAAGTCGGGTACGACGCACCAGGTCAACGACGAGGAGCAGCAGCAGATGCTGGACAAGTTCCACTCTGCTCTCAACCCGTGATCCGTAGCCAGCAGAGGAGGAAGTCGTGACGATCAAGGTTGACTACGCGGTCCTCGAGAGCAGCAACCAGCAGATGCAGGCCATCTCGAAGACCATCGACGAGAAGCTGGACACGCTGCGGTCGATGCTGTCCAAGCTGCAGTGGGAGGGCGAGGACCGGACCGCCTACGAGCAGCACCAGGCGAAGTGGGACTCGTCGGTCCGGGACATCAACCGGATCCTGAACGAGATCGGTGGTGCCGTCGGCATCGCCCGCGAGAACTACGTCTCCACCGAGATGAGCAACTCCAAGGTGTGGGGCTGACACAATCACCAGTGCGGCTCCGGTCCGGCTTCGACCGGGCCGGAGCCGCATTGTGTTGGCGTCGGCGAGGTACTGGGAGAGCGATGCGTACGGGGAAGCCTTTCCGATCGACACGGGCCGTGGGCGCGGCCGTGCTGGCGCTGTGCGCCGCGCTGGCGCCCGCGGTGACTGTCGCGCCGACGCCGGCTCGGGCCGCTGACACGGTCCGTGGCCTTCAGTGGTACCTGGACTACCTCAAGATCCCCGCCGCGCACAAGATCACCAAGGGCGCGGGTGTCGTGGTCGCCGTCGTCGACACCGGGGTCGAGGCCAGTCATCCAGACCTGCGCGGGCAGGTGCTCGCGGGGCACGGCACCAACGCCACGGCCGCCCCGGACGGCCGGCGTGACGACGACAAGGTGAAGGGGCACGGCACCTCGATGGCCGGCATCGTCGCGGGACGCGGCGGTGGCGCGATGCACGAGTTGGGCATCGCCCCGGCCGCGAAGATTCTCCCGGTCTCGATGGGCGCCAATTTCGATAACCAGGACGTGGTCCTGGGAGTCCGTTGGGCTGCGGACAACGGCGCCGACGTCATCAACCTCTCGCTCGGCGACGAGGGGACGGCTCAGCCGGAGCTCGTGGACGCCATCAACTACGCGCTGAGCAAGGACGCCGTGGTGGTCGCCTCGGCGGGCAACACCGAGCAGGGCGACCGACAGGTCACCTCACCCGCCAACATCCCGGGCGTCATCGCCGTCTCCGGGTTCGACAAGCGCGGCGGGTTCTTCGCCGGCTCGGTGCAGGGCCCGGAGATCGTGATCGCGAGTCCGATGGAGAGCATCATCGCCCCGGCGCCCAAGGCGGTCTCGCCGAACGGCTACTCGCTGGCCAGCGGCACCAGTTCGGCGGCCGCCATCATGTCCGGTGTGGTGGCGCTGATGCGCTCGAAGTACCCGAAGCTCGATGCGCCCAACGTCATCAGCCGTCTGATCGAGACCGCACGCGATGCCGGTCCGGCCGGCCGGGACCCGCAGTTCGGCTTCGGCCGAGTCGACCCGATAGCCGCCCTGACCCGATCGGTGCCGGCCGTGACGGCGAACCCGCTGTTGGAGGGCGCGGCGGCCGGTCCGACCCGCTCCGGCGGGGCCGCCCGGCCCGGCAAGGACGACGACGGCCCGGCGGTCGAGTTCGGCGTCTCGAACAAGGCCGGCGCGATCGTCCAGGTGGGACTCTGCCTCGGCGTGCCGATCATCGGGCTGATCGTGCTGCTGGTGGTGCTGCGACGCCGCAAGCGGCGCGCACCGCCGGCCGCCGTCGGCCCGTACCCCGGCGTACCCGGCATGCCGCCACCCGGCTGGCCCGCCCAGCCGCCACCGGCCTACGGCCCGCCGCCGCAGCCCGTCCCCGGGTACGGCCCGCCGCCGGGCCAGCCCGGACAGGGGTACCCGCCGCCCGGCCATCCCGCGTCGGGTCATCCGCCCGCGCCGACCGCTCCGGCGCCGGGCCCGTCCGGCTGGCCGGGCTCGGGCCCGCCGCCGCCGGGCCCGCAACAGCAGCAGTGAGCGCAGACCACCAGTCAGGGTTTCGGGGAGGGGACCGATGACGGACGACAGGACCAAGCAGCCGGAACGGTACGTGAACGACGACCTCTACATCCCGATCCCGGTGGGCGGGATGCCGACGTCGGGCCTCGCCCTGACCGGCTTGGAGATCGACAACGTCGACCACGCCGCGGCGCCGAAGGGCCTCGTCGCCGCGCCCGGTGAGGCAGGCGTCAAGACCGAGTGGGACGCGACCAGCCTGGACTCGGCCATCACCTGGCTGGAAACCCATGCCGCGTACCTGAACAAGCTCTCCTACGACATGGTCGACATCCAGGATCTGATGGGTGGCGCGGCCAGCGGCGTGGCGGGCGGGGCCGGTGGCCAGCCGAGCCCGCTCGGGGGGTTCGACTGGGCGGCCCGGCTGGCCGCCAAGCACCAGGGGCTCTACCAGGGCACCGAGTCCGGTGTCCGCAAGCTCTCGCAGAGCCTGTACGACGCGGCGGAGGCGCTGCGCCAGGTGAAGCAGAACTACGAGACGGCGGAGGAGCAGAACAGGATGTCCGCCGCCGACATGCAGCGTGTCTTCGGCGACGTGGCCGGCAATGGCGACGGACGCTAGGACGGGGGAGGACGGCAGATGGGCCTGAGCTGGGAAGAGATGTGCCAGAAGGTCGTCATCGACGGCCGGCCGGGTGACGTGGAGAGCGCCGCCCTCGGCTGGGAACAGCTGATCAAGAATCTCAACAACGTCAAGCAGAGCCTCGACACCAACATCAAGGACCTGGGCACGACCTGGAAGGGTCCGGCGTACGAGGCGTTCAAGGGTCACATCGAGCAGATCTCCAAGGACACCGGGCAGATCGTGGCGGACGCGGAGAAGGGCAGCGGCATCGTCCAGTCGCTCAAGACCGCCGCCGACAAGCTCACTGCGGCCCAGCGGGACTTCCCGGTCCCGGCGACCTGCGTCAACGACGTGCTGGAGGCGCGTAACGCCAAGCTGACCCTCGGGGTCGGCTTCTTCGAGGCGAAGGTCTCGCCGGACTTTCTGGGCTGGTTCGACCCGGTGACCGCGATCGCCGACTGGATCAACGACCAGTCGGAGGACGCGGCCCGGGTCTACGAGCAGGTGAGCGGTGACTACCAGGCCATCGCGCCCGGCACTCCGGGTGATGCTCACGGCCCCAATACGCAAAGTCCGAAGCCCGAGATTCCCAATCTGGGCAACGGCGGCGGTGGTGGTGGCGGTGGTGGTGGCGTGCCGAAGCTCGGCGGCGGCCCGCCCGGGGGCGGCCTGGGCGCCTCGCCCTCGATCGGCGCCACCGACATGCCGGGCACCGGCAACCTGCCCAGCGGGTCCGGCGCCCATCCCGACCTCTCCGGCGGGTACGACTCCGGCACGGGCACCTACCCGGGCACCGGTGGCGTCCCGGGCGTCGGCGGTGCGGGCGACGAGTTCAGCAGTGGCCTCGCGGGTGCCGGTGGTGGCGGTTCGCCCGGTCTCAGCACCGGTCTCGGAGGCGGCGGCCTGGGCTCGGGTGGCGGGCTCGGCAGCGGCGGTGGTGGCGGCCTCGGCAGCGCCGGTGCTCTCGCGGGCGGCGGCGCGCTCGGCCGGGCGGTCTCGCCGGGCATGGGCCCGATGATGGGCGGCGGCGCGGCGGGTGCCGGTCGTGGCGGTGGCCGGGGCGCCGGTGGCCGACTCGGCGCGGGCGGCAAGCTGGGCGGCGGCATGGCACCCGGTATGGGTGGCGTCGCCGGTGGCGGCGGCGCCGGTCGGGGCGGTGCCGGGCGTGGCGCCGCGGGGGCCGGTGGTCGGGGCGCGGGTGCTCGCGGCGCCGGTGGCGTGGCTGGGACGGGCGGCGGTGCCGGCTACGGCGAGGAGGACACCGCCCGCAACACCTGGTTGGAGGAGGACGAGGACGTGTGGGGCGCCGACAGCGGTGGCACCTCAGGCATCCTGCGCTGAGCTTTCCGCGTCACGGCGCTGCTGTGGTCGACCGCAGCAGCGCCGTGACGTGTCCCACGGACCAACCGTCCCGGGGGCTGTGCCAGCCGCTCAGCCGGTGACCGGTTCGTCGGTACGTCGGCCCGGCCGCCAGCCGCGTCGGCGGCCGCGCGCCACGATCGGTCGCGTGATCAGCAGCAGTACGGCGAGTAGAGCTCCCACCGCGGCGGCCCAGATCGCGACGGTGCGCTGCCAGCTCAGCGGGTCGGCCGCCGGGGCGGGTGCGGCAAGCGTGTCGACCGGCGGGTTGGTGCGGGTGCCCAGCAGGCTCGACACCGCCCGGTACGGGTTGACCACGCCGTAGCCGACCTCGGCGTTGCGCCCCTGCGGCGGGTTGTCCGCCGTCCGCTCCAACCGGTCGGCGACCTGCTCCGGCGTGAGATCCGGGTAGGCGGCCCGAACCAGCGCGGCCACCCCCGAGACGTACGCGGCGGCGAAGCTGGTGCCACCCGTCGGCTCGGCACGGTAGCCGGATCCGCCCGGCGCCGGGCCGATGATGTTCAGTCCCGGCGCGGCGACGTCGACGAAGGTGCCGCTCACCGAGGTGCCCACGTGCCCGCCCTGCTCGTCCACGCCGCCGACGGCGATCACCCCGGGGTACGCCGCCGGGTAGGCGGGCCTGTCCTCCTGGGTCTCCTGCCGGTTGCCGGCGGCGGCGACCAGCACCACCCGCTTGGCGAGGGCGCGTTCGACGGCCTGTGCCAGTTCGGGGCGGGGCAGGGTCACCAGGGACAGGTTGATCACGTCGGCGCCGTTGTCGACCGCCCAGTCGATGGCTGCGGCGATCTGCCCGGGCAGCCCCTCGTCGTTGGTGCCCTTCGCGTCCGGCAGGACCCGGATGGGCAGGATGCGCGCCGCCGGGGCGATACCGCTGAACGGCACCCCGGTGCCGTCCTTTCCGGCGATGATGCCGGCGACCATCGTGCCGTGACCGGCCAGGTCACACTGCCCCCGGTTGGCCGGCAGGTTGTTGAAGTCGCGGCCCTCGAGCACCTGACCCTTCAGGGCCGGGTGGATGGCGGAGACCCCGGAGTCGATGACCGCGACCGTCACCCCGGCACCCCGGGACAGCGGCCACGCCGAGGCCGGATCCACCCTTCGCAGCGCCCACGGCATCTGCACCAGACCGTCCTCGCCGGCCGGGCCGCAGGTGGGCGCTGCCGCGACCGCAGGGGAGGAGGGGACCACCAGGGCGGCGCCGAGCAGGGCCGCCAGCGTTCCACTGAGGACAGCTCGGACGACACGGCGGGACGGCTCGGTCGCGCTCGGCGGCAGGCATTCGCGCACCCGCAGAGATTACCGCTGCACCGCGTCGGGCAGCGGCCCGGCGACGCCGTTCCGGGCGGGAACGATGACGTCGCTCAGCGGGGGGGGGCGATGACGACGGTCAGGGCGGGTAACGGGTCGCCGCTCGAAGCCGGCGTGGGATGACGCCGGTCAGGGCCGGGACGCGACGTCGTCGGCGGGTGCTTCGGCGAACAGCGCGAGCAGGTCGCCGACCTGGCGGTCGGCCTCGGCGGGGTGCCGGAACCGGCCGGCGGGGTTCAGGGTGTACTCGTTGCGGCGCCCCACCCGGGTGCGATGCAGGTAACCGCCGGCCTCCAGGTCGGCGACGATCGCCTGGGCGGCCCGTTCGGTGACGCCCACCTCGGCCGCCACGTCGCGCAGTCGCGCGGTGGGATCACGGGCGATGGCCAGCAGCACATGCCCGTGGTTGGTGAGGAACGTCCAGTTCCGGCCGCCTCCGGCCGTCGCCGCGCTCGTCATGGTGGAGCCGCCTCTCCGGTTGTCCGCCCCACCTCCGTGCCCGCCGGAGGGTCGGGCCAGGTGCCGACGGACCGGCCCGGTCCCCACGGCCGGAGGGCCGGTTCGGGGGTCAACGTATGAAATCTAAATCACGCATATCTTGACGCATCTTGCGGTGCGTGTGACCGTGGAGCCCGAGCCAGCGCCCACCGCCGGCCCGGCTGAAAAGCCTCTTGAGCAGGTCAAACGCGTGGAGACGAGGTGCGGGGATGAGCCGTTCCGGTACGCCTGGCGGGCAGCCGGGCCCGCAGCGGGCCGCCGATCGAGCGCCGACGCCGACCGAGCCGGCCCGAGCGTACGCCGAGCTGACCGCGGGCAACCGACGCTTCGTCAGCGGGGCGCCGCGCCACCCCAACCAGGACGCCGGGCACCGGGCCGCCGTGGCCGACGGGCAGCACCCGTTCGCGGTGATCGTGGGCTGCTCCGACTCCCGCCTGGCGGCTGAGATCATCTTCGATCGGGGGCTGGGCGACCTCTTCGTGGTCCGTACGGCCGGGCACACCGCGGGCCCGGAGGTGCTGGGCAGCGTGGAGTACGCGGTGACCGTGCTCGGCACGCCACTGGTGGTGGTCCTCGGCCACGACTCGTGCGGTGCCGTGCAGGCCGCCCGTGAGGCCGCCGCCACCGGCGTCGCGCCGCCGGGGCACCTTCCCGCGGTGGTCGACGCGGTGCTGCCCAGCCTGCGACGTGCCACCGCCGAGGGCGTGGACGACATCGACGGCATCGTCGACATCCACATCGCGCAGACCGTCGAGACGCTGCTCGGGCAGTCGCCCGTGCTGGCCGACGAGGTGGCGCAGGGGCGGTGTGCGGTGGTGGGCATGTCGTACCGGCTCGCCGCCGGTGCGGTGCGCCCGGTCACCCCCGTACCGGTGGGTGTCGCGACGTTCGACACGCCCGGCGCCTTGGACGACCCGGCAGCTTCCGCCGCCTGACGCGGACCGCCCCGGCGATTTCCGCCGTCTGACGCGACGAGGGCCGCCCCGCCTGATGCGGGACGGCCCTCGACTTCTTGGCACCGGGTCAGAGCAGCGACATGTGCACGTGGTCGGTGTGGTTCGACGGTCCGCTGTACGACTTCCAGCCGGTCGCCGGGAACCAGATCTGCCGGTTCCAGATCACGTAGTAGATGCCGAGGCGGTCGGCGTTGCGGATGAGGAACGCGGCGACGTTGTTGCCGTACATGCGGGTGTCGTTGTTGTGCCACGGGCTGAAGCCGCTCTTCTGCAACGACCAGTCACAGGCGCGGCCCTTCGGGTGCTCGAACGGGCCACCGTTGCGGTGACAGCCGACGAACCGGTTGAACCCGGCCCGCTTGACCTCCTTGTACGCGTGCAGAGTGCGCGGCGTGACGCAACCGGAGGTGGTGGGATCGTCCTCGCTGCAGGACTCGGGCTTCCAGTCGCCGTCGGCGGTGCGACCCGGGCCGATCCGGGCGACCGGCGAGACGGCGTCGACCAGACCGCCGGTGAAACCCTGACCGCCGACCAGCGCGAGCGCCTTGTCCGCGTCGCGCTTGTCCTTCGCCATCAGGGCGGTCTGCTTCTGCTGCTCGCGGACCTCCGCGTCGAGGGCCAGCTTGGCCTGCTCGGCGCGGGACTTGACCGCGTTGACCTCGGCGAGCTTCTTCTCGTTGACCATGTTCATCTCGTCGAGCGCCGCAGCCCGTCGGACGAACGAGTCCGGGGCGTCGCTCTCCAGCAGCATCGCCATCGCGCCGATCCGTCCGGTCCGGTACGACTGGGCGGCGATCTGCGCGACCTGCGGGGCCAGCGCCGCCAGGTCGGCCTTGGCCCGCTCGACCTCCAGCGCCAGCTCAAGCTGCCGCTTCTTGGACTTGTCCAGCTTGGACTTGGCCGCCACGTAGTCCCGGTTGGTCTGCTCGATGACGTCGTTGAGGAGCTTGGGTTCGTCTTCCTCCTCGTGCCCGGACGGTGCGGGGGTCGTCGGGGCGGCGTGGGCCGGGAGGGGCCCGGCGAACACGGTCAGCGCAGCGAGCACGGCCACCACGGGTGTCAACCAGCGGCGTAGGGGTGCCGTCACAATGTTCCCTTCCGTCGACCGCCGACCGGGTTAGCTGACGGGTTCGGGGCGGAAGTGGCCCCTACCGCTGTCGCGGATTCACCCCACGTGCCTGGGTCCCCGGCTCGCCGGTTGGCGATTAGGCGGTGGCACCGCAGGCGCCGCTGCGCGCCTTCGTCGGTGACCGGCAGCGAGGTTACCCGAGAGTCCACCGCCTGAGCTACGTCCCGAGGCCGACTAAAAGCGTCATTTCGCCATGGCGTTGAGTGACCAGTGACGCGGTTCTCAGGGCGCAGGCCCGATCCGGTCACGCTGAGGAGTGTCACCATGCCGTATCCGTGCTCCTGTTCGGCTCTGGCCACCCGGTGGTGGCGGTGGATGGGGGTGCGCTCCGCTCCGGGTCGGGCCCGTCCGGCCGACCCGCTGGCGGGGAGCTGAGGGCGGCCAGTGCCTCCGCCCGGTCCGGACGGGGGCGCGGCGTCAGGACGTCGGCGGCCGCGTCCTGCGCCGGCGTCGACCCGGCTGCGGTCACCACGGCGGCCAGCCCGGTGGTGAGGGGTACGGCGGCGATCAGTCCGAGCGTGGCGACCGCGCTGCGGACGATCTCCTGGGCGAGGAACTCGCTGGTCAGGATCTGCCCGAGAGGGCGGGTGTCGGCGGTGAGCAGAAGCAGCAGCGGAAGGGAGGCGCCCGCGTACGCCAGGACGATGGTGTTGACCGTGGAGGCGATGTGCGCCCGCCCGACCCGGGTGGCCGCCCGGTAGAGCTGCAGCCGGCTCAGGCCGGGGTTGGCGTTCGCCAGCTCGGTGACGGTGGCGGCCTGGGTGACGGTCACGTCGTCGAGCACGCCGAGTGAGCCGATGATGATCCCGGCGAGCAGCAGGCCGCGCAGATCCACATCGGCCTGGAACATCGACAGCGTGGTGGCGTCCTCGCTGCCGAAGCCGGTCAGATGGGTGGCGGCGGTGGCGATGGTCGCGAGCACGCCGGTGAGCACCAGGCTGCCCAGGGTGCCGAGCACCGCGACCGAGGTCTGCGCGGTCACTCCGTGTGTCAGGTAGAGCACCACGAACATGATCAGGGCTGCGCCGACCACCGCCACCAGCAGCGGTGACCGGCCCGCGCTGATGCCCGGCAACACGAAGGTGAGCAGGATGGCGAAGCTGGCGGCCAGCCCCGCCAGCGCGGCCAGGCCCCGCCACCGGCCGAACGCGACGATCGCGGCGGCGAAGACCACCGCGAGCCACACCAGCGGCTTTCCGCGCTGATGCTCGGCGATGTTCCAGCTGCTGGTGGCGGGATCGGTCGGGTCGGTCAGCTCGACCAGAACGACGTCGTCGCCGACCTCGACCCGCGGAGCGCCGGGCCCGGCGGGAACGGGCGTGCGCACCTGCTGGCCGGCGCTCGGCCCGTCCTCGATCCGTACGTCCACGGTCCCGCACGGCCCGGTGGCCGGCGTGCCCTCCGGGTTGGCCGACGGTGGGCAGGGTTCGGTCACCACCCGGGTGACCGTGCCGTGGTGGCGCGGCGCGTCCGTGCCGCCGCCGGTCTGCGGCGACCCGTCCCGTGGCCAGAGCACCACGGCGGCGACGACGGTGGCCACAAAGAGCGGCACCACCGTCGCGACGAGGATCCGCCGGACCCGGGGTGGGACGGGCGGAGCGGTACGGCTGTGGTCGGAACCCAATGCGAGAACTCCCAACGATCCGGTGCGGGGTACGTGCCGACGGGCCGGTCGGTTCACCTCCGCCGGAGGAACGCGGTGCCGGGTGCATCGGATTGCCGGCTGGCGACCCGGTGATCACACAGGGTGAGCCGTCGGAGCGGCCGGTCGGCGGAAGCGCCGCGCCGTGGCGGCGCCGGTGCCCTTCTGGGCGGTGGGGTCCGGTAGGCCATCGCCGGAATGCTAGCCAGCCGGACCGGGTGTCGCAGGTCGTGGCGGAGTGTCGGATGGTCGAACCGCCCGCGTGGCGTCGGCCGGAGCGGCATGTTGGAGTCATGCCCGCGTCCGAGCCCGCCCCTGAGCAGGCCGCCGACCAGAGCCAGCACGCGACGCCGGTCGACCACGATCAGCACGCCGGCCCGGAGAGGCACGCCGGCGCGGAGAGGCACGCCGGCCACGACAAGCACGCCGGCCACGACCCGGCGATGTTCCGCCGCCGGTTCTGGGTCTGCCTGGTGCTCACCCTGCCGGTGGTGCTGACCAGCCATCTGGTGGTGGACGGGCTCGGGCTCCGGTGGGACGTTCCGGGCCGCTCCTGGGTCGGGCCGGTGCTCGGATCGGTGATTTTCTTCTGGGGTGGCTGGCCGTTCCTGGTCGGTGCGGTGCGTGAGATCCGGGATCGGGCGCCGGGAATGATGCTGCTGGTCACGATGGCGATCACGGTGGCGTACTCGGCGTCGTTGGCCACCAGCCTGGGCGCCTTCGACCTGGACTTCTGGTGGGAGTTGGCCGCGCTGGTCACCATCATGCTGCTCGGGCACTGGCAGGAGATGAAGGCCATCGGGCAGGCCCGGGGGGCGCTGGCGGCGTTGGCCGCGCTGCTGCCCGACGAGGCCGAGCGCGTGGCGGCGGACGGGCAGGCCGAGCCGGTGCCGGTCGGCGCGTTGCGGGTGGGCGACGTGGTGCTTGTCCGGCCCGGGGGTCGGGTGCCGGCGGACGGCCGGATCGTCGGTGGCGACGCGGAACTGGACGAGTCGATGATCACCGGTGAGTCCCGGCCGGTGGCCCGGTCGACGGGCGAGCGGGTAGTCGCCGGCACCGTGGCCACCGACTCGGCGATCCGGGTCCGGGTCGAGGCGCTGGGTGACGAGACCGCGCTCGCCGGCATTCAGCGCATGGTCGCGCAGGCGCAGCGCTCGGGTGGCCAGGCCCAACTGCTGGCCGACCGGTTCGCCGCCGCGCTGTTCTACGTGGCCGCGGGCACCGCCGTGGTGACGCTGGTGGTGTGGACCGCGCTCGGTGAACCCGACCAGGCGGTGGTCCGTACGGTCACCGTCCTGGTGATCGCCTGCCCGCACGCGCTCGGCCTGGCCATCCCGCTGGTCGTGGCGCTCTCCACCGCCCTGGCGGCGCGGCGCGGGATCCTGGTCAAGGACCGGTTGGCGCTGGAGCGCATGCGGACCGTCGACGCGGTGCTCTTCGACAAGACCGGCACGCTGACCCGGGGTGAGCACGCGGTGAGCGACGTGGTGACGACCCAGGGGCTGGAGCGGGAGGAAGCGCTGCGGATCGCCGCCGGCGTCGAGTCCGACAGCGAGCATCCGCTGGCTCGGGCGATCGTGACGGCGGCCGGGTCCGCCGGCCCGGCGCGTGCCACCGGCTTCCGATCGCTGCCGGGCCGCGGCGTGCGGGCCACCATCGACGGTACGGAGTACGCGGTGGGCGGCCCGGCGTTGCTGCGGGATCTGGGCCGAGCGCTCCCGGACGACCTGGGGGCGGCGACCGGCCGATGGTCGGCGCGCGGGGCCGTGGTGCTGTACCTGGTGCGGCTGCCGGACACCGTGCTCGCGGCGTTCGCGCTCACCGACGAGGTGCGTCCCGAGGCCCGGCAGGCCATCGCCGAGCTGCGTGCCGAAGGCATCCGCACCATCGCCATGATCACCGGCGACGCGCGGTCCGTGGCCGAGTCGGTGGCCGTCGATCTCGGCTTCCGGCCGGGGGTGGACGAGGTCTTCGCCGAGGTGCTGCCGGCGGAGAAGGACAGCCGGGTCGCGGAGCTCCAGCGGCGAGGGCTGACCGTGGCGATGGTCGGCGACGGGGTGAACGACGCGCCGGCGCTGGCCCGCTCCGACGTCGGCATCGCGATCGGGGCGGGGACCGACGTGGCGATCGAGTCCGCCGGGGTGGTGCTGGCGTCGTCCGACCCGCGCGGTGTCGGTGCCGTGGTCCGGCTCTCCCGGGCGTCGTACCGCAAGATGCGGCAGAACCTGGCCTGGGCCGCCGGCTACAACGTGGTGGCGTTGCCCCTGGCGGCCGGGGTGCTCGCCTGGGCCGGGGTGGCGTTGAGCCCGGCGGTGGCGGCGGTGCTGATGTCGGCGTCCACCATCGTCGTGGCGCTCAACGCCCAGTTGCTCCGCCGGGTACGCCTCGACGCGGAGCCCGACTGACCGGCTCAGCCGCGCTTCATGAGTCGGCCGACGGCCGCCATCATCTCGGTGGCCATCTCGTCGGCCCGGCCCTCGGCCGCCCCCTCGTGCATGCAGTGCCGGGCGTGCCCGTCGAGCAGGCCCAGCGCCACCTTGTCGAGCGCGGCCTGGATCGCGGAGATCTGGGTGAGCACGTCGATGCAGTAACGGTCGTCGTCGACCATCTTCTCGATGCCCCGGACCTGCCCCTCGACGCGGCGGAGCCGCGCGAGCAGCTGGTCCTTGCTGGCGGTGTAGCCGCGGATCGGCGTGGGTGCGGTCATGGCGACGAGGATAGCGTACCCCTGGGGGGTATGGTAACGTCCCTCGTGTCCGATACCCCCACCGGGTACCGGTACATGACTGGCCATGAGTGTGCCTCGACCTTACCCCTGGGGGGTATAGGCTGGCAGGCGACGAAGGGAGAGATTCGATGGTCGACACGACGTTCCAGGTGCGGGGCATGACCTGCGGGCACTGCGTCAGCGCGGTCAGCGCCGAGGTGGGCGCCATCGCCGGGGTGCGCGACGTGCAGGTGGATCTCGCCACCGGCCGGGTCACCGTCACCAGCGAGCAGCCCGTGGACGCGGAGTCCGTCCGGGCGGCGGTCGACGAGGCCGGTTACGACCTCGTCGAGGCGTGAGCGGGAGGCCCGGGGTGAACACGGTGACCAAAATGGGCGGGTTCGCCCTCGGGCTCGCGGCGGTCTTCGGCGCGGCGTACGGGATCGGCCGGGTGGTCGACCCGGCCGCCCCGGTCGCCGAGAGTCGGCACGACGGAAGCGCCGCCCACAGCTCGGGCCCCACCGCGCACGACGAGGTGACCGACCGGATTCCCGGCGGCCTGCTCGTCTCCGACCGTGGCTACACCCTCGTTCCGGTCGCCGCCCCGGCCGGTGAGTTCGCCTTCCGGATCGGCGGGCCGGACGGCCGCCCGGTGACCGGGTACGACGTGGCACACGACAAGCGGATGCACCTGATCGTCGCCCGGCGGGACCTGTCCGGCTTCCGCCACGTGCACCCCGACCTCGCACCGGACGGCACCTGGCGGGTCGACACCCCGCTGGACGGCCCCGGGCAGTGGCGGGCGTTCGCCGACTTCACGCCGACCGGGGGCGAGGCGCTGACCCTCGGGGTGGACGTGACAGTCCCCGGTGAGCTGACCGAGCGGCCGCTGCCCGCCCCGGCCACCAGCACCACGGTCGACGGCTACACCGTCACCCTGGCCGGCGTGCCGCAGCCCGGCCGCACCTCGTCACTCACCCTGAGCGTCAGCCGCGACGGACGACCGGTGACCGATCTGGAGCCCTACCTGGGGGCGTACGGGCACCTGGTGGCGCTGCGCCGGGGCGATCTCGCGTACCTGCACGTACACCCGGACGGTACACCCGGCGACGGGCGTACCCGCCCCGGTCCGGAGGTCACCTTCCTCGCCGAGGTGCCCTCGGCCGGCAGCTACCGGCTCTACCTCGACTTCCGGCACGGCGGGCGGGTGCACACCGCCGAGTTCACCGTCGTCGCCGGCACCGCCACGACCGGGGGCGACCCCACTCCGAGCGGGCCGGCGCCGACCGAGCACGGCACCCCCGGCCACGGGCACAACTGACGGGATCGGACGATGACCACCACCAGCAGCAGACCACTGCCCGAGGCGCCGAACCGGATCGAGCTGGCCATCGGGGGAATGACCTGCGCCGCCTGTGCCGCCCGGATCGAGAAGAAGCTGAACCGGATGGACGGGGTGAGCGCCACCGTCAACTACGCCACCGAGAAGGCCACCGTCCGGTACGTCGACAGCGTCACCCCGGACGACCTGATCGACACGGTGCAGAAGACCGGCTACACGGCGGCCCTGCCGGCTCCGCCGACGACCGAGCAGCCGGTCGACCCGCTGCGGGGTCCGCGTACCCGTCTGTGGGTGTCGGCGGTGCTCAGCGTGCCGGTGGTCCTGCTGGCCATGGTGCCGCCCTGGCAGTTCGACTACTGGCAGTGGCTCTCGCTGACCCTCGCCGCCCCGGTGGTGGTCTGGGGCGGGCTGCCGTTCCACCGGGCCGCGTGGACCAACCTGCGGCACGGCGCCGCGAGCATGGACACCCTGGTCTCGCTGGGCACCCTGGCCGCGTTCGGCTGGTCGCTCTGGGCGCTCTTTCTGGGCGATGCCGGGATGCCCGGGATGACGCATCCCTTCCGCTTTGACATCACCCGCACCGACGGCGCCGGCAACATCTACCTGGAGGCGGCCGCCGGGGTGACGGTGTTCATCCTGGCCGGCCGCTACTTCGAGGCCCGATCCAAGCGGACCGCCGGGGCGGCCCTGCGCGCCCTTCTCGAACTCGGCGCCCGGGACGTGGCGGTGCTGCGCGACGGGGTGGAGACCCGGATCCCGGTGGACCGGCTCGTCGTCGGTGACCGGTTCGTGGTCCGCCCCGGCGAGAAGATCGCCACCGACGGGGTCGTCGACGAGGGCACGTCCGCCGTCGACGCCAGCATGCTGACCGGCGAGTCGGTGCCGGTCGAGGTCGGCCCGGGCGACGGCGTGGTCGGAGCCACGATCAACGCGGGCGGCCGGCTGGTCGTCACCGCCACCCGGGTCGGCGCGGACACCCAGCTCGCCCGGATGGCCGACCTCGTCGAGCAGGCGCAGAGCGGCAAGGCGGCCGTGCAGCGGCTGGCCGACCGGATCTCCGGCGTCTTCGTGCCGATCGTCATCACCCTCGCGGTGGGCACGCTCGGCTGGTGGCTCGGCACCGGCGCCGGTCCGACCACCGCGTTCACCGCCGCCGTCGCCGTGCTGATCATCGCCTGCCCGTGTGCCCTCGGCCTGGCCACTCCGACCGCGCTGCTGGTCGGCACCGGCCGCGGCGCCCAGCTCGGCGTGCTGATCAAGGGACCGGAGGTGCTGGAGTCCACCCGTCGCGTCGACACCGTCGTGCTGGACAAGACCGGAACCGTGACGACCGGCCGGATGACCCTGGTGGACGTCGTGCCGGCGAGCGGCGAGGACCGCGCCGAGCTGCTCCGGCTCGCCGGGGCCGTGGAGGCCGCCTCCGAGCACCCGATCGCCCGGGCCGTCGCCGCGGGCGCCGCCGAGGCCGGAGCGCTGCCCCCGGTGACCGGCTTCGTCAACCTCGAAGGGTTGGGCGTCACCGGCACGGTCGACGGTCGGACCATGCTGGTCGGCCGGCTCCGGCTGCTGGGCGAGCGTGGTGTCGACGTACCGCCGGAGGTCGATCTGGCCGTGCAGGACGCGGAGGCCGCCGGGCGTACGGCGATCGTCGCCGGCTGGGACGGACGGGCGCGGGGCGTGCTCGCGGTCGCCGACGTGGTCCGGCCGACCAGCCGGACGGCCGTGGCCCGGCTGCGCGCCCTGGGGCTCAACCCGGTCCTGCTGACCGGGGACAACCCCACCGTGGCCGGGGCGGTCGCCGCCGAGGTGGGCATCGACGAGGTGATCGCCGAGGTGCTGCCCGCCGGCAAGGTCGACGTCGTCCGGCGGCTCCAGGCGCAGGGGCGGTCGGTGGCGATGGTCGGCGACGGGGTGAACGACGCGCCGGCGTTGGCCCAGGCCGATCTGGGGCTGGCGATGGGCACCGGCACCGACGTGGCGATCGAGGCGTCCGATCTCACGCTCGTCCGCGGCGACCTGGATGCGGCGGTGGACGCCATCCGGCTGTCCCGGCGCACGCTCGGGATCATCCGGGGCAACCTGTTCTGGGCCTTCGGCTACAACGTGGCGGCCCTGCCGCTGGCCGCCGCCGGCCTGCTCAACCCGATGATCGCCGGTGCCACCATGGCGCTGTCCTCGGTCTTCGTGGTGGCCAACAGCCTGCGCCTGCGCCGGTTCCGTTCGGCCGTCGATCGCGGAATGTGACGGCGGTGATGGTTGGGCGGCGGACTGCGGGGGTACTGCTGAGGTCGTAGCGACGCTCGCAATGGAGGTTGGCACATGGGTATCGATGACAAGATCAACAACGCCAGCGAGGACGCGGCCGGCAAGCTCAAGGAAGGCGCCGGTCGGGCCACCGACAACGAGCAGCTCGAGGCCGAGGGGCGCGCAGACCAGTCCACGGCCAAGCTCAAGCAGGCGGGCGAGAAGATCAAGGACGCTTTCAAGAGCTGACGTACGACGTAACCCGCACGCCGGGCCGGTGATCATTCACCGGCCCGGCGTGCTGTGTGTCCGGGGCCGTGAACCCTGAGATCCCCCTGATTCCGCCGTCGACCGCACCGCCGCGCGGCCACACCTGCTAACTTCTGTTGGCATGTGCAAGGGCTGGTTATGAGTGCCGCTCCACCGCCGACCGGCGACGACCTGGTCCGGGTGCTGGCCACCCTGGCCAACCCGCACCGACTGCGGGTCGTCGCCGCGCTGGCGCGTGAACGTGCCTATGTCAGCGGGCTGGCCCGGCAACTGGGCATCAGCCGAGCGCTGTTGCAGGTCCACCTGAGAAAGCTGGCGGCGGCCGGGCTGGTCACCGCCCGCCTGGAGTTGTCGGAGGACGGGAAGGCCATGAACTACTACGAGGTGGAGCCGTTCGCGCTCACACTCACCCCCCAGATCATCGCGGCGGCGGTCGAGACGCTTACCGTGCCCGACTCGACCGAGCAGCCCGGAGCGGACCGATGAGCGAACACGACTGGACCGAGGTGGTCGGCGCGCTCGGCGTCTTCGCCCTGCTGATCAGCGTGTTCACCGTGAGCGTGGTGCAGCTCGGCAAGACCCGGCGTGCCCGGCTCGAAGCGGCCCGGGCGGACGACTACCGCCGGCTCGCCGAGACGGCAGCCCAGGCCCAGGCCGAGAACACCCGCCTGCTCGCGGCGTTGGACGGCCGGCTGGGCGGGATGGAGACCCGGATGGCCACGCTCGAACGCGTCCTGCGCGAGGTCGACTGACCTCGTTGGACGAAGGCCCCGGGCCGTCGAGCGGCCACTCGACGGCCCGGGTGGAAGCAGCATCACCTCGCCCAGGGGGCGAGTTTCACCGGTAACGCTCCTTCGGGAAGAGGACAGCACCCCATGCCGCACGTACGCAAATCCGCCCTCGGCTGGGCGGTGGCCCTGGCCCTCACGACCGCCGGCCTGACCCCGCCGACCCCGGCCGCGGCGCGACCTGCCATCGACTGGCAGCCCTGCCCCACGGATGCCACCGCCGACTGCGGCACCCTGTCGCTGCCTGTCGACTGGAACCAGCCCGGGGGTGAGCGCTTCGACCTGGCGTTGGCCCGTCGGGTCGCCACCGACCCGGCCGCCCGTACGGGCGCGCTGGTCTTCGGTCCCGGTGGACCCGGCGACAGCGGGGTCGACCGGGTGGTGACCGGGAGTTCCCGGTTCAGCGCCGAGCTGCGCCGCCGGTTCGACGTCGTCAGCTTCGACCCGCGCGGCACCGGCCGCAGCCACCCGGTGATCTGCGCCCGGGAGCTGCTCGCCCGGCAACCGCAGCTGATCGCCGACCAGGCCCAGTTCGACGCCACGCTGGCCGACAACGCGCTGCTGCGCGCCGACTGTCGGGCGCGCACCGGGCCGCTCTACGACCACGTCGACACGACAAGCGCCGCCCGCGACCTCGATGCCGTCCGCGCCGCGCTCGGCGAACGGCGGCTGACGTTCCACGGCAGCTCGTACGGCACAGTGCTCGGTGAGCGCTACGCGGAGCTGTTCCCCGAGAAGGTCCGGGCCGTGGTGCTGGAGGCCGCCATGGACCACAGCCTCGGCACCCGAGCCTTCCTGGACACCCAGGCGGTCACGGCGGAGGACGCATTCGACGAGTTCGTCGCCTGGTGCGACAGGTCCGCCGACTGCGTCCTGCACGGTCGGGACGTCCGCGCGATCTGGGCTGGACTGCACGACCGGGCCCAGCGTGGTCTGCTGACCGACCCGGGCCGCGCCGGGGCCGCACTGCAGCCGTTCGAGCTGAGTCGACTCGCCCACAAGCAGCTCTACGACACGTGGCGATGGCCGGGCCTGGCCGAGTGGATCGGGAAGCTCCAGGGCCCCGGGACGCCGAGCGTCAGCGCGCGCACGGTGGATGCCGTGGCGCCGTACCCCTTCGCGGTCTTCTGTCAGGACTGGGACCTGCCGGTCCGCGACTACCGCGAGTACGCCGGACTCGTGCGCCGGGCGGCCCGGCTCGCGCCCGATCTGCGCTACCCGCCGGCGCTGTTCGCACTGGTGACCTGCCTGGGCTCGCCGACTCCGGTGGCCAACCCGCAGCACCGTCTGCGGGTTCACAGCGACGTGCCGTTGCTGCTCGCCGCCACCGTGCACGATCCGGCCAGCGGGTACGCCTGGGCCACCAACGTGGCGCGGCAGTTGGGTCGGCACGGCGTGCTGCTGACGTACGAGGGTTGGGGCCACGGCAGCTACACCACCAGCGGTTGCGTGGGGCGAGCCGTCGACGCCTACCTGATCGACCAGGTGGTGCCCGCCCGGGGCGCCCGCTGCCCGGCCGTCGACGTGGCGAGCTGACCGACACGCCGGTCGCCGCGCGACAGTGCCGCGCGGCGACCGGGCCGTGCCGTGGTCAGCGCAGCACGCGGTACGTCAGGGGCGTGACGGTCGGCCCGCCAGCCGGGCGGCTCTCCGCTCCAGGTAGCGCTGCTCGGGCAGGCTCGTCGTGCCGCGCGCGGCCGTCAGGTACGCCTCCCGCGCCGCGCCCGGCTCCCCGGCCAGCTCCAGCAGGTGCGCCCGTACCGCGGCGAGCCGGTGGTGCCCGGCCATCCGCTCGTCGGCGTCCAGCGGGGTGAGCAGGGCGAGGCCCGCCCGCGGCCCGTCCACCATGGCCACGGCCACCGCCTGGTTGAGCGTGACCATCGGGTTCGGAGCGATCCGGGCCAGCAGCCGGTAGAGCGCCACGATCTGCGGCCAGTCCGTCTCCGCCGCCGTCGGCGCCTCGGCGTGCACCGCCGCGATCGCCGCCTGGAGCTGGTACGGGCCGGGCGGCGACCAGGTCAGCGCCTCGGTGACCAGGGCGACTCCCTCCGCGATGGCGCCAGCGTCCCACCGGGTGCGGTCCTGCTCGGTCAGCGGCACCAACTCGCCGTCCTCGCCCACCCGGGCCGCCCGGTGCGCGTCGGTGAGCAGCATCAGCGCCAGCAGCCCGGTCACCTCACCGTCGTCGGGCAGCAGCCCGTGCAGGACGCGGGCCAGTCGGATCGCCTCGCCGGTCAGCTCGGCCCGTCGCAGGTCCGGTCCGCTGGACGCGGTGTACCCCTCGTTGAAGATCAGGTAGAGCACCCGCAGCACGGTCCGCAGCCGCTCGCCGCGCTCACCCGGCCCGGGCATCAGGAACCGGGCCCCGGCGGCCTCGATCCGCTGCTTGGCCCGCCGGATCCGCTGGCTCATCGTCGCCTCGGGCAGCAGGTGCGCCCGAGCGATCTGGGCGGTGCTGAGGCCGCCGACCGCCCGTAGGGTCAGCGCCACCTGCGCCGAGGGCGCCAGCGCCGGATGGCAGCAGAGGAAGAGCAGGGTGAGGGTGTCGTCCGCGTCGGCCACCGCCGGCTCCGCGTCGGCCGCCGGCGCCACCTGGGCGTACGCCGGCTCGCGCAGCGCCACCGCCACCTCGCGGTTCCGGCGGGCGCTCTCGCTGCGCCACTCGTCGGTGAGCCGGCGGGTGGCCACGGTGAGCAACCACGCGCGGGGGTTGTCCGGTACGCCCTGTCCGGGCCACTGCGTCGCGGCGGCGAGCAACGCCTCCTGGACGGCGTCCTCGCACCTGTCGAACTGGCCGTGCCGGCGGACCAGCAGGCCGAGGACCTGCGGCGCGAGCGTGCGCAGCAGGTCCTCGACCGTCCGGTCGTCGGTCACATCTCCGTCCCTGCCTGCTCCATGACCGGTCGGACCTCCATCGCCCCGCCGAAGCGCACGTCCGGCCAGCGGGCGGCGATCTCGGCGGCCCGCTGCGGGCTGTCGCAGTCGACGGTCAGGTAGCCGGCGAACTGCTCCTTGCTCTCCATGAACGGCCCGTCGACGATCTCCGGGTGACCGCCGGCGAGCCGGACCGTCTGCGTCTGCGACGGGTTGGCCAGCGCCTGGCCGTCGACCAGCTCGCCGCTCTCGGTCAGCTCCTTCATGATCTCGTCCACCTCGCCGAACAGGGCGTTACGGTCCTCTTCGGTCAGCTCCTCGGTGAAGCCGGGCCGGTTCCAGATCAGCAGCATGTACTTCACGGGGATGCTCCTCGCTTGGCTGGTCGCTCCCCGGGCGGGGTGCGGCTCACCGGAGGGTCGGAGCCGAGACCCCGTTCCCTACCGCCTACCGAAGAAAATCGCAGAAAGAGTCTCCGGCGGTGGTCCCACGCCGTGCGGATCAGGGTCGGCCCGGCACCTGTCGAGGCCGCTGGCCGCCGCCGAGGTCGAGCGCGGCCCGGTCGGCGGCCGAGGTGCCGGACGACCAGCCCTCCGCGTCGCGGACGCTGAGCCGGTGTCGGGTGACGCCCGGAAAGAGGGTGCCCAGCCGCTCCTGGACCGCCTCGCCACGGGCGGCGAGCACCGGTAGCAGACGCTCCGGCCCGGCTGTCTCGGCAGCCGCCTGGTCGGCCGCCTCGGTGGCCGCGCGCAGCCGCTCACCGATCCGCAGCGCGAACGCGTTGAGGAAGGACTCGTCCCACACCTTCGTCCGCCGGCCCGACCCCGGCCGGCGCTCGGTGCGCCCGCGCAGCATCGCGGCGGTGGCCTGCACCAGCAGCGAGGTGTAGAGCAGCTCCACCGCCACGAGATCCGCCGGCCACCCCAGCACTGTGGTGAAACCGAGGTCGTCGGACCAGACCGCCTCGCACCGGTTCGCCGCCGCCACCTCCTGCACCAGCAGCGCCTTCGCCCCCGCGTACGGGGTCTCGGTGCCCAGCCGGACCCCGCCCGGCACGTCGCCGGGCTCCGCCCCGGCGGCCAGCAACGCCTCGTCGATGCTGTGCCGGGCGATCAGCTCCTGCGCCTTCCCGGTCAACGCCTCCGCCTCGGCCGGGAAGGTGGTCGACTCGGCCTTCGCGAGCAGCGCGCGTACCCGGTCCAGCATCGGTGACCCGCTGCGGACCGTACCGGCGGTGCGGGGGATCGTCGCCCCGGTCGAGCCGGGCGGCGGGCGTAGCACCGCGATCGGCGGCAGGCTCTCCACCAGCGCGAGCACGTCGACCGCGGCGCGCAGAGCGTCGGCCCGGTCCAGTCCCTCCGCGGCGGTCCAGGCGGCCAGCAGGTCGTGGCCGTCGTCCCGACCCTCGGCGGTCAGCCCGCGTAGCTGGTCGTCCCACCAGTCGGGGACCGGCCCGGCCTGCTCGCGTCGCTGGGCGGCCAGCGCGTCCCGGACCAGCCGGGCCGCCCGTGCGTCGAGCCGCCGCGCGGTGATCCGGTGCACGTCGACCGGCTGCCAGCCGCGTGGCCAGAGCTGCCCGAGGCCACGGACCAGCCGACGCCGCAGGGCCGCGTCCACCGCCGTGGCGCCGTCCGCCGCGCCGGTGCCGACCATCAGCCGGTCCAGCTGCCGTTCGGCCTGTCGTACGTCGGTGCCGCGCACCGCCGCGAGCGCGTCGGCGACGAGTTCGTCCGCGTCCGGCACAGGCACCTCCTTCGGTCTCCGCTGCCGGCGAGGCATCCGGCCGCCCCACCCAATGATCATGCCGGCACGGCTTCGGCGGGCACGACTCGGCCAGTTTGGGGTAGTTCGGGCGTGACCCAGGCGGATGCGAGGTGTCTGGCGGTGATCAAGAGGTTCGCGTCACGACACCGCGATGCCGTGACGCGAACCCACTGATCAACTCTGCGCGGGCGGGGTCGCCAGGGCGGCGGAGAGCCGCCGGAAGAACGCGCGGATGTCGTCCTCGCTGTGGTGCGTCTCGGCCTGGTCGTTCAGCGGGCCCGAGTAGAGCAGCGCCTGCTCCAGCGCGTCCCGCGTCTCGGCCCGGCCACCCGGGTAAAGCCCGGCGGCCACCCCGTCGGCGACCCGTTTCACCACCGAATCGTCGAGCGACCTGTCGAACTGGACCCCGTAGAGGATCCCGTTGACGTGGCCCTTCCAACTGTCCGTACCCATGCTCGTCGACTCCCCTAGAAGATCCGGCCGCCATCCCAGCCCAGAATTGGTACCCCGTTGACGCCGTTGCGCTTGAACTCGGCGTCGAGATTGGCCATGTGGCTGGGGTCGGGCTGGTAATGACCGCTGCGCGCCGTGGCGTACTGGACCCTACCGTCCTTGACGACCAGCTCGCCGGCCGCGGCGACCGGGTTTCCGCCGCCCAGAGTGGAGTGGTGGAAGTCGCCGACCTTCTGGTAGTTGGACGCGTAGAGGTTGCCGTTACGGTCCATCACGAAGATCGCTTGACCGTTCCCGCTGAACACGGTCTGCGCGCTGGAGGTGTCGAACGGCTCGCCGTTGCGCGCGCTGCGCAGCACGCCGTTGCTGTCGAAGAAGACCCGGTGCTGTTCCAGCTCCTCGGGGCTGAGCCGGCGCACGGCCGTCGGGAAGTGCCCTCCGGGCAGATGCTCGTTGCGGTACTTGTCGAGCATCGGCTTGGTGTTGGAGTACCGCGGGGTGGTGTGCGGGCCGGGCACGCCGGGCCGCTTCGGGCCGCCGCGCTTCGCGCCCTTTCGGGTGAAGCGGCGCAGCAGTGTCTTCGCGCGCTTCAACAACTGCGGGATGATCTCCTTGACGACCTTCTCGATGACCTCCTTGATGACCCGCTGGATCGCCATCCGGGCCAGGCCGATCGAGACGGGGATCTGGGCCAGCGAGGCACCGAAGCTGGGCGCCGCCGCCGCCAACGCGATTGCCACCTGAATGACCAGGATCGTCAACTGGACGATCACGATGATCTTCTGCGTCAGGGTGATGATGGCCATCACCAGCAACGCCATGCCGATCAGCTCGGCGGCCTGCGCGCCGTCCTCGATGCGGCGCGGCGCACCCTCCTCGTCCTGCCACGCCTGCTCGAACGCCCGGATGTCGTCGCCGCGGTTGGTCGTGCTGACCTGCGCCGCGCCCGCCTGGGCCTCCCCGACCGCCGTCCGCAGCCGGCCGGCGAAGGCGAACCACATCTGGGACGCCTCGAACAGCAACTCCTCGTCGGCGGTCGGCCAGGTGAAACCGACCCAGCCCAGCGCCTCGGCGAGCTCAGGAGGAAGCTGCATACCCACTGGGCAGCTCCATCCTCGTGAAGAGTTCCGCGTTGGCGAGGTCGGTCGCCTCGTGCGCGTCGGCACCGAGGTCGAGGTTCTCGGCGGCCTCCAACAACTGGTCGGCCATCGACCGGTACACGTCGAGCGCATGCGTCAGGACCTCGACGTACACGGCCCCGAAGAGGGAGCCCGCCTCGTCGGCGCCCCAGGGATTACCCGCCCCGTTCACCGTCGACTCGAGGCCGCTGACCGCCTCGCCGAGCTGCTGGCCGGTTGTCGCGATCGACGCGGCGGCGGCGTGCAGAGCGTCGACGTCCACCTGAATTCCGTCGGACATGGCTCAGCGACGATCCATCCGGCGGGTGGCCGCGTCCAGGTCACCGATCATCTGTTGGAAGCCGCGGAACGCCTGCTCGGAGACCCGTTCGAGCTGCTGGGTGAGGGCCGTGCTGTCGACCTGGGCGCCGGCCGTCAGGTCGGCCCGGCGGGCGCGCTCGTCGGCCTGTGCCGCCTGGACCGCCTCCAGGACGTACTCGGCGATCGTGCTCGTGCCGGCCCGGGACAGGCTCGGGTCGATCACCAGCGTCTGCAGGGCGCCGAACGCGGAGACCTCCGCCTCGACGAGACCGTCACCGCCGGTGCCCCGCCCGACCATCTGCTCGGCGTCCGGCACGGGCCCGTCGCCGTCACCCGGCTGCGCCGTGACAGCACCTGTTGCCTGGCTCAGCAGGCGCATCGCCTCTTCGAGCGAGCTGCTCAGGCCGGACGGATCAATCCCGCTCGCCATGCTCGTCCCCCCACGTCCGCAGTCCACCGTCGGTGCACGACCGTATCAATGCGGCACCCGCACGGCTGCCCCGGAAGTCGGTTGTGGATCACTCCCAGGTGGACAGAATGTCCTCGACCGGCGCGACGTCACGTCCCGGATCGGGCGCCGGGGTGGGCGGGCCCGCAGGCGTACGGTCGAAGCGCGGTGCCGGCGCCGGTTGGATCTCGCCGTCCACCTCGACGAACGTCCCCCGGGCCGCGTTGTGCGGGTGCCGGTGCGCCTCACCCGGGGCCAGCACGGGGGCGACGCAGGCGTCCAGGTCGGCGAAGACCGCCGTCCACTCGTCCCGGGTCCGCTCGGCGAACCGTTCGGTGAACCGCCTGCGCAGCTCGTCCCAGCCGCTTGGGTCGTACTGATCGGGCAGTTCCGCCTCGTCGGCCAGGCCGAGGCCCGCCAGCAGTACGGCGTAGAAGGCCGGCTCCAGCGCCCCGACGGCCATGAAGCCGCCGTCGGCGGTGGCGTACGTGTCGTAGAAGGGCGCTCCTCCGTCGAGCAGGTTCCGCCCGCGCGGGGCGGCCCACAGGCCGGTGCCGAGCAGTCCGTGCAGGAACGAGGTGAGCAGCGCCGATCCGTCCACCATGGCCGCGTCGACGACCTGGCCGACGCCAGAGCGTTCCCGTTCCAGCAGTGCGGCCAACACCCCCACGGCCAGCAACATGCCACCGCCGGCGAAGTCGCCGATCAGGTTCAGCGGCGCGTGTGGGCGTGCGTCGGCTCGACCCAGGGGCTCCAACGCCCCGGCGACCGCGATGTAGTCGATGTCGTGGCCGGCCCGAGCAGCCAGCGGGCCGTCCTGGCCCCAGCCGGTCATCCGCGCGTACACCAGCCGGGGGTTGCGGGCCTGGCAGACGTCCGGGCCGAAGCCGAGCCGCTCGGCGACCCCCGGCCGGTACGCCTCGACGAGCACGTCCGCCCGCTCGACGAGGCGCAGCAGGTCGGCCACACCGGCCGGGGACTTCAGGTCCAGCGCGGTGATCCGCCGGCCGCGCTGCAACGGTCCACCGGTCGGCGCGGCGAGGCGTCCGGCTCCCGGGCCGCCCGGTCGGTCGACGCGCACCACGTCCGCCCCGAGGTCGGCGAGCACCATGCAGCCGAACGGGGCCGGCGCGAGGCTGGCCAGCTCGACCACCCGCACCCCGGCCAGCGGCCCGCCGCGTGCCGCCGTCACGCGACGCCAACCGGCGCAGCGAGCCGGTCCGCCAGGTCGGCGGGAGGCGTGAACCGGTCGCCGTACCGTTCGGCCAGCTCGGCGGCGCGGGCCGCGAAGCCGGCCGGGCCGCCCGCGTACTGCCGGACGTAGCGGATCACGCCGCCCGTCCAGGCGGGGAAGCCGATGCCGAAGATCGAGCCGATGTTGGCGTCGGTCTCGGTACGCAGCACCCCCTCGTCGAGGCAGCGCAGCGCGTCCAGCGCCTCGGCGAAGAGCATCCGTTCCTGGAGGTCGGTGAACGGCACCGCCCTGCCGGCGTCGGTGACCAGGTCGGCGAGGCCGGTCCACAACCGGCCTCGAACGCCGTCGTCGTAGGAGTAGAAGCCGCGTCCGGCGGCGCGGCCCGGCCGGTCGTACGCGTCGACCAGCTCGTCGACGAGCCGGTGCGCGGGCAGCGGCAGGTACTCCTCGCTGGCCGCCTCGAACTGGCGGCGGATCCGCTGGATCAGGGTGAGGCTCACCTCGTCGGCCAGCGCGAGGGGCCCGGTCGGGTAGCCGGCCTGCAACGCGGCCTGCTCCACCGAGGCGGCCGGCACGCCGTCGGCGACCATGCCGACCGCCTCGTCGATGAACCGGCCGATGACGCGGCTGGTGAAGAAGCCCCGGCCGTCGTTGACCACGATCGGGGTCTTGCCGATCCGCCGGCCCAGGTCGAACGCGCGGGCCAGGGCCTCGTCACCGGTCTGCGCACCGACCACGATCTCCAGCAGCGGCATCCGGTCCACGGGGGAGAAGAAGTGCATGCCGATGAAGTCGGCCGGCCGGTCCACCCCGGCGGCCAGCTGAGTGATCGGCAGGGTGGAGGTGTTGGAGGCGAGCAGCGCGCCCGGCGCGAGCACCGGCAGCACCTCGGCGAAGACGGCCTTCTTCAGGGCCGGGTCCTCGAAGACCGCCTCGATGACGGCGTCGCAGCCGGCGAGCGCGTCCACCTGGTCGGTGGTGGTGATCCGGTCCAGCACCGCGCGGGCGTCGGCCTCCGTGGCGCGGCCCTTGCGGACCCGGCGGGCCAGCAGTCGTTCGGCGTGCTCCCGGGCCCGCCCCGCGGCTTCCGGCGACACGTCCCGGACCACCACGTCGAGGCCAGCGCTGGCGCAGGCGTACGCGATGCCGGCGCCCATCATGCCGGCGCCGAGCACCGCCACCCGCCGCACCGGCGCAACGTCCACGGACGGTCGGGCGGCGCCGCCGTTGACGGCCTTGAGGTCGAAGAAGAACGCGCCGATCATGTTCTTGGCGACCTGCCCGGTGAGCAGGCCGATCAAATGCCGGGTCTCCACGGTGAACGCGGTGTCCAGGTCGACCTGCGCGCCCTCGACGGCGGTGGCCAGGATCGCCTCGGGTGCGGGCAGCCGGGCGCCCTTGAGCTGCTTGCGCAGGGTGGCCGGGAAGGCGGGCAGCTGCGCGGCCAGCGAACGGCTGGCCGGGGTGCCACCGGGCATCCGGTAGTCCGGCCGGTCCCACGGCTGGGCCGGATGCGGGTTGGCAGCGATCCAGGCCCGCGCGCGATCCAGCATCTCGGCCTCGGTGGCGACGACCTCGTCGACGATCCCGGCGGCCAGGGCGTCAGCCGGGCGCATCCGCCGGCCGGTGAGCAGCACCGTGGTCAGCGCGCCGGCCAGGCCGAGCATCCGTACGGTCCGGGTGACGCCGCCGGCCCCGGGCAGCAGACCCAGGGTCACCTCGGGCAGCCCGAGCCGCGAGTCGGGTGCGTCCAGCGCGATGCGGTGGTGGCAGGCGAGGGCGATCTCCAGGCCGCCGCCGAGCGCGGAGCCGTTGACCGCCGCGACGACCGGTCGGCCCAGCGTCTCCAGTCGACGCAGGTCCCGTTTGATGGTGCCGAGCAGGTCCGCCAGCGCGGGCGCGTCGGCGCGGGTGGCGCGGATCATCTCGGGCAGGTCGCCGCCGGCGAAGAACGTCGACTTCGCGCTGGTCACGATGACACCGGCGAGATCGTGCTCGGCCTCCAGCCGGTCCAGCGCGGCGCTCATCGATGCCGCGTACGCCCGGTTCATGGTGTTGGCGGACTGGTCGGGGTCGTCCAGGGTGAGCGTGACGATGCCGTCGGCGCTGCGGTCGTACCGGATGGTGGTGGTCATTGGTCTTGTCCCCCGGGTCAGCAGCGCTCGAGAACGGTGGCGACGCCCATGCCGCCGCCGATGCAGAGGGTCACCACGGCGCGGCGCAGGTCGCGGCGCTCCAACTCGTCCAACGCCGTGCCGAGCAACATCGCTCCGGTGGCGCCCAGCGGGTGGCCGAGAGCGATCGCGCCACCGTTGACGTTCACGCGGTCCGGGTCGAGGCCCAGGTCGCGGACGTACTTGAGCACCACGGCCGCGAACGCCTCGTTGATCTCGAACAGGTCGATGTCGTCGAGGGTCAGCCCGGCGACGGCGAGCGCCTTGTGGGTGGCCGGGATCGGGCCGGTCAGCATGAGCGTCGGGTCGGCGCCGGTGACGGCCGCGCCGACGATCCGGGCGCGCGGGGTGAGGCCGAGGTCCTGCCCGACCTGCTCCGAGCCGATCAGCACCAGTGCCGCGCCGTCCACGATGCCGGACGAGTTGCCGGCGTGGTGGACGTGCTCGATGGCCTCCAGCCAGTGGAACTTCTGCAACGCGACCGCGTCGAAACCCGCGGCCTCGCCCATGGTGGCGAAGGACGGGGTGAGCTTCGCCAGCGCCTCCCGGGTCGTCTCCGGGCGGGGGTGCTCGTCGACGGTGAGGATGTCCAGCCCGTTGCCGTCGCGTACCGGCACGACCGAGCGCGCGAAGTGCCCGCCGGCCCACGCCTTGGCGGCCCGCTCCTGCGAGCGCAGCGCGTAGCCGTCCACGTCGTCGCGGGTGAAGCCCTCCAGGGTGGCGATCAGGTCGGCGCTGACGCCCTGCGGCACGAACGACGTGGCCAGCGCGGTCTGCGGGTCGGTGGCCCAGGCCGCGCCGTCGGAGCCCATCGGCACCCGGGACATCGACTCGACCCCGCCGGCGAGCAGCAGGTGCTCCCAGCCGGAGCGGATGCGCGCGGCGGCGGAGTTGACCGCCTCCAGCCCGGAGGCGCAGAACCGATTGAGCTGCACCCCGCCCACCTCGTCGGGCAGCCCGGCCAGCAGCGCGGCGGCCCGCGCCAGGTCGCCGCCCTGCTCCCCGACGGGGGTGACGATGCCGAGCAGCAGATCCTCCAACCGGCCCACGTCCAGGCCGGGGTTGCGCTCGCGGAGCGCGTCGATCAGGCCGACCACCAGCGAGATCGGCTTGACCCCGTGCAGCGCGCCGGTGTCCCGGCCGCGTCCGCGCGGGGTGCGGACCGCGTCGTAGACGTACGCCTCAGAGGGCACGGGCGATCAACTCCTTCATGATCTCGTTGGTGCCGCCGTAGATCTTCTGGACGCGGGCGTCGGCGTACATCCGGGCGATCGGGTACTCCGTCGTGTAGCCGTAACCGCCGAACAGTTGCAGGCACCTGTCGATGACCTCGCACTGCCCGTCGGTGAGCCATGACTTCGCCATCGCCGCCGTGGCGACGTCCAGGTCGCCACGGGTGTGCCGGACGATGCAGTCGTCCAGGAAGACTCGGCTGACCCGGGTGCGGGTGGCGCACTCGGCGAGCACCATCCGGGTGTTCTGGTGCCCCATCAGGGTCTTGCCGAAGGCGGTGCGCTCCTTGGCGTACGCCACGGTCAGCTCGACCGCGCGTTCCATCGCGGCGACTGCGCCGACGCCGATGACCAGCCGTTCCTGCGGAAGCTGCTGCATGAGCTGGATGAAGCCCAGCCCTTCGGCGCCGCCGAGCAGGTTGGCCGCCGGTACCCGGAACTCGTCGAAGAACAGCTCGGCGGTGTCGTTGGCGTGCAGCCCGATCTTGGACAGCAGCCGGCCCCGGCGGAAGCCCTCCGGGTCGCCGCCCACCTCGCACACCAGCAGTGAGACGCCGGCCGCCCGCTGCTCGGGGTCGGTCTTGACGGCCACCAGAATCAGGTCGGCCAGGCCGCCGTTGGTGATGAACGTCTTCGCGCCGGTGACCAGGTAGTCGTCGCCGTCGCGGACCGCCCGCGTGCGCATCGCCTGGAGGTCCGAGCCGCCGTCGGGCTCGGTCATCGCGATCGCGCCGACCAGCTCACCGCTGCACAGGCCGGGCAGCCACCGTCGCTTCTGTTCCTCGCTGCCGTACGCGACGAGATAGCCCGTGACGATGCCACTGTGGACGGCCAGCCCGAGGCTGCTCTCCCCGGTGTACGCCTGCTCGTGCAGCAGCACGGCCTCGTGGGTGAAGCCGCCGCCCCCGCCGCCGTACTCCTCGGGGACCGACAGGCCGAGCAACCCGAGCTCACCCGCGCGCCGGTAGTGCTCGCGGTCCGGGTGACCCTGGGCCAGCAGGCGGTCCGCGTGCGGCAGCACCTCCTTGGTGAAGAAGGTGCGGGCCAGGTCGGCGAGGTCGTCGTGCTCAGGTTCGCGCCAGGGCGAGGGGGAGCCATCGAGCGTCGGCATGTGCACCACCCTCGCGCGCTGTTGGCGGCATGTCAATAAGTCTGGATCAGCAGCCGGGCACAGGCTTTCGGGTCGTCCGCGAAGGGCAGATGTCCGCAGCCGGCCAGCGGCACGTGCCGGGCCGCCGGCAGCGCCGCGCGGGCCCGCCGGGCCTGAGTGGCGTACGGCAACACGAGATCGCGCGTACCCCAGGCGACCGTCACGGGGATGTCGTCGAGCGCGCCGGCCGTCTCTCGACGGAGCTGCCATCCGGCGAACGCGGCGCGGGCCATTGCGAAGCCGGGCGCGTCGGCCAGCGCCGCCGCCGATTCGACGCACTCGTCGGGGTCGAGGTGACCCGGGTGGCCGTAGAAGAGGCCGCAGAACGCCACCCGCCCGGCCCGGCTCGCCAGCAGCCGGGGCAGTGCCGGCCGCAGCCCGCCAGCCGCCGACCGGGCCCCGCCGACCGTCAGTTGGCACCACCGTCGCCCGATCGGCCCCCAGAACCCGATGGGCGAGAACGCCGTCACCGGGTCGGCCAGGCCGCGTCGACCCAGCTCCAGCGCGATGCCGCCGCCGAGCGAGTTGCCGGCGACGGCGGGCCGCTGCACGCCCAGCGCGTCCAGAAACGCGGCGACCCGATCCGCCAGGTGCTCCACCGACCCGGGGGCCGCCTGCGCCAGCGGCTCCGGTGGCTGCGATGGCTCTGGTGGCTTTGGCGGCTTCGGTGGTTTTGCTGGGTTCGTTGGCTCGGGCCACGGTGGTGAGGCGCCAAAGCCGGGCAGGTCCAGCGCGATGACGTCGCGGTGCCGGGCCACCTCGTCGAGCACCGGCTCCCACACCTGCCACCGACTCCCGATGCCATGAAGAAGCACCAGCGGCGGCCCGTCACCACGCCGCGTGTGAGCGAGCCAGTCCGGATCCCCACGCTGCATCCACCCACCCTCACACGCCGGGGCTCACACTCAACTCCTGCCGATGGGCGAGGATCGTGCCATGAGTGCCACACCGCCGGCTCTGCTCGACGGAGCCCGGGTCACCATGTTCGCCAACCTGGGGCCGGAGCAGTCGCCAACCGGTGCGGCGCGCCACTCCGTCGGCAACTTCGCTGACATGGTCGTACGCCTCGCGATCGCCTGCTACGACGGCGATACCCACCGCTACCTCTTCTACTGCACGCGGGAGTGGGAGGTCGTGGCAGACACGTGTCATCCGACGGAGAGGGAGGCCGTCGCCCAGGCGGAGTTCGAGTTCCGGGGCGTGACGTTCCTGCGAGTGCCGCCGAGCGAACCTGGTCGGCGCGGAATTCAGTGATCAATTGATGCTCAGCAGCTCAGGAGCGGCGCTGACAACTGGTGAGCATCGAGTGATCAAGGTGAGGGTGGCGGCTTGCTAGTTGCGGGCCGACTCACGTTGTGCCGAGGCCGCCAGGCGCTCGGCGAGTGCGACGACGCGGTCGCGGAGCTCGTCCGGGCGTTCGATGACGAACGGCAGGTCGAGCGCGGCGAGCACGCCGGGCAACCAGTCGAGGCTCTCTGCCCGGATCTCCACGTCCTGCCAGCCTTCGTCCGCACCCTCTCGCACCTCGGCGATGCTGGCCGGTAGACGCCTGCGGATCTGCTCGACTGTTCCTTGTATCCGCAGCGCCACCGCGTGCTGGTACGGCGCTCGTGCCATCGAGCTGAGAAGGTGCCCGGCCGGATCGGTTCCGGCGGGCGGCTCGAACGAGCCCGGCAGCGGTCTCGCGTCCGCGATGCGGTCGAGTCGAAGGGTGCGGTCCTCGCCGATCTCCGGATCGACCCCGGTGACGTACCACCGGCCGGCATGGTTGACCAGCCCGAACGGATGCAGCACGCGGACGCTGCGCCGGCCGTCGCCCGAGGTGTACTGCACCGAGATCGGCCGGTGATGGCGGACCGCCTCGGCGACGGCGAGCAGTACCTCGGTCCGCGGCGCGGGGAAGTCACCGGGTTCGGCGGTGAAGGCGAGGGACTGGAGTGCGGCGTCCAGTCGGTCCGCCGTCCGCGGCGGCAGGACGCGACGGATCTTCGCGGCGGCTGTCTCGCCCGCTGTGCCCGTTGCCGTCGCCAACCCGGCACGGCGGCCGGCGATCAGGCCGAGGAGGACGGCCAGGGCTTCGTCGTCGCTGAGCATCAACGGCGGCAGGCGATAGCCGGCGGCGAGCCGATACCCGCCGTAGCGACCGCGCACCGACTCGACCGGCAGGTCCAGGTCGACCAGATGACTCACGTAGCGCCGCACCGTGCGCGGTTCGACACCAAGGCGCTCGGCAAGCTCGGCCATCGTCCGGACGCCGCCGGACTGCAGGAGCTCCAGCAGTGCGAGCACCTGGGCTGTTGGTCGTGCCACGGTCTGAACCTTATCAAGATACTGGCCCAAATCTGTCCAGTATTCGCTCTAGCGTGATCTCGACGGACCGTTAGCGACCGCATTGAGCAGGGAGAAGACATGGACTTCGTCTCGATCCGCATCATCACCGACGAGATCAACCGCCTGGTCGGCTTCTACGAGAAGATCACCGGCGCGCAGGCGACCTGGGGCAACGAGGACTTCGCCGAATTGCGCACCGCCCACGGCACGCTGGCGATCGGCAGCACCCGCACCGTCCCACTGTTCGCGCCCGGCTCGGCCCGCCCGGCTGACAACCACAGCGTGATCATCGAGTTCCTCGTGGAGGACGTGGACGCGCTCTACGAGAGGCTGAAGAGCGTGGTGGACGACTTCGTGAACGAGCCCACGACCATGCCCTGGGGTAACCGGGCCCTGCTCTTCCGCGACCCCGACGGCAACCTGCTCAACTTCTTCACTCCGGTGACCCCCGACGCGATCGCGAGGTTCCGCCGTTGACCGGTCGGCGGCGCCGAGAGGGCGCGGGAGACGTCGATGCCGAAGCTGGCGGTGTGAGCTGCCGATAGGGTCGGGCAGATGAGTGTCGAGACGGCTCCGCGCCGCCGCAGGTTGGAGCCGGACGCCCGGCGCGGCCAGATCCTGGCCTGCGCGGTCCGGCTGTTCGGCGAGCGGCCGTACGCGGACGTGTCGACCACCGACGTCGCCCGGGAGGCGGGCGTCGCCCGGGGCCTGGTCAACCACTACTTCGGCACCAAGAAGGAGCTCTACCTGGAGGTCGTCCGGGTCATGGTGACCATCCCCGAGGTTGCCCTGGAACGGCTCCCCAAGGGTGACCTGCGGACGCGTGTGGATGCCAGCGTCGCGTGGTTCCTCGACGTGGTGTCGCGGCACAGCACGTCCTGGTTGGCCGCCGTCACCGCCCGGGGGATGGGCGGCGACGCCGACGTGGAACGGGTGCTCGCCGAGGCGGAGGAGGTCGCCGCCGACCGGATGCTCGTCGCCGTCGGGCTGGCCGGCGAGGCCGAGCATCGCGAGGAGTTGCGCGGAATGGTCCGGGCGTACGGCGGGCTGGCGACGTCGACGGCGCGGGAATGGCTCCAGCGTGGAGCGCTGACCCGTGCCCAGGTCCACCTGCTGCTCACCACCACGCTGCTGACCATCGTCGAACAGGTCATCCCGCAGGTCATCGCGGGCAGCGACCCGTCCTGACCGCAGCTGGCGGAGGCTTTTCAGCGACGCCAGAACTGGCGGGGCGCGTACCCGTCCCGTCGCAGCCAGTGCTCGGTGTAGACGATCCGCTCCGCCTCCACGACCACGAGTGTGTCCTCGGGTGGCTCGGACAGGGGTCGCCCCCGCTCGGCGTGCTCGTTCTCCCAGCGGAACGCCGTCCAGTAGTGCGCACGGTCCGGATGCTGGGGATCAAGCACCCTGGCCGTTCCGAACAGTTGAGCTCCGCGGCTGCTGGCCAGCCCGACGAGCGGCGCGAAGATGCCGACGGACACGCGCGGATCGGCGGCGATGTTGCGCATCTTCGGCGATCGCGGAGCGGCGGTGGAGAGCACCGCGAAGCCGAGTGGGTAGTACCGCACCGGCGTGGCCAGCGGCCCGTCCGGACCCGTGGTGGCGAGCACGCACATGTTCTGCGACGACAACAGATTGAGAATGCGCTCTTCGAGCCGTTCACGGTCGAGCCGCTTTGTCGGCGTGGGCCCGGTCAACCATGGATTCGTCAACGGCATGCAGCCCTCACGATCATGGCGAGGACCCTACCCACCGACTACCAGGATCGACAGGCGGCCATGCTCCAGTCGTTGGCCCGCCGCCAACAAGCTGTTACGGTCGGCCGCACCGCCGAGGGAGCCCGCCATGACCGACAGCGCAGCGACCGCCCGACAGCCCAATCGGGTGCGAGTGGCGATCATCGGCTCCGGGTTCGGAGGAGTGGCGGTGGCCGCAGCGCTTCGCCGCGCCGGCCACGCGGACGTGGTGCTGCTGGAGCGGGCCGACCGGATCGGCGGCGTCTGGCGGGACAACAGGTATCCGGGCTGCGCCTGCGACATCCCGGCACCGCTCTACTCGTACTCCTTCGCCCTGAACCCGGACTGGTCGCGGCGCTTCCCGCCGCACTCGGAGATCCTGGACTACCTGCACCGCTGCGTGGCCGAGCTGGGGCTGACCGACAGCGTGCGGTTGCGTACCGAGGTCACCGACGCGTCGTGGGACGAGGCCGGCGCGTGCTGGCGGCTGCGTACCGCCGATGGCGCGGAACTGACGGCGGATGTCCTGGTCCCGGCGGTCGGGCAGCTCTCGCGGCCGGTGGTGCCGGCGCTGCCGGGCGCGCAGCGGTTCGCCGGGCCCGCAATGCACACGGCCCGGTGGGACCCGGGGGTACGGGTGGACGGTGCCCGGGTGGCGGTGATCGGCACCGGCGCCAGCGCCGTGCAGTTGGTGCCGGCCATCGCGGGCCGGGCGGCCCGGGTCACCGTCTTTCAGCGCACTCCGCCCTGGACGCTGCCCAAGCCGGACCGCCGGCACGGGCGGCTGGGCCGGGCGCTCTACCGGCGGGTGCCGGCGCTGATGCGGGTGCCCCGGGCGGCGTTCTGGTCGGTCACCGTGCTCACCGGGCTGGCCGTGACCGGCAACCGGGTCGCCGCGGCGGTGCTGCGGGGTGTGTCGCGGGCGCAGCGGTGGTGGCAGGTACGCGACCCGGAGCTGCGCGCCCGCGTCACGCCGGTCGAGCCGATGGGCTGCAAGCGGGTGTTGTTCACCAACGACTGGCTGCCCGCCCTGGGCCGGGACGACGTCGAGCTGGTCACCGAGGCGATCGTCGAGGTGACCGAGGACGGCATCCGCACCGCCGACGGCCGGGTCCACCCCTGCGACGTGCTGGTCTACGGCACCGGCTTCGCGGCCACCGACTTCCTGGTGCCGATCCGGGTCACCGGACGCGCCGGCCGTCAGCTCAGCGAGGAGTGGCGCGACGGTGCGTACGCCTACCTCGGGATGGCCGTGCCCGGCTTTCCCAACCTCTTCCTCATGTACGGCCCGAACACCAACACCGGCAACACGTCGGTGATCTACTTCCACGAGGCGCAGGCTCGACACATCGCGCAGGCGGTGCGCCTGCTCGCCGCCGGTGGCGAACCCCTGGAGGTACGCCCCGAGGTGGCCGCCGACTACGACGCGGAGCTGCAACGCCGGCTCGCCACGAGCGTGTGGACCGCCTGCCGGAGCTGGTACCGCACGGCCACCGGCCGGATCGTCACCAACTGGCCGGGGATGGCCGCCGAGTACCGCCGCCGTACCGCCCGGCTGGATCCGGCCGACTACGGCCGCAGCGGCTGGTCGGGTCCTGGACGCTGAATCTGACCGGCCCCCCACGGCGGCCGACGAGTCGCCGTGGCCGTGACACAGAGCACCCGCGAACGCAGCTGCTGAAATAGCCGTAAGGCTTATGCTTATTTCAGCGGTGCGGGGGTCGGTGGCACGCCCGACCGGCGGCTCACGCGTCATCGAGGAGGAGACATGACCACAACTGCCCTGTCCTACGAGGTCTTGGTCTTGGACGGCCCGGTCCGGGCCGGAGAGCAGCGCATGCCGGACGGCTCGCCCATCCACTTCAACCCGACAGCCACCACCCTGATCTCGGGGGCCGAGGAGGCGCTGCTGGTGGACCCGCCGTTCACCCACGAGCAGATCGCGACGGCGGGAGACTGGATCGAGCGGTCGGGCAAGCGGCTGACGGCCATCTACGCCACCCACGGGCACGGCGACCACTGGTTCGGTGCCCCCGAGCTGGTCAAGCGCTTCCCCGACGCCGTTACCTACGCGACGCCCGGGACCATCCAGGTCATGCACCAGCAGGCCACTGTCGGGCGCCAAGAGGTGTTCGACAAGGTCTTCCCCGGGCTGATCCCGGAGTCGCCCATCGACGCCATTCCGGTGCCGCCCGGCGGAATCCTGCTCGAAGGCAACGTCGCCCAGCCGGTCGAGACCGGGCACACCGATGGCGACCAGACCACCGTCCTGCACGTGCCGTCGATCGGTCTTGTGGTGGCCGGCGACGTCGTCTACAACGGCGTCCACCAGTACCTGCTGGAAACCGTCAACGGTGGACTGCGAGAGTGGCTCAAGGCCCTTGACCGCGTCGAGGCCCTCGCGCCCCGGGCGGTCGTCGCCAGCCACAAGAACCGCAACCGCCCCGACGACCCGTCGAGCATCGACGAGACCCGGAGGTACCTGCTGAACGTGGAGCGGCTGTTGGCGGAGAAGTCGACGGCCCTTGAGTTCTTCGACGCGATGATGGAGCTCTATCCGGACTGGGTGAACCCGGGGCCGCTCTGGTACGGGGCGCTCGGCCTGATCGGGAAGTGACCTGACCATGCCGCCGGCATCCGATTCCGCGCTGTGGCCCGCCACCGCGAGGTACGACCTCGACCCCGCTCCGGGCGGCCTCGGGCTCGTCCAGGACCTGCTCAACACGATCTCGGCCGGTGCGCCGCGCCAGCCGGATCTCCTCGACGATCTCGGCAGCGCCACGCAGTGGGCGCACGATGTCGCCGCCCGGTGGTCGACGGTCACCGGGCGGCCGGCACCCGACGTGACGCTCGACCCGGCGGGCCTGCGGGCGCTGCGGACCTTCCGCGAGGAGCTGCGGTACGGGATCGACGCCAGGCTGCACGCCACACCGGAATCCGGGCCGCCCGAGCCGGCGCCGGCCCCTCGCGCCACAGGCGCCACGCTGCGGCTCGACGGGAACGGCTCGGTCCACCTCGAACCCGCCGGAGCCGGAGCCGACCTGCTGGTCTCCCTCGTCCTGGCGGAGCTGTTCGAGGCGCAACTCACCGACGTCGGCCGGCGGATCAAGACCTGCCGCAACCCGCGTTGCCAGGTCGCGTTCTATGACCGCTCGCGCAACAACAGCGGGGTCTGGCACTCCGTACGCGTCTGCGGGCTCCCGACCAACCTGCGCGCCCACCGGGCCCGCCGTCGACAGGCGGACTGAACAGGCCGTGCGCGCCGCCTCGGCTCAGGCCGCCCGGCGGTCGCCAGCCTGACCGGCGCGCGCGGCGCGGCCGGTGCGCGCGGCCGGGGCGGCGTTGCGGTCGGCTGCCTGCGCCGGGTACGCCCCGGAGTTGACCACCCGCAGTGGCCGTTCGGTCTCGTCCGTGCCGAACCTCCAGCGCGACGGCGTCGGCTGCCGCTGCGGCGCGGGTCCGCCGGGGCGCAGCCCGGGCCGGGACAGCAGGGCGGTGATCAGGTAGCCGACCACCAGGAACCCGTGGCTGACCAGGCGCTCCCCACCCACCGAGCCGGTGGCGAGGTCGTTGACCGAGAGCAGCAGGAGCGTGCCGACGAACGCGCTGAGCATCGGCAGGAGACCCGCTGGGGGACTGCGGCGTACCGCCACGAAGAGGAAGCCGGCCCCGACCGCCACGTTCCAGGCGGCCGACTCGTGCCACAGGTGCTGGCCGGCGGCGTGCACGTGGTCCGCGCTCGCTCCCCGGCCCACCTGGGCCAGGCCGAGCACGAGCTGGACCGCGCCGAGCAGCCCGAGCGCCGCGCGCAGCCCGACGACCAACCCGGCGCGGCCGGGCAAGCGGGGCCGCCAGCGCGACCGGCCAGCCGGCGGCGTGTCACCGGCGTCGGCAACCGCGTCGCCAGCGGCGCTGCCACCGATGGCGGCCAGGATCGCGTCGGTCCGGTCGGGCACCTCGGTGACCAGTCGGGTACGAACCCGGCGCGTCACCGCGACCGCAGCCGCGAACCAGGCCCGGCACTGGGCGCACTCGTCCAGGTGCCCCTGCGCCGCCGCCCCTTCGGCGGCGGTCTCCTCCCCGTCCAACTGCGCGGACAGGACCTCCCGCCACTGCTCACACCCCATGTGTGGGTAGTCGGTCCGCAGGCCGCTCCGGTTCCCGGCGACCGTCACCCGTTGTGGAATACTCGCCGGATCATGACGCGCTACGGCCTGCTGATCCTGCCCGCCACCAACCGGGTGTACGCCCGCTCCGCCATCGACCTCACCCGGGCCGAGCTGGAGATCTTCGGCCGGTCGGCGCTCGACGGCCGGATCGGCGAGCTGGACACGGAGGTTGTCGGCGGGGCGACCTACGTCACGTTCAGCGGTGACGGGCTGACCGAACGGGACCTGGCCGTCCTGGGCAACCTCTCCGCCGGGTACGCGCTGTTCGAGATCGTCGGCGACCTGCTGCGCCCGGTCGAGTGGAGCCGGCTGGACCGCTACGACGACGATCTGCTCACCATCCAGAAGTACCCCGGCAAGACCAACGAGCAGTTCACCAAGCTGCTGGTCAACGTCACCCTGCTCGCGTCGGACTGGGCCGGCGAGCTGACCAGCCGCCGGTTCCGGGTGCTCGACCCGCTCTGCGGTCGCGGCACCACCCTCAACCAGGCGCTGATGTACGGCTTCGACGCCGCCGGGATCGAGCGCGACCAGAAGGACGTCGAGGCGTACCGCGCGTTCGTCACGACCTGGCTGAAGCAGAAGCGGGTCAAGCACCGGGTGCTGGAGTCGGGGCCGGTGCGGCGGGAGCGCAAGGTGGTCGGCCGGCGGGTGCGCATCGAGTTGGCGCCGACCCGCGAGGAGCACAAGGCGGGCCGTACGCAGTTGCTCGACGTCGTCAACGCCGACACCACCCGCGCGGGGGAGTTCTTCCGGCCGGACACCGTCGACCTGGTGGTCGCCGACGCGCCGTACGGCGTACAGCACGGCAGCCGTACCGCCGATCAGGGTCTGACGCGTGACCCGCTGGCGCTGCTCGCGGACGCCGCGCCGGTCTGGGCGCGGCTGCTGCGCCCCGGCGGAGCGCTGGGCATCTCGTGGAACACCCACGTCGCCAGCCGCGACGGCGCGGCGGCGGCCCTGGCCGACGCCGGCCTGACGGTGGTGGACGACGAGCCCTACCGCGCGCTGCGACACCGGGTCGACCAGTCGATCATGCGCGACGTGCTGGTGGCCCGCCGCCCGGCCTGACCCGCCGCCCATCCCCTTCGGGCCCTTTGCTCTGCTTCAACCGGCGCAACAGTGTCGGTGCCTCGCTGTCGCCTCCGTTGAAGCAGAGCAAAGGGTGGACAGCCACCCCTCGTCTCCCCGGCTGACGCGCCGCTGTGCCGCATTTCACCTGTTCAGTGGGCAGGTGTGAAAACCGCGTCAAGAAAAGGTTCGCCGCCGTCATGGTCGCGTTATGACCCCTGCCGTCCGGCGGGTGGTGGGGCTTTGATTGCCCCGCGCGACCGGAAGGCGGTCGCGACGAACCTTTCCGGTTAGAGGAGTCAGCGTGTCTGACGTGGTGTTCGTGGTCCTCACGGTGGCGCTGTTCGCAGTGCTCGCCCTGGTGGTCCGGGCGGTGGAGAAGCTGTGAACGCGGTCAACGCCGTCGGTCTGGTGCTCGCGATCGTCCTGGGCGCGTTCCTGGTGTTCGCCCTGCTGTTTCCGGAGCGCTTCTGATGACCATGACAACAGCGGGCGTCATCTTCGTGCTGACGCTGGTGGCGGCCCTGGTCGCCGTCTACAAGCCGTTCGGCGACTACATGTTCCGAGCGGTCTCCGGGACGAAGCAGTCGCGAATCGAGCGGGGGATCTACCGCCTGGTCGGGGTCAACCCGGCCGCCGAGCAGACCTGGGGCGTGTACGCCCGCAGCGTGCTCGCGTTCTCCGCGGTCTCGATCCTGTTCCTGTACCTGTTCCAGCGGGTGCAGAACCACCTGTGGCTGTCGCTGGGCTTCGACCCGGTGGTGCCGCACGGCGCGTGGAACACGGCCGTGTCGTTCGTGACCAACACCAACTGGCAGTCGTACTCGGGTGAGTCGACGATGGGCCACCTGGTGCAGATGGCCGGTCTCGCCGTGCAGAACTTCGTCTCGGCGGCGGTCGGCATCGCGGTGGCGGTCGCGCTGGTACGCGGCTTCGCCCGCAGCCGCACCGGGCAACTCGGCAACTTCTGGGTCGACCTGACGCGGATCGTGCTGCGCATCCTGGTGCCGATCGCGGTCCTCGGGGCCATCGTCTTGATGATCGGCGGGGTGGTGCAGAACCTCTCCGGCGGCACCGACGTGAGCACGCTGACCGGCGGTGCCCAGACCATCACCGGCGGCCCGGTCGCGAGCCAGGAAGTGATCAAGGAGCTGGGCACCAACGGTGGCGGTTTCTACAACGTCAACAGCGCCCACCCGTTCGAGAACCCCACGACCTGGACGAACTGGTTGCAGATCTTCCTGCTCCTGCTGATCCCGTTCAGCCTGCCCCGGGTGTTCGGCCGAATGGTCGGGCAGAACCGGCAGGGGTACGCCATCGCCGCGGTGATGGGCATCCTCGCGTTCCTCAGCGTCGCCATCACCAACATCTTCGAGCTGGCCGGCCACGGCACGGTCCCGCAGGCGGTCGGTGCGGCGATGGAGGGCAAGGAGGTGCGGTTCGACGTGTCGAACTCGGCCACCTTCGCCGCCGCCACCACGCTCACCTCCACCGGAGCGGTCAACTCGTTCCACGACTCGTTCACCTCGCTCGGCGGCATGATGACCATGGTCAACATGATGCTCGGCGAGGTCGCGCCGGGCGGCACCGGTTCGGGCCTCTACGGCCTGCTCATCCTCGCGGTGATCACGGTGTTCATCGCCGGCCTGATGGTCGGCCGCACCCCGGAGTACCTGGGCAAGAAGATCGGGTCGCGGGAGATCAAGTTCGCCTCGCTCTACTTCCTGATCACGCCGATCCTGGTGCTGGTCGGCACGGCGGCGGCGTTCGCCACCGGCAACAACTCGACGGCGCTCAACGTCGGCCCGCACGGCCTCTCCGAGGTGCTGTACGCGTTCACCTCGGCCAGCAACAACAACGGTTCCGCCTTCGCCGGCATCACTGTGAACACCACCTGGTGGGACACCGCGTTGGGGCTGTGCATGCTGCTGGGCCGGTTCCTGCCGCTCATCTTCGTGCTCGCGCTGGCCGGTTCGCTGGCCCGCCAGGCACCCACCCCCGCGTCCGAGGGCACCCTGCCGACTCATCGACCGCTGTTCATCGGCATGGTCGTCGGCGTCACGGTGGTCCTCGTCGCGCTGACCTTCCTGCCCGCGCTCGCGCTCGGCCCGCTGGCAGAAGGGCTCTGACCATCATGAGGAACGAGGACATGTCCGTCACGTCCGCCCCGACAGAGCAACTGCCAGGCACCCCGGCAACGCAGGGCAACCGGGTCGGCGGGGGCCTGCTCGACCCCCAGCAGCTCATCCGGTCCCTGCCGGACGCCGTACGCAAACTCAACCCGACCACCCTGTGGCGCAACCCCGTGATGCTGATCGTGGAGATCGGCGCGGCCTTCACCACCGTTCTGGCGGTGACCGACCCGTCGGTGTTCGCCTGGGCGATCACCATCTGGCTCTGGCTGACCGTGATCTTCGCCAACCTGGCCGAGGCGGTCGCCGAGGGCCGGGGCAAGGCCCAGGCCGCCGCGCTGCGACAGGCCAAGCAGGACACCATCGCCACCCGGCTGGTCGACTGGAAGCCGGGCGCGCGGGCCAACACCTACCGCGACGAGGCGGTGCCCGCGCCGCAGCTGCGCCAGGGCGACATCGTGCTGGTCGAGGCGGGCGGCATCATTCCCGGTGACGGCGACATCGTGGAGGGCATCGCGAGCGTCGACGAGTCGGCCATCACCGGCGAGTCGGCCCCGGTCATCCGGGAGTCCGGCGGGGACCGCAGCGCGGTCACCGGCGGCACCAAGGTGCTCTCCGACCGGATCATCGTGAAGATCACCCAGAAGCCGGGGGAGAGCTTCATCGACCGGATGATCGCCCTGGTCGAGGGTGCCAACCGGCAGAAGACGCCGAACGAGATCGCGCTGAACATCCTGCTCGCCGCGCTCACGATCATCTTCCTGCTGGCCGTGGTGACCCTTCAGCCGCTGGCGATCTTCTCCAAGGCGTACCAGGCTGCCGCGCCGGACAGCGGGGCGATCACCGGCTCCGGTGTCACCGGTGTCGTGCTGGTCTCGCTGCTGGTCTGCCTGATCCCCACCACCATCGGCGCGCTGCTGTCGGCCATCGGCATCGCCGGCATGGACCGCCTCGTCCAGCGCAACGTGCTGGCGATGAGCGGCCGGGCCGTCGAGGCGGCCGGCGACGTCAACACCCTGCTGCTGGACAAGACCGGCACCATCACGCTGGGCAACCGGCAGGCCGCGGAGTTCGTCCCGGTCGAGGGGGTCGACGCGGCGTCCCTGGCCGACGCCGCGCAACTGTCCAGCCTGGCCGACGAGACCCCGGAGGGGCGCTCGGTAGTCGTCCTGGCGAAGAACGAGTTCGGGCTGCGCGAGCGCGAGCCCGGCGTGATGCCGCACGCCACGTTCGTGCCGTTCACCGCGCAGACCCGGATGAGCGGCGTCGACCTGACCCCGGACGCCAGCGTCGACGGCGGCGCGTCGGGCACGGGACGCCGGGTCCGCAAGGGCGCCGCGGCCGCGGTCATGAAGTGGGTACGGGAGAACGGCGGCCACCCGACCGAGCAGGTCGGCGAGATCGTGGACGCGATCAGTGGCACCGGCGGCACGCCGCTGGTCGTCGCCGAGCACGTCGACGGCGAGCCCGCTCGCGCCCTGGGCGTCATCCACCTCAAGGACGTGGTCAAGTCCGGCATGCGGGAGCGGTTCGACGAGATGCGCCGGATGGGCATCCGTACCGTGATGATCACCGGCGACAACCCGCGTACCGCGAAGGCCATCGCCGACGAGGCCGGGGTGGACGACTTCCTGGCCGAGGCGACGCCGGAGGACAAGCTCGCGCTGATCAAGCGGGAGCAGGAGGGTGGCCGGCTGGTCGCGATGACCGGTGACGGCACCAACGACGCGCCGGCGCTCGCGCAGGCCGACGTCGGGGTGGCCATGAACACCGGTACGTCGGCCGCCAAGGAGGCCGGCAACATGGTCGACCTCGACTCCGACCCGACCAAGCTGATCGAGATCGTGGAGATCGGCAAGCAGTTGCTGATCACGCGTGGGGCGCTGACCACGTTCAGCATCTCCAACGACATCGCGAAGTACTTCGCGATCATCCCGGCCATGTTCGCCGGCCTCTACCCGAGCCTGGACGCCCTGAACATCATGCGGCTGGCCAGCCCGGAGTCGGCGATCCTGTCCGCGGTCATCTTCAACGCCCTGGTGATCATCGCGCTGATCCCGCTCGCCCTGCGCGGCGTGCGGTACCGGCCGGCCGCCGCGTCGAAGCTGCTCAGCCGCAACCTGCTGGTGTACGGGCTGGGCGGCATCATCGTGCCGTTCATCGGGATCAAGCTCATCGACCTGCTCATCCAGTTCATCCCGGGGATTTCGTGATGCGCCTACCCACCTGGCTCGCCCAACACCTCGCCGCCCTGCGTGCCCTGCTCGTCTTCACGGTGCTGCTCGGGCTGGTCTACCCGCTGGCCCTGGTCGCGCTCGGTCAGCTGCCCGGCCTCAACCACAAGGCAGACGGCTCGCTGATCACCGTGGACGGCAACACCGTCGGCAGCTCGCTGATCGGCCAGTCCTTCACCGACGCGGACGGCAACCCCGTCCCGCGCTACTTCCAGTCCCGCCCGTCGGCCGCCGGTGACGGCTACGACCCGACCTCCACCTCGGCCAGCAACCTCGGCCCGGAGAGTGTGGTCGACACCCTGGCCACCGACCCGGAGGAGTCCAGCGAGAGCCTGCTCACCCAGGTCTGCGGACGCAGCAAGGCCGTCGGCGAGCTGAACGGCGTCGACGGCCGGCGGCCCTACTGCACCGACGACGGGGTGGGCGCCGTGCTCGCGGTCTTCCGCGCCGACGGTCTGACCGGCCCGGTCACCCGGGTGGTCAGCGTCAACCAGGTCACCCCGGCCACCCCGTTCGTCACCTCGTACCAGGGGGTGACCGTGGAGCTGGCCCAGCCCGGCGAGGATTACGTCGCGGCCGGCGGGGTGATCACCCCGATCCGGGGCGACGCGCCGGCCGACCCGGCGGTGCCCGCCGACGCGGTCACCGCCAGCGCCAGCGGCCTCGACCCGCAGATTAGTCCCGCGTACGCCGATCTGCAGGTGAACCGGGTCGCGCGCGAGCGCGGCGCGGACCCGGCGGCGGTCCGCAAGCTGGTCGAGGAGCACACCGACGGGCGTGGGCTCGGGTTCATGGGTGAGCCCGGGGTCAACGTGCTGGAGCTCAACATCGCCCTCGACAGGCAGTTCGCCGCGCGCTGAGCACCCTCGCGGGCGGGGCCGTGCCGACCGGGCGCGGCCCCGCCCGCCACTTTGACCAGGGAGGATGGTTCTCGTGCCACGCGGAGAACTACGCATCTATCTGGGGGCCGCTCCCGGCGTCGGTAAGACGTACGCCATGTTGGAGGAGGCCCAGCGGCGGGCCGCGCGGGGCTCCGACGTGGTGATCGGCTTCGTGGAGACCCACGGCCGCCCGCACACCGCCGCGATGCTGGGCGACCTGGAGCAGGTGCCCCGCCGCGCGATGACCTACCGGGGCGCCGAGTTCACCGAGATGGACGTGGACGCCGTGCTGGCCCGCCGGCCGGAGATCGCGGTGGTCGACGAGCTGGCGCACACCAACGTTCCCGGTTCCCGGCACGGCAAGCGCTGGCAGGACGTCCAGGAGCTGCTCGACGCGGGGATCGACGTGCTGTCCACGGTCAACGTGCAGCACCTGGAATCGGTGAACGACGTCGTCGCGCAGATCACCGGCACCACCCAGCGGGAGACCGTGCCCGACGAGATCGTCCGCGCCGCCGAGCAGGTCGAACTGGTCGACATGACCCCGGAGGCGCTGCGCCGCCGGATGGCGCACGGCAACATCTACCGCCCCGACAAGATCGACGCCGCGCTCGGCAACTACTTCCGGGTTGGCAACCTCACCGCGCTGCGCGAGCTGGCGCTGCTCTGGCTGGCCGACAAGGTCGACGAGCAGCTCGACCGCTACCGCACCCAGCAGGGCATCGCCGCCACCTGGGAGGCCCGCGAACGCGTCGTGGTGGCGCTGACCGGCGGCCCGGAGGGCGAGACGCTGATCCGCCGGGCGGCCCGGGTCGCCGCCCGCAGCAAGGGCGCCGACCTGCTCGCCGTGCACGTGGCCCGCAGCGACGGCCTGGCCGGTGCCGATCCGGCCCAGTTGGCCCGCCAGCGGGTGCTCGTCGAGAGCCTCGGCGGCACGTACCACCAGGTGCTCGGCACCGACGTGCCGGCCGCCCTGCTCGACTTCGCCCAGGGCGTGAACGCCACCCAGCTGGTGCTCGGGGCCAGCCGGCGGGGCCGCCTCGCGCAGATCTTCGCCCGGGGCGTCGGGGTGACCACCACCGCGCTCTCCGGCTCGATCGACGTGCACCTGGTCACCCACAAGCAGGCCGGCAAGGGCCGTCGGGCGGCGGCCGTGCCGGCGGCGCTGTCCCGCCGCCGCCGGCTGCTCGGCTTCGGCCTGGCGGTGCTCGGCATGCCGCTGCTCACCCTGCTGCTCGAGGCCCTGCCCGACCTGACGCTTACCAACGACATCCTGCTGTCCCTCGCCGGGGTCGTCGGGGTCGCGCTGGTCGGCGGGGTGTGGCCGGCGCTGATCGCCGCGCTCGGTGGGTCGCTGCTGCTCAACTGGTTCTTCACCCCGCCGTACCGCACGCTGACCATCGCCGAGGCCGACAACCTGCTCGCCCTGGCCGTCTTCGTCGGTGTGGCGCTTGCCGTGAGCTGGATCGTCGACGTGGCCGCCCGGCGTACGCGCGAGGCCGCGCGGGCCGCCGCCGACGCGCAGACCCTCGCCGCCGTCGCCGGTGGCGTGCTGCGCGGTGAACGCCCCCTGCCCGCCCTGCTGGACCAGCTCCGGGAGACCTTCGGGCTGCGCGCGGTGAGCGTGCTGGAGCTGGCCGAGGAGGCCAGCGGCCGCCCCGACCGGTCCCGCGAGGAGCACGCCTGGTGCGTCGTCGCCAGCGTCGGCGACCAGCCCGCCTGCACGCCCGACGGCGGCGAGACGGCGGTACCCGTCGACGACCGGATCACCGTCGTGCTCAGCGGCCGGCGCCTGGAGGCCGCCGACCGGCGGATCGTCGAGGCGTTCGCCGCCCAGGCCGCCGTCGCGCTGCGCCAGGAACGGCTCGCCGAGGAGGCCGCCACCGCCCGGCCGCTCGCCGCCGCCGACCGGATGCGCACCGCGCTGCTCGCCGCGGTCAGCCACGACCTGCGTACGCCGCTGGCCTCTGCGAAGGCGGCCGTGACCAGCCTGCGCAGCCACGACATCGAGTTCGACGAGGCCGACCGCGAGGAACTGCTGGAGACCGCGGAGGAGTCGCTGGACCGGCTCGCCCGGCTGGTCGGCAACCTGCTGGACATGAGCCGCCTCCAGGCCGGCGTGCTCGGCATCTCCGCCACCGCGATCGGCCTGGAGGACGCCGTACCCCTGGCGTTGGACGAACTTGGCCCGGCGGCCGCGACGGTCGCCACGGACATCCCGGCCGACCTGCCCGCGGCCACCGCCGACCCGGGCCTGCTGGAACGGGTGCTTGTCAACGTCATCGCCAACGCGCTGCGCTACAGCCCGCCCGACCAGCCGCCCACCGTCACCGCGAGCGCGCACGCCGGCCAGGTGGAGCTGCGGGTCATCGACCGGGGGCCGGGCATCCCGGAGGACCAGTGGGAGCACGTCTTCCTGCCGTTCCAACGCCTCGGCGACCGGGACAACCAGACCGGCGTCGGTCTCGGGCTCGCCCTGTCCCGAGGGCTGGCCGAGGCGATGGGTGGCAGCATCACCCCCGAGACCACGCCCGGGGGTGGGCTCACCATGGTGCTGCGGCTGCCCGCCGCCGCGCAGACCAGCCCGGAGGAGCCGCAGGAATGACGCGCATCCTGGTCGTCGACGACGAACCGCAGATCCTGCGGGCGCTGCGGATCAACCTGCGCGCCCGCCGGTACGACGTGGACGTCGCCGCGACCGGGGCCGCCGCGTTAAAGGCCGCCGCCAGCCACCCGCCCGACCTCGTGGTCCTCGACCTCGGCCTGCCCGACATCGACGGCGTCGAGGTGATCCGGGGTCTGCGCGGCTGGACCGCCGTGCCGATCATCGTGCTCTCCGGCCGGGCCGGCAGTGAGGACAAGGTCGCCGCGCTCGACGCGGGCGCGGACGACTACGTCACCAAGCCGTTCGGGGTGGAGGAACTGCTGGCCCGCATCCGCGCGGTGACCCGGCGGCTCGGCGCGCCCAGCGAGGCCGTGCCGGCGCTGCGGATCGGCCGGCACACCGTCGACCTGGCCGACCACCGCGTGTGGCGCGACGACGACACCGAGGTCAAGCTGACCCCGACGCAGTGGAGCGTGCTGGAGAAGCTGCTGCGTCACCCCGGCAAACTGGTCAGCCAGCGCCAGCTCCTCCAGGACGTGTGGGGGCCGGAATACCAGAACGAGACCAACTACCTGCGGCAGTACCTGGCCCAGCTGCGACGCAAGCTGGAGGACGACCCCGCTCGGCCCCGCCACCTCATCACCGAGCCGGGGATGGGCTACCGCTACCGCCCCTGACCCCGTTGACACCCGCCGGCAGAGATTGAAGAATTTCGTTCGCAGCGGCAGCGGCGTGCTTCTGTAACCGTCCCCTTCACCGGTTACCCCCTTGGGAGCCCGCCGTGTCCCTGCCCCTGTCCCGTCGCCGGCTGCTGACCGCCGGCGGCGCCGGTCTCGTCCTGGCCGGTCTCACCGACCCGTTCCGTGCCGGCCCCGCCCGAGCCGCCGTCACCACCGCCGACCTGGTCGTCTACGGCGCCACCTCCGGTGGGCTGGCCGCAGCGATCACCATGCGCCGGCTCGGCCGCACCGCGGTGGTGGTGGAGCCCACCAGCCACGTCGGCGGACTGAGCACCGCCGGGCTGGGCGCCACCGACACCGGCGTCCAGGCGTCCATCGGCGGGCTGGCCGCCGAGTTCTACCGCCGGGTGTACGTGAAATACCACGGCGGAACCCTCACGCCGACCTCGCCGCTGCGGATGACCTTCGAACCGCACGTCGCCGCCGACGTCTTCGCCGACCTGCTGGCCGAGGCGGGCGTGCCGGTGATCATCAATGCCCGGCTGGCCGGCCTCGGCCGCAGTGGAAACCGGATCACCGAGCTGCGCACCGACGACGGGTCGATCTACCGGGGCGGGGTGTTCCTCGACGCCACGTACGAGGGTGACCTGCTGGCCCTGGCCGGGGTGAGCTTCACCGTCGGGCGCGAGTCCAACGACACGTACGGCGAGACGATCAACGGGGTGCAGTCCGGCAACACCCACCAGTTCGCCTACCCCGTCGACCCGTACGTGACGGCCGGCTCGCCCGCGAGCGGCCTGTTGCCGGGCGTCTCCGCCGCGCCGCTCGCCCCGCGGGGCAGCGGCGACGACCGAATCCAGGCGTACTGCTTCCGGATGTGCCTGACCCAGGCGGCCAACCGGATCCCGTTCGGCAAGCCGTCCGGCTACGACCCGATCCGGTACGAGCTGCTGCTACGCCACATCCAGGCCGGCTACGCCGGACCGTACTTCACCACACACTCGATCGGCGGCGGCAAGACCGACTCCAACAACAACGGCGCCGTGTCGACCGACAACATCGGCTTCAACTACGCGTACCCGACGGCGAGCTGGGCCGTGCGGGAGAGCATCATCGCCGAGCACCGCACCTACCAGCAGGGACTGATGTGGTTCCTGGCCAACGATCCCCGCCTGCCGGCCTCGGTACGCGACTCGACCGCGCGATGGGGACTACCGGCCGACGAGTTCACCGGCACCGGTGGCTGGCCGCCGCTGCTCTACATTCGGGAAGCCCGCCGGATGATCTCGGCGTACGTGATGACCGAGGCCGACTGCCGGGGCCGGGTGCGGGCCACCGACTCGGTGGGCCTGGCCAGTTACACGATGGACTCGCACAACTGTCAGCGGGTGGTCGTGGACGGGAAGGTGCGCAACGAGGGGGACGTGCAGATCGGCGTCCCCGCGCCGTACCCGGTGAGCTACCGCGCGATCGTGCCGCACCAGGCGCAGTGCGCCAACCTGCTGGTGCCGGTCTGTCTCTCCGCGAGTCACATCGCGTACGGCTCGATCCGGATGGAACCGGTGTTCATGATCCTCGGGCAGGCGGCGGCCACCGCGGCGTCCCTGGCCCTCACCGGCAACCTCGCCGTGCAGGCCGTCTCGGTGCCCGCCCTCCAGGCCCGGCTGCGCCAGGACGGCGCGGTGCTGGACTGGGGTACGCCCGGCGAGGTGATCCTGGACAACGCGGCGACCAGCGGGATCACCCGCGCCGGCACCTGGGTGCGCAGCGTCGACATCGGCGGCTACTACGGCGCGGACTACGAACACGACGGCAACACCGCCAAGGGCGTCAACCGGCTGCGGTTCCGCCCGACGCTGCCCACCTCCGGGTCGTGGACGGTGCAGCTGCGCTGGACCGGGCACCCGAACCGGGCGACGAACGTGCCGGTGGACATCGCGTACTCCGGTGGGGTGACCACTCGGACGGTCGACCAGCGGCAGTCCGGCGGCCAGTGGGTGCCGCTGGGGACATACCCGTTCACGGCGGGCAGCGACGGGAGTGTGCTCATCCGTACGGAGAACACCGACGGCTACGTGGTCGCCGACGCGGTGCGCTTCGTGCCGGCCTGAACGGAGGCCGGGACCGCCGGCGTCGCCTGGTTTCCGACGGACGCGTCGACGGGTGTCGCGCGGTCGCCGACGCTCGGATCGAGCGGCGGCGCCACCAACAGCGGGTCGACCTGGATCCGGTCGATGCCGAGCGGACGCAGCATCCCGCGCAGCGCCGACTCGCACAGCTCCTCCCAGGGCTGGTCGGCGCCCATGGCGGTCACCAGCAGATCCGCTCGGGTGAAGGCGATCCCCACCCGCTCACCCTGCGGAGTCCGCCCGGTGCGCACCGTTCCCACCAGTCGCCCTGGCAGCTCACGCACCGGAACGGCGTAGGTTATCGGGCCGTCGTCCATGGTCGGGGTGGTCCTTTCCCGTCGCGCCGGGCCGCCGGCGGTCATCGGCTGAGCTGTTCGAGGTCGCGGGCGAATCGGCGGATCGTCGCCGCCCGCGCCCACGCGGGGGCGGGCACCGCGACGACCGGCACGGCGGCACGTCGTACGCAGTACCGGGTCACGTGTCCGCGTGACCGGCCGAACCGGCCGCGGCCGGGGCTGCCGACGACGAGCAGGTCGGACTCCCGGTCCGCGTGGTCGACGAGCACCTGTCCGGCGTACCCCTGGGTGGTCACCAGTCGAACCGTGACGTCCCGAGGGATGCCGCCCATCGTCGCGTCGAAGACGCCGCGCAGGTAGACCAGGGCGGCCCGGTCACATTCGTCCTGCCAGCGCCAGGTCAGCGTGCCGGGCCGCCACGTGGGTGCGAAGACCCACGCGCGTACGGCGTCCACCTGCGCGCCCTCGCGGCGGGCGAGCTGGACGGCCCGACGCAGCGCCTGCATTCCGGCGAACGACCCGTCGACGCCGACGACGATCCGGTGGGCAACGGCGGGGCGGCTCATGCGGCGGGCACCGCCCACGCCGGGGCGGCGTCGTGCCGGTCGGCCGGCGCGGACAGGTCGAGCGCGCGGAGGATGTAGTTGGCCTCGGCCACCTCCACTCCGGCACGCAGGCGCAGGTCGGCCACGGCCCGGTGCAGCACGGTCATGCTCTCCGCGGAGAGCCGCACCACGGCGTCGACGTCGGCGGCGATCCACCAGGCGTCGACGGCACACGGCTCGTGCCGCAGGTACTCCACCAGGTGGCTGCCGGGCGCGGACGGGCCGAGCCGGACGCTGACCAGCGCCTCGTGCCGGCGTTCGGGCGCGCCCGGGCCCGGGGCCGGCTCGATCGGGTCGGTGTCGGGAGGCAGGTTCCCGCGTTCCCAGCGTGTCATCCGCCAAGGACTCATGGACCCATCGTCACCGCCCGTCGGCCGCCCAGCGCCCGTCGATACGCCGTTTCGACGGGCCAACGCCGATTCTTGACGCGCCGTTCACGGGGTGTCCCGGCCTGAAGCGCCGGCCCCCGCCTGGCGGACCGGTTTCGGGCACGCCGGCGTGGCGAGTAACGTGCCAAACGGACCAAGATCGGCGTACGAGGAGGCTCGGTGCAGACGACGACTGTGGACATCCCGACCGGCGATGGGATCGCGGACGCAAGCCTCACCCGCCCGGACGGGGACGGCCCGTTCCCGGCGGTGCTGCTGTTCATGGACGCCTTTGGGCCTCGGCCCCGCCTCGTGGAGATGGCCGAGCGGATCGCCGAACGCGGCTACCTGGTGCTGACGCCGCACCTGTTCTACCGGGCCGGCCGGGCGCCGCTGTTCGACCTGTCCCGACTGGGCGACGCGGACGCGCGGGGCGCGCTCTTCGAGAAGATCATGCCGCTGGTCGGCGCGTTGACCCCCGACGTGATCAGCCGGGACAGCGCCGCGTACCTCGACTTCCTGGCCGCCCGCGACGACGTTCGGCCGGGCCCGGTCGCGATCACCGGCTACTGCATGGGCGGCACCAACGCGCTGCGGGCCATCGAGGCGCACCCGGACCGGATCGCCGCGATGGCGAGCTTCCACGGCGGGCGGATCGTCACCGACGCGCCGGACAGCCCACACCTGGGCGTCGACTCGATCACCGGCGAGGTGTACTTCGGCCACGCCGACGCCGACCAGTCGATGACGCCCGAGCAGATCGCCACGCTGGAGAAGGCGCTCGACGCCGCCGGGGTGCGCTACCGCTCCGAGGTGTACGCGGGCGCGCACCACGGCTACACCATGGCCGACACCCCGGCGTACGACGAGCAGGCCACCGAGCGGCACTGGGCAGCCCTGTTCGACCTCTTGGGCCGCACCCTGCCGACGAGCTGACGGGCTCTGGCCGGCCCGGTCAGGGGCGCAGCAGCACCGGGCCGGCGTCGACGCGGGTGCGGAACAGCGCGTACGGCTTGCGTCGCAGGTCCTGGCCGCGCTGATACTGCGGCTGCCGGTGCAACTGGTTGGCGGTCACGTAGAGGTACCCGTCGGTGGCCACCGACATGGTGTCCGGCCAGAGCAGCCGCGGGTCGTGCACAAGCGTCTCGTACGCGCCGTCCGGCAGTCGACGCAGCACCGCGTTGTGCTCGTACGAGGTGAGGTAGAGCCGCCCCGTGTCGTCGCTCTCCAACCCGTCCGACGCGGTGCCCTTGTCGCCCTCGTCGACAACTGTCGCGGCGACCGCCTCCTGGGTGGCCGACGGGTCGGCCAGCGCCTCGGTGGAGACGCTGTGCAGGCGTCGGGACACCAGCGGGCAGTAGTACAGCCGGGTGCCGTCGGCCGAGATGGCGATGCCGTCGGAGCCCATGGCCACCGGCTTCGGCGGACCGTCGGCCGGGCGTTCCAGGAACGGCCGGCCCTCGACCACCGGGCGGAACGAGCTCAACGGGTCCGCCTTCGTGGACGGGTGGTCGTGCAGCCGCCGCCAGGAGGCCCCGCTGGCCAGGTCCACCACGATGATGCCGTTCGGCCCGGCGAACGCGGAGTCGGTGATGTAGGCGACCCCCGACTCGCCGCGCCGCAGGTCGAAGCGGACGTCGTTGAGGTACGTCGTCGGCAGCGCCACGTCCGCCGGAAAGGTGATCACCTGGGCGACGGTGTCGGTGTCCAGGTCGACCCGGACCAGCTTCGGGCCGCCCGGCTTGGTGGGCTGGAACATCGGGCTGCCGGTGTCCAGCACCCAGAGCCGGTCGGCCGGGTCCACCACGATGCTCTGCACCGACACGAACGCGCCCGCGTCGTCGTCGCCGGACGGGTCGTTCCACGCCTGGTCCGGGTAGGGCACCTCCCGGCCGTCGCGCACCTCGACGACGGTGGCCGGCACCTCGTCACCCCACTTCGGGAAGTTGACGAAGATCCGGCCCCGGTGCGAGACGCTCACCCCGGTCGGCATCGGGCCGGTGAACGTGTGCACCAGCTCCAGCTCGCCCAGCGGCTCGTCGCCGACCGGCCCGTTCATGACATCCACCCCACGGTGCTCATCGGCTCGCTCCCCACCGGTCGGCTGTTACCGCACTCGGGTGCGGTTCTTCCCGCCCGGGCGTCCGACATGCCTCCGATCAGCTCAGTGGTGCGCCGGCGCTCGCGGCGGGCAGACCGGGCACCGGCACGTCCACCGCGAGCAGGGCGCCGTCCTGCGGGCCCGCCGCGTCCAGCCCCACCCGGGCGGTGCCGATGAAGAGTCGCCGCAGGTCGGGGCCGCCCAGGCAGATGCCGGCCGGCTGCCTGGCCGGCAGCCGGATCTCCCGCTCCAGGGTGCCGTCGGGCCGGTAGCGGCGTACCGCGGAGCCGCCCCACAGCGCGATCCAGAGGTGGCCGGCCGCGTCGAGCGTCATGCCGTCCGGGCCGCCGTCGGCGGGGGACAGCCGCAGGAACGGCTCCCGGCCGTGCAGGGCACCGGTGGCGGGGTCGACGGTGAACCGGTCGATCTCGCCGCGGGGCGTGTCGGCCAGGTACATGGTGGTGCCGGCCGCGTCGAACGCCGGCCCGTTCGGGATGGTCAGCCCGGTCACCGCGGGGACCGGCGCGGCGCCCGGGGTGAGGCGGAACAACGTGCCACCGCCCGGCACCATCGCGTACGTCATGCTGCCGGCCCAGAAACGGCCGTGCGGATCGGCGACCGCGTCGTTCATCCGGGTCGGCTCGGGTGCGTCGTCGACCAGTTCAGCGACCGGTCGGGGATCGCCGGTGGCGGGCAGCAGGGTGACGCCGGTCCCGGCGGCGGCCAGCCATTCGCCCGGCCGGTCGACCACCGGGGCGACCGCGCCGAGCGGCACGTCGAGGCGGCGCAACTCCCGCAGCGGGGCCGGGGCGTCGCCGTCGGTCTCCAACAGGCGCCCGGCCAGCAGATCGACCAGGACCAGCCGGTCGTCGACCCAGCGCAGGCCCTCACCCAACTCCAGCCGGTCGGTGCTCCAGACGGTCGGCTCGGTCAGCTCCATGGTGCTCCTCCAAAAAGGATCGTCAGCGGACCGTACCGCCGGGGCCGTGGTCGAGTAGCGCCAACTCGGCCCGGTCGGGCAGGCCCTCCCAGTCGCCCCGGGTGGCGACCGCGAACGCGCCGGTGGTGACCGCCCGGTCCAGCCGGGTCGAGGCGTCCGCGCCGTCCAGCCAACCGGAGAGCAGGCCCGCCACGAAGGCGTCGCCCGCTCCGACGGTGTCCACCACCGGCACCGTCCGGGCCGGACGGTGGATCGTGCCGGCCGCGCGGTGGCTGGTCGCTCCGTCGCCGCCGTGCTTGACCACGACCTCGCTGACGCCGGCCGAGAGTAGCGCCGAGGCCGCGTCGGGCGCGTCGGTCAGCACGGCCAACTCGTCGTCGGAGGCGACCACCAGGTCGATCGAGGGCAGCAGCGGGCGCAGCGCCGCCGCGGCCTCGCTGACCGACCAGAGCCGGCTGCGATGGTTGACGTCCAGGCAGACCGTGCTGCCCGCCGCGCGAGCCCGGCGTACGGCCTCCACCACCGCCTGGTACGGCCCGGCGCCCAGCGCGCAGGTGATGCCGGTGACGTGCAGCAGCCGGGGCGGCGACCCGGGCGCGTCGAAGGCGCGGGTGACGTCGGCCGGGCCCAGCCGGGAGCCGGCCGAGCCGGCGCGGTGGTAGGTGACCCGGAAGATGTCGGCGACCCGGTTCTCGAAGAGGATCAGCCCGGTCGGCGCGGCCGGGTCGACCCGGGACCAGGTCAGGTCGACGCCCTCGGCGCGCAGCGTCCGGCGGATCAGCTCGCCCGGTTCGTCCGCGCCGGTGACACCGACCCAGGCGGCGTGGTGACCGAGCCGGGCCAGCCCGATGGCCACCGTCGACTCACTCCCGGCGACGGAGATCCCGGCGGTGCCGCCCAGCCGCAGCGGGCCGGTGGTGCGAAAGGCCGCCATCGTCTCGCCGAGCGTGAGCAGGTCGGTCATTGCCGTACCGCCGCGAGGAAGGCGGCGGCGCGCTCGCGCAGCGCCGCCGGGTCACCGCCGCGGACGGCGTCGCCGAGCAGTGGCGAGCCGACGCCGACCGCCACGGCTCCCCGGTCGAGGTAGCGTCGCGCGCCGTCCGCGTCGACCCCACCGACCGGCACGAACGCGGTGCCGGGGAACGGGTCGCGCAGCGCGCCCAGGTAGTCGGGCCCACCGAGGGACGCCGGGAAGAGCTTGACGGCGGTGGCGCCGGCGCTGCTGGCCTGCACCACCTCGGTGGGGGTGAGCGCCCCGGCGAGCACCGGCAGCCCGAGTCGGGCGGCCTCGGTGACGCTCGGCGCCAGCGCCGGGGTGACAAGGAAGCCAGCGCCGGCCTCGGCGGCCGCCCGGGCGTCCTCGGCGCTGAGCACGGTGCCGGCCCCCAGGGCGAAGTCGGGCCCGAGGGCGGCCCGGGCGCGCCGGATGATGCCGAGCGCGTCGGCGCTGGTCAGCGAGACCTCGACCAGGGCGACGCCGCTCTCGGCCAGGGTGAGCACGGCGGCCAGCGCCGCGGCCGGGTCCGGGCCGCGCACGATGGCCAGCAACCGGTGGGTACGCAGCTCCTCGAGCAGGTTCATCGCGAATGTCCTCAGTGGATGCGGTGGGCGGAGATGGTGAGTCGCCAGCTGACCTCACCGGCGGGCGGGACGACCGCCGCGTCGGCCGGGCCGGCGTCGGCCAGGTCGAAGGCGCTGCCGAGCATCGGCTCGACACCGATGCTGCGGTAGGGGCCGTCGACCGGCCAGCCGCCCAGGTTGCGCCAGAGCGCGGTGCTGCGGGGCTGGCCATCGCACTCCAGATCCAGGGTCAGCCGGTCGTCGCCGTCGCTCACCTGGACGCGGGGGCAGTCGAGCAGCACCGCGCCGAGGGCGGTGCCGTCGTCGGGGCCGAGTGTGTCCAGCGTCAGCCCGGCCGGGGCGGGCCACGGCCCGGTGAGCCACGGGTCGCCGTCGGGCCAGGTGCCCGGCGCAAGCAGCGCGGCGGCCTCCGGGTGCAGGCGGGTCGGGGTGCCGGCGGGCGCGTCGAGGCGGGCGGCGGGGGAGAGGTCGAGCAGGGCGTGCGCGGCCCAGACGAACCGGTGACCGGGTTCGGCGGTCAGGCGGTAGTCGGCCACCACCACGCCACCGTCGTCGGTGATCCGCCGGCTCAGCGTGAACGTCGGCCGCTGGATCACCACCGCGCCGGGGCCGGCGCTTCGCCAGGGCCGCGACCACACCTCGCCGTGGTCGGGCTCGCCGCGCACGGTGGGCAGGCACTCCTCCAGGCCGCCAGCGTCGACGAACGCGTCGTCGGGGCGTACGTCGTGCCGGCCGGACGCCGGGCCCCGCCACAGCCATTCCCGGCCGCCGCCGTTGAGGCTGGTCCACCGGCCGCCGTGCGCCGCGTCGTACGTCACGCGCAGCGGGACCTGCGTCGCGCCGGTCACCATTCGGCGAACGACCCGTCGGCGTGCTGCCAGACCGGATTGCGCCAGGTGTGCGGGGTCTGCGCGGCCTTGCGGACCGCCGCCTCGTCCACGGTGATGCCCAGGCCGGGCCGGTCGAGGCGGGCGATGTGCCCGTCGACGAACCGGAACGGCTCCCGGTCGACCAGGTAGTCCAGCAGTTCGGAACCCACGTTGTAGTGGATGCCGATGCTCTGCTCCTGAATCAGGAAGTTCGGCGTCGCGAAGGCCACCTGGAGGCTGGCCGCCAGGGAGATCGGGCCGAGCGGACAGTGCGGGGCGAGCAGCGCGCCGTACGTCTCGGCCAGCGCGGCGATCCGGCGGACCTCGGAGATCCCACCGGCGTGCGACAGGTCCGGCTGGACCACGGCGACCCCGGCCTGCAACGGGGTGAGGAACTCGGAGCGGCCGTAGAGGCGTTCGCCGGTGGCCACCGGGATCGGCGTGCCGGCCACGATGTCGCGCAGGTGGTGGGCCTGGTCGGGCAGGACCGGCTCCTCCACGAACATCGGGCGCAGGGGGGCCAACTCGGGCAGGATGCGACGTACGGCGGCCAGCCCGGCGCGGCCGTGGAAGTCGAGCGCGATGTCCCGGTCCGGGCCGAGCACCTCCCGGGCGGCGGCGACCCGATTGATGATCGCGTCGACCTCGGCGGAGGTGGGGATGGCCGAGAGTCGCCCGCAGGCGTTCATCTTGACCCCGGTGAGGCCGGCGGCGACCTGCGCGGCGGCGGCGTCGGCCACCTCGTCGGGCTCGTCCCCGCCGATCCAGGAGTAGATCCGCACCTTCTCGCGAATGGGTCCGCCGAGCAGGGCGTGCACCGGAGCCCCGTACGCCTGCCCGGCGATGTCCCAGAGTGCCTGGTCGAGGCCGGCGACCGCGCTGGAGAGGATCGGGCCGCCCCGGTAGAAGCCACCCTTGGTGAGCACCTGCCAGTGCTGCTCGATGCGCAGGGGATCCTCGCCGATCAGGTATTCGGAGAGCACCTCGACGGCGCTGCGCACCACCTCGGCGCGGCCCTCGACGACGGGTTCGCCCCACCCGACGAGCCCCTCGTCGGTCTCGACCCGGCAGAACAACCACCGTGGCGCGACCAGGAACGTCTCGATCCGCTCGATCTTCACTGACTGCCCCTTCGTCCCCGTGCCTTCTCGACGTCGCGGACGGCCTTGTCCAGCAACTCCCGCATGGCGGTCTCGGCCGCCGACTCGTCCCGCTCGCGCAGCGCGTCGACCACCGCGCGGTGACTCGGCACCGGGTCGTCGTGCGCGGCGCCGCCGTGCACCAGGCGGTCCCGTTCGGCGAGACCCGTCTCCATCACGACCTCCATGCGTTCCAGCAGCTCGTTGTGGGTGGCGGCGAGCAGCGCGCGGTGGAAGGCGAGGTCGGCGGCGACGGCGGCGGCGGGGTCACCGTCGGCCTCGGCCATCTCGGTCAGCGCCCGGTCGAGGGCGGCCACATCGTCCTCGGTCGCGCGGCTGGCGGCCAGCCGGGCGGCGGCGGGCTCGATGATGGCGCGTACCTCGTGGAGCTGGTCGAGCAACCGCTGGTCGGCGCCCTCGGCGAACTGCCAGCGGATCACGTCGCCGTCGAGCAGGTTCCAGTCCGCGCGAGGCCGGACGAAGGTGCCGCGCTTCTGCCGGGCGTCCACGATGCCCTTGGCGGAGAGGACCTTCAGTGCCTCGCGCAGGGCCGTCAGGCTGACGTCGAACTCCTCCTGGAGCGCGACGATGTTCAGGGTCGCGCCGGCGGCGATCTCGCCGGTGAGGATGCGACGGGCGATCGCCTCGACGGTCTGCCCGTGGACACCGCGGCGTGCGTACTGTGCCAATGCTCTCCTGGCCTTCTCGCTGGTCGGTATCGATCTCTCAGGCCGAGGCTTTCACCGCGGTCCATCCACCGTCCACCACGAGGCTCGCGCCGGTGACGTAGGCGGCGTCCGCCGAGGCGAGGAAGGCGACCGTCGCGGCCACCTCGTCCGGGGTGCCGAACCGTTTCGCCACGGTCTCGGCGATGCTGCGCTGTCGGTCCTCTTCGGACACGTCGGCCCAGGCGGCGGTGAGGATGGGACCGGGCAGCACCGTGTTGACCCGCACCTGCGGGCCGTACTCGACGGCGAGTTGGCGGCCGAGCGCGACCAGGCCGCCCTTGGCCGCGGCGTACGCGGGCCGACCGGGCAACCCGACCAGCGCGTGCACCGAGGAGATCAGCACCACCGCGCCCGCGCGTGCCCGCAGGTCGTCCAGGCAGGCGCGGACGCCGAGGAACGAGCCGGTGAGGCTGACACCGAGCTGGTGGTCCCAGGACTGCCGGCTGGTCTCGTGGGCCGGGGCGACCCGCACGGCGTACGCGGTGCTGACGAGGATGTCGACCGGGCCGAGGTCGGCCCGTACGGCGGTCACGGCGGCCGTCCAATCGGCCTCGTCACTGACATCGCCCACTACGGACAGTGCGCGGTCACCGCGGGCGGTCAGTTCCTCGGCCAGCGGGGTCGCGTCGGCGACGTCGAGCAGTGCAACCGCCGCGCCCTCGCTGGCGAGTCGCCGGGCGATGGCCGCGCCGATCCCACCCATCGCGCCGGTGACCAGCGCGTTCTTGCCCTCAAGCCGGCGCATAGGCTGATCCACCTGACCCTCGCCTTGATCTCGTCTAATCATTAATTACGAAGATATCTTGACAGCCGGGGACGGCCGATGCAACCTTCTGGTCACACACATTCACATGGCCGACACATCGCGTCGTGACGCTGCGTGTCGTAGAGGAAGGACACCACCGTGAGCGACTTCGACCCCGGTCGCCGGCGATTCCTTGGCCACCTCGGGCTCGCCGGCCTGGGTGCGCTCGGCGCGAGCTCGTTCCTCAGCGCGTGCGCCAGCTCCGCCAGCGGGCCGGCGGCGGGCAACGGCTCGGGCGCGGTCACCATCCAGTCCAACCTCTCCTCGCCGCAGGCCAAGGCGGCGATGGAGAAGCTGATCGCGAACTTCAACGCTCAGGGCAAGGGCACGGCGAGCCTCAACACCATCGCCTCGGAGACCTTCCGGACCCAGCTCCCGACGTACCTCACCTCGGCGAACCCGCCCGACCTCTACACCTGGTACGCGGGTTCGGTCGCCAACGACTACGCGAGCCGCAACCTGCTGCTGGACGTCTCCGACGTCTGGAAGTCACTGGGCGACTACCCGCAGTCGCTGCGCACCCTCTCCACCGACGCCAGCGGCAAGCAGATCTTCGTGCCGATGAACAACTACTGGTGGGGCTTCTTCTACCGCAAGTCCAACTTCGCCAAGTGGGGCGTGCAGGAGCCGAAGACCTGGACCGATTTCCTGGCCCTCTGCGAGACGTTGAAGAGCAAGGGCGTCCCCCCGATCGGCATCGGTCTCGGCGACACCCCATGGGTCGCTTCGGCCTGGTTCGACTACCTCAACATCCGCATCAACGGCGCGTCGTTCCACCGCGAGCTGCTCGCCGGCAAGCAGCGCTTCGACGACCCGAAGGTCAAGGCGGTCTTCACCCGCTGGCGGGAGGCCCTGCCCTACTTCGACCCCAAGGGCAAGGCGTACCCGTTCCAGGAGGCGACCACGGCCCTGCTGGCCGGCAAGACGGGGATGTTCCTGATCGGCACGTTCTTCGCCGATGCCGCCCCCAAGGACGCCCTCGGCGACCTGGACTTCTTCCGGTTCCCGATCATCGACCCGGCGGTGCCGCTGGCCGAGGAGGCGCCGACGGACGGCTTCTTCGCCAGCGCGAAGACCGCCAACCCGACCGGCACCAGGGCGCTGCTCACCTACCTGGCCTCGACCGAGGCGCAGGAGGCGTACGTCAAGGCCAGCTCCGGCATCGTCCTGCCGGCCAACCCGAAGGCCAAGGCGTCCGACTCGCCGCTGGTGGTCAAGGGCAAGGCGATGCTCGACGAGGCCAAGGAGCTGACCCAGTTCTTCAACCGCGACTCCAGCGACGCGCTCCAGCCGACCGCGGACACCGCGCTGACCAAGTTCATCGACAAGCCGGACCAGATCGACGCGATCCTGCGGGAGTGGCAGGCCGGCGCCGAGAAGGTCTTCAAGGGCTGACGTGACAGCAACGATCTCCACGACTTCGGTCACCTCCATCCGGCGGCGGCGACGGTCGGCCCGACTGTCGCCGCTGCTGGTGGCGTTCGTCCTGGTGCCGTTCCTGGTCGAGAGCATCTGGGTGTTCTGGCCGGCGCTGCAGGGCTTCTGGTTCTCGCTCACCCGCTGGGACGGGATGTCGCCGCCGGCCTTCGTGGGCACCGACAACTACGTCGAGCTGGCCGGTGACGCCACCTTCCGGGGCGCGCTGGTCAACACGGTGATCTGGCTGGTGCTCTTCGGCGGTCTCTCCGTGCTCGGCGGCTTCGGCATGGCGCTGGTCCTGCAGAAGGAGCGGCGCGGGGTCGGCTTCTACCGGGCCGCGCTGTTCACCCCGGTGGTGTTCTCGCTGGTGGTGACCGCGCTGGTCTGGCGGGTCTTCTACCAGCCCGACGGCATCGCCGACACGCTGCTGCGGGCCGTCGGGCTGGAGAGCCTGATCCGGCCCTGGCTCGCCGACCCGCAGACCGCGTTGTACGCGGTGATCCTGCCCGCCCTGTGGCGGCAGATCGGGTACGTCATGGTGCTGTTCCTGGCCGGGCTCAAGGCCATCGACCCGGCGCTGCACGAGGCCGCCCGGATGGACGGCGCCAACTCCTGGCAGCGACTGCGGCACGTGACAATCCCCCAGCTCAAGGGAGTCAACGCGGTGGTGCTCTCGGTCATCGTGATCGACTCGCTGCGCTCCTTCGACATCGTCTGGTCGCTCACCAAGGGCGGCCCGTACCACTCGTCGGAGCTGCTGAGCACCTACATGTACTCGACCGCGTTCCAGAGCCTGCGGCTGGGCTACGCCTCGGCGATCGCCGTCGTGATCTTCGTGCTCGCGCTGGCGGTCATCCTCGGCTACCTGGTCCGCGCGTTCCGGGAGGAAGCGTGATGAACAAGCTCCGCACCGGGGCCTTCCACACCGGCATGATCCTGCTGTCGCTGCTCTGGCTCGGGCCGGTGCTCTGGGTCGTGGTGATGTCCACCCGGTCGTTCGACGACATCGCCGCGCACGGGGTGGGCAGCCTGCCCCGGTCGTTCACCCTGGACACCTACCGACAGGCGTGGACCGACGGCGGCGAGCTGCGGGCGCTGATCAACAGCATGGTGGTCACCGTCCCGTCGGTGCTGTTGAGTCTCGGCCTCGCGGCGATGGCCGCGTTCGCGTTGAGTCGGTTCCGGATCCCCGGCCGGCGGACGATCCTGCTGTTGATGCTCGCCGGCAACCTGCTGCCACCGCAGATCCTGCTGATCCCGGTGGCCAAGTTCAGCGAGCTGACCGGCCTGTACGACACGCTCTGGGCGCTGATCGCGGTGCAGGTCGGCTTCGGGCTCGGCTTCTACACGTTCGTCCTGCACGGGTTCATGCGGGACCTGCCGGGCGAGATCCAGGAGGCGGCCACGATCGACGGCGCCGGCACCGCGCAGATCTTCACGAGGGTGATGCTGCCGCTGACCCGGCCCGCGCTGGCCGCCCTCGGCGCGCTCTCCTTCACCTGGATCTTCAACGACCTGCTCTGGGCGATCACCGTGCTGCGTACCGACGACAACATGCCGGTCACCCCGGCGCTGCTCGGCCTCCAGGGACAGTTCGTCTCGTCCTGGAACGTCATCGCCGCCGGTACGGTCATCGCAGCCGTTCCCACCGTCGCGGTGTTCCTGCGCTTCCAGCGGCACTTCGTCTCCGGCCTGGCGCTCGGAGCGGTCAAGTGACCGCGGCGACCGGACAGCGCTGGACGCTGCGCGGCGCGCACACCGAGTACACCGTCACCGTGCCCGCGCACGGTCGCTGGCTGGAACTGGTCGCGTGGGGGCCGCACGGCGTCTCCGACGGCCCGTCACCGGTCGCCTACGACGGCCCGGTGCCGTTCCTCACCGCCGGGGACGCCGCCCCCATCGAGTACGCCACCGACGCCGACCGCCCGTTCACGGGTGCCGACCTGGTGGTGGAGACCTCCACCGGGGCTCGCCGGGTGGGCTTGCGCCACACCGATGCGGTGGCCGACGCCGACCAGCGGGAGCTGGCCGTCGGGTTCGCCGACCCGCTTACCGGGCTGCGCGCCACCGTGCACTACCGGATGCCCACCGGCACCGACGTGGTGCAACGGTGGGTCGAGCTGCGCAACGACGGCACCGGCCCGCTGCGGGTGGTCCGCGCCGGATCGGGCGGGTTCTGCGTACCCACGCCGCACGGCGCGCTGCTCAGCCACCAGTGGGGGCAGTGGTCCCAGGAGTTCCAGCTCGCCCACGTCGAGCTGGGCCACGGCAGCTTCAGCATCGGCAGCTCCCAGGGCGTACCCGGGCACCTGCACGTGCCCTGGCTGGCCGTGCGGGACACCGCCGAGCCGGCCGGCCCGGCCTGGGGGATGGCGCTGGCCTGGACCGGTTCGTGGGAGATCAGCGCCGAGCGGGACACCGGCGGCCTGACCCGGGTACGCGCCGGCCGCCAGCTCGTCGACGGCCCGCTGGAGCTGGCCGCCGGCGAGTCGCTGACCCTGCCGATGGTCACCGGCGCGTACAGCCCGGACGGCCTGGACGGCCTGGCCCGCGTCTGGCACACCCACCAGCGGTTGCTCGCCGCCGACCGGCTCACCCCGCGCCCGGTGCTCTACAACTCGTGGGAGGCCACCTACTTCGCCGTCGAGGCGCAGAGCCAGTTGGCGCTCGCCCGGATCGCCGCCGAGCTGGGCGTGGAGACGTTCGTGGTGGACGACGGCTGGTTCGTCGGCCGCGACGACGACACGGCCGGCCTCGGCGACTGGACGCCCGACCCGGCGAAGTTCCCGGCCGGCTTCGACGCGTTCATCGCCGAGGTCCGCGCGCTCGGGCTGAATTTCGGGCTCTGGGTGGAGCCGGAATGCGTCAACCCGAAGTCGGCCCTGTACGCCGAGCACCCGGACTGGGTGTACTCCGTCGACGGTCGTCCGCTCACCCCGGTCCGCAACCAGTACCTGCTCGACCTGGGCCGGCCGGAGGTCGCCGAGTTCGTCCACTCCACCGTGGACGGTCTGCTGCGCCGGTACGACATCGACTACCTGAAGTGGGACTTCAACCGACCGCGTACCGAGCCGGGTCGGCCGGGCGGTGTCGCCCCGCTCGACCTCGACGGCGCGCACGTCGCCAACCTGCACTGGATCTACGAGCGGCTGCGCCGGGACCATCCCGGCGTGCTGATCGAGGCGTGCGCCGGCGGCGGCGGGCGGACCGACCTGGCGATGGCCGCCCGGGCCGACGTCTTCTGGCCCAGCGACAACACCGGCCCGCTGGACCGGCTGGCCATCCAGTACGGCTTCCTGCACGCCAACGCCCCGCACCTGCTCAGCTCCTGGGTCACCGACGCGCCCGGCCTGTTCGACAGCCGACCGCGAACGCTCGCGTTCCGGTTCGTCCTCGCCATGGCCGGGGTGCTCGGCATCGGCGCGGACATCCGGGCGTGGACCCCCGCCGAGCGGGTCGAGGCGGCCGGCTGGATCGCCCGCTACAAGGAGATCCGGGATGTCGTCACGCACGGCGAGGTGCACCTGATCGGCGGCCCGGACCAGGCCCGCTGCGCCGTGCAGTACACCGCGCCGGACCAGCATCGGGTGGTCGTGCTGGCCTGGCACACCGGCCGGCTCGACGGCGCCGGCCTGCTTCCGTCGCGCCCGGTGCGGCTGCCACTGCGCGGCCTCGACCCGGCGGCCCGCTACTCCGACGGCGAGCGGCACTACTCGGGCAGCCACCTCGGCACGGTCGGCCTGCCCGTGCACTGGAGCGCCACCCACGACGCCGACCTCATCGTGCTGACCCGCGGCTGAGCTCGGAGCACCACCACCCCCACCCCCGAGGGACAGGAGTACCTCCATGCGCCTGAACCGACCGCTGACCGCGGCCCTGGCCGCGCTCGGCCTGGGCCTGGCCAGCCCTCTGCCGGCCATGGCCGGCCCTTCCCAGGCCGGCCCTCCGCAAGCTGGTCACGGTCCTGGTCGTCCCGGCCACACGCTGGCCAGCGCCGGGGCCGAGGACCAGGGCGCGCCCACGTTCTTCGACAGTGGGCTCGCTCCGACGCCCTACCAGGGCTGGAACACCTACTTCGGCCTCGGTGGCGATCCCACCGAGGCCGAAGTCAGGTCGGTCACCGACCATATGGTCCACAGTGGCCTGCGCGACGCCGGGTACACGTACGTCTGGATCGACGGAAACTGGGCCGCGCCCACCCCGCGCGACGCAGCCGGCAAACTGGTCGCCGACCCGGCCCGCTTCCCGGGCGGGATGGCCGCGCTGGCCGCGTACATCCACAGCAAGGGCATGAAGGCCGGCATCTACACCGACGCCGGCCCGTACCTGCCGGGGCAGTGCGGCCTCGGCAGCAACGGCCACTACCAGGCCGACGTCGCCCAGTTCGCCGGCTGGGGCTTCGACGCCCTCAAGGCCGACTGGCTGTGCGGCCGGGCCGCCGGTCTCGACCCGGAGGCCACGTTCCGCGAGCTGGCCGACGCGGTACGCCAGTCGCCCCGGCCGATGCTGCTCAACATCTGCAACCCGGTCAGCTCGGACTGGGGTGGCGGCCCCTACACCCCGGAGCAGCTCTCCACCTGGAGCTACACGTACGCGCCGACGATCGCCGACTCGTGGCGGACGTACACCGATGTGGGGCTCACCGACCCGACTCCACAGTGGGCGTTCCCGTGGGTGCTGCGCAACATGGACGTCAACGCGTACCACCCGGCGGCCACCGGGCCGGGGCACTACAACGACCCCGACTACCTGCTGCCGATGCGCCCGCTGCCCGACGGCGGGTACGAGCTGAGCCTGGAGGAGTCCAAGACGCAGCTCGGGATGTGGGCCATCATGGCCGCGCCGCTGGTGATCGGCTCCGACCCGCGCGGCCTGCCGAAGGAGATGATCTCGGCGCTGACCAACCCGGAGATCGTCGCGGTGGACCAGGACCCGCTGGTCCGACAGGGCGTCAAGGTCGCCGACACCGGCACCGACGCGCAGGTGTGGAGCAAGGTGCTCACCGGGCCCGGCAAGCGGACTGTCGCGCTGCTCAACCGGCACGACACCGCTCAGCAGATCACGGTGACCTTCGCCGACGTCGCGCTCGGCAGCTCCGTCCGGGTTCGTGACCTGTGGGCCCGCGCCGACGTGGACGCCGCGCCGGGCACCGCCGGTGTCCAGCCGTTCACCGGCTCGTACACCGTCGAGGTTCCGGCGCACGGGGTGGCCATGCTGGGTCTGACCGGCACCGAGCAGGTCGCCGGCGCCAACCTCGGCGGCACCGCAAGCGCCAGCCCCGCGCTGGTGCGGGTGGACGACACGCACGCCACCGCCTTCGTCCGTGACGCGCAGGGCGCGCTGGCCGTCAACACCCGCTCCGGTACGACGTGGGGGACCGCGTGGGCCTCGCTCGGCGGCCCGGTCGGTGGCCGGATCCTCGGTCAGCCGGCCGCGTACGCCTCGGCGAACGGCCGGATCGACGTGTTCGTCCGTGGCACCGACAACGCCGCCTGGCGACGCAGTTACGTCGGCGGGACGTGGGGGCCGTGGCAGAGCCTCGGCGGCACGCTGACCGACGGCCCGACGGTGGCGTGGACCAGCCCGACGCAGTGGACGCTCGTCGTCCGTGGCGCCGACGGCAAGCTGTGGTCGCGTACCCCCACCAGTGGCTGGACGGGCGTCGGCGCTCCCGACGACCGGCCGGTCTACGGCCGGCCGAGCGCGGTCGTCGACGACGCGGGCGTGCTGCACGTGGCCGTCCGCAGCCGCACCGACGAGGTGTGGTGGCGCAGTCGGACCGGCACCACCTGGTCGGCCTGGACCAACCTCGGCGGCACCACCAGCGGCAGCCCGACGCTGCTCGCCACCGCCGGGCGGGTCTATCTGTTCGCGTTGGCCGCCGACAATCGGCTCTGGCAGCGCAACCTGACCGACGGGGCGTGGGGCGGCTGGTTCCGTCGCGGCGAGTTCGCCACCGACGCGTTCCGGGGCGCCCCGGGGGCCGCCGAGGGCGCCAACGGCAGCGCCTGGCTGGCCGTGCGCGGCGCGGACGACCGGGTGCACCAGATCGTCCTCTGATCCGACACAGGTGGCGGGCCGCGGATCGGCGGCCCGCCACCACCATCTGCGGCCGCGATTACAGTTCCGCCATGGACGACACCACTCGCGGCGTACGGATCAGACGCGGTGGCCCGGCGGACGCACCCGCCGTCCTGGCCATGCTCGACTCCGCGGTGATCTGGATGAACGCGCGGGGCAACACCGAGCAGTGGGGCACGACACCGTTCTCGGAGAAGCCCGGCGGGGTCGAGCTGGTCGATCGGTACCTGACCGAGAACCTTCCGTACATCGCGGAACTGGACGGAACGCCGGCCGGTGTCCTGGTGTTGGACTCCGGGCCTCATCCGCAGACACCGATCACGCCCGCACCGGAGCCCGAGCGGTACGTCCGTCTCCTGGTCTCCGACCGGCGGTTCGCCGGGCGGCACCTCGGGGCGGCCCTGCTGGCACACGCCGTGCAGGAAACCCGGCGCGCCGGCGTGCGGCTGCTACGGGTCGACTGCTGGGCGGGCGGCGGCGGCGAGTTGGTGGCCTTCTACGAGCGCCACGGGTTCACCCGCACCGAAACCTTCCGCTCGGGAGACTGGCCGGGGCAGGTGCTGGCACAGCGGGTCGACTGACCCGGGGGTCAGTTGCGGCGGATCAGGCCCGGCCCGGCGGTGATGTCGATGTCGCCGCTCTCGATGTCGTGCCCGGCTGCGCAGCGGAGCACCGCACGGACCGGCTCGCCGCAGTCGTGGTGGGTGGCGAGGATGCCAGGGCCGGCTTCGTCGGCGCTCCAGGTGTCGCCCCAGTTGCGCAGCGCGGTGATGACCGGCAGCAGTTCGCGACCCTTGCGGGTGAGTTGGTACTCGTGGCGGGTGCGCTGTCCCGGCTCCCGGTAGGGGATCCGTTCGAGCAGCCCGGCGGCGACCATCTCCTTGAGTCGGGCCGCCATGGCGGGCTCGCCGATTCCGACCCGGCGGACGAAGTCGTCGAAACGGCGCGTGCCGAGCAGTGCCTCGCGCATGATCAGGATCGTCGAACGGCTGCCCACGATGTCCATCGCCCGTGCGACGGAGCAGTTCTCCATCGACCAGGATTCGCGGTTGTCCCGTAGGTCCTCCATGCCGCCCAGTCTACCTGGCTTGCGCCGAAGCTAGCCAGGTGATTCACTGGGGCACTGCTGGCTTCTGCAAATGCAAGCCAGCGGGACTCCAACCCGAGGACGCCTTGTGACCACCAGCAGCACGGCCCCGACCGGACCGGCCGTCTCCACCCGTACGACCGTTCGCGGCTCCCGGCCGGTGACCCTGATCGCCATGTGTCTGGGCGCGATGATCACCTTCCTGCAGATCACCGCGACGGTCTCCGCCCTGACCACCATCCAGGCCGACCTCCGGGTCGACCCGACCACCGTTATCTGGATCCCCAGCGCCTACACCCTGGTCGTGGCGAGCCTGGTGCTGTCCGCCGCCACGCTGGGCAACCGGTACGGGCGCAGGCGCATGTTCGGCGCCGGAGTCGTCGCGATGATCGCCGGCGGTGCCGTGGTGGCCAGCGCCCCGACCGTGGGCTGGGTGATCGCCGGTCAGCTGGTCGCGGGCCTCGGCGGTGCACTGATCCTGCCGAACAGCCTGGCGATCCTCGGTGCCACCTTCACCGACCCGCACCGCCGTACCGAGGTCATCACCGCCTGGTCGGCCGCCTCCGGAATCGGGCTGGCGATCGGCCCGCTCATCGCCGGTACGCTGCTGCGCCAGCACTCGTGGCACACCGTCTACCTGTCGGTGATCGCGTTGGGCGTGGTCACCCTCGTCGTCGCCGCGATCGGGGTGGCCGAATCACGGCCCAGCGCCGGACGACTTGACCTGCCCGGTCTGCTGCTCGGCACCGTCGCCATCGCCGCCGCCGTCTACGCCATGATCCAGGGCGGACGCGACGGCTACGCCAGCGGCGTCGTGGGGGCCGCGTGGATCGTCTCGGCCGTCGCGCTTGTCGCGTTCGTACTGGTCGAGCTGCGGACCAGCGCACCGATGCTGGACGTACGGCTGTTCCGCTCGACGTCGTTCAGCGCCGTCATGGCCGTCGCGGCGGTGTCGCTGTTCGGCTTCACCGGCGTGGCGATCCTGCTCGTCCTCTTCCACGAGCGTGCCCAGTCGCTCAGCCCGCTGGACACCGGCTGGCGGATGCTGGTGCTCTTCGGCACGTACGTCCTGGTGGCCTTCGGTGCCGGGCGGACCATCCGGCGCACCGGGTTCAAGGCGCCACTCACCATCGGTCTGGTGCTCGGCGCGGTGGCCAGCTTCGGGCTGGCGGCGCAGGGGCCGACCACGCCGTTCGAGCACCGCTGGGCGTTGTTCGCGTTGTTCGGCGCCGCCAGCGGGCTGGTGGTGGCCCCGGCGACGGCGGCGGCGCTGGCCAGCGTGGCGCCCGCCCAGGCCGGCATGGCCTCCGGCGCGGTCAACGCCTCCCGTCAGGTCGGCTCGGTGCTGGGCTCGTCCCTGCTGGGCACGCTGCTCACCACCACGATGGTGGCCGACCTGCCCGACCGCCTTGCCGCCCACCAGGTCGGCGAACCCACCCGCAGCGCCGTCCAGGCGGCGGTGGCCTCCGGCGCGACCGGCGACCAGCCGCTGCCCGATCCGGTCCGGTCGGCGCTCGCCGAGGCCATGACCTCCGGAGTGCAGGCCGGTCTGCGGATCACCGGCATCGTCTTCCTGGTCACCGCCGTACTCGCGCTCACGCTCATCCGCAACCGCCCCCACCAGCACTGAGGCCGGAGCGCCGACTGCGCCGATCACCACTGACATCAGCCGATCGCGGTCAACCCGTGGTCACGGCCGCGGTGACCTCGACCTCCAGCACCGCGCCGTCGAGAAAGAGCCGGCTCACCTCGACCGTGGTGCTGGCGGGCCTGGTCTGCCCGAAGTGGCGGTTGCGGACGTCGGCATAGCCGGCCAGGTCGCCGAGGTCGGTCAGGAACGTCCGGACGTGCAGCACGTCGGCGAAGGTGGCGCCGTGCGCCGCGAGCAGCGCTCCGATCAACTCGAAGATCCGTTCTGACTGCGTTCGCACGTCGCCGGGTGCGACCACAGCGCCGGCGTCGTCCACACCAACCTGACCGGAGAGCATCAGCAACGCGCCCCCTGGCAGGTCGAGGCGGGCGACGTGCGCGAACCGGTCGCCGAACGGCGCGGCCACGGTCGTCGGATTGTCCAGGGTCAGGTTCACTTCTGCTCCTCGGGTGCGGCGCTGTCAGTGAGACGGGCGATGTCGCCCTCCGGATCGGGCGCGGCCGCCAACGCCGACGCGGCGGCGCGCAGCAGGGGCGCCGGCGCGTCGCCGAGCACGTCGAGGGCGAGCCGGGCGTCCTTGGCGGCCAGGGCGGCGGCGAACGCGGCGTCCGTGGCGGTCGCCCGGGCGACCGCGCCGCCAAGTGGCCCGGTCCCAAGTGCATCGATCGCGGTACGTCGGTCGACGCCGACGGCATCCGCGACGGCGAGGGCGTCCGCGACCGCGGTGACCGCGGTGATCAGCGCGGTGTTGAGCACCAGCTTCAACGCGGCGCCCCGACCGGAGTCGCCGCAGCGGCGGACCGTACCCAACGTCTCCAGCAGCGGGGCGACCCGGTCGACGACCGTCTTCTCCCCGCCGGCCAACACAACGAGCTGGCCCGTCTCGGCAGCGCCGGCACTGCCGGCGACCGGGGCGTCGACCAGTGGTACTCCCGCCGGCAGCAGCGTGGCCAGTTCGGCCACGGCCCGGGGACCGATGGTGGACATCTCGATCACGGGGGTGCCCGGCCGCAGCGCCAGTGCCGCACCCGAGTCGACCAGCGTGTGCCGGACGGCGACCGCGTCGGTGAGCATGGTGATCACCACGTCGGCGTCGCGGACCGCCTCGGCTGGGCTGCCGGCGACTCGCGCTCCGGCGTCGACGAGCGGCACCGTGCGATTGGACGTGCGATTCCAGACGGTGAGTCGATGCCCGGTGGCCAGCAGTCGACGGCCGATCGCGGTGCCCATCGTGCCCGTACCCAACAGTGCGATCTCGAACATGTCGGCAAGGCTAGGGGACGGGAAGCCATGCCACCAACGACCGTTATGCATCGCTGCCATGCTGCGGGAGCATGTCACGATGCAGCTGAACGCGCTCCAGGTCTTTCGTGCCGTCGCCGAGCACGGCTCCATCACGGCTGCGGCCCGCAGCCTGCGCTACACCCAGTCGGCGGTGTCCCGACAGATCGCCGCGCTGGAAGCCGAGACCGGGTCGCCGTTGCTGGACCGGCTGCCGCGCGGTGTCGCCCTGACCGAGCAGGGCCGTTGCCTGCTCGGCCACGCCGAGGCGGTGCTCGACCGGCTGGACGCCGCCCGGCGGGACCTGGCGGCGCTGCGCGACCTGTCCGCCGGGCGGTTGCGGGTCGGCGCGTTCCCCACGGCGGTCGCCGCGCTTGTGCCACGTGCTCTGGCCAGCTTCAAGTCCGACCATCCCGAGGTGGCCCTGTCGCTTGTCGAAGGGCTCACGCCGAAGCTGCTGGAGCGCCTGGTCGACGGTGAAGCCGACGTCGCCGTGGTGAGCGCCGCGTCGGACCAGCCGCTCGACCGCGACCAGTTCGACCTGCACCACCTCGTCGACGAGACGCTTCTGGTGGCCGTACCGCGGGCGCATCGGCTCGCCCACCGGCGGACCATCCGCCTGCGCGACCTGGCCGACGAGTCGTTCATCGCCGGCTCGGCGACCGCCGAGGAGACTCTGCTGCGAGCGACCCTGCCGGCGGGTTTTCGCCCGCGGATCGACATTGTCGCGGCCGAGTGGACCGGCAAGCTGGGCTGTGTCGCGGCCGGTCTCGGCGTCGCGCTGGTGCCGGCCCTGGCCGTACGCGCCGCTCCGTCCGACCTGACCCTGCTCCGCCTGCACCCCGACGACGCATCCGTGCGGCGGATCTTCGCCGCGACAGTCGCTGGGCGGAGCCGACCACCGGCGGTGCGGCGGTTCCTCACTCATCTGGACCGGGCGGCGGGGGCGGGCCTGAGCGAGGCGGGCGGGTGACGCGGACCGCCGCACGACGGTCCGCGTCCGGCGTCACCCGCCGATGGTGTCGAGTTCCGCGATCGCGTCGGCCGGCAGCTTCAGGTCGGCCGCGGCGAGGTTCTCCCGCAGGTGTGCCAGCGTCGACGTGCCCGGAATCAGCACGGTGGTGGGGGAGCGCTGCAGCAGCCAGGCCAGGGCGACCTGCTGTGGCGAGGCGCCCACCCGGGCGGCCACGTCGTTGAGGATGTCGGACTGCAACGGCGTGAACCCGCCGAGCGGGAAGAACGCCGCGAACGCGATGTTTTCCGCCGCGCACCGGTCCACCAGGGCGTCGTCCTGCCGGTTGGCGAGGTTGTAGAGGTTCTGCACCGTGACCACCGGGGCGATGGCCTGGGCCTCGGTGAGTTGGTCGAGCGTGACGTTGCTGAGCCCGAGGTGTCGGATCAGCCCCTCCTGCCGCAACTCGGCGAGGGCGCCGAACTGCTCGGACAGGGGATCGTCGCCGGTGCCCTCCGCCACGCCGACCCGCAGGTTGACCACGTCGAGGACGTCCAGACCGAGGTGTTGGAGGTTGTCCCGGACCTGGGCCTTCAGTTCGTCCGGCTCCAGCGCCGGGATCCAGGAGCGGTCGGTGCCGCGTCGCGCGCCGACCTTGGTGACCAGGTGCAGATCCTCGGGGTACGGGTGCAGCGCCTCGCGGATCAGCTCGTTCACCACCACCGGGCCGTAGAAGTCGCTGGTGTCGATGTGCCGGACGCCCCGGTCGACGGCCTCGCGCAGCACGGCGATGGCCTGCGCCCGGTCGCGCGGCGGGCCGTAGACACCGGGGCCGGCCAGTTGCATCGCCCCGTAGCCCATCCGGCTCAGGGTGAGGCCGTCGGCGGGGGTCAGGGAGCCGCCGGGAAGGTTGTCGCTCATGTCGTTCCTCTATCCGTTGTCGTCGTGGATATGCGGCGGTCCGGAGATCGACCTTCGACGACTGTCCGTCGGCGTCCGTCCGGGCGGCAGGGCGAGGTGTTCCTGGTAGTGACACAGCCAGTCACCGGGTCGTGGGGCGATCTACCGTCGACGGCATGGACGCCACCAACCAGCTCGGCGACTTTCTGCGCGCCTGTCGGAACGGGTCCGGCCCGAGGACGTCGGTCTCGGCCCGGGCGTCGGCCTGCGCCGGGTGCCTGGCCTGCGCCGCGAGGAGGTGGCGATGTTGGCGGGCATCAGCGCCGACTACTACCTGCGGTTGGAGCAGGGGCGTGAGCGGCATCCCTCGGTGCAGGTCCTCGACGCGCTCGCCGGTGTGCTGCGGCTGGACCCGGAGGCCACCGCGTACATGATCGGGTTGACCCGGCCGCGGTCCCGCCGGGCGGTCCGGCCGGCCGTCGAGCGGGTGCCGGCCAGTGTCCTGCACCTGGTGCGAGAGCTCCCGATGCCGGCGTTCGTGCAGAACCGCTATCTCGACATCCTGGCGTCGAACCGGATGGCGAGGGCGCTGTCGCCGGATCTCGCTCCGGGCGCCAACCGGCTCCGCGCGGTGTTCCTGGACGCGGCGGAGCGGGAGTTGTTCCGGGACTGGCGGCAGGCGATGCAAGCGTGGTGGGGCAGCTGCGTGCCGACTCGGCCGCGGACGCCGACAACCCGCGACTGACGGCGCTGGTGGGGGAGTTGTCGCTCAAGAGCGACTGTTTCCGCCAGTTGTGGGCCCGGCACGAGGTGCGGCGGCGGCAGGGTGTGGTGAGCCGGCTGCACCACCCCGAGGTGGGCGATCTCGACCTGTACTGCGACAAGCTCGCGGTAGCCGGCGCCGAGGGGCAGCTCCTGGTGATCTACCACGCCGAGCCCGGTACGGAGTCGGCACGTTCGTTGGCGCTGCTCGGCTCGATCGCGGCCAGCACGCCGGACGCCAGCCGGACAGTCGCCGGGCCGGCGATCCGGCCCGCCTGTATCCCCTGGAGTGAGCCGAATGGCCGGTCAGCGCGGGTGCCGGTCGGCCGACCCCTCGGTCCGGATGTGCTCGTAGCGCCTGCGCATGGCGTCGCTGGCGGCCGGGCCGGCGGCGAAGACGAAGTCGCTGTCGTCGAGCGGGCGCCCGGTGCTGCGGTCGACGATGACCGGGTCGGCCTCCACGCCGGTGTTCCGGTCGATGAGGATCATGCTGCGCTCGCTGGGGTCGAGGCGGGAGTTTCCCCAGGCGGCGAGGGCGACGACGACGGGACGCAGGCTGCGGCCAAGGTCGGTGAGGACGTACTCGTAGCGGTCCGGCCGGGTCTGGTAGCGGCGTCGTTCGAGGAGACCCTGACCGGTCAGGGTCTTGAGGCGGCTGGTCAGGATGCTGGTGGAGACCCCCAGGTTGGCTTGGAACTGGTCGAACCGGGTGTAACCGTCGAAAGCATCATGCAAGATCAGGAGCGTCCACCATTCGCCGACGTGGCCGAGGGCGCTGGACAGCGGGCACTCGCGGTCCTCCAAGCGGATCTTCCCTGCCACTGGTGAGCCTTCCTACGAGTAGGTGCTAAGGTCGAAGTCAGTAGGTGCTGTTTTCGAAGTAACTATACGACGCCGGTCCGGCGTCCGCTTCAGGCTGTCGTGATGGAGGTGGGGAGATGTCCGAGCGGGACTCGTTGCGCGGTCGCCAAGCCCTGGTGACGGGTGGAACGAAGGGCGCCGGCGCGGCGATAGCCGCCCGGCTGCGCGAACTCGGCGCGGACGTCTGGGTCAGCGCGCGCAGCGCTCCCGAGGGGTACGAGTTTCCCGACCGCTTCGTCGCCGCCGACACGTCCAGCGTCGACGGTGCCGAGGTGGTTGCCGACCGTCTGCTCGCTGCGGGCGGCGCCGACATCGTCGTCCACGTGGTCGGTGGCTCACACGCCCCGGCCGGCGGCTTCGCGGCGCTCAACGAGGAGGCCTGGATGCAGGAGTTGAACCTCAACCTCCTCGGCGCGGTACGCCTCGACCGGCGTCTCGTCCCAGCCATGATCGAGAAGCGTTCCGGCGCGATCGTGCACGTCTCCTCGATCCAGCGCCGCAAGCCGTTGTACGAGGCCACCCTGGGGTACGCGGCGGCCAAGGCGGCGCTCACCGCGTACAGCAAGGGGTTGGCCAACGAGGTCGCACCCCACGGCGTACGGGTCAACAGCGTCGCGCCCGGCTTCATCCAGACCACGGCCGCCGACGCGCTGATCGACCGTCTCGCCAGCGGCGGTGGGGTCGACCGCGACGCCGCCCTCGCCCAGTTGATGGACTCCCTGGGTGGGATCCCGCTGGGTCGTCCGGCCCGCCCGGAGGAGGTCGCCGACCTGGTGGCCTTCCTGGTCTCCGACCGCGCCTCGGCGATCGTCGGCGCGGAGCACGTCATCGACGGCGGCACCATCCCGACCGTCTGATCCGATCCTCGGAAGGACAACGACAATGACCGAGGGCGAGGCCCCCGACATCATCCGCCGCTACTTCGAACTCGCCGGTCGGCCGGACTCGGAGGACTACTTCGCGCTGTTCGCCGACGACGCGGTCGTCGAGGACGAGTCGACCAGCTACCACGGCATCGAGGCCATTCGACGGTGGCGTCGCGAGGTGCCGCTGGTGTCGTACGAGATCACCGACGTCGAGGACACTCCGGCCGGCACGGTCGTCACCGCCACGATCACCGGTGACTTTCCGGGCAGTCCGTTCGCGGGCCTTCGGTACCGCTTCAGCGACTACGACGACAAGGCCATCCGGGCACTGCGCATCGCGCCCTGACGGTAGGGTTTGACATCGCTCTGTTTGTGAGTGCACACTTACAAACATGCGATCCACCGCTGAGGCCCGCCGGGCCACCGTTCTGAACGCCGCCGTGTCGGCCTTCGCGCGCACCGGCTTCCACGCCACCCCGGTCACCGCCGTGGCGGCCGCCGCCGGCATCTCCGAGGCGTACGTCTTCCGGCTCTTCGCCGGAAAGCTCGGGTTGTTCGTGGCGGCCGCCGGGGCGTGCTTCGAGCGGATCGTCATGGCGCTGGAGGTCGGGGCGGAGCGTGCCGGAGACGCCGGGCCGGAGGAGATTCTGGAGGCGATGGGCGACGCCTACGCTGAGCTGATCGCCGACCGTGATCTCCTGCTGTTCCAGGTGCAGGCGCAGGCCGTCACGGACGTCCCGGAGATCGCCGAGGCGGTGCGGGCCGGCTACCGGCGGGTCGCCACCTTCGTGGGGAGTCGGTCCGGCGCCAGCGACGCGCAGGTCCAGCAGTTCTTCGCGTACGGCCAGCTCTGCCACCTGATCGTGACCGCCGGCCTGGAGCAGGTGCCCGAGCCGTGGGCTCGTGCGCTGACCGCAGGCATCCGCCACCCCTGATCCCGACGTCCGTACCACCGGGCCGCTTCCGGGCGGCCCACTTTTTCCGGCAAGCATGTGTGTGAGTGCACACTTACAAACAGGAGGAGAACGTGATGACAACCGAGCGCATGATCACCGAAGTGGTACTGCCCGGCGTGGTGGAGCCGGACGGGCTCCAGGTCAACCGACGTGCCATGCCCCTTCCCGCCGCGGGGCAGGCGCTCGTCGAGGTCGAGGCCACCGGCATCTCGTACGCCGAGCAGAGCATGCGCCGTGACCTCTACCCCGGCCAGCCGGCCTTCCCGTTCGTACCCGGCTACGACCTGGTCGGCACCGTCCGGGCGGTGGGACCGGGCGGCGACGGCTCGCTGGTCGGCACCCGGGTCGCGGCGGTCACCAAGACCGGCGCCTGGACCACGCACGCGGTGGTGGGCGTCGACGACCTCACCCCGGTCCCGCCGGGCCTGGACCCGGCTGCGGCCGAGACCGTCGTCGTCAACGGGGTGACCGCCTGGCAGATGCTGCACGGCGCCCGCCTGCGGGCCGGGCAGACGATCCTCGTGCACGGCGCGAACGGCGGCGTCGGGACCGTGCTCGTCCAACTCGGACGCCACCTCGGGCTGCGGGTCATCGGCACCGCCGCCCCGCGACACCACGCGGCGCTGCGGGAACTCGGCGTCGAACCGCTGGACTACCGCGACCCCGACCTGGCCGCGCGGGTCCGCGCGCTGTCTCCCGGCGGCGTCGACGCCTTCTTCGACCCGGTCGCCGGCCCGGGCGTACGCACGTCGTACCGGCTGCTCGCCCCCGGCGGCAAGCTGGTCGTCTACGGCAACGCCTCCGCCCTGGGCTCCGCACGCTCGATCGTCTGGGTCTTCGTGAAGCTGCTGGCGCGCCTCTACACCTGGAACGCCCTGCCGAACGGTCACCGGGTCGGGTTCTACAACTTCTGGTCCGGCCGCCGCATCCGCGCCGCGGCGTTCCGGCGTCGGCTGCGTACCGACCTCGGCATCGTGCTCGACCTGCTGCGCCAGGGCGTGATCGTGCCCCAGATCGCCGCCCGTTACCCGCTCACCGAGGTCTCCGCCGCGCTGGTCTTCGCCGAGGCCCGCAGTCGCCCGGGCAAGGTCGTGCTGGAGCCCTGACCGGCCATCACGTCGACGGCGCGGGTGCCTCGGGCGGGTGGCCACGGGCGCGGAGGCCGTCCGCGACAGCGACTCCCGCCAGGACGAGGGTGGCGACGAGACCGGGCACCAGCGCGGGCGTACGCACCAGGGCGGGCCCCGCGACCACCAGCACGAGCAGCGCGACCGACCGGGACGGTGACACCCGGCTGAACACCTCGTACTCGAATCGGGCGCGACCGGCCAGGAACAGCGCGGGTCCGCCGAGGAGGACGCCGGCCAGCCAGGGTGTGGTGGACGCGGTGGGGTGGGCGATGACGATTTCGAAGCCGGCCGCCGTCGGCACCACTCCGGCCACCATCAGCAGATGGGTGTTGGGCGCCGACCGCACGAATCCGCCGGGGTCCCGGGAGGACTCGATGGCGGCCTGGAGCAGGGCCCCGGCGCGGTGGACGTAGATCTGCCACAGCAGCACGGTGGCGGCGAAGGCCACGACGAGCGCCACCGTACGGGTGGTCGTCACACCGCTGTCGGCGTAGGTCAGCGTGGTGACGAGGACGAGATCGCCGAGGGCGAGAGTGAAGAACTGCTGATAGCGCTCCGCCAGATGGTCGGCTGCCACGGCGTACTGGAGCATGGGCAGCCGGCCGAGTCGCGGCGTCGGGTATCGGAACCAGGCTGCCCCGTAGTCGACGGCGAGAGCGCCGGCCCACAGCAGGCCCCGCGCCGGGCCCGCCACGAGACCGCCGGCCAGCCAGGGCACGGCGGACACGACGAACCAGAAGATCAGCCGGTTGGCGGGTGCAGCGCGACCGTGCAGCGCGGCGACGAGAAAGACCCCACGTCCCACCTGGATGGCCACGTACGCGCCCGCGAAGAGCAGGCCGTGCTCGGCAAAGGCGCCGGGCAGTGAGCCGGCCAGCAGGATGGTCCCGAGCATGACCCAGAGCGTCGTGAGGAAGACCGGTGGTCGCCGCGCGTGGCAGAGCTCGGTTGCCAGCGCGGTGGCGGACCAGACCCACCAGACCGCCATCAGCACCAACGTGCTCTGCACGACCCCGATCCAGTCCAGACGCTGCGCCAGGGTGCGGGAGGTCAGGGCGAGCGCGGCGACGAAGACCAGATCGAGGAACAGTTCCAGCAGGGTCGCCCGCTGGGGCCCCTCGTCCCTGCGGGTCAGTCCCACCGCTCGGTCGGTAGTCATCAGGTGCCCGTCTGGTTGCTTCGGGACCTTGATGCTAGTGAGGCAGCAGCGTCTATTCCCGCGAAGCGGCAGGTCAGCCCCTATCGAGCGGCTGGATCAACGCGGTCTCGGCGGGGAGCGCTGCTACCGCCCTCGTTGTCCCAGACCGCGTACCGATCGGCGGTCGCCGCCGACGGGCCCGGACGCGGGGCGGTGGCCAGGATGTCCGGTGCTCGCCTGCGGTTGGCCGGATCCGCGGCGGCGGTCATCGCCCGCGCGGCTGCCTCCGGTTCGGTGGCGGGTGGCACCACGAGCAGGTCGACCTGGTCGTCCCTGCCCGTCGTGGCGACCAGCACGGCAGGGTCGAGGGTGTCGAACCAGCCGATGCGGACCACGTGCGGTCCGACGGTCAACCGATGGATCCGGCTGTCCCAGGCGCGGATGTTGAGCATGAGATGCCGGATCCGGCCATGCCGCTCGACCAGTGCGCCGACAAGCCCGGGAAGTTCGGCGGCCGCGTCCCACGACCGTGGCCACCAGGCGCCGTCGAGCACCGTCCGCCCCCGAACGGTGGCGAGGATGAGCCGAGGGGCGGTCGGGGTCGGGACGGAGATCGTGGCGGGCCTTCGCGCGGTGGCCGTCATGACTCAGCCGTCCTGGCGGGGCGCCGGCGGAACCGGGGCGACGCCGGTCCTCGACAGGGGGATCGAACCGGACGAGGGCCATCCGGGCGGGGGCGTCGAGGAACGGCGGCTGCGCATCCGTAGCTGGAGGATCCGGGCAGTGCCGGGAAGGGCGACGAGAAGGACGCCGATCACCGCCGCCAGCAGCAGCGCCACGCCGGTGGGCAGGGCCGCGTGCGTCCCGAAGAAGGACACCTCGGCCTGCTGCCCGTTCTGAAGTACGAAGATCAGGAGCAGCAGGAGCATGACCGCGAACACCACGGCGACGATCCAGAGATCCCCGATTCGCGATCGCTTCACCACCGGCGGCACAGGAGCCGGGCGAGAATCGGCGGGACCCTCGTGACCGTTGATGGTGGAGGGTTGGATGTGGCTGTTCGGGGGTGCGGTCATGACGATCCGCCGCCTTCCGATGGGTGCCCGGCGCGGCTGACTGCCAGCGTGGCGGGCTGAGGGCGGGCCGTCGACAAGCCGTCGCGGCCCGGCGAGCCGGTGCGGGGGAGGGGCCGGCCATCGGTGCCACGGGAAGTCGGCGACCGGGTCGAATGGGTGTGCGGCGGCGAGTACTCCGAGCGTACGCCGCCGCGGCAGGGACCGCCGCGGAGGCGACCTCCGCCGGGTGGCGCGGCCGGTGCGCGTGCAGCCGCACGGGCCGGGGCGTACGCTGGGCATGTCGTCCGGGGCCCCCGGTGGCCGCCGGATGTCGCCGCCACCAGCCCGTCAGGGCATTACCGATCGTCATCCCAACCGCTGCGGCGTGCTGATCGTCCTGGTCGTCCTCGACCATCGGCCCGACAGTCGGATTCACCGGTCACCGCACATTCGGTCCCCGATGACGGCAGCGGATGGCATCCCACCCGCGCTCGCACACCGCCGTCCAGGCACGATTCGGACGGCTCAACCAGGGGAGCACCAGATGAGGATCGCCAAGCACAGGATCGTCAGCGCGCTGCGCGATCGGGGTCAGCAGGCCCGGGCCGACTGGGTCGAGCGTGAGCTGCCGGAGCGGGTCGACCCGACCAAGCACTCCGGGCTGCTCGCCACCCTGAACCTCGACCCCGCCGACCTCGCCGACGCGCCAGCGGTGTGAGGGTTGCGCTGCTCGGGCCGATCGCCTGGCGCACACCCCCGCACCACTACGGTCCCTGGGAACAGGTGACCGGCCTGCTCGCCGAGGGACTGGCCGGCCGAGGCGTGGACGTGACGCTCTTCGCGACGCTGGACTCGGCCACCTCCGCCCGCCTCGACGGCATCGCCCCACGGGGATACGCGGACGACCCGGATCTGGACGGCCGGGTGTGGGAGGCGATGCACGTCTCCCACGCGTTCGCCCGATCGGCGGAGTTCGACCTGGTGCACAGCCACCTCGACTGGCTGCCGCTGGCGTTCGCGGAACACTGCCACGCCCCACTGCTCACCACCGTGCACGGCTTCTCCGGGGCGGGGATCCTGCCCGCCTACGCCCGAGCGGCATCGTCGTACGTGTCGATCTCGGACGCCGACCGGGCCCCGGAGCTCGACTACGTCGCCACGGTCCACCACGGCGTCGACCTCACCGGTCTGCCGTTCACCCGGTACGCCGGCCCCGGCCTGGCCGCGTTCGGTCGGATCCATCCCGACAAGGGCACCCACACCGCCATCGAGGTCGCCCGCCGCGCCGGCCGGACGCTGACCATCTGCGGCATCGTGCAGGACGAGCGGTACTTCGCCGAGCAGGTGGCCCCGCACATCGACGGCGACCGGGTCGTCTTCCTCGGCTCGGTCGGCCCCCGACGACGCGCGGAGGTGTTGGGCTCCAGCACCGCCCTGCTGCACCCGATCGCGTTCGACGAGCCGTTCGGCCTGTCGGTGGTGGAGTCGATGGTCTGCGGCACGCCGGTCATCGCGTACGCGCGGGGCTCCATGCCGGAGGTCGTCGACGAAGGGGTGACGGGTCGCCTCGTCCACACCGTCGAGCAGGCCGTCGACGCGGTGACCCAGGTCGCCGGCCTCGACCGGGCCGCCTGCCGGGAACGGGCCCGGCAACGCTTCGGCGCGGACCGGATGGTCACCGACTACCTCGCCGTCTACGAGCGCCTCATCCGCCGCGGCGCCGCACCGGTGGAGCGACCTGTCGTTCCCGACCGGGCGACACTTGTCTGATCCCACCCGTAGCTGATCACCCCCTCCCGAACACGTTCCGCCGGTCACACACGCTGACCGGCGTGCGCCGTCACCGCGTGAGGCTGCCCCCGTACCTCCGTGGCGGCCGACAACCGGAAGGCCCGACGTTCATGCCCAGCTACGGATTCCTCAGCACCCACCCGCCGACGCGGTGTGGACTGGCCACCTTCAACTCCGCCCTTGCCGCCGAGCTCACCGCGGACGGCACGCGCGGTGGCATCGTGCGGGTCACCGACCACGGCGACGACCAGCGGCCCGGGCCCGGCGTGGTGCACACCTGGTCGGCGCGGACCCCGGCCGGGTGGCGGGACGCCGCAGCCGTCCTGAACACCTTCGACGTGGCCATCGTCCAGCACGAGTACGGCATCTACCCGGGCACCGACGGCGAGGACGTCCTGCCGTTGCTGCGCCGGCTCACCGTGCCGAGCATCGTGGTCCTGCACACCGTGCTGCGCGAGCCCTCCGTCCGGCAGAAGTCCCTGCTGGAACAGATCGTCGCCACCGCCGGGGCGGTCGTCACGATGACCGACACCGCCCGCGACCGGCTGCTCATCGGCTACGACGTGCCGGTGGAGAAGGTGACAGTCATCCCTCACGGCGCCGCCGAACTCGCCAGCGTGCCCGTCGACAGGCGTACCCGTCCGCACCTGCTCACCTGGGGACTGATCGGCCCCGGCAAGGGCATCGAGTGGTCACTGCGCGCCCTCGCCCGGTTGCAGGACCTGGAACCGACCCCCACCTACACGGTCGCGGGCCGGACCCACCCGAAGGTGATCGAGCACCACGGCGAGACGTACCGGGCGGGGCTGCACCGGCTCGGCGCCCAACTGGGGATCGCCCACGCCGTGGACTACCAGGACGTCTACCACGACCAGCAGGCCCTCGGCCGCCTGATCCGCTCCGCCGACGTCGTCGTGCTGCCGTACGACTCCCGCGAACAGGTCACCTCCGGCGTGCTCATCGAGGCGGTGGCCGCCGGAGTGCCCGTTGTGGCCACGGCGTTCCCGCACGCCGTCGAGCTGCTCACCGGCGGGCCCGGTCTGGTCGTACCCCATCAGAACCCGGCGGCGCTGGCCCTCGCGGTCCGGCGGATCCTGACCGAGCCGGGCCTCGCGGCCCGGCTGGCCGGCCGAGTGCGGCCGCTGGCCGCGGATCTGCGCTGGCCGGCGGTGGCCTCCCGCTACGGCACCCTCGCCGAACGGCTCACCGACGTCCGCCCGCCCGCGGTGAGCGTGGCGTCGGTATGACCGCGACCGCCGGCCGCTCCCGGGCAACCTCCAGCAGGCGGTGGATGACCGCGCCCGCGCCGAGCTTCGCGCACCTGGTCCGGATGAGCGACGACACCGGCCTGTTCGAGCACGCCCGGCACGCCATCGTCCGCCGCGAGCACGGCTACTGCACCGACGACGTGGCCCGTGGCCTGGTCGTCCTGTGTCGCGAGCCGGAGCCGACCGAGGAGTTGCTGCGACTCGCGGAGCGGTACCTCGCCTTCCTGACCCATGCGCAGGACGCCACCGGCGCCTTTCGCAACCGGCTCGGGCACGACAGGCGCTGGACCGACGAGCCCGGGCTCGGCGACTGGTGGGGCCGAGCGCTGTGGGGGCTGGGCACGGCCGTCGCCCGCAGTCCCGCCGCCTGGGTACGGGAGGAGGCGCTGGTCGCCTTCAGCCGCGGTGCGGCGCGGCGATCCCCCGCGCCGCACGCGATGGCGTTCGCCGGGCTCGGTGCGGCCGAGGTGCTGCGTCGCCACCCGGGCCACGTGGCCGCCGCGGCGTTGCTTGCGGACGCGGCCAGCGCCGTCGGCGCACCGGACCCCGACTCGCGGTGGCCCTGGCCGCAGCAGCGGTTGACCTACGCGAACGCGGCCCTCGCCGAGGTCGTCATCGTCGCCAGTCAGCTGCGCCACGGTGGCCCACCCCTCGACGAGGGTCTGCGGATGCTGGCCTGGTTGCGGGACGTCCAACTGCGCGACGGGCGACTGTCCGTCGTACCCGCCGCCGGGTGGCGACGTGGCGCCGTACGGTTCCACCACGACCAGCAGCCGATCGAGGTCGCCGCCCTCGCGGACGCCTACGCCACGGCCGCCACGGTCACCGGTGACCCGGCCTGGGATGACGGGCTCCGGCAGGCGATCGGTTGGTTTCTCGGTGACAACGACCTCGGCACGCCGATGTGGGATCCGGGCACCGGTGGCGGCTACGACGGGCTGACCGCCCACGGTCCCAACCTCAACCAGGGCGCCGAATCCACACTCGCGCTCATCTCCACCCTCCAGCACGCCCGGCGGTGGTCGTGACCGACGTCCTGGCCGTCCGGCAGGACGTCACCCTCACCCCCGATCCCCGCCGGGTCGTCATCAAGCTCTTCGTCCCGGGCGAGGACGCGGCCGTGGTACGCACCCGCGCGCGGGCGCTCATCGAGCGTGTCGCGCACCTCGACGACGAGGAGACCGCCCGCCTGCTGCGGGACACCCTCGAACGGTTCGGTGCCCGGCACCGCGACCTCGCCGCGACGTTCCAGCATCACTACGACCTCGTGCGGCACCGCGCCGCCCGAACCGGGGACCTCTCGCCCACCAGCCGACTCCTGGTCGGCGCCTACTTCAGCCACGAGTACGCGGTCGAGGCCGCCGCCCTGTGCAACCCGTCGATGGTGGCCCACCCCGACCAGAGCGGGTTGAGCGCCGGGCAGCTGCGGGTGGCGGTCAGCCTCCGCCAGATCGGCGAGGGTCACCTGTCGTCAGTCGGATTCGCCAGCGCGGTTCTCGGACCGGGGCGCGAGCTCACCGTCACCGACCGGTCCGGCCCGCTGGTGGTCGGACAGCGCACGGGAGTGCGGCACCGCCGGGACCTGCTCGTGGCGGGTCTGGCCGAGAAGGACTGCGACAACGAGATCACCGCCACGGTGCTGGACGCGCTGCCCGACCGGTACGACGAGGCGACCTTCGAGCGGGTCCTCGGTGATCTGCCGCCGGACCTGCTCTCCCGCAGCACCGGGCTGGACACGCTGGAACACCTGCGGCGCACCAACGCCAGCAGCTACGCCACCGCCTTTCCCGCCGGGACGGCACTGCACGAACGCGTGCTCTGGCCGGCCACCCCGGCGGAGAGCAACGGCATGGAGGACGCCCGGTTCGTCCTGTTCACCGATGGGTCGCCGCCGGTGTACCGGGCCACCTACACCGCCTACGACGGCCGGAGCATCGCCGCCCGGGCACTTGTCAGCCCCGATCTGCGCCACTTCGAGATGACCCCGATGCGGGGGCCGGGAGCCCGTAACAAGGGGATCGCGCTGTTCCCCCGTACCGTCGGCGGCCGGCACCTGGCGCTGTGCCGCGCCGACGGTGAGACCATCGGTCTGACCGTCCTGGACGCCGACAACCGCTGGCAGCACCCGGACCCGCTGCACGGGCCCCGGGACAGCTGGGAGCTGATCCAGGTCGGCAACTGCGGCTCTCCGATCGAGACCGAGGCGGGCTGGCTCGTGCTCACCCACGGTGTCGGCCCGATGCGCCGGTACGCGATCGGCGCGCTCCTGCTCGACCTGCGCCGACCGGATCGGGTGATCGCACATCTTCCCGGCGTGCTCCTGGCCCCGGAACAGTCCGAGCGGGACGGCTACGTGCCGAACGTCGTCTACTCCTGCGGCGGGCTCATCCACGACGGCGAGCTGTGGCTGCCGTACGGTGCCAGCGACGCCCGGGTCGGCTTCGCCACCGTGCCGGTGACGGCAGTGCTCGCCGCGATGGCGCACGCCCCGCCCGAGCACGGTGGGAGGGACTGAACGCCGACGGGCGGACGCGCCGCGGCGGTCGGTTGGATCAGGCGAAGCCCTCGGAGAGGTGCCCGCGTAGCGTGGCCAACGATCGGGTGATCAGCCGGGAGACGTGCATCTGGGAGACGCCGATCTGCTCGGCGATCTGGGCCTGGGTCAGGTTGCCGTGGAACCGCAGGCTGAGGATCCGGCGTTCGCGTTCGGGCAGCGTGGCGAGCGCCGGGCCGAGGGCGACGCGGAGGTCGACGAGGTCGAACTCGTGGTCCTGCTCCCCGAGGGTGTCGCCGAGTTCCATGCTTCCGTCGATGCCGGTGGGTGTGGACAGTGAGGTCGCCCGGTACGCCCGGGCTCCCTCCAGCCCTTCCAGCACGGTCTCCTCGGAAACGTCGAGGTAGCTCGCGATGTCGGCGACCGTCGGCGAGCGGCCCAGGGTGTGCGTCAGCGTGCTGTTGGCGGCGCTGATCGAGAGCCGGAGTTCCTGAAGGCGGCGCGGCACCCGCACCGACCAGGTGCGATCCCGGAAGTATCGCTTGATCTCGCCGACGATGGTCGGGATGGCGTACCCGCTGAAGTCGACGCCACGGGTGGCGTCGAAGTGGTCGACGGCCTTGATGAGCCCGACCATTGCGGTCTGCATCAGATCCTCGTCGGGGGCGCCGCGTCCCGAGTAGCGGCGGGCCAGATGACGGGCGAGCGGCATCCACGCCTCGATGGCGCGGTCCCGCAGGGCCGGTCGGCGCGGGTCGTCGGCCGCAGTGGTGGCCAGCTCGACGATCAGTTCGTCCGTGCCGGCGGCGTTCCGTCGGCTGGCAGCGGTGCCGACCGCGGGTTCGACAGTCGTGAGCATGGGCTGGTCCTCTCCGTGTCTGCCCGTCGACCAGGACGACCGGAGAGAATCCGATGCGCTGTCGACAGGACCACAACCACGGGCCTCGCCGCCGCGTCATGTCGTTTCAGGTGTGGTGTGCACGTTACCTGAAAGTGCGAGCAATGACTAGCCGAAAGTATGAGATTGGGCAGCTGAAGGTATTGCCCTGAGGCGATTCGGGGAGTCGCTCGTCTCCTGCGGCGTTCGCACGTTGGCAGTTCGCCGCCGGGCTTCTACGGTGGTCAGGACACGGGAGGTGGAGCTTGGTCGACGCCGGCGACGCGGTGCGTTGGTTGCAGCTCAACGCACCCCGGGGCGGGCCGGACGAGCTGTCGCTTCTGGTCACCCGGGCCGCGCCGGCAATCGGTGCCACCGAGATCGTGATCTATCTGGCCGACTACAACCAGTACTGTCTCGTGCCCCTGCTGGGCGCCGGCCTCGCCCGGGACGAGCTGACGATCGAGACGACCCTGGCCGGTCGGGCGTTCACCACCCTCGACGTGCAGCGTGCCGCCGACAACCCGGACCGGCTCTGGGTGCCCCTGCTGCTCGGCTGCGAGCGGCTGGGTGTGCTGGAGGTCGTGTCGCCGGCCGCCGCCGACACGGCGCTGGACGGGCCGGCCTGGGAGTTGGCGGTAAACGTCGCCCAGGTCCTGGTGAACCGCCGGCTCTACGGCGATGTCGTCGAACGGATGCGGCGACGCCTGCCGATGCAGGTCGCCGCCGAGATCGTGTGGGGGCTGCTGCCGCCGCTGACGTTCGCGACCGACGACCTGGTGATCACCGCGATCCTCGAACCGTGCTACGACGTCGGCGGCGACATCTTCGACTACGCGCTGAACGGCGACGTGCTCAGCCTCGGGCTCTTCGACACCTGCGGGCACGGCATCAAGGCGAGCACCCTGGCCTCGCTGGTGGTCAGCGCGTACCGCAACGCCCGCCGGTCCGGCCTCGACCTCGTCGACACGGCGATCAGCATCGACCGGTGGGTGCGCTCCGAGCACCCCAGTTACTTCGCGACGGCGCTGCTCGCCGAACTGGACCGGCGCACGGGTCGGCTCCGGATCATCAACGCGGGGCACCCCGGCGCCATGCTGCTGCGCGACGGCAAGGCCATCCGGGAGCTGCCGGGGCCGACCGCGCTGCCGCTCGGCCTGGGCCACCTGTCGCAGGCGCGGCCCCAGGTGTACGAGGAGGAGCTGCACCCCGGCGACCGCATCCTCGCCTACACCGACGGCATCACCGACGCGAAGGCCGCGGACGGGGAGCGGTTCGGTCTGGACCGGCTCGTCGACTTCGTCAACCGTGCCCTCAACGACGGGCTGCCCAGCCCGGAGACGATGCGCCGCCTGGTGCGCGCCGTCCTCGCGTACCAGGACGAGAAGCTCGACGACGACGCCACGGCCCTGTTCCTGGAGTGGCAGCCTCCGCACCTGCCGTTGGGGCACCTGCGGCACGTCACCGCGCCCCAGCCCTGATGACGAGTGGGATTTTGCACTCCCAGTGCACTTGTCTCCAAGTTCGGGGCTGTCTAGCGTCACACCATGGCTGACTCGTGGACCTTCGCCGTGGCCCGTGCCGACCTGCGCGAGACCACGTTCGCCGACGCCGAGGCGCCCGCGTTGCCCGACGGCGCGGCGCTGCTGCGCGTCGACCGCGTCGGCCTCACCGCCAACAACGTGACCTACGCGGTGCTCGGCGACGCGATGCGCTACTGGGAGTTCTTTCCGCCCGGCCCCCGCGGGCTCGGGCCGCAGTGGGGGCTTCCGCCGCTGTGGGGCTTCGCCGACGTGCTCGCCTCGACGGTTGCCGGGGTCGAGGTCGGCCAACGGGTCTACGGTTACCTCCCGCCCGCCGGCCACCTGGTCGTCCGGCCGGACCGGGTGGACGCGTCCGGGTTCCGCGACGCGAGCCCGCACCGGGCCGAGCTGCCCTCGCCGTACAACGCGTACCGGTCGACCACCGGCGATCCGGTCTACCAGGCCGGGCAGGAGGACCTGCTGATCCTCTTCCGGCCGCTGTTCTTCACCTCGTTCATGTTGGCCGACCAGGTGGTCGACAACGACTTCTACGGCGCGCGGTCGATCGTGCTGTCGTCGGCGTCGAGCAAGACCGCGTACGCTGCCGCGTCCGAACTGTACGGTCGCGGCCCGCGACTGGTCGGGCTCACCTCGCCCGGCAACGTCGCGTTCACGCGGTCACTCGGCTGCTATGACGACGTCGTCGCGTACGACGACATCGACGCCCTCGACGCGGTCGCCACCGTCTACCTCGACCTGTCCGGAGCGCCAGCGACCCGGGCCGCGCTGCGCGCTCACCTAGGCGACCGGCTCGTGCGGGACATCGCGGTCGGGCTCACCAACCAGACGCCCAACGCGGACGCCGCCGGGGAGGTCTTCTTCGCGCCGGTGCAGATGCGCAAGCGCAGCCGGGACTGGGGTCGCGACGGGCTCGACAGGCGGTTCACCGACGCCTGGCAGCGGTTCGTCCCGGCGGCGAGCGGGTGGCTCGACGTGCGGGTCGGCAACGGTCCCGAGGCCCTGCGACACGCGTGGCTCGACGTCCTCGCCGGTCGTACGCCGCCTCGGGTCGGCCACGTCGTCCAGCTCTGAGCCGGCCGTTACGGGACGATCGCGTCCACGTAGCCGCCGTCGACCCGGACCGCCGCGCCCGTCGTCGCGGAGGCGAGCGGAGAGGCGAGGTAGGTGACCATGTTGGCGATCTCCTCGGGCTCGATGAGCCGCTGAAGCAGCGACTGTGGCCGGTGCAGCCGCATGAACTCCCGCTGCGCCTCGTCCCACGGCAGGCTGTCGCCGACGAGTTCGGCCACGAAGTCCTCCACGCCCCCGGTGTGGGTCGGCCCGGCCAGCACCGAGTTGACGGTCACGCCGGTGCCGGCGGCGGCCTTCGCGAACCCGCGCGAGACGCCGAGCAGAGCCGTCTTCGAGACCCCATAGTGGATCATCTCGGCGGGGATGGCGACCGCCGAGTCACTGGCGATGTACTGCACGCGGCCCCAACCGCGTTCCATCATCCCGGGCAGGTAGGCGCGGGTCAGCCGGACGCCGGCCAGCACGTTCACCTCGAAGTAGCGACGCCACTCGTCGTCCGAGATCTCCAGCGCCGGAGTGGGGCCGAAGATGCCGAGATTGTTGACCAGGATGTCGACGGTGGGCAGGAGGTCGAGCGCGCGGGCCGTACCGTCGTCGGTCGACACGTCGGCGTCCACCTCGACGACCTCGGCGCCGGGGACCTCGCCGCGCAGCGCCGTGGCCGCGCGCTCGACCGAGGCGGCGGTACGGCCGTTCACGGCCACCCGGGCCCCCGCGCGGGCGAGCCCGACCGTGATGGCGGCGCCGATTCCCTGGGTCGAGCCCGTCACCAGCGCGGTCCTGCCGGCGAGATCGATCTGAACCGTCATGGCTGTCCTGTCCGTTCGCACCACACCGAACCCTGGTCGGGGGACGGCTCCCGCAATCTCGACCGTAGCCGTGCCGGCTCGACCCGGCAGGGTGAGTCGAACAGATCACGGCCCCGCCTCGGCTGGGGCGGAAACCGCTGGTCATCCGCCGGTGGCGTTGGTCCAGCACCCGCCGGTCGTCCCCTGCCGCTAGGCTGTGGGTGCGGGCACCGATCGCCCATCGCCGGGCCCGCCCCTCCGCCTCCCACGGCTTCGAAGCTGCCGATGACTGAGTCGAGCGCTGCCGTGCACATCTTTTGGAGCACCTCGTGCCCGATATGACCTCCGCCCGCAACCCCTTCACCATCGAGGGAGGCAGGGTCGTCGACGACGAGCGCAGTCCGGCCGCGGACGTCAGCGCCGCGTCCATGACCCGCCTGCGTACCCCCTTCGCGGCCGAGGCCGAGGCCGGCGTGCCGGCCGACCGGCCCGGCCGACCGGAGGAGAAAACCGTAATCTGACCCGCCGCCGCTCGTCTCCGATCACGAGGCGGTCAGCGCGCACGCGCGCTGACCGGACCGAGCGCACAAGGAGTGGGATCCATGTCGTCAGCCGGTCGGGCAGCACCCGATCCCGGGCTGGTCGTCGCGGCTCGACAGGGCGACCGGCGCGCTCTCGACGACGTCGTGGCGGCCTCGCTTCCGCTGGTCTACAACATCGTCGGGCGTGCGCTCCGCGGCCACGCCGACGTCGACGACGTGGTCCAGGAAACGTTGGTACGGGTGATCCGGCACCTGCCCGCGCTCAACGATCCGGCGGCGTACCGGTCCTGGCTCGTGGCGATCACCATCCGCCAGGTGCGCGACTGGGACCAGCGTCGCCGCATCGCCCTCAACCGGAACGCCGGGCTCGACGCGATCCACAACGTGCCCGACCCCGCCTCCGACTTCGCCGGGATGACGATCCTCCGGCTCGGCCTCACCGACCAACGACGTGAGGTCGCCGAAGCGACCCGCTGGCTCGACCCGGACGACCAGGAACTGCTCTCGCTCTGGTGGCTGGAGGAGACCGGCGAGCTGACGCGTGCCGAGATCGCCGAGGCCGCGAGTCTGTCGCCGGGACACGTCGCGGTGCGCATCCACCGGATGAAGGAGCAGATCCAGAGCGCCCGGGGCGTCGTCCGCGCCCTGCGTGCCCGCCCTGGCTGCCCGGACCTGAACGCGGTGGCGGCCGAGTGGGACGGCACTCCCAGCCCGCTGTGGCGCAAGCGGCTGGCGCGACACATCCGTGACTGCGCGTTCTGCGGACACCTGGGCACCACGCTCCTGCCGATCGACAGGCTGCTCGCCGGGATGCCGATGCTGCCACTGCCGGCCGGCCTCAGCGCCCACGTACCGGGCGCGACCGTGCCCCCGGCCGCCGCCGCGCCGGCCGTCGGACCGCATCCACCGGGCGTCGCCGAGCTTGCGGCGCACGCTCCCCGTGCTGTGGTTCCCTACCTGGCCGCCGGAGTGGTTGCCGCGGTCCTCGCGATCACCATGGTGGTGGTGGTGCTGCCGGACGATCCGGCCGCCGGGCCTTCCTGGGCCGTCCCGCGGCCCGCGGCGCCCACCACCGTCGCCTCCGCGCCCGCCTCCCCGAGCAGCGCGCCGTCACCGAGCGCGCGCCCCACGTCGAAGGCCCCGGTCGCACCGGCGGCGGTCAGCTCCCCGCGTAAGGGCGTCGGGGTGTGGAACTTCGCCGGAGCGAGCCAGGCGTTGGCCAGCTCGAAGGCCGGCTGGTACTACACCTGGGGCACCCAGCACCCGGGGATCAGCACTCCGCGCGGCGCGACATTCGTGCCCTTGATCCGCAGCGCGGAGAACGTCACCGCCGCGGAGCTGGCCCGGGCCCGGGCCGCCGGGCCGTACCTGCTCACCTTCAACGAGCCGGACCTGCCCGAACAGGCGAACATGACCGTCGAGCAGGCCCTGGACCTGTGGCCGCAACTGATGGCGACGGGCAGCAGGCTGGGCAGCCCGGCGGTCGCCTGGGGCGGCTCGGACCCGCAGGGTTGGCTGGATCGGTTCATGACCGGCGCCGAGGCCCGGGGTCACCGGGTGGACTTCATCACCCTGCACTGGTACGGCGCCGACTTCACGACCGCGGCGGCGGTGAACCAGCTTCGGCAGTACCTGCAGGCCGTCCACCAGCGGTACCGGAAGCCGATCTGGCTGACCGAGTTCGCTCTGATCCGCTACGACGGCGGGCGTCAACAGTTTCCGAGCCAGGAGCAGCAGGCGGCCTTCCTCACCGCGGCGGCCGACATGCTCGGCCAACTCTCCTACGTGCAGCGATACGCCTGGTTCGGCCTCCCCGCCACCGACAAGGATCGGTCCGGGTTGTTCAGCGACGGCACCACGGCGACAGTGATCGGCCGCGCGTTCCAGGCCGCGCGTTGAACGGGCGGGCCGGGCGGATCGTCGGCGTCGTCGCGACGCTGGCCGCGACGGCGCTGGCCGTCGGTCTGACCCGGGATGCGGGCCGTACCGACCGGACCGCCGCGCCCGCGTCAGCCGCTCCCGCGCCGACTCCGCCAGTACTGCTCAACGGCACCGATGACGCCTTCATCCAGCTGCTGCTGCCGATGAACGAGGGTGCACTCGCGGTGATCGACGCCCTCGACGATCGTCCGTCGGCCGCCGACCCTGCGCTGCGTGCCGTCCTCGGCGACATCCGGGCGGCGCACCGGGCCGAGTCGGTGGAACTGCGCAGGCTGCTGGCCGCCGGCAACATTCCGGAACAGAACATCCATGCGGGGCATCAGATGCCCGGCATGGTCACCCAGGCCGCTCTCGCCGAGCTGCGCGCCACTCCCGATGACGAGGTGCGGTCCCGGGCCGTCGGTCTGATCCGGGCGCACCTCACGCAGACCGTCGTGCTGTGCCGGGGCGAGCAGACCGCCGGAGGCAGCCCGGAGGTGAAGACCCTCGCCGGCCGGATCCAGGAGGCGCGGGCTGCCGAACTGAGCGCTCTGGGACGGCAGAGGGCTGAGCAGCGGTGACGGGCTAGGCCGGCGGCTCGATCGCCTCGACGAGCACCTGGAGCACGTGCCGGTACGGCTGCCCGGTGGCCCGGCTCATGCCCATCTCGCAGGTGCGGTTGCAGGAGGCGTACGCGTCGTGGTCGCGTTGGTTGACCTCGGCGGCCTGGGCGGCGGTGGCGCCGCTGGTGACCTCGGGATGCAGCAGCCCTCGGTCTCCGGCGAAGGCGCAGCATCCCCAGCTGTCCGGCACGGTTACGGTGTCCGCGACCGCCCGGGCCACGGTGTGCAGGTCGTCGATGCCGCCGAGGTGCACGGTGGAGCACGTGGGGTGCAGGGCCAGCGAGCCCAGACGCCGGGGTTCGGGCAGCGCCGGCAGGAGGTGTTCGGCGGTGAAGGTGACGCTGTCGACGAAGCGCAGAGCGGCGTACCGTGCCCGATCCTCTTCAGCCAGCGCGGCCGTCAGCTGGGTCAGCCCGTGGGTGCAGGACGACGCGTCGCACACGATGGGCAGCCGGCCCTGGTCGCTGGCCGTCCACAGCGCGGCCAGGGTCCGCTCGGCCATCTCGCGGTGGCCGGCGGGGTAGCCCTTGGACTGCCAGGGCGTCCCGCAGCACAGGCCCGCCGTCTCGGCCGGCACGACGACCGGCACCTGCGCCAGCTCGCACAGGCGCAGGAACGCCGCCGCCGAGCCGCCGGACGGGCCGTCCTGGGGCGCGAAGACGCTGCCGATGCACGCCGCGAAGAACACCGCTCGTGCGTCCGGCGCGCTGCGTGGCTCGGGGCGGGGCCCGCCGGCGCGCGGCATGTCGGCGCTCCACTGTGGTACGAGTTCGGTGGCGCCGAGTGCACGGATCATCCCGGTGGCGGCGCGGGTCAGCGGTGTCGGCACGGCGTGTGCGGCGTTCAGCCCGACCCGGACGCCGGCCACGGCGCCCTTCCAGTGCCGGGCGACACCACGGGCGGTGCGCTGGGCGAGTGGGCTGTGCCGCTCGGCGCGCAGTCGCTTCATCGCCGCGCCGGTGTCGATGCCGACCGGGCAGGCGGTGACGCAGAGGCTGTCGGCGGCGCAGCTGTCCACCGCGGCGTACTCGTAGTCGGCGGTCAGCTCCCGGCGGCGTTCCTCGTCCCCGGCGGCCGTGGCGAGGGCGATCTGCCGTTGCAGGACGATGCGCTGCCGCGGGGTGGTGGTGACGTCGGCGGTGGGGCAGACCGGCTCGCAGTAGCCACACTCCACGCAGGCATCCAGCTCCGCATCGACGGTCGGGACGGCCTTGAGCTGCCGCAGGTGCACCGTCGGGTCGTCGTTGAGCAGCACGCCGGGGTTGAGCAGGCCGCTCGGGTCGCACAATCGCTTCAGCTCGCGCATCACGTCGTACAGCTCGTCGCCGTACTGGCGTCGGACGAAGGGCGCCATGGCGCGACCGGTGCCGTGCTCGGCCTTGAGCGTTCCCCCCTCGGCCAGCACGAGGTCGACCATGTCGTCGGTGAACCGTGCGTAGCGGTCGATCTCGGCCGGTGTGTCGAAGGACTGGGTCAGCATGAAGTGCAGGTTGCCGTCGCGGGCGTGTCCGAAGATCACCGCGTCGGGGTAGCCGTGCCGCTCGAACAGGCGGATCAGCCCGTCGCAGGTGCCGGTCAGGCGCGGCATCGGCACGGCGACGTCCTCCAGCAGGGCCGTGGTGCCGGGCGGGCGGGCGCCGGCGACCGCCGTGTAGAGGCCCTTGCGCAGGTGCCAGAGCCTGGCCCGCTCGCGCGGGTCGTGGGTCAGCTCGGTGCCGGTGACGGCGGGCAGCCGGTCGAGCACGGGCTGGGCGTCGGCAAGCGTCGCGGCCAGCCGCTCGGCGGTGTCCTCGGCGAACTCCACCAGCAGCGCGGCGTGCCCGACGACAGTCAGCCCGCGCAGGGCCGGGCTCGCGTCCGGGTCACGCTGGCTGACCCGCAGCGCGGCGGCGTCGAGCAGTTCGGCGGTACGCGCGCCGGCGGCGAGCAGGGCGGGCAGCGCGTCGGTGGCGGCGCTGAGACCGGGCAGGATCAGCAGGCCGGTGGCGGCGTGTCGGTGGATCTCGACGGTCCGGAAGACGGCCTCGGCCACGAAGCCGAGCGTGCCCTCGCTGCCGATCATCAGGTGGGCCAGCATCTCGACCGGGCTGTCGTGGTCGAGCAGCGAGTTCAGTCCGTACCCCATGGTGTTCTTCATGGCGAACAGCCGCTCGATGGTGGCCCGCGACCCCGGCGTCGCGCGCACCCGGTCGCGCAGGCGCAGCAGCCCGGCGTGCAGCTCGGGCTCGGCGGCGCGCAGCCGGTCGTCGGCGTCGCGCGCGGCGGAGTCGACGACGGTGCCGGACGGGAGGACGAAGCGCAGCGACTCCATGGTGCGGTACGCGTTGTCGGTGGTGCCGCAGGTCATCCCGCTGGAGTTGTTGGCCACCATGCCGCCCACCGTGCAGGCGGACTCGCTGGCCGGGTCCGGTCCGAGCCGGCGGCCGTAGCGGGCCAGCCGGGCGTTGGCCTGCCGGATCGTCAGGCCCGGCTGGAGCCGGATGCGGCGGCCGTCGTCGAGGACCTCGGCGTGCCGCCAGTCGGTGCGCACGTCGACAAGCACGCCCGCGCCGCCGGCCTGCCCGGCGAGGCTGGTGCCGCCACCGCGCAGGGTCAGCGGCACGCCGGCCTCCCGGGCGCCGACCATCAGCGCGCCCACCTCGGCCGCCGAGGCCGCGCGGACCACGGCCTGCGGCTCGAACAGGTACGGCGAGGCGTCGTGCGCCGCCGCCAGCCTCCGGGGCAGCTCGGCGCTGGCCCGGGTCGGATCGTCGAGGCGCGAGCGCAGCAACTCGGCGACCTCGCGGGCGCGGGCGCCGGCGGCGCTCGGCGCGGGAACGACTGTGCTCATGGGCGGATCCTCCCGGGAAGGGTGGTCAGTCGGCGATGATCAGCATCCGCTCGGGTGCCGTGTCGACCGGTGCCGGCAGCCGCAGCGGTTGGCGGCCGGGGGTGATGCTGCCGAGCACCGAGGCATGCCGTGCGCCGGTGCCCGAGGGCAGGGTGCCCGGCAGCCCGTGCACGGTCAGGTAGCCCAGCAGCGCGAAGGCCAGCGCCTCCTTGGCGTCCGAGGCGACACCCACCTCGTCGCTCGACGTCAGGTCGGCGTCGGGCAGCTCGTCGACGAGCATGCCCATCAGGGTCGGGTTGTGCGCGCCGCCGCCGGAGACGACGAGGCGGGTGACGCCGTGCTCGCGGCAGGCGTCGGCCACCGTGACCGCCGTCAGCCGGGTGAGCGTGGCCAGCACGTCGTTCGGCTCCGGCGTGGGGGCGTCGGCGAGGGCGGCGAGCAGGTACGGCAGGTGGAACAGCTCCTTGCCGGTGCTCTTCGGGCCGGGCTGCCGGTAGTACGGCTCGTCGAGCAGCCGCCGCAGCAGGACCGGGTTCACCTGCCCGGCCGCCGCGCCGCGCCCGTCCCGGTCGTACTCCTCGGCGCCGCCGGTGAAATGGCGTACGACGGCGTCGAGCAGCGCGTTGGCGGGCCCGGTGTCGAACGCGAGGGGATCCGCGTCCGGCGCGACGACGGTGATGTTGGCGATGCCACCCAGGTTCAGCGCGGCGGGGATGCCGGGCAGGCCGCGCAGCAGCAGCGCGTCGAACAGGGCGACCAGGGGAGCGCCCTGGCCACCGGCGGCGACGTCGCGGCTGCGCAGGTCAGCCACGACCGCAAGGCCGGTGGCCTCCGCGATCCAGGCCGGCTGACCGAGCTGGAGGGTGCCGTGGACCGTTCCCGCCTCGACCCAGTGGTGCATGGTCTGGCCGTGCGAGACGACCAGGTCGGCGCGGCCGCCGCACAGTTCCGCGACCGCCCGCACGCCCGCCTCGGCGAAGGTCTGGCCGATGCCGGTGTCCAGCACACAGATCGCCTCGGTGGTGGTGGTCGCGGGTGGCAGGGCCGCGGCGATCCGGGCGCGCAACTGGTCGGGGTACGGGTGGCTGAGCCGGCCCAGCGGTCGCATCCGCAGGGTGTCGCCGCTCAGGTCGAACTCGGCTGCGGCGGCTTCGATGCCGTCGTAGGAGGTTCCGGACATCAGGCCGATCACGCGCATCGCGTCCTCCTTCACGCCCGGCCGGCGGGTGCCGTCGCGGCGTCGTCGTCGACCTCGTCGCGTCGTCCATGGTCGTACGGCGTCTCCGGGGCCGGGTGGAACCGGCTCGACACCGCGCCGACGACCAGGGTGATCAGGACGCCGATCGGCACCAGCCACTGCGCGGCGATGGCGGTCGCGGTGGTGGTACCCGCCGTCGTCACATCGATCTTGACGAAGCGGACGATGTAGGTCATCACCGCCACGGTGACGAGGAAGGCGATGAACGCGTCGACCTGGTTGGCCCGCTTGACCAGACGGCCGAGCAGGAAGGCCCCGAGCAGTGCCCCGTAGGTGTAGCCCGCGATGGTCAGACCGGTCAGGTAGACGTTTCCGGTGCTGGAGCTGAACGCGCAGGCGAAGACCGCCATCAACACCGCCCAGACCAGGGTCATCACCCGGGCGAGCCGGAGCATCGCGTCGTCGGACGGGACCTTGCGGGAGAAGCTGTGGATGAAGTCGGCGACTGTGGAGTTCGACATCGAGTTCAGCGCCGAGGACAGCGAACCCATCGCGGCGCCGAGGATGCCGGCCACCAGCAGACCCGAGATGCCGACCGGCAGGGCGTGCAGGATGAAACTCGGGTAGAGGTTGTCGCTGCTGGCCAGGCCGAGTTCCTTGAACGTCTGACCCTTGTTGTACGACCACAGCAGCGCGCCGACCAGGGAGAACGCGGCGAACTGGATGACCACGAAGACGCCCGAGGAGATCATCGCCTTCTGCCCGTCGCGCAGCGTGCGGGTGGACAGGATGCGCTGGACGATCAGCTGGTCCGACCCGTGGCTGGCCATCGCGAAGATCGCACCACCGATGATCGCGGTCGGCAGGGCGAACGGGCTGGTGAGCACGTGCGCGAGGGTGAAGTTGGTGTCGAAGAGCTGGAACTTGCCGGCGTCCAGCGCCTGCGAGTAGCCGTCGAAGCCGACGGCGTGGCTGAGCACCGCGATGGCCAGGATCGCCCCGCCCAGGTACAGCCCCATCTGGATGGCGTCGGTCCAGATGACCGCCTTGATGCCGCCGAGGTAGGTGTAGACGACCGTGATGAGCGTGAGGACCACGATGATGGCCTGGTAGCCGACGTGCAGGCCGAACTCGTCGAGGAGCAGCTTGATGGGGATGGCCGAGGCGAACAGGCGGACACCCTCGGCGAGCAGGCGGGTGAAGACGAACGTGACCGACGCCAGACCCTGAAGTTTCAGGCCAAACCGCTCACCGAGGTACTGGTAGGCGCTGACGAACCCACCCCGTTTGTAGAGCGGGATGAGCACCGTGGCCACGACGACGCGACCGATGACGTAGCCCAGGGCCAGCTCGACGTTGCCGAACCCCTGACCGCTGTAGGCGCCACCGGGCACGCTGATCACGGTCAGGACGCTGGTCTCGGTGGCGACCACGGAGAACGAGACGGTCCACCACGGCAGTCGGCCCTCGCCCACGAAGTAGTCCTTGGCGGACTTCTGCTTGCCGGACAGGCGCAGTCCGACGAAGGCGATCACCACGAGGTACAGCACGATCACGACAAGGTCGAGTTGGCGCACGGTTCACTCCCCACCCAGCGGGCTGTCAATAAGTGACGTTGGCCCACACTAACGCGAAACTTTTTGCCAGCGCCCGTCCGGGCTGGTTACGCTGTGGTTTCAGCCTGCTGATAGAGGGCGCGTTGGCCCAGCAGGACGCGCCCGGTGGCCTCGGCGGCTGAATATCAGCGAGAGGAACGAACACCGGATGGACCTCAGCACCCTCGGCACCGAGACCCGCAACGACAAGACCAGCGACCTCGACCGGATGTCTCCCACCGAGTTGCTTCTCGCGATGAACGACGAGGACCGCTCGGTCGCGGACGCCGTCCGTCGGGCCGTGCCGGACATCGCCGCCGCCGTCGACGTCATCGTGGCGTCGCTACGCCAGGGCGGACGGCTGATCTACCTCGGCGCGGGCACCAGCGGCCGGATCGGCATGCTCGACGCCGTCGAGATCCCACCCACCTTCGGTACGACGCCCGACCGGGTCATCGGTCTGCTCGCCGGCGGGGCACGAGCCTTCGGCGTCGCCGTCGAGGGTGCCGAGGACGACCCGACCCGCGCCGTCGCCGACCTCGACGCGGTCGGCCTGACTTCCCGCGACACGGTGGTCGGGCTCGCCGCCAGCGGCCGTACCCCGTACGTGGTCGGCGGGTTGGATCATGCCCGCGCGCGTGGCGCGGCGACCGTCTCCGTGGCCTGCAACACCGACGCGGTGGTCAGCCGGCACGCCGACGTCGCCATCGAGGTGCCCACCGGCCCCGAGGTGCTCACCGGCTCCACCCGGCTCAAGGCCGGCACCGCCGAGAAACTCGTCTGCAACATGCTCTCGACCGCCACGATGGCCCGGCTCGGCAAGGTCTACGGCAACCTCATGGTGGACATGAACGCCACCAACGCCAAGCTCGTCGACCGGGCACGCCGGATCGTCGCCGAGGCCGCCGACACCGATCTCGACACGGCCGCGCGGGCGCTCGCGGCGGCGCACGGGCACGCCAAGACGGCCATCGTGCTGCTGCTCGCCCACTGCACCGTCGAGGAGGCCGCGGCACGGCTGCGCGCCGCCGACGACGACGTCCGGGCGGCCGTCGCGGCCTGACCGCAGGGCGCACCCGCCCGTCGTCGCTGCTGGGCCGGGGGTGATCAGCGGTTGAGGTAGGCGGCCAGGCCGCCGAGCTCCTCGCTCGCGATGAACACCGACCGTACGTTGAGGATGGCCTCCTCGACGTGGGCCTCACAGCCCCACGCCGCATCACCCCACGAATCGGCGATCTTGATCTTCGCTGGTGCGGTGCACCCCTGGTCGCCGCCGAGCTGGCAGTGCTCGGGATGCGGTCGGGCGGCCTGTGCGGCCGCGGCGGCGCGCATCCGGTCGGCGAGTTCCGCGGCCGCGGTGGCGCGCTGCTCGGCCTCGGCGCGCAACTGCCGCTCGGCGCGTACCGCCTTGGCCAGCTCCTCATGCGCGGCCTTGGCGCGTGCCTCGGCGGCCGTCTTCGCCTGCTCGACGTGGTGGCGTTCGATGGCCAGGGCCGCGGTGTCGGCGAAGACCCGGGCCAGGGCGAGATCGGCGTCCTGCGGGACGCGCGGGATGCGGTGGTACATGGCGAAGGTACCCAACAGGCTGCCGTCGCGGGCCAGGATCGGCATCGACCAGCAGGCGGCGAGCCCGGCCCGCTCGGCCAGGTCGCGGAAGTCGTCCCAGAACGGGTCGGTGGCGATGTCGGTGACGATGACTGGTTCCCGCCGGTGCGCGGCCGTGCCGCACGAGCCGACGCCCTCGCCGGTGGCGATCCCGTCGATGGCCTGGTTGTAGAACTCGGGCAGGCTCGGTGCGGCACCGTGGCGCAGGTGCCGGCCGTCCGGATCGGCGAGCAGCACGGACACGAGCACCTGCTCCGGCGCCAGGTTCTCGATGCAGCGCGCCATCCCGTCGAGCACCTCGGCCAGGGGCGCCTGGCGGGCGATCTGCTCCAGCATGGCGCGGTGTTCGGCCATCAACCGCTGGGCGTGCTTGACCTGCGTGGTCTCCACACCGATCACGCGGATCCCGGTCACCGTGCCGCTGGCGTCGCGGCGTGGCTCGTACGTGAAGTCGAAGAACGCCTCCCGCGCGTGCGGGCCGGTCCCCAGCACGACCCGGGCGTCCCGACCGGTGTAGGGCTCACCCGTGCGGTAGACCTCGTCCAGCAGAGCGACGAAACCCTGACCGGCCAACTCGGGCATCAGCTCGGCGACCGGGACCCCGGTGCGCGCCCGTTCCTCACCGATGGTGGCGAAGAACGCCGGGTTCGCCGTCTCCACGACATGCGTGGGCCCCACGAGCGACGCGAAAACGGCGATGGACTGCCCGAACAGCGCGCGCAGATCCTCCTCGGCCGTCTCCCCGGCACTCACCGCACTTGACAGCTGGCCCGATACCGCAGTCATGCAGTGGTCGCCCCTCTCCTGTATGGCTTCGTCGGATGGCTCATGGTCGGCCGCCCGCTGACCGTCGCCAGAGTACGGGGGAGACCGCGAGGCCGCCGTACAGCGTAGCGATGCCCAGGCAGCGGCTGTCCTACCCGTGCGTGGCGGCTCAGCCGCTCTCGTCCACGAACTTGTAGTAGCTCATCCGGAAGCGTTGCAGCAGGGCGCGCATGAAGTCCGGACCGGCCTCCGGCGGCACCCGCTCCGCGCCGACCGGCACGCCGTTGTCGTAGAAGTCCTGTGCGAGCGCACCCCACTCGGGGTCGAGGATGGTCAGCGACACCGCCTGGCCCGGCTGCCAACGGAACTCGGCCACCCGCCGGTTGGTGTGCTGCGCGAACGTGTACAGCGCCACGCGGGTCAGCGCCTGCTCGGTCATGCCTGCCTCCTGGTTCACCACGGCTCCTCTGCTCACCACGGGCTCGGCGGACGGAAGGCGTTCCACGCCTCGCCTGTGATCATGCCTCGGCTGCGGATCTCGTTGAAGCGGTCCATCGCACCGGACAGCGCCTGCTCGCTCAGGCCGGTGCCGCGCAGACGGTCGGCCAGCGCGCCCGGATCGGTGGCCTGGATCCGGGCCATCGTCTCCGGGCTGAGCGGCCGGTTCATCTGCTGCTGAACGAAGTCCGACCGCAGCGGCTCGCCGTTCGACTCGGGGAACGAGTAGCCGTGATCGATGGCGACCAGGCGGCCGTCGGGGCCGGTCAGGTAGTTACCCATGTGCCGGTCGGTGTTGCCGCTGACGTAGTCGAGCACCGCCATCCGCTCGCTCTCCGCGACGGAGTAGGCGCTGGCGGGACGACCCGGGCTCGCGTTCTCCACGAACTCCTGCATCGACCCGGCCCCGTGCGGACCGTCCCACCGGGCTGTCGTGGGCACCAGGCCGAAGCCCAGATCCTCGTCCAGGCGCGAGGCGGCGACCTCCCGGGCGGCCAGTTGATTCTCCGGAATGGTGGAGCGCACCTGGACGAACTCGTTCTCCGGCACATTCGGCTTGTAGACGCCATGCGTGCCGTCGGTGAACGTCACGTCGTACGCGTCGTTGACGTGCCCACCGGGGTCGAGTTCGGTCATGCTGTGCACCTCCCTGCCGAGCAGCCGCAACTCGGCCTCGCTCGCATGATCGGGCACCAGCGGATCGGCGGTGGACCCGGGCTCCGTCGCGTCGGGCCCGTCGGTGTCCGGCGGCTCGTCGGCGCCGCGCGCCGTACCGTCGTCGTGCGGTGGCCCGGCGTCGTGCCCCCGGCCGCCGTCGTGCGGTGGGCCCCCGGCCGGCCCGCGCTCCCCGGCTGGTCCGCCGTGCGCCGGACCGCCGCCGGCCGGTCCCGGCTCGTGGCCCGCACCGGCGGGCCCGGGCCCGTCCTGCCAGGCCCACGGCGGCGCCTGCCCGCCCCCGGGATCGGTGTAGCCGCGCACCCCCGGGCCGGAGGCCGGCATGTCGGAAGGACTCGACCCGCCTGGGGTACGCCGCAGACCGCGCAGCGCCGTACGGAGGGTGTCGAGCAGTTCGCCGAGCTTGGACAGGATCGGCCGGAGCCGGCTGACGCTGCGGGCCAGCGCCGTGAGCAGCCCGGCGACCTTGGCGGCCCACTTGGCGACCAGCGTGGAGACCTGCGCCGCCACGAGTGGGGTGGCCGCGCCCAGGGTCAGCCCGGCCTCGGCGAGCCACTCCCACAGCCGGACGGCGAGGACCGAGACGAAGTCGGCGATCAGGTCCCGGACCAACTCCCGGACCAGCGCCACCAGCAGCCCCGCGCCCTCGACGACGGTGCCGATCAGACCGGTGGCGTCCGCCAGGCCGGCGAGGTGGCGCACGTGCTGGTCGCTGTAGCGGCAATACGCCTCGGACGCGGGACCCGTCCAGGTGGCGATCTCGGTGCGCACCGCCTCGGACAGGGCGGTGACCTGACCGGTGACCTGCCGGGAGACGTTGTGCCACGTCTGCGCGTACGCGGTGATCTGGTCCGGGTCGCCGGCCAGCCAGTCGAGGGCGTCGGAGAGCGGCTTGACGTGCTCGATGAGCCAGGCGACCCCCCACGAGACGATCGACCCGATCGGGTCTACGCAGGTCGCCAGCACCTCCATCGACGTACCGAAACCGCCGATGGTCGAGTCGATCCAGGACCCGTTCTCGATGCCGTTGCGCAGGTCGACCAGGCTCTCGACGAGGCCGACGCCGCTGTACGCGGTGGTGGTGTCCTGCCGGGCGGCGATCAGCGGATTCGCCACGTCGGTGCTCATCGGTGCATCCGCCCGAGGGCAGCGGAGATCGTTCCGTCCGTGTGGTGGTAGGCGTCCACAGTCCCGTCGAGCGCGCCGGCCGCGCTGTGCAACGCCTCCTGCGCCGCCGCGAGCGCCTCCACCGCCGGCTCCTGAAGGAAGTCCAACAGAAAGGGGATCGCCTGGCAGACGGGCAGATGCCCGTACGCGCCGGCGCCCATCCGCACGTACGCCCCCGCGTCGTGCGCGGTGCCGATCGCCTCGGCGATCCGGTCGACGGAGCGGGCGTGCTCGGTCACCGCCGCCGTGGTGACCTCGAACCCGGCTGCCTCAACGCCCACGGTCACCCCAGGGGGCGTACCCCGGCTCGTCCTCCTCGGCGACCTCCGGGAAGCGCGTCTCGTAGCTGCCGACGACGGCGCGGGCGGTCTCGGAGTCGGCGCCGACGGTCTCCGCCGCGGCCTCCGCCACCTGCGGGGCCAGGCGGCCCTGCGCCCGGCGCATCACCGCCAGCACCTCGGCGGCGATCTCGTCCGCCCGCCACCGCAACACCCGGTCGTCGAGTCGAAGGTCGGTCATGGCGCCGGACGCGGCGACGGTCACCTGGACCGCGCCGTCCGCACCGTCGGCGGTCGCCGACAGCGCCGCCACCCGCTCGGACAACTCCTGCGCCCGGGCGGCCCGCTCGGAGATGCCCGCCGACCAGGAGGCGACGAACCGCTCGGTCGCCGCGCCGAAGTCGCCGCTGGGAAACTGCGCCATCAGACCTCCCCCGTGTGACGGCAGCCGGCCGCCCCAGGAGGAACCCGGTGCGGCGCGGACAGCACACGATACGCCCTCACCCTCCGACGTGGAGTCCGCCGACGACGGCGGTCAGGGGACGGTGGTCGACCTGGGTTTCCGCGGCCGTGTCGAGGTCGCAGACCGTTCCGGTCGGCCGGTCCGGCAGGAGGCTGAGGCGGGCCGAGACCTTCGGTGAGATCGGCGCGGCCTCTGCGCGCGTCACCCTAGGCAGTCTTGAGTCACCCTCGTATCCGGCGGCGGGGATGCCTTGAGCCTCTCCTGTCACGGTGGTTCGTGAGCCCACGACACCAACGGACAGGAGTCGCCATGCCGCCGGTGGCCGCGCCCCCGCAGCAGATCGACGACCATGCGCTCGAGTTCGACCGTACGGTTCACCGCGCCCTGGTGCATCGTCGTGCCCTCGCGGAGGTGTTCCTCACCGACGCCGTGCGGATCGCCGAGGACCGGTTCCTCGCAGCCGCCCAGCTACCTCGGGCGCACTGGTGTTACACCGACCACACCGCCGCACCTGCCCGGGTCGACCCGATGCTGCTGCTCGAATGCTGCCGACAGGCCTCGACCCTGCTGGTCCACCGATTCCTGGACCTGCCGTTCGGCACCGCGTTTCTGGTGAAGAGATGGCGGACCCGGATCACCGACCCGGCCGCGCTGGTCAGCGGCACCACGCCGGGTGAGCTACGGCTCGATATCCGCACCGGGGGCGCCCGCAGCCGGGACGGTCAGTTGCGGTCGCTGACCCTCGACATTGGGCTCGAGGTCGACGGTGTGGCCGTCGGCGAGAGCCACATCCAGGCCGGCTACCTGCCCGCGGATGATTACGCGGCGCTGCGGACCCTCCGGCGCCGCAGCCCCGCGCCGACGTCGGACGAGCTTTCGCCCCGTACCGGCGCCGAGCCGGTGCGGCCCGCCCTGGTCGGGCGCCGCGACCCCCGCAACGTCGTGCTCGCCGAAGCGGACGTGGCCGGCCGCACGGCCACCGCCCGCGTCGACGTGCCACTCGACCACGCCAGCCTCTTCGACCACCCGCTCGACCACGTACCCGGGATGGCCCTGCTCGAGGCGGCCCGGCAGATGGCCGTCCTTCTCACGGGGGAGTCCCTGGTCACCGGCCTCGACGCGGCCTTCGTGCAGTTCGCGGAACTGGACAGCCCGCTGACCATCACGGCGACCCAGGGCGAGCGGATCGACGTAGAGGTGAGCCAGAACGGCACCACCGTCTGCACAGTGAAGTTGGAACGATGAGAGCCGTCTGGACGGACTTCGCTGGCGTGCTGACCCCGCCGGTCGGCGAAACGGTGCGCAGCTTCTGCGCCGCCCAGGGCATCGAGCCGGACCAGTACCTCGGCGCGATGAAGGTCGTCGGCGACCGCTACGGCGGCGACACCATGGCCCCGCTGGACACGCCACTGATCTCCCAGGACGAGTGGGCCGCGCAGATGGAGGAGGTGCTGGCCGAGCGATACGGCGTCAGCGCGGACCTCTCAGACTTCGGCGCGAAGTGGTTCGCCGACCGGCGCAGCAACACCGAGTGGGCCGACTGGCTACGAGCCGTGCGCCGCCGGGGCACCTTCGTCGGATTGGTGTCCAACATGGTGCCCGCCTGGGACGTGCACTGGCGGGCGATGCTGCCGGTGGCGGAGCTGTTCGACGACGTGGTGCTCTCGTTCGAGGTCGGCACCCGAAAGCCCGAGCCGGCGATCTTCGCGTTGGCCGCGGCCCGGGCCGGCGTGCCGCCGCGCGACTGCGTCCTGGTCGACGACCTGCCGAAGAACTGCGCCGGGGCTCAGGCGGCAGGTTGGCACGCCGTGTGTTTCACCAGCACCGGCGAGGCGATCGCCGAACTCGAGCCCTGGGTCCGGCGATGAATGCCGTCGGTCTCGTCGCCGGGGTGTGGTACCCGTCGGTCCGGCAGACCGTCACGGCCGCCGTGGCCTGCGGTGACGTGCGTGCCAAGACCGCCACCGAGCTGGGCTACACCGAGTTGCCCGTGTCGGTCGACGTCGCGCCTCCGGACATGGCCGTCCGCGCGGCGCGGCCCGTGCTCGACCGCGGACGTGCACCTGCCGAGGAGCTCGCCATGGTCCTGCACGCCAGCGTGCACCACCAGGGCCACGACGCCTGGTCCGCTCCGCACTACATCGCCCACCAGTTGGGTGCCGACCAGGCTGTGCCGATCGGGCTGCTGCAGCAGTGCAACGGCGGCGCGATCGGTATCGAGCTGGCCATCGACCGGCTCCGCGGCGAGCCACGATCCGGTCCCGTGCTGGTCACCACCGCCGACCGGTTCCTGACCCCGAGCTGGCACCGGTGGCTCACCGACTACGGCATGGCGACCGGCGACGGGGCCACCGCTGTCCTCGTCCACCGCGGCGACCGCCCCAGCGACCTGCTGTTGCACGCCTCGGCAACCACTGTCGCCGCCGACCTGGAGGTCATGCACCGCGGGGACGACGGGCTCGACGCCCACCCACTCGGACACGGACCGCAGATCAACGTCAAGCGTACGAAGCGTGCGTTCATCGCCGCGTACGGCGTCGACCGCTTCATCAAGACGGCCTACGACCGCATCTCCGAGGCGGTCGCCACGGCGCTGGCCGAGGCCGGATTGTCCGGCTCCGACCTGCGGTACGCGGTCCTGCCCCGGCTCGGCACCAAGGCCATGGCCGAGGCGTACGTACCACCGCTGGTCGAGCAGGTCGACGCGGATCTGCTCGATCTTGGTCGCGCGACCGGGCATCTCGGCGCGGGCGACCTCAACGCCAACCTCGCCGACCTCAGCAGCGGCGACTGGCTCGGGCCGGGCGACCACGCCCTGGTCCTCAACGGCGGCGGCGGCTTCACCTTCACCGCGATGGTGGTCAGCCGCCCCGACTCTCCCTCTTCCACAGCCAAAGGAGCATCCCGATGAGCCTTGTCCAGGAGCGTTTCCACACCCTGCTCAGCACCAAGCTCGGAATCTCCGAGAGCGAGTTCACCGCGTCCACCACGCTGGAGGATCTCGAGTTCGACTCGCTCGCCCTGATCGAGCTCAGCGTCGCGCTGCAGAAGGAGTTTGGCGTCGTGCTCGACGAGACCGAGATGACCATCGAGAGCACGGTCGGTGAGATCGGTGCCAAGCTCGACGAAGTGGTCGCCGCGTGACCGGCCGGCACCGGCGGTTCGAGGTCGCCGTCACCGGGCTGGGGCTGGTCACCCCGGCTGGGATCGGGGTCGAGGCCAACTGGGAGACGATCTGCGCGGGGGAGTCCGTAGCCCGGATCGACGAGTCGCTGGCCGGTAATCCCGTCGACTTCGTCTGCCGGGTGCCGGACTTCGACGCCGCGGCGCTGCTGGGAGGCCGCAAGGCGGCCCGCCTCGACCGGGTCAACCAGTTGGCCCTCGTCGCCGCGCGGCAGGCGCTCGTCGACGCCGGCTTCGATCCGACCGACTGGGACGGGACCCGGGTCGGTGTGGTGATCGGCAACTCGTTCGGCGGATGTGCCACCTACGAGAAGGAGCACGCGGCCTTCCTCGAGCAGGGCCCGCAGATCGTCTCGCCGACGTTGATGGTGACCGCCCCGGTGAACATGAGCGCCGGCTACATCGCCATCGAGTGCCAGGCGACCGGGCCCAACTTCGTGGTGTCGACGGCGTGCGCGTCCGGCGCGACCGCGATCGGCTTGGCGCGGCAACTGCTCGAGTCCCGCATGTGCGACATCGTGATCGCCGGGGGCACGGAGTCCTTCCTGACCCGTACCACCCTGGCGAGCCTGACCAACATGGGCGCGATGTCGCGGCGCCGCGATGACCCCGCCGCGGCGTCGCGTCCCTTCGATGTCGACCGAGACGGCTTCGTGGCAGGCGAGGGCGCAGCGATCCTCGTGCTCGAACGGGCCGCCGACGCGCGCGCCCGGGGTGCCCGGATCCGGGCGAACATCAGCGGGTACGGCTCCTCGGCGGACGGTTTCCACGCCTCGCGGCCTGACCCCCAGGGTGGTGGCGCCGAACGGGCGCTGCGCGCGGCCCTCGCCGACGCGCTGGTCGAGCCCGAGGAGGTGGCGCACGTCAATGCGCATGGCACCTCGACGCCGCTCAATGACGTCACCGAATCGCGGCTGATCCGTCGGGTGCTCGGCGATCGGCCGGCGGTGACCTCCACCAAGGGAGTCATCGGGCACCTCATCGGTGCGGCCGGAGCGGCGGAGGCGGCGTACGCGGTGCTCGCCGTGCAGCACGGGCTGGTGCCGCCCACGGCCAATCTGACCAGCCAGGATCCGCAGATCGAGGTCGACGTGGTGGCGAAGGCGCCGCGTGGGCTGGCTGTGGACGTCGCGGTGTCGAACTCGTTCGGCTTCGGGGGCCAGAACGCCGTACTCGTGGTCACCGCGCCATGAGCCGTTCCGTCCTTGTCACCGGCGGGAACCGGGGCATCGGGCTGGCGATCGCGCGGGCGCTGGTCGAGGCCGGTGACCGGGTGACGGTCACCTACCGCGCCACCAAGCCGCCGGACGACCTGCCCGCCGTGCCGTGCGACGTGACCGACCCGGCGGAGGTGGCCGCCGCGTTCGACCAGGTGGCGCGCCAGCAGGGGCCGGTGGAGGTGCTGGTCGCCAACGCCGGCATCACCCGCGACGGGCTGCTGCTGCGGATGACCGACAAGGACTTCGAAGACGTCCTCGCGGCGAATCTCACCGGAGCAGTTCGGGTCGCCCGTCGGGCGGCGCAGGACATGCTCACCGCTCGGTGGGGCCGGTTGATCTTCATCTCGTCGGCGGTGGCGCTGACCGGCTCACCGGGCCAGGTCAACTACACCGCCTCCAAGGCAGCCCTCATCGGGGTGGCACGCTCGCTGGCCTGGGAGTTGGGCTCGCGCGGCATCACCGCGAACGTGGTGGCGCCCGGGCTCGTGGACACCGACATGTCGCGGGCCATGTCCGAGCGCCGACGTGCCGAGTACCTCGCCATGACCGCCCTGCATCGCGCCGGAACTCCGGCGGAGGTCGCCGCCGTGGTGCGGTTCCTGGCCGGTGCCGAGGCGTCGTACGTGACGGGCGCGGTGGTGCCGGTCGCCGGCGGCCTCGGTATGGGCCTCTGACCGCAGACAGCAGGAAGGACCCCAGCATGCCCATCGGAGTGACGGGCCTCGGCTCCCACGTACCCGAGACCATCATCGACAACGCGACCGTCGGCCGGTGGGCCGGCGTGGACCCGGCCTGGGTCACCGAACGCACCGGTATCACCGAGCGCCGCTACGCCGACGCCGGAACCGCGACCTCCGACCTCGCCGCCGCCGCGGCGCGCGAAGCCCTGGCCGGCGATCAGCGGCGCATCGAAGGGTTGATCGTCGCCACCTGCACTCCCGACGTCCCGCAGCCCTCGACCGCCGCCATCCTGCAGCACAAGCTCGGACTCAGCGGCGTGCCCGCGTTCGACGTCAACGCGGTGTGCAGCGGTTTCCTGTTCGGGCTGACCGTCGCCGAGGGCATGATGCTCAGCCGGTTCGGCCGTGGCGAGATGCTCGTCGTCGGTGCCGACATGTTCTCGCGCATCATGGACCGAGGTGATCGCAAGACGGTCAGCCTCTTCGGCGACGGGGCCGGCGCGGTCGTGCTCGGCCAGGTCCCCGAGGGGTACGGCATCGTCGCGAGCCGTCTGCAGACGCACGGTGAGCACCACGAGTATGTCGTCGTCGAAGCGGGCGGCACACGGCAGGCGCTGACCGAGGAGACCCGCGCGGCGGGCCGGCACTACTTCCGCATGGACGGCCGTTCGGTCCGTGACTACGCGGTGCAGACCCAGCGCAAGCTGATCGAGCAGGTGCTCGCCGACGCCGCGCTCACCCTGGCCGACGTCGACCGCTTCGTCTTCCACCAGGCCAACACCCGGCTCCTGGAATCGCTGGCGAGGGAGATGGGCATCGGCATGGATCGTGTCGCGCTGACCGCCCCGGAGTACGGCAACACCGCCGGCGCCTCGATCCCGGTCACCCTGCACGCCAGCCACCGCGACAGGCCGTTGCAGCGCGGGGAACGGATCCTCATGTCCTCCGTGGGCGGCGGGATGACCGCGGCCGCTCTGCTGCTGACCTGGTACTGACTTCCCGAAGGAGACCCACGTGCGACTACAGGGCAGGACGGCCGTCATCACCGGCGGCACCCGCGGGCTGGGGCGGGCGATCGCCGAGGGCTATCTCGCCGAGGGCGCCTCGGTCCTCTGCGCGGCCCGCAACCCGTACGACATCAAGGAACTCGGCGACTACGCGCCCGACCGTGTCGCCTACCAGGAGACCGACGTGACCGATCCCGCCTCGGTGGCGCGGATGACGGCGGCAGCGGTCGACCGCTTCGGCACCCTCGACGTCCTGGTCTGCAACGCCGGAGTCAGCCGCAACGGGATGATCGCCAAGCTGGGCTTCGCGGACTGGAACGACACCGTGCAGACGAACCTCACCGGGGTCTTCCTCTGCACGCAGGCGGCCCTGCCGGTGATGGCGGCGCAGGGCGGCGGCCGGATCATCACGGTGTCCTCCTGTACGGCGAGCCGGGTGGCAGTGGGCGCAGCCGCGTACAGCGCCAGCAAGGCCGCCGTGGAGATGTTCACCCGCAGCGCCGCCGCCGAGTTCGCGCCGAAGAACATCCGGGTCAACTGCCTGTCGCCCGGCTACATCGACGAAGGCATGGGCAAGGAGGTCAGGGGCAACGACCGGGTCTGGGAGACGTACCGCAAAAGGCTGCTCTCCGGGCGCCTGGGAGACCCCGCAGAACTGGCCGCCGCGGCGGTCTTCCTGGCCTCGGACGAGAGCGCCTACGTCAACGGTCACATCCTCGAGGTGAACGGAGGTCTGCTGTGGGCGTGAAAGACGACACGGTGCTCGTCGTGGGTGCCGGCCCGGTCGGTCTGGTGCTCGCGTGCGATCTGCTCCAGCAGGGCATCCCGGTGCGCCTCGTTGATGCTGAACGGCAGGCCACTCCGCACTCGCGCGCCAACGTGCTCTGGCCGCGCAACCTGGAGCTGTTGCACCGCATCGGGGTGACCGACGACCTACTGGCCCGTGGGCACCGGATCCGCGGCACGCGGTACTTTTCCCAGCGCCGGCCGCTGGGCGAGGTCTCGCTGCGGCGGCTCGGCGACACGCCGTATCCGTTCGCGCTGATGATTGCCCAGAGCACGACCGAGGAGGTCCTGCGTGACCGGCTGGCGGCGTTGGGCGGGCGGATCGACCGGGGCGTACGGCTCGTCGACATCGACCCCAGCGGTGGCCTGCCCAGAGTGAAACTGGAGCACCCGGATGGCACGGTGGAGGAGCGGACGTTCGAGTGGCTGGTCGGTGCCGACGGGGCCCACAGTGCCGTCCGCAAGCGACTCGGCATCGGTTTCAGCGGCGAGCCCGTCGACGTCACGTTCGCGATCGCGGACGCGGGCGTCCGCACCGACCTGCCCGACGATCTTTCGTACTACTTCTATTCCGATCGGGGCGGGCTCGCTCTCGGTCCACTCGGCGGAGGGCTGTTCCGGCTGGCGACGACCGTGCCGCATCAACCCGAGGACGCGGCCGCCCCGGGTCGCGACCTGTTCCAGAGCGTCGTCGACGAGCGGATGCCTGGCGTGAATGTGGTCGGCGACCTGGTGTGGAGCACGACCTTCCGGGTCCGTTGTCGGATCGCCGAGACGTTCCGGGCGGGTCGCTGCCTGCTTGCCGGCGACGCCGCGCACATCGTCAGCCCCGCCGGTGGGCAGGGTATGAACACCGGGATCCAGGACGCGGTCAACCTCGGATGGCGCCTCGGCGCGGTGGTGCGGGGCCGGTCACCCGAGGAGGCGCTCGACGCATACGAGAAGGAACGCCGGACCGCCGCGCACCGGGTGGCCGCCACCACGGCGGTGCAGACGCGGTTCGCGATCGCCGGGCGCAGCAGGCTTCGGCTCGCGGCCCGGGACACGGTGGCGCGGCTGGCGCACCGAACCGGGGTGCTGCAACGTTACCTGGCGCCGCAACTGAGTCAGCTCGACGTGAGCTACGGCGAACCGCGTCCCCTCGTGCGGCGCGGTGGCCCTGCCCGCCCGGGGGAGCGGCTGCCCGTGCTGCCGGGTCCCGGGCCGGCTGCCCTCGACGGGCCGTGGCCGCTCGTCGCACGCGACGACTTCACCGTGGTGGTGTGGCGCGGCGACACCTCTCCGCCCGGCCTGCCGGACGGGACGTCGGTGGTGCGCACCGGGCCGGGTGCGGTGACGCGACAGCTCGCCGAGGCGTTGGGGCGTCAGCCCGTTCTGGCGGTGATCCGCCCGGACGGCCACCTGCTGGGCAGTGCCCCGCTCGACGACTCGGCGGCGGTGGCCCGGCTGGTGGCCGTCCTGTGAGGCGAGCTCCAGCAGCTACAGGATGGGAAATTGGCGGCGTTCGGCGGCCAGGGTCGTCGCGCCGCCGTGACCGGGCAGCAGGACCGTCGCGCCGTCGAGCGGGGCGCAAATCCGGTGCAGCGATTCCCGGAGCACCGCGGCGCTGCCTCCGGGCCCCTCGGTGTTGCCCAGCGCCCCGGCCAGCAGCACGTCGCCGGTGAGCAGATAATCGGCTTCGTCGTCGGTGCAGTGCCACATCGTCGAGCCCGGGGTGTGGCCCGCACAGTGCCGTGCCACCAGGGTCAGACCGGCGTGCCGGATCTCCTCGCCGTCGCGGGTCACCGGGCGCACGTCGGCTGGTTCGGCGTTCGGGTGGCCCGCCAGCACGTGTCGCGGAAAGCTGTCCGGCAGCCCTTTCGCCGGGTCGGCCAGCATGAACCGGTCCGCTTCCGGGACGTACACCGGTATGTCCCAGCGGCCGCACACGGGCACCACGTCCCAGGTGTGGTCCATGTGGCCGTGGGTGAGCAGCACGGCCTCCGGGGTGAGGTCGTGCTGTCGCATGATCTCCGCCACCGGGTCGGCGGCGCTCTGGCCTGGGTCGATGATCACGCAGCGGTCGCCACCGGTGGGCGCGAGCACGTAGCAGTTGGTGCCGAAGCCGCCGGCGGGAAAGGAGATGACCTGCATCGTGGGCCCCTCTCAGTAGCGGGTGCCGACGGCGTCCGGCACCTCGGCCAGCTCGACGGCCCGGCCCTGCGGCAGGGTGATGTCGGCGGCTGCCGCGTTCACCTCCAGATACTTCAACGTCTTGGTCCCCGGCAGAGCCACCACCTCGTTCCCCTGCGCGAGCACCCAGGCCAGTGCCACCTGCGCGGCCTGCACGCCGAGTTCCGCAGCGGTCCGCCGGATCGGCTCCATGATCGCCTGGTTTGCGGCCAGGGCCTCCGCCTGGAAGCGGGGATGGCGGTGCCGGCCGTCCACCTCGGGCAGGTCCTCGGTCCGGTTCATCCGATCGGTGAGGAAGCCGCGGCCCAGCGGCGAGTACGCGATGAACGTGATCCCGTTCGCTGCGCAGTAGGGCAGCACGTCGTCGAGCGCCTCCCTGCTCCACAACGACAGCTCGGTCTGCACGCTCGCGACGGGATGCACAGCGGCCGCCCGACTGATCTCGTCGACAGACGCCTCGGAAAGGCCGAGGGCGCGGACCTTGCCCTCTCGGACGAGCTCGGCCAGGGCGCCCCAGCTCTCCTCGATCGGCACGTTCGGGTCGACGCGGTGCAGCTGGTACAGGTCGACGTGGTCGACGCCGAGCCGGCCAAGGCTGGCCTCGCAGGCGGCGCGCAGGTGCTCCGGCCGGCCGTTGCGGTAGGTCTTGTAGGCGCCGTCCACCACGAGGCCGCCCTTGGTGGCGAGCACCGCCTGGTCGCGCCGGTCACGCAGGGCCCGGCCGACGAGCCGCTCGTTGACGAACGGGCCGTACTGGTCGGAGGTGTCGATGAGGTTCATGCCGATTTCCAGGGCGCGGTGGATCACCGCTATGGAACTCGCGTCGTTCCGGCCCAGATCGTCGTACCCCCAGGACATGCCCATGCACCCGAGCCCCACGATCCCGATGTGCGGGCCATTTCCGCCGAGTTGAACAGTACGCACCTTGTTTCTCCTTCTCGTTATTGCTGATTTACCTTCTTGATGGCGCTAGCGGACCACTCAAGGCTCGCCCGAGAACTGTTCCGTCAATGCGAGCGCCCGCGTAATTTCGGGACCGGAAAGTCGCCGTCGCCACGGGAGATGAAGAATGCGCAGACCAACCATGTCCGCTCTGACCGTATTGGCCGTCCTGGCCCTCTCCACCGCAGGCGGTGCCACCGGAGTGCAGGCCGTGCCGAGCTCGTCGCAGCCGACCATGGTCAAGGCCACGGCAGATCCGGTGCCGCCGGTCGCCAGCGAGACCCTTGCGGAGGGCATCCTGCCGAAGCCGTTCAAGATCCGCACGGATGGTGCGCGTCGGGTGCTCAGCCGCCGCGGCGTCTTCCAGCCCGGCGCGTCCACCGGGTGGCACGCGCACGCCGGGGACTTCCTCGCTGTCGTGGAACGCGGCACTCTCACCTGGATCGACGAGAAGTGCAGGCGCCACGAGTTGCACGCGGGCGAGTCCCTCTACCTGCCCAAGGGGCCGCCAGCGGCGCAGAGCGGCTACAACCTGGGCCATGACGAGCTCGTCCTCTACGTGATGGACATCCTGCCCGTCGACGCGCCCGGCCCGAACGTCGACGCTCCGGACCCTGGCTGTCCCGCGCCGCGCTGAGCGATCAGTGGTGGCCTCCATCTACCTGGAGGCCACCACGTCGCGGCGGAACAGCATCAAGCTGTCCATCGTGTAGGCGGGAACGCGCTCACCCTCCCGCTCCACCGTCACGGCGACGGTAACGTCGACGTACCCACCGGGCACCGTGACGGCCGAGCTCAGCACCGCCCGGGCACGGATGCGGGCGCCGGCCGTGACCGGCCCCCGGAATCGCAGGCGGTCGACGCCCTTGTTCAGGGCGGCGGCTCCGCCCCCTACCGTGAAGATCTCGTCCAGCATCGGCGTGACCAGGGCGAGCAGCAGATAGCCGTGGGCGATCGGGGCACCGAACGGCCCCGCGGCGGCCCGCTGCGGATCGACGTGGATCCACTGTCGGTCACCGTTGAGCGCGGCGAATCCGTCGATCAGTGACTGTGTCACCGGCCGCCACCGGCTGACCCCCAGCTCGGTCCCGGCCGCCGCCGGCAGATCGGCCGGCCCGGCGAACCGGCGTGTCACGACGCAGCCCGAGAGCCACGGCGGCGGCCTCGCGCCCTGGTGATCGCGCAGGTCAAACGGGCGGTGCAGGTGCGCCGTCCACGCTGATCGCTGATCACGATCTCGTACGTCGCGGCCGTGCTGCCCCGATGCAGGGGCCGACAGACGCCCGTCACCAGGCCCGCCCGCGGTCCGTGGTGATGGGTGCACGACAGGTCCAGTCCGACAGCCATGCCGCCCTCGCCCGCGTGCAACATGGCCGCCACCGAGCCCAGCGTCTCGGCCAGTACCGCGTTGGCTCCGCCATGGATCAGCCCGATCGGCTGCCGGTTGCCGGCCACCGGCATCGTGCCGGTGACCAGGTCCGGTTCGCAGGTGGTCAGCACGATGCCGAGGCGATCGACGAGCTGCTCGGCCGCGTACGGCGGAAGCACCTCGTACGGGCCCAGCCGGGTGGTGGTGTCCGTCATCGTGTCCTCTCTCGTCACGGCGGGCTCAGGCCGCCCGGGGGTGGAGCAGCTCGATCGTGCGCTCCGTCAGGTTGAGCGCGGGGTCGGCGGTGAGGATGGCGTGCTGCAGCCGGAGAAGCTCTCCGGACGGCTCCAGCCCGAGGTCGGTGATCAACGTGTGACGCAGTTTGTGGAACACGGCCAGCGCCTCCGACCGCCGTCCACAGCGGTAGAGCGCAACCATGAGGTGGGCGTGCAGGCTCTCGTGCAACGGCCGGATCGTCGTCAGTTCCACCAGCTCGCTGACCAGCACCTGATGCTCACCGAGCCGGAGCTCCGCGACGAGCCGCTGCTCCAGCGTGCACAGCCGGGACTCCTCCAGACGCAACACCTGGGCCTCCAGCAGTGGTCCCGGTTCGACGTTGACCAGTGGCGGCCCCTGCCACAGGGCCAGCGCTTCGCGCAGCAGCCGGATGCCCTCACGGTCGTTACCCGCCCGCAGTGCGGCCTTGCCCGCCTCCTGGAGCCGGAAGAAGTGCAGCAGATCGATGCTGATGCCGGCGGACGAGAGCTCGTACCCCCCTGTCTCGGTGCGCAGCATCTGGGCGGTCACCGTCGCGACATCGGTGTCGGTGGCCGTGGCCAGCGTGCGGCGTAGCTGACCGATGTAGGTCTGCAACGTCGTCATCGCGGTTCGCGGCAGGTCGGTGCCCCAGAGCTCGCGCAGGAGCATCGACGTGGGAACGACCTGATCGGCGTGAGTCACCAGCAGGGCCAACACCCGCCGTGGTTTGGGCACGGTGGACAACAATCGACCGGTATTGTCCACAACTGTCAATGGGCCCAGTGCGTTGATTTTCATGTCCCCCCCGTAGGGCCATTGTTTCAACATTGTTTCTGCTCGGTCGATCGCGTTCGGCCGCATCCCCATCGCGGAGCCGACGGCGTCGACCACCCGAAACAATCAATTTAATCTGAACAATATCACCGGCCCTGTCTCCGTCAACTTGCGTGTTAGCTTGGTCTCTATTTCCGGCGACACATACTGCAGCGTTGGAAAGAATGTTTCTCCTTTATTGCGAACGGCCGCGACGGGCGACGGTCGCCACATGTCTGGCTGTCGTCGCCCGTTGGGCCGGGGCGTTCGGGAAGGGCTTATCCGTGCACCGCCCGTCCGGGCAGGGCCGCCCCGGCCATGCGCTGATGCCAGAACGGGTACGGCAGCATCGGCTCGGTCACCACGTCGAGGATCGCCCGCTGGTCGTCGTCCAGTTCCCAGGTCAGGGCGCCGAGGTTGTCGGCGAGCTGGGCGGCATTGCGGGCACCGATGATGACCGAGCTGACCTGCGGCCGTTCGAGCAGCCAGCGAATGGCCACCTGGGCCGGGGAGACGCCGCGCTTCCCAGCGATCTCGCGGGTCACATCCAGAGCGTCGAAGGCCTGCGTCTCGTCGGCCGGATCGAAGTGACCCAGTGCTCGCCGGGTCCCCCGCGGGGCCCCCTGACCGCGCTGCTGCTGGCCGGCCAGGAATCCTCCGGCGAGCGGGCTCCAGCAGGTGATGCCCACCCCCTCGGCCTCGGCCATCTCGAGCAGTTCCCATTCGACCTCTCGGCTGACCAGGTTGTACTGCACCTGGTGCACGATGAACCGCTCCAGCATCCTGCGTTCGCTGACGCCCAGGGCCTGGGTCAACTGCCAGGCACTGAGGTTCGACGCGCCCAGGTAGCGCACCTTCCCGGCCCGTACCAGGTCGTCGAGAGCTCGCAGCGTCTCCTCCCACGGCGTCCGGCCATCCCAGCCCTGCACCTGGTAGAGGTCGATGTAGTCGGTGCCGAGCCGTCGCAGGCTGCCCTCCACGGCCCGAAGGATGTGGTGGCGGGACAGTCCCTGATCGTTCGGACCGCCGGGTTGCCCGGGCACAGCCCAGCGCACCGTGGTCGCGACAATGACGTCCGCACGCCGTCGGCCCAGGGCCGCGCCGAGCACTTCCTCGGAACGCCCGCCGCTGTACGTGTCGGCCGTGTCGAAGTAGTTGACTCCAACGTCGAGGCACATGCCGACCAGCTCGGTGGCCTCGGCGACAGACGCCGTCCCCACATGCTCGTATCCGTGCCGCCCGCCAAAGGTCATCGTGCCGAAGGCGAGCTCGGACACGAACAGTCCGCTGTTGCCCAGCCGGCGCATGCGCACGCGAGCACCTCCTCAGGAGACGGTGGCCGAGCCGGCGGCCGGCGTGGTCACGACGTCCTGGAGACCTGTGGCCGGCTCGGCCGGTCGGCGCAGGAAGACCACCGCCACGAGAGCCGCTGCCACCGCAACCAGGCCCGCGACGATGACACCCAGGTGTACGCCGCCGAGGAGCGCCTCGGGCACCGCCTGGGTCGCGCGCAGGCTGTCCATCCGTGCCACGGCGATCGAGCTGATGATCGGGGTGCCGATGCTCAGGCCGACCTGCTGCGCGGTGTATGCCGTGCCGGTCGCGAGCCCCTGTTCCTCGTCGGGCAGGCCGGAGGTCACCGTGATCATGTATGCGACCACGCTCAGCAGGTGGCCGAAGCCGATGACCGCGGTAGCCACGAGCAGCAGCGGAATTCCGTCGGTGGTGCGCAGGAACACGAGGGCGAGGGTGCCGGCGGCCTGGAGGCTCAGGCCGGTGATCAGCGTTCCGGACACTCCGAGCTTCGCCAGGATGCGGGGGGCCACCACGCCACCCAGGACCGCCGCGACGCCGAGCGAGGCGAAGCACAGGCCGGTGTTGAAGGGCGTGAGGCCGCGTACCTGCTGCATGTAGAGGGTGAGCAGGAAGACGACGCCGGTCACCATCGAGAAGGTCACCAGGCCGGTCAGGTTGCCCCAGCCGACCGTGCGACGACGCAGCACCCGCAGGTCGATCAGTGGATCACGACGACGGGACTCGATCAGCAGGAAGGCACCGAGCAGGACCACGCCGCCGATCAGCGGGACGAAGGAGGTGGGCGACGTCCAACCGTTGCGCTCGGCGGCCGTCACGCCGTACACGATGCCCAGCAGACCGCCGGTGACCGTGACCGCGCCGGGCAGGTCGAGGCGCGGAGCCTGCGGTTGCCGGCTTTCGGCGATCAGGGCCACCGTGCCGATCAGGGCGAGAACGCCGAGCGGCAGGTTGATCAGCAGCGTGAAGCGCCAGCCCAGGGCGTCGGTGATGACGCCGCCGAGGACGACGCCGGTGAGGAAGCCCAGGGACAGCAGTGAGCCGTTGACGGCGAGGGCCCGGTTGCGCCGGGGGCCTTCCTCGAAGGAGGTGGTGAGCAGCGACATCGCGGCGGGCGTCAGGATCGCCGCGCCGAACCCCTGGCCGGCACGGGCGGCGAAGAGCCAACCTGCCGACGGTGCGATGCCGCCAACGAGGGACGCGACGGTGAACAGGGTCATTCCGATGAGGAAGAGCCGTCGACGCCCGAACATGTCCGCTGCCCGACCGAACAGCAGCAGGAAGCCGCCGGATGGCAAGGCGAACGCGGTGACGACCCATTGCAGGTCACTGGTCGGCAGCTTCAGGTCCGAGCCGATGACCGGCAGCGAGACGCTGAGGATCGAGAAGTCGAGCGCGAGCATGAACTGTGTGCCGCACAGGAGGACGAGGATGAGGCGCTGACGCGTGTCGAAACGGTCCGCGGCCGCGGAAACAGCAGCAGTCATGCCGTCACTGTGGGCCAGGTGCAGCGGCCGTGGGGAGCCACTGTTTATCCGGGTGTTGCAACCACCTGGCTACCCCGGCCGATGCAGCACGACACTCGACCAGGTGAAGCCCGCACCCGCGCTGAGCAGCACCGCAACCTCGCCGGGGGCGAGCCTGCCGGCCACGGCCGCCAGGTTGGCGGCCACGTCGCCGGCACCCAGGTGGCCGGTCGTCGCTGCCAGGTCGAGTGGTTCGGCAGGGGTGACCTCGGCCACAGCCGGCACGTACGCCTCCCGCAGCACCTTGCGTCCCAGCCGGGGCAGCGCGACATAGCGCAGCCGCGGGTCGTCGGGAGTGATCCCCGCATCGCGAAGGCTTCCTCCGAGCACGTCATGGATCTTTTCCCGGCTGACGGCGGCGAACCCGCCGATGCCGTGCTGGCGCAGGAAAGCCTTCTTCGTGCGGCGGATGTCGACGGACGGGCTGTGCCAGCGCGGCGCGGGGCTGAACACGTCCTCGCCTCGGTGCATGGACTCGAGGTCGACGGCGGCCGCCGTGCGAACCGCCCTCAGCACGAGCGGCGCGGGCCCGTCGCCGCGCTGGCGCAGGACGAGGGCCGTGGCGCCGTCGCCGTACGCGATGCCGTAGTCCCCGCCCCACCGGTCGAAGCCGGGCTCGGCGAACCGGTCCGCCGTGGTCACCAGCGCGTGCCCCAGCTCCGGTTCGACCATGAGCCGGGCAGCGGCCATCTCGATCCCGGCGGCTCCGCCGTTGCAGATCTGCTGGAGACCTAGCGGCACGGCGGCGGTGAGGCCCAGTTCACGAGCCACGTAGTGCGGTGCCGACCAGAGGTCGTGCCCCTGGTGATAGATCCAGGCATGCAGGAGCAGGCCAACCGCGCCGTGGTCCACGCCAGCGGAGCGCAGCGCCCGTCGCGCGGCCAGGACCGCCATGTCCGGTGGCGCGAGACTGGCCTCGGGCAACTCCCGCACACCCAGGTCGGCGGCCGACTCCGCATCGATGCGGCCGGCCGTCACCGCGTCGTCCGGCACGGCGACCGACTCCGGAATCCAGGTCGCTACGCCGGTCACTGCCAGGTCGGTACGCACGCGCACTCCCGTCGCTCGTTCGTCCGCACCAGCCTCCATCGAAGGCCTTGAGGGTGGCTCAAGCGCAACTTGAGCGACGGCGGTCAGGATCGGAGGCAAGGTCGATGTCACCGTGTAAGGAGCGTCATGCGCGCAGTCCGGTTCACCGCCTACGGTGAGCCCGCCGTCCTCACCCCCGTCGAGCTGCCCGTTCCGGAGCCTGGCCCGGGTCAGGTCCTCGTGCGGGTCGCGTACGCCGGGGTCAACTTCGCCGAGGTGATGTTCCGCCGTGGACAGATCCCGGTTGGCCTGCCGCACCTGCCGGGTCTCGAGGTCACCGGCACGGTCGAGCGTGTGGGGGCGGACGTCCGTGGCCTCGCCGCCGGTGCCCGCGTCGCGGCGCTCACCCTCGACGGTGGCGGCTACGCCGAATACGCCCTGGTCCGTGCGGACCATGCCATCGAGCTGGACGGCCCGCTCGCCGGGCTGTCCCCGGTGCTGGCGGCCGCCTTTCCGTGCAACGTCCCGGTGGCCTGGGGCGTCGTTCACGCGGCGGCACGGGTGCTGCCCACCGATACGGTCCTGATCACCGCCCCGGGCGGCGGGGTCGGCACGGCCGCCGCCCAACTCGCCCGGAACGCGGGCGCGGGCGCCGTCTACGGCGTCACCAGCAGTACGGCCAAGGCCGCGTACGCCGCCGGCTTCGGCTACGACGAGGTCTGGGTCGGCGCGGTGCCCGCAGGCCGTACCTTCGACGTCGTGCTCGACTCGGTCGGCGGCGGCCTGCGGCAGCGGGCACTGGAGCTGCTCGCCCCCTTCGGCCGCTACGTGGTTCTGGGGGACGCCGCCGACGCCGGCGACCGGAGCTTCGCCGGCAATGAGCTCTGGGGTTCGGGTGCCTCGGTGGGCGGCTACAACCTCGGGGCCCTCGCGCACCGCCGTCCCGACCTGCTCGGGGAGCACCTGCGAGAGGCGGCGGTCAGCGTCGCCACCGGGGCGGTCCGCATCGACGTGACCGAGGTGCCGCTGACCGATGTGGCCAAGGCTCACGAGCTTCTCGAGTCCCGCATGAGCACTGGCAAGTACGTGCTGCGGGTCCATGACTGAGCAGCCCGCGATCACGACGCGGACCGCAGGCGGGGTCCGTACGATCGTGCTAAACCGCCCGGAGCGGCGCAACGCCGTGGACCTCGCGATGCTGCGGGCATATTACGCGGCGCTGGCTGCGGCCGAGGAGGATCGGTCGGTCCGGGCGGTACTGGTCACCGGGGCGGGCGGCACGTTCTGCGCTGGCGCGGCCCCGGAGCTGCTCGACGAACTGGGTGGCACCGACGGTCGGGCGGCGCTGCTCGACGGTCTCGGTCATCCGCCGCATCTGCCGCTCCTCATGCGCAAGCCGGTGATCGCGGCGATCAACGGCTCGGCGGCCGGGGTCGGGCTCGTGCTGGCGCTCCTGTCCGATGTGCGCTTCCTCGCCGAGAACGCGCGCCTCTCCACGGTCTTCAGCCGGCTGGGCCTGATCGCCGAGTACGGCTCGGCCTGGCTGCTGCCACGGTTGGTGGGCACCGCGAACGCGCTGGACCTGCTGCTGTCCGCACGCAGTGTGGACGCCGCCGAGGCCCGGCGGCTCGGTCTCGTGCAACGCGTCGTCCCGCGCGACGACGTTGTGGGGGCGGCGGCCACGTACGCGGCGGCCCTCGCTGCCGAGTGCGCCCCGGACTCGCTGGCGGTGATCAAGAAACAGGTGCTCGCCGGATGGGAGCAGTCGCTCACCGAGGCGGTCGACGCCTCGATGCAGCTCATGGTCGAGTCGGTGTCCGGGCCGGCCTTCGCCGAGGCGATACAGGCCAGGGCCGACCGTCGCAAGCCCGACTTCGCGCCGGGCGTGGACGCGGTCGGTCCGGGACATTTGCCGGTGACGCAGGCCGAGTATCGTGCGAAACGTGACGAGACGTAGCGACGCGGGGGCGCAGCGCGATCGAAAGCGCGAACAGCTCCGTCATTTCCTGCAGAGCCGGCGGGCCCGGCTGACACCCGAGGACGTGGGTCTGCCCGGGGGCGGCCGGCGTCGTACGCCGGGCCTACGCCGCGAGGAGGTAGCCATCCTGGCCGGTGTTGGCGTGTCCTGGTACACGTGGTTGGAGCAGGGCCGGGAGATCACCGTCTCGGGCTCCGTGCTCGACGGCGTGAGTCGCGCCCTCCAGCTGGACTCCGACGAGCGGGTCCACCTGTATCGGCTGGCCGGGCTCAACCCGCCGCAGCCCGCGGTCCTGCCGACACCGTCGAACGAGTCCACCTTCGGCCGGCTGGTGCAGGGCTGGCTGCCCAATCCCGCCTACCTGCTGGGTCCCTACTGGGACATTCTCGAGCTGAACCGAGCCGCCGAGGTGGTCTTCGGGCTGCAGGGCAGCGACAAGAACTGCCTGTACGCGTTCTTCACCAACCCCCAGTACCGCAAGCGCCACCGGTACTGGAGCGAGACCGCTCCGAGCCTGGTGGCTGAATTTCGCGGTGATGCCGCCCGGTTCCCGGACGATCCGGGTTTCCTCGAACTCGCCGAGCGGCTCAGTGCCGTGAGCTCCGAGTTCAAGGAGCTCTGGGCCCGGCACGATGTGCAGCACAGCTCGGTCGGCGTCAAGACCATCGACCACCCGGGGGTGGGCTGCATGAAGTTCGACGTCGGCGTGTTGCAGCTACCGGACCAGCCGCATGTCCGCCTGATTCTCCACACACCCCAGTCCACCACCGACACGCAGCAAAAACTCGATCTGCTGATGTCCTGCCACGAACGCGCCAGCGGAGTGACCCTGACCCCGGCGGTCTGACGTCCACCCCCACCCCACCCCGCCGTGGGGATCGGGTCGATGCCCTTCTGGCGACGTCGGCTGCCCGCACGGACGGCGGCCGGCCGCTCAGTGAGCGGCCGGCCGCCGCGAATCGGATAAGGGTCCGCTCAGCCGCGAATCCACTGCTGGTTGCTGCCACCGGTGCAGGTCCAGATCTGCACGGCGGTGCCGTTGGCGGTGCCCGCGCCGTTGACGTCCAGGCAGAGCCCCGATCCGACCCCGGTGATCGTGCCGTCGGCGTTGACCCGCCACTGTTGGCCACTACCGCCGTTGCAGGTCAGGATCCGCGCGCGGGTCCCCGCGGCAGTGCCCGGCACGTCGAGGCACTTGTTGCCGTAGACGGTCAGTTGGTTGCTCGTGGTGAGCGTCCATTGCTGGTTGGCGCCGCCGTTGCAGTCCCAGATCTGCACCACCGAACCGTCGGCCTGGCTGGCCCCGTTGACGTCCAGGCACCGGTTGGAGCCCGCGCCCCGGATCGCTCCGGTCGCCCCCGGCTCACCGGAATTGCCGACCGGCGTGATGGAGAGGTTGTCGAACTGGGCGGTGACACCCTGACCCGTGCCGTACCCGATCTGGCCGGCGACCCAGGTCGAGTCGGAGACCGTCCCAACCGTGTTGCCGTCGATGGCCGCGGTGAGGGTGCTCCCGTTGAGCGTCAGCGACAGGGTGTGCCAGCGCCCGGTGCCCAGCGCCGAGGTGTTTCCGCTGGCCAGCGTGCGCCAGTTGCCGCTGGTGTTGTTGCTCCGGATGGACCACGCGCCACCGTCGGTCACCCGGAAGTAGTAACCGTTGAGGTTCTGCGGGCCCTGGTGGTTGTACGTGTTGGCGCGTCCGACCAGCTGCGCGTAGCCGGACTTCTCCAGCATGACGTCCGAGGAGACCGTGTAGTTGCGCCACGACAGGTCACCCAGCAGCGTGTACGGCTCGGCCTGGCCGGACGTCCAGAAGATGGGCGTCTGCTCCGACATCTGGCGTACGCACTGGCCTGCGCGACCACCCCCGCAGCCGGCGATCTCGAACGAGCCCTGCTGGTCCATCAGGTACTTCGCCTCGCGCCCGACGGCGTAGCTGTCGAAGGTGTCGGCGTACGGCAGCTTCAGGTTGCCCGCCGCCGGGCTGACCGCCGTGCTCTTACCCTGCCCGGTGGTGGTGGTGATGCTGTAGACGTAGCCGGGCTGGACGGTGAGCGAGAAGCGCCCGCCGCTCGGCGTGATGTCGCTGCCCCTGACGAAGTGGTCGGCGGTGTTGTTCGACCGGACGTTCGTCGACCAGACGTGCACGGCACCGGTGGACAACCCGCCGGTGACGGTGAAGTCGAGGGTCTGCGCGGAGCCGGCGTCCATCGTCTCGATGATTGTGCTGTAGTCGCTGTTGTTGGTGGACTTCAGCGAGACGTAGCTGCCGTTGTTGCGGTTGCCGCCGAGGTAGCCGGTCGATCCGTCGAGGTAGCGCCAGCCCGGGGCGGTGAACTGCGTGGTCTGCGCCATCACCCACGTGCTCTTGCCGATGGAGTAGGCGCCGGACCAGGGCTGCTGGGCCACCGCCACGCCCGTGGTCGCCCACGGGATGTTGGGCGTGATGGCGGCGATGGCGGGCCAGTTGATGTAACCGGTCATCTTGCCGTCGATGTAGCCCCGGTTGATGCCCCGGGCGAGGGCCTGCGCGCCGGCGTTGTAGTCGTCGGAGCCGTTCTCGCTGGCCCAGAGCGACTTGCCGGTGGACACCGCGTTGTTGGAGCTGGGGCAGCTGGTCTGGGCGCTGCGGTAGCCGCAGACGTAGTGACTGCCGAAGACCTGTACGGCGTTGGCGAACGCCGGGTCGCGCAGCGATTCGTCGGCGGCACCCCAGCCGAAGTCGTCCGAGGCGACGATCTTCACGCTGCTGTAGCCGCGGGAGTTGAGGGCCGAGCGCAGGTTCTTGTACCAGGTGGCGTTGTAGCCCTTCTCGTTCCACCCGCCCAGGTAGTTGATGGTCAGCCCGTGGGTGGCCGCGCAGTCCAGCCAGGCCACCAGGTAGTCGATCGAGTCGTTGGACCAGAAGTTGCCGTTGCCGATCCAGCCCGGCGCTCCCCAGGCCAGGCCCGCCAGGGCGATGTTGGCGTTGCGCGCCCGCGCCTGCTCCATCAGCCACCACTCGTAGCCCCGGTTGCAGTTGATGGCGCCCCGGGTGTGCTCGTGGCTGGGCTCGGCCCCGGAGGTGGAGTTCGTGTCCCCGCCGATCTCCGTCTTCAGCAGCTGCATGGCGGCGCCGCGGCCCGGCTTGAACAGGTAGTCCAGGATGTCACTGCGCTGGGGCTCCGGGTAGTCGATCAGCAACCTGCTGTTGCCGCCACCGCCACTGACCGCACCGATCCCGTCGAGCGCCCGTCCACCGGATCCGCCGTTGATCGTGATGGCGGTTGCCGCCTGGGCGGGGGAGGCGAACCCGGTCAGCACGGCCGCCGCCAGGACCACCCCTCCCAGCGCCGAAGCGGTCAGCCGACGCGGACGTCGCGTGCTTCGCCATGACCAGCGGCGCGGCCCGCCCCCGCCAGTGCTGCGCCGATGACTCCCTCTACCGAACATCTGACTCGCCTCCCCAACCGCTGTCGACCCCGAAGCCGTACGGCAGGTGTCGAGCTGTCGTACCGCGGAGGCCGCCTATCGAAGATCATTAATAAGCAGACGTCATATGTTAGACACCGCATGGATCGACGGTCAACGGATTCGACCATCCACAAATGTGGTGATCTTGGGTCGACCGGATCGTGGGGCACCCGAAAAAGATTCGATGAATGCTGCGTCGAGCGCTCATCGGCACGCGGGCCGGCTCGGTGGTGGAACCGGGTGGTTCCGCCACCGAAGCCGGCCCCGTGGTGGGCGCAGTGCTTTCTATCGGTGCGCCCCCGAGGTGTTCGCCGGGCTCAGCTCCGGCTCCATCGTTGGTTGGCCCCGCCGTTGCAGTCCCAGATCTGGATGCGCGTGCCGTTGGCCGTACCGTTGCCGACCACGTCCAGGCACCGGCCCGAACCCACTCCGGTGATCGAGCCGTCGGCATTGAGCCGCCACCGCTGGTTGGACTGGCCGTTGCAGTCCCAGATGATCACCGAGCTGCCGTTCGCGGTCGCGGCGCCGTTGACGTCGAGACACTTGCCGCCGAAGACGCGCAGCTCCTGGGCGGCCGTCGAGGTCCAGCTCTGGTTGCTCTGGCCGTGGCAGTCCCAGATGATCGCCGCCGTGCCGTTGGCCTGCGAGGCGCCGTTGACGTCCAGGCACCGCCCGGAGGCGGTGTTGCGCAGGGCCGACGTGCTGCTGGGAGGCGGGGTGGTCGGAGGCGGGGTGGTCGGACCGCCGGTGGGTGACACGGTCGGGCTCGGCGTCGGATCGGTGCTGCCGAACTGGGTGAAGAACCTCCACACCTCGCCCTTGGTCCAGGTCCTGGCGCCGCTGTCCCCGCCGCCGTCCACCGGGCCGGGGGTGTGCCCGCCGTCGAAGGCGGCCCACACCACGGGATAGCCGGCACGGCATCCGGAGTAGGTGGTGGTGATGTGGGTCAGGCTGCCCGCTCTCGGCTCGGGCGGGTTCTGTGGGGTGCAGCCGTTGTTCCGCACGAACGTGTCACGTAGGGACCGTCCGGCGGAGATGTTGAGCACCGGGTCCCCGATGCCATGGATTCCCATGTACGCGATCGGCTGGGTGCCGCCGCTGCACCCGCTGAGCTGCCCGCCGGAGTAGACCGCGACAGCGCGGAAGACACCCGCTCGTGAACAGGCCAGCGAATAGCTCATGCCTCCGCCGTAGCTGAAGCCGAGCGCGAAGAGCTGCGTCGTGTCGACGCAGAGGTCGGCCTCGATCAGGCTGATCATGTTGTCGACGAAGGTGACGTCCTGGCCGCCGGGGTTGGCCCAGCCGTTACCGTTGCCCTGCGGGGCCACGAAGATGGTGCTGTTGTTCGCCTGCTGCCGCAGTCCGTAGTACGACCAGGCCGCGCCGTCCGAGCCGCCGCCGTCGACGTCGTTGGCGGTGCCGCCGTTCCAGTGAAATCCGAAGATCAACCGGTACGGGTGGTTCCGGTCGTAGTTGTCGGGGATCCTCAGGATGAAGCTACGGTTCTGGCCGCTGCTCTGGATGGTGCGTGAACCGCTGGTCAACGTGGGCGCCTTGCCGCACCCGGCGGTCGCGGCGGCCGCTGTGACGTTCGCGGCCGACGCGGTGGCGCTCAGGCCACCTGTCATTCCCGCCACGCCCACGGTCGCCGTCACGAGCGCGGCCGTCGCCAGAGAAGCAAGGAGGGGTCTACGTCTTGTCATGAGAGGGCTCCCGCCATTGCGCACGAACTGATTCAGGTGAAGGGGCGCGCGACGACCACTCGCGGTCACCCCGCCGACTCCGCTCGTCGCCGAGGAACCGCGAAAGACGCGATGTGCCTACGACGACGCCCGGCTCATCGCCACAGGTAACCGCCACTGGTCTCGCCGCCCATGCGGGACCAGCTGGTCGTTGAATCGTCGGTGGCCACATCGTTCGCCCGAACACCACACGGCCGGCCGTCGGAGGATGCCGGAGATGCCCGGCCCGCGGTCGAATCGATTCGCCCCGACGCTAGATCCGACAGTGAAATATGTCAATGCCGTGTCCAACGGGTTGCGGCCCGGGGCGTCCGGTCAGATGTGCGGGGCTGCCCGTACGTCGGCGAGGTGTTCGGGATGCGGAGCAGCACCTCGCCTGGTGCGTCGGGAACGACGGCGGCGGTGTCGGCGAGTGCGTTGGTCAGGGGCAGTCCACGGCCGCCGACGGCCGACGGCGGTTCGCCCCTCGGCGAAATAGGGTAAGGGAGAGGTCAACGGCGTGGGGAGGTTGTAGTGGATCTGTTGTTGTCGGTCCGGCCGGGCCGCGGCTGCACCGTGCTCGAGGTGCGCGGCGAGCTGGACATGGCGACGTCCCCACAGTTGCGCGAGGGCCTGCAACGGTTGGTTGATGCCGGGGAGCGCCTGGTGGTGGTGGACCTGGCCGGGGTGGGATTCATGGACTCCAGCGGGCTGGGCGCGCTGGTGGTGATGTTCAAGGCGTTGCGGGATCTCGGGGGTCGGTTGTGCCTGGCCGCGGTGCAGCCCCCCGTACGCAGTGTCCTGTCGATCACATCGGTGGATCGGGTCATCGGTATCTACGACAGCGTGCCGGCGGCTGAAGCAGATCTCCGTCCCGCCGACGCGGCCGGCCGCTAGTTCACCCCGCGGCGCTGGCGCGTTCCTGGTCGGCGCCAGCGCTGGTCCGCCGGGCCTCACTGTGTCCCCCGTGCCAGTCGACGACGAACAGGGTGGCGTCATCGGCGAGCGTCGGCCCGCTGACCTCCAGCACGGCGTCGGCCAACGCCCGGACGGCCTCGCGGGGGTGCAGACCGGCGATCGAGCGCAACATGGCCGGCAGATCCAGGCTGGCCGCGTTGCGTTCTCGCACGCCGTCGGTGACCACCACCACACGGTCGCCGGGGCGCAGCGTGACCTCGCCGGCGCAGTACGTGGCCTCGGCGAACATTCCCAGCGGGAAGTTGCCCGGCAGCGACAGCACCCGGGTCTCCCCGTCGCGTACCAGCATCGGCGGGATGTGCCCGGCGTTGAGCAGCGCGCACACCCCCGTGCGCAGGTCGAGACGGCCCAGTAGCGCGGTGACGAAACTGCCGGGCACGGCGGTGTGTTCGGCCACCTCGGCATTCGCGGCCTCGGCCTGCTCCACCAGGCCCACGCCGCGACGTCGACCGTTGCGCAGACTGCCCACCCCCAGGGTGGCCGTCAGCGCGCTGGCCACCCCGTGACCCATCGCGTCGGTGACGCTGAAGTGCAGCACGTCGCGGGCGAGGCTGTAGTCGAAGGTGTCCCCGCCGACGCTCGCGGCGGGCTCCAGCCAGCCGGACAGGGTGAACGCGCTGGCCTCACACGTGAACGAGCCGGGCAGCAGGCGGCGTTGGATCTCTCCCGACAGGGTGAACGGGGTCGTGCGTTGCCCCCACTCGAAAAGGTCGGTGTGCCGCCGGTTGGCGATCACCACGAACGCCAACACGTGCGCCGTGCGGCCGATCTCCTCCAGCTCCCGCGGATCCGGCTCGTTCGGCAGGACCATCTCGAGCAGGCCGATCGCCTCACCGCGGTCGGTCACCGGCGCCAACACCGTCCACCCGTCCGGCTGCTCGAAGACCCGCACCTTCTGGCTCCGCAACGCCTGCTCCACGGGGCCGCTGTCGAACGGCAGCACCGTGGCAAGTTCAGCACCGTCCCGGCGTACGGCACCAGCGCCGGTGCCGGCGAACGGCACGTGGGCCAACCGGACCAGCGCCCGGCCGCTGAGGTCCGCGATCAGGAACGCGACGCTACGTGCTCCCAGCGCCGCACCGAGTTCCCGGGTGACCGCCTCGACCGCCTCGACCGGCGAGGCGTTCTCTGCCGCATCCAACATATGAGCCATTATCTGACCCCGCCTGCTCTCCACCATCCGAGCCTACGAGAGGCCACGAGCTGCCGCCGAGCGCACCGCGAGCACGGCGGTTTCGGGCCGACGGCCCGGCAGCGGCCGAGGAGAAGGCCGCGCGCCGGCGGCGGAGGCCCGCGCTGAGGCGCGGTGTTACGAAAGGTGATCGCACAACTACTCCTGAGGGCGTGCAACTTCCCGGGCGACTGGATCCGTTCTACCTCCGTCACGAGGAGGCAGTCGACTTGAGAGCCGAAGACGAGCAGGCATTCCGCGAGTTCGTGACGTCAGAGATGGCGTCCCTGCGCAAGCTGGCGTACGTGACCTGCGGCGACTGGCACACGGCAGAGGACGCCGTGGCCAACGCGTTGGTCAAGCTCTACCCCCGCTGGCGCAAGTTGGACCGACCCGATCTCTACGTCAAGACCATGGTCTATCGAGCCGCGGTCGACGAGACCCGTCGGCCCTGGCGACGCGAGCGGGCGGCCGGCGACGCCATGCCGGACGTCGCGCTGCGGGACCCGACCGGCGCGACCGACGAGAGGATGCGCCTCCGGGCGGCGCTCGACGCCGTGCCGCCCCGGCAGCGGGCCGCGGTCGTGCTCCGGCACTACCTGGGTCTGAGCCTGGAGGACACGGCCGGCGTCCTCGACTGCACGGTCGGCACCGCCAAGAGCCAGGTCTCCCGTGGCCTGGCGAAGCTGCGCGAGTCACTCGCCGGCGAACGCATCAATCTCACCGGAAAGCCGATTGAGGAGTGGACGAATGCAGTTGCATGAGTTCGTGGACGCCGTGACGGGCGAAGAGCCGCCGATGGCCCGCACCGCGGACGACATCATCGTGGCCGGGCGGCGGGCCGAGCGGCGTCGCCGGGCCGGGTTCGCCTCGGCCGGCGCGGCCGGACTCGTCGTGGTCGCGGTCGCCGGCGCGTTCCTGCTGCCCACCCTGGCTGCCGAGCGAAACACGCCGGCCCCGGTCGGCCCGGCGACGTCCAGGCTCGCCGACGCCACGTGGTCCGACGCCGCGCCGTTCACCTTCACCTTCCAGGGGTACGACGCCGGCACCCTGCACGTCCAGGACCCGATCGTCGCCTCCACCGCCTACCAGATCGCCTCCGTCTACTCCGACGGTCACACCTCGAACGACAAGCCCCTCACCGAGGAAGAGGCCGCGGCGCTGGGCGGCGCCATCGAGCAGGACAAGAGGAAGGCCGCCGGACAGAAGCCGAGCCTGTGGGCCTATCTGACCGTCTACCGGCCGGGCGTCTTCGACCCCGCGAAGATCAAGGACGGCACGGACGTCACAGTGGCCGGACACCGGGCCGTGCGGGCGCTGCTGCCGGTCGGCCTCGAACCGCAGAACCAGGTGGACGCCGGCAACAAGCTGTTCGCCTGGGAGTACGCCGACAACGCCTGGGCGGCTGTCACGTCGGTCTCCAGCGACAAGGCGACGCCGAGCTTCGAGGACCTGGGCGGCCTGGTCGAAGGCCTGAAGCCCAGCAAGCAGACGCCCGCTCTGGTGCCGTTCACGGTGGGCTACGTGCCGGGCGGGTACCTGCCACTGCAGATCGGCACCCACGCGCTTCCCGGCCTCAGCGGCATCGCCGCGGCCCGTGCCGGTGACTACGGCGGCGCGACGTACACCAGGCCAGCCGCGCCCACGACGGGCCTGACCGCGCCCTACGACACGGTCGACGGCGCCATCAAGGACGGGTTCCACATCTTCGTCACGCCGGGCACCAACTCGAACCAGTCGCCGGAGCCCGGCGCGACGAAGTGCTACAACGTGTCCGACCAGCGCGGCCAGGACGCCGGTCCCGGAGACGGCGGCTTCTGCAACGTCTGGAGCGCCGACGGGAAGGTTGTCGTCCAGGTCAGCACCAGTGGCCTCGGCAACGGACTGCCGCGGGCCGAGCTGGAGAAGATCGCCAAGGGGGTCACGGTCGCCGACGTCGGGAACGAGTCGACCTGGACCCCTGCCACGGACGCTCTGCAGCCGTAACGATCAGCACCGGCCACCACGACGGCACGGACCGTCCCTTACCTACCGCGCGCAGCCACGGCGGTGATCGCACACACAGGTGCGGTCACCGCCGTCGCGCGTTTCGTGGTCGTCAGCGACAGCGGGCCGGACTGATCGGTGGAGGCGGCGCTCGCGTCCCAGCGGCCCTGTGCGAGCCGCGACGCACCCGGCCGCTGCCGCAACGACGAGCCCCAACTCTTGGCAGCGACGCCCACCTCCGCTACCGTCTTGGGAACGCTCCCATGAACTTAGATACATCAATGTGATCAGGAGGAAACACGTCGTGGCTATCCTCTCCCCCCGGCGCCGCAGATCCACAGCCCTTACTGTGGCGGCGGTCGCGGGCGCCACCGCCGCCGGCGTCTGCCTCGCCGTCGGCAGCGCGTCTGCCGGCACGATCTCCGGGCCGCTCTACCGCGACCCGAGTTCGGCAGTAGTCCGCTGGGTCGCCGCCAACCCCGGCGACTCGCGTGCCGCCGTCATTCGCGACAAGATCGCGAGTCAGCCCCAGGCCCGCTGGTTCGCCAACTTCAACATCTCGACCGCGCAGTCCGAGGCCGCCGCGTACGTCGGCGCCGCCAACGCGGCCCAGCAGATCCCGGTGCTCTCGGTGTACCAGATCACCAACCGGGACTGCGGCGGGGCCAGCGCCGGTGGGGCGCCGGACCTCAACCAGTACCAGACCTGGGTGTCCAACTTCTCTCGCGGGCTGGGCAACCAGACGGTCATCATCATTCTGGAGACCGACTCGCTCGCTCTGCTGACCTGCCTGAACAGCAACGAGATCAACGCCCGCAACCAGGCGATCTCGACGGCCACCCGGACCATCAAGTCGGCCAACCCCAACGCCAAGGTGTACCTCGACGCCGGCCACTCCACTTGGAACAGCGCGAACGAGACGGCCAACCGGCTCCGAGCGGCTGGGGTGCAGTACGCCGACGGCTTCTTCAGCAACGTGTCGAACTACAACTCGACCTCCAGCGAGGCGAACTTCGGCCGGGCGGTCATCTCCGCCCTCAACGGCATGGGCCTCTCGGGTAAGCGCCAGGTAATCGACACCAGCCGCAACGGGGGTGCCAGCGGGGACTGGTGCGGCGACGACAACACCGACCGGCGCATCGGGATGTACCCGACCACGAACACCGGCGACAGCAACATCGACGCGTACCTCTGGGTGAAGCCGCCGGGCGAGGCCGACGGCTGCCGCTACACGGCTGGTTCGTTCCAGCCCGACCTGGCGTACAGCCTGGCCAACGGCGTGCCCAACCCGCCGACCACCGCTCCGCCGACGACGGCCCCGCCGACCACGGCCCCGCCGACGACCGCTCCGCCCACCACGGCTCCGCCGACGACCGCTCCGCCGACGACGGCCCCGCCGACCACCGCGCCCCCCACCACGCCGCCGCCGACCGGTAACGGCTGCTCCGCATCGGTGGCGGTCAACCAGTGGAACGGCGGCTTCACCGCGAGCGTGACGGTCACCGCCGGCTCCGCGGCCATCAACGGCTGGACCGTGACCATCACGCTGCCCAGCGGCGCCGCGGTCACCGGCGTCTGGAACGCGCAGGCCAGCGGCACGAGCGGAACCGTCCGGTACACCAACGTGGGTTACAACGGACGCGTCGGCGCCGGGCAGTCGACCAACTTCGGCTTCCAGGGCACCGGCACCGGTCCGTCGACGGCCAGCTGCGCAGCCAGCTGACCTCCGGAGGCGACGGCCCGGCGCGGAGGACCACTCTCCGCGCCGGGCCCGACCTCTGATCGATGCTGGGCAGGTACCGCGCCGGTTCGTCCATGCGCCTGCGGTATAGGTTCGGGATGTGGATGTGGTCGCGGCCTGCCGGGCTTTCGTCGCCGTCAGCGGGCACGGCAGCTTCACCTCCGGCGCCGCCGCCGCGGGCATCCCTCAGCCGGTCGCCAGTCGCCGAATTGCCGCCCTGGAGCAGCACTTCGGGGGGCGGCTGTTCGACAGGTCGTCCCGGGCGGTCCGGTTGACGTCGTTCGGGCAGGACATGCTGCCGTCGGCCCGGCGCCTGGTCGACCTCGCCGACGCGATGGCCGACGACGCCGAGCGGGCCCGGTCGCGCCCGTTACGCGCCGCCGTACCCGAGATCTGCCCGCCGCATCGCCTTGCCGCCCTGGTGGTCGCGGCGCGTCGGCAGCGGATCCACCTGGAGGTACGGCCGGCCGGTCCCCGGGAGCGGGCCCGGCTCTGCCAGACCCTGGAGGTCGGCGCCGGGATCGTGGCGGTTCCGGAGGAGGCGGCGTCCTGGCGGGTGCCGCTCGGGCTGGCCGCCCACACCCCGTTCCCGGCGGCCACGGTGTTCCTGGAGACGCTACGCAGCGGCCGGGCCCGCGCGCAGGCACGACGGCGAATCCTGATCCAACCCGAGGACGACGTCCCGCACCTGCGTGACCCGCTGACTCGCGCCGGCCAGTCGGCCGGGCTGGCACCCGCCCAGGTGACGGTCGCGCCGTCCCTCGTCGATGCCGCGGCAACCGCCCTCGACTCCCCCGACCTGCTGCTCTGCTCCCGCCGCCAGGCCGAGGAATTCGGGCTGCACTGGTGCCCTCTCGCCGGCCCTCGACTCGTGCGCGGGTACGCCGTCACCGCCGGCGTACGCGATGACCTCGAACAGCTCGGCACGCTCCTGCGGGCGGAGATCGCGCGCTGCCTCGGCGCGCCCGACGACCATCCGGGATCGGCGGAGGATCCGCCACCCGGTGACCCATCAGCAAGAGAGCAGACATGAGCGCCACCGCTGTGGTCCGCAACGCCCGTGATCTGCTCGACGAGGCGGGGCTGCACGGCGCCTTCCTCGTCCGCGACCTCGACACCGGCGCGGAGATCGGCTTCGACACCGACACCTCGTACCCGGCGGCGTCACTGGTGAAGATCCCGCTGGCGATCGCCGTCATGGAACGCGTCGCGCGCGGGGAACTCGACCCGGCGGCACCGATCGACGTCGCGCCCGGCCGGGTCACCACACCGGGCCCGACCGGGCTGAGCCGCTTCCGCCACCCGGCACGCATCGCCGTGGACGACCTGCTCTACCTGAGCACCTGCGTCAGCGACGGTGTCGCCGCCGATGCCCTGTTCGACCTCGTCCCGCCGGCCGCGGTCGCCGCCGAGCTGCGCCGACTGCGCGTCGACGGCATCGCCGTACGGCATCGGGCGGGCGACCTCGCCGACACGCCGGCGGAACGACTCGGCCCCGACGAGGTGCACCTGGCCCACTCCCTGGCCATCGGCGCGGCGCCCCCCGGGCAGGGCCACCCGGTCGCCCAGCTCGACGTCACCCGCGCCAACGTCGGGTCGGCCCGGGCTTTCGTCGACCTGCTGCAGGCCCTCTGGCGGCCGTCGGCGATCCACCCGGCCACCGCGGGGCGGGTACGCGCCCTGATGGGTGACAACCTGCACCGGCAGCGGCTCGCCCCGGATTTCACCTCCGACGCCTCGCGTTGGTCGTCGAAGACCGGCACCCTGCTGCACCTGCGCCACGAGGTGGGCGTGGTCGACCACGCCGACGGGCAGTCGTACGCGGTCGCCGCGCTCACCGCCTCCCGGGTGCCCGCCGCCGCCCAGCCTGGCAGCGAGGCGACGATGGCGCAGGTCGCCCGGTCGCTGCACGACCATCTGCGCACGGGCACCCTGCCCTGGTGGGGTTAGCCGGCGCTCGTGGCCCGGGCCCGCCGCCGGCGTCCCACGCCCCGGTCGGGTCTCCATCGCTGCCGCCCCACCGTGTCCGACACGTCCGTGCGGGCGCTCGGCGACGAGTGGGTGCCGGTCAACCGGTCACCAGCCGGCCAGCACCACCTCGGTCGCCTCGGCGATGAGCGCGTCGTCATAGCTGGCGTCCTTCTGGTCGCGGCTGGACAGCACCGCGAGGACGATCGGCGCCCGGTCCGGCGGCCAGGTCACCGCGATGTCGTTGCGGGTGCCGTAGCCGCCAGCACCGGTCTTGTCCCCGACGACCCAACCCTCGGGGACACCGGCGCGAATCAGCGCCCCGCCGGTGGTGTTGCCTCGCAGCCAACCGTTGAGGACGTCGCGGTCCGCCGGGTCGAGGGCGTCGCCGACGGCGTACGCCCGTAGGTCCTGGGTCAGGGCCCTCGCGGTGCTGGTGTCCCGCCGGTCACCCGGCCTGGCCTCGTTGAGCGCGGTCTCGTACCGCGCCGGATCGGTGACCTTGTCGCCGACCTCGCGCAGTTCCTTCTCGAACTTCTGCGGTCCGCCGAGCTGACGCAACATCAGGTTACCGGCGGTGTTGTCGCTGTAGCGCACGGCCGCGTCGGCGATCGCGCGCAACGTCATGCCGTCGCCGACGTGCTGCTCCGTGATCGGCGAGTAGGTCACCAGGTCGTCCGCCGAGTACCGCACCACCCGGTCCAGCTCGGCGTCCGTGGTCTCGTCGAGGACCTCCGCAGCGGCCAACGCCTTGTACGTCGAGGCGTACGCGAACCGTTCGTCGGCCCGGTACTGCACGGTCCGGCCGGTGCCGGTGTCGATCGCGTAGATCCCCAGCCGCGCGTCGAACCTTTCCTCCAGCTGCCGGAACTCGTGATCCCGGTCGGCGGCGGGTGCGGTCGACGTCGGTGTGCGGTCCCGCGTCGACTGTTCGGCGGCATCGGCGGGACTGCAGGCGGCCAGGGACACCACTGCCGCCGTGGCCACCAGGCGGTGTGCCGCAAAAACCATGATTGCTCCCTGTTGATACGTGGGCCGGCGCTGGACAGCGCCGATCGGACAGGACTCGACCCTGACAGGGATCCGGCATGCGGTCGAAGACGGAATTGGCGGTGTTCATGCTGATCCGGCATCGTCGGTGCCGACGGTCAGGTCCTCGCCGAGATCAGGCTGACGGTCCCGGGACATCGGGCCCGGTGAACCTCTGTGGACACCGCACTAACCGAGCACGGCTTCGCCGATTGGCGTACGCCGATAGCGGATTTCGTGCCGGTGTCGTTCCCCGGCGACGAAGTTGGCGTCGCGCAGCACCGACAGATGCTCGGACACCGTCCCGGCTGCCAGCGCGTGGCGGTGGGCCAGGGTCGTGGTGCTGGCCGGCTCGTCGAGGCTGAGCAGCAGCGCCGCCCGGGTCTTGCCGATCAGCCGTCCCAGAGCCGCGTGCCGATCGGTGGACAGTGGCTGCCAGAGTGCGCCGAGCCCTCGCGCCGGGTAGATCACCGTGGGCTGCCACGGCGGGTTCACGATGACCACCACCTGGTCCCACTTGAAGGCGCTGGGCACCAGGACAAGTCCTTCGCCGTGCAGGTCGCGATGCTCGTCGTCGCCGTACTCGCGGGTCAGCACGCCGTTGGTCCACCGCAGTCGTGGATGTAGCTCGGCGAACAGCCGGTCCAGGCCGCCTTCGGCGAGACGTCGGGCCTGGAAGCCCACGTCGGCGTCGAGCAGCCCGCGTACGTGCGGCCAGACCGGTTCCACCAGGGCCTGCCATGCCTGCCTCACGAGTGCGACAAGCGTCTGGAGCACGACGGCCGGGTCGTCCAGCAGCAGCCGTCCGGTTGGCGACTCGGCCGCCCCCGGGGTGTCGGCCAGTGACCGGCGAACCTCGGCGTGTACGCGGTCATGGTCGGTGGCTGCCACGGTCGCGAGCTCGTCCTCGAACCGGGCGTGAGGGCTGACCGGAGGCGGCGAGAGGAAGTCGGGGGTGTAGCCGCGACGCGGCTGGAGCAGGGCGATCGGTCGCAGGTCGAGTTCCCGCGTGTCGAGGGTGTCGAGCCAGCGGCGGTGGGGGCCACCGCCTTCGCGCGGGGAGAGCAGGCGCACCGCGGACAGCGTCTCGAACATGGGCGAGATGGCGAAGCGGCAGCGCAGCAGGTCGGCAGAGCTGAACCGCAGCGTGACCGCCATTCGCTCCACCTTCCGGAGCAGGAGATTCGGCCTTCGCCGAATCACTCGCGGCGACGGTACCAGCGATCGCAGAGTGTCTTCGAGTGAACCGACGATCGCGAGGAGAACGACGATGAACCCGAGCGCCGACTGGGAGCAGCGCAGCGCGGACCTGTGGGCGGCCTTCAACGCGGCACCCGACGGCTGGGACGAGGAGGAGTTCCGCGCGCGGGTCGGCGTCCTCGCCGACGAGTTGGGGCCGGATCATCCGGTGGCGGCGTTCGAGCGCGCCTGCGCCTGGGACTCGACAGGTCATTCGGACAAAGCCGTCCCGCTCTACCGCAGGGCGCTGGAGCTGGGCCTCGACGGCATCCGCCGGCGGCGCTCGGTGATCCAGATGTCCAGCTCGCTGCGAAACGTCGGGCACCCCGAGGAGAGCGTCCGGCTGCTGACCGAGGAGCGCGAACGCGGCTCCGACGAACTCGACGACGCGGTCAGCGCGACACTCGCCCTGGCGCTGACCAGCGTCGGCCGGGAGCGGGAGGCAGTCGCGATTGCCGTCGGGGCGCTGGCCAAGCACCTGCCCCGCTACCAGCGGTCGATGGCCAACTACGCCCGGCTCCTAGTCGAGTCCGACTGATTCGCCGCGTTGACGACGGCGTGTCGGCTCTCTCAACGGAAGCCGGCCAGGGTCGGGGCGGGGCGTCGCCCTTGCGGACTGCATACTCGATATGCATACTCCGTATCTATGATCATCTGCTGTGAGCTTTCCGCTCAGGGAGCCCGCCGACGGCGCCCTCCCGCATGTGCGCCGGCACCGACGCGGCGATGGGGCGCGGCCCGGTGAGCGTGCTGGAGATCCGCGATGCATACCGGCTGCACGGCACCGGCGAGACGGCGGTGACCGCGTTGGGCGGGGTCAGCCTGGTCGTGCGACCCGGCGAACTCGTCGGCGTCATGGGGCCCTCTGGTTCGGGCAAGTCGACCCTGCTCAACCTTGCCGGCGGACTGGACCGGCCGACCCGGGGCGAGGTGTGGATCGAGGGCGAACGGCTGGACACGCTCAACCGGGCGCAGCTGTCCGCGCAGCGCCGGCGCTCGATCGGTTACGTCTTCCAACACCTCAACCTGCTGCCCGCCCTCACCACCGTGGAGAACGTGGCGCTGCCGCTCGAGTTGGACGGCACCCCGATCCGGCGGGCCCGCCGACGCGCCGCCGGTGCGCTCGACGAGGTGGGCATGGCCGACCTCGCCCAACGCTTCCCCGATGAACTCTCCGGCGGCCAGCAGCAGCGGGTGGCGATCGCGCGGGCCCTGATCGGTCGGCGCCGGTTGGTCCTCGCCGACGAGCCGACCGGGGCGCTCGACTCACAGACTGGCGAGTCGGTGCTGCGGGTGCTGCGCTCGCGGGTGGACGCCGGGGCCGCCGCCATCCTGGTCACCCACGAGGCCCGGCACGCGGCCTGGGCCGATCGGGTGGTTTTCATGCGGGACGGGACGGTCACCGGCACCTCCGGGCCACTGAACCGGTCCGAGCAGATTCAAGGCATGACCCGATGACCAGGCAACGGCATCGCCTGTCGGACGCCCTGGTCTCCTGGCGTACCGCGCTGCGCATCTCCTGGCGCGAGACCCGCCGGGCCAAGGGGCGCAGCGCCCTGGTGGCGGCGATGATCGCGACGCCCGTCCTGGCGCTCACCTTCGCCGCCACGTCCTACGACATGCTCCAGCTCACCGACGGCGAACGGCTGCAACGTACGCTCGGCGCCGCCGACGCCAGGGTGACCTGGGACTACGTCGGCGCCGTCGAGCAGAGCCCCGACGGTGGTCTGCTCACCGCTGTCGGCCTGCACCGGTACGCCACCGACCACCCAGAGCCGGCGACCACCGCCGAGGTGACGGCCCTCCTGCCGGCCGGCAGCCGGGTCGTTCCGGTTTGGGACGAACAGGACTGGAACTGGCGGACCGCCGACGGTAACGGCCCCGTCCCGTCGTACGGGCTGGATCTGGCGGACCCGGTCACCGCGGGTATGACGCGCCTACAAGCGGGTCGGGCGCCGACCGGCGCAACCGAGGTCGCCGCCAGCGAGGCTGCGCTGCGCCGGCTCGACGCGAACCTCGGCGGGACCATCGAACTGGCCGAGGGCTCGCGGCGGTTCACCGTGGTCGGGATCGTGGAGATCCCGGACCACCTCGGAGAGGTGATCGTGCTGCCGTCGGCCGCCCGCACCGACCCGCCGAGCGCATGGTTGGTCGACGCACCGGCCCCGGTCGGCTGGGAGCAGGTGAGACGGCTGAACACCGAGGGCGTTCTCGTGATCTCCCGGGCGGTGATGCTCGACCCGCCGCCGGTGCCGCGTCCGTCCCGCTCCGAGGTGGACGCTCGGTCCGTCGGCCTCGGCGTACTGCTCGGTGGTCTCGTCGCCGTGCAGGTCGTGCTGCTGGCCGGGCCGGCGTTCGCCATCGGTGCGCGGCGGCGCCGGCGCGACCTCGCTCTGGTGGCCGCCAACGGCGGCAGCCCCGCCCACCTGCGCCGGATCGTGCTCGCGGACGGCGTGGTGCTGGGCCTGGTCGGGGCCGTCGCCGGGATCCTGCTGGGCGCGATCCTGGCGTTCGCCGGGCGGCCGCTCGTCGAGGAGCATCTGGCCCACGCACGGGCCGGCGGCTACCGCTTCTTTCCATCCGCCCTGCTCGCCGTCGCCGGGCTGGCAGTCTTCACCGGGCTGATGGCGGCGCTGGTGCCCGCGGTCACGGCGGCCCGGCAGGACGTGGTCGTCGCGCTGACCGGACGGCGCGGCGCGGCGAGTTCCCGGCGGCGGTGGGTGGTCGCCGGCGTGGTGCTGGCCGGCGGCGGTACGGGGTTGGCGGCGTACGCCGCCGTCCGGGTGTCGACGAACCTGGTGCTGGCCGGCCTGGTGCTGACCCAGCTCGGACTGGTGCTCTGCACCCCGGCCCTGCTCGGCCTGCTCACCCGACTGGGCGGGCACCTGCCGCTGGCGCCACGGATCGCGCTCCGTGACGCCAGCCGCAACCGGGCGGCGGCCGCTCCGGCGATCTCCGCTGTGATGGCAGCCGTCGCCGGCACCATCTGCCTGGGGGTCTATCAGTACAGCAGCGACGCACGGTCGGAAGCGGCGTACCGCCCGAGCACGCCGATCGGTCACGTGACCCTGGTGCGTCCCCTGACATCGGGTCAACGGGCGGTTCCGCTCGACCGGATCGCGGCGATCGCCCACCGTGCCCTGCCCGGGAGCGAGGTGGCCTCGATACGTGTCCCGGACTGCCGCGGCTGGGATCCCGGCACGTGCCCGAATCCCATCCCCGAGTTGGTGCTTCCGCCGCCGCAGCAGTGCCCCTTCTTCGCGATGCGACGGCCCCTCACTCCGGACGAGCAGCGCCAGGCCCGCGCCGACGCCCGCTGTCAACGAGCCCAGGAGACCTATCCGCGCAGCTACATCGGGCTCGTGGTTGACGACGGCAGCGCGTTGGCGCCGCTCACCGGGGCCTCCGGCGACGACCTCACCCGGGCCGCCGCCACGCTGCGAGCCGGCGGTGTGGTCGTCACCGACCCCCGATACGTGGTGGACGGGAAGGTGACCGTGCAGCCGCCCGCAGTGTCGAGGCCCGGAGGTCCCCTGAAAGGGGGCGACAAGCCCGCTGCCCTCACACTGCCGGGGTACGTCCTCGCCACCGGGATCCGGTCGGACCGGACGATTTTCTCGCCGGCGGCGCTGGCTCGCACCGGGCTGATCGCCCATCAACGGGGTTTCGTGATCGCCACCGCCCGGGTTCCCGACCTGGCGGCCGAGGACCGCCTGCGGGCCGAGGTCGGCGCTCTCTCCGCCGGCCTGAGCGTCAGCGTGGAGCGGGGCCCCGACACGTCGGGCGATCCGATCATGCTCGTCCTGACGGTGGCGGCCGGGCTGATCACCCTCGGCGCGGCCGGGATCGCCACCGGGCTCACCGCCGCCGACAGCCGGCCGGACCTGTCGACCCTGGCCGCCGTCGGCGCCAGCCCACTCATACGCCGAAAGCTGTCGCTGAGCCAGTCCGGCCTGATCGCCGGACTCGGATCGCTGCTCGGCATGACCGTCGGCCTGGTGGCGATCGTCGCCATCCTCACGGCGGTCAACCAGGCGTACCTGCGGGCCTGGCCGGGGCCGGACCCCTACCCAATCGTCGTCCCGTGGTCCATCCTCGGCGTACTGGCCGTGGTGCCGCTGGTGGCAATGCTCGGTGCCGGTCTGCTGACCCGGTCCCGCCTGCCGATAGAACGGCGACTCGGCTGACCGAGGCCGTGCAGCGAGGCGCTCGGCTGGGGTATCCCAGCCGAGCGTTTTGCGTGGGCGGCCGTTGAGTTCGGCGGCGACCGCGGTGTAGACCGGCATGTCCGCGGTGATGCTGGGCTGGTGACGCATCACCATTTCGATGCCTTGGTCTCAGGTCAGCGACCGTTTGAGATGTCGTGGCAGGGTGGCCATGACGGCGAGCAGCCCGCTCGCGGACCCGGTCGGCGCCCCGGCCGGCGCCCGGGTGCACGAGCAGACCGTATCGGGAGACTCCGGGTGTGGTCCTGGGCTGGAAGAACAGGGGTCCGGGGAACGTGGGTGAACGTGGGCCAGTCCCTGCCACCCCCGGTGAACCCCCCGGTCGCTAGACTGGGCCCTCGCGCCCTCGTAGCTCAGGGGATAGAGCATCGGTTTCCTAACCCGAGGCTTCGCTTGTGGCCGCAGGGTCATGACCTGCGGCTTTCCGTCTTCTGCCTGCGTTTGCCGGTCGCAGCGGGGCCTTGCTGTGATCGCTTGCTAAAGATCAGTAAGGCGTCGTTCGCCATGGTCTAACCGCGAGCGGAGGACCACGGTGGACAGTGCCTCGTTGCCCCTGACCATGCGATGGAACTCTGACTCGAGCATTCTGATCCGTAGTCCGCACGGATCAGATGCTCTTACTTTCCGTGACTCGTCCGGTCGTGGGTGTTGTTTGGCGGTTGTTCGTGCTGATGAGGGCCGTAGAGTTATGCCTGGTCAGCGGCATGCGGATGTGACGCGTGTTGAAGCGTGTCCCGAGCACGAGCGCCTGATTGGGGGCGTGCTGATTCTTCTCGCTCCGTACCAGTCAGGTGCTGAACATCCGAGCACCATCGGAGCACCATCGGAGCACCATCGCGCTGGGTAACTGCCGTTGCGAGTTACTCGGGTCGACCCTTCTGCGACTTCGCCTGGCGTCGTCGCCCGGCCCGCGCCCGCCGTGACGGCCGACCAGATGGTGGCGGCATACGCCGTGAGCCGCCCGAGGGCACCGGAGAGCAGCGTCGGCGCGGCCGCCGATTCTCGACGCTGCTCGTGGTCGCCGGTGCGCGTCGCCGTTCCGGTTGGCGATCACCCGTGAGTATGCGATGCCGTACCTGGTATTGGTTGAACCCCGTGATCAAACGTATGTTCGTCATCGTGGTCTCGATCATCGATGTGGTGGAGAACTACGCGGGCCGCGACGGCCGCGTGGACTTCTCCCGGGTACCCGGCACCGAGCTGATGGCGTTCGGCGAGGAGGTCCGCCGCTACTGCGACGCGGCCGTCGCCGCACCGGCGCGTGAGGCCACCTACCTTGGCGGATGGCCGTCGGCTAACCCGTTCTACGTCGAGTCCAGCGATCTGATCCTGACGTCTCTGCTCTACGCCCGGCACGTCGTCGTCCGTGATCCGATCTCGGACTGGTTCTCGGCCGACCAGTACTACCTGGAGCGTCCGATGGCCGGGCGGCCGGGATACCTGAGCGAGGACGGCCGGGCGAACGTCGCGGAGACGCGCGCCTTCCTCGGCAATGCCGTACCGGGATTGCTCGCTCTCAAGCCGCTGGTCGAGCGCGGCATCGTCAGCATCGTCCCGGCCGCTGCGCTGCACCGACGCGAGGACGCGCAGGTGCGCGATCTGATCGCCGCGATCATGGAGCAGATCACCGATCCCTACGCCGTAACGAGCCGCTTCTCCCCAGCTGACGTGGCGACGGCGGACAACCTGCGAGGAACGTTCGTCTTCGCCGGAGGTGACCGGGAGACGCAGCTACGTGCCGCCATCAAGCACGGCGTGCGTTACTTCGCACGGGAGTTTATGTTCGCGTCGCAGACCGGTGCGACGTACTGTGCCCCATTCCCGTTCGAGGAGTTCCTCTGCGATCGGGTGGGTGCCGGCCTCGCCCCCGCTGAAGCACGGGTGGCCCAGTTGCTGATCGCCTCGGACGTCCCGATCTTCCACGGTCTGAACGCGAAGGTGGTTGCCGCCGTCCACGACGACGACAACTTCGGCGAGTTCCGCCGCCAGCTCTACGAGACGTACGGCGAGCTGCCCGCCGCCCCGCCGCAGGAACGCACGACGTACCTGCGCGACCGCGAGGATGCGACGTTGCGGCCACTGGTCGACGCCGCCCGCCGGGACGCCGACCGGGGAGCGCTGTCGCGCATCGGCGTCCGGTACGGCGGAGACGCCTTCGCCCTCGGTGCCGGCATCGTCGCGGAGACGATGTTTCCCACCGGCGGCGCGGCTGCCGTCGCCACCACCACGATCATCGAAATGGTCAAGCGGAAACTCGAAGCCGGCCAGAACCAGACCTCCGCCACCGTTTGGACGACACTGGCGCGGCACGGTCGCCGGGCAGCGCGCGAACTGCCCGCCCGTGACCAGCCGGCCATCCCCGGGCCGGACCAACCGGGTGACCGGAACTGGGGCATCCCGGCGGAGGCCGGCATGAACGTTGTCGTCAGTTCCGGCTCGATGCTGGTCGACTTCGTCCCCGGCGGGCCATCGGTGGACGGGAACGCCTCGACGTACCAGGAGGGACCGTACCGGCCGTGCGCATGTGCCAGCGGTCGCAAGTACAAGTTCTGCTGCGCTGGCGTGGCATAACGGCTGCACCTGGGATAACCGGGTCTCGAGTTGAAGTGGTCTTCGTTACTGGTGCTGGGTCTCGTGCTCGGGCTCATCGCCGGACTCGCCCGTCCCCCGATCTGTAGAGAGAGTCGATCGGTGCAGGTGGCGGCGCGGTGCCGTCGGCGGATAGGCAGCCGACGGCACCCGGAAGCGCCGCCGGCGGCCTGTCACTTCTCGTTGCGGACGCCCTTGTGCTGCTTCGCGCTGCCGTTGAGGATGCGGCCGGTGGTGGTGTCGTGTTTGAACCAGGTCGTGCCGACCTTGAACTCACTACGCTTCTTGACCGCGCCGACGCGGTGTCCGCGTCCGGTGTTCTTCGCCATGTCTCTCACCTCCTTCCAATGTCCGTCTTGCTCGACCGGCGGCTTCGCGCTTGCCTGGCCGACGTGAGTCGGCTGATGACGGCCACCTTGATGTCCGTCGATGATGGCGTCGTGCCGGGTCACGATGTGGGTGTGTCATTGAGCTTCGCGACGGCGGTCTTCATGTGGTTGAACCGCCGCAGTCGACGCATCGAGGGTCGCGATCGCCGGTGTGCCGCGGGCCGATCTGCATGCCGGGCCGCTTGGTGGTGCCGAGCAGGTCGATGTCGAGCCAGGCGGCGGGCGGGCGCGCACCGGCGAGCCAGGCGACGAGCTCAGTGAGGGCGGCGTTGACGGCGAGTCCGTTGAGGTGGACGACCAAGGCGGCTGGTCGGTGACGGTTTCCGGGCCTGTTCGGGGCTGTGCTGGAACTGTCGGAGGTGCCGTCTAGCCTCCCTGAGCAGAACGACCTGGAGGGAGCTGCTGTGTCGGGCCAGCTGGAAGAGGTGCTCAGGCATCGCTACATCTACGTGCCGCGTGGCACCGAAACGGACACGATCCAGCCTGGCAAGCGGCTCGGCCTTGCTGTAGCGCGCGAGCGCAGCGCCCATCTGACGGTCGTAGCGCCCGACAAGAACTCGGCGACTCACCACCCCGAACTCGCCAAGCTCGACATCGTGACCGAGCGGAGCGGCCACCCACAAGATGGCGGCGTGGTCCTTGCCTGGTGCCCGACCTACAAGGTTATGGAGAAGATCCAGCGCCTGGATCGGAGCGTGGTGGTGCTCGTCGAGTGGATCCCTAGCGAGTTTGACGCTTGGGCGAGGCTTCGTGGCGCGTACAACGTCGTCACTGGCGAGGTCATGGACGCGGGTCTGAGCGCCGAGATCTCGAAGGTGTTGGAGGGCATCGTGTCCGAGGGATACAACGGCTGGACCAAGGGCACCGATGAGCTCGTGACCCTCAGCTTCCTCAAGGATCTCGCAGCAGCTGGTGCCTACGACCGCGAGCTGGTGCTCGCGTACGCCCGACAGTCCAAGTCCGAGCACACCATCGAGAGGCTTAAGAAGATCCTCGACAAGTTCGAAACGTCGCAGAGGTCGCTGGTGACCACACCGGACTCGGATTACCTGACCAGCCGCAATTGGTAGGTGTACCTCGATGACCTTCACATCGCTCCATCGCTACCTCGGCGATCCGTCCGGTCCGCTCACAGGCGAGATGATCGACCGCGCCATCGCTCAGGGCCTCCGCGAAACGGACGACCTGGACTGGAAATCCGAGCTGCCGCCGCTCGGCGCGATCCCGAACTCCGACTTCCCCAAGGACGTTGCTGCCATGGCCAACAGCGGTGGCGGCACACTGGTCTTCGGCGTCACCGAAGCACAGAAGACAGCCACCGGACGCAAGGACACCGGCGAGCTGACTGAGGTCTATGAGCGCGGCCTGCGCAGCGCCGCCGTGACGGCGATCAGCCCGCCGGTCTTCGGGCTCGAGGTACTTCAGCTCGGCGAACCGGGCAACCAGTGCGTAGTGGTCGTGATCCCACCCAGTATCGACGGCCCGCATCTGATCTACAAGAAGGAGTACTTCGGCGCACCCATCCGCAACGACGCAGACACCGTCTGGATGAAAGAGCGTCAGATCGAGGCGATGTACCGAGCGCGCTTCGACGAACGCCGGCGATCCACCGAGGTGCTCGACAAGCTCTACGCCGAGTCGGCCGCCATGCGCTCACCCGACAGCCCCGCCTGGATCGTGGCAGTAGCGCACCCGCGACTGCCGTCGGCGCTCACGAACCGGCCAGATCAGACGGCAGCCAGGATGGCGTTCGAGGAGGCGAGCAAGAACGCCCTCGTCTACGTCGGGCGAGGCAGCCTGCACCCGATTGAGAACGTCGACCGGAACAACCCCCGCCCCGGGCTCCGCCGATGGACGGCTAGACCCATGATCGACGGCGACAGCCAACGCTGGAAGGAAGCCTGGATCAGCATCCACGACAACGGCTCAGTGAGCCTCGCGGCAGCGGTCGGCGGTCACCGGCGTTCGAGCACGGAGTACAACGATGACCACGTCGTCGAGTCGCGAGACGTCGAGGTGGCGATCGCAGACTTTATGGGCCTGATCCGTGAGGCAAGCGACCGTCTGGGACTCGGTGAGTACGAGGTCAGGGTCCGGTTCGAGTGGAACAAGACCGAGCGGCTCCAGATCTGGACCACCGACGGGATGAACTTCTCGTACGCGGGCAGCACCATTCCCCTCGCCCAGTACACGCCCATCGAGGTGACGGTACGAGCAGACGCGGAGTCGGCAGACTTTTACCAGCAGGTGTACGACCTGGTGCTTGACTGCTTAAACCAGGGTGGCATCGCCCACGTGCAGACAGTGACCCGCCCGCGTCTCCGCTCGTCACGGCTTTGATCGTGTGGGGCGGCCCAAAGGGGCTGGAACCCCTAACCATCTGATCCGTAGTGTCCCCGTCGCCGCTACGGGAGCAAGCCGACCACCGATCGGCGGCTACCGCACGCCCAGCGACTCACACCAGGCCGGAATGATCAACCATTGGAGCCTTTCCAAGCTGATCTTGCAGCTCAGGGCGGGTGCGGCGAGCTCGGAGATCGATGAGGGTGAGGCGCTAGGTAAGACAGCAGTCGACCAAGATTAGATGCCCCGACTGAGAGCCTCGCCTGTGCTGTCTTACCTCTCCACGATCCCGCTGTCCAGCCGCACCCTGAACCACCTCGCCGAACGCATCCGAGCGCACCGCACCCAGCACCGAAGCCGGTGGCGGCGCCTCGGCCCGGGCCGGCAGGCGCTGCTCGCCCTGGCGCACCTGCGCAACGGCGACACCTACGCCCGGCTCACCGCCGGGATGGCCGTCGATGTCGCCACCGCCTGGTGCTACGTCCGGGAGGCGATCATGCTGCTCGCCGCAGGCGCCGAGGACCTGGCCACCGCGATGAGGCGCATCCGCCGCCTGGCGTACGTGATCGGACGGCACGCTGATTCCGATCGGCCGCGTGGCGGACCAGAAGCCGTACTCCTCAGGCAAACACAAGCCATGGCGTCAACGTCCAGGTCCTCACCGACGCCGCCGGTCGGCTCGTGTGGGCCTCAGCGGCGCTACCCGGCTCGGCACACGAACTCACCGCCGCCCGCATCCATGGCATCATCGACGCGCTGACCAACGCGGACGTGATTACCTTCGCGGACAAGGGATACCAGGGCGCTCGGGGGATAAAGAACCGGCCAGACAGGTCGAGCCGATACCTAGGCCAGCCCCATAGCCGGCTTGTTGATCCGGTGCAGTCCGGGTGGGCGCTACGAATGAGGTCAGCCCACTCGTCGGGCCGGTCTGGTCCCCGGACCGGCATCACTCGATCGGTTGGGCGCGGACGCGGCTCAGCGGGCCAGCTTGACCAGTGGTGCCACGAGCGGCTTTGGGTCGTCACCGAAGAGCAGAACGATGGTCTTGTGGCGGGCGCGGGTTAGCACCACGTACAGCAGGCGAGAGCCGGTTTCGAAGGGCTCGTGGCGCTCCGGTCCGTAGAAGTCGTTGCTGCGCAGGACGACGACGGTGGCGTCGGCTTCGCGTCCCTTCGTCTGGTACAGCCCCATAAGCTGCACCGGTGCGGCCGGCTCACCGGTGACGTGAGTGAGCAGGTCGGTGCGGTACGCGGCGATGGCGGTGTCGAGGGCTCCCAACGCCTCGGCCGGCTCGCTGTGCCGACGCAGGTGACGTACGACTTGCGGCTGCAGCAGCTGAGCGGCGCGTTGCCAGTGACGGCCGCCGCGGGGCAGTCCAAGAGTGTCGTGCGCCTCGGCGGCGAGGACCACAGCGGCGGACGGTCCGGCACCGTCCAGGTGTTGGCGGAGGTTGTTCAGACGCCGCTCAAGGGTCGCGGGCGCAGGGACTTGGCCAAGGAGTATCCGAGCCAGGTCCGGAACCTGTTTGCCACGTACCGAGCTGGTCACGAAGACCGCGAGACGTTGCAGCACCCGCGTCCAGGAGGCGACATCGCCTGCGAACTGGACCATCGCGTGCTGCGCGTCGAGGGCCGAGCTCAGGCATTCCGGCAGGCCGATGGCCTCGTGGGCGATGTCGAGTCCGGTGAGCTGGTCGGACAGGCCGGTGGTGGCGTCGACGTGATGGCTGAACACCCCGACGGTGTGCCCTTCGGCCCGCAGCTGCTCGACGACGCCGGCGACCACCTCCGCCTCCCGATCGGTCGGCAGGCCCGCCCGGATGTGTAGTCGTCCGGTATCCAGGGCGGCGGTGACGGCGTCATGGTCGAACTCGCGGCGACGGATCGCGGCTGCCGCGGCCGGCAGGATGTTGCTGGGGTCGCGGTGGGACACGTCGGGCAGGTCGATGCGCCGGGCACCGGGCAGCTCGAGGGTAGTGTCGAGCCGTTCCGGCCCGACGCCGACGGCGTCGGGCAGTTCGCTGTAGATGCATTGGTTGGGGTCGCCCAGCAGCAACAGCCGGGCGTCGCCGCGGATGCTGGTCAGCAATTCCAACTGCCGGTCGTCGGTGTCCTGGAACTCGTCGCAGACGATGATCGACCAGCGGGCCTGAAGGTGTTCGCGGACGGCAGGAACGGCGCACAGCTCTAGGGCGCGGGGCAGCATGTCCCGGTAGCGGACCGTGTCGCGGACGCGGAACAGCTTGGCTTCGGTCTCGCTGAGCATCCTCGGTTCGGCCAGCCCGATCGTCCCACCCCAGCGGGCGAGCATCCGCCAGGCGAAAGCATGGAAGGTGGTGGTCTCAACTCGCGGCTGGTACGGGCCGAGGACCTCAGCGGTGCGGTCGAGTATTTGTGCCACCGACGAGCGGGAGAACGACAGGAACAGCGCCCGAGCCGCCGGCCGGCGGGTGCGCTGGCGCGGGACGGCCGTGGCGGCGTGATGGTCGTCGACGCGTTGCAGGTGTGCTCGGACAGCTGCCGCGGCCGTTGTGGTCTTGCCCGTGCCGGCACCGCCGCACACCAGCAGGACAGGATCGTCGGCGTCGACGACCTGCCGCTGCGTCGGGTCAGGCTGATAGGTCATGGCAGCGTCAACTCCACCAGTCCGACCGCGCCGACCGGCTTGCACAGCGTGTTGAGGACCTTTCTGGCCAGGTGCGGAACCTGACCTGGCGGCAGCGCCTCCATGAACGGCTGGTGCAGCCCACCCTTCGCCTTCAACTGCTTGATGGTCTTGGCCTCGAGATCCTTGTCGTCGATCGTGTCAACGTCGATGCCGGTCAAGTCGTGGTCATCAACGAGCTGGCGCAGCGCTGTCCGCAGCCGGGCCGGTTCGACGCCGTGGGTCAATGCCCGTTCGACCGAGGTGCGTTCGGGCAGTTGGATCACCTGCTCGGCCACCCCGGTGAGTTCGGCGATGAGGGCGGCGTCGGCGCCGGGCTTGTCGTTGTCGAGCACCACGCGCACGTGGAAGCCGAGTTCGCTCGCGAGGCGGGCCAGCTTGGGCAGTTCATCCTTGCCGCCGTCGCCGTTGGCCGGGGCGACCATCCGCACACCGGACGCGGCCGGCGGCGCCACGCCACTCCGGCGCAGCCTGCGGTCGGCGACGGCGGTGTAGCCGTCCAAGTCGTGCGCGCCTTCCAGCAGCGCCACGGTTCGGGCGGTCATCGCCGGCAGCAACAGCAGGTGCAGTTGGCGGCGGGCCGAGCGTTCCTTGCGGCCGGTGGTGGGCGCCAACTGATGGACCTGACGGTGACCGTGGCTGCGGGTTAGCCGGATCATTTCCTCAGGTGTGAACGCCCGGACCACGTCGGGGCGGCGGGTGGACAGCCACACTTGCCCGGCCTTACGCCTCAGCAAGCAGGCCAGATACTCCGCAGACGCCGCGTCGAGGTCATCGCCGAAGTCGTCAGCGAGCACAATCGCGCCAGGCTCCGATGCCGAAACCACCGCTTCAGCAGCGGCCAGAACCCCAGCCGTGGTCGATCCGTGCGCCGCGAGCGGCAGCGCGCCAGCGGTGTCGAGGGCCAGCGTGGGTTGTAGAGCCCGCAGAATCGCCGAGACGGAGCCGTCATCGGCGGCGAAGCCGATGTCGTCGGCCGGGGCGGCGCTGGTCATCTGCAGCAACTGCGCCGCCCCGGCTCCGAGAACCTCCTCGATCGTCTTTCGGATGCTGTTGCTGCCGGTCAGCCGGTCGGTCGCGGCGGCCACATCCGTGTTCAACGCCGCCAGCGCCGCGAGCAGGTCCGGCTCGTCGGCGTCGGAGACCAGGCGCCGGAACGTCCCGTCCGGGCGCAGCTGCAGCGGAGCACGCCGGTCGAGCACGATCGCCGCGACGAGATCCCGCTCGGCGCGAGGCGTCCGCAGGCCGCTCTTCGGATACTCCACCCAGTGCTCGGCGGTCTCGCTGGCTTGGTCGACGCGCAGCCGGTAGCACAACCGCAGCCCCATGACCGCCTCGTCGGCACGGGCCTCCTCCGCCGGCAGACCGGTGTCCGGATCGATCAGCTCCAGCCGGTCGTCGAGCTCCTGGGCGACGGCATTGTCGAGCTCGACCAGCGTGACCTCGACTTCGGTCAGCTCATCCTCCGCGTCCGGCGTCGGGACCGGTCGGTGCACGTCGAGCAAGTTGGGGCGGGCGTTGGTGCTACGCGGGTCGAGCACCCGCCGCAACGCAGTGATCAAATCGGTGCGACCTGCCCTCGGTTCCCCTACCACCACGGCGTGCTCGGCCGGGAACAGCTCCAGGTCGATGAAGCCGCGGAAGCGCTGCAAGCGAACCCTGAGTGCGCGCACGACGCCGTCCACCTTTCGAAACTGATGCTCTCTGTCGGGTCGGTCGAGCCGTTCCGATCGCAGCTCGCCGGATTATTGCCTCGCTCAACAGGACGTGTCCATGGACCGTCTGGAGCCGCTCTATCTTGCCGCACTAACCCGGGATGTCGCCGCTGACTTTCTGGCTCGGACGCATCCAACCCGTCGTCGACGCCACCGGTATTCCCGCAGCGCACCGGAATGAGCGCCGCCGCTCGGGCCATCGGCAGCAACGTGCGGACCCCGTCGGCCCGGGCCGGTGTTCACCCGATCCGGTGCGGCGGCTGTCAGTGGCGCGCTTGCCTGCGGCGCGGTGCTACCCGCGTCGCCCTCACGAGCTGCCGCATCTGTGCCGGATGATGGTGCGGTGACATACGACCTGACCCGGATCGACGAACGGCGGTTCGAGGACCTGTGCCGGGCGTTGGCAGTGCACGTGCTTGGGCCTGGCCTGCAGGTCTTCGGTCCTGGACCGGACGGCGGCCGGGAAGCCGCGTTCGACGGCCCGGTGCCGTACCGGACCAGCAGCAGCGGCTGGGACGGCTACGGCATCCTGCAGGCCAAGTGCCGCCAGCACGACGTCGGGCGCAACGACGCGGACTGGCTGAGCCGCACGATCATCCGCGAGCTGGACCTGTGGGCCGATCCCGCCCGTAAACGGGTCAGCGACGGCCGCGTCCCGCAGTACCTGATCGTCACGACGAACGTGCGGCTGACCAGCGTCGCGCGGCGCGGCGGCATCGACCGGGTCCGGACTCTGCTGGCCGGCTACGCCGACCGACTCGGCCTGAAGGGCTGGGACCTGTGGGACGCCAACAAGCTCTCCGCGTTCCTCGACGCCTATCCCGATGTCGCGGCACGCTTCGCCGAGTTCATTTCGCCGGGTCAGGTGCTGGTCAAGGCGATCGATACGCTCGATGATGTCCACGCCGCCCTGGCCGGCGGCCGGTTCACGGTCGGCCAAGGCGAGCCCGGCTGTCGTCGGGCGTTCGAGGCGGCGTACCGGGCCGCCGGTGGTGCGGCCGTGCTGGGCGAGCCGAGCAGCGAGGTGTACGACGACGGACCCGGCTGGGTACAGCACTTCACCGCCCCAACCAGCAGGAAATCTGACGTACCGGTCGGCGGCGAGGCGGTGATCTGCGCCGGGCGCGGCCGACCGGCGGTCGCGGTCACCGCCGCACTGTGGGACACCATCCGCGCCGCTGCCGGTGCCGGGCAGCTGTCCTCGGTCGGCTACCCGGTCGTCACCGCGGACACTCCGCCGCTGTTATCCACCGACGCCGACGAGGTGCTCCTCGACGGCGGCGACTGGAAGGCTGGCCGCCTGGTCCGTGACCCCGGCGGCGGCTGGCGGTGGAAGCCGCAAACGGCGTCCAGTTTCGACGTCGGCATGACCCGCGATTGGTACACGGCCGGCGGCGACATGATGGACCTGCGGCTCCGGTGCGCCGCCACAATGCGCTGGGCCGACAACGCAGCGCTCGCGATCGACGGCGATGGACGGCGGCGGCTGCGCGCCGCGCTGCGCGAAGGACCGCTCAACGAGGTCATCGCCGCGCTCGCCGCCCGGTTCGGGCTCGACGCCGGCGGTGACTGGGACCGGACGCCCGAGGCCGAGGGCTACAACAACCGGCGCTTCGCCAGCTACCGCCGGCTCGTCCCTGGTACCGAGGGCCGTCCAGCGCTCGGAGTGTGGGCGCGGTTTCAGCTGCCAGACGGGCTGCGTGACACCGTCGTGAGCATCGTCGACCTGCGGATCGACTTCACCGCCCTACCCGAGCACGTCACCGGCCCGGACGCCCCGCCGGTCGACCTGCCTCACCGGCTAAACCCGGCCGACCTGCACCGCTACCTGACCGCTGCGTGGCTGGCCGCGTCCCAGTCTCTGCCGCTCGCTGCCACCCCGCATCCCGAGGCCGCCACTCCCGCCGGACCGAGCCGTGTCGAAGTGCACCTGGGCACTGAACGGCCGTGGGCGTCGCCGCCTGGCGGACGGGTCGTCGGGTTGCTCGACATGCTTGATCTCGCCGACTGGGGCAGCCCACCCGAGCAGCTCAGTCCGTGGATGTCGGCGACGGTGACCACGCCGTTGGACCTCACCGTCGCCGAGGTCGACGACCTCGTCGAGCACACACTGCGTTACCTGGCGTCCGGGTTCGGGTTCCTCGGACCCGACGATTGACAGCAGCTCCGGCCGGCCGGGCGGGCTCCGCCGCCAAGTCCCGGCGGCAGCAAGCGTCGAGCAGCGATGCAGCAGCTTAACTCGACCGGCTGTCCGGAGTGTCTAGATGCCGCGGCACTAAGGCGCTCGTGCTCTACTTCGGACCACGTCCACTGCAGAAGTCTGCGTTGCACTCGCAACCAGTGTTGCACCGCTCATCACACCGCACAGCTTGATCGCGCACGACGAGCCCGGCCGCTTCTCCCGGCCAAGAGAGTCGAGGGGCCACCCGCCGACAGGCTCGTAGTTCGCAGACAGCCCGATCCTGGTCGGTGTCAACACGGGTTCAACCTTGGCCCCTCTGTTCGGGCGGTGCCGAAACCACGGGTCAGTTTCAGGCGGAGCCGACAGTTCGGATCGTTCTTCGGACCGGGCTGCTATATACGGCCGTGTCCAGCTCCATCGAGTACGCGGTGCCCCTTACTGTCGGGTGGTGCAGCGATGGGATTCGCTCAATGAGCGGCAGCTTGACCTGCTTCGCCGGATCCACGGCGGCGATGACCTCAGTGGCCCGGACGGCGTCGAGTACCGCCGGTCGGCGCGTGCGCTCCAGGACCGGAACCTGGTGACGGTGACACGCAAGGCAGGGGTGTGGAGGGCGTGCTCGACTGATGCCGGTCGCTTCTACCTTGAGCATGGCCACCATCCGGATCATCCCGACCACCGTGCTTCCCTCCCGCGGTCCGAGACGCCGGCATCCGGCGGCATCGCCGGCGGCGCTTCGTCGGAGGACCTGCTGGGATCGGCTCGTGAACTGCTTGACCGTCTACAGCACGAGGGCGGCATGGTCCGTATCGAGAGTCCCGACAGTGGAACGCGGGCCCGGTACCGCCGGATCATTCACGCGCTCAAGCAGGAGGGACTTGTGCCATCGGGTCACCATCTGCGCCACACTGGCCGTGACGCCGGCGACATCGTCATCCGCCTGTACACCGACGCCGGCCCGGACGAGACCGACTGGAACCGGATCCGGCTCAACACCCGACGTGTCACCACCGACCCGCATCTGGCGTTCAGCGCCCTCGAGGCCGATCCGACCAACCTCGCCGTCAGCTCCGACCTACTGCCCCGAGCATTACTGCTGATCCGGCAGCTCGCCGGCGAGGCAGCCCGACGTGGGCACCGGCTCGGGGTCAACACCAAGGCGAAACACCCGCGGATGTTCCTCCAGGCCGGGCAGGTCCGACGCACAGTCACCCTGACCGAGGAACGCGACCAGGTCCCGCACGAACCCACCGCCGAGGAGCTGAAGGTGCTGCGCCTGCGGCCGTGGATGAAACCCGCGGAGTTCGACGTCGTCGACTCCGGCAGGCTCCGCTTGGAGATCACCCGGGCCAGCCACGACAACCGGGACACCTGGACCGACACCCCACGCGTACGTCTGGAACAGCGCGTCACGCAGATCATCCAAGGGTTCGAGGCTGGCGTCACCGCCGACGAACAGCAACGGCGGGCAGCCGAAGTCGCGCGGGAGAAGGCCGCGGCCGAACACCGGCGGCGGCAGGAGGAAGCCGCGGCCGAGCGCAGACGGCAGGAGGAGGCCACCCTCGCGCAATGGCACGCCGCGATGGCCGACGCCCGCGTCCGGGCCACGGACAACATCCGCGTGGAAACCTTCCGCAACGCCTACCAGGCGTGGACCACCGCAGCTGACATCCGCGCGTTCTGCACCGCCCTTGAACAAGCGGCCGCGGGGCGGACCGGCGCCGGCGGGTACCTCGCCAGCTGGGTCGCGTGGGGCAGGGCCGCCGCCGACCGGATCGACCCCATCCACAATCCCCGCGTGCTGGCTGACATCGACTACAACCCCGAACCCGGACCCGACGACCTGCGCCCGTTCCTCGGTGACTGGAGCCCCCACGGGCCACGCAAGGAGCACGCCCTAATCACGACCGGCAGGCCCACGCCGGCACCCGCCGACGGGCCGAATCGTGGCACCACGGGCTGCTCGACCGCGGCGCCTGAAGTGCGTCGACACCTCAACCGCCACCACACTCCGGCCGGATGCGCACGGGCCTGCGCCGGGACCTGCCGCCATCGCGGCGCGAACCGCCAGCCCGACCCGGTACCACGCAACAAGCGACGCTTACCCGAAGGACGGCTGGATGAGAATCGACCCCTCCCGCTTCACCGTCGGCGACGAATGGGCGTACCGGCAGTCGGACCACGGACCGTCCGAACGCGTCCGCATTCTGGCCGTCGAGCCGAAGAAGACCAGCGCCCGCCTCGAGATCAGATTCCTCGACGACCCCGACGAACGGGTGGAGAAGGTCCCCGGGTCGCGGCTGCGGGTGCCGTGGAACGAGGTCGGACCCTTCGACGCGCTGATGGCGAACTGGCAACGCATCGACGATCTGAGCCTCGATCGCACAGAGGAAGCCTGCGTTGAGGAGATCTTCGGCCTCTTGATCGGCGATGACGTAGCCGAGCTGCTCTGGTCCCCGGTGTCATGCGCCACCGACATCCGCGACAGGGCCCGGCTGGGCGAGATTATCGGCGGCCCGGTCGACGAAATCCTCGCCTCGGCTGAATGGTTCGACCACGACGGCCGGACCATCCTGTCACCGGCCGGCACCCTCCAGCTGGTCGAGGCCGCGTGCCGTGCCCATCCGACCCAGGTCCTCGCCCTCGTCATCGAGCAGGAAGCCCAGTCCCGCCACAAATGCAAGTTCGGCGACGACTACCGTGTCGGCCGCGACAGCCGGTCGACGACACCGGAATGGGAGTACGACTGGTACCGCCGCCACGACCGGCCCCGTCACGAACTACTACGCCAGTGGTGCGGTCACCGGGCAGTCACCCACCACGAACGGTTCCTCGCCGCCGAAGCCGAAACCCACCGCCTCGACATCCTGGTAACCGACCTCCTCAAGGCCCTGGACACTCTCGGCGAACACGAACAGGCCGCCCGGTTCGCCGAGGAACACGAACGCGACCGCATCACACCCCACACGATCCGGCCCGTCGTCGAACGTCCCCTACACCCCTCCGAGATACCCGTACGCGAGATCAAGGTCAGGCGCCGCTGGTGGTGACACCCCTGCGCGACATGGACCGGTATGTTGTCCCCGCGCTGAGCAGGCAGCGAAGGTGGTCGCCCGCCCCTGTCGCTGCGGACGCTGGAGCCGCGTCCGTGAAATAGCGTTCTGCCCGTAGGCGCCGTCACGTCCGCGCCCCCGCGGTGGGTGGCGGCCATAGCGCGGACGGGACGAGAGGACACCGGCGGTGCCGGCAGCAATCCCGGCATCACCTAACCTTCCGCCACGGCCCGGCAGATCGTGCTGCCTGTCTGGGTGCTAACGAGTCTTCCGCCGTATGCCCAACGCCGCGCGCTCTCCTGCTCGGGCGTCTGGACCTTGGGTGGGGTCGTCATCGGCCGGGCTGGTGTTTGGCGGCATGGGGGTCGAGGTCGCTCGGCTCGGCGTCATCGCGTTCGTGTCCGTCCCACTCGATGCGCCCCTCGAGCCCTCTGCTGGTAAGGGCGGTGTCGAAGGCGTCGTCGCAGCTGGTGGCGGTGAGCTCGATGAGGACGGGCGGGATGGGGCGAACCTGCCAGCGGCGTGGCAGCAGCGGCAGGTCGACGGCGTCCAGGACGCGGTTGGCGGCGTCGATGTCGATGTCGTTTTCGGTGACCGCGTCGCGCCGCGCCTGCCAGACGCGGGCTGCGCAACTGCGCCAGCGAGTGCGTCGCCTCGGTCGGCTGCTGCTGCGGGCAGCGATCCCTCTCAGCGAAGTTGACGCAACTTGTCAGATCCCGAGCGGTCTCGTTGCCCGAGGATGCTTGCCAGCTCTGCCAGGGTGTCCTCGCCCAGCATGGAGGGGTTGGTCGCCATTGCCTCGAGCAAGCTCTTGACCTGATCGGACGGGAGTTCTGCCAGCGAGTGCTTCAGCTCCGCAAGGCCTTCGCCGTCGACGATGTTGGCGCTAGTCACGAGCCTCACCTGCTCGTCGCTATATGCCCGGGCAGCGAGGGCCGCTAGGTAGCGGGCCTGCGCCTCTGCCCTCGACATGTTGGGGCGGTCTTCTTCCGACGCCTCAGTCAGTTTCTGAGACGGCTCGACATCGGTCCCCTCCAAAACAGGGGCATTCTTCTGCGCCTTGCGCCGCGAGCGACGCTCAAGCATCTTGACCCGCTGGGCGTCGATGGCTGGACGAGCCGTTTCCCGCCACCATTGCTCTGCGAGGGGCTTGGCTTTGGCGATCCCACGGTCGATCAAGTGGGAGACCAGGTCAGCGATGGCCTGATTGAGTTCTTCCTCTTCGCGAGTTCGGCGGCGCCGTTCGACGGGGACGTAGACCGTCTCAGTGACGACTAGAGGCTCGGGCTCGCCTCCGTCGTCGGGGATGAACCGGGCGCTGCCCTTGAGGTTGCCCTCGCTGTCGAAGAGGTTCTGGTGGAGGCCGCCTTCCTTCTTCTGCCCAGGGGTGAGGTCGTCGTCGTCCCACTCGTAGTGCCCCCTGATGCGCCCCATGCCGCCGAACTGTAGTTGCTGCGGCCAAAGGATCCCTGTGCACCCGTCAACTTCCGGGACCGAGTGTGCCGCCGCCGCGGCGGGTCGGGGATGGCCGTTGCGGGTCTGTGTCTGGTCGGCGTGACGATCGCGTCGAGCGTTGCCCGGTACCCGGCGGCCGCGCCGCGGGATTGGTCGAGGTCAGCGGCGAGGCGGCGCAGGAGGCCGGGTAGCGCAGTGGGGTCGGTGTGCCGGTGGTCGGGGTGCAGCGGGAACTCGACGCTGCGCATGCTGCGCCGGTGGCTGGCGCGGGCCGGGTCGAGCGGCTGATCGTGGATGAGCAGCAGAGCCGGCGCGTTACCCCAGCCGGTGAGGTCGGCTTCTGCGTGCGCGGCCAGCAGGAGATCGGAAACCAACGGTGTTCTGGCTGGTGTCGGTGGCGTCTACCTGGCCAAGGTCAGCCTGCCGGTAACCGTGGTCGCCGAAGTATCGGCGGTGGTGCTGGCCAGCCTGATCGTGATTGTGCACCGGTAAGCCCCTCGCCTTCGGGGTATCAGCGTCGGGCAGCCGGTGCGAGATGGCCGCTGGCCTCGCAGGAGCAGCTGTTCAGCAACGAGGCCGTTCCCGGCGCCGGGGACGGGGCTTCGTGCCGGCCAGCGTCACAGCCCGGCGGCGATGAGTTCCGTGAGCAGCTTGGCCCCTCGCTCGACGCGGTCCTCGGTGTCGAACGGCCGGCCGTCGCGTTGTAGTTGCGGGATCCGAAGCAGGTGGTCCTTCCCGATTCCTGAAGCCTCGCAAACCGCGTCGAAGGCTTCTCGATCTGCCTCGCCGGGCGGTGGCATGAGCTGGAAGCCCTGTTTGACGCATCTGACCCTCGTGTTACTGGCACGTAAGCCCATCCATCGTGCGGCGGTTTCGTAGCCCCTAAACCACGAATCCTCGACAGCTTCTTTCTTCTCGGTCGCGTTCCGGACAGCTAGCAGGAATGGGTCGCGGTACCAGCTGTTCAACTGAGTCTTGTCCAGCATGCACAGCTGGAAGCCCATCTCACCGCCAACGGTGAAGTAGATCCCGGACTTGCCCGAGCGCATGGCGTCGTACTTCACGAGGTAATACCGCCAGTCGAAGGCATCCTGTTCGTCGATCCACTGTTGGCGGATTTCCCGCAGCACGTCGCGCAGGTTTCCGTCCGCCTCGGAGATGGCGTCGAGCAGTTCGGCAAGAACGTTCGACGTGCGGCTCAGGTTCGAGCGCCTCGTGCCGGTGAGCAGACCACGCCACCAAAGATCATCCTCAGGGGATCCAAATCTGAAGGAACGGGGATTCGGGTGCCGGGAGTAGTCACCTTTCGCCAGCAGGGCACCTGTCAAGGCCGGCCAGAGACTCCGAGCCGCCATGACCTTCCTGAAGGACGCGGCACGGGCGGCGAGTCGATCGGCATCGAGCTCGATGGCGACAAGGGATCCGCGTAAAAGCCGGTGATCCTCAAGGGCGAACACGACGCCGGTCAGCTCGGGATGCGCCGTCAGAAACGCGGCCTTCGCTCTTTCATCCTCGATCTGAGCTTCGTTGAACGCTGACAGACCAACCAGCGCCTCCTGAGGTGAGGCACCGCGCACGAGGGACGCGACCTCCCGGACAAGCGCGGGCATGTTCTCCAGGCGAAGCTCGTTGCCCGAAGCTTCGAGCAGGTTGCGCAGCATGCGGAGCCGGCGGGGAAAGTCGTCGGTCTGGTAGATCCGGTGGATTAGAACGGCGTAGAGCGTGAGCGTCTCCGCCCAGCCGAACATGCGGCTCCCGCCAAAGGCGTAGCTCTCGCAACAAGCTCGGAAGTGATCGATCGGCTTTGAGCCGAACAGTAGAACCTTCTCCCCGCTCTGCGAGGCACTCGTCGTCAGGAGACCAGCGAAGAAGGTGGCGACCTCCATGTCCCGCCACGCGTTGAACGCGTCGAAAAGGAAATCGAGGTTCTGCGGTCCGTTCGGCCGGCCCGGGCCGAAGACTTCCTCCGCTCGTGTCTCCAGCCGTTTTCGGGAAATCGTTCCGTTCTGCCACTCGGCGATCTGTGTGACGAAGGTGAAGTAGCGGATCAGTTTGTCGTCAACGATGTCGTCCGTGCCGCGGTAGGCCCAGAAGACATCGGACCAGGCACCATCGACACACTCAGCGAACTCCGCCGCACGTGGCGAGCCTTCGAGAGTCTTCTCGAACCTCGCCTTGAAGTTCTCGAACGGCGTGAGCGGTTTACCACGCGAGTTCATCTTGATGTAGAGCTCGTCGCCCGCCCCCATCTCCTCGATCGGAAGCAGGTGGAACGAGATCGCGGGGTCGACCTCGTCGGTCAACCGTGACCACGCGGCCTCCATGTCGATGCCCCGGAAGCGGCTGTCGATGGCGTCGATCATCACGAGCATGGATTGAATCGTCGGATCGTGCCGCCACACGTGCAAGTACCAGAACTGATCCTTGATCCAGATGGACGGTTCCCCCACTGCGCGCGGCGGCGGGTTCTCGGTGAGCCGTTCGCAGAAGAGCCCTGCGCTGGCCCTGGTCGCGTACGAGAAGCGGGTCCAGTCCAGCCCGACCTCGAGCCGACCCGTCCGGAACGCCAGGTACCAGTGGAGCAGGAACAACGTCGTGAGCCGCTGCTGACCGTCCAGCGGCCGAAGTGTTCCGCCCTGGACGTCGCCATAGACGAAATCCAAACCAACTCGGGTTTCTCCGACAGCCGCCCCGAGTAGGACATCTAGGAAGTCGGATCGTATGTCGGCGACTGCCGCGTCCACCCGCCCTTGGGCGTAGTCCCGTTGGATCAACGGGATCTCGATACGTTCGATGGTGGCGGCCTCGTCACCGCGAGGACGAAAGAGGCCGACGTAGCTCGTGACGATGCCACTCATGCGGCACTCGAAGCGGTGAGATACGGGTCGAGCAGGCGAAGCATCTCGGCAAGGTAGCCTTCACGATCTTTGGTACCCCAGAAGTGCGTCTGCTGGGCGTGCGCGTCGGTGTAGTACTTCAGGAAGGCGTCGCGAGTGCACCCCGGGATGTAGGCACCGGCCTTATCCCGTCGGATGATCTCCTGTCGTTTGACCTCGAAGACGGAGTTGCTCAGCGCGCTGTTGTCGCCGCTTGCCAGCAGGGCGAGATTCGAGATCGAGTGAACCTCGTCCTCAGTCTCGCCATCGACGGAGAGGCTACGGACAACACGCTCCTCCAGCTCACGAAACTTATTTTCGGGTAGCGGGCTTGTCGCCAGCGCGCAGTCAATGTCTGCGAGCAGCATGTCGCGCTCAGCCTCGTTGTCCGTCGGAACGGCGGACAACGCCTCGCGATGCAGCCGGAGCCATTCCGTCCATTGCTCGGCCCTGCGGAGGGGCTCTGCGTTCTGAGCGTGAATGTGTTCCAGCGACCATGCCCCTGATGCGTGGGCCTGAAATGAGTACCGTTCGGAGGAGCTGGTGCGCCGACGGATGGACTCCACGTTCATCAGGAGAAGAACCTCGGTGCATTTCTCGGAGGGGTAGGTCAGCTCTCTGATCTGGTCCGCGGTCCGAGCGAGTCGTGCGCGAATCCTCGTGGTGAGGAGGACCTCGAGTTCGGACCTTGCCCGGTCTCGGGCGAGGGTCACAACGTTCTCGAAAGGCTCACCCATCGCCACTAGAAAACCGATCCGATGGTAGAGATCTCGGTCCTCGTACCAGCCGAGGAGCAGGGAATGCATCTCTTGGACGTCGTTCCAGACCGAGCGTGCCGACTTCTCGATGCGCGGGCGCAAGGTCTCAAAGGTATGGAAGAGGGGTCGCGATCCCAGGACCGGCGGCCTCGAAATGGCGTCTGCGAGCGTGTCGAGGATCAGGCGGATGTGGGTCGCCTCTCCGTGGGCCTTCTTGGTAACGAACGCCCAGACCTCGGGTGCGCGCAGATCCCGTTCGATCACATCCCACTGGGCCGCCACTTGGTGAGCTTGGTCGGTCTGTCCGGGCGTGTCCCGTACCCTCGCGAGGAGAAGCGCCTTTACAAGCTCGGCGTCGGTCAGCGGGATCCGTCCGACATTGAGTCGCCGGAAGAGTTCCTTCGAGTCCATCTGCGCGGGCGCTTCGTACCAGATGATCTGGACGGACTTGGACATGGCGGTGTAAAAGTCGATCGCTGCCTGAAGCTCGTTGTCTTGACGTTCGAACCACTCACGAATACACACATAAGCCTTGTAGATGTGGAAGAAGTCAATGTTGCGAGTGTGGTCGTCGGGGTTCAGCTCCGACAAATAGGCTTGACTGTCAGGCCTTGTCTCATATTCCAGTAGATAGCGTGGATGTGCAGTCGGAAGGGCGTTGAGCCGGATGTACTGGAGGATGAGGAAGAGCGTGGTCAGGCGCTGTTGCCCGTCGACAAGCTCCCACCTGCCGTTGGCCAGCCTCTTCACCACGATGGGCTGAAGATAGTACGGCTCGTTGCCGCTCTGCTGAATGTCGTCGAGCAGTCGACCGACCTCGTGCTTACCCCACCGATAGCCGCGTTGGTATCCGGGAACGAAGAAGTGGCCATCGAGGTCGCCGACGAAGCGCCGCTGGAGTGTTGCCTCGTCGAAGGTCGGCTCCGGCATGGCAATGAATCTAATACACCAGCGGCGGGAGAGACACTGCCGGCGAGTCCCGACGTCGATCGGGTTCGCCAGCGCGGTGGCGCGTCTAGGCCGTGTTTCGTAAGGCACGAAGCCATTGGTTGATAGCGGCGATGGTGAGGGTGGCTTCGTAGCGCACGGCGAGTTTGTCGTATCTGGTGGCCATGGCGCGGTGTTGTTTGAGTTGGTTGATGCCGCATTCCACGGCGTGGCGCAGGCGGTAGACGTCGGGGTCGAAGGCGGGCGGGCGTCCGCCTTGGGAGCCTTTGGCTTTGCGGTGGGCGTCCTGGTCGGCCTTGCTCGGGATGCACGCGCGGATGCCCCGGGATCGTAGGTGGGCGCGGTTGGCCTTGGACGTGTACGCCTTGTCGGCCAGCACGGTGTCGGGGCGGGTGCGTGGCCGGCCGCCACCGGCTCGGGGGATGCGGACCTTGGCCAGCACGGGGATGAACTGTGGGCTGTCGCCGCGCTGTCCGGCGGTCACCAACAGGGCCATCAGTTTGCGGCCCTGCTCGCAGGCCAGATGGGTCTTGGTGGTCCAGCCGCCCCTCGATCGGCCGAGCCCGTGATCTGCCGGCTCGGCCTGCACACCACCAGGAGTCTCCTTCTGCGCCTGGCCGTCGCGGCGGGCTCCCGCCGCGTGCTGGTGGGCGCGGCTGATGGTCGAGTCCACGCTCACCGTCCAGCCGACCAGCCCCGCCGCGTCCGCTCGGGCCTGCAACGAGGTGAGGATCTGCGCCCAGACACAGTCACGTTGCCACCGCCGAAACCATCGATACAAGGTCTGCCACGGCGGGTACTCCGCAGGCACGTCACGCCACGGCGATCCGGTCCGGACCCGCCACCGGATCCCGTCGATGATCAGTCTCATGGTCCATCTGCGCGGCCGAGCATGACCCGTTCCGGCAGGCAGCAACGGCTCCAACACCGCCCACTGCACGTCGGTCAGGTCATGTCGCCTCACTGCCGTTACGCTCGGCACGAGGTCTCCGGTGTGAAGTTCTAGCTTGGTCGCTGAACCAACTACCGGAGACCTCTTCAATTAGCGACCACCGCCACGCCCCAACATCGACGCCCTACGAAACACGGCCTAGTGCCTCGTCTTGGAACGTTGATCGTGTAATCCGTCGGTTCTGAGGACCCGTCGGGCAGGCTGTCTCCCATCACTGTGTGGGAGGTGGTGGCCGGTGGGCAGACCCCCGGAAGTGTTCGTCCGGCAGGTGTCGATGGCCGAGGGGCAGCGGTTGCAGCGGATCACTCGGACGGCGAAGGACCCGGTGAAGCTGCGGCGGGCGATCGTGGTGCTGATGTCCGCCCAGGGCCAGCCGGCGCCGGACATCGCCCACCTGCTGAAGGTCACCGAGGACTACGTGCGGGACGTGATCCACGCGTTCAACGGGCGGGGGTTCGACGCGCTGGACCCAAAATGGAGCGGGAGCGCACCGAGACGGATTGATGAGCAGACCCGTGACTGGATCTGCGTCATCGCCCGGTGCGACCCCCGTTTCCTCGGCCGGCCGTTCTCCTGCTGGTCCCTGGCCAAGCTGCGCGACTACCTGATCGACGCGGGCTACGTCGCGGCGGTCAGCGTCGAGACCGTCCGGCGGATCCTGCACGAGCGAGGGGTGTCGTGGCAGGCCACCAAGACGTGGAAGGCCAGTACCGACCCGGACTTCACGTCGAAGATGCACCGGATCCTGGACCTCTACGACCACCCGCCCGCCGACGGCAGGGTGCTCTGCGTCGACGAGTTCGGGCCGCTGAACCTGCAACCCCGCCCCGGCCGGGCCTGGCGACCTCACGGACAGCCGGTGCGGCTGAGGGCCACCTATACCCGTGACCAGGGCGTGCGGCACATGATCGCCGCCCTCGACCTGGCCACCGGCCGCATGCACTACCGCATCCGCCACCGCAAACGCTGGCGCGAATTCCTGGCCTTCCTCAAGACCTTGCGCCGCCGCTGGCCCGACCGACGCCTCTACCTGATCCTGGACAACTTCTCCCCGCACAAGCACCCCGAGGTCCGCGCCTGGTGCGCGGCCAACCGCGTGGAGCTGGTGTTCCTGCCGACCTACGCGTCCTGGCTGAACTGGATCGAAGCCGAGTTCGCCGCCGTGCGGTACTTCGCTCTCAACGGCACCGACCACCGCAGCCACGCCGAACAGGACGCCGCCATCGGCGACTACATCCGCTGGCGCAACCAGCGAGCCAAACCGAAATCCGGATTCGCCACCGACTCCAAGATCCGCCACCCGGATTACCCGTTCAAGGCTGCATGACGAGGCACTAGGAATCTTGTCCTTGATGGACGATCGATTAGAGTGCTCGGCCGTGAGGAAGGGCGAACAGCCGCCGTGGATCGTCTCGGACGAGTTGTGGGCAGAGATCGAGCCGCTGCTGCCGCCCCGTCCACCGCGCAGGCGCCGGTTCCCGGGCCGTAAGCCCCTCGATGACCGCACGGTGTTGTGCGGGATCTTGTTCGTGCTCTATACCGGGATCCCGTGGGAGTACCTGCCTCAGGAACTCGGCTTCGGGTCGGGGATGACCTGTTGGCGCCGGTTGCGGGACTGGAACGACGCCGGCGTGTGGCAGCGACTGCACGAAGTCCTGCTCGGCAAACTACGGGCCGCGGACCAGCTGGACATGTCCCGGGCGGTGATCGACGGCTCCCACGTCCGGGCGCTCAAGGGCGGCCCAAAACCGGTCCGAGCCCGGTCGACCGCCGCCGCTCGGGCTCGAAACACCACGTCATCACCGACGCGGGCGGCATCCCCCTCGCCGTCAGCCTGACCGGCGGCAACCGCCACGACGTCACTCAACTGATGCCCCTGGTCGACAAGATCCCACCCATCAGAGGCATCCGCGGTCGACCCCGACAACGACCGAAGCGGCTCTACGCCGACCGCGGCTACGACTACGACTGCTACCGCCGGGACCTGCGAGCCAAGGGCATCACCCCGGTCATCGCCCGACGCGGCGTCGATCACGGCTCCGGCCTCGGCACCCGACGGTGGGTCATCGAGCAGACCATCGCCCTGCTGCACTGGTTCCGTCGCCTACGCATCCGCTGGGAGGTCCGCGACGACATCCACGAAGCCTTCCTCACTCTCGCCTGCGCCATCATCTGCTGGCGACGACTCCAACGCTCAAAGAGTTAGGAGCTCTTAGCCGTCTCGAAGGATCGCGCGGTGGCCGTCTCCTATCTACGCAACACGCCCATCATGGGCAAGTCGTACACCACTTCCCTGGACGCAACCCAGGCGTTGCAGTATCAGCCAGGCGCTGGTCGTTAGGGGACGGCCTGTGGGGTGTCGGTGCTATGCGGCGGGTCGCAGTGATGTGGTCGGTCTCCGTCGCGATCCACGGTCAGGCAGTTCGGTCGTTGTGGCTGGCTTTGGGGCCGTGAACCAGCCGATGAATTCCCTGTTGCGTGGCGCGGGTGGTCTTGGTGCCGCTTCGCGGGGTACCGGGAGGGGTGCGGGGTTGGCGGGGCGTGTGGCTGTTCGGGCGAGTGTGAGCGTTCGGCGGGCGTTGGATGCCGCGGTGCAGATGCCGGTTTGTCCGGCGCACTGCAGGTTGCGGCAGTTGCCGTCGTGTCCGGGTTGGTGGGCGGCGAGGACGTCGATGGCGAGGCGCCACAGCAGGGGATCGGTGATGTCGTCGGGCACTGCGGCGAGGCGTCCGGGTCGTTCGCGCTGAGGCTGTGGCATCGGTAGGCCTTTCGTCGAGGGTCAGGCTCATGGGCGGGCGCCTGATGCGCGGTGGTCACGGTGTCGCCGCGCGTCGGCTCTGGCGGAAGCCATCCACGCTCACCTCTGGCCGAAGGTCAAGTCGCCGGGAAAGGCCGCCGCCGGCACGGCCAGCCCGGGTGGCGTCTGCGGGGTGGAGATGGCGGTGGCGAGGTCGGCGAGGGTGAGTGGGCCGGGGTGGCCGTGGAGTTGCCAGAGCGGCCCGGCGGGGCTGTGGCCGGTATGGGTGGCGTGGTCGCGGCTGGCGGTGGCCACGGGAGCAGTGACGGGGGTGGCGGCGAGGTGTTGGTGGAGGTGGTGGGCGCGGGTGGCGGAGTGGAGCCAGAACAGCACCGGCCAGCGGGGGCCGCCGGCCGCGACGAGCTGTGTGTAGCCGATGAGTTTGCGCATCAGTTCGGTCAGGGGTTCGGTGCCGGTGTCGTATTCGAGGAAGAACGGCACCTGGGCGCCGGGGGTAGTCCAGATGCCGTGGCCGTCGGGGCGGATCGGCGCGGTCAGGGCGTGCAGGGCCACGGGGTCGCCTGGTCGGGCGAACGCGCCGGTTTGTGCGCAGCGGGATTCGGGCCACCAGCGGGTGAGGGTGTGTGCGGGGTGGGTGCGGGCGTGGCCGGCGAGGTCGGTGAAGAAGCCGTTGACGCCGAGTCGGTGTCCGAGAGTGCGGGCGGCGGTCCACCGCCGCCGGTTCGTTTTGGCATGGCCGGGGCGAGGTGGGGGTTGGTCGCGTTGGGCGGCGACGACTTCCGCGCCGAGCTGGTCGATGACGTAGTGGAACGGGAACGAGCCGCCGTCTGGGCGGAAGGGCCGGAACCGGTCCACGACCCGTAGGGCGGTAAGTCGGGCGAGTCGGTGTTGGGCGAAGTCCAGGGACGGAAACAGCGCGTGGGCGAGCTGCGGTGTGGTGAACACGCCGTGGTCGGTTAGCCATTCGAGGAGGAGATGGTCACGGGCGGTGAGTACGGACTGCACGCGCAGGACGTGGTCAGGCACGAGGGTCTCCTTCGGATTCGCGGTAGGGCAGAGATGACACCGGTGGTGTCTCTGAGCAGCGGGCCGGGACTGTCACACCGGCCGGGTGCCGCGCTGACAGACGCCGGTGAGTGTCCGTGTCGCCGTCCACCTGAAGCTGGACCCCAAACTGCTGGGCAGCGCGGACCGCAACACGGACAGCAACCCCAACCGAGCCGGGCACGGTGCTGATGTCCCGTGGAGTCAGCGCCACGCTGCTCTCCATCCGGAGCGCGGGTGGGTAGCGGACGATCACACTGCAGGAGATGACAGCGAGCAGGAAAACGATGATCGCCAGGCAGACGACGAACAGCAGATCTGCGGTCTGATCATGCGCGGCCACCAGGTGGGCTGACAGCGTTGAAGGCCCGTCGCCGCAGGCGGCGGGCGCGGCGACTCGGGCGATGCGTCGAAGCGTGCCGGACGTGGACAGCGCGGTGGTGAGGGCGCGGGAACGTGCCCGCAGTGTGGGGACAGGGTGCTGCACCTCCCGCCTCGGCTCGCGCCGGGTCTATTCGTCGAAATGGTGGTCAGGGAGCCGCTGCCGGGCTCGGGAGACACGTGTCGAACGGGGACTGCGGCGGACCTCGGGGGGAGCCTGTCCTCCCGTTGGGGTTGGCGGGGATCGATGAGGTGTCAGTGCATCAACGTGGCGCGGCATCCGAGGCGCCGGTCCCGCGTCGGCCAGATGTCCCGGCCCGGCAGCGGGCGGAACCAGCCCCTTGCGTGACGCCGTGGTAGCGCCGGAGGAGTTCCGCACGCTCAAACCGGCGTTTGTGAGCTGTGGCGAACACCTGCCGGTCTCACAGCGTTCCGACACGGCCTCACCGGCGTCCGACAGCCATGGCCAGCGACCCGACTCGACGATGATGCTGTTCGGGGCGGACCTGCTGTGGGCGTCGGCGCGGGAGTTCTCACAGCTGCCGAACGTCGTCCCGTGAGCGTCGCTGTCAAGGTCCGTGAGGGCTCCGACGGGCTACCCGACAGTGAGCGCGACGACCCTTCCCGCGCCAGGGGTGGGAGCCGGATGCTGCGGTGGGAAGCGGACGGGTCTGGCGCACGCGGTCGCGGACTCGACCAGACGGTCGGGCCCGCGCCGGACAGCCGGCGGGATGGTCGGCGGTCAGGTGGCTGCCAGCCTCACCTGCGCCGCGGCCGGTCGTGCGCTGCCGACGCGGGCGGCCGGGATGTGCTGGCGTCGCTCGGCCGCCGCCGCAAGATGTTCCCGCACCCGCGGTGAGGTCACCTCGGTGAGAAACCTGGCGGCGAGCGCCTCGGCGATGCGGACGTCGATGCGCGTGACGCGCCGCCGCAGCGTGTCGACCTCCACGCCGAGGCGGGCGGCGATGGGTTCGATGGCCCGGTGGCCCAGCCGCAGGTCGATGTAGGGCTGCTCATCGCAATCGTCGACGATGCCCAAATTGACCGCCCAGCGTACGAGGAGGTCTGGATGCCTGTAGGGCCGCGTCCGGACGGCGATGACCCAGGCCGGCCCGTCGAGGCGGGCGGCGGACAAGCTCCCGCCACACCACGTCACGCACCGTGTAGGCGCGGGGATGGCCAGCAACCACTGCCGCAACGCCGGCAGCGCGATGACACCGCCGGGCAGACCGGTGTCATAGCCGAGCCGGCCGGTCAGTGGTTCGAGGTCCAGGGACAACGGGTCGGGGTTGTAGGTCAGCTAGGCGATGGCGGTGTCCACGGCGTCCAGCGGCGAGTCGGCCAGTCCTTTGCGGAGGCTGTCATGTCACGAGCTCCCATGTCGGAGGCAAATGTCGATGACGGGTGCCGGAGTCGTGCAGCCGGCGCGCCTGAACGCCATTGCGCCACCCCCCCGTCTCACGGACCCCTGAAAGCGCAGGCCGGCCAGGCATGGACACCGGATCGACGGCGTCAGTCGCCCCGCGGCCACCGCTCACGGGCGATCGACGTCGACGTGCGTCATCGTTCTGGCAAAGCCACGTTGACCTGCGCGCTGACACCACCAGAGACGGCGGACGCGGTTTGCGGCGGTGGCCGGCCGGTGAGGACGCGGACCGTCGCGCGGGCATGACGACAGGTCCCGACCGGTCTCACAGCGCCTGACAGCGCAGCGGTGTCAGACCGCGACCCGCTGGACACCCCCGCCGACTTTCGGCGTCCACCGGGCGCCGCCGCGTCGGCGTGCCAGCTGACAGCGTCCGTCCGGCGGGCCGAGACGGTCTGACAAGCCGCAGTCCGAATGACAGACCCGGAGCCCGTGACCTCGGTGACACCGCTGCCGTCCGAAAAGCCAGACAGCGGTCTGACAATGTCAGTCAGCACCCCCTGTCATCGACGCATGTGGCTGTCAGGGTCTGCTGCCAGGCTCAGGTGCCCGCGATCAACTGAGGTCTGTCAGACACCCAGGGTCACGACCACCTCGCCGGCCTGCCACAACTTCACTCCGAGCATTGCTCTCCGACATCAGGGATGGAGGGCTGGGCCCTGCGCGCTGCGGCCGGGCCCAGATGGTTACTCGTCGGCGGCGAAAGGGCCGTTGGCGTCGTACCAGTCAACGAACTTGCGTGAGATCACTGTGAGATCGATAGGTGTTCGCCACAGCTGACAAACACCGGTTTGAGGGTGTCAGCGCAGCACGGCGCGGCGCGGAGCCGACACCACATGAGCTCACGCACGCCGCAGCACCACAACCCGCATCCCGATCCCACCGGCGACACCGGCCCTAACCCCGAGCTCGATCCGACACCGACTGACCTGGTCGCCGGCGACCCACCGGTACCGCTCACCGTCTGGGACACCGCCCGCATCCCAGGTGACGCGGGCCGCAGCATCGGCACCCGACTCGCCGGCCGCCTCATCGCCGCCTACAGCCGCCCCGGCGAGGCGGTCGTCGGCCTCACCACCGACCACGCCCTCATCCACGGCTGCGCGGCCGGGGCGCGCCGTCACCACCCGGCGTGGTTCTCCGACGCGTCCAGCCTGATCATCGGTCCCGCCACCCCGGTGCCGCCCGCCGGCACCACCGGCGGCGTGGAACTGGAGGGACAGGACGACCTGCCCGAGATGAGCGCCTGGTTCGGTGACGATCTCACCGACCCGGAACTGCACCCAGCGGCCGACACGGTGGCCGACCTGCCACCCGGCGGCTCTCTGCAGGCAGCGACCGGTCTCGTGGTCACCTGCTGGCCCCTGCACGAGCACGCCGCCAACCGGGTGCGGCTAGCGTGGCTGCTGACCGCCTGCGCCGCGTTGCTGCAACCGGGTGGCTGCCTGATCCTCGTCGTCGCCGTCCGGGCCGGCACCACCGCCGGTCCGGAGGACTTCTCCGGCGTGGTCCAGGCCGCCGCCGGCGTCGGACTGGGCTACCTGCAGCACCTCGTCGCCGTCACCGCCGACACCGACGGCGAGGTTCCGGCGCCCACGGCCCCGGCGGCGCGGACCTGCGCACCACCATCGCCCGGCTCCCCGCCGAACTCGGAGTGCCCGACGACAGCCGATGGGGGCCCTATGCCGCCGCTATCGCCCATAGGAACTCCTGCTCACCCAGCCCGCCCCCCAAACCGGCCCAGACCGGCCGCAACGGCAACCGCTCCTCGTACCACCATTCGTGCAATGGCTCATGGCCTGCGCGGGCTGGGTCACCGACTCGACCTGCCCCGCACCGCCGCACTCGGCGTACTCGACAACGGCGTCCTTCCCCAACAAGCAGCGGCAGCGCTCCAGCTACTGCTCTGCCCCAGACGCTGGCAGGTGACGACATGACCAGCCGCATCCCACCGTGCCACCCCCGGCAGCGCCACTGGCCCTCACCGGCGAGCAGGACTGGTCACGCCGCCACGAAGGGTGCCCCGGCATGAGCGACCGGCGACGCACCCGTATCGCCTCATACAACCGACCACCAGCCGAGCCCGCGGTCACACGCCGCTGGACCGAAGACGACGTTCGCGCGCTGGGCGTGACCACCGACATCGTCACCGCCGGACAGATCCTCGGACTGTCCCGCAACACCGCCTACCGCCTCGCCCGCGCCGGAACCTTTCCCGTCCCGGTCATCCAGGCCGGCCACCAGTACCGGATACCCGTCGCCGGGCTCCTCGCCGCCCTGCACCTCACCACCCCGGCAACACCCGACGGCGACGACCCGCACCCACCCGCACCGTAGATCCCTACCACGCACTGACTGCCGGCGACGACTTGATCGTCGCGGGCAGTCGAGCGTGCATGTCGATCGACAAAACCGCTGCCCCGACAGCCACCAGCCAACCCACCCGGAGAAGCCCGCCCATGTCGCACGGAACGATCTTCAAACGCTGCGGATGCCGAGACCCGCGCACCCGCAAACCACTCGGCAACCACTGCCCGAAACTCCGACGCGCCAACCGGTCCTGGAACCCCGACCACGGCCACTGGGCCTACCAACTCGAACTCCCACTCACCGCCGACGGCCGCCGCCGACAACTACGCCCCACCGGCTTCGACACCCACAAAGAAGCCGCCGACGAACTCGACCACGCCCGACAGTTGCTCGATCTCGCCGGCCGTAACCGCCGCCACCGCACGGAGATCGGCGATCTGCTGCAAGCCACCCTCCGCGCCGGCGGGACCCTGCCCCACGTCGACACCGTCCGCAACCGGCTCCGCGCCGACACCCCACTGCTCGGGGTGCCCACCCTCGCCGACTGGCTGACCACCTGGCTGCGTCGGCTCACCGTCGATGACAACACCCGCCGCGGCTACGAATCTCACGTCCGCGTGCACCTCATCCCGCACATCGGCGACGTCGTCCTGGACAAGCTGCGCCCCCACCATGTCGAGGACCTCATCGACAAAATCAAGGAACGCAACGCCGACATCGCCACCGCGAAAGCCAGCCCCGACCCAGATACCCGCGCCAGCGTCCGAGGGGTGCGACCCACCGGGCCCGCAACCATCGCCCGCATCCGCGCCACCCTGCGCAAGGCGTTCAACGACGCCCTCGCCCGAGAGGTGGTCAGCGGCGTCACGAACCCCGCCACCCTCGTCAAGACCCACAACGCTCGGGCCAAGCCGATCGTGTGGGAACCGGAACGCGTCGCCAGGTGGAAGGCCACCGGTGAAGTCCCCGGCCCCGTCATGGTCTGGACCGACGACCTCCTCGTCCAGTTCCTGGACTACGCCGCCGAGCACGCCCCCGACCTGCACCCTCTACTGCATCTCATGGCCTACCGCGGACCCCGCCGCGGCGAAGCCTGCGGACTCCTCGACGCCGAAGTTCGCCTCGCCAAAGGCGAGGTCAGCATCGTCAACCAAATCGCCACCCACGGCTACGAAACCCACCAGAAACGACCCAAGAGCCACGCCGGCAACCGCGAAGTCATCCTCGACCCCGACACCATCGCCGTCCTCACCGCCTACAAGGCCCGCCGCGCCGCCTGGCGCCTCGCCGCCGGAAAAGACTGGCCCGACACCGGCCTGTTCTTTGTCCGCCCCGACGGCCGCCCATGGCACCCCAACGCGGTCACCCAACGCTTCCGCCGCCTCGTCAAACAAGCCGGACTGCCACCCATCCGACTGCACGACCTACGCCACGGTGCCGCCACCCTCGCCCTCGACGCCGGCGTCGACATCAAAGTCGTCTCTGACCAACTCGGTCACTCCACCACCACACTTACCCGCGACACCTACCAAAGCGTCGTCAAGCGGCTGCACCACGAAGCCGCCACCGCCGTCGCCGACAGGATTAAGAACACGCGGCGCCGTAACGCTTGAGTCGTCCCGGCGCCTGTGAGGGCCGCCGGGACGGCCCGTGCCGCTGCGTCCAAGCGCGAGCCGGCCCCTGTGGTCGGTCGAGCTTGACTGCGAAGGACTAGGGTCGGCCTCCAAATCTCATTCGGCCGCGCAGTTCCGCGTTTTCGCGCCACACCCGGCGCAACTACACCGACTCGTTACTGGTGACCCCGGCACGCTGCCTGGCGCCGACCTCGCCCTGACAGACCCACCACCGGTCTTGGCAGAAGGCGCGAACCTAGGCGAGGACGATCGGGGAAGTCGCAGTCCTTGCGGACCGAGTAGTCGGACGACACCATCATGGTCATGTGGGCAAACCTGACGCAGCCCCAAGCCGTTGTCCTTGCTGGGTTGGTCGGCGCGACCGGTGCGGTCATCGGCGGCCTGATCGCAAATATCGTGGGCCAGTGGGTCGGTTCCGGTGGCCAGCGGCGTAGGCAGTGGGTGGAACTCCGGCACGAGGCGTATGCCGAAGTGTTGCAGCGATTTCACGCCGCTTGGGGTTTGTACGACGAAGCCGGAGTACGGTGCACGACCGTCGCGGAAGAGCAGAAGGCGGGTCTGGCGCTCCTAGCCGCCTATTCTCGAGCCTGCCTGCTAACTAGGGACCGCTCGACCGACGGATCACTTCATCGGCTGCATGTCGCCGCTCAGGCGCTGTGGACCCGTGACGACCGTTCGTGGCCCGACGTGGACCACGCCTGTCACGTCGCCGAGGCGGCGTTTCGCCGAGCGGCTCGCGCCGAGCTCGGCGTGCGGAAGCACTCCGTGGAGGGCAATGACGGTGAGTGGCGTGGTTACGGCTCGTCGGCTTCCGCAGTGTCTAAGCCGATGCCAACGGAGAACGAGGCTGTCCAGCCCCAGGCAGCCGACGGCTCATCAGCCGGCTGATGGGGTGAGCAGCGGATCTTACTCACCGGGCTTCAAGGTCAGTTTGATCTCGATCGCGGCGTCGCCGTGTGCTCCACCGATGAGCACGCCGCCGGACTCTAGGACATTCACACCGAATGTCGCCTCAAATGCCTCAACACTCCATGCTGAAGAGTCATCGGTAGCAGCGGCTGCGGCCTGTGCCATCGTCACGATCTCGGTCAGCGCCGCCTGCAGCTCGGCGCGACGGTCATTGACCGCTACGGTGCCGCGACGGTAAGGGCCAATCTGACGATCACCCGAACCGATTTCGATCGTCTCAATAAGAAGCTTGGGATTGGCCATCAGGAAGACCCTCTCACTCGTCACTGGCCGTTCTGCTGCCCACAAAAGGAACGGCCAGCATATCGACCCCGCAGCCATCCGGGACAGCGAAGCGCGGCTCGCTGCAGCTGGCCTCCGATGATGCGCGCCGGCTCCCGCGCTACCAGTGTTCGCGGGGCGGTGGCGCCGCCACTAGCGGATAGCCGGCATCACGCGCGGTAGGCAGAGCCGCGATGGGGTGGTCGGCGCGAGCGGTCCCCAACGTGGTGGTGATCATGTAATCGTTGCGGCGAGTGGCGGCCCGACACCAGTCCCGATCATCAATCCACTGCGTCGAGAGGCTAGAGCTGCCGGGTCGATCAAGTCAGGGCGCTTCGCCGCGCCGTGGGCTACGAATATCCCTCCTGGCAGTTCTCGCGGCCGTCCCACGGTGCCGGAGTACTGGCGATGCGCGGCGTGGAACTGCATGCCCTGATTAGCTACTCCGGTGTCGTCGACAAGCACACCTGTCGGATCGCCGAGGTGCTCAACCACGCGGTCCCGCACATCGCCCATGGAGCGCCTCGACGTCCCAATCTGCCCATCGCAGCAGCCGCTGCACCCCATCCGGCGACACATCCCGGCCTGCCCAGCCCGTGTCCAGGAGCCCTTGCGACCCATGCCCGAGACCAGCCCCGTAGGTACTGACGCACCTGCCGCCGCGGCTCCGACCGGCGGATCGAGGCTGGCTGCGCGTGTGCAGCCGTCCAACTCTCCGTGCCAGCGGCCAATATCAACATCCGTAACCGGCAGGTCAAGCAACGCGATCCGAACACGATTCGCTTACGCTGCTGGAGTACTAGGTCGACGGGCGACCACGGTCATCCATGTCAATCGACGGGACCAGCCGAATGGGTGACGAGTTTCCATCGGTGGGGCGCTTATCGTAGACGGGATGAGCACGACTCAGGCGCCGGCAAATTCCGAGGGAAACACCGGCCCGCGCGGCCAGTGTTACGTGGTGCAGCTCTTCAGCGAGGGCAACCTTCTCGGTGCAGGCTTTTTCGTGACACCCCGATTCCTGCTCACCGCCGCACATGTCCTGCACCACCTCGCACCCGACCATCGCTTCGTGGAGATCGTGCACGAGGGGCGGCGTCTGCAAGGCCGTGTCGCTCAGCGGACGAGCCGGTTCGACGTCGCATTGATCGAACTGGTGAGCGACGTCCATCGCAAGGTCCGAACGCCGGAGGCCGGCCGCTGTCAGCCCCGGGATGACTGGAATTCGCCCTACCGTCCAGCGCCGACCGAGCCGGAACTGACCGGATCAGTAGAGGCCGTAGACATCACGTATCAGTGTCAGGGTGGTGAGGTGATGCTCGCGCTGGAACTCGTGTCACGGCTTGATCTCGGGGATTTCTCGGGTTACTCAGGGGCGCCGGTTGAGCGCGTGACAGACGCTGCTCACCCCACCCTCGCGGGCCTGCTGCTCGAACAGGTGTGGCGACGTGACGGGTCCCTCCACCGGCGCCCGACGGCGTCCAACGTGTTGTTCGCCAGCACCCTGGCACAAGCGTTGTCCTGCTTCGACCACTTCGACGTCTGCCACCTCGTCTCTGTCCTTACGCAAACTGCCGACAACAACACCTCACCGGAGGATCGCCACTCCTCGGAGTCAGCCGTGCCGAGCCAGGCGACCAGGGTGGTGAAGGAGGCAGATCTGCTGCTCAACGCGCTTGACGAGTGGGCGGCACGGGGAATCCTGGATGATGGCCAGCTGGCCTTGCTGAGGCTGCGCGTCGCAAGCAACGTCATCGATCGTGGGCTCTCGTGAGCGCCGGAACGGAGGACCTTGTCCGTAGCGCCGAACGGCTTGTCCTCGGCGTGCCGGCAACCGACGAACCCTCGCTGCGTACTCGCCTAGCGGATCAGGTCCGGCGCGCCGTAGAGGAACTCGACCGACCCTCGGCTACCCGTGACTGGCCGCGGAACAGGTATCTGGCAGCCTTGCTGGACCGAGGCGGGCTCCCCGGTCTTGCCGAACTCCTGCTGCAGCGAGTCGCCGACGTTGCGAACGGCCTTGCCGTCGCGGCCGAGGCCAACAACCTGCACGCCCTGCTGACCATTCGGCATGGCGATCTGAGCAAGGGGATTCATCAGCTCGAGGACGCCTTCCTTGAGGCCAGCATCTGCAGAGCCGAGGTGCTCGGCACCATCGCCATCAATCTCGCCGCCGCCCATAGGATGAAGGGCGACGTCGCCACCGCAGCGAAGTGGCTGGAGCGGTGCAGCCGATATTCCCAGGAAGCCTCCGCTCCCACGCCGACGCGGTTGTGGGAGCCTCTCGTGCGCGCTGCCATGGCCGCCGGTGCGATCGACGGTCCGGGCACCACCCGGGCGCTTAACCAGATCGTCAGTAGGGTTCGGGCTGGCTCAGAAGCAGCACCGAACCTGGACGCGGTTTCGGCGGCGGAGGTGGCGCGGATCGCGCTTGAGGCAGGGCGCCTGAACGATGACGCGGGGCTGGTGCGACGCAGCCGTGACACGCTTGACCTGCTCGCCCAAGTGATCGGCTCGATCTACGACGTCAACGACCCCCACAGGCTCACGGCCAGCGCCAACGCGACGGTCGGCGAGTTCGAGCTCGCGCGGCTCGGCGCCGCGGAGGACATGGAGTGGGCCACGCGGCGGCTCGCGGACCTCGCCGAACGCCTTCGAGACGCGATCGGCCTGGACGATCCACGAACCCTGGCGCTCCAGGCGAACACGGTCGTAGCTCAGCTGGAGGTTGCCCGCCTGCGTCAGTCCTGGTCCTGGTTCTCCGAGTGCGTCCGACGGTTGGACCACTTGGTAGAACGGCAGTCGTCTCTACTGGGGTCGACCCACGAACAAACCCTCACAAGCCGGGCCAACCTGGCCTCCGCCCAGCTCGAGTTGGCCCTGAAGACGGCAACGGAACCCGCCTTGGAGCTGGCCGCAACCACTCTCGCGACCACGATAGCTGCGTGTGTCCAGGGGCTTGGCGAGAACCACCCGGCCACGCTTGTGCTACGGCAGCAACTGCGAATGTGCACCGAACCCGACCTGCCATCTGGCAAGGCAACGGCGCTTGGCGGCGTCACAACACGGGTACGGCAAAAAACGCGGCGGGATCACGGCGATGAGAACTACTCCTCGTTCGAACTCGCCGGGCAACGCCTGTTGAACAGCTCGGACTGGTCGCCTTCAGCCGGCATTGCCGTGCTTCCCGCGGTGCCGGCGACCGGGTACCCCAGCCGACCCGACCCGTCCGACCCGGCCACCGAGGTCTGGGCGTTGGTGGAGCGCGCGCAGGCCGGCGAGGCCGAGGCGTTCGGGCTGATCTACGACCGGTACGTCGACACGGTCTTCCGCTTCGTCTACTTCCGGGTCGGCGATCGCCAGCTCGCCGAGGACCTCACCGCGGATACCTTCCTGCGGGCCCTTAAGCGGATCGGCAGCTTCACCTGGCAGGGCCGCGACCTCGGCGCCTGGCTGGTGACCATCGCGCGCAACCTGGTGGCCGACCACTTGAAGTCCGGTCGCTACCGGCTGGAGGTCACCACCGGCGACGTGCTCGACGCCGACCGGGAGGACCGCAGCCCGGAGGGCAGCCCGGAGGCGGCGGTGGTCGAGCACATCACCAACGTCGCGCTGCTCACCGCCATCAAACAGCTCAACCCGGAGCAGCAGGAGTGCATCGTGCTCCGCTTCCTGCAGGGCTTCTCGGTGGCCGAGACGGCCCGCGCGATGGGCAAGAACGAGGGGGCCATCAAGGCACTGGAGTACAGGGCCGTTCGAGCGCTCGCGCGGCTTCTGCCCAAGAACTTCGATGCCTAGACGGTACAACGCGCCCGCCTGACCGGGCCGGGCCCTTACTTGCCCCGATGCGTCCCGGGTTCCGTGGAGTCGTGTTGGTGGATCAGGCTTTCGACGTGATGAGCGGGCCGAAGTGGTACCACTTCGCTGCTGCCCGCATGGCTGGTGGTGACAGTCGGTCGCAGGTCTGCTGGCGAAAGCACCAAGATGCGGGGCGAGGGCCTTTCCGACTTGGATCTTTCGTTCGGCGGCCTAGACGCTGCCGTTGACCGACACGAACCGCTCGGCCGTTGAGACGGCGGCCCGCGGGAGGTCGGGAGGCGGCTCGGGCGTTAGCTGTCTTCTCATCACCGGCTTGCTCTCACCGCTCATCCACGTCACGAAGAGACGCCTCCGTCAACGGCCGACCCCACCTCCTACTCACGGCCCGGCTGCCCCTCGGCAGTGATCCGGGTGCACGCGCAATGCGGATTATGTGAGCACCGGGCGTCCACGATGAGCAAGTGACCAGCCGCGACTGGGTCAGTCCTTCGTGCTGACGTACACACCTCGACCCGGCTGGCCGTAGACCAGGCCCCGCGCCTTGAGTTGGATCATGACGAATCGGATGACCGTCTCGCTGACCTCGTACTGCTCACAGAGCTGACGGGTGCTGGGCAGGCGGTCCCCGGGCTTCAATACGCCTGACTCAATCTGCCGCGTGATGTCGTCGGCAATCTGTTGATACAGCGGCTGAGCCATCGGTCGTCCTCCCTGCATCAAGAGAACACGCAGGGGGATTCATGAGCCGACACGGGGTATCGTCGGTATACCCAGAGTACTGGGTAACGTAGGTTGCAGGAGGGGACTCCGATGGTCCGGTACGAGGAGTACGTGATAGCCGCTGCCCTCACCCTGGCCCGCCGGCACCGGCCGGTGTGGTCGTGGCGGAGGTGGAGGCGGATCTGCCGCTGCGGGACTGACCTGCCCTGTCGGGCGAGGCACCGCCTGCCGATCAGCCGGGGGCACTGGCCGGGTGAGGACCGATGACCACGCACGGGCCGGTGCTGCCGATCTGGACCTGCGGCGGGTGTGGTGCCTCCTGGCCCTGCCGTACTCGTCGCCAAGAGTTGCTCGCCGAGTACGCCGGCGCTCCGGTATCCCTGAGCATCTACATGGGCTCGCACCTGGTGGCCGCGACGCAGGACATGAGCTGGGCACCGGCAGGCACCCTCCACCGCAGGTTTCTCGGGTGGCTGAGATGACCACACCCCGCCCCGGTGACGTGGTCTACATCGCCTGGGAGCGCTCGGTGCAGTTCGCGGGAGATCGGGGCGCTCCGGATGCGGGTGGTGTCCGTCGACTGGAGCCCGACCTACCACGGGTGGATTTGGCTCACGGGGTATGTCCAGAACAAGCGCGGCGAGGCGGTCAACAAGCGAGAGGTGTACGTGATGAAGGCCGCGCTGTGCGTCGCCCGGCACCCACCATCGGGAGACAGGGGCAACAGAGGCCCGCCAGTTCGCGGGCGCCGGCCTAGCTTGATCTTTAACCTGTGGCGACTGGCTGGTGATGCCGCCTGAGCATGGGGACGGGCCTTGGGTCGGTGTCGCCCGCTGCGGCGCAGGTGCGCGTCGACTGCAGGTTGGTGCGAGATCAGGGCTGTGGGATGCCGGCCTGGGCACAAAGCCACATGTTCGGTCGCGTCACCGTATGTGATGTCCGTCAGCGTTGCTGTCGCCGGAACTCGCTCAACGGCACGAGCTGTAGGAGCGCACGTGCCGGGCCAATATGGCGTGCCAGGTGATGCTCGGACCTGGCACCCTCGACGTGTGAGTCCGATCATGCGTGCTCTCTTGGCGTCCGTCATCCGTGGCCTGCTGCCCTATCCAGACCCGGTGCGGCGCTGGCGCGTTCGCAAAGCGGCTCGTCGCCTGGCAACTCGCGAACCATGGCCGACAGATGACGCAACCACCGCTAATGACGTGTCGCGGCTCGCTCTGCTGCGCTTACTCTGGCTACAAAAGCAGACCCGGCGGGCCGTACGTGGTCGTCACCGCGAGGCAGCGGCCCTGTTGGGTAGATCTTCACTAGAAGCTTGCATCCTCGCGCTGTACTGCCTGCACAGCCCCGACGTAGTCGCCCGCTTGAAGACGGAGCACCTCAGGGCAGGCAGCAAGCTTCTAGCCTTCCTGGATAGGGCTGGGGTTGTTCCTCACGAGGTAGTCAAAGAAGCGCTCTCGGCCCTGGGCTCTCCGGGAACTGGGGCCCCAACCATCCCGCAGATGGCAGAGAGGGTTGACACCGAGACCAGCGGATCTGCGGTCAGGGATCTCTATGAGCGGCTGTACGTGCCAGCCTCGACCTACTTTGTACACGCCAACCCGGCATCCTTGTTGCGACATGTCAAGCCCGATCGGGCTCTCTCCGAGCGTCCCTCGGACCCCTGGACGCGCCGCTCACCCGTTCGTCTGGCTGATGCTTGCGTCGGCCTGGTCGCCGGCGCAATCGCCCGAGCTGACGGAGTGCCGTACGAGCTGTTCGTCGCCTATGCAGAGGCTCACCAGGTTCGAACGATGACACCCATGGTGGTCCTGACGGCTAAGGGCCTGACTCGTTCATCCAGTATTAGTCAGCTCCTCGACGCCGTCAGGGACGCCCATGACCTTCGTCGGTATCTCGCAGGCCCCGCCAACGACGATCCTCGTGAGGTACGCGAGGCTCGTATCCGAGCCATATACACCAAGTTTGCAGACCCTGATCTGCCCCCCGAGGCGCTGAAGCCCGTGTACGACTACCTGGTCAACCGGCTCATAGATGACTGGGCAGAGACCAACGGCTCCAGCGCGAGCGTCGCCTGACCTTCAGCCATCCCGTTCGCTGACCATCGGAAGGGTTGGCCGCCCTGCCTGGTGTCGACGCGTTTCGCCCGTAGGCGGCAGGTTCGGTGCTGCCCCGCTACTCAGGGGACAGGTCGAGACAATAGAGGTACCGACTTCGGCCCTGAACCCCTGTGGAGCAGGGTTGGTCGTATCCGATCAGATGGATCGGCCTGCTGACCTGGCTGCCTTGACAGTGTGGGCACCGTTGCGATCTGTCGCTGTCGGCTTTTCGTTCGTGCGGTTGTCTGCGGTTTCAATCCCGTCCGTTGCTTGGTCGTACCGGCGAGTTTGCTGCCTCTCTGCCGCCTACGGGGGGTGTCGTGATTCGGCACGGTCCTCGCCTCCGCTGCCGGGACCGAGGACGGCTGGTCGCAGGTCACGACCTTCGTCGACCTGGTGCCCGAACTCGCCCCACCTACCGCGGCCACAGTCGGACTAGGCTGACGCGGGGTCCTCGACCTAACGAGGGTCTTCGTTGCGTCCGCAAGGAGGACGAGGTCGCCGATGCCTGAGGTTGCATCCGGAGAGGACACTGTTCCCCGCCACTGGGAGACGCGGAGCGTCGCTGAACTTGCGGACGCCCGTTTGGGATTGCAGCTGACGCCAGCGAGGAGCACGGGCGGGACCCCATATGTAAGGGCGGCCAACATAGTCGGTCGCGTCCTCGATATTAGTGACGTCAACACGATGGACGTTTCAGCGTCGGAGCTCTCAACCTACGAGCTTAAAGCGGGGGACGTGCTAGTCGCAGAAGCATCGGGAAGCGCTGAGCTCGTTGGTCGCTCCGCGGTTTGGCAAGGCGAGGTTTCGCCCTGCGTCTTTCAGAATACGGTAATTCGTGTGCGCTCATCCGTCATGGAGCCCAATTTCCTGCACATGATGCTGGAGCACCACAGGCTGCAGGGACGACTTGCTGACGAGGCAAGGGGAATTGGGATCCAGCACCTAGGCCTGCGGAAGCTAAGGAATTTGGAGATCCCGGTCCCGCCCCCGGCGGAACAAGTTGATATCGTCGAGAATCTGCATGCGCGCCTCGACCACCTCGCACAAGCGCGTGAGCGCCTAAACGCGGCGCTGGTAGCGACCGGTCTACAAGAAGATGAGGTCTTGCAACTAGCTTTGACAGGCGAACTCTTGGCAGGCGCGACCAAATCGCCGTGGAGAAAAACCACGTTTGGGAAAGCGGGAGAACTAAGGTCTGGATTGGCCAGAAGTCCAAAGAATTCTAGTGGGGACTTCATGGTCCCGTATCTCCGTGTTGCAAATGTGTACGAAAGTCGCATCGACTTCGACGACCTACGCCTGATTAATCTGCCGCCCGACCGGCGCGAGGCCTTCACTTTGCGGCCAGGCGACATCCTTTTAACGCAGGGGCAAAGTCCGGAGCTTCTGGGTCGGCCAGCATTGTTTGAAGGCTATGATGGCGACATCTCCTTCCAGAACCACATACTTCGCTACCGGTGTTCGGAGCTGCTCGACCCAAGATTCGCGTTACTCGTTCTGAGGCACTACTTCAGAAACGGCGTCTTTCGTGATCTCGCTAGGGGGACCACGAATATTGCCCACTTTACACTCCCCGCGTTCTCGGCTCTGCCGATTTCGCTACCTGAAAAAGACCTACAGAGGTCCATCGCCGACGAGGCTCACACACAGCTATCGGTACTCGCAGAGGAACGTTTAGCGGTGCAGCAATCCTTGGCGGGCTTGCCCGGACTCGAGAAAGACCTGTATGCCATGGCCGCAACCGGGAACTTAGCTGAGCCGAATGAAGTGGGTGGCACAGCGGCGAGTCTGTTGCAAGAACAAGAGGCCGCCCGCCAACTGGAACAGCAAGCGCAGTCGACCGCACGCAAGCCTGTCACCTCTAGAAGGAATTCCAGGAACGAGCGAAATGCCGGCGAAGAAGACAAGCCTCTGGCGGACCGTCTAGTAGAGGTCTTGGCTGGGGCGAGGGGCGGTTTTACGATGGTCGAATTGCTGCCACGACTCGGCCTCGACAAGAACAGCGTGGAGGATGTGGAAAGCCTTTACGTGGCAATTAGGTCGCAGCCGGCTGGAAGCATTCAGGCAGGTGGCGCCACAGAGAACGCCCCGATTGAAGCGAGGCCCGATGCGCCTGCGTGAACTGTGGATCGAGCATTTCAAAAATCTGCGTGACCTGCGTATTGACTTCCAGGAAGATTCGCCCTACACGGTGCTTGTAGGCGAAAATGGAGCGGGTAAGTCCAACCTTATAGAAGCGATAGCGACAATCTTCCGGAATCTCGACTTAGACGAGAAAAGCGCTCTAACATACACGATCGAGTACGAGGTCCGCGAAGTCCAAGTCCGAGTCCACGCCGTTAAGGGTAGGTGGCCAGAGTTCTATCTTAAAGACCTCGCCGCGAACGACGGCCTTTTCCCCGAAGACGACGGGGCGGCGTTCAAGGCCACCAGTCGGCGTACATTTATGGAGCTTGATGCCAACGGAAGACCGCGTTACCGTCCGGCCTTTGTCTTCGGCTACTACTCAGGACCCAGCGACAGGTTGAAGCGGGTATTCGAGAAGCACCAAGAGCGGTTCTACAGCGCGATAATCAAGCCCCTTGACAAGTCGGGAAGGTCGACGAGGCGCGATCCTAACGAGTTGCGGCGACTGTTCTACGCGCAAAATCTCCACGGACAGTTCGCACTCCTTTCCTTCTTCATGAATCAGGAGTCAGACGGCGACGCCGACCGCTCCTTCATTAAGGAGCGCATGCAAATTGATGGCCTAGACAGCGTCTTGTTTGTGCTTCATCAGCCAAACTGGGCTCGCAAGTCGCGAGGCGACGAGCGCTTCTGGGGGGCGGAAGGAGAGGTCCAGGAGTTCTTGGGCCGGCTCTATGACTCTGCATACCTCCCCTTACGTATGGATCGGCGCTATGTGACGGGGTTGACAAAGGCGCAATCCGTCGAGCACCTGTATCTGTTTCTGAAGGACGCGCCCTCCCTAGCGGATGTCTACCAGCAATACGGCGATCAGTATCGTTTCTTTACCGCACTTGAGAGTACACACCTCTCACGGCTACTTTTAGAGGTTCGCACGCGGGTTCGAATGACCGCCGAAGCCGGCGGTGGAGAGGTTAATTACCGAGACCTCAGTGAGGGCGAGCAACAACTCTTGCTCGTATTGGGCCTGCTGAAGTTCACGGCGCGGGACGAAGCGCTATTTCTGCTCGACGAGCCGGACACCCACCTTAATCCTGCATGGAGCGTGGAGTATCTCGACTTCCTAAACCACTTCATGGCAATGCGAGAACGAGCAGACTCGTGCCACATCGTCATGAACACACACGACCCCTTGGTCTTCTCGCGGCTTGATCGGTCGGAGGTTGTTATCATGACGCGAGACGAAACCGGAGTAGCACGGGCGTCGGTGCCGGATCAATCGCCGAAGGGCATGGGTGTCGGCGCCATCCTAACGAGCGACTTGTTCCGCCTACGGTCGACTCTGGATCCAGAGACTCAGCACGACCTAGATCGACAGCGATCACTGGCTATGTCAGACCGTACGCCGGCGGAGAACGATGAGCTCCGCGAACTTAACGCCCGTCTACGGCGGCTCGGACTGACCATGGCGGCTCGCGACCCGTTGTATGAGCTCTTCGTCCGGGCCTGGACCCGGAGCGAGGATCCCGCGTGGCTGGAGACTCCGGAGTTGAGCCCCGATGAGCGCGAGGCGCGCGAGAGGCTCGCCGATGCCATTGTGGCCGAGCTCCGCGAGGAGGTACGTAGGTCATGAGGTTCATAAACCGGGAGGAGCTGAGGCCAAAGATAGCTGATCTGCTGCCCGCACTTGCCGAGGCGGCCGCAGCCGTTACAGCCGAGACCGACCCAATTAAACGGAAAGACGTGATCAGGCGTTATCAGCCAGCGTGGGTTGCGCTTCGCGAGGAGATGTCGAGGCTGTCCCACGGGAAGTGTTGGTACACGGAAAGCAAGAATCTAGGTGCCGATGACGACATAGACCATTTTCGTCCTAAGGGTGGCGTGCAGGGCATCCCTGACCATCCCGGTTACTATTGGCTGGCGTTCGACTGGAAGAACTTCCGACTGAGCTGCCACCACGCGAATCGGCCACGACGCGCGCGCGGTTCCTCGTTGACCGGCGGTAAGGGGGCGAGGTTTCCTCTCCTTGACGAATCCAAACGGGCGTTTTCGGAGGAAGACAACCTAGAGGCAGAGATGCCACTCTATCTGGATCCCTGCGACCCGGAAGATCCGCCGCAGCTTACCTTTTGGCCGAATGGCGAGTCGGCGGTGTCGCCGCCCTACCGCGGCGATCCGGTCTCGATGAAAAGGTGGGACGAGAGTCGCATAGGCTTGCATATCGACTGGCCGGACTTCGTCGACGCTAGGATTGAGCTCTATAACAAGGTTGAACGGCTGGTCGATCGCGGTTCACGAGAAGCTCCCACGCCTGGCGGACACAACAGCGCCGCCTTCAAGGATGTCATTCGTGACCTTCTAGAGTTGATGAAGCCAAGCGCAGAGTTCTCGATGGCTGCACGAGCCTACATTGAGACCTTCAGCCACGAGTGGTGGGTTGAGCGCATAGTGCTGAGGGTGTGACGCGTGAGATCCCGCCGCGCCGTGGAGGCCCAGGCTGCTGCTGGTACCACGGCGGTGACTGGCACCGCCTGTCGGCCATCGCGATCCGGCTGGCTCTCAGCACTCAGTCCACCGGCGTTGGGGAATTCCGGTACTGCTCGCCGGCCCGAGACGTGCCGGAGGCGTGGTCGCTCGGGCCTCGTCACAGGGACGAGGTCAGTGCCGCGATGAGGTGGGTCTCGGCCTGCTTCCGCAGTCGTCCGGCGTCAACCAGGACTGAACGAGCCTCAGCGATGCCCTTTTGCAGTTCCGCAATGAGTCGAGTTTGGTCCTCGAGAGGCGGAACGGGGACAGGCGCGGTCGCGAGGACACTTACGGGGATGGTGTAGAGCGTCCCGCTGGTCGTGCGAGCACGGGCGCGGACGTGAGATCCGCCCGGTGGGGAGTTGAACCAGGCTTCCACGTATTCAGGCAACAGGTCCGCTGTGCCCAGACGAGCCCGGATTACGTGGTTCTGGTGGATGCACAAGGGAATCTGTCCGTCCCAGCGTGCGCAGCGTCCGACTTCCTCGAGCGAGTTCGCTTCGAGGAACAGCAAGTCGTGGCGCTTCAGCGCGAGTCGGGCGACGGTGTCGGCACTGACGTTCATCGTCTTCACGTCGGTGAGGTCGAGATAGCCGCGCTGAACATTGGCGACCCGGAGGTAGGGCGCGTCCTGCCCTCCGGTGTTCGATCGCTGCAGCTGCACGCCAAGCCGTACGTCGGCGACCGCGTCGAGGCGAACCAGCGGGTAGGGACTGGTAGTCCCGATGGGAGTGACGTCGGTATCCCAGCGGTCGAGCGCGGAGAACCTGGTCACGGTCACTATGCCCGCGGCTGCGGCCGTTTCCGGTGCGTCGATCAGTTGAGAGCCGAAGCGGTCCCAAGCGGCATTGGTGAGGTCGGCGGACCTGCGTTTGGCTTCCTCAGCGCGCTGCAGCGTCTCCCGGTAGGTAGCGACGATCTGGCGCTGGATGTCGATCGGCGGAACGGGGATCGGAGCGCCTACGAGCTTGCCGGCACCGATGTGATAGAGCCCGCTCGTTGTGGTGGCCTGCTCACGAATGTAGGCGTTGCCCGCACGTGAGTTGAACCAGGTGATGACGTACTCGGGGTCGAGGCGATCGTCGTGCAGGCGGGCGCGGACTACGCTGTTCTGGTGGACGACTTCGGGGATGCTGCCGTCCCAGAGCGCAACGCGCCCGACCTCGGTCACCGAGCCAGAACCCTCGACGAAGAGCAGATCGCCGGACTGCAGTGTCAACTCGATGGCCTGCGCCTCGGCCAGGTGCATGGTCTTGACGTCGGTCAAATCGAGGTCGGCTCGACGGACGTTCATTGCCCTTAGGTAGCGGCGAGCCACTCCATTGAGCGTCGATCCCTTCCGCGGCACTTGCACGCCAAGCCGCACCTGAGCCACTTCACCGAGTGTCACCACCGGCCATGCGTACGATGCCGGAGCGCCAGAGATCTGCGGAGGGTCCCAACGATCGAGCGCGGCGAAGCGCACGACGCTTGTCATCGTGGCGGTCACCAGATTCCCTCACGGAGGTTCTCCGCCTTGAACTGCTGCCAGGCGGCGAGGACGGCCGGAAGGTCGTTGGGCACGCTCTCCCCTGTTTCTCCTGTAGCTGTGATCCCAACCGCCTTCGGCGTCGCCATGAACACCGGGTAGTCGAACGCCTCGCGGACGTGCTTCCACATGGCGACACTCTGCTGCTCGTCGAGGTCCTTCAGCGCGGCCTTGAGTGACGCCAGAGCCTTCTTCAGGCCGGGGACCTTCGCGGCACGCTCGATGTACGCCTTCTTAAGGTCTCGCGCGGCCGCCGTTGCACCGCCCTGCCAGCTGAAGCCTCGCAGGGTAGTAGTAGGCGCGCCTCGCACAAGGCCGTCCTTCCGCGCCCGTGTGGCCTCCGAAAGAACTCGGGTGACGCCGAGCGCGGCAAGCCGATCGAGCAGGTCGCGAAGCTCAGGGTCGTCGCTGTGCAACAGTGCATCAGTCGCGCTGTTAAGCAGAGCTTCGCGTCGCGGCCCGAACTCCAGCTCGGTGGCCTTGAAGGCGTGACTCCAGCACTGTTCCCACCGCTGGGCGTCATCCTCGGTGAATTTCTGCATGAACACGACCGACGCTGTGACAGAGGCTCCCGAGAACTTGAAGGTCTCCGGCGGCAACGCGACGACGGCCCGGAGAAACGCCTTCCCCTCGGCCCAGCGACGCAGCCACGCTTGCGACGAGGCGTTCAGGTTTCCATTGGGCAGGACGATGCCCAGCCGCCCTTCCGGCTCGAGCAGGCGGAGGCATCGCTCGAGGAACATCTGCTCCGTCTTGCGGGAGGTAGTGACCTTGCCGATCTCGAACTGGTCAAGGATCTTCTGCCCCCTTGCGTTGAGCACACGATTGTGCGCGTCTAGCCAATCCTTGCCGTATCGCTGTTGCTGGCGCCGGCGGTAGTCAAGGTCGTTCGGCACATCCGCCTCGGGGCTAGAGCCGATGCGCTGTGAGGAGGTGACGGTGGCGCCGAAGGGCGGGTTGGTGACAACGACGCGGAACCGGCCCTCGAAGATGCCGTTGATGTCGACAAGGCCGTCGTGCCAGTGGATCCCACCATGCCCGTCGCCATGCATGATCATGTTCATCTTGGCGGTGCGAGCGGCACGCGGTTCCTTGTCGGTGCCGTAGATACATCCCCAAGCCAGTCGTCCGACCCGGGTATCCGTCGGGGTGCCCTCCGGGGCGCTCGGCGCGAGCTGCTTATTCAGCTCCTCGACGGCGGATTCGATTCGCTTGTCACGCTCGTCGAGAGCCGTGTCAGCGGCATCGTCGGGGTACTCGGCGTTGATCGTGTCGATGACCCGCTGTCGTTGGGCGGCGACGTCCGCAGCGATCTGGTCGCGTACGTGGTCGAACACCCGGATAAGGAACCCGCCCGAGCCAGCAGCCGGGTCGCAGACGACCTCATTCTCCTTGGGGTCGAGGACATTGACGATGAATTCCACGACAGGCCGGGGCGTGAAGAACTGGCCGAGCTCGCCTCGGAATGTGCGCCCGAGGAACTTCTCGAATGCGATACCTTTAATGTCCTCACCGGTTTTGGACAGATTGAAACGCTCAAGCTTGCCAACCAGGGCGCGGAAAGTGTCCGCCGAGATGTCCAGGCGGTCGTCCTTCGCGAAGAGGTCGTCAGCCGAATAGGCGCCCTTCGTCTGGTCAAACATCTGCTCATGTAGAGCGAGCCTCGGATTGTTCAGAAACCGGGCTGCGTCGTCCAGGTACTTCGTCGTGAACGTCTCGTGTGTGCGACTCCGTTCGACGTGCAGCTTAATGAACAGCACCTTCGAAATCGTGTCAAAGGCGCGGTCTGGCGTCATCGCGTGGTTGTCCCGCAGCAGACTGTGGCACTCGAATAGCAGCCGCTGAAACTGCTCGCGGTCGAACACCTCAAGCCGGTTCACTAGTGCTCCGAGACGCTTTTCGTCTCCAATGTCGACGGCCTTCGGCCAATCGTTGATCTGACGAGCGCGCCCAGGGATACCCTTGCGCAGCTCGAAGACGACGTGACTGCTGGCGTTAGCGAGCACAAGGAACCGTGCTCCGGCCGACCGTGCGTAAGACTCGCCCTGCCAGAAGTCCACGGGCCGCACGACACCCTCGTCGGCCTTGGTCTCGACGACCAACACTGGCTCGCTCCCAGCCTGCTTGTCGGCCGCGTTTCGCCAGACCACGATGTCGGCACGCGGGGAGCGCCTGCCGGAGTGCGTGCGACGCTCCTGATCCATCTGCTCCAGCGAGAACCCGCCGTCGAGGTGGAGACGTCGAACCCAGTGCTGCCGTACGACTTCCTCCGGCTTGTGAGTCACATCCACCCAACCGCGCAAAGGGGCCCACGCCAAACTTCCGTGTCGATGAAGCCCTTCTGCGGGGAACGGCGTGGACGGCGTGCTGGGGAGGCTGGGGAGCGGGCCCGTCATGCCAAGAAGGCTAACGGCCACCCAGAGGCCGGATGCCACACCCCTCACCGCCCTCGCCAACCTGGCCTACCGGCGGGGCGAGGCCGGGCTGGCGGGCCATTAACGGGCCATTACGGCAGGCAGCTGGCGGTCACTCCAGGCCATTCAGTGCCGCTGGACTAGCGCCCAGGGCCGACGCAGTCGATCTTGTGCGATTCCCAAGCTGTTGGTAACTAACCCCAGCCTGACACGAGCGCGCCGCCAACAGCCGCCATCGTCTGAACGCCGGCCAGGACCTGGCGGCGAGGCGAGCCGGGTGCTGGTGGACACCGGACGTTCCTAAGGATCTGTGAGTGTCACTGTGGCGGTTCTGGGTGGACTGCCAGCGGGATCATGTCGGCGTACCCGGGTGACTCCCTACGGATCTGGCCGCGTTGCCTGCCCCTTCTTTGGCCTCTCCATCGTCGCCGGCACCGGCCCTGGCCGGTCGCGTCCACGCGCAACGGACGGTACGGGCTTGGCCGAAGGCTGAGGGCAAGCTCGAAGAACTGATCAAGGTGCCTGGTGCCGAGCAGGAGAACGACCCTGAGAAGGCGAGGTTGCCTTGCCAGTTCCCGGGACTACCTGGCCGCCGGTGGTCGGGACGGACATCAAAGTGATCTCTGGTCTGATCACCGGCGGATGACAGACATCTAGGCCGCTTTCATTTGGTGAATCGGCATTCAACGATCATCGAGGGGAAGACGTAAGCACGGGCAGTCGCGGACGACGGCACCAGTTCGTGCGGGGGGAGCATCTCGCTTGATCACATGAGACGGGACCTTACGAACCGAGCGGGACGGGCCGGGACGTAGGCCACGTTCGTCGTACGAGCACCATTCGAGCAACATGCCAACCATGGGAAGGAACGACGAGAGGCGTCTGACCCCCGTTTTGGCAGGTCAAACGCCTCTTGATCTTGTGCGCCCGAAGGGACTCGAACCCCTAACCTTCTGATCCGTAGTCCGAAGGGCGCCCCTTCTCCGATATCCCCCGTTCGCCGGGCTGCTGCATCGGCGGTAACCCTCGGAATGTGCTCGGTGAGTCCAGGGCAGGCGAGGGCAGTTCTGGTCATGGTCGGGCGGCGGCGGGTTGTGGGCGGGTTGCTGGGCAGTGATCGGTGCTCGGTGTGTGCTCCACCGGTCGGAGCAACGGCGGGTGACAGCGGTCGGCGCGGCTGGGGAGTCCTGGGCACTCGTGGCTAACCGCTGGCAGGTACCCTAGGGCCTCGCGCCCTCGTAGCTCAGGGGATAGAGCATCGGTTTCCTAAACCGTGTGTCGCAGGTTCGAATCCTGCCGGGGGCACCAGGCAAAACACACGTCACCGGATTACCGACAGAGCAGCCTCGGAGTCGAGGAGTCCTTCTGTTGCGGCTCGCGTCGCGACCAGCGCCTACTGTGGCGGGGTGCCCCGCATCGAGCTGACTACGGACGTAGAGGCGGTCGCGGAAGTCGTCTTCGACGCCTGCCTCGATGTCGGTATGCACACCGATTCCATGGGTACGAGCGCCGAGCGGGCGGTCGGCGGCGTAACGGCCGGCCGCTTGCAGGCCGGAGACGTCGTGACGTGGGAGGCGAGGCACTTCGGCCTCCCCTGGCGGATGACCGTCCGGATCACAGACTGTAGGCGGCCGTACGCCTTCACCGACGAGCAGATCCGCGGCCCGTTCGGTCGATGGCACCACGAACACCGCTTCATGTCTGACCCTGCCAATCCGTCGGCCACCGTCATGCGTGACGTCATCGACTTCACGGCGCCCCTGGGACCCGTCGGCGGACTCGTGGCCAGCCTCATCCTGCGCCCATACCTGCAACGACTCATCGCGCGCCGCAACGCCTACCTCGCCGCCACCCTGGCAAGGCTTCCCCACGACGAGTCGCGTAGGAAGTCCATCGATGAGGGCGAGGCTCAGATGGGGCGCGAGACATCGTGAAACGTCGACAGCCAGCGCCTCACCGTGGCAGACCGGGAAGAGATCAGGGTGTGTAGGTGGGGGCGGCGACGGCCTCGGCGATGCGGGTCAGCCAGTGCAGGTCGTTGGCTTGCGATTCTGGACTGGACTCGGGGTTGAGGATGCTGCCGAGAAATAGGGCGACGTCGTCGAGCTGCCGGTCAGCACGGTAGTAGCTCAGCATGGTCTGGTCCGGTTCCAGCGGCCCATAGCCTCGACGGAAGAGCTCGGCCCGGTGCGCGTTGACCGGGTGGTCGCCGAAGTCTTGGCTGTAGACGAACATCAGGTCCCGCTCGCGCGGCGCCAGGATCGGTGCATCCCAGTCCACGACGTTCAGCGGACCGTCGCCGTCAGCGAGCAGGTTGCCGGGGTGGATGTCGGCGTGGCAGATCACGTGGTGAGCTTGCGTCACTCGGGAGGCGAGGTCATCGACGGTTGCGGACAACCGATGTAGCGCTGCGCCGTACCGGTCCCAGAAAGCGCCGAGGGTCTCGCTCGCCGCAGCCTGCTGCCCGAGGATTCGCAGCCGCTCGCCCGCGCTCGATCGGTAGGTCTCGACCGGCAGGATCGCGGCGAGCTCGGCGCTCGGCCGGACCGCGTGCAATCGACCCAGGAACTCCCCGTACTCAACCCACTGACCGTTGGTGAGGCCGCGGCCCCACATGCTGCCGCCGTCGTGGAACGGATAGAGCAGCAACTGGTAGTCCCCGAAACCGCGAACGGCTCCGCCCCCTGGAAGGTCGATCGGCGCTACGACCTGGCTGACGCCCTGCGCTCGAAGGAAGCGTGGCAGCAGGACGGCCGCCTGAGTGAACTCACCGCGGCGCGTCTTCAGGAAGTAGCGCTCGCCGTCAGACGTGTCCACCCGGTACGCCCATGCCTGCCCGTCGAGCCCGACCGGCATGAATACGAGATCGGCCACGTCCACGGTCCAAGCGGCGGCCACCTCAGCCGCGAGCAACCGCTCGTCGACGCCAGGCTTGTCGAACATCGACGGAGCGTTGCAGCTCGCAGTCCGTCCAGCAAGGGATTTGCCACTGGCAGGCGGAGTCGGCAGATAAGCGTGGCGCACATCACGAGCCGTAAGATTTCACGCCACGTCTGACTGACCCGTTCCCAGTACTGAGATCCCCTTGCGGACTTCCAAGCGGCTCTGGACTGCGCCAGGACGGCCGCCCCTACCTCGCCTAGGAATGGCCATCGTCGTGGCTGGATCGCCCTCTGAGTGCTGTTGTCGTCGGGTGTAGGCACGCTGGCCCAGCCGTGGGGCCGGCATTACCGTCGGCCGCATGCCCGAATTGATACTGCCGACCGTCGACCTGCACGCGGCATTTCTGGATTGCCGTGATGACTGGGGCCCCGGTGTGCACGAGGACGGCTTCGGCCTGGGCGCTGACGACGACGTGGATTCGCCGGATGGCTTCGCTGATTTCGTGCATCGGCAGGTCCGGCTGGCCCATCCCACGGGGACGCCGTGCCCGGACGAGAAGCACAGCTCGCCTCGGTGGATTGTCGAAAACGGCCAGGTACTCGGCGGGGTGGCCCTGCGGCACACATTCGACGACGCCCTCGGGCAGATTGGCTACGGCGTACGTCCGTCCGCGCGTGGACGCGGCGTGGCGAGTTGGGCGCTGGGCGAGATGCTCAAGGAGGCCCGGGCTGACCTGGGCCTGGACCGTGTCCTTGTTACCTGCCTCGCGGAGAACCTTGCCTCGGCACGAACCGTCGAATGCAATGGCGGTGTTCTTGAGGGCATTCGCGACTCCGAACATGGCCCGGTGAGACGTTACTGGATCAACCTGGTTGGGTGATTCTGCCGGTCAGGGGACGATGACCACGCCGCCGCGTACGCCGCCCTGGGCAAGCCGTTCGTGGGCGGCGGCCGCGGCGGCGAAGGGGTACACACCGGCGACCCGCAGCGGGATGTCGCCGCTGGTGACGAGTTTGACCAGTTCTGCCAGCCGGGATCCGTCCGACTCCACCTCCAGCGCGAAGGTCCGGATGCCCCGTACCGGCTCCGGGCGCAGCGGAGGTGACGCGGCCACGTAGCCGCCGCCGTCCCGGACGTGGTCCAGCAGCGAGGAACCGATCACCGCCAGGTCGATGACCGCGTCGTACGTCCCCGTCGGTTCGTCGGAGCGCGACAGGAACGCCGCGCCCAGCGACTCGACGAACTGGCGGTCGTCGGCGCCGGCGAGGCCGGTGGCGTGCAGGCCGGCCGCCCGCGCCAGGGCCAGGACGAACCCTCCGACCTGCCCGGCGGCGCCGGTGACGAGCACGGTCGAGCCCGCCGCGAGCGCGAGCAGGTCGAGGGCTTGGGCGGCGGCGAGTCCGTTGGTCGGCAAGGTCGCCGCCTCGGTGGCGGGGACGCCGGTGGGTGCGGCGGTCAGCGAGGTGGCGTCGAGCACCACGTACTCCGCGTGGGCTCCGGCAGTGGTTTGCAGCCACGGCGAGAAGCCGATGACCTCATCGCCGATCGTGTACTCCTCGACCGATGGCCCGACGGCGTCGACGGTGCCGACCACGTCCCAGCCGGGCGTGTACGGCAGGCCGGTCGGCAGCGGCGCCGGGAACCGGCCGGAGCGGACCATCAGGTCGACCGGGTGGACGACAGACGCGGCGACCCGTACCCGCACCTGTCCCGGTCCGGGTTCGGGCGTCGGCACGTCGGCCACGTGCAGGACCTCCGGCCCTCCGAACTCTTCGTAACGAACTGCGCGCATCGTCGTCCCCTTCGTAGCCGTCGTGATCACCACGACCGTACGAAGCGACGGGCACCGTGAGAAAGTAGGTACCTTGAAGTGCCTAGGGAACCGTGGGAGAGCGAGATGGCGACGACAACCGCAGCGCAACGCCGCGAGCAGGCAAAACGTGATTACGACGCGTTCCTGGAGCGCTGCCCGACACGGGAGCTGCTGAGCAGGCTCACCGACAAGTGGGTGGCGCTGGTGATCCCGGCGCTTGCGGACGGCCCGCAGCGGCACGGCGAACTCGCCCGCCGCATCGCCGGCATCAGTCAGAAGATGCTCACGCAGACCCTGCGGACGCTGGAGCGCGACGGCCTGGTCACCCGCACGGTCACCGCGTCGGTGCCGGTCCGCGTCGACTACGAACTCACCCCGCTGGGCCATGAACTGTTCCCGGTCATGATCTCCATCAAGGACTGGGCGGAGTCTCACATGGACCGGGTGTTCGAAGCCCGAGCCCGATTCGACGAACTCCCCTGAGAGGGCCGCGGAGGCGCCAGCACCGACCGCAGGGGCTCACCAGCGGTAGGCCAGGTTCACGGCGAGCGCGGCCAGCACGGTGACGAAGAAGACGGCCCATCCCACGAGCTGGCGTGACCTCACCCGAAGGTGCGCGATGAGCGCGCCGACGAAGTACAGCACCAGCCCCGCCGCGGCGAGCGTCCCCAGCAGCGGTACGGCGAAACCGGCCAGGAGCCCCACGGAGCCTGCCGCCAACAGCAGGCCCAGCACCGGCAGCCAGGACCGTGGCACCCGCTTCATGTCCGCCTGGACCTTGGGATAGTCGTGGCCGATGAGGTAGGTGACCGCGGCGATGCCGGTGAACACCGAGGCGATGATGGTGACTGTCACGTAAGCGGCGAACATGAACCCTCCCTGTGGTTGTCACCTCAGGGACGGGGCAGCTCCGCGGAACGTTACGGGCGTGGCGCGCCCAGCAGAAAGCGGTGCCCTCCGGGTCGTCCCGGAGGGCACCGCGTCGTCGCAGGGTCAGAGGAACTTGTACATCTCGGCGGAGGCCGGCTCGGTGTCGCCGACGGGCGGCGCGGCCACCGAGACCTTTTCGCCGAAGCCGCTCATCTTCATGTCGGTGACGAGGTCACCGACGCTCTTCGTGGCGATCGTGTAGGACAGTGCGCTGAGCCGGCCGTCGGCGTCGACGGTCGCCTCGAAGGGGACCGCCGTCGGGTCCTTCGCCAGCTTGGCGGTGGACTTGAGGCCGTCGCGCATTCCGCCGTCGGTGCCGGCAGCCTCCGCGGCCTTGTTCAGGTCGGCGGTGCCGCTGTAGCGGCCGGGGCTCACCTCCTGGGCGGTCACGATGCCGCCGATGATGCCGGTCTGCGCCTTGAGGTCGAACGACTGGCGCAACGAGCTGGTCGGTCGGAGCTTGTTGAGGTCGATCTTCATCCAGGGCTTCTCGCCCTCGAGCGAGTCGGACTTGATGTAGGCGGCATCGCCGATCAGCCGGGCCTCGATCGGCTCCGGGGCGTTGCCGGTGACGTGGATCGCCTTGGCGGCGGGGTCCATCTTGCCGCTGAGGGTGATCGACTGGTTGCCGGCCTTGACCGAGGCGTCCATGGTGACCGTGCCAGCGAGGCTGCGGTCCATGGCCTGCCGGACGGCGGCGACCGGTTCCACCTTGGACGTGGCGGGGGCGGCGGAGGGGCCCGCCCCTCCGGTGCTGTCGCCGGAGGTGGTGCCGCAGCCGGCCACGAGGGCGGCGGCGAGGGCAATCGAAAGGGTAGGGATCAGTCGACGCATAGACGCGACCCTAACCAATGGGCACCACCTCCGGTGCACCATGGCCACCCGCAGGTCAGTCCGCCGGCAGTTGATCGGCCCGGGTGAGCACCCGGTCGACGAGGCCGTACTCCCGGGCCTGCTCGGCGGTGAACCAGCGGTCGCGGTCCCAGTCCCGCTGGATCTCGTCGAGTGTCCGTCCGCTGTGCTGAGCGATCAGCTCCTGCATGGTCCGCTTCACGTGCAGCATGTTCTCCGCCTGGATGGTGATGTCCGAGGCGGTGCCGCCCATCCCGCCGGAGGGCTGGTGCATCATGATCCGCGAGTGCGGCAGCGCGTACCGCTTGCCCGCCGCGCCGGCGCAGAGCAGGAACTGCCCCATCGAGCCGGCGAACCCGAGCGCCAGCGTGGCCACGTCGTTGCGGACGTAGCGCATCGTGTCGTAGACCGCCATTCCGGCGCTCACCGAGCCGCCCGGCGAGTTGATGTAGAGGTAGATGTCCCGGTCGGCGTCCTCGGCGGCGAGCAGCAGGATCTGCCCGCAGATCTGGTTGGCCGACTCCTCGGTCACCTCGGTGCCGAGGAAGACGATCCGCTCCCGCAGCAGCCGCTCGAACACCTGGTCACCGAAGGTTGGTTGCCCGCTGTCCCGCATCTGCACGCCGTACCCGATCATCCGTCGCCGCCCTCCACCGTGCCGGCGGGCGGGGGAACCGCCCGGGGGACCGGCCCCTCCAGCCTGCGGCGGTGACCGGCGGCCGGCCAGGGATTCTGCCGCCGGCAGATCCGCCGACGGCAGAACCCGGCGGGCCTACACCAGGGTCAGCCGCCGCCGGCCCGCCCCGGCCCGGCGGCAGGCCAGCATCTTGGAGGTACGCGGGCCGGGACGCCCGGTCGGCGCAGAGGCGATCAGCCGGACCCGCAGCCCCGCCCCGCCGACGGTCGACCCGGCCGGCGATGTCGGACCGCCGACGTGCAGGATCGGCCCGCCCAACCGCAGCACCGGCCCGGCCGGCTGCCGGACGGGGGCCCTGACGGCGGCCACGGGTGGCGTCGACCCACTCGGCTGGAAGCCGATCCGGAAGGCTGAACCGGTCTCGGTGCGCGCCGACGGAACCCGCTCCAGCCGGGCCAGCGCCGCCCGGGGTGCGGCGGGGATGCGACGTTCGACTCGGCGCAGGTCGTCGCGGGCCTCTTCGAGCAGGTCGGAGAGCTGGATGCCGAGCGCCCGGCAGATCGCCGCGAGGACCTCCGACGAGGCCTCCTTGCGCCCGCGCTCGACCTCGGACAGGTAGGGCACGGAGACCCCGGCGGCCCCGGCCACCTCGCGGAGTGTGCGGCCCTGGCTCTGGCGCAGTCGGCGCAGCACCCCGCCGATCACTCGTCGCAGCAACGACATGCGGACCTCACTCTCGCGGTCGTCGTCGGAGGAACACCCCCATCATGCCGGTTGTCGGATCCGTCGGCGGTCCCGAGCGGGCCCGCGCCGCCGCCGTCTGCCGCTCGTTGTCGTCCGATAGACGGGTGCGGGGGCCGGTACGGGTTGTCCGCTGCGCGACCCGGGCGTGCGGCGTGTGGCGTACCCGCTATGTTGTGGTCGTGCAGGCGACGGCGGCGGAGCAGGTTCGACGGTGATCCATTTTCCCGCGCAGCGCCGGGGCCCGCTGAGCGCGCTGAGCCTCCGGCTCGCGGCCGCCCTGGGCCTGGTCTTCGCCGTGGTGGCGGCGGTCTACCTGGACCGGGACGGCTACCGCGACGTCAACGAGGACGGCCTCACCCTGCTCGACTGCTTCTACTACGCGGTCGTCTCGCTCTCCACGACCGGCTACGGGGACATCACCCCGGCCGCGCCGTCGGCCCGGCTGGTCAACGTCCTGTTCGTCACCCCAGCCCGGATTGTCTTCCTGATCATCCTGGTCGGCACCACCCTGGAAGTCCTGACCGAGCAGTACCGGACCGGCCGTCGCCTGTCGCGGTGGAGGAGAACCGTGAAGGACCACGTCATCATCTGCGGCTACGGCACCAAGGGCCGCAGTGCGGTCAACGCCCTGATGGAGAACGGCCTGGACCGGTCGAGGATCGTGGTGGTGGAGCGCAGCAGCGCCGCCCTGCGGCAGGCCACGTCGGCCGGGCTGGTGGCGATCGAGGGGTCGGCGACCCGGTCGTCCGTGCTGAACGAGGCGCACGTGCGCAACGCGAAGGCAGTGATCATCGCGACCGACAGTGACGATGCCTCGGTGCTGGTGGCGCTTACCGTACGGCAGCTCACCGCCGGGCAGGTCCGGATCATCGCGGCGGCGCGGGAGGCGGAGAACGCCCCGCTGCTCAAGCAGAGCGGCGCGCATCATGTGATCGTCTCCTCGGCGACCGCTGGCCGCCTGCTCGGCCTGTCCACCTCTGCGCCGCCGCTGATCGACGTGGTGGAGGACCTGCTCACGCCGGGGCAGGGCATGGCGCTGGCGATGCGCTCGGCGGAGCGGGACGAGGTCGGTCGCTCACCGCGTGAGTTGGATTCACTGGTGATCGCCCTGGTCCGGCGGGGCAAGGTGGTCACTCTGGCCGACCGGGCCGGTGCGGTGATCGAGACCGGCGACATGCTGGTGCACGTCCGCGACGACCGACCGCAATCCGCGGCGACGGTCTGACGCTGGTGCGTCAGCAGGCGTCGGGCTCGTCGATGAGCGCTTCGCCGCAGCTGATCGGTGTCGTGGTGGCGGCCCGCCTGAGCAGCTCGTAGAGCGTCTCCCGCTCGGCTGGCTCCAGCGCCGCCAGCACCTCGTCCTCGGCGCCCGCGAGAGCGCATTCCGCCTCGTTGAGGCGTTTCGCACCGTCTTCGGTGAGCTCGACGACATGTCGTCGGCGGTCCTGGGGTGACCGTCGGCGCTCGACCAGGTCTTTCGCTTCGAGGTCGTTGAGTAGCCCGACGACGTTGGTGCTGTCCATCTCGAGGGTGGTGGCGAGCGCCTGCTGACTGGTGCCGCCGCCCGCGCGCAACACCGTGAGCGCGACCAGGTGCCGTGGTCGCAGGCCCAGCGGCGCCAGCACCGACTCCGCCCGCAGTCGCATCCGCCGCGCCAGGTGGTCCAGCAGGGGGCCCGAGCGGTGCTCCGGCGGATCCAGGGGCAGGGCGGACATGTGACCCAGTCTACCGACGCGCCGCAATATCTGCCTGCTATAAATAGTTGGTGCTACACAGACGATCCTTGGAGGAGGAATCATGAACCTGCTGCATATCGATTCGAGCATCCGGGGCGACTGGTCGGTCAGCCGGCGGCTCACCGCTCGTGCCGCTGCGGCCTGGCGCGCGGCACACCCCGACGGCACGGTGACCTACCGTGACCTGGGCGCCGAGCCGCTGCCGCACCTGAACTCGGAGACCGGGCTGGCGCGAATGACGCCGCCGGACCAGCACACTCCGGCCCAGCGCGAGTCCTGGGAGCTCAGCGAGCGGCTGGTCGACGAGGTGAAGCAGGCCGACGTGGTGCTGCTCGGGCTGCCGCTCTACAACTACGGCGCCCCCAGCAGTGTCAAGTCCTGGGTCGACCACCTGATCGTTCCCGGCCTGTCGCACGACCCGACGACCCAGGAGGGCCTGCTCGGCGGCCGCGAGTTCGTGGTGCTGGCGACCCGGGGCGGCGGGTACGGCGAGGGCACCCCTCGCTACGGCTGGGACCACGCGGAGCCGTGGCTCCCGCACGGTCTGTCGGCGACCGGCATGCAGCCGCGCTTCATCAGCACCGAACTGACCCTCGCGCCCGCGGTGCCGGCGATGGCCGAGCTGATCCCGCTGCACGAGGCCAGCCTCGCGGCGACCGAGAAGGAGATCGACAACCTCTGGACCCCGGCCTCCGCCCAGCGCTGACCAGCACTGGTACGACGAAGCGGCCGCCCCCGGAACCGGGGACGGCCGCTCTCGTTCAGGTCTGACGGGTCAGAGGATCGTCCAGGTGTCGCCGCTGCCCAGCAGGCCGGCGAGCTGCTGCTCGGGGGTCTCGGTGACGGTCGCCTTGGCTGCCGCGAGCTGGCCCTGGACCACGCTGTCGTAGGACGGCCGGTCCACGGACCGGAACACCCCGATCGGGGTGTTGCGCAGGTCCAGGCCGGGCAGCCGGGACAGCGCGAAGGCGTACGCCGGGTCGGTCACCGTCGCGTCGTGCACGACGATCTCCTCCGGGCGGACCGAGCCGGTCTCCCGGACCTCCAGGCCGAACGCGCCCGGCGGATGCACCACGCAGAACTGCCCGTCCGCGCCGAAGGTGATCGGCTGCCCGTGCTCGAGGCGGATCAGGTAGTCGTCCCGGGTGGATGGGTCCTTGAGCTGGTCGAACGCGCCGTCGTTGAAGATGTTGCAGTTCTGGTAGATCTCCACGAACGCCGAACCCTCGTGCTCGGCGGCGGCGCGCAGCACCGACTGCAGGTGCTTGCGGTCGGAGTCGATGGTGCGACCGACGAAGCTGGCCTCCGCGCCGAGGGCGAGCGAGAGCGGGTTGAACGGCGCGTCGGCCGAGCCGGCCGGCGTCGACTTGGTGACCTTGCCGACCTCGGACGTGGGCGAGTACTGGCCCTTGGTCAGGCCGTAGATCCGGTTGTTGAACAGCAGGATCTTGAGGTTGACGTTGCGTCGCAGCGCGTGGATCAGGTGGTTGCCGCCGATGGAGAGCGCGTCACCGTCGCCGGTGACCACCCACACCGACAGGTCCGGCCGCGACACCGACAGGCCGGTCGCGATCGCCGGGGCCCGACCATGGATCGAGTGCATCCCGTAGGTGTTCATGTAGTACGGAAAACGCGACGAGCAGCCGATCCCCGAGACGAACACGGTCCGCTCGCGAGGGATGTTCAACTCCGGCATGAACTGCTGGATGGCCGCCAGGATCGCGTAGTCACCACACCCGGGGCACCAGCGCACCTCCTGGTCGGACTTGAAGTCCTTCGCGGTGAGCTTCAGGGCGACAGGCTCAGACATTCTTCAGGACCTCTTCCAGCGTCGTCTCCAGCTCGGCGGCCGTGAAGGGCAGACCGCGGACCTGGTTGTAGCTGATCGCGTCGACCAGGTAGCGGGCCCGGATGACGTGGGCCAGCTGACCCAGGTTCATCTCCGGGATGACGACCTTGTCGTAGGAGCGCAGCACCTCACCGAGGTTGGCCGGCATCGGCGCGAGGTGCCGCAGGTGCGCCTGGGCGATGGACAGCCCGCGTTGGCGTACCCCGCGGCAGGCGGCGCCGATCGGGCCGTACGTCGAGCCCCAGCCGAGCACCAGCACCCGGGCATCGCCGTCCGGGTCCTCCACCTCGATGTCCGGCACCGGGATGGTCTCGATGCGGGCCGCCCGGGTGCGCACCATGAAGTCGTGGTTCGCCGGGTCGTACGAGATGTCACCGGTCTTGTCGGCCTTCTCCAGCCCACCGATGCGGTGCTCCAGCCCCGCCGTGCCGGGAATCGCCCACGGCCGGGCCAGGGTCTCCGGATCGCGCAGGTACGGCAGGAAGGTGGTGCCGTCCTCGCCGTTGGGCTTGGTGGCGAACTCGACCCGCAGGTCGGGCAGCGATTCGACGTCGGGCAGCAGCCATGGCTCGGAGCCGTTGGCCACGTAGTTGTCCGACAACAGGATCACCGGCGTGCGGTAGGTCAACGCGATCCGCGCCGCCTCCAACGCCGCGAAGAAACAGTCCGACGGCGACTTCGGCGCGATCACCGCGACCGGCGCCTCGCCGTGCCGACCGAACAACGCCATGTTGAGGTCGGCCTGTTCGGTCTTGGTCGGCATGCCCGTCGACGGCCCGGCCCGCTGCACGTCCACGATCACCAGCGGCAGCTCCAGCGCCACCGCCAGGGAGATCGTCTCGCTCTTGAGCGCCACACCCGGACCGCTGGTGGTGGTCACCCCGAGCGACCCGCCGTACGACGCGCCCAACGCCGCGCCGACCGCCGCGATCTCGTCCTCCGCCTGCATGGTCAGCACGCCGAAGCGCTTGTGCTTGCTCAGCTCGTGCAGGATGTCCGACGCCGGAGTGATCGGGTACGCCCCGAGGAAGACCGGCAGCCCGGAGCGGACCCCGGCGGCGACCAGGCCCAGCGAGAGCGCGGCGTTGCCGGTGATGTTGCGGTAGGTGCCCGGCTGCATCTTCGCCGGCTTGACCTCGTAGCGGACCGCGAAATCCTCGGTGGTCTCGCCGAAGTTCCAGCCGGCCTTGAAGGCGGCCACGTTCGCGGCGACCAGTTCGGGGCGGGCCGCGAACTTGCGCTCCAGGAAGCGCAGGGTCGACTCGTACGGCCGGGAGTACATCCAGGAGAGCAGACCGAGGGCGAACATGTTCTTCGAACGCTCGGCGTCCTTCTTGGACACCTCGTGCGCGGCGAGCGCCCCGACCGTCATCGACGTCAGCGCCACCGGGTGCACCACGTAGCCGGCCAACGAGTCGTCGTCCAACGGGCTGGTCTGGTAGCCGACCTTGGCCAGGTTGCGCCGGGTGAACTCGTCGGTGTTGACGATGATGTCCGCGCCGCGCGGCAGGTCGGCCAGGTTGGCCTTGAGCGCGGCCGGGTTCATCGCCACCAGCACGTTGGGCGCGTCGCCCGGCGTGAGGATGTCGTAGTCGGCGAAGTGCACCTGGAAGCTCGACACGCCGGGCAGGGTGCCGGCGGGAGCCCGGATCTCGGCGGGGAAGTTCGGCAGCGTGGAGATGTCGTTGCCGAGCTGCGCCGTCTCCGAGGTGAACCGGTCGCCGGTCAACTGCATGCCGTCGCCGGAGTCACCGGCGAACCGGATGACCACCCGGTCGAGTTGACGGATCTGCTTGGTCACTGTGCCACCTTCGTTCGCTGCGCGCGGTCGCGCGGCCGGCTGAACATCATGGTGACCTCGCCTTGCCCGGCCACGGGACCTCCTTGACGCAACGCTGCACCGCACCGCCCCAGGCTGGTCCGGTCCGCTGTCGTTCCTCACCGAGAGCCTACGTCGAACGGACCCCCGACCCTCCCCGGAGGTCCGCCGACTGAGACCTGATCAACGTGATATTCGCCCCTGATTGCGGGGTTTCGCCCCGCCCGCCGTAATTCAGATCACCGTCCCCGGCCGGCCGCGACCCTGGTCGGGGACGGCCAGGGTCGTCGATCGGTCAGTCGGTGGGCGGAGGCGTGGGCTCGGCCGTCGGCCCGCCGAGGCGGCGGCGCAGCGAGGTGGTCGCCAGCGTGAGGGCCAGCACCACCAGCAGCGCGGAGACCGCGATCAGGATGACCGCCGTGCGCTGCACCGAGGTCATGCCGCCGCCGCCGCCGTCGTCGTCGGTGGTGGCGCCCGCCGGGAGTACGCCCTGGGAGCCGGTCGGCGCGGGCGGCGAGACGACCGGCGTGGCCAGCGCCGCCGCCGCGGTGATGCGGAAGCTCATCTGCACCCGCCGGGTCGCGCCGTTGCGCGGGTCGAGTTGACCGATCACCGCTCCGGACAGCGGCGCCTCCCGCTGGGCCTGCGGGGTCGCCTCCACCGGCAGCCGCAGCTCGCGGGTCTCGCCGGCCGACAGTAGACCCGCGTCGCACCGGGTGCGGGACGCCTCGACCGGCAGGCAACCCGCCGGTGGGGTCGGCACGCTCACCCCGGCCGGCAGGATCACCTCCACCAGGCCGGCGGCGTCCACCGTGCCGGTGTTGACCAGCCGCACCGCGAGGGTGCTCGCCGCGCCGCTGATGTCGAACGCGACCTCGTCGGCGGCCAGCGAGATCCCGGGCACCGGCGGGCCGGGCGGAAACAGCACTGCGAAGCCCTGGTCGTCGGCCACCTCGCCGGGCACCCCCGGCGCGTCCGCGACGACCTGCACGGAGCCGCTGAGCGGCATCCGCTTCCAGGCGTTGCCGGCGACCCGTAGCTGGATCAGGCTGCTGAATCGGACGCCCGCCTCGGCCGTCCAGGCCCCGCAGTGGTACGCGCCACCGCCCGCGGCGACGCACCCCTTCGTTCCGGCGTCGGTCAGCCCGGCCGGCAGTGTGTACGAGAGCCGGACCCGCTGCGGGGCGGTGCCGGTGTTCGCCACGGTGACCCGCAGCGTGGTGGTGGTGCTGGCCGCGTTCCAGTACGCCGCGGGCAGGGTGACGTCCTCGGTGGTCACCTGCACGCCGAGCGGGCTCGGCGCCGCCGGCGGCGTGCCACCCGGCGCGGGCGGGCGAACCGGGGGCACCGGGGGAGCCGGCGGCCCGGCCGTCGGCGGCCGGGTGCTGCCCCCCGGCGCGGGAGCGGTGGTGGTCGGCGGCGGCACGTTCGGCGCGGTGGTCTGCGGAGGCGCCGGCGGCGTCGTCTCCGGCGGCGGCGCGGTGGTCTCCGGGGCCGGGTCGGTCGGCACGGGATCGCCGCCCGGATCCTCGGTCGGGGTCGGCTCCTGGGCCGGAGTGGTCTCCGGGTCCGGATCGGGTTCGGGCGCCGACTCCGTCACGGCGGCGATCGGGTGAATGCCCGGCATCGCCGCGCTGGCGAGGGCCGGAGCGGCCGCGAGTGCCGCGAGCAGCCCGAGCGCGAGCGAGGCCGCCAGCAGGGGCGTGGGAGGCCGCCCCACAGCCCGGCGTTCGGGCGATACCTTCACGCGGGCCATCTGTCCTCCGGTGCCATGGGTGGAAGTCCAATGTTCTTAATAGTTGCCACGGTGCACTAGTCCCACCTGGAAACAAATCCGTAACGTGTTTGGGACGGCCTGTCCGGGTGGGCGGTAGACTCCCGATGTGACCGGTTACCTGGGCTCGTACGCGACGCTCGGGCTCTTGCTGCTCGCCAGTGTCCTGTTCTTTGTGACGGCGTTCTCGGCCAACCGGGTGTTACGTCCCGCCCGTCCGGCTGACCCGTTCGGCAAGCGGACCAGCTACGAGTGCGGGCTCGACCCGGTCGGCGCCGACTGGGCGCAGATGCAGATCCGCTACTACGTGTATGCCTATCTGTACGTACTGTTCGCGGTCGAGGCGGTGTTCCTCTTCCCGTGGGCGGTGGTCTTCGATCGACCCGGCTTCGGCCTGGTCACGGTGGTGGAGATGGCGGTGTTCGTGGCGGTGCTCGCCCTCGGCATCCTCTACGCCTGGCGTAGGAACATCCTGCGCTGGACCTGAGCGCCCCGACCTCCGGCGATCGTGCCGCTCCGCCGACCGTTCACGTCGGTCGCCGCACCGACCGGACGACTCAGGCCAGACCCCGCCGGGTCGCTGCGGGCGGGCGGTCGCCGCGGATCGAGGCGACCATGTCCAGCACCCGACGCGTGGGCCCGACCTGGTGGGCCCGGAACACCCGAGCGCCCAACCAGGCGGAGACCGCGGTCGCGGCGAGCGTGCCCTCCAGCCGCTCGGCCACCGGCAGGTCCAGCGTCTCGCCGACGAAATCCTTGTTGGAGAGCGCCACCAGCACCGGCCAGCCGGTCGCGGTGAGCTCGTCCAGCCGGCGGGTGATCTCCAGGGAGTGCCGGGTGTTCTTGCCGAAGTCGTGCGCCGGGTCGATGAGGATGCCGTCGGGGCGTACCCCGGCCGCCACCGCGCGCTCGGCGAGCCCGGTCACTGTCACGACCACGTCGGCGACCACGTCGTCGAAGGCGGCCCGGTGCGGCCGGGTCCGGGGGACCAGCCCGCCGGCGTGCGAGCAGACCAGGCCGGCACCGGTGCTCGCCGCGACCCGGGCGAGCGCCGGGTCGGCGCCCGACCAGGTGTCGTTGAGCAGGTCCGCACCCGCCGCCACGGCCTCCGTCGCCACCTCGGCACGCCAGGTGTCGATGGAGATCACCACTTCCGGGAACGCGGCTCGTACGGCGGCGATGGTGTCCACCGTGCGCCGGATCTCCTCGGCCACGTCCACCTCGGTGCCCGGCCCCGCCTTGACCCCGCCGATGTCGATGATCGCCGCGCCCTCGTCGACCGCCCGCTCGACGGCCCGCAGCGCGCTGTCGGCGGCGAAGGTGGCGCCCCGGTCGAAGAACGAGTCCGGTGTGCGGTTGACGATGGCCATCACCACCAGCTCACCGGGGGCGAACGTCCGCCCACCAAGCCGAAGTGCCCCGGCCATGACGCCTCCCGACTGTCCGCACCGTCGCCGCCGCTCCGGCCGCTACCGACGCTAGCCGGTCGGTCGGCCGGTGCGCGGGGCGGGCGTGGGCGTCGATCGCGATCGGGGTGGTGGGGTCGCTCCCAGCCGGCTGTCGTGCCACGATCAGTGCATGGGTCAGCTTCTGCTCCTCCTGGTCGTGGCGTTGACCGTCGCGGCGGTGGTTTTCGGCGTGACGGTGTTGGTCAGTGGCCGGGATCCCGGCCTCGCGCCGACCGAACCGGATTCGCAGGCCATCCCCCTGCCGGGCACCCGGCCACTGCGGGAATCCGATGTGGGCGCGGTCCGTTTCGACACTGGGTTGCGCGGGTACCGGATGGCCCAGGTCGACCAGGCGATGCGCCGTGCGGCCTACGACATCGGCTACAAGTCCGAGCTGATCGGCGTTCTGGAGGCGGAGGTCATCGCGTTGCGCGAGGGCCGCACCGACGACGCGGACGTGCTGCGCCAGGCCCGCGAGCAAGCCGCCGGGGCGGTGCCGGGCGCGCCCACGGCGGAGTCGGACGCGGACGTGTCGCCGGCCGACGCCCTGCCCGCTCCCACCTCCTCGGCGGCCGACTCCGACGGCGTGGCACCGGCCGACGGCGAGCCGACCAACCACAAGCCGGCCGGCAGCGAGCCGACCGCCCGCACGCCGACCGACGCCCTGCCCGCTCCCACCTCCTCGGCGGCCGATTCCGACGGCGTAGCACCGGCGAACGTCGAGCCGGCCGAGGACGAGCCGGCCGGTGGGGTCGGGCAGCACGGCGCGGTGGTCCGGTCGGAGTCGGCGTGACCGGTCCGGAGGGCGTCGACGATCTTCAGGAGGCGGCGCAACCCGGCGCCGGTGAGGTGACCGCCACGGTCATCGTCAACGCCCCGGCGGCCCGGGTCTTCGCCGCGTTGCTCGCCTGGGAACGGCAGTCGGACTGGATCCCGTTCACTCAGGTGCGGGTCGTCGAGGGCGACGGGCGCGAGGGCAGCCGGATCGAGGCGGTGACCGCGCTCGGCCGGGCGACACTGCGCGACGAGATGCGGGTGGTCCGGGTCGACGAGCCGTACGAGATCGGCGTGGTGCACCACGGCCAGGTGCTGCGCGGCCCGGGTGTCCTGCGCTGCACCGCACTCGGCGAGGCCCGCACCCAGGTCGTCTGGCACGAGTGGTTCCACCTGCCGGGTGGCCGGGCCGGCCGGCTGGCGTGGCCGGTGCTCTGGCCCGGCTCCAAGCTGGGCCTCACCCAGGCGCTGAAGAGGTTCGGCCGTCTGGTCGAGCAGGGCCGGCTGCCCTGACCACGCCCGGCGTCGGCTGCCAGCCCGGCGCTCGCAGGAGATGCCCCACGCGGTGCCGCCACGTCACGGCGGCGCGCAGGTCCCGGGCGATCGAGAGGTACTCGTGGAAGGCCACCCGTACCGGGTTGTAACTGCCCACGTTCTTGGTCAGGCCGTAGACGCAGCGCTCCCGCTCGGCCGCGAACGAGCCGAACAGCCGGTCCCAGACGATCAGGATGCCCCCGAAGTTGCGGTCCAGGTAGCCGCCCTGGGAAGCGTGGTGGACCCGATGGTGCGACGGGGTGTTGAAGACGAACTCGTACCAGCGAGGCATCTTGTCGATGCGCTCGGTGTGGATCCAGAACTGGTAGAGCAGGTTGACCGAGCCGCAGAACGCGACGACCGCCGGGTGTACGCCGGCCAGGATCAGCGGGATGTAGAAGACCCAGCTGGTCAGCCCGGTCCACGGCTGCCGGAGCGCCGTGGAGAGGTTGAACCGCTGCGACGAGTGGTGCACCACGTGCGAGGCCCAGAGGATCCGGATGACGTGGTGGCCCCGGTGTGACCAGTAGTAGCAGAAGTCCTGCGCCAGCAGGATCAGCGGCCAACTCCACCAGGCCTCGGCGATCCGCAGCGGGGTGAGCGCGTAGAGCAGCGCGTACGCGGCGGCGATCGGCACCTTCCAGAGCAGGTCCGTGAAGACGCTGCCGAGCCCCATCGCCAGGCTCGTCGCGGTGTCCGCGCCGCCGTAGCCGACCTCGTCGTCGTCGCGGTGCAACAGGTAGGAGACCCGTTCCAGCACGATGAGCAGCAGGAAGGCCGGGATCGACCAGGCGATGACGTCCGGAAATTCCTTCATCGCGCCGCCTCCACTCGCCGTCGTCGGCCGGGGACGCCCCGCTGGGTGACCCTGACCTACCGGTCGGTAACAAGCACGATAGGCAGCGAAGTGGCCGGTGGCAATGGGCTGTCGGTGCGATGGCCTAGCGTGTGCGACGTGAGTGACCTGGTGATCGGCGCCGACGGGCTGGCCCGCTGCGCCTGGGGGGCGAGCACCCCGGACTACGTCGTCTACCACGACACCGAGTGGGGGCGGCCGCTGCACGGCGACGACGCGCTCTACGAGCGGATGACCTTGGAGGCGTTCCAGTCCGGCCTGTCCTGGTTGACCATCCTGCGCAAACGCCCGGCGTTCCGGTTGGCCTTCGACGAGTTCCACATCGCGACCGTGGCCGACTACGGCGAGGCCGACGTGAACCGGCTGCTCGCCGATGCCGGCATCGTCCGCAACCGGGCCAAGATCGAGGCGGCGATCGCCAACGCCCGCGCCGCTCTGGAGCTGCCCGAGGGGCTCTCCACGCTGCTCTGGTCATTCGCGCCGGAGCGCCGGCCGGCCCGCCCCGCCTCGTTCGCCGAGCTGGCGCCGATCACTGGGGAGTCGACGGCGATGGCCAAGGCACTCAAGAAGCGCGGCTTCCGGTTCGTCGGCCCGACCACCGCGTACGCCCTCATGCAGGCCACCGGGATGGTCGACGATCACATCGTCGGCTGTCACGTCACCCGCTGAACGGCGGCGTGATGGGATGGCAGGCATGACGACCGAGACCGCGTACCGGGCCGGTGCGGCCGGCAACGCCGACGGGCCGGGCACCTGGGCCGTGCTGCTGCCCCCGGAGCGTTACGAGGCCGAGCGGCTCGTGCACCACGACTCGCTGGAGCTGACCGGGCTGACCGACGTCGGGCGTCCCGGCCCCGGTGACCGGGTGGCGGTGCTGGCCGACGCGCCGCCGCGACTGGTGGCCCTCGGTCGGGTCACCGCGCCGACGCAGCGGCACTCCGAGGATCCGGACGATCCGCAGTCCGACATCGAGCCGGAAACGCTCGTCGTGACGTACACCCGGCGGGCCTTCGACGAGCCGGTGCCCACCGACCTGCTCACCCTCGACGGGCCGGTCACCGCACTGGAGCCGGCCGCCTTCCGGGCGTTGGCCGACCAGCTCGGCCCGCCCCCGGCGCGGCGCACCTGGCTGGTCAGCCTCGACCTGCCGATCGAGGCCGGCACGCCGGCCGAGGCGGTGCGCCTGTTCTGGTCGTACGTGCAGGAGTTGGGGCCGCGCGAGTTGCCGGCCTTCGTGTCACCGGCCGGCGACGAACTGGCCATGCAGGCGTTCGTGCTGGGCGCGGAGGCCAACCAGGACCCGGAAGAGGACGACTAGAACAGCTTGTCGAGTCGTCCCCGCCAGTCGGCCAGCACCGGGCCCGGGTCGGTGTCCAGGACCCGCTCCAGCAGCGTGGCGTAGACGTCCCGGAAGTCGGTGGTGTATTTCAGGTCGCCATCGTCGAGATCGGTGAGGCTGGGCGCGTCCCCGTGCCAGCCGCCGCGCACCCCCGCGCCGAGCAGCAGCATGTCGGAGGCGGTGCCGTGGTCGGTGCCGTCCGAGGCGTTGGCCCGGACCCGGCGGCCGAACTCGGAGTAGACCGCCACCACCACCTTCCGGCCGGCCTCGCTGCGACTCATCCGGTCGGCGAACGCGGTCAACGCCCGGTCCAGCTGCCCCAGCAGGACGGCCTGCAACTGCTTCTCGTCGGCGTGCGTGTCGAAGCCGCCCAGCGACACCGAGAAGACCCGGGTGGACACGTTCGCCTCCACACACTGCGCGACCAGGTCCAGTTGGGCGTCCAGCGGGGTTCGTGCCCCGCCGGTGGCCGTGGCGGGCGCCTGCTCGCCGTCCGGGTCGTCCGCCTCCGCGGCGGCGGAGTCGCGTACCTGGCGGATCATCTCGTCCACCGACCGCAGATCGGCGAAGCAGGCGGCGGCGCGGCCCCGGGCCGCCGACTCACCCGCCTCGGCGGCGGAGAACGCCTTCAGCGTCTCCGCCGACAGCCCTTTGGCGGCCTTGCGGTCGGTCACCGGCACGGCGGCGCCCGCGCTGTGCGCTCCGGCCAGCAGCGGCGGCAGCGCCGGCTCGAACGAGACGGCCAGCCGGGGGTCGCCGCCCGCCCCGTCCAGCCAGCGGCCGAGCCAACCGGTGTTGCCCGGCCGGTCCGGCTGCGCCGTGTGCCAAATGTCCATCGACCGGAAGTGGCTGCGGTCCGGCTTCGGGTAGCCGACCCCGCGCACGATCGCGAGCCCGCCGCCCGACCAGCGCTGGTGCAGCCCGGCCAGCGCCGGGTTGAGGGCGAAGTCGTCGTCGAGGCGCCGCACCTCGCCGTCGGGGTACGCCAGCTCCGGGCGGGCCGCCCGGTAGGCCGGGTCGCCGTACGGGATGACGGTGTTCAGGCCGTCGTTGCCGCCGTAGAGGGTGACCAGCACCAGCGTGCGCGACTGCGGGTCACGGTCTCCGGCGGTGTCCAGCAGGTCCCGCAGGCCGTACGCGCCGGCGCCGGCGGCCAGCGCGCCCGCGCCGACCACCCCGCTGGTGAGCAGGAACTTGCGTCGGGTCAGGGCGTCCACTTCTCGACTCCTCCGCTCAGCTGACGGTGTATTCGGGGCTGACCAGGCCGGCGGCCAGCAGCTTGCGCGGCTCGCCGGCCAACGGTGTGAGGGCGGCCCGGGTGCGGGCGCCCCAGCCGTCGACGACCAGCAGCCGGGCCAGAGCGTCCGGCCGGCCGGCGACGGGCGCGGCGGTCAGCCGGGCCAGCACCGCCGGGGTGGCCGCGGTGGCCAGCATCCCGGCCATCCGGAGCCGAGCCTGCAACGACGAGGTGGTCAGCCACGCGGTGCCGGCCGGCCAGCCGCCCACGCTGGGCGGCCGCAGCGGCACCTGGTCCAGTGCGTTCAGGCCGGAGATCAGTTGTTTGCGCTGCTGCTCCGGCAGGGCGGAGGGCCGGACGCCGAGCTGTCGCAGCGCGCCGACCATCCACTCCACCGGCTGCTTCACGAGGGTGCCCCGGGTCTGGGCGAAGGCCGGCGAGGAGAACAGCGCGCGCAGGGTGGCGACGGTGTCCGCGCCGGCCAGGCCGTCCGGGGCCGGGACGTCGGTGCCGGCGTAGCGGAACCAGAGCCGTCCGGCCACGAACGTCGCCGCCGCCGGCTGGGCGGCCAGCAGCCCGGCGTACGCCTCGGCGTCGAAGCGGCCGGTCTGTCCCAGGATCGTCTTCTCCCCGGGGTCGTGCCGTTTGGCCTCGAGACGGGCCACGCCGGTGCGCCGGTCCACCACCCAGCCGGTCAACGCTCGCGCGCCGGCCTTCACGTCGGCCTCGGTGTAGGCGCCGATGCCGAGGGTGAACAGCTCCATCAGCTCGCGCGCCAGGTTCTCGTTCGGCGCCTTGCGGGTGTTCTTCTGCCCGTCCAGCCAGATGATCAGGGCCGGGTCGCGCACCATCGCGGCGACCAGCGGGGCCAGCGGCCCGCGCCCGTGGCGGCGCAGTGTCTCCAGCTGGCCCAGCATCACCCGCGCCGACTTGACCTTCTGCGCGCTGGTCGCCCAGTGCCCGTGCCAAAAGAAGAGCAGCTTCTCGGTCAGCCCGTCCTCGGCGGCGACCATCCGGTCCAGCCACCAGAGGGTCACCTGCTGGAGTTGCTCCCGGCGCTGGGCGTTGGCCTTCTGCCGCTCTTCGCGACTGGATTCCTTGGTCAGCGCGGCGTACGGGTCCGCGGGCAGCGTCGGCGGCGGGGTGGCCGCCGCGCCCCGGTCGGCCCGTCCCGGGGCGAGCAGGTTGTCCAGGGTCGCCGCCGGCCCGGCCCGCTCGGCCGCGTCCACCTCGTCGGCGGTCGGCCCGAAGGTGGCCCGACGCAGCAGGTGCGCCACCGCTTCACGATCGCTCATGCGGTCCGACGCTAGGCGGCCCGCGTACGAGGACGGTAAGGGCGGGGTGCGAATCGCGTTCAGTGTCCCTCGAAGACCGGTTTCTGCTTGGCGACGAACGCGAGGGTGGCCGCCCGGTGGTCGGCGGTGGCGCCGCAGATCGCCTGAGCCTGCGCCTCGGCCGAGAGGGCGTCGGCGAGCGTGCCGGCGTCGGCGATCGAGAGCTGCCGCTTGATGGCCCCGTACGCGACGGTGGGGCCGGCGGCGAGCCGGGCCGCCAGGTCCTGCGCGACAGGCAACACCTGCTCGTCGTCGTCGGTCAGTCGGGTGATCAGCCCCAGCCGACAGGCCTCCTCGGCGCGGACCGGCTCGGCCAGCATCAGCAGCTCCACGGCCTTGGCGTGGCCGACCAGCCGGGGCAGCGTCCAGGAGGCGCCGGTGTCGGCGGCGAGACCGACCTTGGCGAAGGCCATCAGGAAGCTGGTGCTCGGGCCGCCGATCCGGATGTCGGCGAGGAAGGCCAACGACGCGCCGGCGCCGGCGGCCATCCCGCGGACCGCGGCCACCACCGGCTTGGGCAGGTTGGCCAGCCGGGCGGCGATCGGGTTGTAGTGCGCCCGCACGGTGTCCAGCGGCGGGGCGGAGGAGTTGCCCAGGGTCGCCACGTGCTCGCGCAGGTCCTGCCCGGCGCTGAACGCTCCACCGGCCCCGGCCAGCACGACCGCCCGGCAGGACCGGTCGGTCTCCAGCTCGGCCAGCGTGTCCCGCAGCGCCTCCTTCAGCGCCAGGTCGAGCGCGTTCATCGCCTGCGGCCGGTTCAGGGTGAGGGTGACGACGGCGTCGGTCCGGTCGACGAGCAACGGCTCGGTCACGTGTCTAACGACCCTTCTGTCGAACGATGCGGTTGCCGGCGTCGAGGCACTGCTCGACGTACCGGTCGGCGGCCGGACGCAGGCGGGCCGCGTGCCGGTCGAAGAAGCTGGCCGCGGCGGTGCCGGGCCAGCGCTCGGGCAGCAGCGCCGGGGGCAGCTGCGGGTCCCGGAACAGGAAGGTACGCCACGCGTGCACCAGCCGGAAACGGGCCGCGTACGCCTCCTCGTCGCTGCTGCGCACGGTGACCGCGCCGAGGAGGGGGCGCTGGTCGGCGACGAACCGCTCGTACGCGCGGCCGATCTCGGCCAGGTCCCAGGCGCGGCGGACGACGCCCATCGCGCCGGGGGTGCCGGAGAAGTGCGAGGCCGTGAACCGCTCGAACCGGATGCCGGCCTCGGCCAGCAACAGGTCGACGTCCTCGGCGGGCCGGGTCGCCACCCAGGTCTGCTCGTCGAGCGTGCCGTAGCCGAGGAAGCTGAGGGTGGCGGCGAGTCGCTGCCGGTCCCGTCGGGAACCCGGGGCATCGAGGACGAGCAGATCGAACCGGCCATCCCAGGTGACCCTGCCGGTTCGGTAGATCCGGGCAGCCGCCTCGTCGAGTCGTCGGGCGGCTTTTGGTGTGATCGAATATCCCGGTCCGGAGGCCAGCCGGAGCGGGTCGAGCCAGCCTTGACGCACCATCCGGGACACGGCGGTGCGAACGGCGGGCGGCGCGATTCCCAACGGCGCCAGTAGCTTGACCAGGGCGGCGACCGGTGCCCGGCCACCCCTCGGTCGGAGGTGGTCGCCGTACAGGTCGAAGAGAGCCGACCGTGCCTGCATGACCGCACATTGTGACAGGCCTTCTCAAGATAAGCTAGATGCTGTTACATCAATGCTGCTCCGGTTTGGGTCCGGCGGTGTTCATCAGGGAAAATCGTCTGTCGACACCCCCGCGAGAGTTGCGGGAGGTCGTGACGAAGTGGCTGTGGGGCAACCCACCGACCCTGGTGTAGGTCTGAGGGGAGACAACATGGCGGCGATGAAGCCGCGGACGGGCGACGGTCCGCTGGAAGTCACCAAGGAGGGTCGGGGCATCGTCATGCGAGTCCCGCTGGAGGGCGGTGGCCGGCTCGTCGTCGAGATGACTCCCGACGAGGCCAACGCGCTCGGTGACGCGTTGAAGGCAGCCGCCGGCTGAGTGAGGAGCGACCCGGACGGCGTACGCCGCTCGGAGCGTTTCTTGGACCCTGAGCCACCGGATTCGCCGGTGGCTCAGGGTCTTCATCGGCGTGGGCGGGCGATGGCTCGGCCCCACTCTGCGACATTTCCTGGAGGTACGGTCCCGCGTGCTCGCCATCCGCCCGCTCGCCGAGCCCGACCGGCTCGACGTCCTCGTCCTGCCCGTCCGCCCCACCGATCCGGCGGCGGGAGGTGACGCCCCGGCGGAACTGGCGCCCGCCGCCGTGACGCTGCCGGACGGCACCGCCGAGGAGGCTGCCGCGCTGGTGCCGGTCGCCCGACTGAACGGCCGGGCCGGCGAGATCCGTACCCACCTGCGTCCCGGGCGCAGCCCTGGTCGGCTGGTGCTGCTCGGTATCGGCGACGGCGGGGAGTCGTCCTGGCGGGCTGCCGGCGCTGCACTGGCCCGCGCCGCGGCAGATGAGACGCAGATCACTATCGCGCTGCCGGCCGAGGTGACCCCCGACGCGGTCCGTGGATTGACCGAGGGGCTGCTGCTCGCCTCGTACCGGTTCCGGCTGACCGACGCCGGCGACCCGCCCGCGCTCGCCGACGTCGATCTGCTGCTCGCCGACCCGACGGCGTACGAAAGCACCGTGGCCACGGCGCGGACCACCGCCGCGATGACCCGCCTCGCCCGCGATCTGACCAACACCCCCTCCTCGGTGAAGACCCCGCAGTGGTTCGCCGACCAGGTGGCCTCCGCCGCCGCCAACCTGCCGGACCTGCGCCTGACGGTGCGTGGCCCGGCCGAGCTGGCCGCGGAGGGCTTCGGTGGGATCCTCGCCGTGGGCGGCGGCTCGGCCAGTGGCCCCCGGTTGGTCGAGGTGGACTGGCATCCCGCGAACGCGCGCACCCACGTGGTGCTGATCGGCAAGGGCATCACCTTCGACACCGGCGGCATCTCGATCAAACCGGTGCCGGCGATGAAGCTGATGCGCAAGGACATGGCCGGTGCTGCTGCGGTCGTCGCCGCCACGCTCGGCGCGGCGGCGCTGCGCCTGCCGGTCCGCGTCACCACCCTGGCCCCGCTCGCCGAGAACATGGTCAGCGGCTCGGCGTTCCGCCCCGGCGACGTGATCCGGCACTACGGCGGGACGACCAGCGAGACGACCAACTCCGACGCCGAGGGCCGGCTGGTCCTCGCCGACGCGCTCGCCTACGCGGTACAGCAGCTCAAGCCCGATCTGCTGATCGACCTGGCCACCCTCACCGGCGCCAACGCCGTGGCGCTGGGCAAGCGCACCGCGGCCCTCTACAGCGAGAACGACGAGCTCGCCGCCGACCTGCTGGCCGCGATCGAGGCGGCCGGCGAGGCGGCCTGGCGGATGCCGCTGCACACCGACTACGTCGAGTACCTGGGCAGCGAGATCGCCGATCTCTACAGCGCGCCCGCGCAGGGCGCCGGATCGGTGACGGCCGCGCTCTACCTGCGCGAGTTCACCGGCGATCTGCGGGATCGCTGGCTGCACCTGGACATGTCCGCCCCGTCCTGGGCGGACGGCGACCAGGCCGAGCTCACCCGCGGTGCGACCGGCTGGGGCGTCCGCTCGCTGCTGCGCTGGCTGGCCGGTGTCGACTGACCGTCAGCACTTCACGGCGGCGAGCACCCCGTGCCCGACCGGGAGCAGCGCGGGAATCCAGTGCTCCGACTCCCGGACCGCCTTGATCGTTTCGCGGACCGTCACCGTCTCCGCGTCCCGGGCGGCCGGGTCAGCGATCCGACCGTGCGCCAGCATGCCGTTGAGCGCGAGCACGCCGCCCGGGCGCAGCAACCGCAGCGCCGCTTCCACGCAGGCGTGGAACCCGGTCGCCTCGGCGTCGACGAAGACCAGGTCGTACGCCCCGTCGGCGAGCCGCGGCAGCACGTCCAGGGCACGGCCGGTGATGATCCGGGTACGGCCGGCGGCGAAGCCCGCCTCGGTGAAGATCCGCCGGGCGATCCGCTGGTGCTCCACCTCCACGTCGATGGTGGTGAGCACGCCGTCGGCGCGCATGCCCCGCAGCAGCCAGACGCCGCTCACGCCCGTGCCGGTGCCGATCTCCACCACCGCGCGGGCGTTGCCGGCCGCGGCCAGCAGCCGCAGCGCCGCCCCCGCTCCGGGGGTGACCGCGTCGAGGCCCACCTCGTGGGCCAGGCTGCGGGCGGTCCGTAGGACGAGATCCTCGGTCACGTACGACTCGGCGAACTGCTGAGCCTGGGTCGTCGAACTGCCGGAACCGGCGACCGTGGCGATGGGGCACCTCCGGGCGGTGCGTGGTGCGGGGGCGGGTTGGCACTGTGAGCGTAGAGGCGACCGGCGCGAGGCGCAGCCGCGCCTCCGTCCCCTCGCGATCGCCGGAGGCAACCGCTGACTCCACCGCGCGCATCCGTGCAATCCTGGAAGCGGTATTCCGTCAGCCTCGACCGCGCCGAACCGTGGCCGGGCGACGCCGCGCGGGATCCGGGGACGGACTGGGAGGCACCGACGTGACCGACGGCTGGGATTGGCGCCGGGGCGGTGAGACTCCGGCTCCGGCGAGCCCGCCCGGGGCAGGAGCCCCACCGGCAGGGTCGCCGACCACGCCGGGGAGCGACACCGCGCCTGCGGCTGCGGCCGGTGCCTCGCCCTGGTGGTCGGACGCGCTCGGCGACCCGTGGCGTGACCCGGCGGCGCCCGCCGCGGTGGTGGTGCCCGGGGTGGTGGCGGCCGGCACCGAGCCCGAGCCGGTCACCGACCCGGACGCGCCGGGCCGACCGACGCTGCGTCACCTGCTGCTCATTCCGGTGATCACCGCGCTGCTGGCGGGCACCCTCGGTGGAGCGCTGGGCTACGCGTTCGCGGTGCGTGGTGGCGCCGCCGGCACCGTGCTCGGCGCGCAGGCCGCGGAGCCGCCGGTGCTGGCCCAGCGCAAGCCGGAGTCACTGGCTGGAGTCGCCGAACGTGTCCTGCCCAGCGTGGTCACCGTCCGGGTGAGCAGCCTGGGCGGGACCAGCGAGGGCTCCGGCTTCATCGCCAGCGCCGACGGTCACGTGATCACCAACGACCACGTGGTGGCCGGCAGCAACGGCAAGGCTTCGGTGATCTTCAACGACGGCACCTCCGCTCCGGCGACAGTCGTCGGTCAGGACCCGGAGTCCGACATCGCGGTGATCAAGGTGAACCGGACAGGGCTGCGACCGGTGGAGTTCGGCGACTCCGACGCGCTGGCCGTCGGCGACCCGGTGCTCGCCATCGGCTCACCCCTGTCGCTGGCCAACACGGTCACCGCCGGCATCGTGAGCGCCCTGGACCGGACGATGCAGGCCGGTGAGCCGGGTGGCCCGGTGCGCTACTACGCGGCCATCCAGACCGACGCGGCGGTCAACCACGGCAACTCCGGCGGCCCACTTGTCGACGGCGCCGGGCGGGTGGTCGGGGTCAACTCCACCATCAAGTCGCTGGTGGCCGAGGGGCAGGAGGCCGGCAACATCGGGCTCGCCTTCGCCATCCCGATCAACCAGGCCAAGCGGGTCACCCAGGACATCATCGGCACCGGCAAGGCCCGGCGTACGGTGATCGGCGCCCAGGTCGGCGGCCCGGGCGCGGGTGCCAACGGCGGCGTACGGCTGGCCGCCGTGGAGCCCTCCGGGCCGGCCGCCGGGGCGGGGCTGAAGGTCGGCGACGTGATTTTGAAGCTCAACGGCCGGCCGATGACCGAGCCGACCGACCTGATCGCCCTGGTCCGCAAGTTCGCTCCGGGTTCGGTGGTGACCGTCGAGTTCCGGCGGGGGGCCGCTCGGCAGAACACGTCGGTGACCCTCGCCGCGGATGCCAAGTGAACAGCGGGTCACCCCCTGCCGGAAAACCCTCCGACGTGCGTAGTCTTGCTGCTGACGCCGAGAGGAGGCCCGCGGGATGCTCGACAACCTGAACTGGTGGGAGATCGGTGCGCTGCTGCTCCTGGCGCTGTTGATCTTTGGTGACCGGCTGCCTACCGTGATCAACGACGGCCTGCGGATGGTGCGCAATCTGCGCAACATGGCCCGCAACGCCACCGGCGACCTCAGCCGCGAGCTGGGCACCGACATCCAGCTTGAGGATCTGCACCCGAAGGCCTTCATCCGCAAGCACCTCCTCAGCGAGGAGGACGAGGCGGCGATCCGCAAGCCGCTGCAGGGCGTCTACGACAACCTGCGCGCGGACGTCAGCGGCGTGCACGACGAGCTGAAGGACGTGGCCAACGCCGCGGACCCGCGGTCGAACGGTTCCCGGTCCGGCACGGCCACCGGCGCCTCGCCGGCACCGGCTCCCCGGGCCAGCTACGACGACGCCACCTGAGCGGGTACGGCACCGAGACGAAAGCGCCCCGCAGGCCCGAGTGGGCCGGCGGGGCGTCGTCGATCAGGGGGTCAGCGCCCGGCCGGCTTGAGGCCGAGCGGCTTGCCGAGCAGTGACTCGCGGCGCAGCGCGAGCCGGTCGGCGATCGTGCCGAGCGCCTGCGCGGCCGGGGACTCCGGCTCGGCCAGCACGACCGGGTTGCCGGCGTCGCCGGCCTCGCGGACCCGGGTGTCCAGCGGGATCTGACCGAGCAGCGGCACCTGGGCGCCGATGGTCCGGCTCAGCGACTCGGCGACAGCCGTGCCACCGCCGGCGCCGAAGATCTCCATCCGGGAGCCGTCCGGCAGCTCCAGCCAGGACATGTTCTCGATGACGCCGACCACCCGCTGGTGGGTCTGCAGGGCGATCGCGCCCGCTCGTTCCGCCACCTCGGCGGCGGCGGTCTGCGGGGTGGTCACGATCAGGATCTCCGAGTTGGGCAGCAACTGGGCCAGCGAGATGGCCACGTCGCCGGTGCCCGGGGGCAGGTCGAGCAGGAGCACGTCCAGGTCGCCCCAGTAGACGTCGGCCAGGAACTGCTGCAACGCCCGGTGCAGCATCGGCCCGCGCCACACCACTGCCGCGTTGCCCGAGGTGAACATGCCGATCGAGATGACCTTCACGCCGTGCGACTGCGGCGGCATGATCATGTCTTCGACGCGGGTCGGTCGGCCGTCCGCGCCGAGCATCCGGGGCACCGAGTGGCCGTAGATGTCCGCGTCGACCACGCCCACGGAGAGCCCGCGGGCGGCGAGCGCCGCCGCCAGGTTGACCGTCACGCTGGACTTGCCGACACCACCCTTGCCGCTGGCCACCGCGTACACCCGGGTGCGCGAGCCGGGCTGGGCGAACGGGATCACCGGCTCCTCGCTGGCGCCACCGCCGCGCAGCTGCGACTGCAGCGACTGCCGCTGCTCGGGGCTCATCACACCGAAGTCGATCTCCACGCCGGTCACGCTGGGCACCGCCGCGACGGCGGCGGTGATGTCCGTGCGCAGCTTGTCCTTGAGCGGGCAGCCGGCGACGGTGAGCAGCAGCTCGACGCGTACGACGCCGTCGGCGCCGATCGTGGCGGAGCGGACCATGCCCAGCTCGGTGATGGGCCGGCGGATCTCCGGGTCGTTGACGGTGGCCAGGGCGGCCTGGATCGCGTCCTCGACGGTGCTCACGGGTGCTGACATGCCCGCAATGCTACGTCGCGGGGCATCCGATCCGACCGCTGGCCGACAGTGGTGTGAGCCAAACGATGAGCGAACCCGAACCGCTGATCAGCGGTCCGGTCGGGCGTCGCGGGCGAAGTCCCCGTCCAGGTCGTCGCGCGGCTCGTCCAGACCCTGGCCGTCGGTCGCCCGCTGCGCGCGCCGCTCCTGCTGGCTGTCCTTCTCCTGCTGCCGGCGCTCCAGGCGTTGCCGGCGCTGCCCCGCCTCGTCCAGCTCCTCGGCCAGCCGGGTCAGCTCGGAACGGAGGAAGTCACGGGTGGCCACCTCGCCGAGGGCGATCCGCAGCGCGGCGATCTCCCGTGCCAGGTACTCGGTGTCCGCCTTCTGGGCGGTGGCCCGCCGCCGGTCCTCCTCCAGCGCCAACCGGTCCCGGTCGGCCTGCCGGTTCTGGGCCAGCAGGATCAGCGGCGCGGCGTAGCTGGCCTGCAACGACAACACCAGCGTGAGAAACGTGAAGGTGTACGGGTCGAAGCGCAGCTCGGCCGGGGCGAGGGTGTTCCAGCCGAACCAGATCGCGATCACCACCGTCATGACGACGATGAAGTTCGCGGTGCCCATGCCCCGGGCGATGCCCTCCGACCAGCGACCGAACGCCTCCGCGTCGAACCGGGGGAGTTTGATGCCCCGGGGCTCGCGGGGCTGGTCGAGCCGCTCCGTGCGCCGCTGCTCAGCCACCGTCGCCGTCCAGCGCCGCGTCGGAGGTGCCCGGGGCGGCCAGGGCGTCCCGGTCGCGCCAGTCCCGGGGCAGCGAGTGGTCCAGAACGTCGTCGACCGTCACGGCGCCGACCAGCCGGTTGCTGCGGTCGATCACCGGCATGGCGACCAGGTCGTAGGTGGCCATCCGGCGGGTGATCTCCGGCAGTGGGGTGGTGGGACGCAGCGGGTCGATGTCGTTGACCACCACCTTGCCCAGCAGGTCGGCCGGCGGTTCACGCAGCAACGCCTGGAAGTGCACCATGCCCAGATAGCGGCCGGTCGGGGTGTTCTGCGGGGCCCGGGTCACGAAGACCTGGGCGGCGATGGCGGGGGAGAGCTGCGGCTCCCGGATCCGCGCCAGCGCCTCGGCGACGGTGGCGTCCGGCGGCAGGATGACCGGCTCCGAGGTCATCACGCTGCCCGCCGTGCCCGGGGTGTACTTGAGCAGCTGCCGTACCGGGTCGGCCTCGTCCGGCTCCATCAGGTCCAGCAGCACGTCCTGCTCCGGTGGGGGCAGCTCGTTGAGCAGGTCCGCCGCGTCGTCCGGGTCCATCTCCTCCAGCACGTCCGCGGCCCGTTCCCGGTCCAGCGCGGCGAGGATCTCGACCTGGTCGTGCTCCGGCAGCTCGCTGAGCACGTCGGCCAGCCGCTCGTCGTTCAACGCCGCCGCGACCTCGTTGCGCCGCGCGTCGGGCAGGTCCTGTAGCGCGTTGGCCAGGTCGGCCGGGCGCATGTCCTCCAGGACGGCGAGCAGGTTCGCCGTACCCCGGTTGTCGGCGATGCCGCTGAGCCCGCGCACCCGGTCCCACTCGACCTGGTGCAGGTGGCCGCGGCGGCTGAGCCGGCCGGTCTGCTCGCGGACCGCGACCCGGCTGAGCGACCATTCGCCGCCGCGCGTGCACTCCATCGCGACGTCCACCACCGCGCCGGGCTGGCCGCCCGGTTCGAGCTGTACGCGCCGGTCCAGCAGCTCCTGGAGCACCAGCAGCTCGTTCGGGCGCTTCTCGAAGCGCCGCAGGTTGAGGGTGCCGGAGCCGAGGACCACCGCGTCCGCGTCGATCGAGGTGATGCGGTTGATGGACAGGAAGATCCGTCGGCGCATCGGCATCTCGGCGACCAGACCCACCACCTCGGGGGGCCGCTTGGTCGCCCGCAGCCGTGCCACGGCGTCACGGACCCGCCCCACCTGGTCGCCGTTCGGATCGAAGACGGCGACTCCGGCGAGGCGGGCGATGTAGACCCGGGTCGGCGTGCTCACGGGCACCAGCCTAAGCGCCTAGTGTTTATCAACATGTCGACCTTGGCCTACGAGATCGTGGACGTCTTCACCGACCGCCCGTTCGCCGGCAACCCGCTGGCCGTGGTGTTCGGCGCGGAGGCGTTGGCCACCGAGCAGATGCAGACGCTCGCGCTGGAGTTCAACCTCTCCGAGACGGTGTTCGTGCTGCCACCGACCCAGGTGGGGGCCACCTACCGAGCCCGCATCTTCACGCCGGCCGAGGAGTTGCCGTTCGCCGGGCACCCGAGTGTCGGCGCGGCGGTCACCGCGAGTCGGCGCGGAATGTTCGGTGTGGGGCAGGTCACCCAGGAGTGCGGCGCGGGTGTGCTGCCGGTCGAGGTGACCGCGACCGGGGCGACGCTCACCGGAGGCAGCCCCACCCTCGGCCCCGAGCTGGACCCGGAGCCGTTGCTGGAGATCGCCGGGCTGGTCGCGGACGACCATGACCATGCCGGGCCCGCCCCTCGGGTGGCCGGCTGCGGGCTGGAGTTTCCCTACCTGCCGGTCCGTCCGGATGCGGTGGCCAGGGCACGGGTGAACCCGGCGGCAGCGGAGCGGTACGGGGTGGCGCACGTCAGCGTCTTCTCCTGGGACGCCGGCACGCAAACCGCGCACGCCCGGGTCTTCGTGCCAGGGCTCGGCGTTCCGGAGGACCCGGCGACCGGCTCGGCGGCGCTCGGGCTCGGAGTCTGGCTGGTGGCGACCGGCCTGCTGCCGGGCGAGGGTCTGGCGCACTACGCGGTGCGCCAGGGCATCGAGATGAACCGCCCGTCCGCGCTGGCCTGCACGGTGACCGCGGCGAACGGTGTGGCCGTCGGCGCGACCGTCGCCGGTCAGGTGATGCCGGTGGCCCGGGGCGAGATCGCCGTGCCGCCGTTCGTGGGCTGAGTGACGGTGCCGATGGGGGAGAATGCGGGTGTGAGGGACGAGGATGCCTCCGGTGGCACGCCGCTTGTCGACGAGGCGATGAAGAAGGCCGCGGTGGCCTGGGTCAGCGTGTCCGGTGGCCCGGCGCTCGCGCTCTGGTGCGCGCCGCTGGAGAGCGCGCTCTTCGTGGTGAGCGGGCCGGGCGAGCAGGCCGCGCCGGGGCTGGCCGACGCGACCGAGGCGCAGGTCACCCTGCGCGGCGACCACGGAGGACGGATCGTCACCTGGCCGGCCCGGGTGACCCGGCTGGCACCGGGCACCGACGCGTGGGACACCACGGCGCCGCTGGTGGCGGCCAAGCGCCTGAACGCGCCCGGCCCGACCGCCGATCTGGTGGCCCGCTGGGCCGCCGAGGGTTGCGCGGTGAACCGAATCGCCCCGGCCGGCGAGCCGCTGACCGGCGCCAGCCTGCCGTCCGACGCGCAGGCCGAGCAGCCTCGGGAGACACCGGCGGTCCGCGCCACCCGCAAGCCGTTCCGCCTGCACCGGGTCCGCCGTCGCTGACCGCCGCCCGGCCGGTCAGCCCGTCGGACCACCCACCCCGACGGCAGCGATCCCGACGGCGGTGCCCGCGAGGTCGAGCACCTCGCGCAGGGCGCCGAGCGTGCGGCCGCGCCATTCCCGGTCCGCGTTGAACACCATGTGCTCGGCCAGGTCGGCCGCGGCCAGCCGCACGGCGGTCATCCCGGCCCGTTCGGCGCCGGTCAGCTCCTGGCTGCCGCCGTCGCCGACGTACAGGCATTCGTCCGGCGCGAGCCCGAGCCGACGGCACGCGGTCAGGTAGAGCGCCGCGTCCGGCTTGCAACGTCCGACCTGCACGGAGAAGACCCGCACGTCGAGCAGGGGCGCGATCGCGAGCTGCGGCAGGAAGGCCGGCAGTTCGTGCGTACAGTCGCTGACCACGCCGGTGCGCAGGCCCCGCTGGCGCAGCGCCGCCAGGACGGGCACCGCGTCGGCCCGCAGCCGGGTGTCCGCGCGGATCGCCCGGTGCCGGGACGCCACCGCCGCCCGCAGCGCACGGTCACTGGGGTGTACGCCGGCCTGGGCGCACACCCACCGCAGGGTCGCCTCCGCGTTGCCGAGCCGGCCGCTGGCCCGTTCGTAGTAGGTGCGGTCCAGCACCTCGGTCAACGTGTCGGTGTGACAGCCGAGCAACTCGGCGGTGTCGACGTGCGCGACTCCGCGTTGCACCGAACGGGTCAGGGTGCCGAAGAAGTCGAACAGCACCGCCTGGTAGCTGGACATGGGGGAACGCCTCCGGGCGGTCGAGGTTCGCCGGCGCGGAACCGCGTGATCGTAACGGAGTGATGACCCTCGGTGCTGACCGTCATACGTGTGAGGATTACGTCCCGTGCCCCCACCTTCACATCGGCCGACCCTGGATCCGCTGACCACCGGCGCGGTCGGGCTGGCCGTGGTCGCCGTGTCGTCGTCCGCGCCGCTGATCGCGTACGCCGCCGCTCCCGCGTTGGCCATCGCGTTCTGGCGCAACCTGCTCGCGGTGGCCGTGCTGAGCCCCTTCTCGCTGGCCCGGCGGCGCGCCGAGTTCCGCAGGCTGACCGTGGGCGCGGGCCGGCGGGAGGGGCTGTTCTGCGTACTGTCCGGGGTCGCGTTGGCCGGGCACTTCGCGACCTGGGTGCCGAGCGCCCAGCTCACCTCGGTCGCCACGTCCACCGCCCTGGTCGCCACCCAGCCGGTCTGGCAGGGGCTGATCGCCCGCGCCCAGGGGCGTCCGCTGCCCCGGGTGGTCTGGATCGGCATCGCGGTGGCGGTCGGCGGCGCGGCGGTCGCCACCGGGGTGGACGTGGGCGTCTCGGGCCGGGCCGTCCTCGGCGACGTGTTGGCGTTGGCCGGCGCCCTGTTCGCTGCCGTCTACACCGCCTTCGGCGAGCGCGCGCGGACCAGCATCAGCACCACCACCTACACCACCATCTGCTACGGGATCTGCGCGCTGATCCTGCTGGCCATCTGCCTGGTCGGCGGCGTTCGGCTGACCGGGTTCGACGGGCGTACGTGGTTGGCCATCCTGGCCCTGGTGGCCGGCGCCCAACTGCTCGGGCACTCGATGTTCAACTACGCCCTGCAGAAGATCCCGGCGACCACGGTGAGCGTGCTGATCCTGCTGGAGGCGCCCGGCGCGGCCCTGCTCGGATGGGCCTGGCTGGGTCAACTGCCCCGACCGTACGCGCTGCTCGGGATGGCGCTGCTGCTGGTCGGGGTCGCGGTGGTGGTGCTCGGCGGCCGGCGCAGCGAACCCACCGCGCTGCCGGCCGACCCGACACCGCTGGCCGACTGATCCCGGAGACCGTGCCGCGACGACGTGAGGAACATGGACACGGGTTCCCTCCGCGGCGGGGTCGCCCGGCGTCTGTCCGGGTGAGGAGGGCGATCCGTTGACGACTGAGGACCGCGCCCGGGACGGCTTCGCCGACTTCGTCCGGGCCGAGACCGCCGGGCTGACCCGGTTTGCATACCTGCTGACCGGTGACCGGCACCATGCGGAGGACCTGGTCCAGGTGGCGCTGGCTCGCGTCGCGGTGCGCTGGGAGCGGATCGAGGATCCTCCCGCCTATCTGCGCCGAGTGCTCTGCACCCAGGCCGCCAGTTGGTGGCGCTGGCGGCGGGCCCGTCCGGCGGAGCAGCTGGGCGGGGCGTTGCCGGAACGATCCGGTCCAAGTGACGACGCCGATCTACGGCTGATGCTGTCGGCGGCGTTGGCTCGGCTGACCGTGCGGCAGCGCGCGGTCCTCGTGTTGCGCTACTACGAGGACCGCACCGAGACGGAGACGGCTGAACTGCTCGGCTGCCGGGTCGGCACCGTGAAGAGCCAGACCCGCCACGCCCTCGGCCGACTCCGCGTACTCGCCCCCGAACTGGCCGAACTTGTCGGCCGTGACCCGCAGGAGGTGGCACGGTGACCGCCCGGCTCTCCGAAGCGCTGCGGCGCCTCGCCGACGATGTGCCGCCCGCGCGCGTACCGGCGGGCTTCTTCGACGCGGCGCGGACCCGGCACCGCCGTCGCCGGGCCGCCGTCGCGGGAGCGCTCGCCGTCCTGGTCCTGCTCCTGGGCACCGGGTACGCGCTGCACCCGGTCGCCCTGCCGATCCCCGCCGGCCCGAGGCACGACGCCCCTGGCCTGCCCACCAGACTCGTCGACCCGCCGCTGCGAACCGCCTCGGTGCGGGCCTCGGCACCTGGCTCGGCGGCGATGCTCTTCGGCGGTCCAGCCGTGCGCACCGATTGGTCCGAGAACCGGATGGGTGTGCTCGCCGCGGACGCCGACCGCTACCGGGTGCTGGACGCCGGTTCGGCCGTCGCGGGCTTCGAGGCGATGCTGTCCCCGGACGGCCGGTACGCCTCGATCGGTGCGACGCTGCTCGACCTGCGGACCGGGAAGCTCACCCCGGATCGCACGGGCGGCTACCCGCTCGCGTTCGCGCCGAACGGGGAGCGTCTCGTCTACGCCGAGGACGACACGACGTTCACCCCGCCCAACAGCTACGGCACCCCGTACGTCGGTGTTTACGACCGCAAACTCGGCGCGGATGTGCTGCGGGTGCGGGTCGGGACGGCCTGGATTCCGCCCGGACGCACAGCCGCGCTCTCGCCCGACGGCGGGGAGTTGGCCCTCCAGGTCCGCGACGAGGTCTGGCTCACTCGGGTGGCGGACGCGGGCGCCGATCGGGTCGCCGAGCCGTACCGGAAGCTGCCGCTCGCCGGTGGCCGGCTCGCCGGGGCCGGATCCTGGTCGCCGGACGGCGGATCGGTGGCGGTCCTGGATCGGTCCACCTGCGACGACTGCCCGGTGCCGTCCTACCGGCGCACCTGGACGCTGGCGTTGCGGTCCACCGTCGACGGTTCGCCCTTGGCCGGTGCGGCGTTCCCCCCGCTGCCTTCCCGCACGTTCGTGCAACTGCTCGGGTGGCGCTCGGCGGAGGAGGCGGTCGCGTTGGTCGGGGTGCCGGGTCCGGCGGCGGTGGACCGCCCGGACGAGCACGACGTGGCCTGGGGGCCGTATCACGAGCCCGGAACGGAGGCGGTGGAACTCGTGGCGCTGCGCCGGGGCGCGCTCGCGCCGGAGGTGCTCTTCCGCACCCCGGAGGGCATCACTGAGCTGTCGGTCGCCGCCGACCTGGCGATCGACGGGGCGGTACGCGAATCCGGTCGCCCCGACTACGGGCCGCTGCCGTTCTGGGCGCTCGCGGCGGGGTTCGTGCTGGTGGTCCTGGTGGCGCGGCCCGTGCTGGCGTGGCTGCGGTGGTGGCGCGGCCGCCGTCGCCGGCCTAGCCCTCGTGCACCTCGATGACGCGGGTGGTGGGGGCGGCCTCGCCGAGGGCGGTGCGCAGGGCCGCCCGCTCCGGGTCAACCAGGAACGACTCGTAGCCGGCCCGCCCGTCGAACCGGATCACGTGCACCTCGGCCCGCCCGTCGGTGCCGCGCAGCCGTCGTTCCAGCCGGCCACCGTGCCGGTCGAGCAGCGCCAGCACATTGTCCTCGTAGCGCTGCCCAGCGGCCTCGGCCCCGGCCGCATACTCGACGACTGCGACAAGGGTCAGCATGACGCCACGCTATCCGTCGATGCCGACGGCCGTGGCGCTGGCTTCCCAGAGCCGGGCCGCGAGCCGCGGGTCGGCTGCCTTGCGGTACGGCCGGCGTGGCCGGCGGTTGTAGTAGTACGCCCCGTTGATGAGCCGGGCCGGATCCTGGTTGGCCAGCCAGACCAGCGTCTCGGCGCCCTTCTCGGGGCTGCGGAACGGCAGGAACCGCATACCGAACGCGACCATCCGGCTGTCGTTGGCGAACCGCGTACGCACCACGCCGGGGTGGAAGCTGTGCGTGGGGATGTGCGACCAGCGGAGGGCCGCCTCGGCGGCGAACAGAATGTTGGCCTGCTTGCTGGTGCCGTACGCGGCCATCGACCGGTAACGGCGCAGCGGCTTGTTGAGGTCGGCCGGGTCGAGCCCGCCGTAGCGGTGCGCGCCCGAGGCGGTCACCACTATCCGGCCCACCCGGTCGGCGAGCAGGTTGGTCAGCAGGAAGGGGGCCAGGTGGTTGGCCTGGATCGACAGCTCGAAGCCGTCGACGGTGGTGAGGGGTTGGAGCGCGATGGCCCCGGCGTTGTTGGCCAGCACGTCGATCCGGTCGTACGCGTCGCGCAGCCGCTCGGCGAGCCCGCGTACGTCGTCGAGCACCGCGAAGTCGGCCCGGAACAGCTCGGGACGCGCGCCCGAGGTCTCCCGTACCCGTTCCGCCGCGGCCTGCAGACGGGCCGGATCCCGTCCGACCAGCACCACCTCGTCGCCGCGGCACGCGAAGCTCACCGCGGCGGCCAACCCGATGCCCGAGCTGGCTCCGGTCACCACCACCAGCCGACGCCCAGTGAGATCTTCCACAGGTCCATTCACCCCGGTCATGGCGCGAGGTTACCGTGACGTCACCACGCCCTTTGGGATCGTTAAGTTTTCTTCGGAGTCAGGTGGCGTCGGCGTGCTCGCCGATCGCTGGAAGAGGAGCGCATTCATGGCCGCAGTCGGTCGTCCCCGCCGGTCCTGCCTCGCCGTGCCGGGTTCCAGCGTCAAGATGCTCGGCAAGGCGCAGGGTCTCCCCGCCGACCAGGTCTTCCTCGATCTGGAGGACGCCGTGGCGCCGCTGGCCAAGCCGGATGCGCGCAAGAACATCGTGGCCGCCCTCAACGACGGTGACTGGGCCGGCAAGACCCGGGTGGTCCGGGTCAACGACCTGACGACCCCGTGGACCTACCGGGACGTCATCGAGGTGGTCGAGGGCGCCGGCGCGAACCTGGACTGCATCATGCTGCCGAAGGTGCAGAACGCCGCCCAGGTGCAGTGGCTGGACCTGACGCTCACCCAGATCGAGAAGACGATCGGCCTCGAGGTCGGCCGGATCGGCATTGAGGCGCAGATCGAGAACGCGGCGGGTCTGGTCAACGTGGACGCCATCGCGGCCGCCTCGCCGCGCGTGGAGACCATCATCTTCGGCCCGGCCGACTTCATGGCGTCGATCAACATGAGGTCGCTGGTGGTCGGTGGCCTGATCCCGGACTACCCGGGCGACCCGTACCACTACATCCTCATGCGGATCCTGATGGCCGCGCGGATGCACGACAAGCAGGCGATCGATGGCCCCTTCCTGCAGATCCGCGACGTCGACGCGTTCCGCGAGGTGGCCAAGCGCTCGGCGGCGCTGGGCTTCGACGGCAAGTGGGTGCTGCACCCGGGCCAGATCGACGCCGCCAACGAGATCTACCAGCCGGCCCAGGCCGACTACGACCACGCCGAGCTGATCCTCGACGCGTACGAGCACTACACCTCGGAGGCCGGCGGCAAGCTCGGTGCGGTGATGCTCGGCGACGAGATGATCGACGAAGCGTCCCGCAAGATGGCGCTGGTCATCGCCGCGAAGGGCCGGGCCGCCGGGATGAGCCGTACCTCCTCGTTCACCCCACCGGCGCAGTGACGCCTCGGGCCGGGTCGGTCGCCGCCGGCTGCCGACCCGGCCCACCAGCCGGCGGTACGCGGACCCGACGACCGAGTCAGTAGCTGCTGTCGCTGCCGGCGCCCGTCGTGACCGCGAAGACGATCGCGACGACGTAGAACGCGATCCCCAGCACCATCAGCGCGGTGACGATCCAGCCGACGATGATGCCGGCCTTCGCCATTCCCTCGCCGCCCTCGCCGCTGACCCGGATCTGCTTCTGCGCCACATGGCCGAGGATCGCCCCGATCGGCGCGGTGATGCCGCAGGTGGTCAGGCCGGCCAGGGCCAGCACGAGCGCCGCGATGGCCAGCCCGTTGGTCTTCGGCGGTGGCGGGTACCCGTAACCGGGGTGCGGCGGGTAGCCGGGTGGCGCGTACGCGCCCGGCGGCAGCTGCCCACCCGCGTACGGGTCGACCGGCGCGTACGGGTTTGCGGGGCCGGGTTGGGTCGGTATCGGCTGGCCGGCCACCAGGGTCGGGTCCGGCGGCGCGCTCGACGGTTGAGCCGACCAGGTGGGGTCGGTCCAACCGCCGGGGGGTGGGGGATTGGTCATGCGAACTCTCCGTCGGCTCGGGTGCGCCGTCAGAGTAGCCAGGGGTGCCCAAACCCGATGCCCCCGCTCCCGGGTGCCGCGTTGCTCGGGCCGGTCGTAACGGGCAGGATCCCTGGCATGGCAATAGACGCGCGCGCCGCGGACCGTTCCGGCAGCCGACCGCGACGGGACGTGAGCCGTCCGGGTGCGGGCCGCCGCGGTCGGGCGGCCACGCCGGCCGGCGCACCCGGCCCCGACGAACCGGTCGCACTCGCGGACCCGGTGACCATGCGGCTCGACGGTCGGGTCGCCCTGGTGACCGGGGCCGGCAGCCCGGACGGCATCGGCTACGCCACCGCCCGGCGGCTCGCCGACCTGGGGGCGCGGGTGGCCATCGTCAGCACCACCCGGCGCATCCACGAGCGGGCCGGTGAGCTGGGGGCGACCGGGTTCGTCGCGGACCTGACCGACGAGTCCGAGGTCGGCGCGCTGGCGGACGCGGTCGCCGAGCAGTTGGGTGACGTCGAGGTGCTGGTCAACAACGCCGGGCTGGCCAGCCGGGCCAGTCAGGGGGTGCTGCGTCCCGTCGCGCAGCTGACCTACGACGAGTGGCGCGGCGAGATCGACCGCAACCTGTCCACCGCGTTCCTGTGCAGTCGCGCGTTCATCGGCGGGATGGCCGAGCGGGGCTGGGGGCGGATCGTCAACCTGGCGGCCACCGCCGGGCCGGTCAACGCCCTGCCCACCGAGGCCGCGTACGCCGCCGCGAAGGCCGGTGTCGTCGGGCTGACCCGTGCGCTGGCCATGGAGATGATCGCCGACGGGGTAACCGTGAACGCGGTCGCGCCCGGCACCATCTACACGGCGGCGTCCACGATGGCCGAGATCAAGCAGGGCCTGGGCACACCGGTCGGTCGACCGGGCACCCCGGACGAGGTCGCCGCGGCCATCAGCTTCCTCTGCTCGCCGGCCGCCTCGTACATCACCGGCCAGATGCTGGTGGTGGACGGCGGCAACAGCGTCCGGGAGGCGCGCTTCCGCTGATCGGCCGGGCGGGTCAGTAGCCGCCGCTGTCGCCGGTGTTGCTGAAAATGACAAGCGCCAGCCAGCCGCAGCAGGCCAGCAGGGTCAGCGCGGTGAAGGCGTAGCCGAGGATCAGCCCCCAGGTGGCGAGCTGGTCGCCGTCCTCGCCGCTGGTGCGGATCTGTCGCTTGGCCACGTGGCCGAGCACAGCGCCGGCCGGGGGGAACACGAAGGCGAACACCAGCGACAGGATCGCCAGCACGTTGGTGCCCCGACCGGGGCCGGACGGCGGCGGGCCGTACTGGCCGTAGGGGCCCTGCGGCGGGTACGGCGGCTGCTGCCCCCAGTGCGGCGGGTGCGGCTTCTGCTGCTCGTACGGCGACGGCTCGTCGGCGGGGGGCCCGTACGGCGAGCGTTCCGGCGACCCGAACGACGACTGGTCCGGCGGCGGCGGGTACGGCGACTGGCCGGCTGGCGGTGGCGCGTACGGCGACTGGTCCCGGGGTGGCTCGTAGGGTGACGGCGGCGGCTCGTCCCCCGGGGGGCCCGACGGTGGCGGGTAGCTCACGGCTGTCCTCCTCCTGCCGGTGCCGGAAAAGTCCTTCTTGCCGGACGGTACCCGCAGCGGTGAACCTTTTCACAGCGGTTGTGTGGACTGGTCATCTTGGCCTTGCCGACCCGGAGGCCGATACTGACCGAGCGTTCAGTTACCCATGAGTAGTGCGCTGATCCCCGGAGGCTGAGATGGCCCGACTCGCCCAGACGCCCGGCCTGACCGATGTGCAGCGATCGATCCTGGAGACCGTCCGGGAGTTCGCCGACAAGGAGATCATCCCGCACGCCCAGCGGCTGGAGCACGCCGACGAGTACCCCACCGACATCCTCGACGGGATGCGCGAGATGGGGCTGTTCGGCCTCACCATCGACGAGGAGTACGGCGGGCTCGGCGAGTCACTGCTCACGTACGCCCTCGTGGTGGAGCAGCTGTCCCGGGGCTGGATGTCGATCTCCGGCATCGTCAACACCCACTTCATCGTGGCGTACCTGATCTCCCAGCACGGCTCGGCCGAGCAGAAGGCCCGCCTCCTGCCGAAGATGGCCACCGGCGAGGTGCGCGGCGCGTTCTCGATGTCCGAGCCGGAGACCGGCTCCGACGTCTCGGCGATCAAGTCCCGGGCCGTTCGCGACGGCGACAGCTACGTGCTCAACGGGCAGAAGATGTGGCTGACCAACGGGGCGTACTCCTCGGTGGTGGCCACCCTGGTCAAGACCGACACCGGCGCCGAGTCGGTGTACGGCAACATGAGCACCTTCCTGCTGGAGAAGGAGCCGGGCTTCGGCGAGACCGCCCCCGGCCTGACCATCCCCGGCAAGATCGAGAAAATGGGTTACAAGGGCGTCGAGACCACCGAGATGGTGCTCGACGGGGTGACCGTGCCCGATTCGGCCATCCTCGGCGGCGCCGACAAGGTGGGGCGCGGCTTCTACCAGATGATGGACGGCATCGAGGTGGGCCGCGTCAACGTGGCCGCCCGCGCCTGCGGCATCTCCATCCGCGCCTTCGAGTTGGCCGTCGCGTACGCCCAGCAGCGCAAGACCTTCGGCCAGCCGCTCGCCAGGCACCAGGCGATCGCGTTCAAGCTCGCCGAGATGGGCACGAAGATCGAGGCCGCGCACGCCCTCATGGTCAACGCCGCCCGCCTCAAGGACGCCGGCCAGCGCAACGACGTCGAGGCCGGAATGGCCAAGCTGCTCGCTTCGGAGTACTGCGCGGAGGTCGTGCAGGAGGCGTTCCGCATCCACGGCGGCTACGGCTACTCCAAGGAGTACGAGATCGAGCGGCTGATGCGCGAGGCCCCGTTCCTGCTCATCGGCGAGGGCACCTCGGAGATCCAGAAGACCATCATTTCCCGCGGCCTGCTCAAGGAGTACAAGCTCTGAGCTGTCCCTGGTCCGGCTCGACGCCCAGCTCCCGCGGTCGGAACCGGTAGTCCTCGAGCACGGCGACCAGCCGGTCCTCCGGCACCGCCGTGTCCCGGCCGCCGACCACCGGCGCCGGCCGCAGCGACTGCCAGACCGCTGGCCGCAGTCGTACTCCGTTCAGCCGGCCGTCGCGCCGGTGCGGGCTGACCCGGTCGATGTTCGTCCAGTCGACGATCTGGCGGCCGTGCCGGATCGCGCTGGCGGTCAGCGCCAGCCTTCCGGTGAAGCGCGTCTCCTCGTAGACCCCACGACCGAGCCAGGCCGCGACCCCGACGGCGAGCACCGGCCGCGTCAGGTCGACCCACCGGCCGTGCGGGGGCAGGCTGGTGATCAGCCACCCGCCGATCGCGATCAGCGTGGTCGCACCGGCCGCCAGGTCGGCCCACCCGGCGAGCGACCGGCGTGCCACCAGGCCCGGTTCGACGGCGTCCAGGCCGGAGACACGCTCCCGCCAGCGCAGATGCCCGGTCCGCCGTGGCCACCACCGCCCGGTCAGCCACCGCATGCCGATGGCCGACCAGACCGCCAGGCTGGCGGTGGACGGGTTGATCCGAGGGAGCGCAAGCAGCCCACCGGCGACCCCGGCCGTCACCAGCAACCCGGCCGTCAGAGCCAGGATCCGGCGCGGCCAGAGCCCGTCGCCCAGCGCCGGTACGCGGCCGCGCCGCGGGATGACCATGCCCGCAGCGTACGACCGCCGGGAAACTAGCCGACGGCTACCAGTCCGAGAGGGACGCCGTGGCAACCGGCTTCCTCGAATCCTTACTGGCCGCGGCAGATCGGGGCTTCGACCTTCGTCGGGTGTGGCACGAGCTGGGCCCACGATCGCAGCAGTACTGCCGGGACTGGAACGCCTTCGCGGGAGTGCGGTCGCCGGACTGCATGCGGCCAGCCGGACGTTCGTTGCGCCTTCCTCGTGGTGGCCGACGAGCCACCCTCGGCGGATCCAGTCCGTCCGGCCGGCAGCCAGCACGAACGGCGAGCCCGTCGGACCGACGCGGGATCAGCCGAGCCGGGTCAGCCGAGCCGGGTCAGGCCGGCGGCGGCGCGCTCGACGATGAGGCAGCGGTCCTCGACGTAGTCCATCCCGGCCTCCTCGGCGATCCGTCGCGCCTCGGCCGAGACGATGCCCAGTTGCAGCCAGACGGCCGGAGCGCCGATCGCCGCCGCGTCCCGCACGACCTGCACGGCGTCGGCCGCCGGCCGGAACACGTCCACCAGATCCACCGGGTGCGGAATGTCGGCCAGCGTCGGGTACGCCCGCTCGCCGAAGAGTTCGTCGACGGTCGGGTTGACCGGGATGATCCGCCAGCCGTACTGCTGCATCTGCAACGGCACGCCGTGCGCGGCCTTGCGCGGGTCGCGCGACGCGCCCACGACGGCGATCACGGCGGAGTCGGCGAGGATCTGCTGGGCGGTACGCACCCGCCGACTGTAGCGCCGCCTGCGCCCTAGAGCAGGGTCAGCTGCTCGGCGGCCGGCGGTGGGGGCGGCTCGGGCAGCCGACGGTTGTCACCCACCTCGCCCCGGTGCAGCCCGTGCCGTCGGGCCGCGATCCGCACCCGGGCGGTCAGCTCCCGCTGGTACGCCTGCGGGGCGTACGCGCCGGCCCGGTAGAGCTCCCGGTAGCGGGGCGCGAGGTGCGGGTGCTCCCGAGCGAGCCACTGCGCGTACCACTCCCGGGCGCCCGGGCGCAGGTGCAGCGCCAATGGAGTCACGCTGGTCGCCCCGGCGGCCGCGATCGCCGACACGGTGGCGTCGATCGACACGTCGTCGTCGCTCAACCCGGGCAGGATCGGTGCCATCAGCACCCCGACCTCGAAGCCGGCGTCGGTGAGCCGGCGGACCGCGTCCAGCCGGCGGCTCGGGTGCGGCGTGCCCGGCTCGACGCCACGCCAGAGCTGCTCGTCGACGAAGGCCACCGAGTAGGAGATGCCGACCCTGGTCACCTCGGCGGCCTGGCGCAGCAGCGGCAGGTCTCGCAGGATCAGCGTGCCCTTGGTCAGGATCGAGAACGGGTTGGCGAAGTCCCGCAGCGCCGCGATGATCTGCGGCATCAGCCGGTAACGCCCCTCGGCCCGCTGGTAGCAGTCCACGTTGGTGCCCATGGCCACGTGCGCGCCCCGCCACTTCGGCGCGGCCAGCTCCCGCCGCACCAGCTCACCGGCGTTGACCTTGACGATCACCTGCCGGTCGAAGTCCGCACCGGAGTCGAGATCGAGATAGGTGTGAGTATTTCTCGCGAAGCAGTAGCGGCAGGCATGGGAGCAGCCCCGGTACGGGTTGATGGTCCACTCGAAGGGCACGCGGGACTGGCCGGGCACCCGGTTGAGGATGGACTTGGCCTGCACCTCGTAAAAGGTCATCCCGGCGAACTCGGGGGTGTCGAAGGTGCGCACGATGGCGCCGGGCAGCGCCAGCGGCAGGGGTGGCGTCGCTGGCGCTGCCCGCTCGGGGTCTCCCTCAGCCGGGGGAGCGGTGAGGTTGTCCCAGCGCATGGCCACTATTCGAACACGTGTACGAGGTGGGCGCAAGTGACTCGCCGGACACCGGAGCCCACCGGGCGGTCGCGCGGGGGAGGATGGACGCCATGGAGAGGTCGACCTTCGTCTACGACGGGGACTGCGCGTTCTGCACGAGTTGCGCGGAGTTCATCGAACGCCGCATCCCCACCGCCGCCCGGGTGGTGCCCTGGCAGTTCGCCGATCTGGACGCACTCGGCCTCACGGCCGCCCAGTGCGAGGAGGCCGTGCAGTGGGTCGGCGCGGACGGCTCACGCGCCGCCGGGCCGGACGCCATCGCGAAGCTGCTCGCCGCGAGTGGTCCGCTCTGGCGGGTCGCCGGAGCGGGGCTGCGGTTTCCGCCGGCGCGCGCCGTGGCCTGGCCCGCGTACCGCTGGGTGGCGCGCAACCGGCACCGGCTCCCCGGTGGCACGGCGGCGTGCTCGCTGCCGCAGGAGGCCCGGGAGCGGCTCTACGGGCCGGCCGGCCGCCCGAGCGCCGGGGCCTGATCCCCGGGCGGTGCCGGCTCCGCACCGGCTCCCACCGGAGCCGGGTCGGGCGGCGTCGACTCGGTGTCGACGTGCGCCGGGGCGTCCGTCGCCGACCCGGGGGTCTCGCGGCCGGCGAGCCGGCGGGCCCAGAGCAGCGGGCGGACCCGCTCCAGCGGCAGGAAGCTCGTCATCGCGGCGAGGTGCGGTGCGAACGAGATCGTGATGGTCGCGATGGTCACCGCGTGGAACGAGTAGAAGAAGCCGACCATGGCCAGTCGCCAGCGGGCCGGCAGCAGGAACACCACGGGGCTGAACAGTTCGAAGGCCACGATGCCGAACTGGGCGACGATCAGCAGGTACGGCACCTGGGCGATGAGGTCCGCCAGGTCGGTGCCACGTCGGATGATTGCCCGCGCCAGCACCGAGCCGGTCAGCCAGTCCAGGCCGCCGAAGCGCAGCTTGGCCCAGGCCGCCAGGAAGTACGTGCAGATCACCGCGATCTGGGTGACCCGCAGCGCCCAGCCGCCGGCCTCGGTGCGGGTGGCGTCGCCGTGGCGGGCCCGGCCGGCGGTGGGCAGCACGGCCAGTGCGACGAGGAGCCCGAAGCGGTCGTGGTCGACCTTTCCGTAGCTCATCGCGATGATCATCCACTCGAGGTAGAGCGCGCAGACCGACCAGCCGAGCAGTCGGGGCGCCCGGCCGGTCGCGGCGAGCAGGGTGAGCAGCAGCAGCGCCCAGAAGATCACCGCCACCACCGTCGGAGTCGGCGTCGGCAGCGGGAGCAGCCGGCCGATCAGCAGGGGTTGGTACAGCTCACCGGGCACGCTGGCCCTGGTGCGTACCCATGGGGTGAAGACCACCAGGTCGGCGGCGACGAAGAGGTAGATCAGGGTGCGGAAGGCGGCGATCCGGCCGCGCGGCACCGCCTCGGTCAGCCAGCCGCTCATCGGGGGACCTGCCAGCGGACCACGGTCTCGTCGGTGTGCTGCCCGGTGGGTCGGCCGGCGCGGATGCCGTGCCAGCGGATGACGATGCGGACCTCGACCAGCGCCGGGGCGTCCGGGTGGCGTTCGGCGTACGCGTCGGCCACCTCGGCGAGCAGCGTCGGGTCGGCGGCGTACCGGTCCTGCTGGCCCTCGATCTCGGCGCGGCGGATGCCGGTGGCGCCCTGGTCGAGGTCGACCACCGCGCCGGCACTGTTCACCCCCTCCACGCGGGTGTCCGGGGCGGGTGCGTTCGGCGGGTTGGAGGTGGCGTACATCCGGAACGGGCCGAACGGGAAGTCGTCGTCGCTGCCCCAGAAGGTGCCGAGCAGCAGCAGGACGAGACCGAGGGCGGTCGCGCCCAGCCGGGTCACGCGCCCGCGGGTGGTCAGGGTGTCCATCGGGTCGTGACGATACGGGATGTACCGGCCGCGCCGGGTCCCACCGACGGTCAGTTCCGCCTGCCCAGGTCGATGATCATGCGCGGGCGCCCGGGTACGACGAAGGGCCGGACCCGAACCGGGCCCGGCCCTCGCGCGCCGTCACGGGGACGGCTCAGTGGTTGTGCTCGGCCAGCTGCTTGCGGACGTCGTCCATGTCCAGCGCCTCGACCTGCTCGATCAGGTTCTCCAGCGCGGACTCGGGAAGCGCGCCCGGCTGGGCGAAGACGATGACGCCGTCGCGGATCGCCATGATCGTCGGGATCGACCGGATGTCGAACTTCGCACCCAGCTCCTGCTGGGCCTCGGTGTCGACCTTGCCGAAGACGATGTTCTGGTGCTTCTCCGAGGAGCGCTCGTAGACCGGGGCGAACCGCTTGCACGGACCACACCAGTCGGCCCAGAAGTCGACCAGGACGATGCCGTCGTTGCCGGTCACCTCGTCGAAGTTCGCCGAGGTCAGCTCAACGGTTGCCATTGCACTCTCCGATCACCGCGGTTTGTCTGCGTCCCGTAGAACCAGGGCTGACCGTATCGAATTCCCGGGCCGTCCAGCACGAAACGTGCGCAGGGCTGCCCGGCGCCCTCGGCGGCCATCGAACTGCGTCAGTTCATCCCGTCCTGCGGAACGCAAGTGCATGACGCACTTGCGTGACCTGCGGTGATGGGAGCGGTTCCAAGGAGATCCACCCGATCGAGCGCTACGAATCGGTAACTTGAGCCCTGACGAGGAGGTATCCGGCCTGCGGAGATCGCTGATCACCCCGCTCTTCGTCACGCAGGGTAATGTTACAAAAAGATAAATGTGACGTCGATCTCTGTCGAACCTACGCCGTCGTAGGGCAGAATTCCTCACATCAGAGCGTGGGCGGCGGGTGCCGGGGAGGGCCCCGCCGCTCATTGCGTCTCCCCTCGGGTGAGTGACCGGTGTGACTTTTCCGCCGGGGTCCCGCCCCGGCCGTCGCCTTAACCATCGGTAAGGCATGCTGTGCCGAACTCCATCGCCACCCGTCGAAGGGGACCAGGATGCAGTTCGGCCGCTACTACGAGGAGTTCGAGGTCGGCGCGGTCTACCGGCACTGGCCGGGTAAGACCGTCACCGAGTACGACGACCACCTCTTCTGCCTGCTCACCATGAACCACCACCCGCTGCACATGGACGCGCACTACGCCGCGACGGCCAGCCAGTTCAAGCGCAACGTGGTGGTCGGCAACTACATCTACTCGCTGCTGCTCGGCATGTCGGTGCCGGACGTCAGCGGCAAGGCCATCGCCAACCTGGAGGTCGAGTCGCTGCGGCACGTGGCGCCCACCTTCCACGGCGACACCATCTACGGCGAGACGACGGTGCTGGACAAGCGCGAGTCCGGCTCCAAGCCGGACCGGGGCGTCGTTTCGGTGGAAACCCGCGGCTACAACCAGGACGGCACCATGGTCTGCGTGTTCCGCCGCAAGGTCATGGTCCCCAAGCGGGAGTACGCGGCCAACGCCGTCGCCGAGGGAGTGGACCCGGAGCGGCCCAGCTTCCCGAACCCGCGCTGAACCCCCGGCGGCGCTGAGCAGGAGTCGCCGCCGAGGCACGGGCCTCCATCCCGCACGGCAGGTTCTGCCGGGGAGGGGGCCCGTCGCCCGTTTCGGGGCTTATGCTGGCGCCGGAGGTTCCGATGAGCCACTCCGTCGCCGGAGAGCCGCCCTCTGCCGGCCGCCGCGCCGCACCCTTGACCACCGCCGTCTACTCCGCCGCCGAGTGGGACCTGCTCACCAGCCTGCCCGCTCGGGTGCTCGTGGCCGCCGCAGCGCCCGGCGCGGGGCGCCCGGAGCGGGGGGTGATGGCGGGCCTCGCGGGTCTGGACGCGGTGGCTGCCGGCCGCGGGTTCGACAGTGATCTGGTCCGTGCCGTGGTCGCCGCGATCTACGCCCGCCACGACGGGGCCCCGGCGCCCGTCGAGCGACTCACCGACCTGGTGGACCTGCTGGTCGCGTGCCGGGCGGCGGTTCGGGTCCTGCGCCGGCGCGCCGATCCCGCCGACTCGGCCGCGTACCGCCAGTGGGTGCAGTCGGTCGCGGCCCGCGTCTGCCGGGCGGTGCCCGGCCCCGGCGGACGTCCGGCCAGCCCCGCCGACCAACGCTTCCTGGACCGGCTGGGTGACGCGCTCGGCCTCGGCTGAGGTCGGCGGGCCGTCGCGGCGGACGCCGAGGTGGCCCGTACCCTCTGATGACCGTGACCGACGACCAGCTTGAGGTGGGCGTGGGCCCCTGGCCGGGGGACCCGCCCGAGGACCCGCGCTACGACCCGGAGTTGCTGGCCGAGGGCGACCGGCGCAACGTGGTCGACCGCTACCGCTACTGGCGGCACGAGGCGATCGTCGCCGACCTGGACCGGCGCCGGCACGGCTTCCACGTCGCCATCGAGAACTGGCAGCACGATTTCAACATCGGCACGGTGGTGCGCAACGCCAACGCCTTCAACGCCGCCGAGGTGCACATCGTCGGACGGCGACGGTGGAACCGGCGCGGCGCGATGGTCACCGACCGCTACCAGCACGTCCGGCACCACGCGACGATCGAGGAGTTCGTGGACTGGGCGGCGGGGCGGCGGCTGCCCGTGCTCGGCATCGACAACCTGCCCGGCTCCCGCCCGCTGGAGGCCGGCGTCCTGCCGCGGGACTGCGTGCTGCTCTTCGGCCAGGAGGGGCCCGGCCTGTCCGAGCCCGCGCGTGCCGCCTGCGCCGCGCTCTACTCCATCGCCCAGTACGGCTCGACCCGGTCCATCAACGCGGGTGTGGCCAGCGGCATCGCCATGCACGCGTGGATCCGTACGCACGCCGGCCCGCCGCCGGACTGACCCTCGCCCCGTCGGCGCAATCGGGCGTTTCCGGCTTGACGTGCCAGCGATGCCGGGTGACGGTGGGGTTGTGAGTGTCGCGGTGAGTTGTCCGAGATGCGGGGGCCCGGTACGGGCGCCGGATCTGATGCACACCGAGTCGAGGTGCCTGCGCTGCGGTCCCGTGCCGCCGCTGCACGTGCCCGAACACATCGGAGCGGAGATCGTCGCGAGCGTGGTGGAGCGGATCGCCGCGACCGCGGGTCCACCGGGGACGCCGCTGTGGTGCCCGTGGCCGCTGCCACCAGGTTGGACCCTCACCGGCGTGGCGTACGCCGGTGACGACCGCACCGGGGTGCGGGCGACGGCGGTGGCCTGCGCGGGGCCGGCGCCGCTCGACGACGGTCCGGCGGATCTGGTCTTCGTGGCCGAGGAGCCGGGCGTCGGCCTGGGCACCCGGCTCGCCGGCCTGGCCGGCCCGGATCCCGGACCGGAACTCGTCGACGCGCTGACCGACCCCGGACCGGGGCATCCCGAGCACGTGGGGCAGGCCAGGATCCGCGTCGGCGGGCACCCGACTCCACTGTGGCTGGTTAATTCTCCGACGGATCGAAGCGCGTACGCCGGCGAAGCTCGGGGAATGTGGCTGCATGCGATAGCCTGGCCGGCGAGTGCGGGTCACCTCCTCGCGGAAGACGTCGTGTTGCACGACCTGACCGAGTGGACTCCGCCCGAGCTCGTGTACGGCGCACCATCCCCGTACCTGTCCGGGAGGGCTTGACAACCTTCCGGGTTTGACGGAGAACGGACGCAGATCTTCACTGTACGACACCACACTGATACTCTGGGTGCCGCTGCGGTAATGGGACCCGGCGCCGCGCGAGAGGATGGCCCGCCATGGTCAAGAAGGTCCTCACCTGGGCCGGAATCGCATTCTTGATCTTCTTCGTCGCCTATCGGCCAAACTCTGCGGCTGATGTGTTCAAGTCGCTGGGCGGCGGGATCATGGACATCGCCCAGGGGTTCGGCGACTTCTTCACCAGCCTCGTCGCCTAACCGTCGATGGGCAGCCCCTCCGGTCCACCCTTCGACCCGGACGACCCCGACCGGGAACGTCGCGAGCGCGACACCGAGCCGATACCGCGGATCGGGCCGGATGACGGCCCGGGCTACGGAGCCGGTCCTGGCCTGTCCGACGGGCCGTCCCTTTCGGACGACGTCGGCTATGGCGAAGGGCCCGGCTATGCCGGCGAAGGGCGGTCCGGCCGGGGCTGGATCCGTGATCCCGAGGCCGCCTACCAGCCACCGCAGATCTCCGAGGACGAGCTCGCGGGGCTGCGTGCCGACGCGACGGGGGCGACTCCCCGGCGGGTGCTTCCGCTGGAGGACGAGCCCAGCTCGCTGGTCGCCCGTTACCTCTTCCCCACCGAGCGTTACCGGGGCGAGTGGAAGCGGCACTGGATCCACCTCACCAACCCGCTCCTGATCGGCATCGCGGCGACGTTCGTGCTCGGCTACCTGTCCGGCTTCCTCGCCGGCAACAACGTGGGCGCCCTGACGACCATCGCGGTGCTGCTCTGGTTCGCCGTCATGGGCTGGGTGGCCTGGAAGGTCGCCGACTGGTGGTATGACCGGTTCATCCTGACCAACAAGCGGGTCATGGTGGTCAATGGCATCGTCACCCGCAAGGTGGCCATGATGCCGCTGGTCCGGGTCACCGACATGAAGTACGAGCAGACGCCGACCGGCCGCGCACTCAACTACGGCACCTTCGTCCTGGAGTCCGCCGGCCAGGAGCAGGCGCTGCGCGAGATCAAGAATCTGCCCAACCCGAACGAGCTGTACCTGCGAGTTGTGGAAGAGATGTACGAGCCGCAGGCGGTCGAGGCGCGGTTGGGCAAGGAGGCCGACGAGGCCAAGGCCGACGACGGGGCGTGAAAGTTTTCGTCCGAACATCGGAGCAAGTGCGCACCTTTCGTCATGGACCGGCACGCCTCTGACGTGGCACTCTGCCAGGACGGTGTGGGTGCGGAGGTGTGCGGTGGCGAGCAGGGACCCGTTGGAGGAGGAGTTTCGCGAGTTCGTCGCGGCTCGCTCCGCCGCCCTTCTCCGTACCGCCTATCTGCTCACCGGCGACTGGGCGACAGCCGAGGATCTGCTCCAGACGGCGCTGACCAAGACCTACCTCGCCTGGAAGCGGCTCGGCGGGATCGAGGCGGTCGAGCCGTACGCCCGTCGTGTCATGGTCAACACCTCGACGAGCTGGTGGCGGCGACGCTGGCACGGTGAGCGCCCCACCGAGGTGCTGCCCGAACGGCCCGGTGTCGACGAAATCGAGCAGCAGCTCGACCGCGACCTGCTCTGGCGGCACCTCAGGGAGCTGCCCAACCGGCAGCGGGCGGTGCTCGTCCTGCGCTACTACGAGGACATGTCGGAAGCACAGACGGCCGCGCTGCTGGACATCTCGCCGGGCACGGTGAAGAGCCAGGCATCCCGGGCACTGGCCACGCTGCGCCGACGGATGGGCACCGCGACCCCGGACCTGGCCGACGCCCCCGGTACGGACCGGAGCGCCAACACCGCTTCTGGCCTCTCCGGCGGGAGCCGCGACGCCGCTCTCCCGGGTCGGGACCGTGGCGCTGCCCGCTCCGGCCGGGGCGACGCCGCGCGAGCTGGCCGAGGTGCCGACGCTGCCCGACCTGGCTCGGCCGGGAGGGATTCGGGGGGCCGTGCCGCGGTGACGCCGCGTCCGGCGGCCGGTCGGGCCGGGCCGGAAGCGGTCGCACCCCGGCCGGCCGTGCCCCGCCCGATCGCACCTGCGGTCGAGCTGCCCACCGCTCCGGCGGCCGTGCCCGTCGGCACCGGCGCCGGGGACCAGCAGTGAGCGCATTCGCCCGGCGGCCCGACAACCTGACGGGCGGCCCGCAGCGTCCTAACCAGGTGCGACGTGACCAGCTGGAAGGTGCGGTGCGGGAGACTCTCTCGCACCAGGTCGCCGTCACCCGTCCACTGACCGCCGACCCGGCCGGTCAGGCCATCCGCCGGGCCAAGCGGATCCGGCGGCGGCGTGCCGGTGTCGGTGTCGCGCTCGGAATGGTCACCACCGTGCTGATCGGCGCCGGCATGACGCAGCTCGCCGACGAGACCGGCCGGCAGGGCTCGCCCATCGTCGTGATCGGCGATCCGGATCTGTCGGTCCGGCCGCTCCCCTCGGCCGCCGTCGCTCCACCCGCGCCGTCGCCCGGAACACCCGCCGATCTGCTCCTCGACGGCACCCTGATCAACGCCGACGGCAAGCGGCTGGCGCTGCCCGGCGTCGGTCCCGCCGAGCGCGCCCACAGCCTGTCCAGCGGCGCCGGTCTGCTGGTGGTCGGTGCCCCGACCACCGCCGGCCGTTCCCTCTGGGTCGCGCAGAACGACGGCCTGGTGCAGGTGCTGCTGGCCGGCGCGGGCCAGATCGTTCTCGCGCCGGACGCCAGCCAGGTCGCCTGGCGAGACGGCAAGGACCTGCTCGTGGCGGGAGTGGTCGGGAGCCAGCTCATCGGCACGGTGCGCATTCCGGTCCCGGACGGCGCGGAACCCGTCCGGTTCGTCGGAAACAGCGTGCTCGTCCGGCTCGACCGGGACGGGCCCGCCCACGCCCTGTGGCGGCCGGGCGCGGGGGAGCTGACCGCGGTGTCCGGGCGGGGCACCCTGAACGTCTACGGTGCGCTGCCCGACGGGCGGCTGATCGGTCAGGTGTCCGCGAGCGGGCCGGGTGGGACCTGCCTGGCGGCGCTCGACCCGAACCGGGCTCTGAAACCGGTACGCACCGCCTGCGGCGCACGGTTGAGCCTGGACGGCGCGGGCGGCGTGTCCGACGACGGGCGGTGGCTTCTGGTGAACGGGAAGGTCGGCGCGAGCGACCGGGCCCTCCTGGTCGATCTGCAGCGGCTCGGGACGACGCTGAACGCCATGCCGGCCGGCCCGACGCTGAGTGGCGCTGTCGCCTGGACGACCCGGACGGACGTCTCCTACGTCGACAGCGCCGGCAAGCTGGTTCAGGTCGACGTCGAACGGGTGCGTGCCGGGCAACCGGCCGAACCGGTGCCCGTGGCCGGCCTTCAGCCCGGTGACCGGCCCGTCCTGGTCACCGGCTCCTGATCCGCACCCGGGTCGCTCCCCGGAGTGGTCGCGGCGTCCCCGCGCTGCGAACGACCGCCTCGGCCCCCTCGCCGGCGTTCCCGTCCCTGCGCCGCGGGGGCCAGGCCCGCGGGCGGGCCCACGGCCCGACTCGTGCTGAGGGCCGCGCCCTACGGCTGGCCGGCACCTACGCGAGCCGGATTCGGGTCTGCTGGGTAGCGTCGGGAGGTGACTTCGCCCACCGGCCCCGCGCCGCGGATCGACCTGCACGCCCACTCGACCGCCAGCGACGGCACGCTGAGCCCGGCCGACCTGGTCCGCGCCGGTGCCGACGCGGGTCTGGACGTGCTGGCCATCACCGACCACGACACCACCGCCGGTTGGGCGCCGGCCGTGCGGGCGCTGCCGCCCGGTCTGCGCCTGATCCGAGGGGCCGAACTGTCCTGCCACTGGTCGGGCGCGCAGCCGCCGGTGCCGCTGCACCTGCTGGCGTACCTGTTCGACCCGGACCACCCGGAGCTGGTCGCCGAGCTGACCCGGGTGCGGGCTGCCCGCGAGGCGCGCGGCGAACGGATCGTTGCGCTGCTGCGCGCCGACGACATCGACGTGAGCTGGCCGGACATCCTCTCCGGGGCGGCCGGCGGCACGGTGGGTCGCCCGCACATCGCGCAGGCGCTGATCCGCGCCGGTCTGGTCGCCAGCACCCGGGAGGCGTTCGGCCCGGACTGGCTGGGCGAGCGGTACCGGCTGCCGAAGGACGACATCGACGTCTTCCGTGCGGTCCGGCTGGTCCGGGCCGCCGGGGGCGTGCCGGTCTTCGCCCATCCCCGCGCCACCCGACGCGGCCGGGTGGTGCCCGACGAGTTGATCGCCGAGCTGGCCGCCGCCGGGCTGGCCGGCCTGGAAGCCGACCACGAGGACCACAGCCCGGCCGAGCAGGCGCACGTACGCGCGCTCGCCGCCGAGTTGGGCCTGCTGGTCACCGGCTCCTCCGACTTCCACGGCACCCACAAGAGCGTCCAGCTCGGCGCGTTCACCACCGGCGTCGAGGCGTACGAGCGGATCGTCGCCGCCGGGGTGACCGAGGTCGCTTCGGGCTGATCCGGGTATTTCGCCCACCTGGACGCGGCTAGGTTGATCACGTGGATCTGAAGCTGTTCGGCGAGGTTTTCGTGACCCTGCTGGTGATCACCGACCCGCCGGGCATGATGCCGATCTTCCTGGCGCTGACCGGGCCGTTGCCCGCACGGGACCGCAATCGGGCCGCCTGGCAGGCCGTCGCGCTGGCTCTCGGCGTAATCGTGATCTTCGCGGTGGCCGGGCAGACCCTGCTCGACTACCTGCACGTCGACCTGCCCGCGTTGCAGGCCGCCGGCGGGCTGCTGCTCGTCCTGGTCGCTCTGGAGCTGTTGACCGGCAAGGCCGACGATCCCAGCCAGCAGGTCACCTCGAACATCGCGCTGGTGCCGCTGGGCACCCCGTTGCTGGCCGGCCCGGGCGCCATCGTGGCGACCATGCTCTTCGTCCAGCAGGCCGACGGGCTGGGTGACTTCACCGCGATCGCCGCGGCCATCCTCGCCGTCATGGTCGCGGTCTGGATCGTGCTGCGCTTCTCTGGCGGCATCGTGAAGATCCTGCGCCCCGGCGGCATCGAGGTGTTGACCCGGATCGCCGGCCTGCTCTTGGCCGCGATCGCCGTACAGCTCATCGCCGACGCGGTGGCGGCCTTCGTGACCCAGTACGTGAACATGGCCTGACCGGCACACCCGGAATGTCGGCGGTGGATGGCAGGATCGCAGGCGTGCGACGAGCCTCTTCAGCCGGACGACCCGCCGCAGGCGGTCGGGCCCCTCAGCAGCGCCCCGGTGGCGCCGAGCAGCTCGGCTTCGAGGGGATGCCGGAACGGCTGTTCGTCTGCACCCCGAGCAAGCTCGGCGCGTACCTGGACTGCCCCCGCCGCTACCGCTACTCCTACGTCGACCGGCCCGCACCGCCGAAGGGCCCGCCGTGGGCACACAACTCGCTCGGCGCCAGCGTGCACACCGCCCTCAAGAACTGGTATGCGCTGCCCGCCGACCGACGCCGCCCCGAGGCGCTGGCCACCCTGCTCAAGGGCACCTGGGTCCGTGAGGGCTACCGCGACGACGAGCAGGAGCGGGCCGCCTACCGGCGAGCGTTGAGCTGGCTGGAGGCGTACGTCGAGACGCTGGATCCGGAGTCCGACCCGCTCGGTGTGGAGCGGGTGGTGGCGGTCAAGACCGCAGTGCTGGCCTTCAACGGCCGGGCCGACCGCATCGACTCGCGCCCCGGGCCGGAGGGTCCGGAGCTGGTCATCGTCGACTACAAGACGGGCCGCACCGGGCTGGACACCGACGACGCCCGGGGCTCGCAGGCGCTGGCGCTCTACGCGTACGCGGCCGAGCGGGTGTTCCGCCGGCCGTGTCGCCGGGTCGAACTGCACCACCTGCCGACGGGCACGGTCGCCGGCCACGACCACACCGTCGAGTCGCTGAACCGCCAGTTGACCCGGGCCGAGGACACGGCCCGCGACATCATGGCCGCCGAGCGGGCGGTCGCCGACGGCGGCGACGCCGACGAGGCGTTCCCGGTGGCGCCCGGCGCGCGGTGCGGTTGGTGCGACTTCCGGCGGCACTGCCCGACCGGGGCGCAGACGCCGGGCCAGGAGCCGTGGGCGGCCGTGGACCGGTCCGCCGACGCCTGACCCTGCGCAGCCTGTCCGCACCTGACCCAGTGCGCCCCGCCCGCGACAGGCCGCAGGCAGTCTGTCCGCACCTCGCCCCGAGCGGGTCCGGCTGGTCAGCCGGCCAGCGGGGTCGCGGTGTGCCGTTCGGCCCGCTCCTTGGCGGCCTGCATCAACGGCCCCTCCCGGTAGCGGCGCGGCACCGCGGCGAGCGCCAGGCGCAGGGCGCGCACGGTGAGGTCCGCCGACAGCTCGGTGGTGGGCAGCCCCAACCCGCCGTACATCCGTCGGGCCCACGGAGGCAGCAGCGCGAGCGCGGTGCCGGCGATGCCCAGGTACGCCCAGCGCGGCGGGCCGAGGGTGAGGCCCAGCCGAGCCGGCAGGCTGAGCTTCCACGGCAGCGGTGGGGCGGTGAGGAAGATCGCCGTCTCGGCCGCCTCCCGGGTCATCCGCAGCTCCGGCCGCACCGCGCGGTAGTACGCCGCCACCTCGGCGGCGGTGCCCGGCACCGTGGCCGGGTCCAGCCCGACGAGGCCGGCCGACCGACGCTGCTCGGTGTAGTAGCCGTCCACCTCGTCGTCGGTGAGCGGCAGACCCGCCCGCCGGGCCGTATTGAGGAACGATTCGACCTCGGTGACGTGCACCCAGCGCAGCAGGTCCGGGTCGTCGATCCGGAAGTCCTCGCCGGTGTCGGGGTCGGTGGCCCGCAGCCGGGCGTGCAGGCGACGCAGTCGCGCCCCGGCCTGCTCCGCGTCAGCCGTGGTGCCGTAGACGGTGGTCGCCACGTAGGTGGCGGTGCGCACCAGTCGCCCCCACGCGTCGGTGCGGTAGTTGCTGTTCTGCGCGACCCCGGCCATGGCCCGGGGGTGCAACGCCTGGAGGTAGAGCGAGCGCAGGCCCGCGACGATCAGGATCGGCTCCTCGTGCACCTTCCACGTGACCGAACCCGGACCGAAGAGGCCGAGGTCATCGGAGTCCACCGACCAAGCGTGCCACGGCCCACCGGTCGGTGCCGGTGGTGCGGGCCGGTCAGCTGTCGGCGGCGCGGCGCGACTGGCAGCTCGGGCAGAGGCCCCAGAAGGTCACCTCTGCCTCGTCCACCTCGAAGCCGTGCGCGGTGCCCGGTTCCAGGCACGGGGCACTGCCGACAGTGCAGTCGACGTCGGCGATCTCGCCGCAGCCCCGGCAGACCACGTGGTGGTGGTTGTCGCCAGCGCGGGCCTCGTACCGGGCGGGACTGCCGGCCGGCTCGATCCGGCGGGACAACCCGGCCCGGCTCAACGCCCCCAGCACGTCGTAGACCGCCTGCGTGGAGACCGAGTCGAGGCGTTCGCGGACCCGACGGGTGATCTCGTCGACCTCCAGGTGACCGCCGTCGGCGAGAACGTCGAGCACCGCGAGGCGCGGTCGGGTGACGCGCAGGCCCCTCGACCGCAACAGCTCCTCGCCACCGGACATGCGCCAATGACAGCACGTACGACCAGCAGCGACAACCGTCGCCCGCTGGGGGTGGCCACGGACACAGCCGCAGGACCGACCTGCGGGGTCGCGCCGTGCTGAACCTGATCGCCGCCGCACGCGTGTCTCCGGGCGAGAGCTCGGGGACGACCGGCGGCCCGTACGCTGGCGATCCCTCACCGTGATCCACCTGGAGGTGTCGATGTTCGAGGAGATCCTGGGTCTACCGGTACACGTCCTCGTGGTCCACGCGGTGGTCGTCATCGTCCCACTGCTGGCGGTGCTGGCCATCGGATACGTGGGGCTGCCGCGCTGGCGGCACCGACTGGACTGGGCGCTGGCCATCCTCGCCGTGGTCGCGCCGGTGACCGCGTTCGTGGCCGTGGAATCCGGTGAGGCCTTCACCGACGCTCTGGTCGCCCGCGGCTACCAGGGCCAGATTCTCGACCAGATCTTCGAGCACTCCCGCTACGGCGACATCCTGTTCCGGATCGTGGTGCCCCTGGGGATCGTGGCCATCGCGCTGCTCGTGGCGACCAGTGGGCACCCGCGGGTGCCGCGGCTGCCGGCACTGGTGACGCCGGTGCTCGCGGTGGCGACCGTCGCGCTGGCCATCGCCGCCCTGATCTACGTCTACCTGACCGGTCACTCCGGCGCCGAGGCCGTCTGGGGCACCACCCTCTGACGGCCGGTCCGGGTGGGCGCGATCGACGCCGCTTTAGAAGATGAGGCGCGAGCAGAGCAGGCAGACAAGAGCCACCAGCACCACGGCGGCTGCGGCGCCGAAGCCGTAGGTGACCCGCTGGGAACGCTGCTCGGCCGCATCCAGGACGGCCATGTCCTGTGGCGGGAGCTGTCGGGGCGGGGCCGGCTCCAGGTGCACCGGGGGACGCCAACCGGCCGGGGGCGGCACGCTCGGGGGTGGCCCCGCGTACCCGCTCGTGGGTGTGGTGGCGGGTGGGGGTTGGTCCGCCATTCCGCCGTCGCCGGTCCCGGGCCGGCGCCAGTAGTCGTCGTCCGGGGTGCTGCCACCGCTGGGGGTCGTCACGGCGTCCGACGCTACCAACGGAGCCGGCGGCCCGGTCGCTTCTGGTCGATGTGCCAACCGTCGGCGAGCTGTCGCCTGCGCTAGTCTTGCCGCTCGTGAGCACCGAGGACCCCGGCACGCAGGGCGCGCGCGGCGATGATGACCGCACCGTCGACCTGAGCGACGACTTCGTGGTGCTGCCCGAGCAGACCACGGACGACACCGACCACGGCTGGGGCGAGCGGAGCAGCGGCAACGACGACTGGCTCCTCGCCCAACGCCCCCCACACTGGGACTGACCCCGACGCCGCGGCCCTGACCGCGCCGTTGGTCGCCGGGCAGCCGGTCGCGGTGCGCCCGCCGGTCGGGGAGTCCATGCCGGTCGGCGTGTGCAGGATCGCGGCGGCGAGGCCGAGCAGCGCGGCGACCAGCCCGGCCCGCAGCAGGGTGCGACCGCCGGGCAGGGTCGGCCGGCGGAGCGGGCGCAACGCCCGCGCGGAATCCAACTTGCGGGTGAGCATCTGCCGCCTCCGTCCCGGGTGCCGGCGTGGTGACACCCGTAGAGCGGCACGTTAGGCCGGCAACGGCCGGCACTGCGGACCCCTCGTGCCTGCCTGTGGACAACTGACCGGCCTGTGGATAACGCCCATCTACCGGCCGGATCTGCTATCGCACCCGGCGGGACCCGCTATGGCACGGAAAGACCCCGATCAACTTGGGTTCCAGGAATCCGGGCGATCAATCCGGCCCGGACCGGCCGACTTTCGGGAACCCGAGTGGATCAAGGATGGACAGCGCCGCCCGGGCGATCGCGGGCGGCGCTGTTGGCGAGCTTGGGGAAGGCTGAGGTCAGGATGCGGAGCTGGCCGCCGGAGCCTTGCCGCCGCCCGACCCACCGGACGAAGACCCACCGGACGACGACGACCCGGACGACCCACCGGACGACGACCCGGACGACGAGGACGAAGACGACGATCCGGAATCCCCACCCGAGGAGGAGGACGACGAGGACGACTCGGACTTGGCCGGCTTGCTCGGCGTGCCGCCAGCGGAGGTCTCGGAGCCGGACGCGCGGGAGTCGGTGCGGTAGAAGCCCGAGCCCTTGAAGACGATGCCGACCGAGTTGAAGACCTTGCGCAGCCGCCCCTGACACGCCGGGCACTCGGTCAGCGGCTCGTCCGAGAAGGACTGCACCGCCTCGAGCTGGTGACCGCACGCGGTGCAGGCGTACTGGTACGTGGGCACGTTCTCCTCCGGTATCTGGGCTCGGTCAGTTGGCACTCGACGTATTCGAGTGCCAATGGTGCGTCATTCGCCCCGGGTTCGTCCAGCGGACGTGTGGGGCGCGACACCCTGCGCCGCACCCGGGCCGTCGTCAAGCGTACGCATCCCGTCGGCGGGAGTGACGACCGCGCGGACCGGACGGTCGTGCGGCTCCGCCGGCAGCGCCTCGACCAGCTCCCCGTCGTGCAGCGGGACCACGGTCAGGGTCGCCCTGGGCACCCGCGCCAACGCCCGGTCGTACGAGCCGCCGCCCCGGCCCAGCCGTCGGCCGCGTCGGTCGACGGCGAGCGCCGGCACGACCACCAGCTCCGCTCCGGTGACCGCGGCCACGCCCAGGCGGGGGCCGATCGGCTCTCGCATACCCCGACCGGCCGCGCTTAGAGCATCGGGCCCGGAGTACGCGGCCCAGTCCAGGTCCAGGTCGGGGAGGAGCACCGGCAGCAGCAACTCGGCGTCGGGCGGCAGCGCCGACCGCAACACCTCCGGCAGGTCGGCCCCGCCCGGTTCGGAGCCGACCGGGACGTACGCCGTCATCCGGCGCGGGCGTAGCCGGCGTACCAGGGCGACCAGCTCGGCCTGGACGCGCCCGGCGGCCTCGGCCCGCGCCGGAGCGGTCAGGGCCCGGCGGCGGGCGAGCAGGTCGACGCGGGTGTCCCGCTTCGCCACTCGGGTCACTTCCGCTTCATCAGAAAATTCCGGCACGCAACACTCCTGACGCAACGCCACTCCCACGGTTGCTCTGTGTCAGCATCGCAAGCAACGGAGGCGGAACTTCCGGGGGGACCGAGTGACGCTACGCGGGCGGTTGACGGCAGCCTTCCTCGTGGTGGTGCTCGGCCCGGTCCTGCTCGGGGCGTTCTTCGTGGCCTCCACCGTCACGGCCGTCGACCGCAGCCGGTCCACCGAACGCCTCGCGGTGGCGGCCTCCACGGTGCGTACCTCGGTCGACGCGCTCTGCCAGCAACTGCGCGCCGCCGCCGACGCGGTCGCCCTCACCGGTGACCCGGCCGTCGCCGCCAGCCAGCTCGTCGGCCGTGGGCTGGCCGCAGCGGTGCTGGTCACCGACGTGAACGGACGCGTCACGTACGCCTCGCCCGGCGCTCCGCCGACCCCCTGGCGGGACTGCTCCGAGCCGGCCACCGCGTCGTCCGGCCCGGTCCGCGCGCTGGCCGCCCGGGTGGACCGCCGCGACCCGGCCGGCGCGCTGCTGGGCACGGTGGCCGCCGCGCAACTGGTCGACCCGGCCTTCGTGGCCCGGCTGGCGGCGGTGACCGGTGTCGCGGTCACCCTGCTCGACGGCGGCGCGAGCGCCGCCCGGGTCACCCACACCACCGAGTCCCGGGAGGTACGCGACGCGGTGCTGGCCGCCGCCGGGGCCACCAGCGGTGAGCGCGTCACCGAGAGCACCAAGGGTCGGTACGTGCGCCGGATCGGGCCGTCCGCGGGCCAGCCGCTGCCGCTGGTGTTGTCGGTGCCGAGCGAGCGGCCGCCCGGGCTGCACGTCACGCTGGCCGGCGTGGTCGTGCTGGCCGGGCTGCTCGCCGTGTTCACCGCCTGGCGTCTGGCCCGGGTGACCACCCGGCCCCTGGTGGAGTTGGCCGGAGCGGTCGACCGGGTGGCGCACGGCGACCTGACCGCCCGGGTGCCGGTGCGCAGCCGCGACGAGCTGGGACGGCTGGCGGCAGCGTTCAACCGGATGACCCGCGAGACCGGGTCGTACGTCGCGGCGCTGACCAGCAGCCGCGACCAGCTACGCGGGCACCTCGCGGTGCTCGGCGACACCCTGGCCAGCACCCACGACCTGCAACGCATCCTGCGGGTGATCCTGCACAGCGCCATCGCGGCCACCGGGGCGCGGGCCGGCGCGGTGCTGCTGGTGGAGGCCGGCGGGGTGCTCGTCGCGCAGTGCAGCGAGGGGTTGGACGGGCGCTGGCCGGCGGGGGACCCGGACGGGTCGCAGGGACTGCGGGTGCCCGTGGGCGTGGGCGTGGTCGGCGCGGTGGCCGCGACCGGCGAGCCACAGCGGGGCCGGGTGGAACCGACCGAGGCCCCGACCGACGAACCCCGCTGCCGCACCTACGTCGCGGTCCCCTTCGCCACCCCGGGCGGCACGAGCACACCGAGCGGCACGACCACAGCGGGCGGCACGACCACAACGGGAGGCGAGAGGAGTCTCGACGAGGCCGGCGCCGCAGCGGCCGCGCTCGGTGTGCTGGCGCTCTACGACCGGGTGGGCGCGGACGAGTTCGACGACGACGACCTGGTCACCCTGCGTACCTTCGCCGGCCACGCGGCCGTGGCGGTGGAGAACGTCCGGGTGCACGAGGAGGCGCAGCGGCTCTCCCTCACCGACCCGCTCACCGGGCTGTGGAACTACCGCTACCTGCGCGAGTCGATCCGGCGGGAGGTGGAGCGGGCCAGCCGGTTCGGCCGGATGCTCAGCGTCCTCGCCCTCGACCTGGACCGCTTCAAGGACGTCAACGACACGTACGGGCACGCGGCGGGGGACACCGTGCTGGCCGAGTTCGCCCGGCGGGTACGCGGTGAGATCCGCGAGGTCGACCTGGCCTTCCGGCAGGGCGGCGAGGAGTTCGTGCTGCTCCTGCCGGAGACCGACGCCCGGGGTGCGGCGATCGTCGCGGAGCGGCTGGGCGCGGCGGTGCGCGAGACACCGATCGCGGTCGAGGCGTACGCGGGGCCGATCGTGGTCACCGTGTCGGTGGGCATCGCCGTCTACCCGGACCACGGCAGCACCGGACGGGAGGTGCTGGAGGCCGCCGACGACGCCCTCTACGCGGCCAAGGCGGCCGGCCGGGACACCTATCGCGTGGCCGAGGCCCGCCCCGACGTGCCGACGCGGGAGATACCGGTGCCCGCTTGCGCCGTCAGCCCACCCGACGGGCTGCCGCGTGCCGGCCGGCCCGTGCAGGCGCCGCGGGAGCCGGGCGGGCACGCCCGGTCGGAGTCGACTGCTGGCGTACCGGAATCGAACCGGTCGGGGCCCGCGCACGCCCGCCCGGATCCGGCGGACGAGCCGGCGGCCACCGCCGCGGACGCCGCGCGGGCCGGCCCCGACGTCACCCGGCCGGGGTCGGGCGGCGGCGCGTCTTCTGGGCCACACCCGCCGCGGCAGAGCCGTGGCCGATAGTCTCGCGGCATGTCGGAGCACTCAGCGAACCCCTCATCGACGGTCGCCGCAACCGGCCGTCCCGTGGCGGTCAAGGCCGTTATCCCGGCCGCCGGACTGGCCACCCGCTTCCTGCCGGCCACCAAGGCGGTGCCGAAGGAACTGTTGCCGGTGGTGGACCGGCCGGTGCTGCAGTACATCGTCGAGGAGGCCACCCAGGCCGGCATCGGCGACGTGTTGCTGATCACCGGCCGGGGTAAGACGTCGATGGTGGACCACTTCGATCGACGCCCCGACCTGGAGACCAGGCTGGAGGAGAAGGGCGACGCCGAGCGGCTGGCCGCCGTGCGCCGGCCCAGTGAACTGGCCGAGATCTACACCGTCCGGCAGCCGGAGCAGCTCGGGCTGGGCCACGCCGTCGGGTACGCCGAGTCCCACGTCGGCGACCAGCCCTTCGCGGTGCTGCTCGGCGACGAGTTCGTCAAGCCGTCCGAGCCGCTGCTGCCGGCGATGCTGGAGCTGCAGGCCCGCACCGGTGGCGTGGTGCTGGCCTTCTTCGAGGTCGACCCGGCCGACACCAAGCGGTACGGCATCGCCTCGGTCGAGCCGGCCGAGGCGGAGCTGACCGACATCGGTGAGGTCGTCAAGGTCACCGGCATGGTGGAGAAGCCGCAGCCGGAGGACGCGCCGAGCAATCTCGCGGTACTGGGTCGGTACGTGCTGCCCGGCAAGATCTTCGACGCGATCCGGCGGACCAAGCCGGGCAGCGGTGGCGAGATCCAGCTGACCGACGCCATGGAGCTGCTGCGCACCGAGGGCACACCGGTGCACGCGATCGTCTACCGGGGCACCCGCTACGACACCGGCATGCCGCTGGGGTACCTCCAGACCGTCGTACAGATCGCCGCCGAGCGCGAGGACCTCGGCGCCGAGTTCCGCTCCTGGCTGGCCGAGTTCGTCAAGGCCGACGCGGCAGGCGGATCTGGTACATGACCGCGACGGCCGACGCCGAGGCGGCCGCGAACGAGTTGACGCCGCTCGCCGACTACCTGGGCAGCGTGCTGCGCAGGTTACGAGCGCTGCCGCCACTCGACCTCGACCTCACCCAGGCGCACGGCAACGTCCTCGCCGAGGACGTCGTCGCGCCGCACGCCTTCCCGGCCTTCGACCAGGCGGCCGTGGACGGGTACGCGGCCCGGTGGGAGGACATTTCCGGAGGGGGCCGGGGCCCGAGCTACGTCCCGGCCCCCTCCGGCACGCCCGGCGGCCGGACCATCCGGCTCAATGTGGTCGGCGACCTCGGCGCGGCGAGCTGGCGGCCAGTGCGGCTCACACCGGGCTCGTGCTTCTCGGTGGCCGCCGGGGCGCCGCTGCCCGTCGCCGCCGACGTCGTGGTCCCGGTGGAGTGGACCGACCAGGGCATGGCCGCCGTGGAAATCTTCCGCACCCCCAAACGGGGGTACGGGGTACGCCGCGCCGGTGAGGAACTGCCGGCCGGCACCCTGCTCGCCCGCGCCGGCACGTACGTCTCCCCGGCGCTCGTCGCAGTCTTCGCCGCGACCGGCATCGGGCATGTGGTGGTCCGGCCCAGCCCTCGGGTGGTCATCGTGGCCACCGGCGACGAGTTGGTCGACGTGGGCCGGGGCAGCCAGCCCGGTCAGGTGGTCGACGCGAACTCGCACGCGCTGACCGCCGCCGCCGCCGAGGTGGGCGCGCTGGCGTACCGGGTCGGTATCTGCGACGACGACCCGGAAGGGCTGCGCGGGCTGCTGGAGGACCAGACCCTGCGCGCCGACCTGATCATCACCACCGGGGGGACCGGCACCGGCCCCGGTGACATGGTGCGGCGGATCCTGTCCCGCCGCGAGGGCGGTCGCGCCGGGCCGGTCACCTTCACCGACGTCGCGCTCTATCCCGGCACCGCGCTCGGGTTCGGCACCGTCGGCGCCGAGGAGGTGCCGGTGGTCTGCCTGCCCGGTGACCCGGGGGCCGCGCTGATCGGTTTCGAGGTGCTGGCCCGCCCCGCCATCCAACTGCTCGCCGGCGCCGAGCCGGTGTTCCGGCCCAGCGTCCGGGCGCACCTGCTGGAGACCGTGTCGTCCCCCGGCGGGCTGCGGGAGTTCCGGCCCGCGCACGTCGCGGAGCGGCGCGGCGGCGGTTACACCGTGCAGCCGCTGCGCGGCGGTCCGTTCACCCTCTCCGGCCTGGCCGAGGCGAACGGGCTGCTGGTTCTCGGCGAGCGGGTCACCACCGCAGCCGCGGGCTCCACCGTGGACGTCCTGCTGCTCGACCGGCGCCGGTGAGTGCGCTCGGCTGTTCTTCGACGGTGCGCGTGGTGGGTCCACTTGCGCACGATCCGGTCCCGCGCGGGAGACTGTGCGGGTGAGCCTCTTCGGACCCGCGCGAGCCCCCGGCTGGCCGGCGGTGCTTGTCGACGGCCCGGTGCTGCTGCGGCCCTACCGGCGCTCCGACGCGGCGGCGTGGTCGGAGGTGCGCCGGGCCAACCGGGCCTGGCTGGCACCGTGGGAGTCGTCGCTGCCGGGCAGTTGGGACGAGCTGAACTCGCCGGCCGCGTTCCGCTGGGTGCACCGTGACCAGCGGCGTTCGGCCCGCGAGGGCGAGGGGATGCCGTTCGCGGTCTGCCTGCGGGAGGCCGACCGGGACCGGTTGGTCGGGCATCTCAACGTCGGCAGCATCGTGCGCCGTGCCTTCTGCTCCGGCTACGTCGGCTACTGGGTCGACGCCCGGGTCGCCGGGCAGGGCGTGATCCCGACGGCGCTCGCGCTCGCCGTGGACCACGCGTTCGGCCCGGGTGGGCTGCACCGGGTGGAGGTCAACATCCGGCCGGAGAACCGACCGTCGCGGCGGGTGGTGGAGAAGCTGGGCTTCCGCGAGGAGTCGTACCACGTGCGCTACATGCACATCGACGGCGCCTGGCGGGACCACATCGGATACGCGATGACGAGCGAAGAGGTCGCCGCCGAGGGCGGTCTGCTGGCCCGCTGGCACCGGGTACGCGCCACCGCGCGGTGAGCCGTCCCACGCACGGGATCGGCGCGGCGCGGCGGCATCACGGTCGGTGCGCCGTAACCTCAAGTAACTGCAAGCTGCGGCAAGCGCTCACCGCCCGGACGATCTACGCACCCAGGCACGATCGGTGGAAGATCCTGCGGTCGGGCAGCGTTTGCTCCGAATTCGGTGACGGGAGGGGTGAGGGTGCCGACCTCGGTGCTCCTCGCCGTCCTCGCCGCCGCCGGCCTGCTCGCCCTGGCCCCGGCGCTGGTTCGCCGGTACGACGCCACCGAGCGGCTGGTGGCGGAGCGGGCGCAGTCGACGGCGCGGGTGCTCCAACGCCGTCGACGGCGCCGCACTGTGCCAGGACGGCAGCCCGTGCACCCGCCCCGCTCGCTGATCGTCACCCTCAGTGAGGACGCGACTACAGGGAGGCTGGCTGCGCCGGTCTCCGCGCCCCCGGCGGCACGCCGTTCCGGCCGGCTGCGCGCCGTACCGCCGGCACCGAAGCGCTCCCGCCGTCGTCCGCCGCGCCGGCAGCACACCCCCGCCGTGTACCGCCGACGCCGGGTGCTCGCCGCGCTGCTGCTGCTCAACGTCGTCGAGTTGATCGGCGTGCTCTTCGTCAGCCCCGGCTTCTGGATCGGCTTCTCGGTCACCTTCCTGCTGCTGGCCCTGTACGTCGTACACCTGCGCGGGCGTGCCCTCGCCGGCCGGCGTCGCCGCCGCGCCCGCGCCCGGGAGGCGGCATGGCTGGCCGCCCGCCAGGCCGAGGTCCGCCGCGAGCAGGCCCGCCGCGCGGCGGCCCGCCGGGAGGCGCAGCGCCGCCTGGCGGCCCAGCGCGAGGGGGTACGCCGAGCAGCCATGGGCCTCGACCGGCCCGGAGACCTGCCGGCGGCTGTCAACGGCGGCTCGGTCTCGTACCGTCGCTCCGGAGGGCTGCGCGGCCGCCCCTACGAGGCCGGACGGGGCGCCTGACCCCGCGCTGCCTCGGCCTCGCGGCGCCCGGTGTCGCGGCGCCCGGCCTCGCGGTGCCCGTGTCACGGTGCTCGGTGTCGCGCTGCCTGGCCGCGCGCTGCCCCGGTGTCGCGGCGCTTGATCGACTCCGGTTCGCCGAAGTGGGGGTATGGCCGCGAGATGATGCCGCCACATCGGCGATGTCGAGTCGATCAAGGGCGTGCGGGTGCTTGATCGACTCGAGTTCCTGGAAGGCGGGGTGTCGAGGCGTCCGGGATGCCCCGGTTTCCTGGAAGTCGAGTCGATCTCCGTGCCGGTGACAGCGCCGCACCGGGGGCGGATTCGCGGTGGAGGCCGGCGACCTGTTAGCCTTGCTGCCGGCCCGCCCGGTGTAAGCCGGGTGGGACCGAAGCCGGTTCGCCGGTGGGGGGCTGTGGCGCAGACTGGTAGCGCACCTCGTTCGCATCGAGGGGGTCAGGGGTTCAAATCCCCTCAGCTCCACCAAGAAACAGCAGGTCAAGGGCGGGTTTCCGGATGACGGGAACCCGCCCTTGATCATTTGTCAGCGTCTCGTCAGCAGGACGGAGCCCCAGTCCGCAGCAGAGGGCGGCAGAAGTTGAGCCGAACGGCTGAGTTCCACGGCAGGTGGCCCAGCGCGGGGGTTGCAGTGGACCTGTGCCCCGGCGATGCGCGTCGCGGTCCGGTCTGTTTGCGGGGTTGGGGTGGTGGCCCTGGCGCTGGCGTTGCAGGTGTTGTCGCTGGTGGCCGCCGCCGTCACGGTGTATTACGTGATGCGCACGGGCGACTCCGCGAAGGCGGTCTCGAAGGGCCAGTGACGTTGGCGGTTCATCGGCGGCTGGCCCGGTCGACGTCCCTGTGCACCTGGACGGTGCGTTCGATCAGCTGCCGCAGCACGCTCTCGTCGACATCGTCGAGCCGCCTCAGGTAGATGCATCCCTTTCCGGCGCGGTGCGGGCCAAGCCGGGTGAGGAGCGCGTCGTCCCGCTCCTCGAAACCGCCGCTGGTGAGGTAGAGGACGAGGTTCTGTTTGCGCGGCGAGAACCCCACCAGGGGCGCGTCGCCACTACGCCCGCTCTCGTATGTGTAGTGGTAGCTGCCGAAGCCGACGATGCTCCGGCCCCACATAACCGCCGGCTCCCCGGTCAGCTCAGCCATGATCGCGCGGAGCCTCTCCGCGTCGGCCCGCCTACGTTCGTCGGGGTTGCCGGCCAGGAAGTCATCGACGCTGATCGCGGTCGGAACGGTTACCGGCTGCTTCGCTGTGGCCATGACGTGATGCTGTCACCTGCCTACGACGAGAATCGCCTCAACGGTCAGGCGACCTCGTCGCGTCTTCGCCAGGAGAACGCCACGGCGCTGTAGAGCGCCCAGTTCCGGTCCCCCTGGGCCGCGAAGCGTCGAGCGAGCAGCAGGCGGGCCGCGATCAGCGACAGGAACGCCGTCGCGCCGCAACGACGTGGAGCACCACACGCTCTTCTTCGTGCGGTAGAAGAGCTAGCAGAACCGTTCGGTCGTCAGGGCGATCAGGCCGTGCTGCCGCAGCAGGTTCGTCAGGTCGGTCAGGGTCGAGCGCACCGCCTCGGCCGCGCCGGTTCTCATCAGGACGGTCACGTCGAGGCCCCAGGCGACTGTGTGGCCGACCCGTCGCAGGTCCCAAACGAACTGGTGGCCACCTCGCTCGTGGTGGCCGCCGGCGGCGGATCCGACAGTGCCGTCGACCGGCGTCCGCCAGACTGTCCTCAGGGTCGCCACCTGATCCGGCCGGAGATCCTTGGCGAAGAGGACGCGGTACACGCGTCGCTCATGAAAGCCCTCCGGTAGCTGTGTCGGGCCGAGCCGCAGTGGCGGGGCGGTCGCGAAGGCTTGATGGTCACGGAAGTACGTGCGCAGGACCGCTTCGGAGGGCAGGTGCCCGCCTCCGAGGCGGCGGTAGGCGGCGACGGCGTCGGCGCGTGCGATGGGAACGACCCGGGCGAGCACGGCCGGATCGGTGCGCAGGCCGCGACTCAGCGAGGCGGAACTCCACCAGCCGGCGCTCGGCGTCCAGCCCGGTTACTTCATGCAGAACCTGCTCGCTGCCAAGGCCGGTGAGCACCTCTACGGACTCTTCGGCGCCGCGCGGGTCGGCCTGATCGACGCCCGGGACATCTACGTACCGCAGAGCCCGGAGGAGGCACGCGACGGACTGCTCCAGGCCGGCCTCGACCAGTGGTCGGCTGAGGTTCTCGCCGAATACCGGGTCGCCTACGGCTCCGGGTGGGGCGACTTCACCAACGACCATGTCGCTCGAATCCTCGGTCGGCAGCCGCGGCCCTTTGCCGAGTTCGTCCACGATTACCGCGAGCAATTCGCCAGCGTCTGATCCCCTGGCATCTCGGCGCGGTGCCCTCCGGCGCGATCGGGCCGGAGGGCACCCCCGGGCGGTTCACCGGCGCGGGGCGACACCGCACCCGGGCGAGAACCATCCGTACCGGATAGCGCCCGCCTCGTCCGTGCTGCCCGGCGGGTTGACGACCACCTACCCTCATGTCCGTGAACCTGCGCAAGCTCCTGATCGCGGCGGCCTGGACGATCCCGGTGGTGGCCATCGTGTGTGCCGGAGCCGGGTTCCTCCTGATCCGAAAAGACGCGGCCGACCGACGTACCTGCCAGGAGTCGGTGAACGCTTCGCAGGCGAAGGTGCGCACCGATGCGTGGGACCCACCGGCGGACCTTCCGGGCGTCGGCACGGAACCGGAGATCCACTGGCAGGTGCGGCCGTTAAGCAACCCCTGTTCGCTGGTGCCGGGGCCGACTGACTGGGCGTACCAGGGCGTGGTCAACCTGCGCCCGGAGGACGCACGGGCGCTGGCCGACGAGTACGACTTCGTGCCGTACGCGACTCTGGAGCCGGCTGAGCTGCCTCTGTCCAACAGCCCGGCGGACGTATGGCCGGCGCTCGCGTCGTATCTGCCCGACAAACCCCGGTGGCAGTACAGCTCGTCGTACAGCGTGGGAAGTCACGTCGCGGAGCTGAGGGCCGTGTTCCTCGATGTAGAGCACCACACGCTCTTTTTCTACCTCCTGAACAATTAAGGGCCGGATTTCATAAGAACTGCCCGGCCTGCGGCGGGCCCGAACGACGCCCGGCGGCGTAGCGGTTTGGTCCGAATACAACACCGGTATCCGGACCGAACCGCGCCTTGCCGGATCGCCGTTCGGACTCCGCCTCGGCTCGGCCGCCCTTATGAATCAGGCCCTAGCAGAACCGTTCGGTCGTCAGGGCGATCAGGCCGTGCTGCCGCAGCAGGTTCGTCAGGTCGGTCAGGGTCGAGCGCACCGCCTCGGCCGCGCCGGTTCTCATCAGGACGGTCACGTCGAGGCCCCAGGCGACTGTGTGGCCGACCCGTCGCAGGTCCCAAACGAACTGGTGGCCACCTCGCTCGTGGTGGCCACCGGCGGCGGATCCGGCGGTGCCGCCGTCCGGCGTCCGCCAGACTGTTCTCAGGGTCGCCACCTGATCCGGCCGGAGATCCTTGGCGAAGAGGACGCGGTAGACGCGTCGCTCGTGGAAGCCCTCCGGTGGCTGTGTCGGGCCGAGCCGCAGTGGCGGGGCGGTCGCGAAGGCTTGATGGTCACGAAAGTGTGTGCGCAGGACCGTTTCGGGGGGCAGGTGCCCGCCTGCGAGGCGGCGGTAGGCGGCTACGGCCTCGGCGCGTGCGATGGGAACGACTCGGGCGAGCACGGCCGGATCGGTGCGCAGGCCGCGACTCAGCGAGGCGGAACTCCACCAGCCGGCTGTCGGCGTCCAGCCCGCGCTGTGCAGACCCGTCGTGGTGAAGTCGTCGTGCCGGGTGAACTCCTCGACGAGGATGCCCTCCACCTCATGATCGCCCTGCGCGGACCGGACCAGGTGGTAATCCAGCGAAGGCCCCGAGCGGGGCCGATCCGTGCTCACCGGCCCCATCCTCCGGCCACGCCGCACACCGGGCAACAGTGATCCCGTCCATACCAGACGGTGAGCCCGCAGACGTCGATCATGTCGCCCATCCGACCCGCCGCAACCGAGAGGCATGTTCAGGAGTGCTTCTGGCATCAGTTGACGCCCGGGAGCACCCGGGCCGCCCACACGGGGAGAACAGAATGACGCACACCGCTCGACACCGGATGCTCGCCGGCACCGCCGCCGGCCTGCTGGCCGCCTCTCTCGGCGTCGCCCTGTCCTCGACGGCGACCGCCGCGCCCAGGACCTCGGCCACCAGCGCCTGCACGATCAGCACGCTGCCGTACCCGGCGGACACCTACCGCGCCGAGGCGAACGCCATCGACCCGTCGGGCCGCTTCGTCGCCGGCGCCGCCCTGCGGGTCGGGGAGAACGACAACCAGTACCTGATGCTGCTCTGGGACGGGCAGCGGCTCACGGAGGTCGAGGCCCCGGGCGTCAGCGGATTCGATCCCGCCGACATCAACGAGAGCGGCATCGTGATCGGCAACGGCTGGGAGAACGGCAGCCCTCGGGCCTGGCGGTACCGCGACGGTCAGTTCGTGCAGTTGCCGTCGCCGCCGTCAGTCGACGTCTCCGTCAGCGCCATCAACAAGGCAGGCGACATCGTCGGCGTCGGCTCGGACAACGCGTCCGGGGAGTACGTCGCGCTGCGCTGGCCGGCCGACCGGCCGGGCACTGTCGAGGTGCTCGACGCGCCGGTCAACGCCAGGCCGAGCGGGATCACGCCGAACGGGACCATCGTGGGTTCCGCCGGGGAATTCGCAAACTGGACCGGTTGGGTCCGCCGGCCGAACGGTCGGATCAAGCCGCTCGCGGTTCCGGGTGGCGGGTCCACCGAGGTCTACGCGGCAGCGGGTCACTGGGCCGTCGGCCGGGTCAGCATGGTCGACGCCCAGGCGGACATCGTGCGGTGGGACCTCCGGGATGGCTCGTACACGTTCCTCGACCAGGAGATGGGGCTGGACGACGTCAACGCCAAGGGCGTCGTGGTGGGCGGTGACCGGGTCGCGCGGGGCGCCACCTCCCGGGTCCTGCCCGGCGGCGGCGAGCGGATCAACATCGGCGCTCGGGCCATCTCCGACACCGGCACCATCGTCGGTTGGCGCAACGCCGACCGGGTGACGCCGGTGCGCTGGACTGGCTGCTGACACTCGATCTCGCGTGCGTGGGGCCGGCCCGATCATCGGGCCGGCCCCACGGCACGTCACGGCTTCCAGGAGCCGGCGGTCGCGAACTTGTGCTGGTACTCCAGCACTCCGGAGGTGTCGTGCACGTCGAACACGACGCTGCCGGTGCGCTTGGTGCCCGCGGCCAGGTCGTTGGCGGCCGGCATCGGTTTGCCGCAGCCGGAGAAGGCGCCGGCGATCGCGTTGGTCTCCGTGCCGTCGGCGGCGACCCACTGGAAGTAGAGCGGGTTCGCCGAGCCGGTGCCCTTGGTGACCGCCACGGTCACGTCGGCGATCACGTACATGCCCTCGTCGGGCTTGAGGCCGTACGACGTGCAGGGCTTGGTGGCGGTGCTGAACTTCGTCACGGTGATCTCGACGGTGCCGCCGTTGTCGTCGATGACCAGGGTGTCCCCGGCGGACATGTTGCGGGTCTCGCCGTCGGCGGACGCCCGGGGCGACGGCGCGGTGCTGGCCGGCGGCTGCCCGACACCACGGGTGACTGCCGGGGTGGGCAGCGCGTCGGTCACCTCGTTCGCGGCGCGGTTCGCGCCGATGACCACCGCCACGATGCCGCCCGCACAGCACAAAAGGGTGAGCACGGCCGCGGTCACCGCGATGGCCACCACGGTCTTCTTGGAGTTCTTCGTCTGCACGGGCGGCGGCGGCATGAGCGGGTAGCCCGGCCCACCGGGCGGCGGGTAGGCGCCCGCGCCGGGTTGCGGGTAAGCGCCGCCGGCCTGCGGGTACGCGTCGCCCGAGAACGGCGGCTGCGACGGGTTCGCCGCTGCCGACCACGGGTTCGGCGGCACCGGCGCCTGCGGGACCGTCGGGTCGGCGGCGGACCGCTGCGGCTGCGGTGTCGCCGCGAACGGTGGCGTCGGCGGTTCCGGGTTCGGCTGCTGAGGGTCCTGCGGCCCGGCGGAGGGCTGGGGGTGGGTCACCGTACTCCTTGACGCCTCGTACGTGCGGTTCGGGAACCCGCCGACGCTACCGTGCGTCGCCGACCCGCCGGTCGCCGCGCCGGCTCGTGTCCCACCGCCAGCGAGTCGTCGACGCACCGGCCAGCATGGACGGTGCGGAGGTCAGCGCAGCGTGAGGACGGCGGCGGTGCGGACCAGGCCGTCGGCGACCACGAACCGGCCGGTGATCGTGCTCGGGGGATCGGCGACCTCGGCGGCGTCCACCCGCGCCGGTGCGATCCGGGCGGTGAACGTACCGGAGTCCGGGTCCAGCGTGAGGTGGGCGTCGTGGAAGTCCAGCCAGCTCCCGACGACGGGGTGCCAGACCTTGTAGACGGTCTCCTTGGCGCTGAACAGCACGACGGGCCAGGAGATGTCGGAGGGTAGCCGCGCAAGGCTCTCCTCCTCCTCGGGCAGCAGCACGAGTCGGCGTACTCCCGCATTGATCTCGCGGTGCCGTTCGGCGTCCATGCCGACCGATCGCAGGTCGGTGGCGCGCGCCGCCGCGGCGGCGCAGTAGCCGGTGGTGTGGGTGATGGTGCCGACCACCCCGGCGGGCCAGATCGGCGCGCGGTCGGCGGCGGCCGGCACGGCCACCGCCGGCAGGCCGAGGTCGACCATCGCGCGGCGGGCGCACACCCGGCCGGCGGTGAAGTCCCGTCGACGGGTCTGCACCGCCCGTTCGCCGAGGCACGCCTGTTCGGCGGTGAGGAGTTCCCCGGTCCAGTCGTCGGGTGCGGCGACGGCCACGGCGACCGTCGGCGGCAGGAGGTCACGCACGGCCGCCACCTACCGTCGGGTAGCGAAGGGGCATCCGCTCGACCGTCAGATTTCCGACTCCCACGACGGGAGAAGGTACCGCAAAGATGTAACACCGGAGGGACGCGTCGCGCCATCCAGGATGGCTCCGGGGGGACCACCATCAACACCTGGCCAATCCCGCGAACATCTTGAGAGGACCTGCGATGAGCGATGGCACCGAACCGCCGGGGGGTCGGGCCGACGACCACGCACCGACGACCCCGGGCTGGAGCTGCGGCTCCTGCGGCGACGAGTGGCCGTGCGCGACGAAGCGCAGCCGGCTGCTCGCGGAGTACGGGGATGATCGGGCGATGCTCAGCGTCTACCTGGGCTCGTGTCTCGCCGCCGCCGCCGAGGACCTGCGCGCGGCCCCGGTGATGTCGCTGCAGGACCGGTTCATCGGCTGGCTGCCCCGCGGCGCGCGACGCCGCTGAGCCCGCCGGTGGCCCCGCCCGACGTGGACGGGGCCACCGGTTGGCCGGGCGGGTTCAGGCCCGGCGGGGCCGGCGGGTCAGCGCGAAGCCGAACACCCCGGCCACCGCGGCGAGCACGCCGCCGATGCCGGTCCAGATCCACCGCGAGCCGAGATCCGGCAGCCAGTCCGTCAGCGAGTCGCCCTCGTCGTCGGCCTCCGGGTCGGGCGTCGGTACGGCGTTGAGCACCGTCCCCGCCCTGGTGTTCGCCACCAGCGGCGCGGCCAGCTCACCGTCGTCGGCCGAGGCGCCCCGGTCCGCGAGGACGTCGACCAGCAGGTCCACGTCGACGGGTGCGCCCAGGTCGGGCTCGGGCAGGTCGATGACGGAGAGCCGGACCACATACGTGCCGGGCAGCGGGTCGGCCGACCACGGCTCGGCCCAGGGCCGCACCTCGCGCAGCGTGCAGCCCAGCGCCACGCTCGACGCCTTGCCGTCCACCGTCGGGGTCTGCGCCCCGGCGGTGCACGCCTGCCGTCGGCGCAGCCCGTCGAACACGTCGACCGTCCAGGTGGAGGCGCCGCTGCGTGCCTTCGGGAAGGTGACGGTGGCGCTGATCTCGTGCACCTGCCCGGCGGTGGCCGGGAACGACCAGTAGAGGTGGTCGCCGACCGAGGCGTCCACCCGCACCGGTTGGCCGGCCGTGATCGGGGTGGCGGTGAGGAACGAGGTGCCGGCCCGGGTCACCGGCGTGGCGCCCGGAGACGGGGTGGGGGCGGCCACGGCCGCCCCGGGCAGCAGCGCGGCCCCACCGGCGGCGAGCAGCGCCGCCAGCGACCGGAACAGTGCGGTACGCATCAGTTCTCCCTCCAGGTGGCGACCCACCAGCGGGTGAGCAGGCCGGCGATCAGGCCGGTGAGCAGGCCAGCCACGGTGAGCAGGGCGAGCAGCACCCAGCCCCGGCCGAGATCGGGCCCGTCCGGGGCCCCCGCGGCGGCGACCACGTCGATGGTCAGCTCCACAGGCATGCCGGGCGTCGCCGCGGTGCCCGGGCGTGCGGCGAACGAGTTGCTCACCACCAGGCAGACGGTGGTGGGCTCGACGACGGGCGTCGAGGTCCCGGCGGTCGCGTTCTCGTCGTCGTCGGCGTCCTCGTCGTCGGCGGTGGCCGACCAGCGAAGACCGGCGGAGAGCACGTCGGCCCGGCCGCTGCCCGCGTCCGCGCCACGGACCAGTTCCCGGCCATCCGCCGCGGTGGCCCGCAGCAGCACTCCGTAGTCCCGGTTCACCGGCCGGTCCAGCGCCATGCTCACCGACGCGCGCAGCTCCTGCCCGGGGCGTACGGGCACCCGGTAGTAGCGGTGCTCGGAGAACGCCTCCCGGTCGGCGTACACGCCCGGGGCGAGCAGCGGCGCGGAGTCACAGGCGTTCGCGCCGCCGACCACGGTCGGGGCCCGGGTGTGGGTGTCACCGGCCCGCTCGACGAGCTGTTTGATCCGGCCGGTCAGCTCGTCGGCGCTCTGCGCCGCGGTGTAGGTGCCTCCGGTCGCCCCGGCGATGCAGAGCAGCTGGCGGCGTACCTTCTCGTCGGGCGCGAGACCGAGCGTGTCGACGACCAGGCTGGTGCCCTGCGCGGCCAGTTCCCGGGCCACCTGGCACGGGTCCGGTGGCGCGCAGGTGTCCTCCCCGTCGGTGATCAGCACGATCCGCCGGGTGGTGGCGCCGGTGCCCAGGTCCTGCGCGGCGGAGCGCAGCGCGAGCCCGACCGGTGTGAACCCGGTCGGCCGGAGCGTCGCGACCGCCGCCTTGGCCTGGGTCCTGTCGACCGGCCCGACCGGAACGATCTGCTGGGTGTCCTGGCAGCCGACCTTCTTGTCCTTGCCCTTGTAGGTCGCGCCGAGCACCCGGATGCCGAGCTGGGTCTCCTCCGGCAGCGCGTCCACCACGTCGTTGAACGCCTGCTGGGCCACCGAGATCCGGCTGCGCCCGTCGATGTCCGCGGCCCGCATCGAGCCGCTGACGTCGAGCACCAGCTCGACCCGGGGCGGCTCGGCCGCCTGCTCCTCGTCGGCCGCCGCCGGGACCGGCCCGGTCAGCGCGGTGGTCGCCAGCAGTCCAAGGAGGACGGCCGCCGATCGTCTGAAGTTGATCACGGCGGGCAGTGTAGTGAAATCCACTTTGGATGATCATCGGGGTGGTGGTCGTCCCGGATGGTCGGGGACGCGCGGACGCGGCCGGGTCAGGCGGGCGGGTCGAGCAGTGCGACCAGGCGCTTCGGCGCGATCTCCCGGTACGCGTCCCGGCACAACTCGTCGATCTCGGCCCAGTCGACGGCGCCGTCCAGCCGTACGCCGACCCAACCCCGACCGCCGACGTAGGGCGGGCGGAAGAAGCGGGCCGGGTCGGCGGCGGTCAGCTCCGCCTGGGCGCCCGTCGGCGCGGCGCACCAGAGGTGGGGAAAGTCGTTCTGGTGGTGCCCGTCGGCGTGCAGGGTGACGAACACGCTCTTGTCCCGGACGAACCAGGTCGGTGACCCGTGGCTGGGGCGCTCGGTCACCTCGGGCAGTGCGACGCAGATCGCCCGGACCCGTTCCAACAGCTCCACGGCACCCCGCCTCCCGTCACGATCGCGACGCTCACCACGGCGAGCCTAGTGCGTCGGGCCGGGTCGCCGGCAGCCCTCGCGGCGGCCTCCGTCGGCGTCGAGACGGCCGGTTCGGGGGCGCTGGGTCCACGCCAGGTCACCCTCGGTCAACGGTCGGAGGGGAGACGTCGGCCCGGGTGGAATCCGTCGGAAATCTGACCCAAGTTGACCCGTTGTGCCGGTGGTGCGCGGTGGTTAAGCTCTTCATGCGCGCCCCAATCGCCCGCTTCCCCCGTGGCAGGCGATCGGGGCGCGCGTCTTCGTGTAAGAGGTCGGGCCCGCACGCGTGACGCGTGCGGGCCCGATTTCCGTCGCGCTGTGCGGCGCGTCGCCTGCCGGCGCTTATATCCAGCGGCCGTCGAGCCACATTCGGGACAGCCAGTCCGAGTACGGGATCAGCCGTCCCACGAAAATCGGATAGAAGTACGCGAAGCACAACGCCACCAGCAGCACGTACGCCCCGGCCGCGATGCTGCCCACCAGCCGGCGTTCGTAGCCCGCGTCGCCGGGCACCAGGGCTGCCGTCTCACCCACGTCACCGCCGGGCGGAGCGATGAGCGCGCCCAGCACGTACACCACGGCCAGCACCAGGAACGGCAGCGCCGGCGCGACATAGAACGAGAACATCGTCCGGCCGTCGAGGGCGAACCAGAACCATGGCAGCAGCCCGGCGGCCACGGTGAGCAGGATCGCGCCGGCCCGCCAGTCCCGTCGGGCGATGCCCAGCCAGACCAGCGCCACCAGCGCGGGCAGGAACGACCACCACAGCAGCGGGGTGCCGAGCAGCAGGATCTCCGAGGCGCAGGTCGGTGCCCCGCAGGCGCCGTCGCCGGACCAGTGGAACGCCACCGGCCGCCCGAGCAGCAGCCACTGCCACGGCCACGACTGGTACTTGTGCGGATCGTCGAGCTGGGCGTGGAAGCCGTACGCGGCGCGGTGGTACTCGAAGAGGTTGACCAGCGGACCGATCACCGGGGTGTCGCTGAGCGGGGCGCTCGGGTAGGCCGACGCGAGCCGGTAGTAGCCGTCGTCGCTGAGCAGCCACCCCGACCAGGTGGCGAGGTAGGTGCCGACCATCAGCACGCCGGCCAGCACCAGCCAGGGGACCTCGTCGAGCAGGGTGTCCCGCCAGGGCCGGCGGACGCCCGCCGAGCGGCGGACCCCGACCTCCCAGAGGACCACGAACAGGGCGAACACCGGCACGAAGTAGAGCGCGCTCCACTTGACCGCGCAGGCGCAGCCGATCAGTACCCCGGCGGCGAGCCGCCACCACGGCCACGTGCGCCAGCCGGTCGGCGGCCGACCCGCGCGCCCCGGCAGGCTCGGGTCGAGCCCGTCGTCCAGGGCGCGCGCCCAGCGCCGGCGGCGAGCGTCCCGGTCGAGCACCAGAGCGCCGAAGGCGGCCAGCACGAAGAACAGCAGGAAGATGTCGAGCAGCGCCGCGCGCGACAGCACCAGGTGGAAGCCGTCCAGCGCGAGCAGCAGGCCGGCCGCGCAGCCGAGCACCGTCGAGCGGAACAGCCGGCGACCGATGCGGACCAGCAGCAGCACCGACAGCGTGCCGATCACGGCCGCCGAGAACCGCCAGCCGAACTCCGGCGCGGTGGTGAACAGGTGCCCACCGACGGAGACCTTCGACTCCGCGTCCTGATAGCCGAAGGCCCACTCGCCGACGCCGATCAGCCACTTGCCCAGCGGCGGGTGCACCACGTACGACGGGCCGTTGTCCTTGTAGTTCCACTCGACGCCCCGGCTGATCAGCCCGTACGCGTCCTTGGCGTAGTACGTCTCGTCGAAGATCTTGCCCTTGGGGCTGGAAAGGCCCACGAAGCGCAGGATCCCCGCGATCACCACCACCACTGCGGTGGCGAGCCACGAATACGGGTCCATCCGGGTGTCGACGGTGGCGAACCGGCGGCGGACCACGGCGGATATGCCCCCGCCGTCGGCACGTGGTGCCGTCGGTTCCTGGTGAGGGCTGGGCTCGCCGGACACCTCGACCGTGTCTGCCGGGTCGGCGCTCGGGCTCTGCGCTGTCGACGCACTCGTCACCCGGCGATCGTAGGCTGCCAGGGTGTCCTGTGGCGCCCGTCGTCCCTGATACCGGTATTCGCTGTCGATGAAGGAGACGATGTCGTGGGTGAAATGTCCGAAGCTGGGCGCCTGATCCTGCTCGGTGCCCCGCTCGGCAACCCCGCCGACGCCTCGGTGCGGTTTCGGGAAGTGCTGGCCAGCGCCGACGTGGTGGCCGCCGAGGACACCCGCCGCCTGACCCGGCTGGCGCGCGACCTCGACATCACCGTCGGAGGCCGGATCGTCTCCTACTTCGAGGGCAACGAGGAACGGCGTACGCCCGAACTGGTCGAGGTCATCCTCGGCGGGTACGTGGTGGCGCTGGTGACCGACGGCGGCATGCCGAGCGTCTCCGACCCGGGTTACCGGCTGGTCCGGGCCGCGTTGGACGTCGGGGCGCCGGTCACCGTGGCCCCCGGGCCCAGCGCGGTGACCACCGCCCTCGCCGTCTCCGGGCTGCCCTGCGACCGGTTCTGCTTCGAGGGGTTCCTGCCCCGCAGCGGGGGTGCCCGCCGGTCCCGGCTGCGCGCGCTCGCCGCCGAGGAGCGCACCCTCGTCTTCTTCGAGGCGCCGCACCGGATCGGCGCGTCGCTCGCCGACCTGGCCGAGACGTTCGGCGCGGACCGGCCGGCCGCGCTCTGCCGGGAACTCACCAAGACCTACGAGGAGGTGCTCCGCCGCCCCCTCGGCGAGTTGGCCCGGTGGGCCGCCGAGGGTGATCCGCGCGGGGAGATCACCCTGGTGGTGGCCGGCTCGCCGGTGACCGCGCCGGAACGCCCCGACGACGACACCCTGCGCGCGGCCGTCGCCGAGCGGGAGGCCGCCGGCCGGTCCCGCCGGGACGCCATCACCGACGTCGCCACCGAATACTCGCTGCGCCGCCGTGAGGTCTACACGATCGTGCACAGCTGACCCACCGGCGCGTTCACCACGCGGCGGCGAGGAAGCCGAGGGTGATCAGCGCCGGGCCGGCGAGAGCCGTGGCCACCGCCCAGCGGCGGTGTCGCCGGCCGGGCAGCCGGGCCGACCCCGTCCACCGGACGATGCCGGCGGCGCAGCCGAGCACCGCCAGCAGTCCGGGCAGCCAGCGCAGGTGTCGGCCCGCGCCGGTGTCGGCGTACGCGGTGTCGCTGTCCGGGCCGGTCATCCGTGCCCGCAGCGCCGCCCCGGGCGCGCCACCTCCGGCGGGTACGCCGCTGACCCGTACCCCGTGGGCCAGGAACCGCCCGTCGTCGGCCGTGAAGATGCCCCGGCACCGCTGGGTGAGCCCGCCTCCAGTGCAGTGGTCGATCACCACCGTGCCGTCGCGCGCGTGCCCGACCGCGAGCCAGAACGGGCCGGCGCTGACCCAGGCGAAGAAGGCCGCGGCCAGGCTCAGCAGCACCAGCGCGGTCAGTCCGGGCAGCGGGTCCGGCAACGCGGTCGTCCGCGACGAGGGACGGCGAGCCCGGCGCTGGGGGGCGGCGACCTCGCGGACGGGCGTGCCGTCCCAGTGCACCTGCTCGATCGGCGCCCAGAACGTGCCCTCGTCGTCCGGTGGCCGGTCCCCGTCGACTCGGTGAGCAATTCGGCGACGGCTCTGCTGGCGTACCGGCACCCGACGCGGCACCGCGTCCACCGGCGCACCGGTGGTCGGCTCCACCTCGACCGGGGCCCCGGTTGCCGGCTGCGCCTCGACCGCCGTTCGGGTCGATTCGCGCGCCGCCGGCGCGCCGGCGGCCGACGGGCCCGGCGGCTTCGGGCGGGCCGGGCTGGGCACGGGCGCCGTCGGGCTGGGCCGCGCCGGGGTGGGGGCCGGTGCGGCCGGCGTGGGCCGGGCCGAGGTGGCGGCGAGCTCCGTCGAGGTGTCCCGCCGTGGCGCGGCCGCCCGCCCGGACGGCGTGGGCCGCTGGTGGCCGGGCCGATCGGGTTCGGCGGCGGGGACCGGCCGGGGCTGTGGCGCGACCCCGGCGGCCCGGGGTGCGCCGGGCGAGCCGGGCTCGTCGCCGCCGGTCGGCCCGGTGGGACGCTCGTCGTGGTCCCGGGCCGCTCCTCTGCCAGTCACGACGTTCATTGCACACCGGTAGCGGAGGCAGATCGGGCAGCTGGACCGCGTGTCGACGACAAATCGGACCAATGGGCGGGGTGGTCGATCCGGTCCGGCGGCCCGGCACCCCCATTGGTTCGCGGACGCCCCGGGCGGGTCACTAGGCTTGCTGCTCATGAGTCACGTTCTCGCGGCAGTGGCCTGGCCGTACGCCAACGGCCCCCGCCACATCGGCCACGTTTCCGGTTTCGGCGTTCCCTCCGACGTCTTCGCCCGGTACATGCGGATGGCCGGCCACGACGTGCTCATGGTCTCCGGCACCGACGAGCACGGCACCCCCATCCAGGTGCAGGCCGACGCCGACGGGGTGACCCCGCGCGAGCTGGCCGACCGGTACAACAGGGTGATCGTCGAGGACCTGCACGGCCTCGGGCTCTCCTACGACCTGTTCACCCGCACCACCACCCGCAACCACTACGCGGTGGTGCAGGAGTTGTTCGAGGGGATGTACCGCAACGGCTACATCGTGCCGAAGACCACCATGGGCGCGATCTCGCCGTCCACCGGGCGCACCCTGCCCGACCGGTACATCGAGGGCACCTGCCCGATCTGCGGGTACGACAGCGCGCGCGGCGACCAGTGCGACAACTGCGGCAACCAGCTCGACCCGATCGACCTGATCGACCCGAAGTCGCGGATCAACGGGGAGACCCCGAAGTTCGTCGAGACCGAGCACTTCTTCCTGGACCTGCCCGCCCTGGCCGACGTGCTGCGCCAGTGGCTGGACACCCGGGAGGGGTGGCGGCCCAACGTGCTGCGGTTCTCCCGCAACCTGCTCGACGACCTCCAGCCGCGGGCGATCACCCGGGATCTGGAGTGGGGCGTGCCGATCCCGCTGGACGGTTGGCGGGACCGCTCCGACAAGCGGATCTACGTCTGGTTCGACGCGGTGATCGGCTACCTGTCCGCCTCGATCGAGTGGGCCCGCCGCTCCGGCGACCCGGAGGCATGGCGCAGGTGGTGGTCCGCCGATGGGGAGGGCAAGGACGCCCGGTCCTACTACTTCATGGGCAAGGACAACATCGTCTTCCACTCGGTGATCTGGCCGGCGCTGCTCTCCGGATATTCCGGCGAGGGCGCCCGCGACGGCGAGCCGGGCGAGTTGGGCCGGCTCAACCTGCCCACCGAGGTGGTCTCCAGCGAATACCTGACCATGGAGGGGCGCAAGTTCTCCTCGTCGCGCAAGGTGGTCATCTACGTCCGCGACTTCCTGGAGCGCTACGACGCCGACGCGCTGCGCTACTTCATCGCCGCCGCCGGCCCGGAGAGCAACGACACCGACTTCACCTGGGCCGAGTTCCTGCGCCGCAACAACGACGAGCTGGTCGCCGGCTGGGGCAACCTGGTCAACCGGTGCGTCTCGATGGCCGCGAAGAACTTCGGGGCGATCCCGTCGATCGACCCGGCCGGCCTCACCGAGGCCGACGAGGCGCTGCTCGCCGTCGCCCGCGCCGGGTTCGACACGGTCGGCGACCTGATCGGCCGGCACCGGCAGAAGCAGGCCATCGGCGAGGCGATGAAGGTGGTCGCCGAGGCCAACAAGTACCTCTCCGAGCAGGCGCCGTGGAAGCTCAAGGCCGAGGCCGACAAGCCCCGCCAGGGCACCATCCTGCACGTCGCCCTCCAGGTGGTCAGCGACGCCAACACGCTGCTCACCCCGTTCCTGCCGCACTCCGCGCAGCAGGTGCACGAGCTGCTGGGCGGCACCGGCGTGCACGCGCCGATGCCGGTCATCGAGCAGGTCGACGACCTGGACGGCGGGCCGGCGTACCCGGTGCTGACCGGGGACTACACGGTGGGCGCGCGCTGGGAGTCGGTGCCACTGGAGGCCGGTCGGCCGCTGGCCTCGCCGAAGCCGGTGTTCCGCAAGCTCGACCCGTCGATCGTCGACGAGGAGCTGGCCCGACTGGCCGGCTGATCAGCAAACGGCGCGCGGCGGTGCGCCATCTGACCGCCGTGCGCCGTCACATCACGTACCGGGTGTCCATGACCTGGTCGTTGCTCACCTCGGCGCCCGGCGCCCAGGTTTCGTAGATGCCCCGGTCGTGGCACTGCGCGCCGGTGGCGATCACCGCGTCCGGGTCCGGGAAGCGCAGCCGCAGGCGCAGCCAGCCGGCCTCCTCGCGCAGCACCAGGCACGACACGCCCCGCCACTGCGCGAACCGGACCCGGCGGGCCACCGCGTCCACCGGATAGCGGGCCGCCCGGGTCATCGCCAGCACCCGGAACCCGCCGGGCAGGTCGGCCACCGCCTCGTACTCGGTGTCGCCATAGAGGCCGACCAGCTGGGTGGATCGCGGGGCGTCGCCGGTCGGCACGTACTCCTGGTCGGGGGAGAGGCCCGGCACCGCGGCCAACAGGTGTCGCCACTGCGGGCCCACCATCCGCAGCCACGCGCGCTGCTCGGCCTGGTAGCTGTAGAGCACCACCTCGACGCCCTCGACGGGATAGGCGACAAGCGTCGCGTTCGCCGGCATCGGCAGGTCCGCGAAGTCCCGGGTGATGAACTCGGGGATGAGCTGGCCGTTGCTCGGCACGAAACCGGTGCCCAGCACCGGCGGGCCCAGCCGGTCCCGGGACGCCAGCGCCGTCAGCCCCCGGTGCGCCTCGCCCACCGGCACGTCGTAGTCGCCCGGGTCGGCGGCCCGCCAGCGCAGCGCGTACGCCACGTCCGAGCCGTCCCGCCCGACGTCGCCGTCGGTGCGCAGCACGGTGGTCGTCGACGGCGTACGCAGGTGCGCCACGTCGTGCTCGCGGTAGCAGAAGCCGTGCGGCAGCCAGCCCCGCACATACCCGGCGAGCTGCCGGGCGGAGAGCACCTTCACCATCCGGGTGCCGCGCCGGATGACCGCCGAGGCACGCACCGCGGCCAACACCGGGTCACCCGCCGCGGACGGCTGCTGGCTGAGCTGGTGTACGTGCGACCAGCCGTGTTCCCGGTGCGCCGGCATCATCAGCGGTGTCTCCGGCTCCTCGGCCGGCACGGCGGCGCCGTGCACCGCGCTCACCTCGGTGACGTGCACGAACCGACGCCACGGCAGGGCGCTGCCCGGACGCGGCGCCCGCTCGAAGCCGGCCACCTCCTCGGCGCTGAACAGCTCGTACGCGGCGCCCCGGGCGATCTCCTCAGCCGGGTAGACGCCGCCGCCGAACGCCACGCGCAGGCCGGTCCGTTCGCCGGCGGCGTCGCTCGCGTGCGGTGTGATGCTCACCCCGCCGCCTCGCTCCGCTCGGCAGCGGCGTGAGACGCCACGCTGCTGTGCCTCATGGTTCGCTCGCTGCGCTCGCTCACCCGGCGACGGTAGAGTCGCGCGGCGTAGTCGAGGTGAACGCCGGGTGGCGGGCGGATGGACGGCCCCGGTGTGTGATGCTGTCGCTGATGAGCGAGCCGACTGAAACCCGCCGCGAGCGTGCCGCCCGGCGGGCCGGAGAGTTCCCGCCCGCCCCCGAGCCGCTGCCCCGGCCGGTGCTGGACAGCCACACCCACCTGGACATCACCGTCAGCGAGGCCGGCGTACCCGGTGGCGGGCCGTCCGACGACCCGGTCGCCACGGCGATCACGGTGGCCACCAAGGTCGGCGTGGACCGCTTGGTCCAGGTGGGCGTGGACGTGGCCTCCTCGCGGTGGGGCGCGGACATCGCCGAGGCGTATCCCGCCGTGCTGGCCACCGTGGCGCTGCACCCCAACGAGGCGCCCCGGCTGGGCGACCTCGACGAGGCGCTGCGGGAGATCGAGTCGTTGGCCGCCCGCGACCGGGTCCGGGGGATCGGCGAGACCGGCATGGACTTCTTCCGTACCGGCGACGAGGGGCGCGCCGCGCAGGAGACGAGCTTCCGGGCGCACATCGCCATCGCCAAGCGGTACGGCCGGACGCTGGTCATCCACGACCGGGACGCGCACGCCGACGTGCTGCGGATCCTCGACGACGAGGGCGCACCGGACACGGTGGTGCTGCACTGCTTCTCCGGTGACGCCGAGTTCGCGCGCGAGTGCGTGCGCCGGGGCTACCTGCTCAGCTTCGCCGGCACCGTCACCTTCGGCAGCGCCACCGCCCTGCGCGAGGCCGCCGCGCTCACCCCGCTGGACCAGATCCTGGTGGAGACCGACGCCCCCTACCTCACCCCGACCCCGCACCGTGGCCGGCCGAACGCCTCGTACCTCATCCCGCTCACCGTCCGGTCCCTCGCCGCGACCACCGGCAGCGACCTGGACGAGCTGTGCGCGGCCATCTCCGCCACCGGCGACCGGGCCTTCGGCCCGTGGTGAGCCTCCTCGGCCCGGCGGAGATCCGGGAGCTGGCCGCCCGGCTGGGCGTCGCGCCCACCAAGAAGCTCGGCCAGAACTTCGTGCACGACCCGAACACGGTGCGGCGCATCGTCACGGCCGCCGGCCTGACCCCCGACGACGTGGCCTTGGAGGTGGGCCCAGGGCTCGGCTCACTCACCCTGGGGCTGCTGCCGGTCGCCGGGCACCTGCACGCCGTGGAGATCGACCCGACGCTCGCCGGTGCGCTGCCGGAGACCGTCGCCCGGCACGCCGGGGCGGACGCCGCCCGGCTCACCGTGCACCGCGCCGACGCGCTCCGGGTCAGCGCCGCCGAGCTGGGTGACCCGCCGCCGACCGCGCTTGTCGCGAACCTGCCCTACAACGTCGCCGTACCGGTGGTGCTGTACCTCCTCGCCGAGCTGCCCACCCTCCGGCACGGTCTGGTGATGGTGCAGAAGGAGGTCGCCGACCGGCTCGTCGCCGGTCCCGGCTCGAAGGTGTACGGCATCCCGTCGGTCAAGCTCGCCTGGTACGCCCACGCCCGAAGCGCCGGTAAGGTGCCGCCGAACGTGTTCTGGCCGGTGCCGAACGTCGACTCCGGTCTGGTCGCCTTCACCTGCCACGAACCGCCCCGCGCCGACGTGCCGCGCGAGCGGGTCTTCGCCGTCGTGGACGCGGCGTTCGCGCAGCGCCGCAAGACCCTGCGCGCCGCGCTGGCCGGCTGGGCCGGCGGCCCGGACCGGGCCGCCGCCGCGCTGACCGCCGCCGGCGTCGACCCCGGGGCCCGGGGGGAGTCACTGACCGTCGAGCAGTTCGCCGCCATCGCCGCGTCGGCCCCGGCCGGTACGGTGGCCCCGAAGTAGGCTGACGCCGTGTCCGCCGACTCCGCCGAGGAGCTGATTTTGAGCAAGCCGTTCGACATTCGCCTGCGCACGCGGGACCTCACCCCGTGACCGAGGCCTGGCGACCGGACGACGAGGACGAGCGACGCGGGGCCATCGGTCCGGTGAAGGTCCGGGTGCCCGCCAAGGTGAACCTGCACCTCGGGGTGGGCCCGCTGCGCCGCGACGGCTACCACGAGCTGAACACCGTCTACCACGCCATCTCCATCTACGACGAGCTGACCGCCCGCCGGGGCGACACGCTCGCGTTGACCATGGAGGGCGAGGGCACCGGCGAGCTGGCGCTTGACGACTCCAACCTGGTGATCCGCGCCGCGCACGCCCTGGCCGGGTACGCGGGGGTGCTGCCGCACGCCCGCCTGCACCTGCGCAAGCAGATCCCGCTCGCCGGCGGGCTGGCCGGCGGCAGCGCCGACGCGGCCGCCGCGCTGGTGGCCTGTGACGCGCTGTGGGGCACCGGGCTGTCCCGCGACGAACTGGCCGGGATCGCCGCCGACCTGGGCTCCGACGTGCCGTTTTTGATCTACGGCGGCACCGCGCTGGGCACCGGCCGGGGTGAGGCGGTCAGCCCGGTGCTGGCCCGAGCCACCTCCTGGCACTGGGTCGTGGCGATCGCCGACGGCGGCCTGTCCACCCCGGCCGCCTACCGCGAGCTGGACCGGCTGCGCGACTCCGGCGCCGCGGGCGCCCCGCTGGGCAGCACCGATGCCCTGCTGGGCGCGCTGCGTCAACGAGACCCCCGGGTCCTCGCCAGTACGCTCGGCAACGACCTGCAGGACGCCGCGCTGGCCATGCGGCCCGCGCTGGCCGACACCCTCAAGGCCGGCGAGGCGGCCGGCGCGCTCACCGGCATCGTCTCCGGCTCCGGCCCGACCTGCGTCTTCCTCGCCGCGGACGCCGCCGACGCCGAGCGGATCGCCGCCGAGCTGACCAGCGCCGGGGTGTGTCGGGAGGCACGGGTCGCGCACGGGCCCGTGGCGGGCGCGCGCGTCGGCTGACGTCGCGTCCCGGCCGGCCCGCGCGGCGCGGGTGGCCGGAACGTCCGCGTACCCTTGGTTCAGGCGTCCCGAGGTGCCCGCCGGCACCCGGACGCCTTGATCTTGAAGGGTGGAACGTGGCCAACATCGTCAATCTGGACCGGGTGTCCAAGGGGTACGGCGCCGCCGGGCGGCTGCTCACGGACGTCTCGCTCGGCCTGGACGACGCCGACCGGATCGGTGTGGTCGGCCTCAACGGCGCCGGCAAGTCCACCCTGCTGCGCCTGCTCACCAAGCAGGAGGAGCCCGACGACGGCCGGGTCACCCACCGCCGCGACCTGCGCGTGCTCTGGCTACCGCAGCAGCTCACCCTCGCCCCGGACGCCACCGTCCGGGACGTCGTGCTCGGCACCGCCTGGCTCGGTGAGGGCATGGGCGCCGAGCACGAGTGGGCCGGCGACGCCGGCGTCCGCAACATCCTCGACGGCCTCGGCATGCCGCACCTCGGCCTCGACCAGCCGGTCGGCCCGATGTCCGGTGGCGAACGGCGGCGGGTGGCGCTCGCCGCGCTGCTCGTCCGCGACTCGGACCTGCTGATCCTCGACGAGCCCACCAACCACCTCGACGTCGGCGGTGTCGACTGGCTGGCCCGGCACCTGGTCGGCCGCAAGGGCGCCCTCGTCGTGGTCACCCACGACCGGTGGTTCCTGGACGCGGTCTGCACCACCACCTGGGAGGTCGGCGACCAGACCGTCCGGGCGTACGAGGGTGGCTTCGCCGCCTGGACCCTCGCCCGCGCCGAGCGTGAACGTGTCGCCGCCGCCACCGAGGCCCGCCGGCAGAACCTGCTCCGCAAGGAGATCGCCTGGCTGCGGCGCGGGCCGCCGGCCCGCACCTCCAAGCCGCAGTTCCGCATCGACGCCGCGAACGCGCTGATCGCCGACGTGCCGCCGGCCCGGGACACCATGTCGTTGCAGCGCATGGCCGTCTCGCGGCTCGGCAAGCAGGTGTACGAGCTGGAGAACGTCGAGCTGCACGCCGGGCCGAAGGAGATCCTGCGCGACGTCACGTGGCTGGTCGGCCCCGGCGACCGGATCGCCATCCTCGGCGCCAACGGCGCCGGCAAGACCACCCTGCTGCGGATGCTCGCCGGCATCACCCGCCCCGACGGTGGCCGCCTTGGCACCGGCTCGACGGTGCGACCGGCGTTCCTCTCCCAGGAACTCGCCGAGCTGCCCGGGCACCTGCGGGTGCTGGAGGCCGTCGAGGAGGTCGCCCGCCGGGTCCAGCTCGGTGACCGGGAGGTCTCCGCCGCCCAGCTCGCCGAGGTCTTCGGGTTCGACGACCGCCGGCTCTGGACGCCCGTCAGCGACCTGTCCGGCGGTGAGCGTCGGCGGTTGCAGATGCTCCGGCTGCTCGCCGGCGAGCCCAACGTGCTGCTCTTCGACGAGCCCACCAACGACCTGGACACCGACACCCTGGCCGCGCTGGAGGACCTGCTCGACTCGTGGCCCGGCACGATCATCGTGGCCAGCCACGACCGCTACCTCATCGAACGCGTCACCGACACGGCGTACGGGATGTTCGGCGACGGCCGGCTCGTGCACCTGCCCGGTGGCGTCGACGAATACCTCGCCCGGACCGCCGAGCGAGCCGGCGCCTCCCGGGTGGGCGGCACCGGCCCGGTCGCGCCGGCCGGGCCCACCGCGGGTGGCATGTCCGCCGCGGAAGTGCGCCAGGCCCGCAAGGAGCTGACCCGGCTGGAACGGCAGCTCGGCAAGCTCGACCAGCGCGAGGTGACCCTGCTCGACCAACTCGCCGCCGACGCCACCGACTACGCCCGCGTCGCCGACCTGGACACCCAGCTCAAGGATCTGCGCGCCGAACGGGAACGGATCGAGGAGACCTGGATGACCCTCGCCGAGGAGCTGCCCGAGGGCTGAGCGGGCCGGGCACGCCGGCGCGGGGGCCGTGTGCGGCGTCACACCGACACATGCGGAACAATCGTCGGCGACACCTCACCCTTGGAGACCCAGACATGGCCCACACCCCCATCAACCACCCCGCGCGGCCGATCTACCGGGCGATCGGCGGGCTGACCGGTCTGTACCTGGTGGTCTTCGGCGTGCTCGGCATCATCACGAGCGCCGGCAACGAGATCCTCGCCCAGGACGACACCCGCGTCCTCGGCCAGGGCACCAACCTCGGCTTCTCGCTGCTGTGCGTGCTGCTCGGGCTCGTCGTGCTGGTCGGCACCGCGCTCGGCCGCAACATCGACGTGGCGATCAACCAGTGGCTGGCGTACGCCCTGATGGTGATCAGCCTGGCCGGCCTGGCCTTCATCCGGACGGACGCCAACTTCTTCAACTTCAGCATCTTCACCGTGATCGTCGTGATGACGGCCGCCCTGGTGCTGCTCATGGCCGGCATGTACGGCAAGGTCGGCACGGAGGATGAGGCGGAGGCGTTCCAGAAGGCTCGTCTCGTGCTCTGAGTCTGGTCTTTGGTTGCGGTCGTGGGTTTTCGCCGGAGCCCGAGCTGCTCCGGGCGGTCAGGCTTGATCCCTGCGCAGCTCGGGCTCCGGCGAAAACCTGACCTGGTCCAGCCATGCGGCGGGCCGCGCAGCCATCGGTGGTTTGCCTGACATGCCCGTTTCTTTGGGCGACAATTCCCCTGAACCAGTCACGTCAGGGGGTCAGGAGTATGCCGCACTTTCCGGTGAACCATCCGGCACGGCCGCTCTACCGGGTCCTCTCCGGCCTGATCGGCGTCTACATCCTGGTCTTCGGCGTCTGGGGAGTCGCCGAGACGATCGGCGACCCGCTCTTTGACCGGGGCAGCCACTGGGCCCTCGGGCTCCGCACCAACCTGGCCTTCTCGCTCGCCTCGGTGGTCTTTGGAGTCGTCCTGATCATCGGAGCGTCGCGGCGCAGCAACCTCGGCCACTACATGAACCTCACCGCCGGGGCGGTGTTCCTGGTGACCAGCATCCTCATGATGTCCGTGCTGCAGACCGACGCGAACTTCCTCAACTTCTCGATGTCGACCGTGATCGTGTCGATGCTGTTCGGCCTGATCCTGCTCGGCACCGGCCTCTACGACAAGATCGGCCCGTCGGAGCACGCCGAGGCGGAGCTGGAACGCCGCAAACATCCGGTGGCCGAGGTGCACCGCCGCTGAACGGTCAGCGGCGGCGGGCGGTGATCAACGTGGGCTTCGCCTCCAGGTGCGACAACCCGTTCCAGGCCATGTTGACCAGGTGCGCCGCCACCGTCTCCTTGCGCGGCTTGCGCACCTCCAGCCACCAGCGGCCGGTCAACGCGACCATGCCCACCAGGGCCTGCGAGTAGAGCTCGGCCAGCTTCGGGTCGTACCCGCGGCTCTTGAACTCGGCGCCCAGGATGTGCTCGACCTGGTGGGCCACGTCGTTCATCACGCTGCTGAAGGTGGCCGTGCCGGACATCAGCGGCGACTCGCGGACCAGCACCCGGAACCCGCTCGTCTCCTCCTCGATGTAGCCCAGCAGGGCCATCGCCGCCTGCTCCAGCAACTCACGCGGATGCCCCGCCGTCAGCGCCGTGGTGATCCGGTCCAGCAGGGCGCGGACCTCCCGGTCGACCACGACCGCGTACAGCCCCTCCTTGCCGCCGAAGTGCTCGTACACCACGGGCTTGGAGACCTTGGCGCGGGCCGCCACCTCCTCGATGGAGGTGGCGTCGAAGCCTCGCTCGGCGAACAGTTGCCGGCCGATCGCGATCAGCTGCTCCCGCCGCTGCGCGGCCGACATGCGGACCCGTGAGGGGGGCTTGGGTTTCGCCGCCGCAGCCGGCACTGCACGCCGGCCGCCGGCTTCGTCACTGACCTCGGGCATGTCGCCGCCTCGCTGGCGCTCGGTGACGCCCTGCCGTGGAATGGTGCCTCCGCTGTGCCCGCTCACGTCGTCGCCTCACTGGCGGGCGGCCCGACCGGCCTGCCGTGCCGTCCGACCGTACCCGGATCGGGCTCGGCCCCCCGTCCGCCGAGCCGTCCGGTTCCCCCGCTCCGCCCGGTCATCCGGCCATCCTGCCAGGCGGCACCCCGCGGCACCGCCCGGTTTACCGGGGTGCGACCGGCTTCACGAGCTTGGCCGCGAGGCGTTCGGGCTTCGGCCAGCGCACCTGCGACGCCGCGCCGACCTTCTCGAACAGCCAGATCACCCGGGCCGAGATGTCCACCTGACCACGCAGCACACCGTGCCGCGCGCTGGTCGGGTCCGCGTGGTGCAGGTTGTGCCAGCTCTCACCGAACGACAGGATCGCCAGCGGCCAGAAGTTCGACGCGCGGTCGCCCTGGCGCATCGCGAACGGGCGCTCGCCGTACACGTGGCAGACCGAGTTGATCGCCCAGGTGACATGGTGCAGGAGGCCGATCCGGACCAGCCCGGCCCAGAAGAACGCGGTGAGCGCGCCCTGCCACGACCAGGTCACCAGGCCCCCGATCAGCGCCGGGCCGAGCAGCGAGACGGCCACCAGCACGGGGAACAGTCGGTCCACCCGGCTGATGTCGCGGTCGGCGATCAGATCCGGTGCGAACCGCTCCCGGTTGGACAGCTCGCGGCGGAACAGCCAGCCCACGTGTGCGTGGAACAGACCCCGCGTCAGCGCCCAGAAACTGGTGCCGAAACGCCACGGCGAGTGCGGGTCACCCTCCAGGTCGGAGAAGGCGTGGTGCCGCCGGTGGTCGGCCACCCACTGGATGATCTCGCCCTGTACCGCCAGCGAACCCGCGACCGCCAGGGTCACCCGCAGCCAACGCTTGGCCTTGAACGAGCCGTGCGTGAAGTAGCGGTGGAAGCCCACCGTGATGCCGAGCCCGGAAACCACGTACCAGACCAGGCCGATGATCACGTCGCTCCAGCCCAGCCAGCCGCCCCAGGCGATCGGCACGGCGACCAGCAGGGCCACGAAGGGGATCACGACGAAGGCCCACAGGGCGGCCAGGATCCCGGAGGACTGACTGCCGTCGGTGAGCGGCTTCGGGCCGGGGCCGGCGGTGTTGGGTTCGAGCATGGTAGTGGACATGGCACCTCGCAGAGGGGACGGAAACGATCACGAACCTACGCCTACGTCACCGTAACTTACGGCTCGGTAGATCGCACGGGGAAGTTTGAAAAAGGTCCCGTACGTACGTTCTAAAGCCCTGCTCATGGCCCACCCTTCACTCGCCGTGGTGCGCCAACCGGCCGGTCTCCCGCGCGGGGGTGTCACCGCCGCCACGGTCATGAGCCACGCGCGGTGGTCGGCGAGGTCGAGGGGATCATGAAGGGCATGAGTGCTGGCGTCGCGGCCGTCGGGCGTTAAGGTGTACCGGCAGGATGCTCGTCCTGAGGCGACGGTGTTCTTGACGTTGCAATCGGCCGTGGTGTAATTGGCAACACCCGGGTCTTTGGTACCCGTATTTCAGGTTCGAACCCTGGCGGCCGAGCTGTCCCAACAAGTCCGTTTTGGGTTCTGGTGGGGGTAAGAGGGACCGCTGCCGGGCCGCGTGGTTAGCATGGCCGCGAGAGTGTCCGCCGTCCCGACGGGAGCCACGTCGTGCCCCAGCCCCACCTTCGTACCGTCGTCGTGCTCGCCGCCGGTGAGGGCAAGCGGATGAAGTCGACACTGCCCAAGGTGTTGCACCCCCTGCTCGGCCGTACGCTGCTCGGCCACGTGCTGAGCGCGGCCGCGCCGCTGGCCGCCGACCGTACCGTCGTCGTGGTGGGCCACGGCGCCGACCAGGTCCGGGCCCACCTGACCGAGATCGCCCCCGAGGCCACGCCCGTGCTCCAGGCCGAGCAGCTCGGCACCGGGCATGCCGTGCGGATCGCGTTGGACGCCGTACCGGAGGGCGCCGGCACGGTCGTGGTGATCAACGGGGACGTGCCGTTGCTGCGCCCGGAGACGGTGGGCGCGTTGGTGACCGCGCACGAGGAGGCCGCCGCCGCGGCCACCGTGCTGGCCGCCGAGGTGCCCGACCCGACCGGGCTCGGGCGGATCGTCCGGGACGCCGACGGCCGGCTGGAGCAGATCGTCGAGGAGCGCGACGCCGACGCGACCCAGCGCGCGATCCGGGAGATCAACGCCGGGATCTACGCGTTCGACGCGGTGCGGCTGCGCGACGCGCTGGGCAAGCTCTCCACCGACAACGACCAGGGCGAGGAGTATCTGACCGACGTGTTCGGCCTGCTCCGGTCCGTCGGCGAGCCGGTCGCGGTGCACGTGGCCGTCGACCACGTCGAGACGCTGGGCTGCAACGACCGGGTGGAGTTGGCGTCGCTGCGGCGGCTGCTGCGCGACCGGGTCAACGAGGCGTGGATGCGCACCGGTGTGAGCCTGCTCGACCCGGCGACCACCTGGATCGACGTGACGGTGGCGCTGGACCGCGACGCGGTCATCGACCAGAACACCCAGCTGCGCGGGGCCACGGTGGTCGGCGCGGGCGCGCTGGTCGGGCCGGACGTGACGCTGATCGACACGATCGTCGGTCCGGCCGCGTCGGTGGTGCGCAGCCACGCGGTGGGCGCCGAGGTGGGCGCGGGCGCCAGCGTGGGCCCGTACGCGTACCTGCGGCCCGAGGCCCGGCTGGGCGAGAAGGCGAAGGTCGGCACGTTCGTCGAGGTGAAGAAGTCCGAGATCGGGCCCGGTTCGAAGGTGCCGCACCTGACGTACGTGGGTGACGCGACGATCGGCGAGCAGACCAACATCGGCGCCGCGTCGGTGTTCGTGAACTACGACGGGGTCAACAAGCACCGCACGGTGATCGGCAGCCACGCCCGGACCGGGGCGGACAACATGTTCGTCGCGCCGGTCGAGGTGGGTGACGGCGCGTACACGGCGGCCGGCTCGGTGATCGTGGACGACGTGCCGGCCGGCGCGATGGGTGTCGCCCGCGCGCGCCAGCGCAACATCGAGGGCTGGGTGGTGAAGCGGCGGGCCGGTACGGCGGCGGCCGAGGCCGCGCAGCGCGCCGGCGACGCGAAGGGTGCGTCGGAAACTGGCGGCACCGCAAGCGACAGTGAGGCAATGCACGGGCAGGCCGAGACGGTGGGCGGTGCGTCCGGCGCGGGAGATACTGCAACCGAATAGTCCCCGACCCACCACCACCGGGCCGGGTACCGCCGACAAACGGGAGCAGACGGGCCCATGGGCAGCATCGTCGCCGAAAACCGCAAGAGCCTGATGCTCTTCTCCGGACGGGGTTTCCCGGAACTGGCAAAGGAGATCGGCGAGGTGCTCGGTGTGGCACCGACGCCGGCCGACGCGTACGAGTTCGCCAACGGCGAGATTTTCGTACGGTTCAAGGACTCCGTGCGTGGTTCGGACGCCTTCGTGGTGCAGTCCGTGACGCACGGGGTGAACACCTGGGTCATGGAGACCCTGATCATGGTGGACGCGTTGAAGCGGGGGTCGGCGAAGCGGATCACCGTCGTGCTGCCGTTCTACCCGTACGCGCGCCAGGACAAGAAGCACCGGGGTCGGGAGCCGATCTCGGCCCGCCTGGTCGCGGATCTGCTCAAGACCGCCGGCGCGAACCGCATCCTCACCGTCGACCTGCACACCGCGCAGATCCAGGGCTTCTTCGACGGCCCGGTGGACCACCTCTTCGCGATGGACATCCTCGCCGAGTACGTGGAGCACAAGTACGCCGGCCGCCCGATGACCGTGGTGGCACCGGATTCGGGCCGGGTGCGGGTGGCCGAGCGGTGGACCGACCGGTTGGGTGGCTGCCCGCTGGCGTTCATCCACAAGACCCGTGACCCGATGAAGCCGAACCAGGTCGTGGCGAACCGGGTGGTCGGCGAGGTCGAGGGTCGGGTCTGCCTGATCGTCGACGACATGATCGACACCGGTGGCACCATCGCCAAGGCCGCGGACATCCTCAAGGAGTCGGGCGCGGCGGAGATCGTGGTCGCGTCCACCCACGCGCTCCTGTCGGACCCGGCGACCGAGCGGCTGAAGAACAGCTCGATCAGCGAGATCGTGGTGACCAACACGCTGCCGTTGCCGCCGGAGAAGCAGCTGGACAAGCTGACCGTGCTGTCGATCGCGCCGCTGCTGGCGCGGGCGATCCGGGAGGTCTTCGACGACGGTTCGGTGACCACCCTCTTCGGTGGCCTGAGCTGAAGATGGCCGAGTCGGCCGGCCGGATCTGACAAACTGGTCGAAACGGGCTGGCGCGCCGGCGGGAAACACCGCCGGCGGGCCGGCCTGGAGCCGTGATCGGGGACTGCCGGTAACCCGGGAAACAGCTCGGGTAGACTGGTGCGGTTGCCACGGCGAGGGTGCCCGGCGGGCCGCTGAAGAGCGCCGCACGGAGGCACCGTCATCGACGCGGTGCTCCGGGCAGTCGTTCATGACGCATGAGCCCCAGCGAGCCCCTCGCCCCAGCACCGCAAGACGACAAGCCGCCGCAGCGAAGCATCAGGAGTTTCCCCGTGTCCGAGGTAAAGATCAGCGCCGAGCCCCGCACCGAGTTCGGCAAGGGTGGTGCCCGTCGTACCCGCCGGGCCGGCAAGGTGCCCGCCGTGCTGTACGGCCACGGCGAGAAGCCCAAGCACATCGCGCTGCCGTCGCGGGAGTTCGCCGCCGCGATTCGCAAGGGTGGCGCCAACCAGCTCTTCGCGATCGACATCACCGACGGCACCCAGGTGCTGGCGCTGCCGAAGGCGATCCAGCGTGACCCGATCCGGGACACCTTCGAGCACGTGGACCTCATCCTGGTGCGCCGGGGCGAGAAGGTCACCGTCGAGGTGCCGGTCCAGCTGACCGGCGAGGCCGCGCGGGACACCCTGATCGTGCACGACCACGACACCCTCTCGGTGACCGCCGACGCCACCAAGGTGCCGGACCACCTCGAGGCGTCGATCGAGGGCCTGGAGGCGGGCTCCTCGGTGACCGCCGGCGATGTCGAGCTGCCCAGCGGTGTCGAGCTGGCCGTCGACCCGACGCTGCCGGTCGCCGCGGTGACCGCTGCGCCGACCGCCGAGCAGCTCGAGGCGACGCTGCCCGAGGTCGAGGAGGCCACCGAGGAGGCCGAGGCCGAGACCGGCGAGGTCACCGAGGGCTCCGAGGGTGCGGACGCCGCCCCGGCCGCCGAGGGCGCGGAGAACACCGAGGCGCGTACCGAAGCCTGATCGTTTCGTATCGTGCGGCAGGCGTCCCCGAGTTTCGGGGGCGCCTGCCGGCGTATCGGGAGTCGGTGAAGACGGCGGGAGGGGCGGGTCGTGACGGACGAGGCGGGGCCGTGGCTGGTGGTCGGCCTGGGCAATCCGGGCCGGGAGTACGCCGGTAACCGGCACAACGTCGGGTTCATGGTGGCGGATCTGCTGGCGGGGCGGTTGGGCGCGCGGTTCGGTCGGCACAAGCGGGCGGTGGCCGAGGTCGCGGAAGGGCGGCTGGGGTTCGGCGGTCCGAAGCTGGTGCTGGTGAAGCCACTGACGTACATGAACCTGTCCGGCGGGCCGGTCGCGGCGCTGTCGCAGTTCTACAAGGTGCCCCCGGCGCGGGTGATCGCGGTGCACGACGAGCTGGACATCGACTTCGGCCAGGTGCGGATCAAGTTCGGCGGCGGTGAGGGCGGGCACAACGGCCTGCGTTCGATGTCCAAGTCGTTGGGCACCAAGGACTACGTCCGGGTGCGGTTCGGCGTGGGTCGGCCGCCGGGGCGGCAGGATCCGGCGGATTACGTGCTGTCGGATTTCGGCGCGGCGGAGCGTAAGGAACTCGATTTCCTGGTGGACCGGGCCGCCGATGTGGTGGAGTCGGTGATCGTCAAGGGCGTGGAGCCGACCCAGAACCTGTATCACGGCGGTTGAGCCGGGCGGGGCGTACCGGATCGGAAATGGTTGGCCGGTAGTCTGCGCCTTTCGGCGTGCCGTGACCGGCGACGCGGGTCGCGGCCGATCGGTGCGTGCGGGCACGGGCCGCGGCGAGGCGACGGGAGCGGGCAGATGGGCAGTCCTCCGATGATCGACGGGGCGTTCGCCCGGTGGTTGGCCTCCCGGGCCGGTCAGGCGCTGCTCGACCTGCGTGCGGAGTTGGGCTTCGCAGACACGGGCGCGCTGAAGTCGGCCGGGGACAAGGTGTCGCACGACCTGATCCGCACGGAGTTGGCGCGGTGGCGCCCGGGCGACGCGGTGCTCTCCGAGGAGGACGAGGGCTCGCGGTTGGCCTGGGCGGCCGAGGTGAACACCGGCGCGGTGTCCCGGCTGACCGCGGACCGCGTGTGGATCATCGATCCGTTGGACGGCACCCGGGAGTTCGCCGAGGAGGGCCGCTCGGACTGGGCCGTGCACGTCGCGCTCTGGGCGCGGAGCGCGCCGAGCCCGCACGGGCTGGTCGCCGGGGCGGTGGGACTGCCGGCGCAGCACCGGGTGCTGGGCACCGACTACCCGCCCGCGTACCCGCCGATGACTGTGGAGGCGGCGACGGCCGGTGAGCGCAAGATCCGCCTGGCGGCGAGCCGGAGCCGACCGCCGGTGTTCCTCACCGACCTGGCCGAGGACGTCGGCGCGCACCTGGTGCCGATGGGTTCGGCCGGTGCGAAGATCGCGGCGGTGGTGACCGGCGAGGTGGACGCGTACATCCATGCGGGTGGGCAGTACGAGTGGGACTCGGCGGCCCCGGTGGCTGTGGCGACGGCCACCGGACTACACGCTTCCCGGATCGACGGTTCTGCGCTTCGATACAACGAGGCGGATCCGCGCCTGCCGGACCTGCTGGTCTGTCGCAAGGATCTCGCCAACCGGTTGCTTGCAGCGCTGCAGAGGCATTCCGGGTAGCCTGAGCGCACTTCTTGACATGTCCGACCGGAAAGGTCTGGAAATCGGATGAGCGAGCGAGTGTCATGACGTCCCCCGCGGCCTACCGGGTCTCCCACCTGGACGCCCTTGAGGCGGAGAGCATCTTCGTGATGCGCGAGGTTGTCGCCGAGATGGAACGCCCGGTGCTGCTCTTCTCCGGCGGCAAGGACTCGATCGTCATGCTGCGGTTGGCGCAGAAGGCGTTCGCTCCGGCCAACATCCCCTTTCCCGTCATGCACGTCGACACCGGGCACAACTTCCCCGAGGTGCTCGAATACCGCGACCAGCGGGTCGCCGAGCTGGGGTTGCACCTCGTGGTGGCGAGCGTGCCGGAGGCCCTGGCCAGCGGGCTGGTCCGCGAGTCCGGTGACGGGATGCGCAACCGGATCCAGACGCCGGTGCTGCTGGACGCGGTGGAGAAGCACCGCTTCGACGCGCTGTTCGGTGGCGCCCGCCGCGACGAGGAGAAGGCGCGGGCCAAGGAGCGGGTGTTCAGCTTCCGCGACGAGTTCGGCCAGTGGGATCCGAAGAACCAGCGCCCGGAGCTGTGGTCGCTCTACAACGGCCGGCACCACCCGGGCGAGTCGATCCGGGTCTTCCCGCTGTCCAACTGGACCGAGCTGGACGTGTGGCACTACATCGCCCGGGAGCGCATCCCGCTACCGTCGATCTACTACGCGCACGAGCGCGAGGTGATCGAGCGGGACGGAATGGTCTACGCGGTCAACGAGTTCTTCCGTCCCCGCGCGGGTGAGGAACGGTTCAAGGCGCAGGTGCGCTACCGCACCGTCGGCGACGCCTCCTGCACCGCGGCGGTCCGCTCGGACGCGGACACCGTGGAGAAGGTCATCGAGGAGGTGGCGGCCACGCGGATCACCGAGCGGGGCGCGACCCGTGGTGACGACCGGGTCAGCGAGGCCGCCATGGAGGACCGCAAGCGGGAGGGCTACTTCTGATGAGCACCGAAACCCTGGCTCCGCCGACCGAGACGCGGGCGATGGACCTGCTGCGGTTCGCCACCGCCGGCAGCGTGGACGACGGCAAGTCGACCCTGATCGGCCGGCTGCTCTACGACACCAAGTCGCTCTTCACCGACCAGTTGGCGGCGGTGGAGGCGGTCAGCGCGGCCCGTGGCGACGAGTACACCAACCTGGCGCTGCTCACCGACGGCCTGCGCGCCGAGCGGGAGCAGGGCATCACCATCGACGTGGCGTACCGGTACTTCGCCACGCCCCGACGCAAGTTCATCATCGCGGACACCCCCGGGCACATCCAGTACACCCGCAACATGGTCACCGGCGCCTCGACGGCCGACCTGGCGCTGATCCTGGTGGACGCGCGCAAGGGCCTGGTCGAGCAGTCCCGCCGGCACGCCTTCCTCTGCTCGCTGCTGCGGGTGCCGCACCTGGTTTTGTGTGTCAACAAGATGGACCTGGTCGACTGGTCGCAGGAGGTCTACGAGCGGATTGCCGACGAGTTCACCGCGTTCGCCGCGAAGCTCGACGTACCGGACCTGACCGTGGTGCCGATCTCGGCGCTGCGCGGCGACAACATCGTCACCCGGTCGGAGAACATGCCGTGGTACGAGGGTCCGTCGCTGCTGCACCACCTGGAGCGGGTGCACATCGCGAGCGACCGCAACCTGGTCGACGTCCGGTTCCCCGTGCAGTACGTGATCCGCCCCCAGTCCACGACCGTCACCGACTACCGGGGCTACGCCGGTCAGGTCGCCTCCGGTGTGCTGAAGCCGGGGGACGAAGTGATGGTGCTGCCGTCCGGCTTTACCAGCCGGATCGCCGCCGTGGAGACCGCCGACGGGCCGGTCGCGGAGGCGTTCCCGCCGATGTCGGTGACGGTACGGCTGGCCGACGAGATCGACATCTCCCGGGGCGACATGATCTGCCGGCCGAACAACGCGCCGGCGGTCGCCCAGGACATCGAGGCGATGGTCTGCTGGATGGACGAGACGAGCCCGCTGCGGGTCGGCGGCCGGTACGCGATCAAGCACACCACCCGGTCGGCACGGGCGATCGTGCGAGGGCTGCACTATCGGTTGGACATCAACTCGCTGCACCGCGACGAGTCGGCCGACGAACTGCGACTCAACGAGATCGGCCGGGTGCGGCTGCGCACGACGGTGCCGCTCCTCGCTGACGAGTACCGCCGCAACCGCACCACCGGCGGCTTCGTCATCATCGACGAGGCCACCAACCGCACAGTAGGTGCCGCCATGATCGTCGAAACCAGCTAACCCACCCACCCCCCGCCCGCCGCCTCGACCGGTGATCAAGAGGTGTGCGTCAGTCCGAGCCCGGATTTTGACGCAAACCTCTTGATCAACATGGTCGACCGGGGGTTCAGTGCAGGCGGGTTGCGCCGGGGGCGGGGAGGACCGGGAGCGTGGTGGGGGCGGTGAAACCGCGTTCGGCGTACGCGGCCGTGACGGCTGCCGCCACCGCCTCGACGCGATCGGTCTCCACCAGGGCGAGGACGCAGCCGCCGAACCCGCCGCCGGTCATCCGGGCACCCAGCGCGCCGGCCGACAGCGCCGCCTCGACTGCCGTGTCGATCTCCGGCACGGTGATCTCGAAGTCGTCGCGCATCGAGACGTGCGAGGCGGTGAGCAGCGGGCCGATGTCCCGGACCCGGCCGGCGCGCAGCAGCGCCACCGTGTCCAGCACACGCTGGTCCTCGGTGACCACGTGTCGGACGCGCCGCCGGGTCTCCTCGTCGTCGAGGCGGGCCAGTGCGCTGTCGAGCTGGTCGACGGCCACGTCGCGCAGCGCGGCGACGCCGAGCGCCTTGGCGGCAACCTCGCAGGACCGGCGGCGGGCGGCGTACTCCCCGTCGGCGTGCCGGTGCGGTGCGCGGCTGTCGATGACCAGCACGGCCAGCCCGGCGGCGTCCAGGTCGAATGGAATGTGCTCGACGGACTCGTCGCGGCAGTCGAGGAAGAGCGCGTGCCCGGCGCGGCAGCGGATCACCGCGGACTGGTCCATGATGCCGGTCGGCGCGCCCACGTAGACGTTCTCCGCCCGCTGCGCCAGCCGGGGCTGCCGCTCGGGGGACAGGTCCACCCCACCGAGGTCGAGCAGGGCGGCGAGCACGGACGACTCCAGCGCGGCCGACGAGGAGAGCCCGGAACCCAGCGGCACGTCGGAGGCGATCGCCAGCCGAGCGCCGGGCACCGCGTGGCCGGCGTCGCGCAGCGCCCAGACCACCCCGGCCACGTACGCGCCCCAGCCGGTCACCCGGCCGGGCTCGGCCACGTCGTCCGCGCCGAAGGTGATCGTCTCGTCGGAGAGCTCGGACCAGACCGTCCAGCGCTCGTCGTCCTGCCGGTCGGCGGCGACCACGGTACGCAGTGGCAGCGCGAAGGGCAGCACGAACCCGTCGTTGTAGTCGGTGTGCTCGCCGATCAGGTTGACCCGGCCGGGCGCGGCCCAGAGGCCGGCGGCCTGGCCGCCGTACTGGTCGGTGAAGCCGGCGGCGGCCCGCTCGACGACGTCGCCGGTGGGGCTGGTCATGACTTCTCCAGGACGTGCGTGCGGTAGAAGGCCCAGGCGTCGCCGACCATGTCGTGCAGAGTGGGCTTCTGCGGCACCCAGCCCAGCTCGTCACGGGCCAGCGCGGAGGAGGCGACCAGTTCGGCGGGGTCGCCCTCGCGGCGCGGCGCCACCTCGACCGGCAGCGGGTGGCCGGTGACCTCGCGGACCACGTCGGCCACCTGCCGGTTGGTGAAGCCGTTGCCGTTGCCGAGGTTGTAGATGCGGTGCTGGCCCCCGGTGGCGGCGTCCAGTGCCAACAGGTGGGCGCGGGCCAGGTCGGCGACATGGATGTAGTCGCGGACGCAGGTGCCGTCCGCCGTGGGGTAGTCGTCGCCGAAGAGCTGGAGCTTCTCCCGCCGGCCGGCGGCGACCTCCAGGGCGATCGGGATGAGGTGCGTCTCCGGGTCGTGCCGTTCGCCGAGCGCGACGTCGCCGGCGAGGTGCGCGCCGGCGACGTTGAAGTAGCGCAGCGAGACGGCGGCCAGCCCGTGCGCGATGGCCTCGGAGGTGAGCGCCATGTCGACGGCGAGCTTGGTGGCGCCGTACGTGTTGGTGGGCGCCTTGACCGCGGTCTCCGTGATCGGCAGCTCGGTGGGGTTGCCGTAGACGGCGGCGGTGGAGGAGAAGACCATCCGGGGCACCCCGGCGGCGCGGACGGCGTTGATCAGGGCGAGCGAGCCGACGGTGTTGGTCTGCCAGTACAGCTCGGGCTTCACCATCGACTCGCCGGCGGCGATGAGGGCGGCGAAGTGCAGCACCCCGTCGAAGCCGGCGTCGGGGGTGAGGATCTGGGCGGCGTCGTGAATGGACGCCTCGACGTGGGTCGCGTCCGGAGCGAGCGCCTCGCGGTGACCGGTGCGCAGGTCGTCCAGGACGACGACCTGGTGGCCCGCGTCGAGCAGCATCCGGGTCACCACGCTGCCGATGAACCCGGCGCCCCCGGTGACGAGCAGTTTCACGTCGTTGCCTCCTGCCTGGCCCGCCGGGACGTGGCCTTTGGTGATCACCCTACGGCGGCGGATAAGACCGGAGTCGAGCACGCCGCCAACCCATTCCATCATAATCTCTCACGTTTAAACAGAGCCGCACATCGCCGGTGACTCCGCGCGATCGCCGGTACGGCGGGCACCCGGTGTCTACCATCTCTGTCATGCGGGAAGCGGCCCGTTCCGGGCTCCGGCGACGCGTGCGGCGCAAGCCCCGCCGCGACCCCGGCCCGCTCGCCCGAGCCGTCGCCCGGATCCTGGTCCGCGCCGCCGACGGCGCCACCCGCCTCGTCACCGACCTGCTCGGGGCCGGCCCGGCGGCCGGGCGGGAACGCATCTCCGAGGCCGAGCTACGGGACCTGCTCGCGGTGAACACGGTGCTCGACCCGGACGAGCGGCGGATCATCGACGAGGTGCTGGTGGCCGGCGCGCGTCTCGTCCGCGAGGTGATGATGCCCCGCACCGAGGTGGTCTTCCTGCCGGCCCGGCTGACCATCGCCGAGGCCGCCCGGCTTGTGCGGGTCGAGACGCACACCCGTTACCCGGTGACCGATGGCACCCAGGACGACGTGATCGGGTTCGTGCACCTGCGGGACGTGCTGCTGCGTCCGGACGCCGACCCGTGCGTCACCGTCGGTGAGCTGACCCGTGAGGTCAAGCAGGTGCCCGGCAGCAAGCCGGTCCTGGCCGCGCTGACCGAGATGCGCCGGGAGGGTCACCACCTGGCGGTGGTGATCGACGAGTACGGCGGAACCGCCGGGATCGTCACCCTGGAGGATCTGATCGAGGAACTCGTCGGGGAGATCCACGACGAGTACGACACGACCCCCGACCCGCCGCACGCCGGCCTGCCGGCGGTGGTCGACGGCCGGCTCAACCTCGCCGACTTCGCCGAGCGGACCGGCGTGGCGCTGCCCGCCGGGCCGTACGAGACGGTCGGCGGGTACGTGATGGCCGTGCTGGGCCGGCTGCCGCTGCCCGGGGACGAGGTGCCCGTACCCGCCGAGCCGCCCGATGACGGCGGTCCCGATCCGGTGGAGCCGGCGGACGGTTGGCTGCTGCGGGTGCTGGCGCTGGACGGACGTCGGGTCGCCCGGCTCGCGGTGTCGGCGCTCCGCGTGCCGGAGCAGCGGCGCGCGGGCGTGCCACGCGAGGTCAGCGCCCCGACACCGGCCGGCCGGGGCCGACGCGCCGGCCCGTCATGACGGCCCCGCCTGCTTGCTGACAGAATTATCGCCATGCCCGACGTTTCCGAGCGACCCCGCGTCTTCTCCGGCATCCAGCCGACGGCCGACTCGTTCCACCTCGGCAACTACCTGGGAGCCGTGCGGCACTGGGTGGCCCTGCAGGACACCCACGACGCGTTCTACTGCGTGGTGGACCTGCACGCCATCACCGCGGGTCACGACCCGGCGCTGCTGCGCCAGCGGACCAGGGTGGCGGCCGCCCAGCTCTTCGCGGTCGGTCTCGACCCGGAGCGCAGCACCCTGTTCGTGCAGTCGCAGGTGCCTGAGCATCCGCAGCTGGCCTGGGTGCTCGGCTGCATCACCGGCTTCGGCGAGGCCAGCCGGATGACTCAGTTCAAGGACAAGTCGCAGAAGCAGGGCAACGAGCGGGCGAGCGTCGGGCTCTTCACGTACCCGGTCCTGCAGGCCGCCGACATCCTGCTCTACCAGGCCAACGCGGTGCCGGTCGGCGAGGACCAGCGTCAGCACCTGGAGCTCTCCCGCGACCTGGCCCAGCGGTTCAACTCGCTGTTCGGCGCGACGTTCACGGTGCCCGCACCGCACATCGTCAAGGACACCGCGAAGATCACCGACCTGCAGGACCCGACGGCGAAGATGTCCAAGTCGTCGTCCTCGCCGGCCGGCATCATCGACCTGCTGGACGATCCGGCCCGGTCGGCCAAGAAGATCCGCTCCGCGGTGACCGACACCGGTCGGGAGATCGTCTTCGACGCCGAGACCAAGCCGGGCGTGTCCAACCTGCTGACCATCTACTCGGCGCTCAGCGGGCGTGGCATCGACGACCTGGTGGCTGCGTTCGCCGGCCGCGGCTACGGAGACCTCAAGAAGGAGTTGGCCGAGGTCGTGGCGGAGTTCGTCCGCCCCATCCAGGAGCGTACGCGCACCTACCTCGACGACCCGGCGCAGCTGGACAAGCTGCTCGCCGCCGGTGCGGAGAAGGCCCGGTCGGTGGCCGGCGCGACCCTGCGGTCCGCGTACGAGCGGGTCGGCTTCTTCCCGCCGGTGCGCGGCGAATAGCGCTGCGGGACAGGTGGGCGGGTCGGTGGCCGACGTGGCGGCACGGAGCGTGGATCGCAGTGGCGGGGTGCCGCCGTCCGGCGACACCGTCCAGATCGGCATAGCGGTGGACATCCCGGAGCCGTGGGGGGCCCAGCTCACCCGGCGCCGGGTCGAGGCGGGCGATCCCCTCGCGGTGCCGGCACACGTGACGCTGCTCGGTCCGACCGAGATCCCGACCGCCATCCTGCCGGGCGTCGAGCGGCACCTTGCCGCCGTGGCGGCCGCGCATCTGCCGTTCACGCTGCACCTGCGGGGCACCGGCACGTTCCGGCCGGTGACGCAGGTGGTGTTCGTCGCGGTGGCCGCCGGGATCAGCGAATGCGAACTGCTGGCGGCCGCGATCGCGGCCGCGCCGGGCCTGCACCGCCAGACCCGCTTCCCGTACCATCCGCACGTCACCGTGGCGCAGGACGTCCCTGGCGAGGCGTTGGACAAGGTGTACGAGGATCTGGCCGACTTCTCCGCGATGTTCGAGGTCGACGGGTTCACCCTCTTCTCGCACAGCGGGCAGGCCCGGTGGCAACCCCGCCGGGACTTCCGCCTCGGCGACTGACGGTCGGCGACCCGCCGGGCGGCGAGCACTCTTGCGCCGGTTGCGACGGCGGCGGTGAAAGATCGGCGAGGATGATCGCGTGAACGTGATCGGCCGTATCGAGGCGGGCATCGACCGCTGGGTGGGTGCCGCGCGCAGCCGGTCGAGCCTGTTCGACCACGTGTGGCGTGCCGGGGCGCTCTACGCCGAGGTGTTGGCCGGGCGGCTCGCCGCGGCGATCGCCTACTACGGCTTCTTCGCCGTCTTCGCGCTGGCTCTGGTCGCGTACTCCATCTTCGGCGCGATCCTGGAGGACAACGACGAGGTCTCCACGGCGGCGGCCGGGTTCCTGAAGGAGAACCTGCCGTTCCTGGACGCGCAGCAGATCGCCAACTCCAGCGGCACGGTCGGCGTGGTCGGCCTGGTCATCCTGGTCTTCACCGGCATCGGCTGGGTGGAGGCGATCCGCTCCTCCCAGCGCCTCATGTACGCGCTCAACCAGCAACCCGGCAACCTCGTGGTGCGGCGGCTGGTCGACCTGGGGGTGATGATCGGCGTCTTCGTGCTGCTCGGCCTCTCGGTGGCGGCGGTGGACGCGTTGGAGTCACTGCTGCGCTTCCTGCTGCGCAGCACCGGATCGGTCGGGCTGACCACGGTCAGCGCGGTGCTCAGCGTGCTGGTCAACGCGGTGCTCGCCACCGCGCTGCTGCTCGCGGTGCCCCGGCTGCGGATGAGCCGGTCCCGGCTGCGCCCGGTGGTGCTGCTGGTGGCGATCGGCATCACGCTGCTCAACACCGTCGGGCGGTACTACGTGGTTCGCACCGAGCGCAACCCGGCGTACACGGTGGTGGCCGGCGCGGTCGGCCTGCTGCTCTACCTCTACCTGCTCAACCAACTGGTGCTGTTCGGGGCGGCGTTGCTCGCGACCAGTACGAGCGGGCGGGTGGTGGATCTGGCGGAGGGCGCCCCTCCGGTGGATCTCGACGAGGACACCGATCCCGGTGTGCCGGGCGGTGCGGGCTGATGGCGGAGGTGCCTGACGTGCTGATCACGGTCGATCCCGACTCGCCGGTGCCCCCGTACGAGCAGGTGCGGGTGCAGCTCGCCGAGCTGATCGGCGACGGCCGGTTGCCGGTGGGCAGCCGACTGCCCACCGTCCGACAGCTCGCCGCCGACCTGCGGCTGGCCGCGAACACGGTGGCGCGGGCGTACCGGGAACTGGAGGGGGCGGGGCTGCTGGAGACCCGGGGGCGCAACGGCACCTTCGTCTCGCCCGGCCGCGACGACGCCGTCGACCGGCTGCACCGCGCCGCCGTCGAGTACGCCGCCGAGGCCCGGCGGCTGGGCGTAGCCCCGGACCGTGCTGTCGCTCTCGTCCGCGCCGCCGTCGACGCCACCCGGCACGACTGAGCCGAGAACGGGAAGCGCCCCCCGCCACCGCACTGCGCGGTGACAGGGGGCGCTTCGGAAGGCCAGCGCTCGGATTGCCGCTAGTAGTCTTCGTCGCAGTCGTGTCCGCCGCGGTTGCCGATCGGGACGAACGCCATGGCGTCCCAGGCGATGTCGACGCTGCCGTTGTCGTTCGAGTTGCCCATGTTGTTCAGCAGCACCTGCGATCCGCGGCCCATGTTGTACGCGCCCAGGTAGACCCACTTGTCGTGGCCGTTGAGCCCGGCCTGGCCGGTGCTCTGGTCCAGCACGCAGGTGTACTCGCTGCCGTCGTTGCCGCCGCGGATGACGTACTCCGCGTCGTCGTACTCGCCGCCGTGGCTCGGCAGGTGCACGACGACATCGAAATTCATCCGCTCCCCGGGGTTGAGGTCCAGGTTGGGGGTCCAGGCGCCAACCAGGTGGTGCTTGGGGTTGGGGCTTCCGTTCACCGTCGGGTAGACGTGGCTGAACCACATGTGCCCCTGGTAGCCGGCGCCCACCTGGTGCAGGTCGATGTCGGCGTAGAGCGCGTTCGTGCTCCCGGTGGGATAACCGGCCCGCAGGGTGAACTTGCCGTCGTTCGGATCGCTGGCGCAGCCCAGTGCGTACTGCGAGGAGTCGATCGTGGTGTAGACGATGCTGGACTTGCGGGTCGCGTCCTTGTCCGGGTCGGAGTTGCCGGTGAAGACCGAGCAGTCCCGGTCGTAGATCCGTTGCACCCCCGGCTCGGCGGAGGACGAACCGTAGGTCAGCTTCTCCTTGGCGCACTCACCACCGGGGCAGTTGGCGAAGGTCGCGTTGCCGTGCCACCAGCAGAGTTCGCTGTCGGCCGGGCACGGCCACCAGATGTCCGGGGTGCAGCTGTTGATGTTCGGATCGCAGAACGTGTAGACGCCCGGCAGGGACAGCACCTTGGTGAAGCGACTCGGGTAGTCCGGGGAGTTGGCGCCGTACGTCGGCTGGGAGTACGCCTCCGTCGCGATGGGGAAGCCCTTCAACTGAGGCGTCTCCACCCACCCCATGATCCGCTCCGGGTACGACCACTCGTTCGGCGTCTCCGCGTCGGCGTAGGTGTCCCGCAGGAAACCCGATCGGGCCGGGTTGTAGGACGGGTTGGCCGGATTGTTCAGCCAGCCGATGCCCCACCGGCCGTTGTTCTGCCCGGCCTCGCTGCTCGGGTGGTAGCCGCTGTTGTACGCCCAGACCGCCAGGAACCAGTTCTCGATCCAGGCCGGGTCGTTGTTGTTGAGGGTGCTCCGACCGAGTGGTTCGTTGTAGATCTGGTTCCACTTGTCGATCAGGATGTTGAGCCCGGCGGAGATGTTGGCCGCGTAGTCGATCGAGATTGCGATCTGCTGATTGCGGCTGTAGACCGTGTCGCCGACGCTCATCCCGGTGGTCACCTGACCGACGCCGTAGCCACAGTCGGACTTCGAGTAGTCGATGACGTCGACGCTGCCCCCGGCGTTGCCGTAGTAGTCGGCGATCAGCGGGTTACCGAGGTCGCCGGGGACGGCGTGCCAGGACGCCTGCGAAAGGTTCGTCTCCTGCGCCAGGATTCCCAACATGAGCTGCGCCGGCACGTCACCGCCACCGGCCACATCCAGTTTCTTGAAGAGCCCCTGCGGGCTGTACGCGGGCAGACCGGACTTCAGGTAGTTGGCCGGCCGGGACGTGGTGAGGGTGCCGTGCACCGCCCGGTCCACCGCCCACTCGACCATGTTGGCGCTCGGCTGCTGCGCCTGCACCTTCGGGTCGTTGCGCCGTACCGCGCACTTCGGGTTCGAGATTTTCGGGTCGACCGCCAGCGTGCCGACAGTCGGCGCGGCAGCCGCGCTGGTCGGCAGCGCGTCCAGCCGGGGTGCCGTCCGCGCCGTCTCGAACGTGACGGTGGAGCGGCGGGCGCTGGCGGTCGCCTGCACCGACACCCGGACCTGACCGGCGTCGGCCCGGTCGGCGCGCGACAACGGCTCGCGGACCGCCTTCTCGCCCTGAGCGGTGACGACCTCCTCGGCCAACAGATGGCCCTGCGCGGAGACGGCCCGGACCGATCTGGCTGACTGGATCGTCGCCAGCTCCGGCCAGTTCCCCTTGAGGGCCGGTGCGGTGCCGACGAGCGCGTTCCGGCCTCCGGCCTGACCCATCAGTTGCAGGTGGCCCTTCTGGCCGACGACGACGGTTTGGAGCCGACCGGCCCGGTACCGCTGCGCCACGGCCTGCTCACCCTTGATGGCCACCAGGTCGACGCCGTTGTGCGCGGTGCCGCGCAAGGTGGACACCGGTCCGGCCGGCCGGGCGACTTCGGTGAGCCCACCGCTGGGGCCGACCTTCACCAGCCGTCCCCGGGCGATGCCGTAGTCGCCGTCCGCAGTAGCGGTCGGGGTCGTGAGCTGGGCCGCGATCCGGCGGGTCTGGGTGACCCGTTGCGTGGCCGCGTCGACGGTGAGCAGTTCCGTCGCCTGCATGTCCTCGCCGATGGCCCGGGTGAGCAGCGCCCGGTCGTCCGGTCCACAGGCGGGGTTGAAGTACGCCAGTTGCAGGCCCGTCGCCACCCTCGTCGCCTTGCCGCTGGCGATGTCGACCACCGCGGCGATTCCTCCACCGCGCACCAGAGCGGGCTTGTTGGCCGCCATCTTCGGCGCGAACACGACCACCGCGTACCGGCCGGAGCCGGTCACGCAGGTCTCGCCCATCCAGGGGCCCATGTCGAGCGACGAGGCGGACAGGGTGGCGAGCGTCGACCAGGCGAACGCGTCCCGCTCCCGTGCCACGTACAGGTGGAAGCCGTTGCTGTCACCCGCTCCGGTGACCAGGACGTCAGAGGAGTCGGACCAGTCCTTGCCCAGTGCCGCGTCGGGCTCCCGCACCGCTGACGGGGCTGTCGGGGAGACGCCCGCCGGTCGAGGTTTCGCCGTCGCCGGTATCGCGTCGACGGTGCCGGTGAGTGTGATGAGCGCGGCTATCGCCGCGCATGCTTTTAGGCTCGTTCTTTTCAATTTTCCCCCGTTCACAATCGACACCGATGGGTGCCGCAATTTGTCGTGCCAGTGTTCCGGTCAGCGCCAGGTGCTGCAGGTGTCATTGCCGTCGGGATTACCGGTGGCTGACGAGGCGCAGAATGCCACGGAATGCTCCCAGCTGACCATCGTGGTGATGTAATTGCCGGAACCGTTCACGCGCACCGACGTCGCGGTCTGATTCATGCCCCCATATGTGGGCTGAAAGTCCAGCCGCACGGTGGAGCCGTCTCCGAAGTACGCGGTGTTGTACTCACCCCACATGGCTGCGCAGGCCGGCGAGTACCAGAGGTCACCGTGCGCCACGTTGCCGTTCGGATCATTGCCGTCCACGCGGCTGAAGGTGGAGATGGCGTACGCTCCGCTCAGGCAACCGTTGGCGGACGCCATCTTTCCGTTGCATCCCGTGCGGGTGCAGGCCGGCGCCGCTGAGGCCGATATCGCCGGCGACAGGGTTCCGACGATGCTCGCGCAGGTCAGCGCGATCAGCGCAGCTGTTCGCAGTTTCCTCACATGTGCCTCCCCGTGGTTGTTGCGTTTGTTGCCGCAGGCTACAGGCTTACAGAGGCAGCGATGAATACGCAATATTGACCGGCGTTGCATCTCTGAGTACCCTGCGAGACGGCCAGCGGTGGGCGGCGACGCCACAGCCGTTCAGCTGTGACACGGGGGAGCACGACGTGAGCGTTACCGAACGGGAAGCTGGATCTCCTCCGACGGGTCGTGGAACGACATCGAGACGCTGGCTCCTGCTGGTGGTGCCTGCGGTGGCGCTGATCTTGGCGGCGCTCGTGGGTGTCGTGGTGTCGCGCGACCAGGATGGGAGAGCGCCTTCCGTCGCCTCGCAGGGCACCAGAGGCAACCCCGGGGAGGACGTGAACAGCTCACCCGCCGTCACTCCTTCCGGACCGATGGCGGCGTTCCCCGGCATGACACCGAGCAAGGTCACGGACGCTTGGGCCGAGCGGTGGCGCGTCCCGGTCACGGCGGACGGCGCGCTGCACATCATCCAGGTGACCCTGCCCGGTAAGCAGGGCCAGCTGTCGGCCGCGGTCGGTCAGCCCTCGAAGGACCGCAAGAACGAGGTGGCACAGGTCCTCTGCATGGTCAAGCTGGGTGGTGCCGTGCAGCGGCAGTTGTTGCAGTCGCTGGTCGAGGGCTGCATCGGTCCGGTGCTCAAGGCGGAGGAACGCAAGGCGGTGCTCAACTGGCTGGTCGGCGTGGACTTCTCCGCTCCGACCTATCAGCTCCGGCGGACCTCTGAGTACGAACTGAACGCCAACCACAATTCCGACGAGAACTTCGCGCTCACCCTGTACGCGCGTTGATTCGGGGCGGTGCGCCGCCGGGCCGCTGAACGGCCGCCGATCGGGCGCCGGACGGGCGGTAACTGAACAGAACGGCACCGATGCTCGCGTTCGCGGACCATGATGAGCCCGTGGGCGCACTCATGACACTGGACCTGCCGGCCGACTCGCCGATGCTCGGCCTGCCGTGGATCATCACCTTCGGGCCGCTGGGCGACCTCGACGAGTGGGAGCCGGTGGTCTGCGGGCCGTACGAACGGCCGCACGCGTTGGCGTTGGCCGAGGCGGTGGTGGCCGATGAGCAGTTGATGGCCGTGGTCGAGCCGCTGCTGCCGGCGCTGTCGGCCGACGAGATCCGCAGCGAGATCGCCGCCGCGCAGGTGGCCGCCGAGGACGAGGCCCGGCAGGTCGAGGGGGCGGACCTGTACGGAGACTTCGAGGACGTGATCGACGAGGAGTTGGACGCGGCGGCCGACGAGGCGGGCCACGGTGAGCCCGCCGAGCCGCCGGACGAGGCCGAGGTGCGCGCCGGCTTCACCCGGATCGCGGCGCTGCTCACCGCGAAGTGACGCGACCGCTCAGCGGGTCGGCGGCCCGTCCAGCACGCAGAACTCGTTGCCCTCGGGGTCGGCGAGCACGGTGAACCGCTCGTTCCCGGTCTGGCCGACGTCGACGTGCCGCGCGCCGAGGCCCACCAGCCGACGTACCTCCGCCTGCGGGTCGGTGTCCGCGACCAGGTCGAGGTGGACGCGGTTCTTGCCCTGCTTGGTGGTGCCGGAGCCCTGCAACCAGATGGTGGGCGCGGCGGTGGACGGCTGCTCCGGCGGCCAGAGCTTGGCGCTGCCGTCGTCGCCCTGCTCGACCTCGTAGCCGAGCGCCGCCGACCAGAACGCGACCATCACGTCCAGGTCCTCGACATCGATCGTGTACTGCGCCATCCGTACCACCATTGGGGGTCACCTCCGTCACGACGGTGTCCCCGGCGGCGGCGAGGCACACCACCTGCCGCACACGGACACCGGCGCCGCGCGGAGCAAACTCCGCGTGACGCCGGTGCACCTCACCCCCCACCACAAGGGGCCGGTAGCCCAGTCGCCCGTTGGCGCGGGGCACGACGGACGACCAGGTCGAGTTGGGCTTACCCGTTCAGCGCCGTTCCAACCAGGCGGCCGCGTCGACGGGCAGCAGGTGGTCGGTGAGCGGCGCGCTCGCGACGATGGGATCGCCGTACCCGTCGAGTGCCACGGGCGCTCCGCTGAGGTTGACGACGCAGGTCAGCGTGGTGGTGCCTGCGGTGCGGGAGAAGGCCAGCACGCCCGGTTCGGCCTGCAACCAGGTGACCTCGCCGGCGTCGACGGCCAGCGCCGGGTGTTCGTGCCGAATGCGCAGGGCGGCCCGGTACAGCTCCAGCGTCGAGCCGGGCGTACCGGCCTGCGCGGCGACCGACAGGGCGTCCCAGGTCGCCGGGGCGGGCAGCCAGCTCAGTTCGCTGCCGGCCGGGCCGAAGCCGTACGGCGCCAGCTCACCGCTCCACGGAATGGGCACCCGGCAGCCGTCGCGGCTCTCGCCGGTCCGCAGGAACGCCGGGTCCTGGCGCAGCTCGTCGGGGAGGTCGAGAACCTCGGGCAGGCCCAACTCCTCGCCCTGGTAGAGGTAGGCGCTGCCGGGGAGGGCGAGCATCAGCAGGCTGGCGGCGCGGGCCCGGCGCAGCCCCTCGGCGCCGTCGCCGTAGCGGGTGACGTGCCGCTGCTTGTCGTGGTTGGACAGCACCCAGGTGGTCGGTGCGCCAACCACTGTCGCCTCGGCGAGGGCGGTGTCGATCACCTTGCGGAACGAGTCGGCCGACCAGGTGGCGTCGAGGAAGTCGAAGCTGAACGCCTGGTGCAGCTCGTCCGGACCGATGTAGCGGGCCAGCCGCTGCGGCGTCTCGGCCCACGCCTCGGCGACCGCCATCCGACCGCCGGGGTAGCTGTCCAGGATGGGTCGCCACGCGCGGTAGATCTCGTGCACCTCGTCCTGGTCGAAGTAGGGCAGGCGGGCCTTGCCGAGCAGGTCGACCTGGCGCTGGCCGGTCGTCGCCGTGCTGAAGCCGACGTCCGGCAGCCCTTCGGCCTTGATCATGCCGTGGGCCACGTCGACGCGGAAGCCGTCCACGCCCCGGTCCAGCCAGAACCGCAGGACGTCCTCGAACTCGGCGCGGACCTCGGGGTGCCGCCAGTTCAGGTCCGGCTGGGCCGGGTCGAACAGGTGCAGGTACCACTGGCCGTCGGCGATCCGGGTCCAGGCCGGGCCGCCGAAGATGCTCTCCCAGTCGTTGGGGGGCAGGTCGCCGTGCTCGCCCCGGCCGTCGGCGAAGAGGTAGCGGGCCCGCTCGGGCGAGCCGGGGCCGGCGGCGAGGGCGTCGACGAACCAGCGGTGCGCGCTGGAGGTGTGGTTGGGCACCAGGTCGACGATGATCCGCAGGCCGAGGGCGTGCGCGTCGCTGATCATCGCGTCGAAGTCGCCGAGGGTGCCGAACATCGGGTCGACGTCGCGGTAGTCGGCGACGTCGTACCCGCCGTCGATCATCGGGGAGGTATAGAAGGGGGTCAGCCAGAGCGCGTCCACCCCGAGTTCGCGCAGGTACGGCAGCCGCTCCCGGATGCCCGCGAGGTCGCCGACGCCGTCGCCGTTGCTGTCGGCGAAGCTGCGCACGTAGACCTGGTAGACGACCGCGGAGCGCCACCAGTCGTCGTCGGTGCGGGGCGGGGTGATGGTGCTGACGGTCATTGGTGATGTTTCCCCGTCTGTCTCAGGCTCGGGCGCGGCTGTCTGAGCAATATGCCGGCCGCCTTTGCAAGAGTCAAGCAGATCTTGCGTAAGGAAACCGCACGGCGGCCGGGGCGACCGCTGTCGAGCCCCGCGCGACAAGCTCGGGGCGGAAGAGGTACTCCGAGTTCGGGGCGCCGTGCCCGTTGATCTCGTCCACCAGGGCCCGGACCGCGGCCACCGCCATGGCGATGACGGGCTGCCGCACCGTGGTCAGCGGCGGATCGGTGAAGGCCATCAGCGGTGAGTCGTCGTAGCCGACCACGGAGAGGTCGCCCGGAACGGTCAGACCGCGTTGCCGAGCCGCCCGCACCGCACCGAGCGCCATCAGGTCGGAGCCGCAGACCAGGCCGGTGACGCCCCGGTCGAGCAGCCGGCCGGCCGCCGCCTCGCCACCCTCCACACCAAACAGTGTCAGCTCGGCCAGCGGGCCGAGGTCGGCCTCGGCGACGCCGGCCAGGCGGGTCATCGCCGCCCGCCAGCCGGCCACCTTGCGCTGCACCGGCACGAACCGGTCCGGGCCGGTGATCAGGCCGATCCGCCGGTGCCCGAGCGCGACGAGGTGGGCCACGGCGAGGTCGGCGGCCTCCCGGTCGTCGCAGGAGACGAAGGGGGCGCCGATGCCGGGGACGTACCCGTTGATCATCACGACCGGCAGCGGCCGGGCGATCAGCGCCCGGTAGCGGTCGTGGTTGGCGGCGGTGTCGGCGTGCAGGCCGGAGACGAAGACGATCCCGGAGACCTGCCGGTCCAGCAGCATCTCCACGTATTCGTCCTCGGTCACGCCGCCGGCGGTCTGGGTGCAGAGCACCGGGGTGAACCCGCTCTGCGCCAGCGTCGACTCGATGACCTGCGCGAACGCCGGGAAGATCGGGTTGTCCAACTCGGGCACCACCAGGCCGACCAGGCCGGCGCTGCGCTTGCGCAGTCGCGCCGGACGCTCGTAGCCCAGGACGTCGAGGGCGGTCAGGACGGCCTGTCGGGTCTCCGGGGCCACGCCCGGGCGGTCGTTGAGCACCCGCGACACCGTGGCCTCGCTGACTTCGGCCTGCTGGGCGATGTCGGACAGTCGAGCGCGCATGGCGGCACTTTAGCCCACCGGCAAGTTCTTGCGGGGCTCTCTGCAAACCCTTCCATTATCTGCAACGTCTTGCTAACGTCCCCGCAACATACGCGAGCAGCGGCGCAGCATCGCTGCGCCGGTTAGCAAAAACTTTCAGCTTTCCCACTGGCGGACCGTCCCTTCCCCCGGCGGATCCGCCATGACGACAGGAGTACCGATGCGCATCCGTACCGCGGGTGTGGTCGCCCTCTTCGCCCTGGCGCTCGCCGCCTCCGGCTGTGGTGGCGACAGCGACAAGCCGGCCGCGAAGGAATCCCCCAAGGCGGCCGGCGGCAAACTGGTGATCTGGGCGGACGACAAGCGCACCGCTGCCCTCAAGCCGTTCGCCGAGAAGTTCGGCCAGGAGAACGGCGTCACCGTCGAGGTCCAGGCCGTCCCGAACGAGGACCTCCAGAACAACTTCGTGACCGTGTCGAGCCAGGGCGGCGGCCCGGACGTGGTGATCGGCGCTCACGACTGGATCGGCAACCTGGTGCAGAACGGTGCCATCGACCCGGTGCAGCTGCCCGACGAGCAGAAGGCCGCCTTCAACGAGACCGCCATCAAGGCCGTCACCTTCAACGGCCAACTCTATGGCGTGCCGTACGCGCAGGAGAACCTCGCGCTGATCCGCAACACCGACCTGGCCCCCGAGGCGCCGAAGACGATCGAGGACCTGGTCGCCACCGGCAAGCAGCTCAAGGCCCAGAAGAAGGTCACCGAGACGCTGTGCCTGCAGGTCGGCCAGAAGGGCGACGCGTACCACATCTACCCGCTGTACGCCTCGGCCGGCGGTTACCTCTTCGGCACCACCGCGAACGGCGACTACGACCCGAAGGACCTCGGCGTGGGCAAGCCGGAGTCGATCGCCGCGTTCAAGAAGATCGCCGCGCTCGGTGAGAAGGGCGAGGGCGTGCTGAAGCGCTCGATCGCCGACACCAACTCGACCGCCACCTTCACCGGCAAGAAGTGCGCCTTCCTGGTCTCCGGGCCGTGGGCCACCGCCGACGTGAAGAAGGCCGGCATCAAGTACGACGTCTCCGCCGTTCCCGGCTTCGCCGGTGGCAAGGCGGCCGCGCCGTTCGTGGGCGTGCAGTCCTTCTACGTGGCCGCCAAGGGCAAGAACAAGGCCCTGGCCCAGGAGTTCGTCGTCAACTACGTCGCCAAGCCGGAACTGGCCGTGGCTCTCTACCAGGCCGACCCGCGCCCACCGGCGCTGACCGCCGCGCTGGACCAGGTCAAGGGCAGCGACCCGGACCTCGCCAAGTTCATCGAGGCCGGCAAGAACGGCCAGGTGCTCCCGGCCATCCCGGCGATGGCCGCGATCTGGGACCCGTTCGGCAAGGCCGAGGCCGCCGTCATCGGCGGCGCCGACCCGACCAGCACGGTCACCGCGGCCGGCAAGACGATCGCCGGCTCGATCAAGTAATGAGCACACCGCTGTCCGGCCCGGGGTCTGCCCAGCAGGCCCCGGGCCGGGGGCCCGTGGGCACCGGGTCCCCGCGCACGTCCCGTACCGCGCGGAACCACGCGCCGATCACCGCGGCCGGCCTCGCCGCGAAGGTGATCCTGCTCGGCCTGGTGGCCGGCATCGCGATCTGGGCGGCCTTCCCGCTCGTCGAGGCCGAGAAGTGGGTCTGGCTGACGGTGCTGGTGCTGACCACCGCCGCGCTGTTCTACCTGTACCTGGGCCGTCGCCACGTGCCGGCGAAGTACCTCGTCCCGGGCACGCTCTTCCTGATCGCCTTCCAGGTCCTGCCGGTGCTCTACACCGCGAGCACGGCCTTCACCAACTTCGGCGACGGACACCGCGGCAGCAAGGACGACGCGATCGTCGCGATCCAGAGTTCCTCGGTCAAGCAGGTCCCGGGTTCCGCCCAGTACCCGATGTCCGTGGCCACCAAGGGCGACCCGGCCACCGGCGTCCTGGTCTTTCTGATCACCGACCCGCAGACCGGCACGGTCTCCGTCGGTGACGCGCGGGGCCTGCGCCCGCTCGACCCGGGCGCGGCCACCGTCGCCCCGGGCGGGAAGGTCACCGCCGCCGACGGCTACACGGTGCTGAACGTCGGCCAGGCCAGCGCCCGCAGCAAGGACATCACCGACCTGGTGGTGCCGACCGCCGGCGGCGCGCTGCGCTCGTCCGGCCTGTCCCGGGTGTACGAGGGCAAGGCCGTGCGGGCGTACGACGCAGGCTGCGACTGCGTGAAGGACAGCGACAGCGGCCGGACCTGGACCGCGGACGGCGAGGTCGGCGCGTTCGTCGCCACCGACGGTGAGCGGCTGGCCCAGGGCTGGAAGGTGGATGTCGGGCTGTCCAACTTCACCCGGGTGCTCACCGACGAGCGGATCTCCGGGCCGTTCCTCAGCACGCTGATCTGGAACTTCGCCTTCGCGATCGGCTCCACCGGCGGCACGTTCATCCTCGGCATGCTGATCGCGCTCGCGCTGCACTCGCCCCGGATGCGGGGCACCAACCTCTACCGGATGTTGCTGATCCTGCCGTACGCCATGCCGTCGTTCGCGATGCTGCTGGTCTGGCGGGACATGTTCAACACCGACTTCGGTCTGATCAACAACCTGTTCGGGCTCGGCGTCGACTGGTTCGGTCAGGACTGGACGGCCCGCGCCGCGGTGATCCTGGTGCAGCTCTGGCTCGGCTACCCGTACATGTTCCTGGTGGCCACCGGCGCGCTCCAGGCCATCCCGCGGGAGCTGACCGAGGCCACCTCGGTCGATGGGGCCTCACCCTGGCAGTCGTTCCGGGCGGTCACCCTGCCGCTGCTGCTGGTCGCGCTCTCGCCGCTGCTGATCTCGTCGTTCGCGTTCAACTTCAACAACTTCAACGCGATCTACCTGACCACCGAGGGTGCGCCGTTCCCGGCGGACAACCCCAGCAACGGGGCCACTGACCTGCTCATCACGTACACCTACCGGCTGGCGTTCGGTGGGCAGGCCGCACAGTTCGGCTTCGCTGCGGCCATCTCGTTGTTCATCTTCGCCATCGTCGCGGTGGTCTCGGCGGTCAGCTTCCGGCGGACCCGGCAACAGGAGGATGTGTACGCGTGACCACACTCACCGGCGCGAGCCGCCCGACGGCGGTCGACCGCAACGCGGGGAGGCGGAGGAACCGCTGGTTCGCCCAGGTCGGCTGGCGGCACCTGGTCGGCCTGCTCGGCGTGCTGTTCAGCCTCTTTCCCCTCGTGTTCGTCGTCTCGGCGGCGCTCAACCCGCTCGGCACCCTCTCCTCCACCGAGCTGGTGCCGACCGGCGGGGTGTCGTTCGAGAACTTCGGGGACCTCTTCGCCCGCACCGAGTTCGCCAGCTGGTTCCTGAACTCGCTTCTCATCGCCGGTGGCGCCGCGTTCGCCTCGGTCTTCCTCTCGGCGCTCGCGGCGTACGCCTTCTCCCGGATGCGGTTCCAGGGGCGACGGGTGGGGTTGCTGTCGCTGCTGTTGATCCAGATGTTCCCGCAGTTCCTGGCGATCGTGGCGATCTTCCTGATCTTCGGCGCCATCACGGACCTGTGGCCGGCCATCGGCTTCAACACTCCGTGGGGCCTGATGCTGCTCTACATGGGTGGCGCGTTGGGCGTGAACACGTGGCTCATGAAGGGCTTCTTCGACACGCTGCCCCGGGAGTTGGACGAGTCGGCCACCATGGACGGCGCGTCGCACGCCCAGGTGTTCTTCCGGATCCTGCTGCCGTTGGTGGCGCCGATCCTCGCGGTGACCGGGCTGCTCGCCTTCATCAACACCATCAACGAGTTCCTGATGGCGAGCGTCTTCCTCACCGACACGGACGCCAAGACCCTCGCGGTCGGCATGCGGGGCATGCTGCAGGGCGCCGAGCGGAACACCAACTTCGGGATCTTCGCGGCCGGCACCCTGCTCACGGCGATCCCGACCGTACTGGTGTTCCAGTTCCTCCAGCGCTTCATCGTCTCCGGCCTCACCTCCGGCGCGGTGAAGGGGTGAGCCCGTCGACGCGCCGACCGGCCGACCCCCTACTACGAACTGTCGTTGATGGGGGAGGATGGGCGGCGTGGAAGCACTGCGACTCATTCTCCTCTATGTCCATCTGATCGGCTTCGCCCTGCTGCTCGGCGGCTCGATCGCTCAGTACGTCAGCGGGAAGCTGCGAATCAACTCCGCCATGCTCTGGGGCGCCGTGATCCAGTTGCTGACCGGGCTCGGTCTCTCCGCGCCCCTGCGCGGCGGCGGTGACGACGAGCCGGACCCGGCAAAACTTGTGACGAAGTTGGTGATCGCGCTGCTGATCTTCGTCATGGTCTTCTTCTCTCGGAAGCGGGACGTGGTCAACCGCGGCCACTTCCTCGCGATCGTCGGCCTGACCCTGGTCAACGCGGCGGTCGCGGTCTTTTGGCGGTAACGTCCGGCGGAGGGGATGACCTCCGCGAACCGGACGTTCGGGACGCCTCGATGCTCGGTTACCAGCACGAAGAGTGACGTGCCCCACGCAAGGGTTACACCCGGGTAACAGGCGCTCAACAGTCGTGCACGATTGTCGGCCGGTGGGTGGGCGCGGGCGTACGCTCCCGTCCGTAACGTGGGACAGCCGGCGGCACACCCGCAGGTCGGCTGATGGGCTGCCACCGCACTAGGCGCGGTGTGCAATGGGAAGGAGACGTCTTGCGCTCGGTGCGTGGGATGCGGATCGCCTCGATCTTCGCGGTAGGTGGGCTCGTGCTCAGCGCCGCCGCGTGTGGCGAGGCCCCCGATAGTGACAAGAACGCCGGCAGTGGCGCCAAGAAGTACAGCGCCTGCATGGTGACCGACGTCGGCGGCATCGACGACAAGTCGTTCAACACCTCGGCCTGGAAGGGCCTGCAGGAGGCCAAGGCCGCCAACGACAACATCGACATCAAGTACGTCGCGTCGAAGGCCGAGGCCGACTATGAGCCGAACCTGACGCAGTACGTCAACCAGAAGTGCGACTTCATCCTGGCCGTCGGTGGCCTGATGGCCAACGCGACCTCGAAGATCGCCAAGGCGAACCCGAACCAGCAGTTCGGCATCGTCGACGCCAACCCGGGTGACGCCAACGTCTACCCGATGCAGTTCGACACCGCCCAGGCCGCGTTCCAGGCCGGCTACCTGGCCGCCGGGATGAGCAAGACCGGCAAGGTGGGCACCTACGGTGGTCTGCCGATCCCGCCGGTGACGATCTTCATGGACGGCTTCGTCGACGGTGTGAAGTACTACAACACCGCCAAGGGCAAGAACGTCCAGGCGCTGGGCTGGAACAAGGAGACCCAGAAGGGCTCCTTCACCAACGACTTCGCCAAGCAGGACGAGGGCAAGAAGGTCTCCGACGCGCTGGTCGCCCAGGGCGCGGACATCATCATGCCGGTCGCCGGCGGCTCCGGCCTCGGCACCACCGCCGCGGCGAAGGCCTCGGGCGGCAAGTACAACACCATCTGGGTGGACGTCGACGGCTGCGAGAGCACCCCGGACTGCGCCGCGATCATCACCACCGTGGTCAAGAACATCCCGGAGGCCGTCAAGGAGGCTGTGGTGAAGGCCGCCGGTGGCGAGAAGCTGCAGGCCAAGCCGGGCTTCGTCGGCACCCTGGCCAACACCGGTGTCTCGATCGCCCCGTACCACGACTTCGACGGCAAGGTTCCGGCCGAGCTGAAGACCGAGGTCGACAAGATCAAGGCGGACATCGCCGCCGGCACCATCACCGTCACCTCGCAGGCTCAGCCGACCAAGTGACAACCGCCCGGCCCCTCCGGTGAGATCATCGCAGGAGCGGCGGGGTACAGGTACGACCGATCCGGCCGCTCCGGCCCGCGGGTGATTACCCGTGGGGCCGGAGCGGCCGATCGCGCGCCACGGTGACCGGCCTGGTCCGGCCCGGTCGACCGGCAGCTACGCTGCACCATCGCTCGCACTCCAGGAGGTTGCGCTGAGACTCGAACTGCGCGGCATCACCAAGCGGTTCGGTGATCTGGTCGCCAACGATCACATCGACCTGACGGTGGAGCCTGGAGAGATTCATGCCCTGCTCGGCGAGAACGGCGCGGGCAAGTCGACCCTGATGAACGTGCTCTACGGGCTCTACCAGCCCGACGAGGGCGAGATCCTGGTCGACGGCACGCCGCTGAAGCTGAAGGGCCCGTCCGATGCCATCGCGGCCGGGATCGGCATGGTGCACCAGCACTTCATGCTGGTGCCGGTCTTCACCGTGGCCGAGAACATCATGCTCGGCGCCGAGCAGGTCCGGGGCGGCATCGCCGGCTTCCTGGACCGGCGGCGGGCCCGGCGCGAGGTCACCGAGGTGTCCGAGCGCTACAACCTGCGAGTCGACCCGGATGCGGTGATTGAGGATCTGCCGGTCGGCATCCAGCAGCGCGTGGAGATCGTCAAGGCGCTCACCCGCGACGTCGACCTGCTGATCCTGGACGAGCCGACCGCGGTGCTCACCCCGCAGGAGACCGAGGACCTGCTGACGGTCATGCGGTCGCTGAAGGCGGCCGGCAAGTCGATCGTCTTCATCACCCACAAGCTCGGCGAGGTCAAGGCGATCGCCGACCGGATCACGGTGATCCGGCGCGGAAAGACGGTCGGCACGGCCTCGCCGGAGACGAGCCGGGACGAGCTGGCCGCGCTGATGGTCGGCCGCAGCGTGCGGCTCACCGTCGACAAGTCGCCGGCCACACCGGGCGAGCCGGTGCTGGAGGTGGCCGGGCTGGTCGTCGACGACGACCGGCAGGTCCGGGCGGTCGACGGCGTGGACCTGACCGTCCGTGCGGGCGAGGTGCTCGGCGTGGCGGGCGTGCAGGGCAACGGCCAGACGGAGCTGATCGAGGCGATCATGGGCCTGCGCCCGGTGCTCGCCGGCACGGTCAGCCTGGGCGGCGACCGGATCGACGGCTGGACGACCAAGAAGGTGCTCCGCGCCGGCGTCGGTTACGTGCCCGAGGACCGCAGCGTGGACGGCCTGGTCAAGGAGTTCAGCGTCGCCGAGAACCTGGTGCTGGACATCTACGACCGGCCGCCGTTCGGTGCCGGGCTCGCCCTCAAGCCGGACGCCATCGCGTCGTCGGCGCGGGAGCGGATCGAGCAGTTCGACGTCCGTACCTCATCGGCGGACGCGGCGGTGGGCACCCTGTCCGGCGGCAACCAGCAGAAGGTGATCGTGGCGCGGGAGCTGTCCCGGCCGCTGAAGCTCTTCATCGCCGCCCAACCCACCCGTGGCGTGGACGTCGGGTCGATCGAGTTCATCCACAGCCAGATCATCCACGAGCGGGACATCGGCACCGCCGTCATGGTGGTGTCCAGCGAGCTTGACGAGGTGGTCGGGCTGGCCGACCGGATCGCGGTGATGTACCGCGGACGGATCATCGGCATCGTCGGCCCGGACACCCCGCGTGAGGAGATCGGCCTGTTGATGGCCGGCATCCACCCGGACGCGGCCGGCACGGCCGACGGGGGTCCGGCGCGCGCCGACGGCCCCGCGAGCGAGGACGAGGCATGACCACCAACCCCAATCCGCAGTCGGGCTCTCCGGACAAGGAGCCGGCGAGCGAGGCGCAGGCGGCGCAGAACGCGCTCGGCAACACCGAGCGGGCCGGCACGACCATCACGCCGAAGGCCCCCGAGCCGCAGCCGAAGCCGTCCCTGGGCCGGCTCTTCCTGGACAACCTCTGGGCGGCCAACACCTTCACGGTGACCCTGCTGTCGCTGGTGCTGGCGATCGTCGTCGGCGCGGTGTTGATGATCGTCTCTGACCCGGACGTGCTGCACACCTACACCTACATCACCGCCCGTCCGGCCGACGCGCTCAACTCGAGTTGGACGCTGGTGAGCGAGGCGTACGCCAACCTGTTCAAGGGCTCGATCTTCGACCCCGAGGCGTTCTCCGGCTGGGTGAACGGCAGCAACGGCTGGCAGGCGGTGCTCGCGCCGATCTCCGAGACGCTGACGTACGCCGCGCCTCTGGTCTTCACCGGTCTGGCGGTGGCGCTGGCCTTCCGTGGCGGCCTGTTCAACATTGGCGCGCAGGGTCAGGCCACCATCGGCGTGATCCTGGCCGCGCTGGCCGGCTTCCTGCTGCCGCTGCCTCCCGGCCTGCACCTGCTGGTGGCGGTGCTGGCCGGCGCGCTGGGCGGGGCGATCTGGGGCTTCATCCCGGGCATCCTCAAGGCTCGCGCCGGGGCGCACGAGGTGATCAACACGATCATGCTCAACTACGTCGCCACGTACTTCCTGACCTGGCTCATCGTGCAGAACGGCGTGCAGGACCCGACCCGGACCGACGCGATCAGCAAGGCGGTGGACACCTCCGCCCAGCTGCCGCGCCTGCTCGGCGACAACCTGCGGGTGCACGCCGGCATCCTGCTCGCCGTGCTGGCCACCTGGGCGGTCGCCTGGTTGCTCAACCGGTCGACGCTCGGCTTCGAGCTGCGCGCTGTCGGCGCCAACCCGGACGCCGCGCGGACGGCCGGCATCAGCGTCACCCGGACGTACATCCTGATCATGGTCTTCTCCGGGGTCCTGGCCGGTCTCGGCGGCTCGAACATGGTGCTCGGCTCCACCGCCAGCGCGCTGACGCCGCTGGTGGTGGCGCAGATCGGCTTCGACGGCATCCTGGTGGCGCTGCTCGGCCGGGTGAAGCCGTGGGGGGTGCTGCTCGCCGCGCTGCTGTTCGGTGCGCTCCAGGCCGGCGGCAACCGGATGCAGTCGTACTCCGGCATCTCGCTGGAGCTGGTGACCGTGCTCCAGGCGCTGATCGTCATCTTCATCGCCGCACCCGCCCTGGTAAAGGCGATCTTCCAGCTCCGGGCCGCACGGGCCGCCCGGTTGCAGACGAGCCTGGCGAAGGGCTGGTAACGCATGTCCACCATGGCTGTCCCCGACGTCGCGGTCGGCGTCGACGAGGGTTTCTGGACCCGGACCCGCAAGGTCGGCCTCACGCTGACGGCGCTCGGTCTGCTGGCGGCGGTGCTGTTCGGGGCGCTCGCCACCGACCAGGAGGCCCGGTTCACGTTGAGCGACGACGCGGCCGGTGCCGCGCTGGAGATCAACGGCACGATCGGCGCGATCCTGTTCGGGATCATCGCGATCGCCGCCGGCGCGGCCCTGCTCGCCGGCGTGCCGAAGCGCTGGTTCCTGCCGGTGCTCGGCGTCGGGCTGGTCGCCTTCGTGCTCTCCTTCCTCTGCTGGCAGGTCTCCGCCGCGCCCGCCGGGCAGAACTTCATGCCGCTGGTCAACATCATCCGGGGCACGTTCATCCTGGCCCTGCCGTTGATCTTCGGTGCGCTCGCCGGCGTGCTCTGCGAACGGTCCGGCGTGGTCAACGTGGCCATCGAGGGGCAGTTGCTGATGGGCGCGTTCAGCGGCGCGCTGTTCGGCAGCATCTCCGGCAGCGTCTGGGTGGGCCTGGTCGCCGCCGCCATCGGTGGCGCGTTCATCTCGCTGCTGCTGGCCGTCTTCGCCATCCGCTACCTGGTCGACCAGGTCGTCATGGGTATCGTGCTGAACCTGCTGGCGGTCGGCGTCACCGGCTTCCTCTACGAGCGGCTGATGCAGACCGACGCGGAGAAGTACAACAGCGCGCCGCGCTTCAGCAACTGGGAAATCCCGCTGCTCAAGGACATCCCGGTGCTCGGGCCGGCGCTGTTCCGCGGCAACATCTTCCTCTACCTCGGCCTGCTGCTGGTGCTGGTGATCCACATCGGGCTCTTCCGTACCCGGTGGGGGCTGCGGACCCGGTCGGTGGGCGAGCACCCGATCGCCGCCGACACGTTGGGCGTCAAGGTGCTCCGGTTGCGCTACCGCAACGTGCTGCTGGCCGGTGTGGTCGCCGGTATCGGTGGCGCGTCGTACACGCTGGCGCTCTACTCGTTCACCAAGAACATGATCGGCGGCAAGGGCTTCATCGCGCTGGCCGCGCTGATCTTCGGTCGGTGGAACCCGACCGGGGCGCTGCTCGCCGCGCTCTTCTTCGGCTTCGCCGACCAGCTCGCCACCTACCTCGGCGCCATCAACAGTGTGATCCCGAGCCAGTTCCTGGCCATGCTGCCCTACCTCGCGACCATCCTGGCCGTCGCCGGCCTGGTCGGCCGGGTCCGGGCACCCGCCGCCGACGGCAAGCCCTACATCAAGGGCTGACCCCTACCCACCCCTTCGGTGATCAAGAGGTTTGCGTCAGGATCGACGACTTTCCTGACGCAAACCTCTTGATCACCGCGCTGGGGCGGCGGGGTGGGTGGGGTTGCCGCCCTGCCTGCTTTTGACCTGGGCTGCTTCGGCAGAATGATGGGATGACCGACATTGACTGGGCGCGGTTGCGGGCCGCCGCCACCGAGGCGATGCGGCACGCGTACGCCCCGTACTCGACGTTCCCCGTCGGCGCGGCCGCGCTTGTCGACGACGGCCGCGTGGTGGTCGGCTGCAACGTGGAGAACGCCGCGTACGGGGTGACGCTCTGCGCCGAGTGCGGGGTCGTCTCCAGCCTGCACGCCACCGGTGGCGGCCGCCTCGTCGCGCTCTCCTGTGTCGACGCGACAGGTGAGCCGCTGATGCCGTGCGGCCGGTGCCGGCAGCTGCTCTGGGAGCACGGCGGGCCGGAGTGCCTGATCGAGACGAAGACCCGCCCGCTGCGGATGGCGGAACTGCTGCCGCACGCCTTCGGCGTGGAGGACCTGGAGGCGGTGACCGGGGAGACTCCGGTGCCGGTGGTGCCGGAGCGGCTGGCCGCCTGGCGTGGACGCGGCACCGTCTTCGTGCATCCGGACCTCTCGGACGGGCAGCAGGTCTGGACGGCGTACTGGGAGCGCTCGGCGGGAGACGACGCGAGCGCCGAGACCGGCGTGCTGGAGGAGGCCCCGAGCTGGGACGATCCGGCCGAGGCGATCACCTGGGGAATGGCCCGCACGCCCCGCGTTGTCGTGGTCGACGAGACCGGGACGATCTTCTGGGCCGGCGAGGGGGAGCCGCCGGCTGAGATCCCGGTGCGCTGGGGTTGAGCTTGGGGGCGGGGGCCGACCGTGCCCGGCTCCGGGCGGTCAGGCTTGATCCCTCCGCCGGGCACGGTCGGCCCCCGCCCCGACCTGGGCACGGCCGCCGGTCTGGATCTGCACAACGACGTGAGAAGGAACCGCAAGGTGAGTGGTTTTGCTGCTGTTGACGTTATTCGGGTGAAGCGGGACGGGGGTGTGCTGTCGGACGCGCAGATCGACTGGGTGCTGGACGCGTACACCCGGGGGGTTGTCGCCGACGAGCAGATGGCGGCGCTGGCCATGGCGATCCTGCTCAACGGCATGACCGGGCCGGAGATCGCCCGGTGGACCGCCGCGATGATCGCCAGCGGTGAGCGGCTCGACCTCTCGTCGGTCCGCCGCCCGACCGTCGACAAGCACTCCACCGGCGGCGTCGGTGACAAGATCACCCTGCCGCTCACCCCGCTGGTGGCCGCGTGCGGTGCCGCGGTGCCGCAGCTCAGCGGGCGCGGCCTCGGGCACACCGGCGGCACGCTGGACAAGCTGGAGTCCATCCCGGGCTGGCGGGCCTCGCTGAGCAACGACGAGTTCATCGCCCAGCTCGGTGACGTCGGCGCGGTGATCTGCGCGGCCGGCGCCGGGCTCGCCCCCGCCGACCGCAAGCTGTACGCGTTGCGCGACGTGACCGGCACCGTGGAGGCGATCCCGCTGATCGCCAGCTCGATCATGAGCAAGAAGATCGCCGAGGGGACCGGGGCGCTGGTTCTCGACGTGAAGGTCGGCTCGGGCGCCTTCATGAAGTCCGTCGACCAGGCCCGCGAGCTGGCCCGCACGATGGTCGAGCTGGGCGGTGCGCACGGAGTGCGGACGGTCGCCCTGCTCACCGACATGTCCACCCCGCTCGGCCTGGCCATCGGCAACGCGGTCGAGGTGACCGAGTCGGTCGAGGTGCTGGCCGGGGGCGGGCCGGCCGACGTGGTGGAGCTGACGCTCGCCCTGGCCCGGGAGATGCTCGACGCCGCCGGCCTGCCCGACGCCGACCCCGAGGCGGCGCTGCGCGACGGGCGGGCGATGGACTCCTGGCGGGCGATGATCCGCGCGCAGGGCGGCGACCCGGACGCCCCGATGCCGACCGCGCCGGAGGTCGAGGTGGTCCGCGCCGAGCAGGACGGGCACGTCGCGGCCGTCGACGCGTACGCCATGGGGGTTGCGGCCTGGCGGCTCGGCGCGGGCCGGGCCCGCAAGGAGGACCCGGTCAGCGTGCCGGCCGGGGTGGTGTTGCACAAGCGGCCGGGCGATCCGGTGCGGGCCGGGGACGCCCTCTACGAGCTGCGCGCCGAGGACCCGTCGCGGATTCCGGCGGCCCTGGCGGAGGCAAGTCGCGCGGTGCACATTGCACCGATCGCGCCCACCGCGACGCCCCTGGTCATCGAGCGGATCGGCTGACCGGGGCGGAGGTCGGGGCGGCGTGGTGCCCGTCACCTGGGAGCGCTATTCTCGCAGGCCAAGGGGGGACAGCCGGCGTTGAGCCGTCGCGAGCAGACAGGAAGTTGCCCCGTGACCGTACCTGCCCCCGACCCGCGCGAGGTGCGCGAGGCGAGCCTGGACGAGCTGTCCCGGCTCGGCCTGCCGCTGCCGCCGGCGGCGTTCCCGCTCGTGTGGGAGCCGGGTGATGCGATCGAGCTGCGACCCAGGGCGGAAATCGAGGCGCGCATCGCCGTGCTGCACCTCATCCTGGCGCGCTGCTTCGGGATGCCCCCGCAGGCGGCGATGAGCTGGCTGCTCGGCTCGCACCTGGTCGAGATGGTCACCCCGCCGGAGTGGCAGTTCGTGATGGGCGGCAAGGGCGACCACCGGTCGTTCGTGCTGCACCACGACGCGCTCTTCGCGCTGGCCTGGGTGCTGGGGCTGAGCAAACAGCTCGATCCCACCCTGGCGGTGGATGAGCGGTTGGTCGAGCGGCTGCCGCACATCGCCGAGGGGGAGACCTTCGGCCGCTGGCAGTCCCGGATCCTCGCCGCGCCGCAGCACCCGGCCGACGCGGCGGCCCTGCTCGATCTGCACTACTGCCTGGACTGGGCTTACCTGGAGACCGAGCGGAGCGGCCGGCGGGCGCCGGGGCTGGTCGACGCCAACGCGATCGGGCAGCGACGCTGGGCGCTGGAGTGGGCGGTGATCCTGCGCGGGCCGTACCACGACGAGCCGCCGGGCTGGGAAGAGGTCGACCTCTCCACCTGAGCCTCAGCGGCGTCGGTAGGCGTCCAGCCGGACCGCCACGCGCACCCGGACCGGCTCGGGCAGCGCGGCCAGCCGTTCGGCGAGGGCGGTCGGGTTGGTGTGCCAGGCGCTCGGACCCATCCCGACCAGCGTGGCGACCTCCGGCCGGGTCAGGGCCAGCTCCGCGCGGTGCACCGTCGAGCTGACCGGCGTGAAGTGCCCGCCCAGGCTGGCGACCACCCGGTCGGCCTTGTCCGGGTCCACCCGCAGCAGGTCGAGGGCGTCCACCAGCTCGGTGAGATGGTCGGCGGCGGGCGTCACCACGAGCAGCGTGCCGGCCGGGTCGAGCACCCGGTGGAACTCCGCGCCGTTGCGTGGGGCGAACACGTTCAGCAGCACGGCCGTCGAGCCGTCCGCGAGGGGCAGTCGCTGCCAGGTGTCGGCGACCGCCGCGGCCGCCCGGGGGTGCGCCCGGGCCGCGCGACGCAGCGCCGGCTTGGAGACGTCCAGGGCCAGACCCACGGCGTCCGGCAGCGCCGCCAGCACCGCGCCGAGGTATCGGCCGGTGCCCGCGCCGGCATCCACCACCAGGGGGTACGCGTCGAGCGACGACACGTCGCGCAGGTGCTGCACGGCCTGCGTCGCGGCGGCGGCCAGGGCGTCCGAGACCGGGTCGTAGTGCCCGGCGGCGAGGAAGTCGGTGCGGGCGGCCACCATCTCTGCGCTGTCCCCGGAGTGCGGTGCGCGGCCGGCGAACAGGTTGACGTACCCCTGCCGGGCCACGTCGAAGCTGTGCCCGCGCGGACACCGCAGCGCCCGGGCGGTGCCGGCGGTCGCCTCGGCCAGCGGTTCGCCGCAGACCGGGCAGCGCAGCCGGTCGAGGATGCGCGGGTCCACCTCAGGCCGCCAACTCGGGTGGTGCGCGCATACCGGGCAGCCTAGCGAGCCGCCCCGCTTCGCCCGGCCAGGGCCGCTGACTAGGGTCTGAGCATGGTCGCAACTATCCGGTACGAGGACATCGTCAAGGTCCCGAAGGCGCTGCTGCACGACCACCTCGACGGCGGGCTGCGGCCGGCGACGATCGTCGAGCTGGCCGCGGAGGTGGGGCACGAACTGCCCACCACCGACCCGGAGGCGCTCGGACGCTGGTTCGTCGAAGCCGCCGACTCCGGGTCGCTGGAGCGTTACCTGGAAACGTTCGCGCACACCGTGGCGGTCATGCAGACCGGGCCGGCGCTGCGCCGGGTGGCGCGGGAATGCGCGCTGGACCTGGCCGCCGACGGGGTCGTCTACGCCGAGGTGCGGTTCGCCCCCGAGCAGCACCTGGAACGGGACCTGAGCCTGGACGAGGTGGTCGAGGCCGTGCTGGCCGGGTTCGCCGAGGGCACCGCCCAGGCCGTCGAGGCCGGCCTGACCATCCGGGTGGGCACCCTGCTCACCGCCATGCGGCACGCGGCGCGCTCACAGGAGATCGCCGAGTTGGCCGTGCGGCACCGCGACGCGGGGGTGGTCGGCTTCGACATCGCCGGCGCCGAGGCGGGTTTCCCGCCCACCCGGCACCTGGACGCCTTCGAATACCTGCAGCGCGAGAACTTCCACTTCACCATCCACGCCGGCGAGGCGTTCGGGCTGCCGTCGATCTGGCAGGCGATCCAGTGGTGCGGCGCGGACCGGCTCGGTCACGGCGTACGGATCGTGGACGACATCGCCCCCGACGGCGCGCTGGGCCGGCTGGCCGCGTACGTGCGGGACAAGCGGATCCCGTTGGAGCTCTGCCCCTCGTCGAACGTGCAGACCGGGGCGGTGGCCTCGATCGCCGACCATCCGATCGGGCTCCTGCGCGACCTGCGGTTCCGGGCCACCGTCAACACCGACAACCGGCTGATGAGCGGCACCTCGATGTCGCGGGAGATGTCGCTGCTGGTGGACACGTTCGGCTACGGCTGGCGCGAGCTGCAGTGGTTCACCATCAACGCGATGAAGAGCGCCTTCATCCCGTTCGACGAGCGACTGCGGATCATCGACGAGGTGATCAAGCCGGCGTACGCCAAGCTGCTGCCCTGAGGGGTCTCCGCCCTGGGGGCGGCCTTCCCGGCTCTGCGGGGGCATCCTCAGCCCTGTGGGTGGCCTTCGCGGCCGTGCGGGTGGTGGCCGGCGAGCAGGCCGGCCACCCGGCGCAGCACCTCCCGGGCGCGGGCCGCCTCGGCGCCCAGCCCCATCTGCCGGCGCAGCACCGCGGGCTCCGCCCGCAGCAGGGCGACGCCGCGCCGGACCAGCACCCGGGGCGCCTTGCGCTGCTCGGACAGGTCGCGGGCCAGCCGGCGCAGGAAGGTCGCCCCGCGCGGACGGCGCAGCGCGTACGCCCCGGCGAGCAGCCCGCGGCGGCGGCACTCCTCGACGATCTCGGCGGCGAAAATCCCTTCGGCCACGAAAAGTGGCGATCCGTCGACATCAAATGGCCGGGTGGCCACCCGTCGATCCGCGCCGATCGCATAAACCGGCACATCGGCACGGCCCTCGCGGGCAAGTCGAGCAATCGTTTCGACGGCGGTCAGGGCGTCCCAGGACTGCGGTGATTCCCAATCGACCTGGCCGTTTTGGCGCGGCAACGTAGGGTCATCGCCGTCCTTGTAGAAGTCGTCCAAACACAGCACCGGCAACCCGGTTTGCTGCGCTATGTACGACTTTCCAGAGCCTGAGGGGCCGGCGAGCAGGACAACGCGGTGGGGATGTTCCATTACCTTCAGTTACTCCGGCCAGACGGACTGCTATCAAATCGCATCAACATCTCATCACACCTTCAGCCGGTGACAACCTGGGCTTTCTTCTTGCCGACCGGCGTGATGGAATCTCGGGGGTCCGACCCGCCGGGTCGGTCGCTGGGCGTTGCCCGGGGCAACGCGTTCAAGCTGTAATCGCGAGGGCGGTGACGTGAGCAAACGGCCAAAGACGGCGGGCTCCTTCCTGTCGCGGCTGCGCCGGCCGGCCAGTCGGCTTCGGGACATGCCGATCTGGTCCAAGCTCGGTCTCATCATGATCGTGCCGACCATCGCCACGGTCGTTGTGGGCACCAGTGGTCTGGTCGACCACCTGGATACGCTCAACAATGCCAACCGAGCCGGCGACCTGGCCAACCTGTCGAGTTATTCGGGTGACCTGGTCGACACGCTGCAGGACGAGCGGACCACCGCCGTGCTGCTGCTGCAGGCCACGGGGACGCAGCCGAAGGCGCAGTACCAGGAGGCCTACAACCGGGTCAACTCCCGGGTCGACCAGGCGACGGGCCCGTACCGGCAGCAGCGGGGCGACATCGAGGACCTGCCGGGCAGCCTCGAAGGTCTGCTCGACGGCATCGACCAGAACCTGCAGGAGCTGCCGGGCGTCCGCAGTCAGGTGTTCAACGGCAAGCTGAAGCTCGCCGAGGCCATCCAGGCGTACGAGGGTCTGATCAACGACCTGCTCGCCATCCGTGACTCGGCCACCCAGCTCGCCGGCGACAACGACCTGAGCGACCGGATGCGCGCCGCCGCGGCGGTCGCCCGGGAGAAGGAGTTCCTCGCCGTCCGCCGGGTCGTCGTCCACCGCGCGCTGGGCGTGCAGGGCGGCCAGAGGCTGACCCCGGCGCTGCGCACCGACTACATCGCCAGCGGCACCGGCCAGCAGCAGGCTCTGCAGAGCTTCAAGGCGGTCGCGAGCCCTGACGAGGCGAAGTTCCACGACCAGACGGTCGCCGGCGGTGACCGCCGCGAGGCGCAGAACTACACCGGCTGGATCGACGGCAACACCACCGGCGACATGCGTGGCGCCCCGTTCGGCCCCGACCAGTGGGACTCGGCCATGACGGCCAACGCCAAGCTGATCCGCGCCGTCGAGACGAAGCTCGACGGGGACGTGGTCGCCGAGGCCGACAACCTCCGCTCGGACGTCCAGCGCCAGGTGTTCCTGGAGACCGGCCTGCTGCTCAGCATGCTGCTGCTGGCCATCCTCTTCGCGTACCTGGTCGCCCGCTCGATGGCCCGTTCGCTGCGTGAGCTGCGCCAGGGCGCCCTCTCCGTCGCCCAGTACGGGCTGCCGCAGGCGGTGGCCCGACTCCGTGACCCGCAGGTCGTCGGGCAGCTCTCCCCGGTGCAGCTGGCAAACCAGATCGCCGAGCCGCTGCCGGTCCGCAGCAAGGACGAGTTCGGCCAGGTGACCGAGGCGTTCAACGCCGTCCACCTGGAAGCCGTCCGGACGGCCGCCGAGCAGGCGGCCCTGCGCGCCTCCGTCGCGACCATGTTCGTCAACCTGGCCCGTCGTTCGCAGATCCTGGTCGACCGCCTCATCGGGCACCTCGACCGGCTGGAGCGCGGCGAGGAGGACCCGGACCGGCTGGCCGAGCTGTTCCAGCTCGACCACCTGGCCACCCGGATGCGCCGCAACGACGAGAACCTGCTCGTCCTCGCGGGTGCCGACTCCACCCGCGTGCAGCGCGAGCCGGCCGCGCTCATCGACGTGCTGCGCGCGGCGCAGTCCGAGGTCGAGCACTACACCCGGATCGAGTTCGGGGTCATCGACCGCGACATCGAGGTCGCCGCGCACGCGGTCAACGACCTGGTGCACCTCGTCGCCGAGCTGTTCGACAACGCCACGGCGTTCTCTCCTCCGGACTCGCAGGTCATGGTCGAGGCCCGCCGGGTCGGTGACCGCGCCTCGCTGTACGTGGAGGACCGCGGCATCGGCATCAGCCGCGAGCAGCTGCACGAGCTCAACGACAAGCTCGCGACGCCGCCGCAGGTGGACGTGGCGGTCTCCCGGATGATGGGCCTGGTCGTGGTCGCCCGCCTGGCGTCGCGGCACGGCGTCCGCGTCGAGCTGCGCCCCGGCGCCGACCGCGGCACGGTCGCCGACGTGACCCTGCCCACCTCGGTGCTGGTGCCCCGCGCGCTCTCCGGCCGGGTGCAGCAGCCGCCGGCCCTGCCCGCGGCCGGCCCGCAGCACGGTGGGCCCGCGCCGGTCCTCGGCGCGCTGCCCGCGCTGGGCAACGGAGCCCGCCCCGGCGAGTCCGGCAACCAGGTCACCCTGGGCGGCCGGCCGTTCGACCCGGCCTCGCGCAACGGCGCCGGCACGCCCGCCAACACCGGTGCGTACCGTTCGATGCCCGCCTGGTCGGACCTGACCGGCGCGAGCGCGAGCAACGGGGTCAACGGCGGCGACGGGTTCACCCCCCGGACGGCCAACGGCCAGCCCATCGACCCGCTGCCGCAGCGGCGGGCCGGCGACGAGCCGACGACCACCGGCCAGCAGCCGGCAATTCCCCGGCAGTTGCCCAGCAGCCCGGAGGTGCACCCGTACTCCGCGCCGCCGGTCTCCGCGCAGCCCTACTCCGGTGCGCCGGTCTCCGCCTCGCCGGCGTCCGGTCAGCCGTACTCCGGCCAGCCCTACTCGGGTGCGCCGTACGGCAGCCCGCCGGTGTCCGCCGCTCCGGCCTCCGGTCAGCCGTACGCCGGTCCGCCGGTGTCCGCGTCGCCGGTCTCGGCCTCCCCGGCGTCCGGCCAGCCGTACTCGGCGCCGCCGGCCTCCGGCCAGTCGTTCAGCGGCTTCATGCCCCGGTCCGCCCCGCCCGCTCCGGCGCCCAGCGCCCCGGCACCGCCGGCCTGGCCGCCGGTGCCCGGCGGCGAGCGGGACACGCAGACCCCGCCGGTGCCCGAGCGGCTCGCCGCCGCCCTGGACATGACGACGGAGCTGCCCCGGGTGCCGCGCCCCGGCGACCAGCCGAGCACCGCGGCCCAGCCGCCGGCTCCGGCGCCCCAGGCTCAGCAGGCCCGAGCCCCGCAGACCCCGGCTCAGCCGGCTCCGGCTCCGCAGGCCCAGGCTCAGCAGGCCCAGGCCCAGGCGTCGCGTCCGCCGGCGCAGAACCGCCCGGCACCGCAGCAGCCGCAGGCCCAGAACCGCCAGCGGTACGCGGACGAGACCATGGAGCTGCCGATCTTCCGGGAGCTCGAGTCCGCCTGGTTCCGTACCCGCCGTCCGGGTCCGGAGGAGGCCGCGGCCGGCGACAAGCCGAAGGCGAACGGCGGTGGCGGTGACGCGACCCAGCAGTTCGCGGCGGTCGAGGCCACCGGTCGGGCAGTCCACAAGACATCACCCGGGACGACAGGTAACACGCCGATGGCAGACACTCCGACGGCCGGAGGAGCGCCGCGGGACAACGGGTCGACAGCGAACGGGGGCGCACGCCCCGGCCTCGCCGAGAGCCTGCCGAACCGCCGGCCCCAATCGCAGACCAACGGCTGGCAGACCGCCGCCGACGACGGCTGGCGTGCCGCCTCGGCAGCTGCCACCGCGGTGCCGGTCAACGAGACCACCACGACCGGTCTGCCGAAGCGCAAGCCGATGGCGCAGCTGGTGCCGGGCGCGGTGGAGAAGCCCACCACCTCGGTCCAGCGACGTTCCCCGGAGGCGGTCCGTGGCCTGCTCTCCGCCTACCATCGGGGCGTGCAGCGAGGGCGTAGCACCTCGGACAACCCGACCAGCCCGGAGGCGACTCCGGGAGGGCAGCAATCCTCGCAGTCTGGCTCAGGCCCAGCGGCCGGGAGCGGGCAGAAGGAGCAAGAAGGATGACAACTACGCAGGATCTTGGTTGGCTGCTGGCCAACTTCGCCGACCGGGTGCCCGGTGTCGCACATGCGGTCGCCGTCTCGGCGGACGGCCTGCTCCTCGCGTCGTCACGGGACCTGCCGCGGGACCGGGCAGACCAGCTCGCCGCGATCGCGTCCGGTCTGGTCAGCCTGACCCAGGGGGCGGCCCGCTGCTTCGAGGGAGGCGCGGTGCTCCAGACCGTCGTGGAGATGGACAATGGCTTCCTGTTCCTGATGTCCATCTCGGATGGTTCGTCCTTCGCCGTGCTGGCGGCCCGCAGCTCCGACGTCGGGCAGGTCGGCTACGAGATGGCACTACTGGTCGACCGGGTGGGCGACGCCCTGACCCCGCAGCCGCGTGCGGCCGCGGGCATGCTGGGCTGACGCCTCGCCGATCGTGTGGTCGGCGCAACTGAAACGACAAGAACGACGAGTTCCACCGGTGGGAGCCGGTACGGGGTGCGAAGGAGGTGAGCGGCGACATGGCCGATCGTGACGAACCGACCGGTGCGTTGGTCCGTCCATACGCCGTGACCCGTGGTCGAACCCGTCCCCGGCTCGACATCGCGCTGGAGGCGCTCGTCGAGACGACGGTGCGCGGTCGGGCCGCTGCCAATGGCAACGGCGGCGGCCGCGAACACCAGTACATCGCCGCGCTGTGTGACGGACGCGTGCAATCGCTCGCCGAGATCGCGGCGCGGATGCAGCTCCCGCTCGGTGTGGCCCGGGTGCTCATCGCCGACATGGCGACGGACGGCCTGGTCGCGGTCCACGAGCCGACCATCCTGGACGACTCCGACGACGCGTTGGGCACTGAACTGCTGGAGAGGGTGCTGAGTGGACTTCGCAGGCTCTGACATGTCGCACCGCCCACCGAACCCGAGTGGGCGCGTGACGTCGGCGAAGATCGTTATCGCCGGTGGATTCGGCGTCGGTAAGACGACGCTGGTCGGCTCGGTCTCGGAGATCACGCCGCTGACCACCGAGGCCATCATGACCTCCGCTGGCGTGGGCGTCGACGACACCCGGCAGGTGCCGGGCAAGACGACGACCACGGTGGCCATGGACTTCGGCCGGATCTCGATCGACCGTGACCTGATCCTGTACCTGTTCGGTACGCCGGGTCAGACAGACCCGATTCTGGTTCATGTGGGACGAACTGGTGCGGGGCGCGATCGGTGCGGTCGTGCTGGTGGACACCCGCCGGCTGGCCGACTGCTTCGCGGCGATCGACTTCTTCGAGCACCGGCGGCTGCCGTACCTGGTGGCCATCAACTGCTTCGACGGGATGCAGTACCACGACCCGCAGGACGTCCGGGACGCCTTGGCGATCTCGAGCGACGTGCCGGTGGTGGCCTGCGACGCCCGTAACCGGGAGTCGACGAAGCACGTGCTGATCTCACTGGTCGAGTACGTGCTCACCATGCGCCGTACGCGCGCCGTCGCCCCGGCCTGATCGGGACGCTCTCGCGCCCGGTGGTGGCCCTGGCCGCCACCGGGCGCTGAATGCTGCCCGGGCAGGAACGGTTTCGCCTCAAGAGATCTTGGAAGGAACCCGCCCCGAAGGGCAGGACACCTTCCAAGATCTCTTGCGTTGGCGTGCGGTCGGTCGGGCCGCCCTACCCGCGTGTGCGCGGGCCGGTCTGGTTGGCCCCTGAACGCACTTCCGCCCCCAGCCGGTGTACGGCTGAGGGCGGAAGGAACGCGTACGGGAGAGAGTCGCTCAGGACTGGTAGCCGGCGGAGCGGTACTCGTACTCCCGGTCGTCGTCGCGGTCCCCGTGGTCGCGGCTGAAGTCCCAGCCGCCGGCGGCCTCCCGGCCCGGCCGGCCGCCCACCGCGAACCCGCCGATCTCCTGCCCACGACGCCAGCCGCGGAAGTAGCCGGTGGTGTTCTCCGCGAGGCTCGCCGCGTCGCGCACTATCCGCAGTGGGCGCTCCTCGCGCAGCGGGGAACCCGGGACCAGGTTGGCCTGCGGGACGCGCTTCGGCAGCCCGGCGTTGGTCTCGGCGCCCACCGCGGGGCGGGCTGCCTGCTCGGCGGCCTGCCACCCGGTGTCGGCCGTGGTCGACCAGTCCAGGTCGGACTCCTCCTCGGTGTGCCCGACGAACCACGCCGACTTGGCCTGCGCGAAGATCAGCAGATCGCCGTCGCCCTCGTCCGCCACCGGCGGCGGTCGATGCTCGACCGGCGGCGGCCGGTGCTCGACCGGGGGAGGCGGCCGGTGCTCGGCGGCCCGCTCGACGCGGGGCGCCGGACGGTTGTTGCGGGCGGCCTGCTCCCGGTCGACAAGCCGCAGCGGCGGCGTCTCCAGGCGGGGGTCACCGGCGGGTGGGTTGAGCCCTTCCCGCAGTGCCCGGTCCGCCAGCGGCGGCGGCTCGACCAGCCGCAGCATGGGCGGCTCCTGGGGCAGGTCGTCGGCCAGCCAGGGCGGCGTGACCCGCCCATCGGCCCGGCCCGGGTCGGTCGGGGCGTCGACGCGGTTGCCGCCGTACGAGTAGGCGACCGGGTTGTTCGGCGAGCTGTCGGCCGGGTCCTCCGGGTTGTTGACCAAGGGCCAGTTCGCCCGGGAACCCGGGGGGGCCGCCGGCTCCTGACCCGGCCGGGGAGCGGGCACCGGGATGCTGAGGTCGGTGGCGCTGAACCCGCCGGTGGGCGGCTCCTCGACCGGCCGCTGCACGTGACTCTGCCGCTCGCCGTTGGTCTTCGGGCGGGGCGGAATGACCGTACGCTGCCGCTCGGCCCGCGCGTGGTTGATCGCAGCGGTGGTGAGGGTCGGCCGGAACGGCTCGCCCGCCTCGGCCGGCGGCACGGTGCCCCGCTGAGCCGGCGCGATGGGGGTGATCCCCGGCGGCGGGGGCGGCGGCGACGAGACCGGCCGGTTGGTCGGGCCGTCGATCCGGCTCGGGATCGGCTCGGCACGCCCGGGAGGCGCGGACACCGGCGGGCCGGCGACCGCGGCCGGTGCGATCGGCGCGGGTGCGATCGGCGGAGGGGTGACCGGAGCGGGGGCGACCGGCGGCGGCCCGAGTGGGCGCGGCGATGCCAGCGGAGCGCTGCCCGGTGCCGGCTCGGGTCGGCTGCGTCGGCCGGTGACGGGTGTGGGCTCGGCGGTGACCGGGTTCGGTCGGACGGAGCGCAGGCCGGCGCCGGTGCCGGCGAGGCCGGTCAGCTCGCCGACCGACTCGCCACGACGGGCGGCGGCCCGTCGGCCGGGGGCCGGGGCGGGCGTGCTGACCCGCGCGCTGAGCGCGCTGACGAGGGCCTCGCAGCCGGCGTCACAGGCCCGTACGGAGGCGACGGCCTGCCGGACGGTCTCGGCCACGGCGGAGGTGAGCGCCCGGTTGACGGCGGCGCGGCGCGGCGTCTCCGAGATGGCGACCCGCAGCGCGGTGACCGCCTCGTTGATCTCTTCGGCGTCGGCGACCCCGTCCGCCGCGAGATGCGCGGCGATGGCGTCCGCGGCGACGGACACCTCGCGGCCACGGGCGATGGTGCCGCCGAGCATGCCCGGCTCGGGCAGCGCGTCCAGCACGGCCAGCGACACCGGCTCGGCCGGATCCGGATAGGCGCGCAGCGCCGCCGGGTAGAGCTCCCGCAGCACCTCGCGCAGCGCCACGGCGGCGGAGTGCCGGCCACTGGCCAGGGCGGCGTGCGCGGCGAGCACCTGCTTGTAGCCGGCGAGGTCCCGGGGAGCCGGCAGCGTGACGGCGGAGAGCGCACCGGCCTGCAACGCGCGGGCCAGACCGACGGCCCGGCGCTCGGCCGGGGGTGACTGCATCTCCTCCAGAGAGTCGTCGTCGGCGAACCGCTCGGCGAAGTCGTCCACCGAGTCGTCGTCGGCGATCGCCAGGGGACGACCCGCCGCGCTCAACAGCGAGGTGACCGTGTGGTCGTCGCTGTCGGCGGCGATGGCCGCACCGCTCGGCCCGCCCGACCGCTCCACGAGCAGCGCGACGAGCTGGGCGTAGCCAGCCGCGTCGTCGCCGATCTCGCTGACATGCAGCAGACGGCCTGCGTCGTCGACCACAGCGGACGTCAGCGTCGAACCGGCCGAGGCCGGTCGGTCAGCCGGATCCGCCGAGGCCAGACCGCAGTACACGCGCACGAGCGCCACGGCGTCGTCCTCCTCCCGGGACAGGTCTTCCTACTGCCAGCAACTGATGCTCCCCGGTACGGGTCAGTCGCGCCAGTCCACCACCGCAGAGATCTTGCCGACAATGGTGCGCCAACCCAAACTCGCGGTCTGTGCCCCGATCTTCTTCAACCGTCGCCGGCCCATGAAGGCGCCGATCCCGCCGTTGGCCGTGGCCCGCAGCGCCTCGTCCAGGTCGTCGAGGCTGGAGCCGGCGGAGAGCATGTCCAGAACCGCAGGCAGGCGCAACGCGTACGACAGGTCGCGGGCGACCTCGCCGGCCTCGATCAGCAGCGTCGAATCCCAGCTGTCGTGACCGCCGCGCAGGTTCTCCACGACGAGGTCGAGTTCGTAGGTGTCCTCGTCGAGCGGCGCGATGTCGGCCGGCTCCACCCGTTCGGACAATTCATTCCAGCTGTCCAGTTGGGACAGATCGTTGGGTGCGCCGGAGCGGATGAAACTGACAAGCGATTCGGGCGTCTTGAACAGCAGCAGCTTGCCCCGGTGGCTGAGGAAGACCGGCACCTCCTCGTCGTCCGCCTCGTCGGTGGCGTCCTCGTCCTCGGCCTCGTCGTCCGCGGTCGCGTCGGCGTCCGTGGCGCTGTCGCGGCGACGGCGGGACGGCTCGTCCTCGTCGCTGTCGGCGAACTCCTCGGCCAACTCCTCGTCGAGGATGACGACGGTCTCGTCGTCCTCCTCCTCCTCGATCACCTGCCGGCGGGCGAGGAACGGGTCGTCCTGGTCGCGCTCGGTCACGTCGGTCGGGGTCAGTGACCCGGCGGGCCGGTACGCCCGCAGCGTGAAGCCGGTGCCGGCGGGCAGGGCGATCTCCACCGGGTCGATCCGCAGCTCGTCCCAGAGCGACCGGTCGGCCGACGCGCGGGGGGTGTCGTCGGCCTCGTCGGCCTCGTCTGGCTCGGCCGGGCCGGTGGTGTCGTCGAGCTCGGGCTCGTCGGCGTCGGGCCGTTGGGGCGACTGGCGGGCCACGCTGACCTCCGTGTGCTTCGGGTTGCCCACCCGCCGGCGTCTCCGACCGGCGAGTGACTCTGGGCACATACCCTAGTCGGCGGCTCGGGAAGCCCGGAGCCCGCACCCCGGTGGCCGACCGAGAAACGTCTCGGGCCTGCGCGGGCGCGACGGTGGCGATCCGGGCGTTCGACAAGTAGCGTAACTACGCATGAAGGCCCAGGCGCTGCACGGCCACCTCGACGCCCTTCTGCTCGCCGTTCTCGAACAGGGCGCGCTGCACGGGTACGCCATCATCGAGTCCCTGCGGGCGCGCAGTGACGGCAATCTCGACCTGCCCACCGGCACGATCTATCCGGCGCTGCGTCGGCTGGAGCGCGCCGGTCACGTGGCGAGCACCTGGAGCACGGTCAACGGCCGGGAGCGGCGGACCTACCAGCTCACCGACTCCGGCCGCCGCGCGTTGGCGGGCGAGCGCGCCGGCTGGCAGGAGTTCCGCGCGACGGTCGGCCGGTTCCTCGACCCCGGCAGCCCGCCCGTCACCCCCGCCTGAGCACTGGACGCCCGCTCAGCGGACGGCGGCCCGCAGCCAGCCGCGCGCGGCGCGGGTCAGGGAGAAGTACGCCCCACCCACCACCACCATGCCGACGATCATCGGCGGCCACGTCAGCGCCGCGTTCCACAGATCGATCGACCAGACGAAGAGAGCCCCGCCGGCCACGATGCCGAGGACCAGCGTGCCGATCAGGGCGGCGCCCACCGCGCGCTGCGCCGCCGCCAGGCCCGGTCGCGACGACCGGGCGCTCGCCCAGACCACCAGCAGGCCGGTCGCGGCCAGCAGCAGCGCGCCGAGCCAGATCCAGTCGACCGAGGCGGACAGCAGCCGGTAGAGCGCCGGCGGCTGCGGACCCGCACTCCAGCTCGACCCGCGCCATGTCAGGTCGCCGGCGGCCACCAGAACCCCGGCCACGGCGAGCATCCGCAGGGACAGGCCGCGCAGGGCGGCCACCGCCAACTCCGCCTGCCAGGAGGGCAGCAACTGCGCCGGTGAGCCGAACTCGGCCACCGCCCGCAGCTGCGCCTCCGTGGGCGGCACACCGCTGGAGCGGTACGCGTCGACGGCGTCCAGCAGGTCGTGCCGCGCCTCGGTGAGCAGGTCGGACTTCAGCCGCGCCGGCCCCTGCAACCGGGACTCCAGCGCCCGCAGGTGCTCCTCGACCAGGAAGTCCTCGGCATGCCGCATGGCACCACCCTGCCACGGACGCGAGCGCCCCCACGTCGGGGAGAACCCTGGTCCGTCCCCGAAGCGGATCAGGGAGCGAGGGCCAGGTACCCGCGCTCGGCGGCTGCCTGGAGAAGCCACTGGTCCCGGTACCAGCCGGGGGTCGCGACCAACTCGGCGTGCCGGCCGCGCTGGATCACCCGGCCGCCGTCGAGGACGACGATCTCGTCGAGGTCGGCCAGCCCGCTGAGCCGGTGGCTGATCAGCAGGACCGAGTGCCCGGCGGGGGTGGCCGCGAGGGCGGAGGCGAGCACCGCGTCGGCGGCGGCCGGGTCCAGCCCCTCGGTGGGCTCGTCGAGCACCAGCACCGGCGGCGCGGCGAGCAGGGCCCGGGCGAGCGCGAGCCGTTGCCGCTGGCCGCCGGAGAGCTGGCCGCCCTCCTCGCCGACCAGGGTGTCCCAGCCGGCCGGCTGGGCGCGTACCCAGTCCAGCAGGCCCGCGGCCGTCATGGTGGCGGTCAACTCGTCCTCGTCGGCTCCGGCCCGCCCGAGCAGCAGGTTCTCCCGGACGGTGGCATGGAAGACGTACGCCTCGGCGAGCAGTCCGCCGACGTTGCGGGGCAGCTCCTCCTCGGCGTACGTCCCCAGGTCGCGGCCGGCCAGGGTGACCTGGCCGGAGGTGGGTCGGACCGCCCCGGTCAGCACGGCAGCCAGGGTGCTCTTGCCGGCGCCGCTCGGGCCGACGACGGCGATGCGCCGGCCGGCGGGCAGGTCCAGGCTCACCCGGTCCAGCGCGGGTGCGGCGCCGGTCCGGTACCGCACGCTCACCTCGTCGAAGCGCAGGTCGTGCGGGTCGGCCCGGTCGGTCACCGGGGGAGCGGGCGGGGCAACGGGCGTGTCGACGTCGAGGAGGGCGGCCACCCGGGCCAGGCCGGGCCGCAGCTGGGTCCACTGCCGGGCGGCCGAGACCAGGGCCAGCGCCACCTCCACGGCGGCCAGGGTGCCGACGGCCAGCACCCCGACCAGGACGCCCGGTACGTCGGAGGCCAGCGCGACCAGCACCACCGCGGCGGCGGTCAGGCCGGCGGTCAACACCCCTGCGGCGTCCACCGCGAAGCCGGTGGCGGCCAGCCGGCGTTCCAGCCGGGCGAGCCGGCCGGCCCGCTGCTCGGCGGCGCGCAGCGCGGCGTCGGTCGCCCCGAACGCGGCCAGGTCGGCGGCGCCGTGGGTGAGGTCGACGGCGTCGGTGGCCAGCGCGCCGCGCAGCGGTGCCACCTCGGCCGCGCTGCGCCGGGTGACCGCGGTGGCCAGCGCCGGCAGCGCCACACCGGCGACCACCAGCCCGAGCGCCAGCACACCGGCGGCCGGTGGCGAGATCAGCGCCGCCCCGGCCACCGCCAGCACCCCGACCAGGGCCGCCGCCGAGCCGGGCACCAGCACCCGCAGCAGCAGATCCTGGACCGCCTCGACGTCGGACACCAGCCGGCTCAGGACGTCCCCCGAGCGGTGTCGAGTGTCGCGGCGGGCCGTGAGGGTGGCGAAGACCCGGGCCCGCACGTCGGTGATCATGCGGAGGACCGCGTCGTGCCCGGCGAGCCGTTCGGTGTAGCGGAACACGCCCCGGCTGATCGCCAGCGCCCGGACCGCGACGATCGCCACGGTGAGCCGGTCCAGCGGAGGCCGCCCGGCGGCGCTCATCAGCAGCCACGTCGCGGTGGCCATCAGGGCGATCCCGGCGAACTCGGTGGCGGCGGCGAGCAGCCCGGCGCCGGCCAGTCGACCCAGGTACGGGCGGGCCAGCCGCAGCACCGCCCGCTCAGCGCCGGCCCGCCCGGCCGATGCCTCGCCGGACGATGTCACCCCGGCCGCGACCTCCGGCCCGTGTTCCGCGCTCATCGGGCCGCCTTCCCGATCGGTTCGGGCGTCAGCTCGGTGACCCGGCCGTCCTCGATGCGCAGGACCCGGTCGGCATCGGTCAGCAGCGCTGGCCGGTGGGCCACCAGCAGCGCCGTCCGTCCGGCGACCAGCCGGCGGGTGGCGTCGAGCACCACCGCCTCCGCGGCCGTGTCCAGCCGCGCCGTGGGCTCGTCGAGCAGCACCACCGGGGCGTCGCGCAGGAACGCCCGGGCCAGTGCGACCCGCTGTCGCTGGCCGCTGGACAGGCCGTGCCCGCGCTCGCCGAGCGGCGTGTCCAGCCCGTCGGGCAGGCCGGCCACCACGTCGTCCAGGGCCGCGGCGCGCACTGCGGCGGCGAGCGCCTCGGGCGGGGTGTCCGGTGCGCCGAGCCGGATGTTGTCGGCCAGCGAGGTGGCGAAGAGGTGGGCGCGCTGCGGCACCCAGGCGAGCTGTCGACGCCAGGCGTCCGGGTCGGCGGTGGCGAGGTCGACGCCGTCGACGGTGATCCGGCCGCTGGTCGGGGTCACGAAGCCGAGCAGCAGACCGAGCAGGGTGCTCTTGCCGGCGCCGCTGGGCCCGATGATGGCGATTCGTTCGCCGGGTCGGACGGTCAGGGTCACGTCGCGCAGCGCGGTGGTCCGCTCGTACGCCACGGTCACGGCCTCGAACCGGATCTCACCGCGACCGTCCGGGATGGTCGCGCCCTCGGCGGCGCGGGGGGTGGCGGGCGCGGCCGAGACGGTGAGCGCCTCGTCCAGCGCGGTGAGCCCTTCCATGCTGGCGTGGAAGCGGCTGCCGGCGGCCCGCAGCGGCAGGTACGCCTCGGGGGTGAGCAGCAGCACCAGCAGCGCGGTGTGCAGGGCCAGCCCGCCGCCGAGCAGCCGGATGCCGACCGGCACCGCGACCAGGGCCACCGAGAGCGTGGCGACCAGCTCCAGCACCAGCGCCGAGAGGAACGCGATCCGCAGCGTCTTCATGGTGGCGACCCGGTGCCCGTCGGCCATCCGGCGGACCACCTCGGTCTGCGCGCGGGCCCGGCCGAACGCGCGCAGGGTGGGCAGACCGGCCACCATGTCCAGGAAGTGGCCACCCAGCAGGGCCAGCCGACGCCACTGCCGCTCGGTGGCGGCCTGCGCCTGCCAGCCGAGCAGCGCGCCGAAGACCGGGATCAGCGGCAGCGTCAACGCGATGATCAGCGCCGAGCTCCAGTCGGCGAACACGATCCGAGCCAGCACGGCCACGGGCACCGTCACGCTGAGCACCAACTGCGGCAGGTACCCGGTGAAGTAGGCGTCCAGCGCGTCCAGCCCACGCCCGGCCAGGGTGGCCAGCTCGCCGGCCCGCTGCCCCGCCACCCAGCCCGGCCCGTGCCGCCCCACCGCGCCGAGCAGGTCGGCCCGTAGCGTGGCCTTGACCGTGGCGGCGACCCGCGCGGAGACCGTGCCCTGTGCCCAGACCAGCGCCGACCGGGCGGCGACCGCGACCACGAGACCCGCCAGCGCCGGCCGGTTGAGCTGCCCGTCGAAGGCGGTGGCCAGCACGGCCGCCAGCGCGGTGGCCTGCGCGACGATCAACGCGGCGGCGAGCACGCCGAGGAGCGCGAGCACGGCAAGATCGCGCCGGGCCGCGGGGACCCGACGCAGCAGACGCGGGTCGAAGGGACGGCGGTTCACCAGTACACCGGTGCCCTGCCGTCGGTCCGTCCCCGGAAAACCCACCAGCACATCGCCTGGAAGCCTAGTAGGGCCGGCAGCAGCGGCAGCGCCACCCAGCCAAGCAGCCGCAACGTCGGCGCGCTGGCGGCCGCGTCGGCCACCGTCAGCGACGCGCCCGGGTCGGTCGTGGACACCAGCACGTAGGGCCAGAGAGCCGCGCCGACCAGCGCCACCGGCAGCGCCATTGCCGCGCCGGTGGCGATCAGGGCCCACCCGGGCCGCCGCCGCGCCAGCGCCGCGCGGGCCGCCAGCAACGCCACCACCAGCAACACCGGCAGGAGTACGGCCACCGCCGGTCGCTCGATGGCGTCGCGTACCCGAGAGGAGAGCAGGCCCACGACGGTGGCCACGGCGACCGCGCAGAGCGCCACCGGCACCAGCCGGCGGGCCGTGCGGCCGGCCACGGCGGCGGCGTCGGCCGGCAGTCGCAGCGTGAGGAAGGTCGCACCGTGCACCGCGACAAGGGCGACCATGGTCAGCCCGGCGGTCGCCGCGAACGGGGTGGCCAGGTGCGACACCCCGGCGACGTGCCCGTCGGCCTGGCGGGGCACGCCCTGCAACAGGGCGGCCAGCACCACGCCCCAGCCCAGCGCGGCGAGCGCGCTGCCGACCACGATGACCCGGTCCCAGCGGGCACGGACCCGCTCGTCGCTCGGCCGGCTGCGCAGTTGCACCCCGGCGGTGACCAGGACGACGCCGACCAGCGCGCCGGCGACCGCCGGGTAGCAGCCGGCGAGCAGTTCACCCTCCAGCACCGGGAAGGCGCCGAACAGGATGCCCACGGCGGCGACCAGCCAGACCTCGTTGCCGAGGAAGAACGGGCCGAGGGCGGTGAGCGCGGCCCGCCGCCCGGCCGGGGCGCCGCCCCGGGCGAGCAGCAACCCGACGCCGTAGTCGTAGCCCGCGAGCACGAGGTAGCAGGCGAAGAAGAGGCCGAGAAGGGCGTACCAGGCGAGATCCACGGGTGAGTCTCCTCAGTCGCTCAGGCGAGGGCGGGTTCGGGGTGGGCCGGCTCGCCGGGCGCCGCCGGTGGGCGGCCGAGAGCCGGGTCGGTCGCCCCGCGTCCCGCGTGCCGGGCGAGCAGCACCCAGTTGGTGACGGCGAGGGTGCCCAGCAGCAGGCTGAAGCCGATCAGCGAGGCGAGCATCACCGGCGTGCCGACGGGGGAGATCGCCCGCTCGGTGGGGAGCAGGCCGTACGCCACCCAGGGCTGGCGGCCGACCTCGCGGGCGAGCCAGCCGAGGATCACCGCGACGAACGGCAACGGCACGGCGAGCAGGACGAGCCAGAGTGGGAAACGCAGCCGGATGATCCAGTCCCGGTAGAGCAGGGGTAGCAGGAACCACACGCAGCCGAGGGTGAAGCCGACCAGGATCATGAAGCCCAGCCCGACGCTGGCCAGGACCGGCGGGGTGTAGTCGCCGGGCCCGAACCGCGTGGTCCACTCGCCGATCAGGGCCTGCGCCTCGGGGCTGTCCGCGCCGAACTTGGTCGGCTGCACCGCGCCGACCGGGCCGAACTGGGCGAAGCCGAAGCCCTGCACCATCGTGATCGCCAGTGCCGCCGTGACCAGGCCGATCCGCAGCGAGGTGCGAAAGAGCGCGAAGTCGGGCGTACGCCGGATCAGGTGCCAGGCGCTGACGGCCGCCATCAGCATCCCGCCGACCAGGAGTGCGGCGGAGACCACGTGCCCGAACGCCATGCCGAGGCTGGGGTTGGTGAGCAGCGCTCCGAAGTCGGTGAGGTGGGCGATCCCGTCGCGGACCTCGTACCCGACCGGGTGTTGCAGCCAGGAGTTGGCCACCATGATCCAGAACGCCGAGGCGTACGCGGTGAGCGCCACGCCCCACAGCAGCGCGAGGTGGACGCCCTTGCCGAGCCGGTGCCAACCGAAGATCCACATCCCGAGGAACGTGGACTCCAGGAAGAACGCCACCAGCGTCTCGATCGCCAGCGGCGCGCCGAACACGTTGCCGACGTAGCGCGACAGGCCGCTCCAGTTCAGCCCGAACTGGAACTCCATCACGATGCCCGTGGCAATGCCGAGCACGTAGTTGATCACGTAGAGCTGGCCCCAGAACCGGGTCAGCCGCTCCCACTTCGGATTGCCGGTGAGCACCCAGGCGGTCTGCATCCCGACCAGCAGCGTGACCAGCCCGAGCGTGACGACCACGAACAGGAAGTGAATCGACGTGGTGGTGGCGAACTGCAGGCGGGCGAGGAGCAGCGTGTCCATGGCCGGCTCTCCCTAGCTGTTGGCTCCCTTGTCGTAGCAACCCTACACGTAGCCTGGCTACATAAAACTACTACGCCTCGTCGTAGACGATGCTACGACGAGACGTAGTAGGTGTGGTTGTCGGGAGGCACCCCGCCGGCGACACCACGCCGTCACTCCTGGGCAGTGACAGTGCAGGCGAGTGGGGCGGGTTGGCGCGTCAGCTCAGGAAGAGCGTGATCGGCAGGGCGACCAGGGTGGTGGCCACCGCGAGGGCCGTGGCGCCGAGGGCCCGGGGCGGCCGGTCGGCGACCAGCAGGCGCTGTACGCGTACGTCCAGGTCGCGGTCGCCCAGGCCCAGGGCGCCGGCCGGGGTGACCCGGTGCCCGGCGGCGGCGAAACGACGAAGCGCGCCCGCCAGCGGCCCATCGGCGTGCAGCTCGCGTGCCTTGTCGTCGGCGCGCATCTCGACCAGCAGGGCGACCCGCTCGTGCGCGTCGCGGACCCAGCCGAACCACGGCAGCGCCCGGCAGAGGGCGGTGAACGGCAGCAGCACCAGATCGTGTCGCTCGTGGGCGTGCGCGCGCTCGTGGGAGAGCACGGCGGCCAGTTCGGCGTGGTCCAGCAGGCTCAGCGTGCCCGCGCTGACCACCACCTGCGGCTTCACCCCGGGCAGGCAGTACGCGGCGGCGCTCGGATGGTCCAGGACGAGCGCCCCGGGCGCGGCCGGGTCGTCCCGGGCCACCAGGGTGAGCAGGTCCCGGTGCCGGCGCTGGGCGCGGATGGTCCCGTGGATGCTGCGGACGGTCGTGGTGACGAGCACCGCTCCGATGCCGAAGCCCACCCCGACGCCGGCGAGGTGGAACGCGGTCACGCCGATCGGCAGGCTGCCGTGGGCGAGGTCGGTGGTCAGGGCGAGCAGTGCGCTGCCGGTCGGCAGGTCGTACGCGGTCAGTCCGAGAGCCATCGGCAGGCCCATCGCGGAGAGGCCCAACGCCAGCCCGACGGCCTGCCAGCAGACGATCGCCACCCGTGGGCTGCGCCACGTCCAGGTGGAGCGGGCCAGCACCTGCGCGGTCAGATAGCAGGCCAGCATGGTGGCGGCGAAGTGCACGGCGTAGGCCATGGCGCGCGCCCTACCGCTCCGCTGCCTCGCCGGCCGGCCGCCGGCCCGCCGGCGGATCCACCCGGTCGGTCAGGGCGTCGGCCCCGCCCGTGTCGGTGCCAGCAGGGCTCAGCCCGGCCTCGCTGCCCAGGGCGGCCCGCAGCACCTCGGCCTCGGTGCCGGTCACCGAGCGGGCGAAGCGCACCAGCGCGGCGTCGCGACTGCCGCCCAGGTCGAGGGCGTCGAGCATGAGCTGGGCGATGTGCGCCTCACGACTGGCCGCCGGCCGGTACCGCCAGGCGCGGCCCTCCCGTTCCCGCTGCACCATGCCCTTGCCGGCGAGCCGGTCGAGAACGGTCATCACCGTCGTGTACGCCAGCTCGCGGCCGTCGAGCGCGTCGGCCACCTCGCGCACGGTCACACCGTCCGACGTGCCCGGGACCACGTCCCACAGCACGTCCATCACCGCACGCTCAAGATCGCCCAACCGAGTCACAAACCCAATCCTACCCCCGGTAGTAGACCTCCCGGCCCCCGCGCCCGATCGCCCCGCTGACCGGCGACCCGACGTCGGGCGGGACCCGCAAGACGAAGCCTCCGTACGGGCCTGGCCCACGTCAGGTTTTCCGGGGGAGCCCGCCCACGCAGGGATCAAGCCTGACCGCCCGGAGTGGGCGGGCTCCCCCGGAAAACCCCCAAGGCCGAGGACAGAGGATCACACCCCCTTGGGGTGCCACACCGTCTTGGTCTCCAGCAGCGCGGTCATCCGGGTGAGGCCCGGATCAGCGGACCAGTCCGCCTCGGCCGGTCGGAGCACCCGCTTGAGGTTCTCCGCGGCCTTGACCTCCAGCTCGGTGGCGAGCGACGCGTCGGTCACCCCGGTCAGGTCGATCGCGTTGACGTCCATGTGCGCCGCCAGCGCCGGCGCGGTCTCGGTGATCGCGCCGGTGAGGATGTTGACCACCCCGCCGGGCAGGTCGGAGGTCGCCAGCACCTCGGCCAGCGTCACCGCCGCCAGCGGCTCCGACGGCGAGGCCGCCACCACCACGGTGTTGCCGGTGACGATCGCCGGGGCGATCACGCTGACCAGGCCGAGCAGCGCCGGGCGCTCCGGGGCGACCACGGCGACCACGCCGGTCGGCTCGGGCGCGGAGATGTTGAAGTACGGGCCGGCCACCGGGTTGGCGCCGCCGTACACCTGGGCGAGCTTGTCGGCCCAGCCGGCGTACCAGACCCAGCGGTCCACCGCCGCGTCCACCTCGTCGCCGGGGACGCCAAGGGCGACGAACTGCTCGCGGCGGCCCTCCAGCATCTCGGCAACCCGGTAGAGGATCTGACCCCGGTTGTACGCCGTCGCGCCGGCCCAGCCCTTGACGGCGGCGCGGGCGGCGACCACCGCGTCCCGGGCGTCCTTGCGGGAGGCCAGTGACACATTCGAGGACTGCACGAGATACGACCGTCCCGACTCGCTGCGCGGGAACTTCCCGCCGATGAAGAGCTTGTACGTCTTGCGTACGGCGACCCGCTCAGACATTGAGGTACCCCTCCAGCCCGTGCCGGCCGCCCTCGCGACCGTAGCCCGACTCCTTGTAGCCGCCGAACGGCGAGGTGGGGTCGAACTTGTTGAACGTGTTGGCCCAGACGACGCCGGCGCGCAGCCGGTCTGCCATCCACAGGATGCGCGAGCCCTTGTCGGTCCAGATGCCCGCCGACAGCCCGTACGGCGTGTTGTTGGCCTTCTCGACGGCCTCGGCCGGCGTGCGGAAGGTGAGCACCGACAGCACCGGGCCGAAGATCTCCTCGCGGGCGATGCGGTGGGCCTGGGTGACGCCGGTGAAGATGGTGGGCGCGAACCAGAAGCCCCGGTCGGGCAGTTCACACGGCGGTGACCAGCGCTCGGCGCCCTCGGCGGAGCCGGCGTCGGACAGCTCGCGGATCCGGTCCAACTGGGCGGCGGAGTTGATCGCGCCGACGTCGGTGTTCTTGTCCAGCGGGTCGCCGACGCGGAGCTGGGCCATCCGCCGCTTCAGCGACTCCAGCACGCGGTCGGCCACGTTCTCCTGAACGAGCAGGCGAGAGCCGGCGCAGCAGACGTGCCCCTGGTTGAAGAAGATGCCGTTGACGATGCCCTCGACGGCCTGGTCGATGGGCGCGTCGTCGAAGACGATGTTGGCGGCCTTGCCGCCCAGCTCCAGGGTGAGCTTCTTGCGGGTGCCGGCGACGGACCGGGCGATGGCCCGGCCCACCTCGGTGGAGCCGGTGAAGGCGACCTTGTCCACGCCGGGGTGCTCGACCAGGGCGCGGCCGGTGTCGCCGGCGCCGGTGACGATGTTGACCACGCCGGCCGGCAGGTCGGCCTGCTGGCAGATCTCGGCGAACAGCAGCGCGGTCAGCGGGGTGGTCTCGGCGGGCTTCAGCACCACCGTGTTGCCCGCGGCGAGCGCCGGGGCGATCTTCCACGCGAGCATGAGCAGCGGGAAGTTCCACGGGATGACCTGCGCGGCCACGCCGATCGGCTGCGGGTCGGGCCCGAAGCCGGCGTGCTCCAGCTTGTCGGCCCAGCCGGCGTAGTAGAAGAAGTGCGCAGCGACCAGCGGCAGGTCGACATCGCGGGACTCGCGGATCGGCTTGCCGTTGTCCAGCGACTCCAGGACGGCCAGCTCGCGGGAGCGTTCCTGGATGAGCCGCGCGATCCGGTACAGGTACTTCGCCCGGTCGCGGCCCGGCATCGGACCCCAGACCTTGTCGTACGCCTGACGGGCGGCGCGGACCGCGCGCTCCACGTCCTGGGCGCCGGCCTCGGCGATCTCGGCCAACACCTCCTCGGAGGCGGGGTTGATCGACTTGAAGCTGCCGCCGTCGGTCGGGTCGACGAACCTACCGTCGATGAACAGCCCGTACGAGGGCTTGAGGTCCACCACCGAGCGGGACTCGGGGGCGGGGGCGTATTCGAACATCGGCTATCAGTCCAGGGTGAAGTAGTCGGGACCGGAGTAGACCCCGGTCGTCAGCTTGGTGCGCTGCATGAGCAGGTCGTTGAGCAGGCTGGACGCGCCGAAGCGGAACCAGTCCGGGTCGAGCCAGTCCGCGCCGACGGTCTCGTTGACCATCACCAGGTACTTGATGGCGTCCTTGGTGGTCTTGATGCCACCGGCCGGCTTCACGCCGACCTGCCGCCCGGTCGCCGCGCGGAAGTCGCGAACCGCCTCCAGCATCACCAGCGTCACCGGCAGCGTCGCCGCGACGGGGACCTTGCCGGTGGAGGTCTTGATGAAGTCGCCGCCGGCCAGCATGGCCAGCCAGGAGGCCCGGCGCACGTTGTCGTAGGTGGCCAGCTCGCCGGTCTCCAGGATCACCTTGAGGTGGGCGTCCCCGGAAGCCTCCTTGGTGGCCACGATCTCGTCGTAGACCTCCTTGTAGCGCCCGGCCAGGAACGCGCCCCGGTTGATCACCATGTCGATCTCGTCGGCGCCGGCCGCGACGGCGGCCCGGGTGTCGGCCAGCTTGATCTCCAGCGGCGCCTGGCCCGACGGGAAGGCGGTCGCCACGCTGGCCAGGTGCACGCCCGACCCGCGCAGCACCTCGGCGACGTACGGGACCATCGCGGGGTAGACGCAGACGGCGCCCACGTGCGGGCAGGACGGGTCGGCCGGGTCCGGGCGCAGTGCCTTCGCGGCCAGCGCGCGCACCTTGCCGGGGGTGTCCGCCCCCTCCAGGGTGGTCAGGTCGACCATTCGGATCGCCAGGTCGATCGCCTGGGCCTTGGCGGTGGTCTTGATGGATCGGGTGCCGAGCTGTGCCGCCCGCTGCTCCGCGCCGACCTGGTCCACGCCGGGCAGGCCGTGCAGGAAGGTCCGCAGAGCGGTCTCGGATCGTCCCAGCTCGGAGAGGTCCGACCGGGCCGACGTCGTTGTCGCCGTCATGCCGAGAAGTCTACGCACGGAACCGCTGAGTGATCTTGGTCACGGTGGGCTCGACGTGAGCGGCGTCGCCGGTCCGACCGCACCCGCACCAGCGCACCGAACGGCCCGGTAGGTTGAGCGATCGTGGACGTACACGTCATTGACCACCCGCTGGCCCAGTCCAGGTTGACCGCCATGCGGGACGCGCGCACCGATTCCTCGACGTTCCGGGCGGCGCTGCACGAACTGACCACCATGCTGGTGTACGAGGCGGCGCGCACCTTCCCCGTCGAGCGGTACCCGGTGCAGACGCCGGTCACCGCCACCGAGGGCACCCGGCTGGCGAACCCGCCGCTGCTGGTGCCGGTGCTGCGGGCCGGCCTGGGCATGGCGGACGCCGCGCTCGGCCTGCTGCCCGAGTCCTCGATGGGCTTCGTCGGCCTGGCCCGCGACGAGGAGACCTACGAGCCGCGCGCCTACATGGAGTCGCTGCCGCGCGACCTGACCGGCCTGCCGGTGCTGGTGCTCGACCCGATGCTGGCCACCGGAGGCTCGCTGGAGCACTGCTGCCGGCTGCTCGCCGATCGGGGCTGCACCGACATCACCGTGCTCTGCGTGCTCGCCGCGCCGGTCGGCATCGAGCGGCTGGAGCGCTCCGGCCTGCCGTTGCGCCTGGTCACCGCCGCGATCGACGAGGGCCTCAACGACAGCATGTTCATCGTTCCCGGGCTCGGTGACGCCGGTGACCGCCAGTTCGGCGGCATGCCCCGCTTCTGAGGCGTTGCCCGGTCGGTGCCGGGTAACGGCGGGTCCGCGCGCGGTGGTGCGCGGACCCGCTAGCGTCTCGGGCCATGACTGGTGTTGCGCTCGCCGAGGAACTGCTGCTCCTCGCCTACGACGACTCGACCGGCAAGGCGACCATGCCGCGGATCAGCCTGGACCTGGGCATGGCGGCCGCGGTGCTGGTCGAGCTGGCGCTGGCCGGCCGGGTCGCGTACGCCGACGGAAACCTGACCGTCGTCGACTCGACGCCCACCGGCGAGCCGGTCACCGACGAGGTGCTCGGCCGGATCGCCGCCGACACCCCGCACACCCCGGCCTCGTGGGTGCAGCGCCTGCGGCACGGCCTGCGCGACCGCATCCTCGGTGACCTGTGCGCCCAGGGCGTCGTGCAGGACGTCGACGAGACCGAGTTGGGCTTCATCCACGTACACCGGTATCCGGTGGTGGACGCCTCCGTCGAGGCGGACACCCGCCGGCGGCTGACCGAGGCGCTGACCGGCGCGGCTGCCCCGGACGAGCGGACCGCCGCGCTGGCCACCCTGGTCGTCGTGCTGCGGATGGAGTCCGCGCTGGGTGTGAGCGGCGAGGAGGCCGCCACCGCCCGCCGGCGGTTGGAGGAGATCGCCACCGGCGCGGGCTTCTCCGGTCAGGTGAGCACCGACGACTCGGTTGTCCGCCCGTCGGTCGGTCTGGTCGTCGCGGCCCTGGCCTCGGCGGTCGACGCGGCGCTCGGCAAGCGCGCCTGACCGTCGGGGGCGGCCCACCCCCCTGACGCCCTTTGCTCTGCTTCAACCCGCGCAACACAATCGGCCGCCGAATGTTGCCTCCGCTGAAGCAGAGCAAAGGGAGCGTGGCAGGTGGGTGGGGTCGATCGCGGTCAGATGCCGAGGGCCGCGGCGATCTCCGTGCGCAGCCGCGCGACCGCCGCCCCGGCCCTGCTCCGGGCGGCGGCGACATCGCCGTCGGGCACCGGCTCCACCACCTCGAGGTACGCCTTGAGCTTCGGCTCGGTCCCGGACGGGCGGATCACCACCCGGGCCGACGCGGTACGCAGGATCACCACGTCCGACTCGGGCAGCAGGTCCCGGACGCTGTCGACCGGCTGTCCCAGCAGCGTGGTCGGGGTGGCCGCCCGGATCCGGGCCATCGCGTCGGCGATCTCCCGCAGGTCGTCCACCCGTGCGGAGAGCTGGTCGGTGTGGTGCACGCCGAACTCGGCGGCCAGCTCGTCCAGCCGGTCGGTCAGCGTACGACCCTGCGCCTTGAGGCCGGCGGCCAGCTCGGCCACGGTCAGCGCGGCGGTGATGCCGTCCTTGTCCCGGACGTGCTCCGGGGCGACGCAGTAGCCCAGGGCCTCCTCGTAGCCGAAGACCAGCGGCGCGCTGCCACCGCCGGCCCGGACGATCCACTTGAACCCGGTGAGCGTCTCGTCGTAGGGCAGGCCCCGGGCCGCGCACATCGCCCGCAGCAGGGACGACGAGACGATGGTGGTGGCGTAGAGCCCGGTCACCCCGCGTCGCATCAGGTGGTCGGCGAGCAGCACGCCCACCTCGTCGCCGCGCAGCATCCGCCAGCCCTGCCCGTCGGCGCCTTCCCGGACGACCACCGCGCAGCGGTCCGCGTCCGGGTCGTTGGCGATGGCGAGGTCCGCGCCGGTGGCGTCGGCCAGCGCGATCAGCCGGTCCACCGCCCCCGGCTCCTCCGGGTTGGGGAACGACACGGTGGGGAACGCCGGGTCCGGCTCGGCCTGGTCGGGCACCACGCCGGGGATCGGGAAACCGGCCCGGGCGAACGCCGCCGTGAGCACCGCCGCACCCACCCCGTGCAGAGGGGTGTACGCCACCGACAGGTCCCGCGGCCCGTCCGGTTCGATGACCGCCGTGGCCCGCTCGACGTACGCGGCGACGAGGTCGTCGCCGAGCACCTCGCCGGGCCGGCCCAGCGGCACCTGGGTCAGCGGACCGACCGCCCGGATCGCGGCCTCGATGCCGGCGTCGGCCGGCGGCACGATCTGCGCCCCGGCGCCCAGCTCGCCGCCCAGCTCCGCCCCGAGGTAGACCTTGTAGCCGTTGTCCTGCGGCGGGTTGTGGCTGGCCGTGACCATGACACCGGCCACCGCGCCGAGCTGACGCACCGCATACGCCAGCACCGGGGTGGGCAGCGGGCGGGGCAGCAGCAGCGCCGGTCGGCCGGCGCCGGTGGCCACCTGGGCGGTGCGCTCGGCGAACTGGCGGGAGCCGTGCCGGGCGTCGTACCCGATCACCAGGGGGCCGGTGCCGCCCTGGGCGGCGAGCCAGCCGACCAGCCCGGCGGCGGCCTGGGTGACCACGGCGAGGTTCATGCCGTTCGGGCCGGCGCGCAGTGGGCCGCGCAGGCCGGCGGTGCCGAAGGTCAGGGGACCGGCGAACCGGTCGGCCAGCTCCGGCGCGCTCGCCGGCAGCCGGTCGAGCACCGCCGTCAGCTCGTCCCGGCTGGCGGGGTCGGGGTCGTCGGCCAGCCAACGTCGGGCTTGCTCGCGAATGTCGTCGATGTCAGTGGTGTCCGCCGCCATGCCCCTTGATAGCACGGCGGCGGATCACCGCTGTCGGTTCCCTCGGCTCAGCCGTCGCCGGTGAGCTGGAACGTGCGCACCATCTCGTCGAAGATCGGCTTGCTCTCGGCGAATTTGGCGTCGTTCGCGGTGAGGTAGAACGAGTACGCCTTGCCGTCCTGCGCCACGCCGCGCCAGATGCCGTGCCGCATGGTGTCGCCCGCGCCGCAGGTGTACTCGAATTCGGCGGCCGGCTTGTCGGCCAGCTCGGTCTCCGTCGAGGCGACCTGCGCGTACGGCTTCACGCAGGAGGTGCTCCGGGTCTTCAGGCCGTTCTCGGCCGTCTCGGCCCACCGGGTGGAGCTGCTGGACCACTTCTCGGTGATGATGCGCACCTTGCGGCCGCTGTCCTCCGGGTCGATGTAGTCGGTGTACGAGCCGCCGGTGGCCTTCTTCCAGCCCTTGGGCACCATGACCTGGATGCCGCGGGCCGCGTGCTCCTGCATCTCGATGCCCGAGGCGGCGGGCGCGGACGGGGTGGGCTGCGCCTGCGGGGTGCTCGGGGCGGGGTCGTCACCGCCGGAGAGCGCCACGATGCTGATCAGCAGCACCACGGCCAGGCCGCCGGCCGCGGCGAGCTGCACCTTGCGCGGCCAGCCCTTCACGGTGGTGACGAGCTGGCCCCCGGTGGCGCGGACCTTGTCCAGGGCGCCGCCGCTCGCCGCGGTGGACGGCGTCGTCCAGGGCTGGCCGGTGCCCGGCACCGACCACTGGTTGCCGCCGCCGTAGGTGCTGCCGCCGATGCGCTGGGTGGCGTCCGGCGTGCCGTAGCCGACCGGCTGCGTGGCGTCGGGCCGGCTGCCGTAGGTGACCCGCTGGGTGGCGTCGGGGTGCGCGCCGGCGTCCACCCGCTGGGTGGCGTCCGCGCTGCCGCCGTAGGTGCGCCCGGCGGCGGGACGGCCCGACGTGGGCATCGCGCCGGTCGGCGTGTGCAGCGGACCGGCGAGCGCGTCGGCGCTGGTCTCGTCCAGCGCGGCGGCAGCGGTGGCGGCTGCGCTGTCCGGTTGCGGGCGTTCGCCCCGGCGCAGCGCGGCCAGCCGGTCGGTCAGCGACTCACCCGGGGCCAGCATGGCCCGACCGCCGATCTGGTCCTCCGGCTTCGGCTCCGGCTGGGCCGGCGGGTGGACGGGGGCCGGGCGCTGCTGCACGGGCACCACGGCGTACGGGTCGGTGACCGAGTGCACGGCGGTGGCGGTGCTGCCCAGCGGGCCGGCGAGCAGTTCGCGGAGCATGGCCCGGGAGGTGTGCACGTCCAGTCGGCGGGCCGGGTCCTTCTCCAGCAGACCCATCAGCACCCGGGTCAGGGCGCCGCTGCGCTGCGGCGGGGCTGGCGGGTCCTCGACGACGGCGTGCATGGTCTCGATGGGGTCGCCCTTGTCGAACGGCGGCCGCCCCTCGACGGCCGTGTAGAGCGTCACACCCAGCGAGAAGAGGTCGCTCGGCGGGCCGAACTCCTGGCCCATGGCCCGCTCGGGCGAGATGAAGTGCGGTGAGCCGAGCACCATGCCGGGGGTGGTGAGCTGCACGTCGGTGGGCATCCGGGCGACACCGAAGTCGGTCAGCACGCAGCGCCCGTCGGAGCAGATCAGCACATTGGCCGGCTTGACGTCGCGGTGCAGCACACCGATGGCGTGCGCGACCTCCAGCGCGCCGAGCAGCGCGATGCCGATCTTGGCCACCGCGCGGGGCGCGACCGGACCGTCCTCGATGACCATGTCGGCGAGGCTGCGGGCGTCCAGCAGCTCCATGACGATCCACGGCCGACCGGCCTCGGTGACCACGTCGTACACCTGCACCACGGCAGGGTGCTGGATGGCGGCGGCGGCGCGGGCCTCGCGCAGCGTCCGTTCGTACATGGCGTCGCGGTCGCTGGGCGCCAGGCCCGGGGGAAGGACGACCTCCTTCACCGCCACGTCGCGGCGCAGCAGGGTGTCTGTGGCACGCCACACCGTGCCCATGCCGCCGTTGCCCACCGCGGACCGCAGCGAGTACCGGCCACCGATGGTGGTGCCGGGCGCTGCTCGTCCGCTGGCGGGACTTACCTGTCCGCCGCTCCACGTCGGGATCTGAGTCACAGAAAAGCCACCGGGGGAAATCGAGGGGGGCTGGGACACAACCCCCCTATCTTGCTGGTTCCGACGCCCGATGCGAAAGCCGACGCGGCGGACGTTTACCGAAGTCCACAGATCGTGCCCAACCGTTCACCTCCCGTCGAGGTGTCGGGACGCACTGTGCGGTATCCCTCACCCGAGGATGAGCCGGCGCGTCCTACCATCCGGGGATGAGCGAACGGCGGTCAAGCGAATCCGGTTTCCCGATCAAGGGCGTCTACACGGCGGCCGACCTTCCGGAAGACCTGGACTCCCGGCTGGGCGGCCCGGGCGAGTTCCCGTACACCCGAGGGGTCTACCCCACGATGTACACCTCCCGCCCGTGGACCATGCGCCAGTACGCCGGCTTCGGCACCGCCACCGAGTCCAACGCGCGTTACCACCAGTTGTTGCGGGCCGGCACCATGGGTCTCTCGGTCGCCTTCGACCTGCCGACCCAGATGGGGTACGACTCCGACGACCCGATCGCGCACGGCGAGGTCGGCAAGGTCGGGGTGGCCATCGACTCCATCGAGGACATGCGGCTGCTCTTCGCCGACATCCCACTGGACAAGGTGTCCACCTCGATGACGATCAACGCTCCCGGCTCGGTGCTGCTGCTGCTCTACCAGATCGTCGCCGAGGAGAACGGGGTGCCGGGCTCGGCGCTCAACGGCACCATCCAGAACGACATCCTCAAGGAGTACATCGCCCGCGGGACGTACATCTTCCCGCCGAAGCCGTCGCTGCGCCTGGTGGCCGACACCTTCGCGTACTGCCGCAAGGAGGTGCCGAAGTGGAACACGATCTCCATCTCCGGCTACCACATGGCGGAGGCCGGCGCGACGCCCGCGCAGGAGATCGCGTTCACGCTGGCCAACGGCGTGGAGTACGTCCGGGCCGCGCTGGCCGCCGGGCTCGCGGTGGACGACTTCGCGCCTCGGCTGTCGTTCTTCTTCGTGGCCCGTACGACGCTGCTGGAGGAGGTGGCGAAGTTCCGCGCCGCCCGGCGGATCTGGGCCCGGCTCATGCGTGACGACTTCGGCGCCAAGGATCCGAAGTCGATGATGCTGCGGTTCCACACCCAGACCGCAGGTGTGCAGCTCACCGCGCAGCAGCCGGAGGTGAACCTGGTCCGCGTCGCGGTGCAGGGCCTGGCCGCGGTGCTCGGCGGCACCCAGTCGCTGCACACCAACAGCTTCGACGAGGCGATCGCGCTGCCCACCGAGAAGGCCGCCCGGCTCGCCCTGCGCACCCAGCAGGTGCTGGCGTACGAGACGGACCTGACCGCCACCGTCGACCCGTTCGCCGGCTCGTACGTGGTGGAGGCGATGACCGCCGAGCTCGAGGCCGCCGCCGTGGAGCTGATGGAGCGGGTGGCCGACCACGGCTCGGCCGTCGACGCCATCGAGGCCGGGTTCCAGAAGCGGGAGATCGAGCAGTCCGCGTACCGGATCGCCCAGGAGATCGACTCCAGCGAGCGGGTGGTGGTGGGGCTCAACCGGTTCACGATCGACGAGGAGGAGCCGTACGAGCCGCTCCGGGTCGACCCGGCGATCGAGGCCGCGCAGGCCGAGAAGTTGGCCCGGCTGCGCGCCGAGCGGGACGCCGACGCGGTGACGCGTGCCCTCGCCGAGCTGCGGGCCGCCGCCGAGGGCTCGGACAACGTGCTGTACCCGATGAAGGAAGCGCTGCGGGCCCGGGCCACGGTGGGCGAGGTCTGCGGGACGCTGCGCGAGGTGTGGGGGCTGTACCGCCCCACCGACCGGTTCTGACCGACCGGTCCTGACCGAAACGCCCCCGGGTGTGTCCACCCGGCTTTGCGGGTACGCCGACGGGATGCGTGCGCAACGCACACGGTGTGCGGTCGGGATGGGCGGACGTATGTGAGCGTCCTTGTCCGGCCCGTTGCGGAGCGTGGTCGTCTTATTGTCGGAGTGTCAGTTCATCACCCCGACTAATGCGACAATTCGCAGAGTGGTCCATGCGCCGCAGCGCGATTCGTGGCCGCCCGGGATGGTTACGCGTTGTAGGAGGTGAGGGGGCAGATGACGGCGTTCGAACGCGATCTACCTGCGGTCCCGCACCTTGACGTACGCCCTCAGCAGGGCATACGTGACGCTACGCGGTCCGATCATCACCGTAACGAGGTTGCGCAGCGTCACCGCCGGAGGTCTAGGCTGTCTGCTGTCCCCGATGATCCATCCATCTCTAGTGATCGAGAATTCGACGTGACGAGTGCGTTGACGCTGCCCACGGGCGGCCAGCTGGCGTCGTCCTGGCCGGAGACTCCGCCCGGGTCCCAGCCCCTGCCCCGCGACCTGGACCACCTCCTCGCCCTTCGGGTACCGGGGCTCATCGCCACGCGCCGTCACCTCCACTCGCACCCCGAGTTGTCCGGTACGGAATTCGAGACGGCGGCTCTCATCGCCCGGGAGCTCTCCCTGGCCGGCCTGCACCCTCGGCTGCTGCCCAAGGGCAACGGCGTGATCTGCGACGTCAACGGCCGTCCCGACGGCCCGATCATCGCGCTGCGCGCCGACATCGACGCCCTGCCGCTCGACGACCCCAAGGACGTGCCGTACCGCTCCACCGTCGAGGGCGTCTGCCACGCCTGCGGCCACGACGTGCACACCTCGATCCTGCTCGGCGTCGGCATGCTGCTGGCCCAGCTCGCCGACCTCGGCGAGCTGGACGGCCGGGTCCGGCTCATCTTCCAGCCGGCCGAGGAGATCCTGCCCTGCGGTTCGCTGGAGGTCATCGAGGCCGGCGGCCTGGACGACGTCGTGCAGATCTTCGCGCTGCACTGCGACCCGAACCTGCCGGTGGGCCAGGTCGGCCTGCGGGTCGGCCCGATCACGGCGGCCGCCGACAACGTCACCGTCCGGCTCTCCGGGCCGGGCGGGCACACCGCGCGCCCACACCTGACCGTCGACCTGGTCGACGCCCTCGGCCGGCTGATCACCGAGGTGCCGGCCCTGGTCAGCCGCCGGGTGCCGGCCAACAGCGGGCTGCTGCTGGTGTTCGGCCACGCCTCGGCCGGCACCCGTTACAACGTCATCCCCTCCGAGGCGTCCGCCTCGGGCACGCTGCGCGTCATGGACCGCGACACCTGGGAGCAGGCTCCCAAGATCGTGGCTCAGGTGGTGCGGGACGTGATCGCCCCGACCGGCGCCACCGTCGACCTGGAGTACCTGCGTGGCCGGCCGCCGGTGAGCAACGACTCCCGGGCGATCCAGGTGCTGACCGCCGCCACCGGCGCCGCGCTCGGGCCGGAGGGGATCGCCGAGACGCCCCAGAGCATGGGCGGCGAGGACTTCTCCTGGTATCTGGAGTACGTCCCCGGCGCTCTCGCCCGCCTCGGTGTGGGCCGTACCGGGCCCAACGTCGACCTGCACCGCGCGTCCTTCGACGTGGACGAGCGGGCCATCCCGGCCGGCGTACGCGTCATGGTGCAGACCGCGCTGCGGGCACTGGCGGCGGCGCGCTGACTCCAGCGACCAGAGCTGGCGTCTTCCGTCGCCGGCTCAGCACCACCAGCAGGACCGCCAGCGGTACGCCGAACGCCACCAGCCACGGCAGCAGCGCGCCCAGGACGGTGAGCAGGATCGTCATCGAGGTGACGAACGCCTCCCAGCCCCCCTTGAGCCCGACCAGGAAGCCGGTCTCGGCCTTCTCCTCGCTGGTCTTCGCCGCCGGCCCCGCCAGTGACACCGTGATCGTGGACAACGCGGTCAGGTCGGCCAGCCGCCGCTTCTTGGCCTCCAGCGAGGCCAGGTCCGCCTCCCGGCGACCCAACTCGTTCTCCAGCGACACCAGGTCGGTGATCGAGTTGGCGCGGGCGAGCAGCCGCCGTGCGCTGTCCACGCGCGCCCGCTGAGTGATGATCCGGGCCTCCAGGTCGACGGTCTCCTCGGTGACGTCCTGGGTGTTGATCTCCCGGCTCTCCTGCCGGCCGAGCTTCGCGACCTCCTCCACGACCCCGGCGAACTTCGCCGCCGGCACTCGCAGCTGCAACTCCGCCACGGCGTCGGCGTCGGCGCTGCGCCGCTGGTCGCCGCCGATGAAACCACCGGCCCGGGTGACCAGGGCGCTGACCTCGCGGGCGGCGTCGTCCACATTGGCGACCTGCACCCGCATCGATCCGGTGTAGATGATCGCCCGCTGGTCGACCCGCAGGTCCGGAGCGCCGGCGCCGGCCGCCCCCGCCGCGTCCGCGCCGCTGCCCTTGTCGACCGCCCTGTCCACGGCCGGGGCCTCGGCCGCCGGGCCCGCCGAGTCCGCCGACCCGCTGTCGCCGGCACCGCATCCCGCCAGGGCCAGCGCCGCCACGAGTGTGCCCGCCGCCAGTAGTGCGCCGCGGCGTCGTCCTGTCCGTCCGTCCATCCCCGCTCCCATCGTCGTCAGCTTCAGTGGCGATAGCTCGGACGCGACGCGCCCGCCGGCTGGTTCCGGCAGACTGCGCTGAGGACATCACGATTCGACAGCCGAGGAGTCACGATGCGGCTCACCAAGTACGCCCACTCCTGCCTGCGGGTGGAACACGACGGGGGAGTGCTCGTCGTCGACCCCGGGTTGTTCAGCGACCCCGCGACGGCGTTGGACGGTGTGGACGCGGTGCTGATCACCCACCAACACCCCGACCACCTCGACCTCGCCGCGGTGCGCCTGCAACTGGACCGGCAGCCGTTCCCGATCTTCGGGCCCGCCTCGCTCGCCGAGGCCCTGGGCGACGCGGCCGAGGCGTTGCGCCCGGTCAGCCCCGGTGAGTCGTTCACCGCCGCCGGGGTCGCCATCCGCGCGTACGGCGGGCGGCACGCTGTCATCCACCCCGACATCCCGGTGGTGGACAACCTCGGCTACCTGATCAATGACGTGGTCTACCACCCGGGAGACTCCCTGGTGGTGCCCGACGAGACGCCCGTCGACACGCTGTTCGCGCCGATCCACGCCCCCTGGTCGAAGTTCTCCGAGGTGGTCGACTTCATCCGCGCGGTCGCGCCGCGGCGCGCGTACGCCCTGCACGACGCGTTGCTCAACGACAACGGGCTGGCCGTGCTCGACCGGCAGTACGCCGCGCTGTCCGGCGCCGACTACCAGCGCCTGGAGCCCGGTAGCCGGGTGGACGTCTGACGCGATGCCGGGCCCCTCCGCGGAGCTGGTGCAGCAGCTCTACCGCACTCCACCGGACCGGTTCGTGGCCGCCCGGGACGCCGCGGTGGCCGAGGCCCGCCGGGCCGGCGACCCGACCACCGCCCGGGAGCTGGCCCGGCTGCGTCGCCCCACGGTCGCCGCCTGGCTGGTGAACCTGCTCGCCATCCGACGCCCCGAGCTGGTCGCCGACCTGGTCCACCTCGCCGACGCCCTGCGAGCCGCCCAGCGGGAGCTGCGCGGGCCCCGACTGCGGGAGCTGTCCGCCCAACGCCGGGCGGTGGTCGGTGCCCTGGTCGCCGAGGTCCGCAAGCTCGCCGCGGCGGAGCCGGAGGCCCCTCCGGCCGGCCGACTGCCACTGGCCGAGGTGGAGGCGACCCTGAACGCGGCGCTCTCCGACGCCGAGGTCGCCGAGCAGGTCCGGACCGGGCGCCTGCTCCGCTCGGCGACCTACGCCGGCTTCGGTGAGGTGCCCCGACCGCAGCTGCGGCTGGTCACCGGCGACGAGGAGGAGCCGGAGGCCAAGCGCCCCGCCCGCCGGCCGGGCGCCCAGCGCGAGGGCCGCGAGCCGGCCCCCGACCGAGCCGGGGAGCGGGCCGCGCAGGCCGAGCGTGCGGCGCAGCGGGCGGCTCGGGCCGAGCGAGCCCGACGCCGCCGGGCACTGGACCGCGAGTTGGACCGCGCCCGAGCCGACCAGCAGCGGGCCGAGGACGAGTTGACCGAGGCGACCGGGCAGGAGCGCGACGGCGCCGCCGTACTCGACCGGATCGAGACCGAGCTGGCCGAGCTGGAGCGACGGCGGGCGGTCGCCGAGCAGGACCTCAGCCGGGCCAAGCTGGCCCGGCGGGCGGCCGAGCGGGCGGTGACGGTGGCCCGGCGGCGCTCGGGCGAGGTCGAGGCCGCCGTCGAGGCACTGGCGGCCGAAGAGGGGGATGCGGACGCGGGCGGTGGCGCGGCAGACTGACCATCGATGGACGACGACGAGCGGGCGGGCCGTCCGGGGCCGACCGTCCCCGACCGGAGCGCCGCCGCCGTGCCGCGACCCCCGCAGGCGGCGCCTCGATGACGCCGGAGCAGATCGCCGCCGCCAGCAAGCCCGTCATCCTCGATCTCGGCGACGGGTTCAGCAGGTGCCCGAGCACGCTGCGCCGGGCCCGGCAGCTCGGCATCTCCGGCTGGGCCTTCTACATCACCGGTCGGGCCGGCGCACTCGGTGACGTACGGGCGGAGACGGCCGCCGCGGCCATCGGCTTCGTCGCACCGGACGCCGTCGCCGACGGCTGGGACGCCGCCGCCCGGGTCCTGAGGCCGGCCGAGGTGGCCGCCGCGAGTCTCGTCGAGTGCTGCCGGTGGGGGACGCAGCAGCTGGCCGTGCTGCCGGAGGCCGAGCGCCTGGCCGGCCTCGTCGAGCGGGCGGTGGCCGCCGCGGACACCAGCGGCATGCCGCTCTTCGCCGCGTGGCGGGCCATGCCGCTGCCGGATCTCTCCCCGGGCGCCCGGAGCGCCGCCGGGCTGCGACTGCTGCGGGAACTCTTCACCGGCGCCTACCTGCTGGCGGTGCGCGCCGCCGGCATGACTCCGCTGGAGGCGGTGCTGGCCGGGCCGGAGAGGGAGGCCGGCGCGGTAGCGTGCGGTTGGCCGCCGCCGTACCCGCCGGTCGGGCCGTTGGTGCGTCGGCGGCTCTGGGCGGAGGCGGTGACCAACCGGCTGGCCGCACCGGCGTTCGCGGCGCTCGGCCCCGCCGACGGCGCCGAGCTGGTGGAGCTGCTGCACCGCACCCGCGCCGACCTCGCCGGCTGAGCGTCCCGCGCCGACCTCGCCGGCTGAGCGTCCCGGGGCGAAAATGGGCGGCGTCGTCGGCCGGCGGCTGCCAGGATCTTCTGCCGTGACTCTTCCCGCTGGCTGGACCACACGCCGCCCCACCCTCGACGACGTGCCGGCGATCCTCGCGGTGGTGCACGCGGCCGACACCTTCGCCATCGGCCACCCCGACTTCGACGCCGAGGACGTCGAGCAGTCGCTGACGGCCCCCTACGTCGACCCGACCCGGGACTCCTGGCTGGCGCTCGACCCGGACGGCACCGTGGTCGCCTGGGCGACGGTGGACAACCCGACCGGGGTCGGCCGGGAGTTCGTGGAGGTCTACGTCGACCCGGAGCGGGCCGCCACCCTCCGCGCGCCACTGCTGGCCCGTCAGCTCGACCGGGTCGCCGAGCGCGCCGCCGAGCGGCGACTGCCGGCGCTCACCGTCCGGTGCGCGGTGTTCGCCCCGGAACGCGACTGGGCCCGGGACCTGCGCGCCGCCGGGTTCACCGTGGCCAAGCGGTACGTCCGGATGCGCCGCCCGCTGGCCGATCTGCCGACCGAGCCGTCGTCGCCGCCCGGGGTCACGGTGCGGCCGGTCCGCCCGGACGACGAGGCCGAGCTGCGGGAGTTCCACCGGATCCACGACGTCGCGTTCGGCGACACCCCGGATCACGAGCCGCTGTCGTACGAGCGGTGGCGGGCCCGGATCGGTGACGTGACCGCCTGGGACGAGTGGTTCGTCGCCGAGGTCGACGGGGTGCTCGCGGGCGCGTTGCAGTCCTCCGACCAGGCGCTCGACCAGCAGCAGGGCTGGGTGAAGAGTGTGTCGGTGCTGCCCGCGTACCGTCGGCGGGGTGTGGGTGCGGCGCTGTTGCGCCGCGCGTTCGCCCGCTACGCCCAGAAGGGGCGAGAGTCGGCCGGTCTGGGGGTGGACCTCACCAACCCGACCACCCCGCTGTCGCTGTACGAGTCGGTGGGCCTGCGGGAAACCCTGTGGACCGACATGTACGAACGGGTCGTCCCCGCCGCCGGTGTGTGATTGACGACGCCGGCTGGGCCCGACGGGCACTCGGGTCGGCGACGGTTGCAGACTGGGGGCGTGGGATACGCGCTACGGGGACGCGGTGGCGGTGGGACGGGACCGCAGCTCGGTGACGTAGTCGTCCGGCGCACCCGCCTTCTCGGCGGCGTTCGCGATCTCGGACAGGTACCACGAGGTCGGCAGGCCGCCCTCGTACCCGTCGAACACGTAGACCCACGCGGTCACGTCGCCGTCGAGGGTCGAGATCCGCACGTGCAGCTTGCGGTACGTGCCGGCGGTCACCCCCTCGATCTCGTCGAGCTGGGCGGCGTCGTACGGGTGGATGTCGTAGATCGCCACGAATACCCGGTCGCCGGGGGACTCGACGACGGTGCTCACCGCGCCCTCCCAGCCGATCACGTCGGCTCCGGCGAAGGTCAGCCGCCACCCCTCCAGCCAGCCGGTGCCCACCATGGGCGAGTGCGGGCAGTAGGCCCGCATCCGAGCCGGGTCGAGGTTTGAGCCGTAGGCGGCGTGATGACGCACGGCGATGACGATAGCCCGGCGGGCCGGTGGGGGAGAATACGACCGTGCGTGTCGGACGCGTTCGAGGGAAGAAAGTCACTGTGAGCATCAACGAAGGGCGAACGCTGTGAGCCGGATCGTGATCATCGGCGGTGGGCCGGCCGGGTACGAGGCGGCGTTGGTCGCCGCCCAACTGGACGCCGATGTCACCGTGGTCGAGGCCGACGGCGCGGGCGGGGCCTGCGTGCTCTCCGACTGCGTACCGTCGAAGACGTTCATCGCCAGCTCTCAGGTGGTCACCGGTTACCGGGACACGGAGGAGTTCGGGGTGCACTCGGACGGCCTGGAGGCGGTCACCGTCGACGCGCAGGCCGTGCACGAGCGGGTCAAGCGCCTGGCGCTGGCGCAGTCCGCCGACATCCACGCCAAGCTGCTCAAGGCCGGGGTCACCTTCGTCGCCGGCACCGCCCGACTGGGCGAGGATGCCCTCGGGCACACCCACCGGGTCGTCGTCACCCCCGCCGACGGCGGCGAGGAGTACTCGATCGCCGCGTCCACCGTCCTGGTGGCCACCGGCTCGACGCCCCGCCAGTTGCCCACCGCCGTGCCCGACGGCGAGCGCATCCTGACCTGGCGTCAGGTGTACGACCTGCCGGAGCTGCCCGAGCACCTGATCGTGGTCGGCTCCGGTGTGACCGGCGCCGAGTTCGCCAGCGCGTACCTGGCGATGGGGGTCGAGGTCACCCTGGTCTCCAGCCGGGACCGGGTGATGCCGCACGAGGACGCCGACGCGGCGTCGGCCATCGAGCGGGTGTTCCGCAACCGGGGCATGAACATCCTCAACAATTCCCGCGCCGACGCGGTCCGGCGTACCGCCGACGGGGTGGAGGTGGAGCTGTCCGACGGCCGCAAGGTCGCCGGCTCGCACGCGCTGATCGCGGTCGGCTCGATCCCCAACACCGCGAACCTGGGCCTGGCCGAGTACGGCGTGGAGCTGGGCCGGGGCGGCTACGTCACGGTCGACCGGGTCTCCCGGACGAACGTGCCCGGCATCTACGCCGCGGGTGACTGCACCGGCGTGCTGCTGCTGGCGAGCGTGGCCGCCATGCAGGGCCGGATCGCGATGTGGCACGCCCTCGGCGAGGCAGTCCGTCCGCTACGGTTGCGGACCGTCGCGGCGAACGTCTTCACCGACCCGGAGCTGGCCACCGTGGGCGTCTCGCAGGACGAGGTGGACGCGGGCAAGGTGCCGGCCCGGCAGGTGATGCTGCCGCTGTCCGGCAACGCGCGGGCCAAGATGGACGACCTCTCCGACGGCTTCGTGAAGCTGTTCTGCCGGCCGGCGAGCGGCCAGGTGGTGGGCGGGGTGGTGGTCGCGCCGAAGGCCAGCGAGCTGATCCTGCCGATCACCATGGCCGTGGAGAACAACCTGACGGTCAACGAGTTGGCGCAGACGATCACCATCTACCCGAGTCTGTCCGGCTCGATCACCGAGGCAGCCCGCCAGCTCATGCTCCACGAGCTGGAGTGACCCGCCGGGTCTGGATCACGGCGACGGTGCCGAGGACGGCGACCTCGGTGACGATGAGCAGGCGTTCGGCCAGGCCGATCAGCACCCGGTCACCGGGGTAGGCGGACCAGACCATCGCGGCCGCCAGGGTCAGGCTGAGCAGGGCCAGGGCGCGCAGCGTCCGGGCGGCCGCGTCCAGGTCGGGCCGGCGGGCGAGCAGCCAGCCGCCAACCGGCAGTGCCAGGAAGGCGACCACCGAGGCGTACCGGTGGACGTAGGCGGCCGGCGTCATGGCGGTGCCCGGCTCGTTCGTCGGCACCATCGCGGCGAGCAGCAGTCCGGCCACCCATGCGCCGAGCAGCAGCTCTGCCGTCCGACCGGCGCCGGGTCGGGGCGGGCCGGTGCGGCGCAGCCCGTACAGCAGGGCCACGGTGGCGAGCGCCAGCACCACCATTGCGACGTCGATGACACCGCCCCGGTCGGAGACGGCGAAGTCGCTGATTGTCAGCGCCCACGGGTTGAGGTCGTCGTTGACTTCCAGGTGGCCGATCACGGTGAGCAGCGCCGCCACGGCGATCCCGCCGAGGGCCAGCACACCGGTGTTCCGGGTTCCAGGCATGCCTCAGCCTGTCGCCGCGAACACCCCAGCCAGATCCGGGACCGCCACCGACTTGCCCCCCAAAACCCACCCCTAGAGGCGGTCGGTCATCCCCTTTGGTTGCCCGCCATCTCGATGTGCTGTTGAGCGGTATACCTCAGAGGTATGAATATGACTCTGAGGTATACCGCTCACGACCGCGTCCGCCCCCACGGAGGTGACCGAGGGTCACCGCCGGCCGCCGTCGTGGTGTGACGGGACCACTGGTCGGGTCGGCCCGCGTGGATGGGCCCTGGGCGACGTTCGGTCGATCGGGATGTCGGTTCCGGCGGCGGTGCGGGCATGGCGGGCGCTGACCATTGTCATCGCCCATCCGGCTGCGGCGAAGCCGGCCGCCGCGGCGGTGGCGATGATGGCCAGCCGCCAGGCCGACTCGGTCAGCGCGGTGCCGCCCAGGTGCCCGACCAGCGCCCCGTAGGTGGCCCAGCCCAGCGCGGCGATCGTCTCGTAGAGCGCGAACAGCCGGTACGGGTATCGGCTGCGACCGGCCGAGAAGCAGGCCGCCATGCGCCCGCCGGGCACGAACCGGCAGAGCAGGATGACCAGCGGGCCGGGTTGGCGTAATCCCTGCGTGACCCGGCTCGCCATCCGGCGGGCCCGGCTGGGTTCGGCGTGCCGGGGCACCCGCCGGTCCGGTGCGCCACGGCCGAGCAGGTAGCAGGCGAGGTCGCCGGCGAACACGCCGAGCGCGCCGACGGCGATGGTGACCGGCAGGCTGAGGCCGCCGTACACGGTCAGCGCGCCGCTGGTGATCATGACGATCTGGGTGGGGATCACCGGCACGAAGGCGTCCGCGATCAGCAGGCCGAGCAGCACCAGGTACGCCCACGTCGGCGACGCGACGTCAGTCAGTAGTTCGGGCACGCCTGCCACCTCGCCGGATGCGGCCGATTGGGTGTCTCGAGCCTGACGGCGTGTCCGGCGTCACCGTGGACAGCCCCGTCCCGTCGTGACCGTCGACACCACGGGGCCACCCCGTTCCAACGAGGCGAACCGCCCTCGGGTGACGGCTCGGCGGCTGTCCCACGGCAGCCCGAGGCGGTCGGCGGATCGGCGTCCCTCGGCGTACCGTGGGCGGCGCGGCCCAGCACGTCGGGTCCCCCGTTCCTGACGATTCGGGTCGCCCAGGGCCGCCGGCGGGTCCCGCGCCGGCGGCCCGTCCCCTCCCGCACCGCCGCAAATCCGGGTGCGTCCTCGACCGCCCGAGGAATAACGTCGCCATATGCGCAGCGCGGTAGTGATGACGACGACGCCGGGTGTCCCCGGCGTGCCGCTCTGACGTAACCACCGTCGACCAGGCCCCGGGGCGATCCGCCCCCGAGGGCCGCGCGGCGTTCGGTGTCCAGGTCGCCTCCGGGTCGTCCCCGATCCAGGAGCCCGACATGATCGACCATCGCAAGCTCGGCCGTGAGCTGGAGCTGTTCGTCTCCGATCCGCTGGCCGGCGCCGGCCTGCCCATCTGGCTGCCGGCCGGCGCCGCCGCCCGGCACGCCGTCGAGGAGTACGTCCGGGACCTGGAGCGCAGCTCCGGCCACCAGCACGTCTACTCGCCGCCGCTGGGCAAGCGGGAACTCTTCGAACTCTCCGGCCACCTGGGCTACTTCGCCGACGACATGTTCCCGCCGATGCGGCTCAGCGCCGACGACGAGTTCGTGCTCCGCCCGGCGCTCTGCCCGCACCACGCGCTGGTGTTCCGCGCCCGGGGCCGCTCCTACCGGGAGTTGCCGCTGCGGATCGCGGAACTGGGCGGGATGTACCGCTCGGAGCGCTCCGGAGTGCTCGGCGGGCTGTCCCGGGTACGTGCCATCTCGCTCAACGACGCGCACACCTTCTGCGCCCCGGACCAGGTCGGCGCGGAGGTCGTCGAGATCCTGCGGCTGATGCGCTCGGCGCACGCCGCGCTCGGCGTCCGTCCGGCGGGGTTCCGGCTGTCGCTGCGCGGGCCGGGTGAGAAGTACGTCGGCGACGACGCCCAGTGGGCCCGAGCGGAGGAGCTGCTTCGCGGCGCGCTGGCCGGGGTGGAGTACGTCGAGGCCCCCGGAGAGGCCGCCTTCTACGGCCCGAAGATCGACATTCAGATCGTCGACGCGGCCGGCCGCGAGTCGACCATCTCCACCATCCAGGTGGACTTCGACAAACCGGAGAAGTTCGACCTGTCGTACACCGATTCCGACGGCAGCCGGCGTCGCCCGGTCCTGCTGCACCGCAGCCTGGTCGGCAGCATGGAGCGGCTGTTCGCGTACCTCATCGAGGTGCACGAGGGCGCGTTCCCGGCCTGGTACGCGCCCGTCCAGTTGGTGGTGCTGCCGGTGGACGACGGGCAGGCCGACGCGGCGGCGGAACTGGCCCGGCTGGCCGTCGACGCCGGCCTGCGGGTCGAGGTCGACACCGCCGGCTCGTTGGGTGCCCGGGTACGGGACGCGGTTCGCCGCCGCGTCCCGTACCTCGGGGTGCTGGGGGCCCGGGAGGCCGCCGGCGGCGCACTCGCGCTGCGCCTGCGCGACGGTCGCGCCCTGGCCCCGATGCCCGCCGCCGCCGCGCTCGCCCTGATCGGCCGGCAGGTCGCCGCCCGCGCCGCCGACCTGCTCCCGGCGGACTGATCCGCCCACCGGGCTGAGGTGGACCGTCGTCGATCGTGTGGCGCGCACGGCGGTCCGCCCTCAGACCGACGCCGGCTGGGCCCCGGCGGGAGCGGCTGGTTCCTCGTCGACCGCGGCACCGGTGAACTGCGAGCGGTAGAGCCGGTGGTACGCGCCGTGGGCGGCGAGCAACTGCTCGTGGGTGCCCTGCTCGACGATGCGGCCGTTCTCCATCATCAGGATCAGGTCCGCGTCGCGGATGGTGGAGAGCCGGTGCGCGATGACGAAGCTGGTCCGGTCCGAGCGCAGCGCCGCCATCGCCCGCTGGAGCAGCACCTCCGTGCGGGTGTCCACCGAGCTGGTCGCCTCGTCCAGGATCAGCAGGGACGGCTCGGCGAGGAACGCCCGGGCGATGGTGATGAGCTGCTTCTCACCGGCGCTGACATTGCTGCCCTCCTCGTCGATGACCGTGTCGTAGCCGTCCGGAAGGCTGCGCACGAATCGGTCCACGAAGGTGGCCCGGGCCGCGGCGATGATCTCCTCCTCGGTCGCGCCCGGCCGGCCGTACGCGATGTTGTCGCGGATGGTGCCGCCGAAGAGCCAGGTGTCCTGGAGCACCATGCCGATCCGTCCGCGCAGGTCGTCGCGGCGCATCGTGGTGATGTCCACCCCGTCGAGGGTGATCCGGCCGGCGTCCAGCTCGTAGAACCGCATGATCAGGTTGACCAGGGTGGTCTTGCCGGCGCCCGTCGGGCCGACGATGGCCACCGTGTGCCCGGGCTCGGCGACCAGCGACAGGTCGTCGATCAGCGGCTTGTCCGGCGTGTACCGGAAGGAGACGTGCTCGAACTCGACCCGGCCGTGCGGGTCGACGACCCGGGCCGGCTCAGCCGGGTCGGGGCTCTGCTCGTCGGCGTCGAGCACCGCGAAGACCCGCTCGGCCGACGCCACCCCGGACTGGAGCAGGTTCGCCATCGAGGCGAGCTGGGTCAGCGGTTGGGTGAACTGGCGGGAGTACTGGATGAACGCCTGCACGTCGCCCAGGCTCATCGTCCCCGAGGCCACCCGCAGCCCGCCGACCACGGCGATGGCCACGTAGCTCAGGTTCCCGATGAACATCATCGACGGCATGATGATCCCGGAGATGAACTGGGCGCCGAAGCTGGCCCGGAACAGCTCCTCGTTCTTCGCGTGGAACTCGGCCTCCACCTCGCGCTGCCGGCCGAAGACCTTCACCAGCTCGTGACCGGTGTACGCCTCCTCGATCTGGCCGTTCAGCTCGCCGGTGTGCTTCCACTGGGCGATGAACTGCTTCTGCGAGCGCTTGGCGATGCGCTGGGTGACCAGCACCGACAGCGGGACGGCGACCAGAGCCACCAGGGCCAGCAGCGGGGAGATCCAGAACATCACGGCCAGCACGCCGATGACGGTCAGCAGCGAGGTGAGCAGCTGGCTCAGGGTCTGCTGGAGGCTCGTCGAGATGTTGTCGATGTCGTTGGTGACCCGGCTGAGCAGCTCACCGCGGGGCTGCCGGTCGAAGTAGGGCAGCGGCAGCCGGTTGAGCTTCTCCTCCACCTCGGCGCGCAGCCGCAGCACGGTGCGCTGGACCACCCCGTTGAGCAGCCAGCCCTGCCACCACGACAGCACGCTCGCCGCCAGGTAGAGCCCGAGCGCCAACAGCAGCACCCGGCCCAGGGCGCCGAAGTCGATGCCCACTCCGGGCACCACGTCCATCCGGGCCAGCATGTCGGCGAAGCTCTCGTTGCCGCTGGCCCGCGCCGCCGCGACGGCCTGTTCGGTGGTTGTGCCCGGGGCCAGTCGCCGACCGATCACCCCACTGAAGATCAGGTCGGTGGCGTGGCCGAGGATCTTCGGGCCGGCCACGCTGAACCCGACGCTCACCACGGCGAGGGTGATGATCGCGGTCAGGTGCAGCCGGTGCGGGCGCAGCCGACCGAGCAGCCGTCGGGCCGACGGCCCGAAGTTCATCGACTTCTCGGCGGGCATCCCCGCGCTCATCCAGGGCGGGCCGCCAGCCGGCCGGCCGGGCGGCAGCCGCTTCGGCGTCGCCGCGCCGCCGCCGGGTTGCTGCGTGTCACCGCCCGGCTTCTGACTGGGTACGGTCGCGGTCCGCGACTCGTCGGGCTCGCTCATGCCGCCACCTCCGTCGTCTGCTGGGAAGCCACGATCTCGGCGTACGTCGGGCAGGTCTGCACCAACTCCGCATGTCGTCCCACTCCGACGACCCCTCCGTTCTCGAGCACGATGATCTGGTCGGCGTCGACGATCGTGGACACCCGCTGGGCCACGATCACCACTGCCGACTGCGCGGTGACCGGGCGCAGTGCCGCCCGCAGCCGCGCGTCGGTGCCGAGGTCGAGCGCGGAGAACGAGTCGTCGAAGAGGTAGATCTCCGGCTGCCGGACCAGGGCCCGGGCGATGGCCAGGCGTTGCCGCTGTCCACCGGAGACGGTGCTGCCGCCCTGGGCGATCGGCGCGTCCAGGCCGCCGGGCATCTGGGCCACGAAGTCGCGGGCCTGCGCGATTTCCAGCGCCGTCCACAGTTCCTCGTCGGTGGCGTCCGGGTTGCCGTAGCGCAGGTTGCTGGCGACCGTGCCGGTGAACAGGTACGGCCGCTGCGGCACCAGGCCGATGCGTCGCCACAGCTCGTCCGGTTCCAATTCGCGGACGTCCACCCCGTCGACCAGCACCGCGCCGCCGGTGACGTCGACCAGGCGGGGTACGAGCGACAGCAGTGTCGTCTTGCCCGCGCCGGTGCTGCCGATGATCGCGGTGGTGGTGCCCGCGGTGGCCGTGAAGGAGATGTCGCGCAGCACCGGCTCGACCGCGCCCGGGTACTGGAAGCGCACCCCGCGCAGCTCCAGCTCGGCCCGGCTGGGCAGCTCGGTGATCGGCGCGGCGGCGGGGACCACCGAGGAGTCGGTGTCCAGCACCTCGACGATCCGCTCGGCGCAGACCGCGGCCCGGGGCACCATCATCAGCATGAACGTGGCCATCATCACGGCCATCAGGATCTGCATCAGGTATTGCAGGAACGCGGTGAGCGCACCGATCTCGATCGCGCCCGAGTCGACCCGCTGCGCGCCGAACCAGAGCACCGCCACGCTTGACACGTTCAGCACCAGCATGACCACCGGGAAGATCAACGCCAACAACCGTCCGGTACGCAGGGCGGTGGCGGTCAGGTCGGCGTTGGCGACACCGAAACGGTCCGTCTCGTACGGCTCGCGGACGAAGGCGCGGACCACCCGGATGCCGGTGATCTGCTCACGTAGCACCCGGTTGACCGTGTCGATCCGGGTCTGCATCAGCCGGAAGCCCGGCACCATCCGCCGGATGATCGCGGTCAGCGCGACGGCCAGCACCGGCACGCTGACCAGCATCAGCCAGGAGAGCCCGATGTCCTCGCGCAGTGCCATGAAGACGCCGCCGACGCTCATGATCGGCGCGGCGACCAGCATGGTGCAGCTCATCAGCACGAGCATCTGCACCTGTTGCACGTCGTTGGTATTGCGGGTGATCAGCGACGGTGCGCCGAACCGGGCCACCTCACGAGCGGAGAAGAGATTGACGTGCGCGAACAGCCGGGCGCGGACGTCCCGGCCGAAGCCCATCGCGGTCCGGGCGCCGAGGTAGACGGCGGCGATCGAGCAGACGATCTGGACCAGGCTGACCAGCAGCATCCAGCCGCCGGTCTGCACGATGTAGTCGGTGTCGCCCCGGGCCACGCCCTTGTCGATGATGTCGGCGTTGAGGCTGGGCAGGTAGAGCGAGGCCATGGTGCCCACGAACTGGAGCAGCACCACCGCCAGCAGCGGTCTCTGGTACGGGCGCAGTTGACCGCGCAGAAGTCTGATCAGCACGACGGTTCCTTCGCGTCGGTAGGTCGTCCGGTCATCCGTGGGTCGTCCCCACTGCTGATGACCTCGAGCAGGAACTCCCGGATCACCTGGGCTTTCGCCGGGTCGGCGTCGACCGAGGTGAGCGGGCGTCCGGAATGCATGAGGGCGCCGAGCGCGGCCACCCGCTCCCGCCCGGCGGGGGTGATAACGAGTCGGATGCTGCGCCGGTCGCTGTCGTCGCGCTGCCGCTCGACGAGACCGTCACGTTCGAGCGTGTCGACGATGCCGGTCAGGGTCGCCGGGCGGACGAACCCCTTCTCGGCGACCTGGCGGTGGGGCAGCTCGCCGTGTCGGGCGAGCGTCATCAGGGTGATCATGCCGGCCTGGGTGAGGCCGTGCTCCTCGGCGAGGTAGCGGTTCCACCGTTGCCCGACGAGGTGCCCGGCCACCACCAGCAGCCGACCGAGCGGCACATCTTGAAGGGTGACGAGTTCCACGGGAGTACATTAGCCCCCTGATAGTCAGGGGCCAAACGAAATAGCAAAAGCCGTGGCGACGAACACGAGTTGCAGGACGGTGCGCTGCCTGAGCGGGGTGACCGGGCGTCCGGCGAGGGTCAGCCTCCGGCGCGCGGCCGAGACGTTCGCCGGGAACATCGCGAGCATGAGCAGGCCGAGCCCGGCCGCGGCCAGCCGGGCGATCGCCGGGATCAGCAGCCCGACGGCGCCGACCAATTCCAGCACGCCGGTGACGGTGACCAGCAGATCCGGCCGGGGAAGGCCGGGCGGGACCATCGCGATCAGGCCGGCGCGGCGCTGGCCGACGAAGTGCGCGAGGCCGGTCACCAGGAACAGCAGTGCCAGCCCGACCCGCAGCGCGGGGTGCCAGCCGTCGAGTGCGGCGACGCCGGCCAGGCCGGCCAGTCGGGCCAGGGTGGTGCCGACCACGAGCGCGATCAGGGGTGCCATCGAAATCCTCCTCAGCGCAATCTTGTCGATGACAAGATTGCGCGACGGACTGGCATCTTGTCAATGACAAGATAAGATCCGGGCATGACCGAGACGCGCGGCTACCACCACGGCGACCTCCGTCGCACCCTGCTCGCGGCGGCGCTCGACGCGATCGAGGAGGTCGGGCCGGCCGCGTTGAGCCTGCGCGACCTGGCGCGTCGGGCCGGTGTCTCGCACGCCGCGCCCGCCCACCACTTCGGCGACAAGGCCGGCCTGCTCACCGCCCTCGCCACTCAGGGCTTCGACCTGCTGGCCCAGACGTTGAGCGCGGCGGGGGACGACCTGCTGGCCGCCGGAGTCGCGTACGTCGACTTCGCCGTCGGGCACCGCGCGCACTTCGAGGTGATGTTCCGGCCCGAGCTGTACCGGGCCGACGACGCGGAGCTGATCGCCGCCCGGGAGCGCGCCGGCGCCACCCTGCGGTCCGGGGTCGCCGCACTTCCAACCGGAGGTGACGCCGACCGGGACGCCCTCGCCGCCTGGTCGATCGCCCACGGCTTCGCAACCCTCTGGCTGGCCAACGCCCTCCCCGACCGGGTAGGCGACAACCCGAGCAAGGCGGCCCGCCAAGTCCTGAGCCGCCTAACCCCCTAACCCCCAGGACCCCGCCCCCGCCGCCCCGCCCCCGCCGCCTCGCTCTCCCCGGTTGATCATGAAGTTATTGCCTCCCGCGTCGGCGTGTCGGGGCAATAACTTCATGATCAACGGGGTGGGGGGTGGGGTGTGGGGTTACCAGCTTGTGGGGAGTGGCATTCCCTCGGTGAAGCCGGCGGCGCTCTGCACGCCGACGATCGCGCGCTCGTGGAACTGGGTCAGGTCCCGCGCTCCGGCGTAGGTGAAGGCGCTGCGCACCCCGGCGATGATCTCGTCGATCAGGTCCTCGACGCCGGGCCGGGTTGGGTCCAGATACATCCGCGCCGAGGAGATGCCCTCCTCGAACACCGCCTTGCGGGCCCGGTCGTACGGGCTGTCGTCGGCGGTACGGGCGCTGACCGCCCGCGCCGAGGCCATCCCGAAGCTCTCCTTGTACCGCCGACCGTCCGGCTCGGTGTAGAGGTCACCGGGGGACTCGTAGGTGCCGGCGAACCAGGAGCCGATCATCACGTTCGACGCGCCGGCGGCGAGCGCGAGCGCCACGTCGCGCGGGTGCCGCACGCCGCCGTCGGCCCATACGTGCCGACCCAGCTCGCGGGCCGCCGTCGAGCAGTCGAGCACGGCCGAGAACTGCGGCCGGCCCACGCCGGTCATCATCCGGGTGGTGCACATCGCGCCCGGCCCGACACCGACCTTGATGATGTCCGCGCCGGCCTCGACCAGGTCGCGTACGCCCTCGGCGGTGACCACGTTGCCGGCCGCCACCGGAACGCCCGGGTCCAGCTTGCGGACCGCCCGCAACGCCGAGATCATCCGCTCCTGGTGGCCGTGCGCGGTGTCCACGACCAGCGTGTCCACACCTGCCTCCAGCAGCGCGGCGGCCTTGCCGGTGACGTCGCCGTTGATCCCGACCGCCGCCGCGATGCGCAGCCGCCCGCGGTCGTCCACGGCCGGCGTGTAGAGGGTGGCCCGCAGTGCGCCCTGCCGGGTCAGCACGCCGACCAGCCGACCGTCGGCGTCCACCACCGGGGCGAGCCGGCGCCGGCCGGCGGAGAGCAGGTCGAAGCCGGTACGCGGGTCGGCGTCCGCCGGGACGGTGTGCAGTTCGGTGGACATCACGTGCCGCAGCTGGGCGAACCGGTCCACGCCCGTGGTGTCCGCCTCGGTGACCACGCCCATCGGCCGACCGGCCTCGTCGACCACGATCACCGCGCCGTGCGACCGCTTCGGCAGGAGGTGGATGGCGTCCCCGACGGTCTCGGTGGGGCCCAGGGTGATGGGTGTGTCGTAGACCAGGTGCCGCTGCTTGACCCAGGCGACGACGTTCGCGACGACCTCGATCGGGATGTCCTGCGGGATCACGGCGATCGCGCCCCGCCGGGCCACCGTCTCGGCCATCCGCCGCCCGGCGACCGCCGTCATGTTGGACACCACCAGCGGGATGGTGGTGCCGGTGCCGTCACCGGTGGACAGGTCGACGTCCAGCCGGGAGCCGAGGTCGGAGCGGGCCGGCGCCATGAAGACGTCGGTATAGGTCAGGTCGTGCGCGGGAACCGCGCCGTGAAGGAAGCGCACCCGAACATCATTCCTGCTCGCGCCCACTCCCGCCGCCGCTGGTGGCCCAAACCACCCCCACCGCCCGGTCCTGTGCGGCGGTCACGAGCCGACGGTGGGGGCCGTCGCGTGCGCCGGCGCCGCCGTGGGCTGCGGTCCGTCGCGTACGCCGGCGCCGCCGTGGGCCCGGTCCGTCGTGGGCCCGGTCCGTCGCGACGTGGGGCGGGCCCGGCGGATCGGGTCAGTCGCGGGTCGCTGCCTCGTACGCCGAGCGGAGCTCGTCGACCGCTCGCCGGGCGTGCGGGTCGGGCCGGGGGACGCCGAGGTGCACCTCGCGCAGGTCGTCCATGAAGCGGGTGAGCAGTTCCGGGCCGCCGTCGCGGAGCAGTTCGGCGCGCACCCGCAGGCGACGGTCGCCTCCGCGATGGGCCAGCCCCCACGAGCCGAGCGCTGCCATGATCGGCAGTGTCTGAATGCCCGCCTCGGTGAGCGAGTAGGCCGCCCGCTGCCCCCGTCGGGCGTCCTCACGGGTGAGCAGGCCCGCGTCGGTGAGGCGCCGCAGGCGGCTGCTGAGAATGTTCGGCGCGATGCCCTCCTCGCTGCCGGCGAGCAGCTCGCGGAAGTGCCGCCGATTGCCGAACATGATGTCCCGAAGCACGAGCATCACCCACGGATCGCCCAGGATCTCCACCGCCTGATTGATCGGGCAACCCGAGCGTGGCGCCGAATCCATCAAGCCCTCCTCGCAAGTGATTGCACCTTGCTATCACCTCATCCTATGGTAGGTCGAAGCAGTTGCATATCGCTATCACTGTAGGAGGGGCCATGTCGGGGCGATTCGTGTACTGGATGAACGTGTCCGCCGATCTGTTGATCGAGCGTGCACCTGGCGAGCAGGGCGGCGGCACCTGGATGCGCATCGGGGAGCCACTGCACCGCGAGTTCAACGCGCGGGCGCGGGCGCTGTCGCTCATGGTCCAGGGGCGCACGATCTACGAGACGATGGAGGGATTCTGGCCGGCCGCGCGCGACGACGAGTCGTTGCCCGGCTACCTGCGCGAGTACGGCGAGATCTGGACCTCGAAGCCCAAGGTGCTGGTCTCCCGCACGCGTACCAGCGCCGAGCACAACACCGAGATCATCGGCGGCGACGATGCCGTCGGCGAGCTCGCGGAGCTACGGCAGCGCACCGACGGCGACATCGGCGTCGGCGGCGCCACACTGGCCACGGCGCTGCTCCGGGCAGGGCTGCTCGACGAGCTGCTGCTCTTCACGCACCCCGTCATCCTCGGTACCGGCCGCCCACTGTTCGACAGCCACGACGAGCCGCTGGAGCTGGACCTGCTCGAGCAGGCACGCTTCGACGAGGGCGTCACGCTCCATCGATACGCCGTCCGGAACGTGCGCACGCCGCTGCCGCAGACCGCATAACCGACTCGGCGCCGAGCCAGCCCCGCGGCTGCCTCGCCAGCAGCAAGGATCTCGCGCTCGCCCCTCAGGCGATGGTGCAGATGGCGGCACCGGCGGTGATCACGGCACCGACCTCGGCGGTGAGCCCGCTGACCGTACCCGCCTTGTGGGCGTGCAACGGCTGCTCCATCTTCATCGCCTCAAGCACCACCACCAGGTCGCCTTCGGCCACCGTGTCGCCCTCGGCGACCGCGATCTTGACGATGGTGCCCTGCATGGGAGAGGTGAGCGCGTCGCCACCCACCGGGGCGCCCGCCTTGGCCCCGCCCCCGCGTCGAGTCGGCTTACGGGAGGTGGGCGCCGCGGTGGTCGTACTCCCGCCGAAGCCGGCGGGGAGGCTGACCTCGAGGCGCTTGCCGCCGACCTCGACCACGACGGTGTCGCGTTCGGCCGGCGCCTCGGCGGCGCCGGCGGCGGCGGTGAACGGCGGCACGGTGTTGTCGAACTCGGTCTCGATCCACCGGGTGTGCACGGTGAACGGTTCGGCGGTGAACGCCTCGTCCCGCACGACCAGGCGGTGGAACGGCAGCGCGGTGGCCATCCCGTCGAGGACCATCTCGTCCAGCGCGCGGCGGGCGCGTTCCAACGCCTCGGTCCGCGTCTCACCGACGATGATGACCTTGGCGAGCAGCGAGTCGAAGTTGCCGCCGATCACGTCGCCGGCCGAGATGCCGGTGTCCACCCGGACGCCCGGGCCGCTGGGCAGGCGCAGCGCGGTGACCGTGCCCGGCGCGGGCAGGAAGTTGCGGCCCGGGTCCTCGCCGTTGATCCGGAACTCGATGGCGTGCCCGCGCGGCGTCGGGTCCTCGGTGATCCGCAGCTTCTCGCCGTCGGCGATCCGGAACTGCTCGCGGACCAGGTCGATGCCGGCGGTCTCCTCGGTGACCGGGTGCTCGACCTGAAGCCGGGTGTTGACCTCCAGGAAGGAGATCGTGCCGTCCTTGCCGACCAGGTACTCCACCGTGCCGGCGCCGTGGTAGCCGGCCTCCCGGCAGATCGCCTTGGCGCTGTCGTGGATCTGGGCACGCTGGGCGTCGGTGAGGAACGGCGCGGGGGCCTCCTCCACGAGCTTCTGGTGCCGGCGCTGCAACGAGCAGTCCCGGGTGCCCACCACGATCACGTTGCCGTGCTGGTCGGCGAGGACCTGCGCCTCGACGTGCCGGGGCTGGTCCAGGTAGCGCTCGACGAAGCACTCGCCCCGGCCGAACGCCGCGACCGCCTCGCGGGTGGCCGACTCGAAGAGCTGGGGGATCTCCTCCATGGTCCGGGCGACCTTGAGGCCGCGCCCACCACCGCCGAACGCGGCCTTGATGGCGACCGGCAGCCCGTGGTCGACGGCGAACGCCATCACCTCGTCCGGGCTGCCCACCGGGTCCGGGGTGCCGGGGACCAGCGGAGCGCCGGCGCGCTGGGCGATGTGCCGGGCGGTGACCTTGTCACCCAGGTCGCGGATCGCCTGCGGGGTGGGGCCGATCCAGGTCAACCCCGCGTCGATGACCGCCTGGGCGAAGTCGGCGTTCTCACTGAGGAAGCCGTAACCCGGGTGTACGGCGTCGGCGCCGGCCCGATCGGCGACGTCGAGCAGCTTGTCGATGCGCAGGTACGTGTCGGTCGCGCTGTCCCCGCCGAGCGCGTACGCCTCGTCGGCGAGGGTGGCGTGCAGGGCGTCCCGGTCGGAGTCCGCGTACACGGCGACGCTGCCGAGGCCGGCGTCGCGGCAGGCGCGGATGACCCGGACGGCGATCTCGCCGCGGTTGGCGATGAGTACCTTGCGCACCTCGTGGCTCCTCCCGGGAAGTTACTGACCGGGAGTGTATCGGCCACCCGTGATGGCCCTAACGATCGCTCAGTGTGGGATGTGGCACTGACCTTAGTCAAACTTGGCTATTACGCTTGTGTGGTGTCTGCGACTCGGATGATGATTCTCGGCCTGGTGCGGTGGATGCAGCCCGTGCACGGCTACGACGTGCGCCGCGAGCTGCTGAGCTGGAGCGCCGACAAGTGGGCGAACGTGCAGCCCGGCTCGATCTACCACGCGCTGCGCAAGCTCACCGAGGAAGGGCTGCTCCGTGCCGTCGCCACCGAGCAGGTCGGCGCCCGTCCGGCCCGGACCACCTACGAGGTGACCCCCAAGGGCGAGGACGAGTTCGAGACGCTGCTGCGCAACTTCTGGTGGAACCTCAGCGAGCCGTCCGACCCTTTCGCGGTGGCCTTCTCCTTCCTGCCCGCCATGCCGCGCGCCGAGGCCGCCGCGGCCCTGCGCAACCGGGCCAATCTGCTGCGCGCCGGTGTCGAGTCGATGCGTGCCTCCCTGGAGTCGGACTGGGTGCGTAACCGCAAGCCGGTGCACGTGGGGTGGATGTTCGAGCTGTGGGCAGTGCGGGCGGAGGCGGAGATGGGGTGGTGCGAGCGGATCGCGGAGCGGATCGACTCCGGAGTGTCGTACCTACCTGCTGAGCTGGAGAACGTCGAGGGCTGGTCGGGGTGGAAAGAGCGCCAGGAGTCGACGCGAGCGGCCGAGGCGGAATAATCAACGTTGACTAAGAAAGTTATATCGCGTTAGCCTGCTGGCGGCACAGCGGGGGAGTGCGCCGTCCGGCGTCGTCCCACTCGACGGCCGGCGCGGCCGGCCCGACCGACCAGGAGCAGAAATGATCGAGACCAGGGGGCTGCGGAAGTCGTTCCGCTCCCGCGCGGGTCGAGAGACGAAGACGGTGGACGCCGTGCGGGGCGTCAACCTCCAGGTCGCCGAGGGCGAGATCTTCGGCTTCCTCGGCCCCAACGGCGCCGGCAAGACCACCACGCTGCGGATGCTCGCCACGCTGATCGAGCCCGACGGCGGCGAGGCCACCATCGCCGGGGCCGACCTGCGCAAGGATCCGGCCGAGGTCCGCCGCCGGATCGGGTACGTGCCGCAGGGCGGCAGCACGTGGGACGAGTCCACCGCCCGCGAGGAGCTGGTCCTGCACGCCCGGATGTACGGCATCGGCAAGGCCGACGCGCAGCAACGCGCCGCCCGCGCGCTGGACGCCTTCCAGCTCACCGAGTACGCCGACCGCAAGTGCAAGACCTACTCCGGCGGCCAGCGCCGGCGGGTCGAGATCGCGCTCGGCATCATCCACGAGCCGAAGATCGTCTTCCTGGACGAGCCGACCACCGGCCTCGATCCGCAGAGCCGCGCCCACATGTGGGACGAGATCCGGCGACTGCGCAGCGACGGCATGACCGTGTTCATCACCACGCACTACCTGGATGAGGCCGACGCGCTCTGCGACCGCATCGCGATCATGGACAACGGCGAGGTCGTCGCCGAGGGCACCCCGGGCGAACTCAAGCGGGAGATCTCCGGCGACGTGGTGCTCGTCGGTCTCGACCTGGCCGCCACCCCGCAGGCCGCCCAGGCGCTCGACGGCGAGCCGTACGTCAACAAGCTGGAGACCGCCGACGAGGGCGGCCTGCGCCTCTACGTCGACGAGGGCGCCACCGCCATTCCCCAGGTGCTGCGCCGACTCGACCACGCAGGGCTGGAGCTGCGCTCGATCGAGCTGCACCGGCCCAGCCTGGACGACGTCTTCCTGACCAAGACCGGCCGCTCGCTGCGCGAGTCCTGACCACCGGAGAGACGACTCATGAAACTCGCCCGCGACACGTGGCTGATCTTCCAGCGGCAGATCCAGCTCCTGCTGCGCAACCCGGTCTGGGTCTTCGTCGGCGTGTTCCAGCCGGTGATGTACCTGCTGCTCTTCGCCCCGCTGCTCAAGCCGGCCCTGAACGCGCCCACCCAGGCCGCCGCCTACAAGATCTTCGTGCCGGGTCTGCTGGTGCTGCTGGCCATCTTCGGCGGCCTGTTCCAGGGCTTCGGCCTGATCGCCGAGCTGCGGGCCGGCGTCATCGAACGGTCCCGGGTCACCCCGATCAGCCGGCTCGCCCTGCTGCTCGGCCGCTCGCTGCGCGACGTGGTCTCGCTCATCGTGCAGGCGGTCATCATCACCCTGCTGGCGCTCCTGTTCGACCTGCGGGTGTTCATCGGTGACCTGCTGCTGGCGTACCTCATGCTCGCCCTCATCGCGCTCATGACCTCGGCCGTCTCGTACGGCGTCGCACTCAAGGTCAAGAGCGAGGACGCGCTGGCCCCACTGATGAACACCGTGGCGCAGCCGGTGCTGCTGCTCTCCGGCATCCTGCTGCCGCTGACCTTCGCACCGGGCTGGTTGCAGGGCATCGCCGACTGGAACCCGTTCTCCTGGGCGGTCGACGGCACCCGCGCGCTCTTCGCCGGCGACCTGGCCAGCGACAAGGTCTGGCAGGGCCTCACCATCACGGCGGTCCTCGCCGCGCTGGGGGTCTTCTGGGCCGCCCGCCAGTTCGCCCGCAGCGTCCGCTGACGCTGGCTTCGGGGTGCCCCCTCCCGAGGGGGCACCCCGAATTCGTGCTGTCGGCGCTGAGCGGTGGGTGCGGTCAGCGGTGGCGGCGGTCAGCGGTGAGGGCGGTCGGCGGTGGCGGCGGTCGGCGGTGGCGGCGGTCGGCGGTGGGTGCGGTCAGCGCACCCGGGCGAGGGTGAGGCCATCCGCGATCGGCAGCATCACCGGGTCGACCCGTACGTCGGCGAGCACCTCGTCGTTGAAGGCGGCGATCGCCCGGTCGTTGGCGTCCCGCGGGTCGATCACCCGCCCGCCGCGCAGCACGTTGTCGACGGCGATCACCCCGCCCGGCCGCATCCGGGGCACCAGCTCGGCCCAGTAGACCGGGTACCCGGTCTTGTCCGCGTCGATGAACGCGAAGTCCAGGTAACGCTCGTGCGGCAACTCCCGCAGCGTCTCGCCGGCCGGGCCGATCCGCAGGTCGATGCGGTCCTGCACGCCAGCGCGGGCCCAGTACCGCCGGGCGATGCCGGTGAACTCCTCGGAGATGTCGAAGCAGGTCAGCCGGCCGCCCTCGGGCAGCCCTCGGGCGATGGCCAGCGCCGACAGGCCGGTGAACGTGCCAACCTCGACGGCCTGCCGTACGTCCAGCAGCCGGGTCAGGAACGTCAGGAACGCGGCCTGCTCCGGCGCCACCTGCATCGAGGCGTGCTCGGGCAGCACCGACCGGGTCTCCTCGGCCAGATCCTGGATGATCTCGTCCGGTGGGGCGCCGTGCGCGACCAGGTAGGCGTGCAACTCGTCGGTGAGCGGGATCGACTTCGTGGTCATGAGCGGACGTTACCGAGCGGCTCGACCGATTGGCCGCCCGGCGCGACCTTTGTCCACAGGTCCGTGATCTGCAGCCCCAGTTCGGCGAGAAGCCGACGCAGCAGCGGCATCGACAATCCGACCACGGTCCCCGGGTCGCCCTCGATCCGTTCCACGAACGGCCCGCCCAACCCGTCGATCGTGAACGCGCCGGCCACCGCCAGCGGCTCGCCGGTGGCGACGTACGCGGCAATCTCGTCGTCGCTGATGTCCGCAAAATGGACGTTCGTCGAGGCAACCGCTTCCGCGCGCCGCCCGCTGACCCCGTCGATGAGACAGTGCCCGCTGTGCAGGACACCGCTGCGCCCCCGCATTCGCAGCCAACGCCGAGTGGCGTCCGCCGGATCCGCCGGCTTGCCGAGAATCTCCCCGTCGAACGCGAGCACCGAATCACAGCCGATGATCAGGGTCCGCTGACTGGTGCCTTCGTTCGTGCCGGTGCCGGGGTTCGTGCCTGCGGTGGTGCCGGCTGGCGCGGTTGCCGTGGCGGCCGGACTCAGCCGGCTCAGCACTGCCTCTGCCTTGAGCCGAGCCAACTCCAGACACAGGTCCTCGGCCCGATCGGTCACCACCAGGGACTCGTCCACCCCGCTGACCAGCACGTCCGGCTCAATGCCGGCGGCTTGGAGAGACTTACGACGGGCAGGGCTGGCCGAGGCGAGCACGAGGCGGAGCGGCAGAGAATCAGACACCAGCCCGACGTTACCGGCTCACCACCCACCACACCGGTCCACCCGGCCGCGCCGCGCTCGACGCCGTGCCCGTTAGGCCCACCCGGCCCCGCACCCTTGATCCACTCCACATCACCGATATCGGCCTATCAACCAGCCACAAAAGCCCCACATCGCCGATATGAAGTCGATCAGCCCGCCGACACCACCGTGATCGACTCGACTTCATGGATATCGGGGTATCCCGCTCGCCCGGACACCCCGATATCAAGGTTCCCGAGTCGATCAACGCGCCGCGGTGCGGTCAGCGACTGATTCTGGGCGGCGGATCATCGCCGCGCCGCCGACGCCGCGCCACCAGCGCCCATCCGACCCCGACAGCCACGATCGCAGCGAGAGTGGCCAGGCCGCGAGCCGTCGCGCCATCACTGCCCCCAGGCCGATCGCCGGTCGCCGCGGTCGAGCCAGTCGCGGCCGGAGCGCTCACCGACTCAAACCCTAACGGGGGTACGTCTGCCGTCAGCGCTGCCACAAGATCGATCACGCCGTACCCGTACTCGTCGTCCCGGCCGGGCGGACCCTTGTCGATGGCGGTGGCCGTAAGTCTATGGGCCACCTCCTGGGCCGGCAGGTAGGGGTACTTCGACCTGATCAACGCCGCCGCCCCAGCCACAATCGCCGTCGCGCTCGAAGTGCCCGTGCCCTTCGAGTACTTCCCGCCGTAGCTGGTGCTGTAGATATCAACCGCCGGCGCGACCACGTCGATCTCTGGGCCGGTCACCGAAACGGCAGCATGCTGTCCGTCGCGGTCCACGCCACCAACAGCAATTACGCCTTCTTCGGTCGCTGGATATCCGATGCTTTGGTCCCGAGGCAGATTGCCAACACCCGCGACGACCACAATGTTTCTGCTGACGGCGGCGCGCACGGCCTCGCGAAGTCTCGAACTGCTCGCGCCAACAGAAGATATGCTAATCACATCCACGCCGCTCGCAATGGCGAACTCAATTGCCTGAGCGAGGTTGTCGGGCTGCCCCTCGCCGAAGGGTGGAGAATCGTATATGGGTAGAATTTTTGCTGCAGGGGCAATGCCGAGCGCTCCACGATTGCCGCCTTGGCCATGTGCGGCGATCAGGCCAGCCATAGAGGTCCCATGGCTGTCTTCATCCTGTCGGCCGTCACCGCTCCCGCCACCGATAATGTCTCTTCCTGGAAGTAGATTATTGCGTAGGTCGGGGTGCAAATCTACCCCGGTATCCGGCACGGCGACCACAACTCCGCTGCCGCGGCTTAGTTCTTGAGCCTTTGCCGCCCGTAAGTAGCCCAGGTGCCATTGTTCGTCCCGGATTCGGGCGAACGGATCAGGGGGCTGACCCGGCTGCGGAGGCGATATTTGAGCCGCGAATAGTAAAACGAGTGTCCAGAGCGAGGTGGCTAATTTGTTGGTGGTGGCAATCACCGGTCAAAGCCAATGGCCGGGCCGGGGTCGATCGGGCCTCGCTCATCTGCAGGACGGACGATGGGCTCCACCCCCTGGTCCGTCTCCCACGGGTTGTCCGGGTCCCATCGACGCACCTTGTCGTCCTCTTCGCGGAGATGCCCTTGATGCCTCGAAGTTGGGCCCATCCCTGTGCTGTGGCCTAGCGACGGGCCGCCGCCGAATGGGGTCGGGTTCCCTTGCAGGCTACCGCTGAACGAACGCCCGCTGCCTGGGCGAGATCCCGCGCCTCCTGTAGGACCGGTGCCTGCGCCGCCTCCGCCGATGACCCCTCCGATCGGATTTACCTTGCGGGGCTGTACCGGTCCGGGACCCGGCGAAATGAGACCCGGACCAGTCGCGCCGCCAATCAGTCCTCCAGGAGGCACCGGGCGCAGCGGCGAGGACGGCGAGGAGTATTGCCGGCCCTTCGCGCTGCTGGCCGGTCGGTCAGCCGGATTAGGCGGGCTTGGTGCGCGGGACGAAATAGGCCCGCTGGGAGGCAGTCCGGGTCCTAGGGGTGCCTGCGAAGCTGTCGGTAGCGATGGAGCCATTGGGCTCGCAGTCGGAGGGCCGCTTGCTAGGCCGATTCCTGCCCCGCCTAGAACTGGACCGACGCCCTGTGCCTGGGCTATTGGTGCGGTCAGGTCGGTTGCGGGACGGGCCGTCGTCGGCTTGACCAACGGTTGCATCGGCAGGGGAATGATCGGTGGGATGACAGGCGCTACTGAGGCTGCGCCTAGAGCATCAGGATCCCCAGACTGAATCGGGGGTCTTAGCGCAGGGGGTTTTTGGAGGGTGGCTTGGGCTTGTTGGAGTTCGCCGCTGAGGTTGAACATCATGGCCCGCGCCTGCACGTTCAGCCGTTCCAGGTCGCTGTCTGTCACGGGTGACTCGACGACCCGGTTGCCCATGATCGCTTTGGGGTCGGCGGCTGTGGCGTCGTACGCCTGCTTCTGCTGGAGCTTGGTCGCGTACTCCTCGTGGATCTTGCGAAGCTCGGCGCGGGTGGTGCCGATGGCCTGGGTGGCGGCGGACAGCGCGGTGTAGTTCGCGGCGGCCGCGTCGTGGGTGTGCCGCACCTTGGCGATCAGGTCGTCGAGTTGGGCGAGGTACGTGCCGGAGGCGGCGCTGGTTTCCGGGGGCCACGCTTCGGCGAGCCCGCGCCGGTACTCCTGGAGCCTGCCGAGGTGGATCTGGGCCAGGTCGCAGACCTTGCGCCAGCCGGCGACCTGTTTCCAGTGGTTGGTGGTGTCGTGGTCCTGGAGGCACGCCCACATGCTGTTGACGTCCATCAGGTGCCAGTCGGTCTGGCCGGAGGTGCGGCCGCCACCTCGTTCGATCATGGCAGGACCACCGGCCTCTGGCTCTCGGGACCGGTGGGGTCGGTCAGTGTCGGCGTCCGGCCGCCGGGCAGGACGGTCCCGGGGTCGGCGAGGGCCCGCTGGACGTCCACGGCGCGGGCGGCGGAGAAGACGTCGCTGTCGGCGTACTGGGTGGCGACCCGGTCGGCGACGGCGGCGAGGTGGCCTGTTGCGCCCCGGACGGCGTACACCATGTCGGCGGTGGCCTGCTGCGTCTCGTGGTGGGCGTGCAGGAAGGTGACCAGCTCGATGAACGCGTCGCAGGGGTTGGGAACCTTCGCGGACATGTCGTCGGCGATGTACGACAGGTGGGGCGCGTAGTTGCGTTCGACCTCGGCGGCGAGCCGGTCGGCGAACTCGCGGAGCTGGCGGATGTCGGCCTCGATGCCGCCGTAGCTGTGCAGCCAGGGCGCCGGCTGGTCCTCGTCGGGGATCATCGATCCTCCCTATCCGTCACGGCACCGTTTCCCTGAGTGAGGTTAACGGCTGGACGCCATCCTGGCAGCCCCCAGCGGGACGACCCCGGTCAGCGAGGAAGACGGGGAAGGCCGGAGGCGCGCCAGGTGTCGGGGCGGGCCGGCCGGCCGCTGCGGGCCCAAGCCGACGTGGTGACCGGCGCGGGGGCGGCGGCCGGGCGGGACCGCATGATGACCGCACCGACCAGAGCGGCCAACTCCTCGGCGGTGGGCACGCCGCGAACGACCCGGAACAGCGGCTCTTCGGCAGACATGCCGCCAGGGTACGCGGCTCGAAGTCATCCGAAGCGAACAGTGGCGTGCCGGCGGTGTGAGCGTCGGCGGCTCCGGGTACCGTCTCAGCGATGTCGAACGCGCTTCCCCAACTCGTCGCTGACCGATACCGGCTTCTGTCGCCGCTCGGCCAGGGCGGCATGGGTCGGGTGTGGAAGGCGCGCGACGAGGTGTTGCACCGCGACGTCGCCATCAAGGAGTTGGTGCCGCCGCCCGGCCTCACCGACGAGGAACGCCGCGAGATGCGGGAGCGTTCGCTGCGCGAGGCGCGGGCCATCGCCCGGCTCAACCACGTCAACGTGGTACGCATCTTCGACGTCCTGCGCACCGATGGCGACCCGTGGATCGTCATGGAGTACGTGGCGTCGAAGTCGTTGCAGGACACCCTCGCCGAGGACGGGCCCGTGTCGGTGGCCCGCACGATCGAGATCGGCCTGGGCGTGTTGGGCGCACTGAACGCGGCCCACAAGGCGGGCGTCATGCACCGCGACGTCAAGCCGGGCAACGTGCTGCTGGGCGACGACGGCCGGGTCGTGTTGACCGATTTCGGTCTCGCCACGATCCCGGGTGATCCGAACGTCACCCGCACCGGCATGGTGCTCGGTTCACCCGCGTACATCTCGCCCGAGCGGGCCCGGGAGGGCACGGCCGGTCCGGAGGCCGACCTGTGGTCGTTGGGCGCGACGCTCTACGCGGCGGTCGAGGGCAAGTCGCCGTACGCGCGGCCGTCCGCGATCGCCACACTGGCCGCGCTGGCCACCGAGCCGATGCCGCCGCCGAAGAACGCCGGCCCGCTCAAGCCGGTGCTCAACGGGCTGCTCCAGAAGGACCCGAACGAGCGGATCACCGCCGAGGTGGCCGAGCGGCTGCTGCGCCGCGCCGGAGGCAAGCGGGCACGGGGGATCTCACTGCTCGATGGCGTACGCCGGCCGGGGCCGAACGGTCCACGCGAGCCGCGCCCGCCGCTCGTGCCGGCGCCGCGTCCCGCCGAGGAGGGCGCCGCCCGCCCGGTGTCGCCGCCTGCGCCGCGTACCCCGCCGCCGGTCGCCGCGGCCGCGGCCGGGCCGGCAGCCGTCGACGCCTCGCCGACGGAGGTCGTGCCGGCCGACGCCGACCCGACGGCGGCGGTGCCCGCCGAGCCGACCGCGACGATCGACCGCCCGGCCACACCGGAAGCCGACCCGACCGCGACGGTGGCGGCCGCCGACGACAACCCCGACGACGGTACGACGGAGCCCGACGACGAGCCGACGGCCGTCGACGGGCCGCCGGTGGCGCCGGAGCAGCGCAAACCGTCGGCCCCGACGTCGGTCATGCCCCCGGTGAGTCCGGCCGGGCGCGCGGCGGTGCCGGTGTTCGACGGTACGAAGCCGAACAACACCCGCCGCAACGTGCTGATCGGGGCCCTGGTGGCCCTGCTGCTGGTCGGCCTCGTGGTGATCGTGCCGATGCTGACCAAGGGCGACGACAACGAGAGCCCGCAGGCCGACCCGACGACCGGGGCGGCCGCGTCGTCGGCCCCGGCGCAGTCCTCCGCTCCGGCAGCGCCTCCGCCCACCACGGGCGCACCGACGCCCTCGGCCACGCCGTCGGCCGACCCGAACGCCCTGCCGGCGGGCTGGAAGCTGTACCAGGGGCCGACCTTCTCCATCCCGCTCCCACCCGGCTGGAGCGGCCGTCAGACCAGATCGGACACCTTCGTCTTCAACCAGCCCAACGGGCCTGGCATTTTGCTGGTCCAGTGGACCCCCACCCCGAAGAAGGACGCGGTCGCCGACTGGAAGGCGATCGAACCTGACCGTCGGGATTTGGTCACCAACTACCAGTTGGTGGGCAGCATCAAGGCCTGCGACTGGTACCGGACCTGCGCCGACTGGGAGTGGTTGGAAACCCGGGACAACACCCGCATCCACGTGCGCAACCGGGGCTTCGTAACCGCCACCAACCGAGGTTTCGCCATCCGGTGGGAGATCGCGGAGAAGGACTGGCAGGCCAACCTCGCCAACTTCGACCAGATCGTCAAGGGCTTCAAGCCCGACCGGGTCAACTGACCCGGCTCCTCCGCGCCTGGGTGAACCTCTCTCGCATGATCTTGCGTCGTACGGGGTATCTGATCTCCAACGACGGAGGGAGGTGCGACATGGGTCACCGATACAGGAATGCCCGGCCCCGGCTGGCACTGTGGATGCTCGTCGCACTCGGCGATGTGGCACTGCTGCTGATCAGCGTTGGGCTTCCGGTACTCGTCGCGCTGTTCGGCGTCGTCGCCATCGCCGTTGGTGCGGTGGGCGTCCGGCGGCTCAGCCGGCGGGACGCGGTCGTCCGCGAGGACGCTCCGGTGATGGTGCCGGCGATGAGCCGACGGCGGGCCTGACCCGTACGCGGTGGCGTGGCGGCAGCCGGACCGATTGTCGACCGTGAGGTGACCGTCGATCCCGCTGCCGCCAACCGCCCGATCAGGTGTTGTTGGCCAGCGCGATCAGTCGGCTCCGGTCACCGTTCCAGTAGTTGCGGTCCACGTTGCCGCTGATCCCGGAGACGGCGCCGCTGCTGGTGTACTGCCAGAAGCTCCACACCGGCGCGCCGGCCGGCAGGGCGCCCGGCGTGCTCGACCAGCGGGCCAGCCAGAGCGGGTGGTTGGCCCACGGGCCGGTCCAGCTGCCCGTGCACTGGTTCCACCAGCTGGTGGTGGTGTAGATGACCGCGTACCGGCCGGTGCGGGACCGGTAGGTGTTCAGGAAGTCCTGCACCCAGTTGCGCATGCCGGTCGTGCTGAGGCCGTAGCAGTAGCCCCCGCTGTACGGGTTGGCCTCGATGTCGAGCGCCGCCGGCAGGGTGCGGCTGTCCGCCGACCACGCGCCACCGTTGGACGCGAGGTAGTTGGCCTGGGTGGAGCCGGCGGAGATGTTGGGCCGGGCGAAGTGGTACGCGCCGCGGATCACGCCGGCGTTGTACGCGTTGACGTAGTTCGCGTTGAAGGCGGAGTCCTTGACGCTGGTGCCCTCGGTCGCCTTGATGAAGGCGAACTCGATGCCCGCGTTGCGGACGCTGGTCCAGTTGATGCTGCCCTGGTAGTGGGACACGTCGATGCCGGCGGTGGTGGCCGCCGCCGCCGGGCCGCCGGTCGCGACCAGGGTCGCCGCCGCGGTGGCGAGGACGGTGAGGCTGGCCGCGAGCGCGCGGCGCAGCGATGATCGGGTACGGGCCATGAGTGCCTCCAGGGACGGGGTCTATTGACGACCATCTTTGGAGTTTACTGCCCAAGATCACAAGAGTTGTCGAGGAAACTTTCATCGACGGCTGTCGGTGGCTCCCGAGGGTTGCCGTGCGGAAACAATCAGTGCAGGGCGGCCGGGTCGAGCTGCCAACGGAACGGCTCAACAGTTTCGGGCGTGACGGGCCGGTGCGTCGGCAGCGACACCGAACGCCGCCGGTAGGCTCGCGCCCCATGATGTCGATCGACGGGCTGGGCGAGAAGTGGGACACGCTGTTCGGCGCGCAGCCGGACCCGCCCCCGCTGCTGGTGCTGATAACCGCCGCAGTCGCGCTGGTGGTGGTGTCCACCCGGCTGCCCTGGCGGATCGCCCGCAACGCCATCACCATCGCGCACGAGGGCGGGCACGCGCTGGTCGCCCTGCTCACCGGCCGCAAGCTGCGCGGCATCCGGCTGCACTCGGACACCTCCGGCCTGACGCTCTCCGCCGGTCGGCCCACCGGGCCGGGCATGATCCTCACGCTGCTCGCCGGCTACGTCGCCCCGCCGCTGGTCGGGTTGGCCGGCGCCTGGCTGCTCGGCGGCAACCGGATCACGCTGCTGCTCTGGGTGGCGGTGGCGCTGCTGCTCGCCATGCTCGTCCTGATCCGCAACGCCTTCGGCGTGGTGTCGCTGCTGGTCACCGGGGCTCTGGTGCTCGCCGTCTCGTGGTACGCCACGCCGCAGGTGCAGGCCGCGTTCGCGTACACCGGGGTGTGGTTCCTGCTGCTGGGCGGGGTGCGGCCGGTGGTGGAGCTGCAACGGCTGCGCTCACGCGGCCGGATGCCCGCCTCCGACGCCGACCAGCTCGCCGGGCTGACCCCGTTCCCGGCGTTCTTCTGGGTGGTCCTCTTCGCCCTGGTCAACCTGGCCGCCCTGGTCGCCGGCGCGCTTCTGCTCACCGGCTCCATCCGCACCGACGCCGGCCTGACGCTCTGACCCTGCCGGGGCAGAATGAGGCCATGCGATACGTGATCATCGGGGCGGGCGCGGTCGGCGGGACCATCGGCGTACGGCTGGCGCAGGCCGACCGGGACGTGACCCTGGTGGCGCGCGGCGCGCACCTGGACGCGATCCGGGAGCGCGGTCTGACGCTGCGGCAGCCCGACGGCGACGAGACCGCCCGGCTGGCTGCCGTGGACGGCCCGGGCGACCGGCCGTTGCCGGCGGACACGGTGCTGGTGCTCACCGTCAAGTCGCAGGACACCGAGGCCGCGCTGACGACCTGGGTGGACGCCCCGGTCGCCGGTGGCGGCACCGCCGGCGAGCGGCTGCCACTGGTCACCGCGCAGAACGGGGTGGCGAACGAGCGGGCCGCTCTGCGGCTCTTCGCCGACGTGCACCCGGTCTGCGTCTGGCTGCCGGCCACCCACCTCGACCCGGGCGTGGTGGTGGCGAACGGGCACCCGCACCCCGGGATGCTCCACATCGGCCGGTACCCGGGCGGCGCCGACGACACCGACCGGGCGATCGCCGCCGACCTGACCGCCGCCGGCTTCGTCGCGCCGGTGCGGGAGGACGTGCTGCGCTGGAAGTACGGCAAGTTGCTCAGCAACCTCGGCAACGGCCTCCAGGCGTTGCTCGGGCAGGACATCCCGGACGCGTTGGCCGAGCGGGTACGCGCCGAGGGCGTCGCCGCGCTCGCCGCCGCGCGCATCCCGCACACCTCCCCGGACGAGGAGAAGGCCGAACGCGGCGACCTGGTCCAGCAGCGCCCGGTCGACGGCGCGGGCCGCTCCGGTGGATCCACCTGGCAGAGCCTCGCCCGCGGCGCCGGTTCGACCGAGGTCGACCACCTCAACGGAGAGGTCGCGCTGCTCGGCCGGCTGCACGGCGTACCGACGCCGGCCAACGTGGCCGTGCAGCGGGCGGTACGGCGGGCCACCCGGGAGGGGATCGCGGCCGGCGCGTTCCCGCTCGCCGAGCTGGAGAAGATGATCGCCTGACCGGGGCAACCGACGGCCGTGCCCGGTGCGTGTTCCCTGCGACCGACACGGGGAGGTAGCGGGTGCCGGACGTCGACGGGTTCGACGAGTTCTACCGGGGGAGCCGACAACGGCTGCTCGGTTTCGTCTACGCCCTCACCGGCGACCGGGTCGAGGCCCAGGACGCGGTGCAGGAGGCGTACATCCGGGCGTGGCAGCGCTGGTCGACGATCAGCGGGTACGACGACCCGGAGGCGTGGGTGCGGGTGGTGGCCAGCCGTATCGCGGTCAGCCGCTGGCGCAGCCTGCGCAGTCGCGCCCGTGCGTACCTGCGCCACGGGGCGACCGAGACCGTTCCCGGGCCGGGCACCGACACGGTCGAGGTGGTCGCCGCGCTGCGTCGACTGCCCGAGGAGCAGCGCACCGCCATCGCCCTGTACTACCTGATGGGCATGCCGGTCGCCGAGGTGGCGCGGGAGACCGCCGCCCCGGTGGGCACGGTCAAGGCCCGACTCTCCCGGGGGCGTACCGCGCTCGCCGGTCTGCTCGCCGTCTCTGACCTGGAGGAGGCCACCGATGCGTGACGACGACCTGGCATTCGTCGAACGGGTCCACCGGGACCTGCGTGACGTCAGGTGGCCGGAGCCGGAGGAAATCCGGGCGACGGCCCGCAGGCGTAGGCGTCGCGCTGTCGCGTTGGCGGCGGTCGCGGTGCTCGCGGCGGTGACGGGCCCGGCGTACGCCATGAAGGACCGGCCGGCGGCTCTGCCCGATGCCGCCCTGCCTGCGTCGACGCAGAGCCCCGTCCGGATGGATATCCCCCTCGACTCCCTGCTGCCGGTCACCGAGGTGCCGGTGCAGGGCGCCGTGCAGTTGGGCGACGCCGGCCTCGGTGAGGTAGTCCGGTTGGATCCGACGTTGCAGAGGTGCGGCGACGACCGTGGCGTGCCGGCGGTTCCCGCATACTCCCGTTACTCGCGGTCGCAGACCCTGTTGTCGCCGGCGAAGGACGGCGCAGGGCCGGTGCGGGTCGAACTCAGCCAGGACGTCTATCGACTCGATCCGCTTGTGGGCGCTCGACTCTTCACTCATCTGCGGGCGCTGCTCGACGCCTGCCCCGAGTGGCATCTCGCCGAGTCCGTCGTGGCGGCAGGCGAGACGACGCCGAACGAGAGCAAGCACGCCTGGGAGACGGCGGCGAGCAACTTCGCCGGTGACGAGTCGATTCTGGTGCGGCACGTGCCGTTCGCACCTGGTGGCCCGGCCTCCGGAAGGACGCTTCAGCGCTCCAGCCCGTTCGGGATGACAGTCGTGGTCCGGGTCGGCGACCTGGTCACTGTTCTGGAGCCCAGTCCGGACCTGGGGCTGCACGACGCGGATCTCAAGGCGCTCGGCCGCACGGCCGCCCGGCGACTGTGCCCCGCTGCCAACCCGGCTTGCTGACCCTTCTTGATCCGCGCAACTTCAGGGATGTCGCTGCCTCCCGGCGCCGGGAAGCAGCAGTTTCCCCGAAATTGCTGCGGATCAAGCGAGCAGGGGTCGCACGACCTACAGCGGGATGTTGCCGTGCTTCTTCGGCGGCAGGGTCTCGCGCTTCGTGCGCAGGACGCGCAGCGCCCGGACGATCTGGGTGCGCGTCTCGTGCGGCGGGATCACCGAGTCGACGTACCCGCGCTCGGCGGCCACGTACGGGTTGGCGAGGGTGTCCTCGTACTCGGCGATCTTCTCGGCCCGGACCGCCGCCGGGTCCTCGGCGCCGGCCAGCTCCGAGCGGTAGAGGATGTTGACCGCGCCCTGCGCGCCCATCACCGCGATCTGCGCGGTCGGCCAGGCGAAGTTCAGGTCCGCGCCGAGGTGCTTGGAACCCATCACGTCGTACGCCCCGCCGTACGCCTTGCGGGTGATCACGGTGACCTTCGGGACTGTCGCCTCGGCGTACGCGTAGATGAGCTTCGCGCCCCGGCGGATGATGCCGTCCCACTCCTGGCCGGTGCCGGGCAGGAAGCCGGGCACGTCCACGAAGGTCAGCACCGGGATGTTGAACGCGTCGCAGGTGCGCACGAACCGGGCGGCCTTCTCGGAGGCGGCGATGTCCAGGGTGCCGGCGAAGTGCATGGGCTGGTTGGCCACCACGCCGACCGGGCGTCCCTCCACCCGGCCGTAGCCGACCACGATGTTCTGCGCGTAGAGCGGCTGGACCTCCAGGAACTCCCCGTCGTCAAGGACGTGCTCGATGACGGTGTGGATGTCGTACGGCTGGTTCGCCGAGTCCGGGACGAGCGTGTCCAGCTCACGGTCCTCGTCGGTGATCGTCAGGTCGGCGGGGGCATCGAAGACGACCGGCTCGTCGAGGTTGTTCGACGGCAGGTACGACAGCAGGGCCTTGACGTAGTCGACCGCGTCGTCCTCGTCGGTGGCGAGGTAGTGCGCGTTGCCGCTGCGGGTGTTGTGCGTGCGGGCTCCGCCCAGCTCCTCCATGCCGACGTCCTCGCCGGTCACCGTCTTGATCACGTCGGGGCCGGTGATGAACATGTGCGAGGTCTGGTCGACCATCACGGTGAAGTCGGTGACGGCCGGGGAGTAGACCGCGCCGCCGGCGCAGGGCCCCATCACCAGCGAGATCTGCGGGATGACCCCAGACGCGCGGACGTTGCGGAAGAAGATCTCCCCGTACAGGCCGAGCGACACCACGCCCTCCTGGATGCGGGCGCCGCCGGAGTCGTTGATGCCGACGACCGGGCAGCCGATCTTCATGGCGAGGTCCATCACCTTGACGATCTTCTCGCCGAAGACCTCGCCGAGCGAGCCGCCGAAGACCGTGAAGTCCTGGGCGAAGACGCACACCTGCCGGCCGTCCACCGTGCCGTAGCCGGTCACCACGCCATCGCCGTACGGGCGGTTGCGCTCCAGCCCGAAGGCCGTGGACCGGTGTCGGGCCAGCTCGTCCAGCTCGACGAAGGAGCCCTCGTCGAGCAGCATCTCGATCCGCTCGCGGGCGGTCTTCTTGCCCCGGGCGTGCTGCTTCTCGACCGCACGCGCCGACCCGGCGTGCACCGCCTCGTCGACCCGGCGCTCCAGGTCCGCCAGCTTGCCCGCAGTGCTGTGGATGTTGGTCCCGGTCTCGGTAGTCACCCAGGGAATATAACGATGGTTCAGGTCGGCGCTGCTGTGCAGTACGCCTCAATACCTCCCGTGCCCACCGCCGTAGGCTGACGGGATGCCGGGCTCCCCGTACACCGATCTGGACCGACCGCCGCTGTCGGCGGCCCGGCTGCGGCGCGCACTGGTCGCGCCGAACGGGCCCTGGGCCCGCCTCGAGCTGTACGCCGAGACCGGCTCCACCAACGCGGACGTGGCCGAGGCCGCCGCGGCGGGCGAGCCGGAGGGCCTGGTGGTGGTCGCGGAGCGGCAGACCGCCGGCCGCGGTCGGCGCGGTCGGGTCTGGCAGTCACCGCCGCGCGCCGGAATCGCCACCAGCGTGCTGCTGCGGCCCGGCGAGGCCGTGCCGGACCGCGGCTGGGCCGCGGTGCCGTCCACGGGGTACGGGTGGCTGCCGCTGCTCGCCGGCGTCGCGCTGGTCGAGGCGGTGGCCCGGTTGGCCGAGTTGGAGGCCACCCTCAAGTGGCCCAACGACCTGCTCATCGGGGACGCGAAGTGCGCCGGTGTGCTGGCCGAGGCGGTGCCGGGGCGCTCCTCGGCCCAACCGCCGGCCATCGTCCTCGGCGTCGGCCTCAACGTGACCCTGCGCGCCGACGAGTTGCCGGTGAACCCGACCGGGCTGCCGGCCACCTCGCTGCAACTGGCCGGTGCGGCGGCCACCGACCGGGATCCGCTGCTGCGGGCTCTGCTGCGGGCCCTGGCCGACTGGTACGACCGCTGGCGTTCCGCCGGTGGGGACGCCGTGGCCAGCGGCCTGCGCGACGCCTACGTGGCGGCCTGCGCGACGATCGGCCGCGAGGTGCGCGTCCTGCTGCCCACCGGCGACGACCTGACCGGCACCGCCACCGGCGTGGACAACGACGGCCAGCTCCAGCTGACCACCCCTGCCGGAACCCGCGTCGTAGCCGCAGGAGACGTCCTCCACCTCCGCTGACCCGCCTCCCGCGATCTTGCGGTTTCTGTCGTGGCGTAACGGGCTACGGCCGCGTGACGGCGACTGAAAGCGCAAGATCGCCGAAGGTGGGGTGGGGCCGCGTGGCGGATGTTGTCGACGGGCTTGGGGGGTTTACGGTCGGCGCGTCGAGTCAATGGCGTTGGAGGTTGTCGTGGCGTTTCCCGAAGACGTGCTCACGAAGGACGAGCACGTCGTGCTGCACCTGCACCCGCACTGGAAGGCGCTGATCCGGCCGATCGCGGTGCTGGTGCTGGCCATCGCCGCGGTGGTGGTCGGCGTGCTCCTGCTGCCCGAGAGCAGCGGTGGTTCGATCGCGCTGGCCGTGATCGGGGTGATCGGCCTGGTCGCGGTCCTCTGGCTCGGTCTGTGGCCGTTCCTGGTCTGGCGTACCACCCACTACCTGTTCACCAACGAGCGCGTGCTGTTGCAGCAGGGTGTCTTCTCCCGGGACCGGCGGGACCTGCCGCTCACCCGGATCAACGACCACTCGATGAACCAGCACTTCTTCGAGCGGCTGCTCGGCTGCGGCACCCTCACGATCGAGTCAGCTGGTGAGCGCGGCCAGTCGGTGCTCGCCGACGTGCCGGGTGTCAGCCGGGTGCAGACCACCCTCTACGAGCTGGTCGAGGCGCAGCACGACAAGCACTCGCTGGGCGACGGGGAGATGCGCGACATCCTCGCCGACATGCGCGAGGGCAAGCCGCTGCGCGACACCACGAGCTGATTGCGATCCGCGCTGACCGTCCCGGCCCGAGCGCCGGGGCGGGGCGGTCAGGCGCGTTGTTCGACCACGGGCCCCGCCGCCGCCGACGGCCGTCCGGCCTCGGACGGCCCGCCCTTCGACGACGCGGCCTCGGCTGGCCCGCTTTCCGACGGTCCGACCTCCGCCGCTCCGGCCTCGGCTGGTCCGTTTTCCGGCGGGCCGCTCTCGCCTGGTGTGGCCTCGGGGTTCGTCTCGACCGGGCGTAGCGCGAACCAGCCACGGAAGCGGGTCCGCAGCACCTCCTGATCGGGCCGGTTGTCCGGGCCGAGGCGGAGCATGGTGCCGGTGAGGATGACGGTGCCGAGCCCGGGGCGGGCGTCCGACGGGCGGGCGCCCATCACGTCGACCCGGACGGCGAGACGGTCCCCGGCCCGTACCGGGGCGAGCCACCGCAACTCCTCCAGACCGGGGGAGGCGTCCGCCGCCGCGCGGGACAGCAGGTGATCGACGTACGCCCGCATGAACAGGCTGACCGTGTAGAAGCCGCTGGCGATCACGCCGCCGTGCCGACTGGCCTCGGCCAGCTGTGGGTCGACGTGGTACCACTGCGGGTCGAAGCGACGGGCGAAGGCCAGCATCTCGTCGCCGTCCACGGTGACCGTCCCGAGGTCGACAGTGAGCCCTGGGACGAGATCCTCGAAGAACAGCTCGGCGGGCGCCCCGGTGCCGGAGCGGATGGCGGGAGGCGTCACCGGCGGGGCGCGCGACGGGTGCCGGCGTGCAGCTCCGCGGCGAGTTCCGCGTCCAGGTCGGCGGGGAGGCCAGCGGTCATCGGTGTGGGCCGTTGCTGGGCGGGAGCGGCGGGAGTCGCGTCGGGGCGGTCGCTGGACTGCGCCTCTTCCAGCTCGGAGACGGATTCGGCCAGCTCGGCGACCGGGTCCATCTCGGCCATGGTGTCCCACTCGTCGCGCGGGATGTCATGCCAGGTGGGCTCGGCCTTCGTCTCGTCCTCGGCCGGCGAGACGGGCTGGAAGACGAACGTCCGGTACGACCAGAACCGGAACAGCGTGGCCAGCAGAACACCGGCGGTCTTCGCCACATTCAGCCCCAGCAGACCGTGTACGCCGAGCCCGTACTTGGCTGCGGCCACGGCGCCCAGTTCGATGAGCAGGCCGGCCCCGTTGAACAGGAAGAACAGGACGTACTCGCGACGAAGCGCCGATTTCGGGCGATCCCGGTACGTCCAGTGGCGATTCATCAGATACGACGTGATCGTTGCGACGACGGTCGCGATCACGGTCGCCTTCAACTGACCGTTGACGAAAACGGTAAGTGCAAGGACATTGAACACCGCGTAATTGATGACGGTGTTGATGCCGCCGACGATGCCGAATTTGAGCGCCTCGTGGATGAACTTCTGCCAACGCTCAGGCAGCAGACGGACAAGACGCATGCGAAACACCTTAGGGCAGTCGGTGAAGCCGGCGATCACCGGCTGGGCGAGGTGGGCGGCAGGTCACGCACCGTGGTCTCGGTCGTGCTCCACCTGCGGAACGATCGGAGTTCCCGCTTCGACGAAGACGAACCGCCGGTAGGACCAGAATCGGAACAGTGTCCCGAGGCCCGTGCCGACGACGAAGCTGGCGATGTTGTCGGCCAGTTGCGTCTGGAACACGCCCGGCCAGATGCTGCCGAGCCCGTACCGGCTGATCGCGAGGCAGGCCACCGCGATGCCGAGGCCGACAGCGTTGAAGAAGAAGAACAGTGCGTACTCCCGCGCGGGGTTGCTGCGCTGGCGGTGCCGCCAGGTCCAGAACCGGTTGCCGAGGAAGGCGAAGGTCGCCGCGATCACGGTCGAGATCGTCTTCGCCGTCACCTGCTCCATGCCGCGCGCGGTGGTGAGGTAGTTGAAGAGCGCGAAGTCGATGAGGAAGGCGATGCCGCCCACGGTGGCGAACTTGCTCAGCTCGCGCACGAGGTGACCGAAACGGTCGAGCAGTCCGCGGACCAGACCCGGTCGGGTCTGCCGGGGACCCGGTTGCTCCCCGGTCATCGTGGCGGCCACGGGGCGAGCCTACCGGCTGTCGGCCAGTCGGCGGGGTAGCAACGGCGACCGGACATCGTCGCTCGTGCCGGCCCTTTCGCCCGGTACGCCGCAGTTGAACGGAGCGTGACCGAAGGGGAGGACTGACGCGCCCCGGAACGGGAATCCCCGCACCGGTCGGCCGGGCGGGTTGGCGGCCCGACCGCCAAGCGCGTCGACCGGTGGTGCACGACAAGATTTGCGTGAAACTGCGCAGGAAAGCGGGTATCAGATCGTGATGCCGCAGCGTGGCCGTACCTTGTGCAGTTCTTCACAACCAGTCCCACTGACTCGGAAGGCTGCCCGGTTTACGCTGAGGCCAATCCCAGGTTTCCACGAAGGCGGCGCATGGCGTCGCTGACACTCGTGCATCCCATAGATCGGTCAGCGTCGACCACAAGGAGATGTGTCATGGTTGCTCCGGCTGTAGTGCGGGGTATCGATCAGGCCCCGACGTCCCATCCGAAACTGCTTGCCTGGGTCCGTGAGGTCGCGGAACTGACCACCCCCGACCGGGTCGTGTGGGTGGACGGGTCGGACGAGGAGTGGCGTCGCCTCACCGATGAGCTGGTCGAGGCCGGCACCCTCATCCGGCTGAACCCGGAGAAGAAGCCGAATTCGTTCTACGCGCGCACCGACCCGACGGACGTCGCCCGGGTCGAGGAGCGCACCTACATCTGCTCTGTCGACGAGGCGGACGCCGGCCCCACCAACAACTGGATGGCGCCGGCCGAGATGAAGCGGACGATGAACGAGTTGTACCGCGGCTCGATGCGCGGGCGCACCATGTACGTCATCCCCTTCGTGATGGGCCCGGTCGAGGCCGAGAGCCCGATGTTCGGCGTCGAGATCACCGACAGCCCGTACGTGGTGGCGTCCATGCGCATCATGACCCGGATGGGCGCGAAGGTCCTCGACGCGATGGGGGACGACGCGGACTTCGTGCACGCGTTGCACTCGATCGGCGCGCCGCTCGCCCCCGGTCAGCAGGACGTGGCGTGGCCGTGCAACGAGACCAAGTACATCTCGCACTTCCCCGAGACCCGGGAGATCTGGTCGTTCGGCTCCGGGTACGGCGGCAACTCGCTGCTCGGCAAGAAGTGCTACTCGCTGCGGATCGCCAGCGTGATGGGCCGGGACGAGGGCTGGCTCGCCGAGCACATGCTCATCCTCAAGATCACCTCCCCCGAGGGCAAGGTCCACCACATCGCCGGCGCCTTCCCGTCCGCGTGTGGCAAGACCAACCTGGCCATGGTGGAGCCGACCATCCCGGGTTGGAAGGTCGAGACGATCGGCGACGACATCGCCTGGATGCGGTTCGGCCCGGACGGCCGGCTCTACGCGGTCAACCCGGAGTACGGCCTCTTCGGCGTCGCGCCCGGCACCGACTGGAAGACCAACGCCAACGCCATGCGGACGCTGGACCGGGGCAACTCCGTCTTCACCAACGTCGGTCTCACCGACGACGGTGACGTCTGGTGGGAAGGCATGGGTGAGCCCCCGGCGCACCTGATCGACTGGAAGGGCAACGACTGGACGCCGGAGAGCGACAGCCTCTCCTCGCACGCGAACAGCCGGTTCTGCACCCCGATCACCCAGTGCCCGATCCTCGCCGACGAGTACTTCGACCCGAACGGCGTGCCGATCGACGCGATCCTCTTCGGTGGCCGCCGCCGGGACACCATCCCACTGGTGACCGAGGCCCGCGACTGGGTGCACGGCGTCTACATGGGCGCGACGCTCTCCTCGGAGACCACCGCGGCCGCGTCCGGCGCGGTTGGCGTGGTCCGTCGGGACCCGATGGCGATGCTGCCGTTCATCGGCTACCACGCCGGGGACTACTTCCGGCACTGGATCGAGATGGGCAAGGGCGCCGACGGGGACGAGGCCAAGCTGCCGAAGATCTACTACGTGAACTGGTTCCGCAAGGACGCGGACGGCTCGTTCCTGTGGCCGGGCTTCGGGGAGAACTCCCGGGTGCTCAAGTGGGTCGTCGAGCGGATCGAGGGCACGGCCGACGCGGTGGAGACCCCCGTGGGCATGGTGCCGACGGCCGACTCGCTCGACGTCGAGGGCCTGGACATGACCCCGGAGGACGTCCGGATCGCGCTGAAGGTCGACCCGGACGAGTGGCGCAACGAGCTGCCCCTGATCACCGAGTGGTTCGAGAAGTTCGGTGACAAGCTGCCCGGCGTGCTCTGGGCCGAGTTGGACGCGCTGCGCGCCCGCCTGGATGCCGTACAGCCGCAGCGCTAGGTGTGAACATCGCCCGCCGCGGGCAACAACGGATCCCATGAGGACGGCCGCCGAGACCGAGGTCCGGCGGCCGTCCGCCGTCCGGGTGCTCACCTTCCTGCTCGCGACGACGGCGGCGGCCACCGTCGTGGTCGAGCTGCTCAACTGGTGGTACGCCCCGGAGCAGGGCTTCGGCCTGGCCGTGCGCACCGGCTGGGCGATGCTGCGCTCGTTCGGTTTCCTGCTGCTCATCGGGCACGTCCGCCGGGGCCGCACGGTGGCCCGTCCCTTCGGGCTGATCCTCGCGGTCACGACGATCTTCGCCGTCGGCCGGCTGATCGTGCCCCGGCAGGGGGTGCCGCCGCTGCCCGGGCTGCTCGGCTTCGCCGTGCTCACCGCGCTCTGTGTGGCGGTGGTGTGGATGCTCTACCGCTCGTCCGCGCTCGCCGGGCATCTCGTCCGGCACCGGCCGCGGCTGGTCATCGACAAGGCTGGCATCTCCTGGCGGGAGACCCCGCCGCGTCGGCCACAGGCCAGCGGTTGGCTGCTGACCAGCCGAGTCGCGGCGTTCACCTACAGCCCGCTGATGCTGGTGCCGGCGCTGGTGGCCGGAGGCGCGATCCTGGACGATCGTCTGTCCGCCGTACCGGCCGTGCTGTTCTGGTTCGGTGCCGGCATCGCGGCCAGCTACGCGGTGCTGTTCTGCACCGCGTTCCTGATGCGCGGCAAGGACTGGGCGCGCGGCCTACTGGTCATCGTCACGCTGGCCGTCCTGGCCGTGGACCTGCCGCTGTGCTGGTGGCTGCTGGGCGTGGACGGCCTGATCCGCGACGGCGCTCCGCTGCTCGCCGCCGCCGCGCTGGCCCTGTACGGCCTGCGCCGCGCGGCCCGCGCCCCAGACGCCGCAGCCCCGGTCTGAGAGCCCGGCGGGCTGCGTCCCAGGTGCGCGTGGTGCGCGACCTGAGGGGGTTGGCAGGCACTGTCGAGCTGCCCCGGATATGGACCGGCTCGGTGGTTGGCGTGGTTTGGCCGGCGCTGTCGGGTTGCCTCGGGGTGTGGGCTGGCTTTGCGGATGGCGTGATTTGGCGGGGTGCTGTCGGGTTGCCTCGGGTTGTGGGCTGGCTCTGTGGTTGGCGGGGGTTGGCGGGTGCTGTCGGGTTGCCTCGGGTTGTGGGCTGGCTCTGTGGTTCGCGGGGTCGGCAGGTGCTGTCGAGTTGCCCCGGACCTGGACCGGCTCTGCGGTTGGCGGGTGCTGTCGAGCTGCCCCGGATATGGGCCGGCTATATCCGTACCCCGTGCATGCCGACCCGGCAGTGGCGGGGATCTGGCGCCTGGGTGGCCGGCGGGCGTGGCTCCGGCCGTGAGCGACTCGGGATCGCCGAAGTCGGGGTGATCGGGCGACGTGGACACCCCGATATCGGCGATCCCGAGTCGATCAATGCCTGATGTCAAGCCATCGGAGCCACTCTGCCCCACCAATGGGGCAGCTCGACAGGCACCGCAGCAGGCGGCAACGGTGCCAGTCCGGGCCCGCCGGTCCAGGTGTCTGCCTCGTGGCTGCCGCTTCGTGGCGGCCGCTTGGTGGCCCCCGCTTTGGGACAGCCGACCGTGCGACAGCCGTGCAGCCGTGCAGCCGTGCAGCCGTGTAGCCGTGTAGCCGTGCGGCAGCCGTGTAGCCGTGCGGCAGCCGTGCAGCCGTGCGGCAGCGGTGCGGGCGGGCGGGCAGGGGGCAGGATGGCGGGTGATGTCGGTCACCGTGGCCGGTGTCGACGGCCCAGGTGATCGCCGGGCGGGACGGGTACGAGCCGCGCCGCCCCGGTCGGAGGGAGGCGCGCGGTGAGCGACGAGTTCGACGTGGTGGTGGTGGGGGCGGGGCCGGCCGGAGCGGCCGCGGCGCTGACGGCGCGCCGGGCGGGCGCCAGTGTCCTGCTGTTGGACCGGGCCGACTTTCCCCGGGACAAGGCCTGTGGCGACGGAATCGCCGCGCACTCGGTGGACGTGCTCGCCGAGCTGGGCGTGACCGAGGCGGTGGCCGGCTACGCCGCGCTGCCCGCGCTGCGGATGGTCTCCCCGGGCGGCCAGGCGGTCGCTCGGGCGCTGCCCCGGCCCGCGTACACCGTGCCTCGGGAGGTCTTCGACGCGCGGCTGGTGGCGGCTGCGGTGGCCGCCGGCGCGCAACTGCGCCGGCACAGCGTCCGCCGGGTCCAGCCGCGCTCCGACCGGGTGGTGCTCGACGGGGAGTTGTCCGGCCGGGTGGTGGTGGGAGCGGACGGCGCCGGGTCGGTGGTGCGTCGGGCCCTCGGCCACCCGGTGAACCCCGACCGGCACCTGGCACTGGCCATCCGGGGTTACGCCCCGGCGCTGCCCGGCCCACCCGAGCAGCTCATCGTCACCTCGAAGGCACGCTGGCCGGCGTACGCCTGGTCGTTCCCGATCGGCGACGGGCGGGCGAACGTCGGGTACGGGGAGGTGCTGCGCGGCGAGCCTCTGAGCCGGGCGTACCTGCTGGACCGGCTGGCCGCGCTGCTGCCCGGCACCGACCTGTCGACGGTGACCGCGCTGCGCGCCCATCACCTGCCGCTGTCCACGCACCGGCCGGCACCGGGCCGGGACCGCACCCTGCTGGCCGGCGACGCCCTGTCGCTGATCAACCCGTTCACCGGGGAGGGCATCTTCTACGCGCTGCTCTCCGGTGCGCTGGCCGGTGCTGCGGCGGCCCGTGCGCCCGAGGCGGCGGCGCGTCGCTACGCCGTTGGCCTGCGTCGTCGCCTCGGCACCCACCTGCGGCACAGCTCGGTGGCCGCATGGCTGGCACGACGGCGGCGGGTGGTCGACGCGGCGGTCCGGGCGGCCCGCCGGGACGACCGCGTATTCGACGATGTGGTCGAGCTGGGACTCGGCGACGGGCGGCTCACCGCCCGTACGCTGGGCATGATCGGCATCGAACTGTCCGGCGGGGATCGGCCTCCGAAGGGGTGATCCCGCTGGCGGGTCGCTACGCTGCTAGGTGATGACGCTGCGGAACCTTATCTACTCCGTGTACGAGCGCCGGCTCACGGCGAAGCTCGCGGGCAAGCCGGTGCCCCGACACGTCGGGGTGATGTGCGACGGCAACCGCCGGTGGGCGAGGGAGATGGGCTTCGTCGACCCCAACGACGGGCACCGGGTCGGCGCGGCGAAGATCAAGCATGTCCTCGGCTGGTGTGACCAGGCCGGCATCGGGCACGTGACCCTCTACCTGCTGGCCACCGACAATCTGCGCCGCCCGGCCAGCGAGCTGGACCCGCTGCTGCAGATCATCGAGGACCTGGTGGTGGAGTTGGCCGAGGAGGGCAACCCCTGGCGGCTGCGCATCGTCGGCGCGCTGGACCTGCTGCCCGCCCAGACGGCGGCGGCGCTCAAGGGCGCCGAGGAGCGCACCCGGGACCGCAGCGGCGGCGCGGAGGTCAACATCGCCGTCGGCTACGGAGGCCGGCGGGAGATCACCGACGCGGTCCGTTCGCTGCTGCTGGAGCACGCCGCCTCGGGCGGCACGATCGAGGAACTGGCCGAGGTGCTGGACGTCGAGCACATCGCCGAGCACCTCTACACCCGCGGCCAGCCCGACCCGGACCTGGTCATTCGCACCAGCGGGGAGCAGCGGCTGTCCGGTTTCATGCTCTGGCAGTCCGCGCACTCGGAGTTCTACTTCTGCGAGCTCAACTGGCCGGATTTTCGGCATATCGACTTCCTGCGCGCGCTGCGCTCGTACGCCACCCGTCAGCGCCGGTACGGCGCCTGAACCCTCCTGCGGGCGCAGGAGAGCCCGGTCAGGGCAGCCGGGTCAGGGCCCGGGTGAGGAAGTCACCCAGTGCGGCCGGGGACTCGATGGTCAGGTCGGCGGCGTTGGCCACCTCCTGACCGGTCTCCGGGTTGGCGACGGCCACGCAGACGCCGAAGAAGTCCGGGTCCGCCTCGGCGCGGGCGCGTAGCGCCGCGAACGCCTTGATGTCCGAGACGTCGTCGCCGAAGTACCAGGCGCCGGTGGCACCCTGGACCACCTCGCCGATCACCATGCCCTTGTCCCGGTCGACGGGCGGCTTGAGCTCCAGCACCATCCGCCCGGCCTGCACCCGCAGTCCCAGCCGGTCGGCCTGCGCCTGCCCCCACTGCTGCACTGTCGTGCCGAGCTGCGGCGCGGTACGCCAGTGCAGCGCGACCGAGAGCCGCTTGAACTCGACGAGCGTGCCGGGTGGCAGCTCCGCCCGGGCCAGGTCGGCCAGCTCGGCCATGGTCGGCACCCACGGCAGGGCGGTGGGCTCGGTGACGGTCTCGCCTCCGGAGTGGCTGTGCTCCAGGCCGTAGAGACCGTAGAGGTCGACGCCGCTCAGCTCGCCGAGGCGGTCCCGCAGGAACTCCACGGGCCGCGCGGAGACGATCGCGATGCGCTGCACCACCGGGGCCAGCGCCTCGATCGCGGCGAGGGCGTTGGGCGCGGGGCGGACCGCGGTCGGGTCGTCGTCGACGGGCGCGAGTGTGCCGTCGAAGTCGAAGAAGAGCACGGTCCCCGCCGCCCGGCCGGCAGTGACCTGCCATGCCTGATCGGCGTTCAACGGGGTCCTCGGCTGGTGGTTGCCCAGATTCAACGGCGGCACGCGCGTCAGCGTACCCCGGCGTTGAGGGCTCATTCCTGGCCGAGCACCACCGCTCGGCGGCGCGGGATCAGCGTTCGGCGGCCCCTCGTCCGCGTCGTCCGAACGGCACCACCGCCGCGTCCTGCCCGTGGCTGAGCAGGTAGCCCTCCACGAAGCCGGTGTTGCGGTCCCCGGTGCGGGTCTCGATCTCGTTGAGCCGTGCCACCAGGAACTCGGTGAGTGCGCTGATCCGGTCGTTGAGCCGCTCGTGCAGCTCCGCGACGACGGCCAGGATGACCGCCGTGCCGGCGCTGATGAGCGCGAGAAGGTTGACGAGCAGCGGCAGCTGCCCACCGTTGACCGCGAGGGTCACCACGTTGCCGGTCGCCCACAGTGTCATCGACACCGTGGCGACCACGACTGCCCACCACTTCAGGGTCATGGACAGACCCCTCCTTATGTCCCGCAGGGCTGGGTTCGGCCTTGTCCCGTCCCCCCGCCGATGACGAGCCCAAGCAGTACGAGTACGGACGCTAGCGTGCCCGTTCCGACCCCGGAGGGAAACGAATGAACCTGACCAGGCGTTCTTTCGCCATCTGAGGAACTAGCCTGCCTGATTGCCTCTATTTCGGACATCGACCGGCAACGTTGGGCGGTATGCGAGGTATCTAATGGTTTCGCGGATGTGGAACTTCTCCGCGTCCGACACGTTCGGATCGACGAGGCGGCGCAGCAGGGCCTCCACGTCCGGGTCCATCGGTGGGGCCGGCTGACCGGCGCGGGGGCCGGTCGCGGTGCGGTCCCAGCCGAGCGCGGCGAAGGCGGCGGCGGGATTCAGGCCCAGGCCCTCGCAGAAGGCGACGACGCGCTCTGCCTCGGGGTCGCTCGCCCAGTCCCCACGGACCCACCGGTTGATGGTCTGCCGGGAGACGCCGGTACGTCGGGACACCTCGGTGCCGCTCCAGGCCCGCGTCGCCCGCGCCTCGTCGAGGGCGCGCCGGACGAAGGTGGCGAAGGCGATCTTTCGCGCATTGGCCGTCTCGGTCACCCCGTGACGGTACGGCCAGCCTGGCTCGGGCGTACGCCCAGGCACGCTGCTGTCACGCGGACGTGACGGCTCATTCGGATTCGCGGTAAACGATCCAGCGCCGCTCTGGAGGGGTGTCACCCGGGCAGAATAGATGCCCGTAGTGGCGAATGTAAGAGGACGAAAAGCTGATACTGTCACGCTCATGGGACAATCTACGGTGTGTCACGTGCATGAGACGACTGGTGCTCGCATGCGTCACGCCCCCGGCGCCGAGGGGGTGTGGTGACCGAGCTCGCCACCCGAGCCCAGGCCTTCGGGCTGATCGCCGAGGGAGTGGCCGCGGGGCTGAGTGCCCCGTGGCGCCTCTATCTCGCCCGAGGCTGCCGATACCTGTCGCTGAGCGTGGGCGACCGCACCGAGTGGAACGCCTGGCGTACCCACCTCGGCTGCCCCGAGTTGAGCGTCCGGGTCTACGACGCCGGCGGGGAGATTCGCCGCTCCTCCGTCGCCGAGGTCGTGGTGGACGGCTGCCGGATCAGCGTCGAACTGGTCGAGGAGGTCAGTACGGACGACTTGGACCGGCTGCTGGTCGCGGATCCCACCATCGACCCCACCGCGGTCGAGCCGGAGGAACGATGAGGCGGCGTCCGGGCCGGGTCGGGGCCGCCCGATGAGCCCGTTCCTCGTGGTCTTCCTCGTCCTGGTGCTTGGTGCCACCAGCTACGCGGCCGGCCGGCTGCACGGGCAGCTCAGCTACCGCATCGGCTACCGCTTCGGCTACCGGCAGGGCTACTTCGACGGTGACCGGGGCGCCTGGAACCGGCGTCGACGCGACGCCCAGGCGGCGATCGCCTCCGCCCTGTCGGTCTCCTCGGCGGGGGCCGTCCGCTCCGCCGGCACGGTGGCCCGCCCCGGCACCACGTACACCGGCTCGTCGTTCACCGCGCCGGCCGCCCCCATCACCGGGCGGCACCCGACCGGCACGCTCGTCCGACGGACCGGCTGAGCCGGCCGGCGGGCCGCCGCGAGCGGTCCCGCCGACCGGCGCCGAGGAACGCGGTGCGTCGTCCGCGGCGGACACGCACCGTCGGGGCCACGTCAGACCGGTGACGGTGGCCCCGCCGGCCGGGATGCGCGCAGGGGGCATGCATCCCGGCCGGCTTGCCGCACCGTGCCGCCGGCTTCGCGGGTCGCCGTTGCTGGAGATCCACGATCGCCCCTAGCCGGGACGGTCCGCCGCCGCTAGCGTCTAGGCATGGCACGGGGTTCTCCCGGGCCAGCCGGTCCGCCCGGATCTGCGACCTCGCGCACGGGGTTCCGCATCCGACCCCGTGTCCCCGGGCACCGGACGAGGCGGAACACGGGTGGCCGGGTGCCCATCCGTCGGAGCAGGCCTGTGACGACTCGCCGTACCACCGCCGGTGCCGACCAGACCCCGGCCGCGACTGCCACGACCCGCCGTGCCCCCCGGAGCCGCCGTAGCGCGGCAACCGCGCCGGCCAACCCCAAGGAGCCGCGACCAGCGGGCCAGGCGTTCGTTCTGGACACGTCCGTGCTGTTGTCCGATCCGGCGGCGTTCCACCGCTTCGCCGAGCACGAGGTGGTGCTGCCGCTGGTGGTCATCACCGAGCTGGAGGGCAAGCGGCACCACCCGGAGTTGGGCTGGTTTGCCCGGCAGTCGCTGCGCATGCTGGACGAGCTGCGGATCCGGCACGGCCGGCTGGACACGCCGGTGCCCGCCAACGACGCCGGCGGCACGCTGCGGGTGGAGCTGAACCACACCGACGACGGCGTGCTGCCTCCCGGGTTCCGCACCGAGAGCAACGACGCCCGGATCCTCTCCGTGGCGCTCAACCTCGCCGCCGAGGGCCGGGACGTCACGCTGGTCAGCAAGGACATGCCGCTGCGGGTCAAGGCAGCCTCGGTGGGTCTGCGCGCCGACGAGTACCGCCACGGCCAGGCCAGCGACCCGACCTGGACCGGCATGTCCGAGCTGGAGTTGGGCGAGGAGCAGATCTCCGCGCTGTACGCCGGCGACACGCTCGACGTCGACGAGGCGGCGGGTCTGCCCTGCCACACCGGTCTGGTGCTGCACTCGTCGCGCGGCTCCGCGCTGGGCCGGGTGCTGCCGGACAAGTCCGTCCGGTTGGTTCGGGGCGACCGGGAGGCGTTCGGCCTGCACGGCCGCTCGGCCGAGCAGCGCGTCGCCCTCGACCTGCTGCTCGACGAGACGATCGGGATCGTCTCGCTGGGTGGGCGGGCCGGCACCGGCAAGTCGGCGTTGGCGCTCTGCGCCGGGCTGGAGGCGGTGATGGAGCGTCGCCGGCACAAGAAGGTGATCGTCTTCCGTCCGCTGTACGCCGTCGGCGGTCAGGAGCTGGGCTATCTGCCCGGGTCGGAGTCGGAGAAGATGTCGCCGTGGGCGCAGGCGGTCTTCGACACGCTCGGCGCGGTGGTGCACGAGAACGTGCTGGAGGAGGTCACCTCGCGGGGCATCCTCGAGGTGCTGCCGCTGACCCACATCCGGGGGCGCAGCCTGCACGACGCCTTCGTGATCGTGGACGAGGCCCAGTCGTTGGAGCGCGGCGTGCTGCTGACCGTGCTGTCCCGGATCGGGCAGGGCTCGCGGGTGGTGCTCACCCACGATGTCGCCCAGCGGGACAATCTGCGGGTCGGCCGACATGACGGCGTGACGGCGGTGATCGAGGCGTTGAAGGGTCATCCCCTCTTCGCCCACGTCACGCTCAGCCGGTCGGAGCGCTCGCCGATCGCCGCGATGGTGACTGACCTCCTGGAGGACATCCCATTGTAATGGGCACTTTGTAGGCTTTCGTCCAGATTCTGGATGTGGCGCAGATCACAAACATGCCGGTTGGTTTCCCATCAGTCTCACTGTGCGCGATGGTGTCCCACGAGCGCCCACGCACCACAGGCATCGTTGGTGATCGTTCGTCCAGGCTCTGGGCGGCATCGGTGACGGTCGGTGCGTCGGCGCGACCGGCTCACCGGTCGGGGCGCTCACGGCACGGCTGAGGGCCACCTGGCCTGGCGCCGCGTCGTGTCCTTGCCCCCAACGAAGGGACCACTTCGTGAGTCGGCTGTGGAGCCGGTTGGGCGCCCGTACGGCCGCTGTCGCGCTGCTCTCCGTGGGCGTCGCCGGTGGCTTCTATCTGGGCCAAGACCGGGAAACCCAGCAACAGGGACTGGCCGCGCAGGAAAGCGTCGAGGTCGACCGGATCGACTTCGCCTACCAGCGCGAGCGCCAGGCCAGCCACCAGGTCGCGTTCGCCCGGCAGCGGGCCGCCGAGTACCAGGCCAAGCTGCGGGCGGCTCAGGCCGCCAAGGAGGCCGCCGAGCGGGCCCGCCGCGCCGAGGCCGCCGCGGCGTCGCGCAAGCGCGAACGCGAGGCCGCCGCCAAGGAGGTCGCCAAGCCGTACGACGGGGAGATCCCGGCGTCCTGCGAGGAGTACAGCGGCAACCGCAAGATCGGCTGCGCGCTGATGATCGAGGCGGGCTTCGGCATCGCCGAGTTCCCCTGCCTGGAGAAGCTCTGGACCAAGGAGAGCGGCTGGAACCACAAGGCCAGCAACTCCTCCTCCGGCGCGTACGGCATCCCGCAGTCGTTGCCGGGCAGCAAGATGGGCTCGATCGCGGACGACTGGCGGACGAACCCGGCCACCCAGATCAAGTGGGGGCTGGGCTACATCAAGGGTCGGTACAAGACGCCCTGTGGCGCCTGGAGCAATTTCCAGAACAACGGCAACTACTGACGTCGCGAACGGCGGGGCGGGTGGGCGACTACCCGCCCCGCCGTCGTGCGTACGCCCGGTGCGTGGGCGGGACGCGAGTGGCGGTCGGCCCCTTTTGCTGATAGCAGTTGGGGGGTGACCCTGCCACCGCCCAACGGCGACCCCTACCGGTTCGGCACCGAGGCGTTCTACGCCGCCCTCGGCCGGGCCTTCGTCGCCATGTGCGCGGTGGTCCCGTTCCTGTTTCTCATCGAAGCCGTCGACCAGGGGCTCGCGTTCGGCCTGGACGCGACCGCCGGCATCATCCCGCACCGCATCGACGGCCTGGACGGGGTCTTCTTCTCGCCGTTCCTGCACCACGGCTTCGACCACCTCTACAGCAACAGCATCCCGCTGATCCTGCTGGGCACCTTCGTGCTGGCCGCCGGTGCCCGCCGGTTCCTCTGGTCGACCCTGATCATCATCCTGGTCAGCGGGCTCGGGGTCTGGTTCACCGGCTCGCCCAACTCGGTGGTGGTCGGCGCCAGCGGGGTGATCTTCGGTTACCTGGGCATCCTGCTCACCCGCGGCATCGTCGAGCGCAGTTGGTGGAACTTCGCCGTCTTCCTGCTCGTCGGTCTGCTCTACGGCTGGCAACTGGTCGGCATCCTCCCCACCGACGAGCGGATCTCCTGGCAGGGCCACCTGTTCGGGCTGCTCGGTGGCGTGGTGGCGGCGATCCTGTTCCGCCGTCGTCGGCCGGCCGTGGACGGCCCGGACTACTCGGGGTCCACCCTCAGCCTGCCCTGACCTGCTCCTCGGCGCGCCCCTGGGACATGCTTGCCGGACCGCTGCGCCCCGCCTACCGTCGAGATCAGCAAGCGTTGATCCGTGAGCGGAAAGCGACGGTACGCCATGCGCGAGGTCGATGTCGCCGTGATCGGGGCCGGTCCAGCCGGCCTCTTCGCCGCGTACTACGCCGGGTTCCGAGGGTTGTCCGTGGCGGTGATCGACGCGCTTCCGGAGCCGGGCGGCCAGGTCACCGCCATGTACCCGGAGAAGTTGATCCTGGACGTGGCCGGCTTCCCCGCCGTGAAGGGCCGCGACCTGGTCGCCAACCTGGTCGCCCAGGCGGCGCCCTTCAACCCGCAGTACCTGCTCGGCACGAGGGCCGAGAAGCTGTCGTACGCCGATGACCGGCCGGTGCTCGGCCTGGCCGGCGGCGAGCAGCTCGGCTGTGGCGCGGTCGTGGTCACCGGCGGGCTCGGCAGCTTCAGCCCACGGCCACTGCCCTGCGCCGACGGCGCTCCCGGCGCCGGCATCGTCTACTTCGTCACCGACCCGGCCGAGCTGACCGACCGGGACGTGCTCATCGTCGGCGGCGGCGACTCCGCCTTCGACTGGGCGCTGGCCCTGCAACCGCTGGCCCGCTCGGTGACCCTGGTGCACCGGCGGGAGAAGTTCCGGGCACACGCCTCGACGGTCGCCCGGGTGCTGTCGCTGCCGGTGCGGGTGGTGGTCAACGCCGAGGTCACCCGCCTGATCGGCGACGCCACGGTGACCGGCGCCGAGGTGACCGTACGCGGTGGCGCGGCCGAGACCCTGCCGGTGGACACGGTCGTCGCCGCCCTCGGCTTCACCGCCGACCTGGGCCCGCTCGCCGAGTGGGGCCTGCGGCTGGACCGCCGGCACATCCTGGTGGACAGCGCCATGGCGACGAACCTGCCGAGGGTCTTCGCGGCCGGCGACATCACCGAATATCCGGGCAAGGTGCGGCTCATCGCCACCGGCTTCGGCGAGGCCGCGACGGCGGTCAACAACGCGGCGGTCGCGATCGACCCGAGCGCCCACCTGTTCCCCGGGCACTCCTCCGACGCGGGCTGACCGTCGGTATCGGACACACACCGGCGCGTGTCCGGACCGAGACGCGCCGGGTCGATCCTGAGGGCATGACGGGGCCCGAGACATCGCGTGACGGCGCACCCACGACGCTGGCGTGGCTCTGCCACCCGGCCACTCTGCTGGCGCTGGTCGTGCTGCTGGTCAACGACCACGTGTTGAAGGCGGCGTTTCCCGGCCTGCTCACCGGCAAGCTGAGTGACGTCGCCGGCCTGGTGCTCGCCCCGCCGCTGGTGGCGGTGCTGTTGACGCTCCTGGTGCCGCGGCTGCCGGCCCGGGCGGCCGCGCAGGTCGGCCTGGTCGCGGTGGGCGCCGGGTTCGCGGTCGTCAAATCCAGTGGGTACGCCGCTGAGCTCGCCTCCTCGGCGTGGACCGCGCTGGCGGGGCCGTCGCTGGTCCGGGCCGATTGGACCGATCTGCTCACCCTGCCGGCGCTCGGGCTGGCGTGGTGGGCGTGGACGCGGGCTCGGCGACGACCGGTGCGGCACCGAACGGCCCGGCTGGTCCGGCTGCTGATCGTGCTGCCACCGGCGGTGCTGGCGGTGGCCGCCACCAGCGCGGTCCGCTACCCGTACGCGCTCGGCACCACGACGCTCGACGGCCACCCGGCGATCTCGGTCGGCGACGGCTTCGGCACGAGCTGGCCGGACGAACCGGCCGGCGGCCAGTGGTCGGTCAGCGACGATGGGGCGACCACCTGGCGGCTCGCCACCGACGGCGAGTCGGAACGACTGGACGCCCAGGATCCATCGCGCCGGCAGGCGTGCGCACCGGACGAGCCCCGGCGCTGCTACCGGGTGGCCAGTGGGCACCTACGGGTGGAGCAGAGCGACGACGCCGGCGTGACCTGGCAGGTGGCCTGGGAGGTGTCGGACGCGCGGCGCGAGGAGCTGGCCCGCCGGTACCCGAGCCCCGGCGACGTCCGCCGGCACTTCTCCTCACGGGAGTTGACCGTCTATCCGCACGCCGGGGGTGGCCACGAGGTGCTGGTCGCCAACGGTCGGGACGGATTCCTGCGCCGTCTGGCGGACGGCGGTTGGCGGCGCGACGGCTTCCTCGGCGAGCCCAGCGGACTGGTCGGCGCGGACGAACTGCCCCCGCTGGACGACGGCGGGCCGGTGCAACGCGAGACGGATCTGCTGCTCGCCATCGTGCTCGCGCTGCTGCTCGGCTGCGCGGTCGCCGTGGTCGCCGGTCACCTGGCGATCCGCCGTGGCGGCGGTAGCCGCTGGTGGGGGATCGCCGGTGCGCTGACGATGCTGCTGGCGGGGACGGTGCTGGAGGCCACCTGGTCCCGCCACGACGACATGAGCACCGTGTTGGCGGTGCTGGTCGGCGTCGTGCCGTTGGCCGCGGTGGCGGTGGCGGTGCTGCTCCTCGTCCCGTGGGTCGGCAGCGCGCCGGGCCGTTGGGTCGGGTGGACAGTGGGCGACCTCCTGCTCACCGCGATCCTGGCCGGGCTGCCGTTGGCCGGCTGGCTGAACGGCAACCCGGCCCAGATCCGGGTGGCCGTCGCGCTGGCCCTGCTGGCCACCGTGCCGGGACTGGTGCTTGCCGTCCGACTCGCCAGGTTGGTCGGCTCGGCCCGTGACGAGAACCGACGCGACACGCCGCCCTATCCGCCCCATCGACCCCTGCCGCCGCGGGTGCCGCTCGGCTGACGCCTGATGCGGCCCCGGACGTATCTGCGGGCGGGTTGTGTCAGGGCGGGAGTCAGTTGACCGGGTAGATCTTGGACACTTTGCGTTAGCAGCTAACGGAAAGTGTCCAAGATTGCCAGCGATGGCGGGTGAAGCGGCCCGGGTCGTGCCGCGCGGGGGAGCACTGGTCGTGTGTTGTTGCTTACCGTCAAGGCATGGATCTGGTCGGCGTTGCGGAGATCCGGGACATGCTCGGCGGGATCAGCCGGCAGCGCCGACCCAACCAGGACTGAGCCGACACCCCGGCGTCGGTCAGCGGCGGGCGGGTGGTGCCAGCGCGGCGATCAGCACCGCCACCATGGCCAGCGCGGCCCCGAGCAGGGTGTTCACGCCGGGGTGCGAGGCCGCGGTGGGCAGCACCAGGTCCAGCAGGACCGCCCCCACGATCTGGCCGGCGATGGTGGCCAGGCCGAGCAGCAGCACACCCGTGAACCGCACGATCGCCGCGGCGATCGCGATGAACACGATGCCGATGGGGCCGCCCAGGTAGAGCCACGGCTCGCTCGGCAGGTGTCCGGTCGGCCAACCTCGTACGGCGAGGTCGATGGCGAACGCGACGAGCAGGGTGGCCGTACCCACGGCGAAGTTGACGAGCGTGGCGGTCAGCGTGTGGTCGGCCGCCGCCCGGACCCGGCCGTTGACCGCCTGCTGCCAGGCGGTGCCCACCCCCGCCAGTAGCGGCAGCAGGGCCAGCGCCAGCGCGCCCGGCGCGCTCAGCCGGTCACCGACCGCAAGGCCGACCGCCAGCACGGTGAGGACCGCGCCGGCCAGCCGTTGCCGGGTGATCGGCTGCTGGCCGGTTGGACCGATGCCGGCCCGGTCCACGGCGAGGCTGCTGCCGGACTGGCCGGCGACCACGGCCACGGTGAAGACCGCCACGCCCAACGTGCCGATGGTGAGCCCCTGCGAGGCCACCAGGAACGCGCCGCACATGCCGCCCAGGCACTGCCACGGCCGCAGCGCGCCGGCCGCGAGGGCACGCCGCAGCGTGACCAGCCCTCGTCGCCCGCCGGGGGTGGCAGGCACCAGCACGAGCAGCACCAGCAGGCCCAACCCGAACGAGACCACCGCGGCGGCGAAGCCGTCGGCCAGGCGTACGCCCAACTCGCCGTTGATGCGGGACTGCACCGCCACCGCGACCCCGGAGACCGACGCCAGCGCGACACCGGCGGTCCGACGGGTCGCAGAGAGGGTCTGCGGTGTCGCGGTGCCGGCGGTGGTCACTCCTGCTCGGCCAGCGGTCGACCGTCGAAGTCGATGGCGGAGTAGAGCGCCAGCTTCTCCAGCCGGTGGTACGAGTCGATCACCCGGATGGTGCCGCTCTTCGAGCGCATCACGATCGACTGGGTGTACGCGCCGCCGGCCCGGTACCGCACCCCGCGCAGCAGGTCGCCGGAGGTGACCCCGGTCGCCACGAAGAAGCAGTTGTCCCCGGTGACCAGATCGTCGGTGCCGAGCACCCGGTCCAGGTCGTGCCCGGCGGCGAGCGCCTTCTCCCGCTCCTCGTCGTCGCGCGGCCAGAGCTTGGCCTGCATCGCCCCGCCCATGCACTTCAACGCGCAGGCCGAGATGATGCCCTCGGGCGTGCCGCCGATGCCCATCAGCACGTCGACGTCCGACTCGCCCCGGGCCGCCGCGATGGAGCCGGCGATGTCGCCGTCGGAGATGAATCGGATGCCCGCCCCGGTCCGGCGGATCTGGCTGACCAGGTCGTCGTGGCGGCTGCGGTCCAGCACGCAGACCGTCACCTCGGACACGTCGGTGCCCTTGACCTTGGCGATCCGGCGCACGTTCTCGGCCACCCCGGCGTTGATGTCGATCACGTCGGCGTACGCGGGACCGACGGCGAGCTTCTCCATGTAGAAGACCGCGCTCGGGTCGAACATCGCACCCCGCTCGGAGACGGCGAGCACCGCGAGGGCGTTCGGCATGCCCTTGCTCATCAGGGTGGTGCCGTCGACCGGGTCGACCGCGACGTCCACCTCGGGGCCGGTGCCGTCGCCGACGTGTTCGCCGTTGAAGAGCATCGGGGCGTTGTCCTTCTCGCCCTCGCCGATCACCACGACGCCACGCATCTGAATGGAGTTGATCAGCTTGCGCATGGCGTCGACGGCGGCTCCGTCGCCGCCCTCCTTGTCGCCCCGGCCGACCCAGCGGCCGGCTGCCATCGCCGCGGCCTCGGTGACCCGGACCAGGTCGAGGGCCAGGTTACGGTCGAGATCCTGTGGGATCCGCGTCCTGGTGTTCGTCATGACGGCTGCTCCTCCTCGCGACGGTGCGGGGACGGCCGACGGCGGAGCGGTCCCGCTGCCGGCTTTGTCGCTGATCCTCACACGATGGCCGACCGGGCGTCGGCGCGGGGCGGTGATGGGCCGGATACCGCCGGTCGGGCGGCTGCGAAGATGGCAGGGTGGAACCCGCACAGCCTGCCGACCGCGTACCCGCCGACCGCACGCCGCCCGGTGGTCAGCCGCCGGTCGACCAACCCGCCGGCGCCGAGCCCGCCGCGACCGGCCCGACGGCGCCGCCCACCGGCGAGCCCGCCCTTGTCGCCGGTGAGCCGGCCGCGGCTGCCGATGAACCGGCCCTCGCCGCTGAGGAGCGGGCGTCGGCTGCTGGTGAGCCGGCGCCGGACCCGTCGGTGCAGCCTTCGGTGGCCCGGCGGGTGCCGGGTGACGCCGCCGGAGGGCCCGACGACGCCACCGGGACCGGTGAGCGGTCCGCGCCGCCGCCACGGGTGGCAGCGGCGGCGACCAAGGCCGAGCGGTCGCCCAAGGACATGGCGATCTCGCTGTTGGTGCTGCTGATCCCGATCGCGCTGCTGCTGGCTTTCTACCGCGGCTTCCTCGGCGGCGATCAGGCCACCACTGTCGATCCGGCCCCGGCGATCGAGCAGGCACGGTCGGCGAACACCTTCCCGGTGAGCGAGCCGCAGGGGCTCGGCTCCGGCTGGCGTACGGTCAGCGCCCGTTACCAGAGCGTCGAGGGTGGCGCGAACCTGCGGATCGGCTACCTCACGCCGGAGGGGCGGGGTGTCCAGCTGCTGCAGAGCAACGTGCCGGTGGAGCAGCTGCTCCCCGCCGAGCTGACCGACCAGAGCCAGCCACAGGGCCCGACGGAGCTGGCCGGGCGCACCTGGCAGCGTTACACGGCCCGGGGAAACCAGCAGGCGCTGGTGCTGCTGGAACCGACCCGCACGGTGCTCGTCGTCGGTGACGCCCGGGACAACGAGCTGCGCGACCTCGCCGGTGCGTTGCGCTGACAGTCCGACATCGATACGCCCCCGCGTCGCTGGTGGGCGTATCCGTTAGGCTCCCTCGGCTCGGTCCGGTCCGCACGCTGCGGCGGGGCCATGTCCATCTCTGTGAAGTGAGAACTCAGTGAACATTCGACGGTGGAGCTTCGGCTTCCTCGCCGCAACCCTGCTCGTCCCCGGCCTGGCCGCGTGCAAGTCCGACGCTGCCGAGCCGGCCGCTGCGCCCAGCCCGTCCGCCCCGGCCGTACCGGCCGACCCGAAGGAGGCGCTGCTCGCCTCCACGAAGGAGGCGGCCAAGGGCGACTTCACCTTCACCCTGACCGGCGCCGACCTGACCGGCGGCGGCCTGGTGCACAAGCCCAGCAACAGCGCGCAGCTCACCATGAAGCTGGGCGAAGCCTCCGACGACGTGTCGATGGAGATGGACCTCATCTACATCGACTCGGAGAGCTGGGTGAAGATGGAGATCGGCGGTGCCATGGCCGCCATGGTGCCCGAGATGGCGAAGAACAAGGGCAAGTACCAGCACCTCGACAAGACCAAGGTCAAGGGCATCAAGGACCTCCAGCTCGACCCGGAGACGCTTGACCCGGTCGACAGCGAGACGCTGGTCAAGGGCGTGACGGACGTGCAGAAGACCGGCGAGGGCACCTACGCCGGCAAGATCGACATCAGCGCCTCCACCGAGTCGGTCGCCCTCGACGAGGACGTGGTCAAGGCGCTGGGCGCGCAGGCCAAGGCGCTGCCCTTCACGGCCAAGCTGGACCCGCAGGGCCGCCTCACCGAGCTGGTCATCTCGGTGCCGGCCGCTGGCGAGACCGCCGCGCACGACATCAAGATCGGGTACGCCGGCTACGGCACCGGCACCGGCGCGAAGAAGCCGCCGGCGGACAAGGTCATCGAGGCCTCGGCCGAGACGTACGAGCTGTTCAAGTAGGTCGGCACGACGGATCGGGGCGGCCCTGGGCCGCCCCGATCCTGCTTTTCCGCACCGGTCACCGCGAACAACCGGACGTCAAGGGTGATTGTCGGACGCGTCGACAGGGAACAAAGAGGGAGTGATCCGGGCGAGTTGCTCGGCCCGGATCGCGCGGCGTGGCCGAAGGGCTGCCGCGTCGCCCGGTTTCCGGCGCCGACCAGGCCGTCGGGTGACCCCCTTGGGAGACACGTATGACTGTTCGACGACTCGGTGCCGGCCTGGTAGCCGCCGCCCTGTTCACGCCCGCCCTGGCCGCCTGCGCCGGCGGTACGACCGGCACGGCCGGATCGACCGCGTCCCCCACGGTGAGCGCGTCCGGCGTACCCAGCGCGTCCGCCGGCACGCCCGTGCCGGGCGACGCCAAGCAGGCGCTGCTGGACTCCACCAAGGAGATCAGCAACGGCAACTTCCGGTTCACCCTCTCCGGCGCCGGCTCGACCGCCGAGGGGCAGGTGCACCAGCCGAGTCAGAGTGCCGCGATGAAGTTTTCCATCGGCGGCCCCTCCTCCGACCTGGCGATGAAGCTCGACGTGATCCACGCCAAGCCGGACAGCTGGGTGAAGCTGGAGCTGACCGGGCCCACCGCCGACAGCCTGCCCGCCATCAAGCAGCTCAACCTCGGCAAGTACCAGCACCTCGACCAGGCCCGCATCAAGGGCAACAAGAACCTCGGCTTCGACTTCGAGAAGGTCGACCCGGCCGGCAGCGCGGTGCTGACCCAGGGCATCACCGAGGTCCGCAGCACCGGCACCGGCACGTACGCCGGCACCATCGACGTCACCAAGGCCGCCGAGGCCGGCTCGCTGAACGCCGCCACGATCGCCGCGCTGGGCACCCAGGCGAAGACGGTCCCGTTCACCGCGAAGGTCGACCCGCAGGGCCGGCTCAGCGAGCTGGTGCTGCAGCTCCCGGCCGCCGGACAGACCGCCGCTCAGGAGATCAAGATGACGTACTCCGACTACGGTTCCGCCACCGCCGCGCAGAAGCCGCCGGCGAACCAGGTCGTCGAGGCGCCGGCCGAGCTCTACAGCTTGTTCAACTGACCGTCGTACGTCGGTGGGGCGGCTTCGGTCGCCCCACCGGCGCTTTCGGCCACCCCGTCCGCGATCAGGACGCGGGGTCCTGCCGGGCGGCGTCGATCCGCGCCCGAGCGCCGTCCAACCAGCGCTGGCAGATCACCGCCAGCGCCTCGCCGCGCTCCCAGAGCGCCAGCGACTCCTCCAGGGACGTGCCGCCGGCCTCCAGCCGCTCGACCACCGAGGCCAGTTCGGCGCGGGCCTGCTCGTAGCTGAGCCGCTCGTCCGGCCCGGTCTTCGTGTCGTCAGTCATCGCGTCCATCTCAGCACACCGTCGTCCGGGTCACCGCGTCGCCGTCGACAGTCGCGGCCAGCTCACCGTCGGCGAGGCGGACCCGCAGCGGGTCGCCCTTGCCGACCTCGGCCGCCGCCCGTACGACGTGCCCGTCGGCGCGCTGCACGATCGCGTACCCCCGGTCGAGGGTGGCGGCGGGGGAGAGGGCGCGCAGCCGGGCCAGGGTGTGCCGCAGATCGTCGTCGGCGCCGGCGAGCCGGTGGTCCAGGCAACGGCCGGCGCGCTGACGCAGCCCGGCCAGCTCCGTCGCGCGGTGCTCCACCATCACCTGGGGCCGGGCCAGCACCGGCCGGGACCGCAGGCCGTCGAGGCGGTGGGACTCCCGGTCGATCAGGTTGCGGACGGCCCGCTCGAGTCGGTGCCGGGCCTGACCGATGAGGCGTACCTCCTCGGTGAGGTCGGGGACCACCCGCTTGGCCGCGTCGGTCGGGGTGGAGGCCCGCAGGTCGGCGACGTAGTCGACGAGCGGCGCGTCCGTCTCGTGGCCGATGGCGCTGACCACCGGCGTACGGCAAGCGAACACGGCCCGGCAGAGCGCCTCGTCAGAGAAGGGCAGCAGGTCCTCGATGCCGCCACCGCCCCGGGCGATGATGATCACGTCGATGCTCGGGTCGGCGTCCAGCACCTTGAGCGCGTCGATGATCTGCGGTACGGCGGACGGGCCCTGCACGGCCACGTTGACCGTCCGGAACTCCACGGCCGGCCAGCGCCGCCGGGCATTGGTCAGCACGTCCCGCTCGGCGGCCGACGCGCGGCCGGTGACCAGCCCGATCCGGCCGGGCAGGAACGGCAGCCGGCGCTTGCGCGCCCGGTCGAACAGCCCTTCGGCGGCGAGCAGCTTCTTGAGCTTCTCCAGCCGGGCCAGCAGCTCACCGAGCCCCACCTGCCGGATCTCGTCGGCCCGCAGGCTCAGCGTGCCCCGGGCGGCGTAGAACTCCGGCTTGGCGTGCAGCACCACCCGGGCACCCTCGCGCAGCTCCGGAGCGCCGGCGTCCAGCACGTCGCGGTTGGTGGTGACGGTCAGGCTCAGGTCGGCCGACGGATCACGCAGGGTCAGGAAGACAGTCGTGGCCCCGGGACGGCGGCTGATCTGCGCCACCTGCCCGTCCACCCACACCCAGCCCAGCTTGGCGATCCACGCCCCGACCTTCTGCGAAACGACCCGAACCGGCCAAGGCTCCTCCGCGCTGCTCCGCGCAGCGCCCCCACCAACCCCACTCACCCAACCCACCCTACGGCCACCCCGCTGGACCCCGTTGATCATGAAGTTATTGCGCTGGGTGGCGGCGTGTCGTGGCAATAACTTCATGATCACCGAGCCGAGGGCCCCGGGTTGTGGGCGGTGGTGGGTCGGGGGCGGGCACGTACGATGGGGGAGTGACTGATCTCCGGACCGGCAAGCGCGTGCTCCTGGCCAAGCCCCGCGGCTACTGCGCGGGTGTTGATCGCGCCGTGCAGACCGTCGAGGAGGCGCTGAAGCTCTACGGCGCCCCGATCTACGTGCGCAAGCAGATCGTGCACAACAAGCACGTCGTGCAGACCCTGGAGGCCCAGGGCGCGATCTTCGTGGAGGAGAACGAGGAGGTGCCCGAGGGCGCCACCGTCATCTTCTCCGCGCACGGCGTGGCGCCCGAGGTCTACGAGCAGGCCCGGGAGCGCTCGCTGAAGGCCATCGACGCGACCTGCCCGCTGGTCACCAAGGTGCACCAGGAGGCGAAGCGTTTCGCCGCCGAGGACTACGACATTCTGCTGATCGGCCACGAGGGGCACGAGGAGGTCATCGGCACCGCCGGCGAGGCTCCCGCGCACATCCAGCTCGTGGACGGCCCGGACGGCGTCGACAAGATCACCGTCCGCGACCCGGAGAAGGTGGTCTGGCTCTCCCAGACCACGCTCTCGGTGGACGAGACGCTGGAGACGGTCGCCCGGCTCAAGACCCGGCTGCCGCTGCTCCAGTCCCCGCCCAGCGACGACATCTGCTACGCCACGTCCAACCGGCAGCACGTCGTCAAGGAGATCGCCCCCGAGTGCGACGTGGTGATCGTCGTCGGCTCGACGAACTCCTCCAACTCGGTCCGGCTGGTCGAGGTCGCCCTGGACGCCGGCGCCCGCGCCGGTCACCTGGTCGACTTCGCCCACGAGATCGACGACGCCTGGCTGGCCGACGCCCGCACGGTCGGGGTGTCCTCCGGCGCGAGCGTCCCGGAGGACCTGGTCAACGACGTGCTGGCGCATCTGGCCGCACGCGGGTTCGCCGACGTCGAGGAGATCACCACCGCCAACGAGCGGCTGACCTTCTCGCTTCCGCAGGAGCTGAAGCGGGACATGAAGGCCGCCGCGGCCCGCGGCTGAGCCCGTTCGGGCGCCGGCTCACGGCGGCCAGACCGTGCCGTCTGTGCTCAAGCGACGGACCACTGCGGGAACGCCGCGCCGTCCCGATGCGTCGAAGGCGGCATGAGGACCTTTCGGCTCGTCGTCCCCGCTCTGGTCGTCTGCGCGGCGCTGAGCGCCTGCGGGGGGACGGACGGCTCCACCACCCCCGGAGCGCCGTCGGCAACGGCTGGGCAACCCACCCCGGCGTCACCCAGCAGCCCCGCCCCGGCGATCACGCCCTCCCCGCCGCTCAAGTCGCCGGGCGGGCCCACCGTCCCGCCGCCGGTCGGCGCCACCGAACTCACCGGCACGATCACCGCCGGGGTCGAACCGAACTGCCTGCTGCTCGATGGCTACCTGCTGGTGGGCGGCCCGCGGGACGTGCTGGCCGCCGGTGCCCGGGTCACCGTCACCGGTCGGGTGGAGACGGGCATGATGACCACCTGCCAGCAGGGCACGCCGTTCGTCGTCGAGAACGCCACCCGCCGCTAGCGACCTCGGCGCCCATTCAGCGGTCGGCGTCGTCCAGCAGCTCCGGCGCCTGCGGCTGGCGGGGGGTCAGCTCGACTTGGGCGGGCGTCGCCAGCTCGTCGTCCGAGACGCCCAGCTCGGCCAGCTTGCGGGCGCTGACCAGCACCCGCGCCTCCAGCGAGCCGACCGCCCGGTTGTACGCGGTCACCGCGCCGGCCAGCGACGAGCCGAGCTTGCCCACGTGGTCGCCGAGGGTGGAGAGCCGGCCGTACAGCTCCCGGGCGAGGGTGTGCACCGCCACCGCGTTGCGGGCCAGCGCCTCCTGCCGCCACGAGTAGGCCACCGTGCGCAGCAGGGCGACCAGGGTGGCCGGCGTGGCCAGCACCACGTTGCGGGCGAACGCGTGCTCCAACAGCGTCGGGTCGCGCTGGAGCGCGACGTCGAGGAACGGGTCGGCGGGCACGAACAGGACCACGAACTCGGGCGAGCTGTCGAACGCCGTCCAGTACGACTTGGCGGCCAGGGCGTCGACGTGCCCCCGCAGGTGTCGGGCGTGCGCGTCGAGGTGGGTGTCCCGGCCGCGCTCGTCGCGGGCCTCCATCGCGGTGAGGTACGCGTCGAACGGCGCCTTCGCGTCCACCACCACCGACCGACCGCCGTGCAGGCGGACCACCAGATCCGGGCGGACGACCTGGTCGTCGGTGGCGGCGGTGACCTGCTCGGAGAAGTCGCAGTGCTCCAGCATGCCGGCCGCCTCGACGATCCGACGCAGTTGGTGCTCACCCCAGCGGCCCCGCACCTGCGGCGCGCGCAGCGCGGCGACCAGCTGCTTGGTCTCGGTGCGCAGCTCCCCGGAAACCGCGTTCATCGAGCGGACCTGCTCGCGCAGCTCGGCGTACGCGTCGACCCGGTCGTGCTCCAGCTCGGCGACCCGCTGCTCGTAGCGGCGCAGGCTGTCGTGCAGCGGCGCCACGGCACGGGCCACCGCCTCCTGCGACTGCGCGGTGGCCTCGTAGCTCAACGCCCGCATGGACTGCTCCAGCCGCCCCTCGCCCTCGCGGGTCGCCGTCAGGGTGGCATCCAGCCTGGCTATGTCGGCCGCCGACCGGGACCGGGCCGCGAGCCAGCCCACCGCGCCGCCGGCACCGAGGCACACGATCACCACCAGCAGCGTCGAGACGTCCATCACCGGAGCTTGCCAGACGGGTACGACGTGACACCCGGGGGTACGTTCGATGACATGGAACTTGTGCTGTGCCTCGCGATCGTGCTGGTCGGCGCGCTCGGTGCCGCGGCGCTCATCCGCGCCCAGGGCACCGCCCGCCGGCGTACGGAGCTGGGCGACGCCCGCGCCGAGGCGCACCGCTGGTACGAGCGCCTCGGTGGTCAGCTGTTGACCCTCCAGGGCGACGAGCCGGCGGTCCGTCAGGCGCTGGCCGACGCCGGTGAGCGGTACAACGCGGCGGGTTCGCAGTTGGAGCAGGCGCGTACGCCGCACCAGTTCGCGCTCGCCCGGGAGACCGCGCTGGAGGGACTGGCGTACATCCGGGCGGCGCGGACCGCGCTGGGGATCGATCCCGGCCCCGAGGTGCCGGCGCTGGCCGCCGCGCGGGGCGTCGGGCAGCTCACCAAGGAGCGCGAGGTCGATGTGCAGGGGCAGACCTTCCGGGCCGGCCCGCAGCCCGGTCGGCAGACGCCCTACTACTACCCCGGTGGCCGCTACCAGGGTCGGCCGGTGCCGGCGGGCTGGTATTCGACGCCGTGGTGGAAGACCGCGTTGGGCGCGGGGGCCGGTGTGCTCGGCGGCATGTTGATCGCCGACGCGCTGTTCTCGCCGGCCTTCGCCGACCCGGGCTACGGGTACGACCAGGGCTACCAGGAGGGCTTCGGCGACGGCGCTGACTACGCCGACGACCAGGGCGCGGACGGCGGCGACCAGGGTGGCGACTACGGCGACCAGGGCGGCGACTTCGGTGGCGCCGACCAGGCGGGCGACTTCGGCGGCGGTGACTATGCCGCCGGCGACTTCGGCGGCGGAGGTTTCGGTGGCGGTGACTTCGGCGGCGGTGACTTCGGCGGTGGCGACTTCGGTGGTGGCGACTGGTGAGCGCCGAGGGCGCTGACTGAGGGCGGTGACTGGTGAGCGGCGGGCCGCTGACCTCTGAACCCCCTGGCTGACATGCGCAACGGGCCCCGGTCGTGGTGACCGGGGCCCGTTGCCGTGCTGCCTGATCAGCCGGTGTTGCGCATGCCGGCGGCGATGCCGTTCACGGTGGTGAGCAGCGCCCGCTCCAGGGCGGTGCCGTCGCTCGGGGCGCGTCGGCCACCCGGGGCGGTGGCCACCGCACGGCCGGCCGCGCCGGATTCCCGGTACTGCCGCAGCAGCGCCACCTGGAGGTGGTGCAGCGGCTCCAGGTAGGTGTCCCGGACGGCCAGGGTGCGCTGGAGCACCGGCGAGTTCTCCAGCAGTGCGGGGGAGGCGGTGACCGCCAGCACCTCGCGCTTGGTCAGCTCGTACTCCCGCTCGATCTGCTCGAAGATCGGGTGCAGCTTCTTCGGCACGAGGGTCTCGACGTACCGGCGGGCGATGCTGAGGTCGGTCTTGGTCAGCATCATCTCGACGTTCGACAGGAACGTGCGGAAGAAGTGCCAGTTGCGGTGCATCTCGGCGAGCACGTCCGCCAGACCGGCCTCCCGGGCGGCGGCCAGCCCGGAGCCGACGCCGAACCAGCCCGGCACGATCTGCCGGGTCTGCGTCCAGCCGAACACCCACGGGATGGCCCGCAGCCCGGAGAGCCCGGCGCCGGTGTTGGGGCGCTTCGCCGGCCGGGAGCCGATGTTCAGCGCGCCGAGCAGCTCGGTGGGGGTGGACGCCCAGAAGTACGCCGGCAGGTCCGGGTCCTCGACGAGCGACCGGTACGACCGGAACGCCGACTCGGAGACCACGTCCATGGTCGCGTCCCAGCGTTCCAGCATCTCGGCCGGCTGCCGGGGTGCGGTGTGCAGGAGCGTCGCCTGGAGCACCGCGGCGAGGGTCAGCTCCAGGTTCTCCCGCGCCAGCGAGGGCAGGGTGTACTTGTCGGAGATCACCTCGCCCTGCTCGGTCACCTTGATCGCGCCGTCCAGCGTGCCGTACGGCTGCGCCAGGATCGCCTCGTGCGTCGGGCCGCCACCGCGGCCGACCGTGCCGCCGCGACCGTGGAACAGCCGCAGGCGTACGCCGTGCCGGGCGGCCACGTCGCGCAGCGCGCGCTGGGCCCGGTGGATCGACCACTGGCTGGTGGTGATCCCGGCCTCCTTGTTGGAGTCGGAGTAGCCGAGCATGACCTCCTGCACGTCGCCCCGGGCCGCGACGAGCGCCCGGTACGCGGGCAGCGACAGCAGCTCGTCGAGGATCTCGCCGCCGGCGTTCAGCTCGCCCGGGGTCTCCAGCAGCGGCACGAAACCGATCCGGGCCCGGCCGCTGTGCACGTCGACCAGCCCGGCCTCGCGGGCGAGCACCACGGCGGCGAGCACGTCGTCCACGCCGAGGGTCATCGAGATGATGTACGACTCGATCACCTCGGTGCCGAACCGGTCCTGCGCCTCGCGGATCGTGCTGAACACGTCGAACGTCTTGCGGGCCGGCTCGGTGAGCGGGGTGTCCAGGGTGGACAGCGGCCGGCGTCCGGTCAGCTCGTCGGCGAGCAGCTTGGTGCGTTCCAACCGGCTCAACGCCGGGTAGTCGGACACCTCGCCGACGGCCTCGTACAGCTGGGCGAGCACCGCGTGGTGCGCCTCGGCGTGCTCCCGGACGTCCATGGTCGCAAGGTGCAGGCCGAACGCGGAGACCGTCCGGATGGTGGAGGCCAGCCGGCCGACGGCGGTGAGCTGCCCAGAGTTGCGGGCCAGCGAGGCGCGCAGCAGGTCCAGGTCGGCGATCAGCTCGGCCGAGCCGCGGTAGTCGCGGCCCGGGACGTGGGCGGTGCCCTGGCGGAGCCGCTGCCGGGTGTTGGCCAGCTTCGCCTTCACGCAGCGTGCCTTGAGCCGGTACGGCTCCTCGGCGTTGACCCGACGGAACCGGGGGGCCACCTCGGGCAGCGCGTCGAGGTCGGCGGCGAGGCTGGCGGAGAGGTCCAGCGACACCCCACGCAGTCGGCGGGACACCGAGACCTCGTTGATCAGGTGGTCCATCGCCTTCTCGGTGGCCGCGATGCCGTGCTCGTGCTGGATGGTCAGCACCTCGCGGGTGACCGCCGGGGTGACGAACGGGTTGCCGTCCCGGTCGCCGCCGATCCAGGTGCCGAAGCTCAGCGGGCGGGCCGTCGGCGACGTCTCCACGCCGAGGGTGCGCAGCGTGTCGGCCAGGTCGTCGAGCACCTGCGGGGCGGCCTCGGCGTACAGGTCGCGCAGGTAGTAGATCGCGTTGCGGGCCTCGTCGGTCGGGTCGGGCCGGTCGAGCCGCAGCTCGTCGGTCTGCCACATCAGGTCCAGCAACTCGGCCAGCCGGCGGTTGGCCGGGCCCTCGTCGCTGGCGCCGTAGAGGATCGCGTTGGCGGTCTCGGTGTCCAGCTCGTCGGCGATGGCCCGCAGCTTGGACAGGATCGAGCGGCGGGCCGCCTCGGTCGGGTGGGCGGTGAAGACCGGCCGGACCGCCAGCCGGCGGGCCGCGGCGGCGATCTCCTCGGCCGGCACCCCCCGCTCGGCGATCATCTTGGCCGCCTGGTCCAGCCAGCCGCCCTGCACGGCGCGGCGGCGACGCAGGTCCCGAGCGCGGTGCACCTGCTCGGTGATGTTGGCCAGGTGGAAGTAGGTGGAGAAGGCGCGGGCCAGCTTGGTGCCGGTGGTCACGTCGAGCCCGCCGAGCCGCTGGGCGGCCGCCGGGACGTCGGAGCGGACCTGGGCGCGGATCTCCTCGACGAGGTCGAGCAGCGGGCGGCCCTCCTGGCGGGCCAGGGTCTGGCCGAGCAGGGTGCCGAGTCGGCGGATGTCAGCGCGCAGCGCGGCGTCCGGGCCGTCGTGGTCGTGCTGGTCGGTCACGATGCGCTCCTTACGTGAGTACGAAGGACAGCGCTGTCCGACTCCCTGGATGGTATCCGCGTCGGGCCGGCTGGCAGGAGGGGCTCTCCGTATGCCGCGCCGTGACACGGAACACCTCGGAGATCACTTCAGGGCCTTGCGCGGTCGGTCGCCCGGCGACCCCGCACCCGGGTCGCGCCGAGCAGGGCGGCCAGCGCGAGCACCGCCCAGAGCGCCAGACCGGTCACCGGCCAGCCGATCGAGCGCCGGTCGAAATACACGGCCGACTTGATCAGGTCGGTGGCCAGGCCGGGCACGTTCCACAGGTGCATTCCGCGCAGCCAGGTGGGCAGGAACTCGGGGGCGTAGATGCCACCGGAGCCCGGGTTGCCGAGCACCACCAGCAACAGGATGACCAGCCCGGTGCCGAGGATGCCCAGCCAGCCCTGGACCGCGGCGGCGACCATCGCGGCGGCGAAGGCGGCCAGCATGCCGACGCCGGCGACGGCCGGCAGGTCGTGGTGCCAGACGTCCAGCACCGGGCCGACGATCACCGCCCCGACGATGCCGAGCGCCACGCTGTAGACGGCGAGCGCCCCGATGCGCAGCCCCGCGCGCCGCAGGGTGCGCGGGGCGGTGCCGGCGGAGATGCCGAGCACTGTCGAGGCCAGGTATCCGCCGAGGACGTACCCGATGGCCAGGTAGAAGGGGACCAGGCCGCGGGGGTCGGTGCCGGCAACCGGCACCTCGTCGGTCACCCGCAGCGGCAGTCCGGCCTGTTGGGCGGCGCTGGTGAGCACCTGGACGACCAGGTCGGTGGCGGACGGCGCGCTGGCGCTGGCGGTGGTCAGGACGAGCCCGCCGTCGGGGGCGGAGCTGAGCACCGCGTACACCTCGCGGGCGGTCAGGCCGTCGTCGGCGGCGCCCGGGTCGGCGTACTCGATGGCTTTGATCTTGTCGGTCCGGTCGCGGACGGCGGCCAGGACCGTGCGCGCGGGCTTGTCGCTCGTCGCCACCCCGACCGGCACGTCCCGGGGGTGCGGCTGGTGCAGGGCGCCGACGTACGCGGCGATGAAGGCGGTGGCCAGCGCGAGGGTGCCGAGCAGCAGGCCGGCGGTGCGGGGGAGCCAGTCGCGTACCCGGACCTCCGGCGCCTCGTCCACCACGTCAGCCTAGGGCGACATTTAACCTGTTTGCGGCATTTCCCGGCGAGCGGCGAAGTTGAGCAATTTTCTTCAAGACCGTCCGGGTGCCTCTCGGGAGGATGGTCTCCGTTGGTCCGGAAGCCACCCGTCAGGGGTGGCCGGATCGGGGCACGCGGGCCTATTCGGGGAGGTCCGACGCCTGGACCGGACCTGTCGCGGGCCGCTTCGTGCGCGCCTGAAGGAGGTGCCGTACGCCCCCCCGGTACGGCACCTCCGCCGCCTCCGGGCTCAGGCTGTCGCGGCCGGGTCCCCGCCGGTCGCGGTGAGCAGGCGGCGCAGTCTGGCCGGAGGGTGACCCACCTGCTCGCGGACCACCCGGGTCAGGTGTGCCTGGTCGGCGAAGCCGTACTCGCTGGCGAGCGCGCCGAGCGGGCGGCCGTCGGGCTCGGCGAGGGTGTCCAGCACCGCACGCACCCGCAGCCGGTTGCGGTAGGCGGTCAGGCTGCTGCCGGTCATCCGCTGGAACACCCGGCTGAGGTGGTGCGGTGAGGCGCCCACCTCCCGGGCCACCTCGTCAAGGCCCATCGTGAACCCCGAGCTGGCCAGCACCTCCCGGGCCCGGTCGGCCAGCCGTCGGTGCGCGGCAAGCGTCGCGGGCCGGCGACGGACCGCCCGCTCCACCTCGCCGTCCTCGTCGTCCGAGGTGCGGGCGCTGTGGCCCAGCAGGCGGGCCAGGAACCGCTGGAGCCGCTCGGCCATCTCGAACCCGTCCAACCCGCGCCGGAACTCAGCCACCAGCAGACGGTGCGCCAGGTCCAGCGTGGCATCCGAGGTGCCGGCCCAGCCGGCCCGGTCCATCCAGTGCTCCGCGTCCGGCCGTTGCGCCAGCACCGCCGCGTCGATCTCCAGGCAGGTGTACGAGTCGCCGCAGCCGAACGGGTGCGCCACCGCCATCTCGTCGCCGGGCCGGGTGAGCAGCATCGAGGTGGCGTCGGAGAGCTCGACCCGCCCGTTGAGCCGGCGTCGGTACGCCCCGGAGCGCCCCAGGATGATCTTGTGTCGGTCCTCCGCGACCGTCTCCGTCCAGCCGTGGTTCTCCACGATGCAGCGCACCTGGTAGATCAGCATTCCGTCCGGATGCCCCAGCACCCGCCAGCGGGCGGGCGTTGTGCGGCGACGCGGATCACTGCCGACTCCCTCAGCGGGCATCGTCCCCCCTTGGCACGGCGACCTCGTCACTACCCGGATCGATTCTGGTCACTCGCCAACCCCTGGTCCACCCCTTGCGGCGGATCGCTCCGACCCGGCTCTGCGGGTTTTGTCCGGCCGGTGCCGGCTGACCTGGGCCGGTTCGGTCGCCCCGGCCCGTTCCCGTGTCGCCCGGCTCGTGCGGCTCCCAGGTCGGTTGGTCGGCCAGGGTCCGCGGGTCGGAGAGTTGGCGGAGATCAGGGGTTGACGACGGCGAAGGCGCGGACCGGGAAGGTGCCCATGCCGGCCACCATCGGTGGGGCCGCGGTGAAGCGGAACCCGCTCGGCGGCAGCGCGCCCAGGCCGGTGAGGTGCTCCACGATCGGGACACCGGCGGCGAGCAGGGTGCTGTGTGCGGGGCGTACGCCTCCGGCCGCCGGGCTCATGTCGTCGATGTTGATCGAGTCGATGCCGACCAGGGCCGCGCCGGCGTCGACCAGCGCCTGGGCGGCGTCCCCGGTCAGGTACGGCGCCTCCGGCCCGCCGTACCGCTCGGTGCCGAAGTGCGCATCCCACCCGGTGTGCAGCAGCACCGCGCGCCCGGCCACCTCGTACGGGGCCAGCATCAGCCGGTCCACGGCTCGGGTGCCGGCCGGTACGCGGACCAGCACCCCGGGCAGGTCGGCGAGGCGGTCCAGCGACACCCCGGTCAGGTCGTCGCCGCCTGACCAGCGGTGGGCGGGAGTGTCCACGTACGTGCCGGTGTTGGCGATCATGTCGATCCGGGCGACGTGGAACTCGATGCCCGGCGCGTACCGCTCGCGGGACGCCGCGAAGGTCAACCAGTCGGTGAGCCGAGGACCGGGCCACCCCGGCAGGGTGGTCATCCCGTCGCGGATCACGTGGCTCAGCTCGACCAGCCGGCGATCGGCGCCGGAGGAGTCGACGCCGACGCCCCGGCCGCCCTTGTGCGGCTCCTCGATGATCGTCTTCGCGCTGATCCGGACCTCGGCGACCATCAGCAGCCCGAGGTGCCGGACGAACAACGCCGCTAGATCGTCGTCGGTGATCTCCCGACCCGGAATGTCCAGCCGGAAGCCCTCGGTGCGCAGCCCGCCGCCGTTGGCGAAGCTCACCTCCGCGTCGAACTGTGCGCGCCACTGCTCACCCATCCCGAAACCCGACCACGCCCGCTGGCGGCGGTCAAGATCTATTTCCCGTTTCCGACCGCCTCGGGGCCCGGTCAGCGCTCGCCCGCCGCCCTCTGCGGCAAGATCCGCACAACATCAGGGAAGTTGCTGCCTCCCGCGCCCCGGAAGCAGCAACTTCCGGGAAGTTGCGTGGATCTTGGGACGAGGGGTGGCCTGCGGGCCGCGGACCGGGCCGGGGGTGCGCGGCGCGGGGCGACGCGACCTGGGCGGAAGGGGGTGGCTGTCGGTCGGCGGGGATAGGCTTGTTGGCGTGCACCCCCCGTCCGACTGGACGAGGGGCCGCCGTCGTGTGCGTCGACTTTCTGGAAGGACTCCCTTGCTCACCGGTCTGTTCTCCGCCGCCCTGGCCGACCCCGGGCTGACCCGGGCGCGTGACCTGGCGCGCTCCGGTGCCGCCCAGGTCGACGGCCTCGACATCACCGCTCCGGCGGCGCTGCGCCCGTTCGCGGTGGCCGCCGTCGCGGCCGACCCCGACGGCACCGGTGGCGGGGCCGGGCGACCCGTGCTGGCGGTGACCGCCACCACCCGGGAGGCCGACGACCTGGCCGCCGCGCTGGGTGCGCTGCTGCCGCCGGAGCAGGTGGTGGTCTTCCCCTCCTGGGAGACGCTGCCGCACGAGCGGCTCTCTCCCCGCTCCGACACGGTGGGCCGCCGGCTGGCCGTGCTGCGCCGCCTCGCGCACCCCGAGTCGACCGACGCACACGGCGGCACCGGGCCGCTGCGGGTGGTCGTGGCGCCCGTCCGTTCACTGCTGCAACCGCAGCTCAAGGGGCTCGGTGACCTGGAGCCGGTGCAGCTCGCCGCCGGCGAGGAGGCGGACCTGGAGGAGGTCGCCCGCCGGCTGACCGACATGGCGTACGCCCGGGTCGACCTGGTCACCAAGCGCGGCGAGTTCGCGGTGCGCGGCGGCATCCTGGACGTCTTCCCGCCCACCGACGAGCACCCGTCCCGGGTGGAGTTCTGGGGCGACGAGGTGGAGGAGATCCGCACCTTCGCCGTCGCCGACCAGCGGACCATCGAGCAGGTTCCGCTGCTCTGGGCGCCGCCCTGCCGCGAGTTGCTGCTCACCCCGGCGGTCCGCGAGCGGGCCGCGGCGCTCGCCGAGCAGCACCCGGAGCTGGCCGAGATCCTGGACAAGCTGGCCGAGGGCATCCCGGTGGAGGGGATGGAGTCGCTGGCGCCGGTGCTGGTCGGCCCCGACTCGCTGGAGCTGCTGCTGGACGCCATGCCGGCCGGCACCCACGTCCTGCTGTGCGACCCGGAGCGCATCCGCACGAGGGCGCACGACCTGGTGCGTACCTCGGAGGAGTTCTTGCAGGCCAGCTGGGCCGCCGCCGCGGTCGGTGGCCAGGCCCCGGTGGACGTCGGCGCCGCCGCCTTCCGCACCCTGGGCGAGGTCCGCGCCACCGCCGCCAGCCTCGGCCAACCGTGGTGGACGCTGTCCCCGTTCGGTCTGGGTGAAGCCGAGACCGCCGAGACGCGCCAGCCCTGGGAGGACGCGCCCGAGCATGCCGTGGTCACCCCGGACGACGCCATCGCGGTGACCCTCGCCGCGCAGCCGGCCCCGCTCTACCACGGCGAGACGGCGCGGGTGGTCGACGACCTCAAGCGCTGGGCCGGCGAGGGCTGGTCGATCGCGCTGGTCTTCGAGGGCCACGGCCCCGCCCAGCGGGCGGTGGAGGTGCTGCGCGACGCCGGGCTGGGCGCCCGGCTGACCGAGGAGGTGCCGACCGCGCCCGCCCCCGGCGAGCTGGTCGTCTCCTGCGGCGCGCTGGGCAGTGGGTTCGTCGACGAGGCGTCCCGTTTCGTGCTGCTCACCGGCAACGACGTCACCGGCGGTCGGGGCACCTCGACGCGGGACATGCGCAAGATGCCGAGCCGCCGGCGCAACACCATCGATCCGCTGGAGCTCAAGGCCGGCGACTTCGTGGTGCACGAGCAGCACGGCATCGGCCGGTACGTCGAGCTCGTGCAGCGCACCGTCAACGGCGCCAGCCGGGAATACCTGGTCATCGAGTACGCGGCCAGCAAGCGGGGCCAGCCCGGCGACCGGCTGTTCGTCCCGACCGACCAGCTCGACCAGCTCTCCCGCTACGTGGGCGGTGAGCAGCCGACGCTGCACAAGATGGGCGGCTCGGACTGGCAGAAGTCCAAGGCGCGGGCTCGCAAGGCGGTCCGGGAGATCGCCGCGCAGCTCATCCAGCTGTACGCCGCCCGCAAGGCGTCCAAGGGCCACTCGTTCGGCCCGGACACCCCGTGGCAGCGGGAGCTGGAGGACGCGTTCCCGTGGCAGGAGACGCCGGACCAGCTCGCCGCGATCGACGAGGTCAAGCGGGACATGGAACAGACCGTCCCGATGGACCGGCTGATCTGTGGCGACGTCGGCTACGGCAAGACCGAGATCGCGGTCCGGGCGGCGTTCAAGGCCGTGCAGGACGGCAAGCAGGTGGCGGTGCTGGTGCCGACGACGCTGCTGGTGCAGCAGCACTACAACACCTTCGCCGAGCGGATGAGCCAGTTCCCGGTGCAGATCCGGCAGCTGTCGCGGTTCCAGACCCCGAAGGAGACCGAGCGGACGCTGGAGATGGTCGCCGACGGCACCGTCGACATCGTCATCGGCACCCACCGGCTGCTCCAGACCGCGACCCGGTTCAAGCAGCTCGGTCTGGTGATCGTCGACGAGGAGCAGCGGTTCGGCGTCGAGCACAAGGAGCACCTCAAGACGCTGCGGGCCTCGGTCGACGTGCTGAGCATGTCGGCCACCCCGATCCCGCGCACCCTGGAGATGGCGATCACCGGCATCCGGGAGATGTCCACCATCGCCACCCCGCCGGAGGAGCGGCACCCCGTGCTCACCTTCGTGGGCGCGCAGGACGACCGGCAGGTCGCCGCGTCCATCCACCGTGAGCTGCTCCGCGACGGGCAGGTCTTCTACCTGCACAACCGGGTCGAGTCGATCGATCGGGCGGCGCGGCGGCTGCGGGAGCTGGTCCCCGAGGCGCGGGTCGCGGTGGCGCACGGCCAGATGGGCGAGGAAGCCCTGGAGAAGGTCATGGTCGGCTTCTGGGAGAAGGAGTTCGACGTCCTGGTCTGCACCACGATCGTCGAGTCGGGCATCGACATCCCGAACGCCAACACCCTGATCGTGGAGCGGGCCGACCTGCTCGGCCTGGCCCAGCTGCACCAGATCCGAGGCCGGGTCGGCCGGGGGCGGGAGCGGGCGTACGCCTACTTCCTCTACCCGCCGGAGAAGCCGCTCACCGAGCACGCCCACGAGCGGCTGGCCACCATCGCGCAGCACACCGAGCTGGGCGCCGGCATGTACGTGGCCATGAAGGACCTGGAGATCCGGGGCGCCGGCAACCTGCTCGGCGGCGAGCAGTCGGGGCATATCGAGGGCGTCGGTTTCGACCTGTACGTGCGCATGGTCGGCGAGGCGGTCTCCGCGTTCAAGGGTGAGCGGCCGGAGGAGGAGACCGACGTCAAGATCGACCTGCCGATCGACGCCCACCTGCCGCACGACTACGTGAGTGTGGAGCGGCTGCGCCTGGAGATGTACCGCAAGCTCGCCGAGGCACGCGACGAGGAGCGTCTGCGCGAGGTCGTCGCCGAGATGACCGACCGGTACGGCGAGCCGCCGGCCCCGGTGCAGAACCTGGTGGCGGTGGCCCGGTTCCGCCTGCTGGCCCGCCGGTACGGACTGAGCGACGTGACCATGCAGGGCAAGCACATCCGGTTCGGGCCGCTGCCGCTGCCCGACTCGAAGCAGATGCGGCTCAAGCGCTACCACCCGGACGCCGTCTACAAGCAGGCCACCGACCAGGTCAGCGTGCCCCGACCGACCACCCGTCGGATCGGCGGCGAGCCGCTGCGTGACCAGGCGCTGCTCGAGTGGTGCGCGCAACTGCTCTCCGACGTGCTGGGCGCCCCCGCCCCGCTGGTCGCCGCGGCCGGCTGAGCGCCGCGGCGCCCCGGCCGTTCAGCGGGAGCGGCGGACGGGCCGGTGGAGGTGGGGGGCGTCACAGCGCCGGGTGATGGCGTGAGAGAGTGACGGTCATGCGTGCTCGCCGTCTTGTCGCCGTCGCCACCGTGGCGGTCGGCATCGTCGCCCTCTCCGGTTGCCGTGCCGAGCCCGGTGTCGCCGCCTACGTCGGGGATCACCGCATCACCCAGGATGCGGTCAACGCCATGCTGGACGACCTGCGGGCGAAGAACCCGACGCCCCCGGCCGAGGACCCGTCCGCCGCTGAGCGGCCGCCGCTGCCCGGCCCGGCCCAGGTGACCAGCGTGCTGGTGCTCGGCGAGGTGTGCGGGCGGGTGTCCAAGGAGAAGAACTACCAGCCGCGCGCCCAGGTGTCGCCCGAGCAGGCCGCCCAGCAGTTCGGGCTCTCGCCCGACACCCGGTACGTGCGCTCGGTCGCCGAGCTCTACACCTGCCTGTCCGGGGTGCCGTCCGGCGAGGCGGTCGCCCCGACCGACAAGGAGTTGGCCGACGTGATCGCGGCGGGTCGCAAGGCCGCCAAGATCCCGGCCAACGTGAGCGACGAGGACGCCGCCCGTCAGCTCGACGGCGAGCAGTCGCGCGACCAGCTGCGCGCCGCGCTCGCGACCCGCAGGTCGCTGGTCGAGGCGGTCGAGAGCCACGACGTGACAGTCAACCCCCGGTACCGGCCGCTGGAGTTCCCGGTGCTGACCTTCGAGGGCAACGCTCCCGCGGTGAGCGTGCCGCTGGGCGAGGCGGGCTCCGGAACGGTCACCGACGTCTCCACCCCGGACACGGTGCCGTCGAGCGCGAACCCGGACGCCGAGGGCACGGCCAGCTGAGCATGACGGCACGGATCGTCCTGCTGGTCACCTCACCCCGGTTGCCGGCCGGCCTGCTGACCTCGGCCGCCTGGGACGTCGTACGCCAGCATCCGGTCCTGGCGGGCGCGGAGAGCGAGTTGACCACGGCCGTGCGTCAGGCGGGCACCGAGGTGCGGGTCGTGGACGGCCCGGCGACACAGCCGCTGCTCGACACGGTCGCGGCGCACGGCACGGCGGTCTGGTTGGCCGGCCCGGCCGGCGACGAGGCCCTGGCCCGGGAGTTGGGTCTGCGGCTGGCCCGGCAGCCAGGGCTGGCCGAGTTGGAGCTGATGTACGGCTCGTGGGACCCGCCGGGGGCCCGGCTGCTCGACGCGGTGGCCGTGCTGGACCGGTTGGCCTCGCCGGGCGGCGACCCGTGGAAACGGGCGCAGACGCACCGCAGCCTCGCGGGCTACCTGCTGGAGGAGAGCTACGAGGCGTACGACGCGATGGTCGCGGACGACACCGACTCGCTGCGTGAGGAGTTGGGCGACGTGCTGTTGCAGGTGGTCCTGCACGCCCGGCTCGCCCAGGAGTTGCCCGAGGGCGAGCGGTGGACCATCGACGACGTGGCCGGTGGCCTGGTCGACAAGATGATCCGGCGCAATCCGCACGTCTTCGCCGGCGCCGAGGCGGGCACGCTGGACGAGATCACCGCCAACTGGGAGCGGATCAAGCGGGCCGAGAAGGCGCGCGATTCCGTCCTGGACGGTGTGGCGCTCAGCCAACCCGCCCTGGCCCTGGCCGCGCAGATCCTGGAACGCGCCACCCGCAACGGCATCGAGGTCCCCCCTCCGCTGGCCGCCACGCAGGTGGACGCCGAAGCGCGACTGGGCGCGAGCCTGCTGGCAACGGTCGTCGCGGCCCGCGAGGCGGGTATCGACCCCGAAGCGGCCCTCCGCCGGGCCACCCTGGCCTACGCCCAAGCCGTCCGAGCCGCCGAAACCGAGCCCCCACCCCCACCCCCACCCCCACCCGTCGACCCTCGGTGATCAAGAGGTTCGCGTCAGAATCCGGCTCGGATCTGACCCAAACCTCTTGATCACCGAGGTGGGCGCGGAGGGCTGGGTAGGGTGGGGCCGGTGGAGGAGTTTGGGGTACTCGCGGAGCGGGTTGTCGAGGCTCTGCTGGAGTCGCGGCCGGGGGTTGCCACCTCGGCCGGTGATCACCGGTTCGACGATCGGCTGCCGGATCTGTCCGCCGACGCGCTGGCCGCCGATCGGGTGATGCTCTCCGACGCGGCGAACGCGCTGTCCGAACTGGACCCCGACGCGCTGGACGTCGACGAGCAGGTGGATCACGCGCTGCTCACCTCCTTCGTGGACCGGGAGCTGTTCGAGCTGACCGAGATCCGGTCGCACGAGTGGGATCCGCTGCACCACAACCCCGGTCCGCTGCTGCACCCGCTGCTGGCCCGCTCGTACGCCCCGGCCGAGGTGCGGTTGACGCAGCTGGCCGGCCGGCTCGCCGCCGTACCGGATGCCCTCGCCACCGCCCGCGCGACGCTGCGGGACATGCCGCGGATCCACGCCGAGACGGCGGTCGGGCAGTTCACCGGCACGGCCGCGCTGATCCGCGACGAGCTGCCGCCGCTGCTCGCCCAGGCGCCGAGCGCCCTCGACCGGGTCGAGCCGGCGGCCACCGCCGCGATCGCCGCGCTGGAGGAGTTCGTCGCCTGGCTGCGCGCCGGCCTGGCCGCCGACGCGGGCGCCGGCCGCGACCCGCGACTGGGCCGCCGCCGCTGGGAGGCGCGGCTCTGGCACACCCTGGACACCGAGCTGGGGGCCGCCGAGATCCAGCGCCGCGCCTGGGCCAACCTGGACCGGGTCACCGCCGAGATCCGCGACGCGGCCGTCGAGCTGGTCGGTGGCCGGGCCGACGACGAGACGGTACGCCGGGCGCTGGACGTGCTCGCCGCCGAGCACCCGGACGACTCGACAATCGTCGAGCTGGCCGGCGTGACCCTGGACGAGGCGACCGACTTCGTCCGCCTGCACGACCTGGTGACCCTGGTCGACGACCGGTGCGTGATCCAGGAGATGCCGGAGTTCGCCCGGGGGGTCGCGGTGGCCTACTGCGACTCGCCCGGCCCGCTGGAGACCGCCGCCCTGCCGACCTTCTACTGCATCGCGCCCACCCCGGCGGACTGGTCGGCCCTGCGCGTGGACTCCTTCTACCGCGAATACAACGATCACATGGTCCGCAACCTCACCGTGCACGAGGCGGTGCCCGGCCACTTCCTCCAGCTCGCCCACGCCCGGCGGCACGTCGGCGGCACGCGGGTGCGGGCGCTGGCCCGCTCCGGCCCGTTCGTCGAGGGCTGGGCGGTGTACGCCGAGGAGCTGATGGCCGGGCTCGGCTTCGGCGGCCTGCCGGTGCGGTTGCAGCAGCTCAAGATGCAGCTGCGCATGACCATCAACGCCCTGCTCGACCAGTTGGTGCACGCCGAGGAGCTGCCCGAGGTCGAGGCGATGGCGCTCATGATCGGGCGCGGCTTCCAGGAGGAGGGCGAGGCGGCCGGCAAGTGGCGCCGTTCGCTGCTCACCTCGACGCAGCTCTCCACCTACTTCGTCGGGTACAGCGAGATGGCCGAGATCGCCGCAGCCCGCCCGGACGGGGTGTCGGTGCGCGACTGGCACGACGCGATGCTCGCCCAGGACTGCCCGCCGCCGCGCCACCTGCGCACCCTGCTGGGCATCTGACCCGGCTCGGTCGAGCCGGTCAGGAGCCACCCGGTCGACGGTCCACCACGCCGGCTCCGGCGGGCGGGTCGAAGGCGTTCTCCTCCACCGTCTCGGAGTAACTGCTCAACGCCAGCTCCATCGGTTTGCCGTCGACCGAGCCGAGGAAGCTGCCGAGCACGCCCTCGGTGGTCACGCAGGCGCTGAAGTCGCCGTCCGAGCGCTGCACCTCGACGCATGCGGCGTGATGCCCGGCGACCGTGGTGTCGCTCTGCTTGATCACCGCCTGCGGGTCGAGCGCGGCGGCGGTCAGCAGCCCGACCACCACCGGCGGGGTGACCAGACCCTGCCGGTTCGCCTCGGTGAAGAGCGCCACGGTGGGCTTGCTGCCCGGGGTGGGTGGCGCCACGAGCGTGCACGCCATCCGACCGCCGGTCGCCGTGCAGCGGGTGACGGCGTCCGGTGTGACGGTGAGCCGCCCACCCGGGTAGGTGTACGCGGAGCGGGCCGGATCCTGCGCCTGCACGATCGCGGCGGTCTGGCCGCCGGGCAGCTGGTAGTCGGCCGAGTAGGTCAACTCCAGCGCCCGGTCGAGGCGGGCGGCGAGGTCGTTGACGAGATCCGAGCGACCCAGGGCGGTGCCGGCGTCCTCGTATGTCTGACAGCCGGTGACCGTGAGCGACGCGATGACCGACACGGCGAGCATGCGGAGGGTGGTCGAGGCGGCGGGCATGACGACCAGCCTGGTGGATCAAGTCGGCGCAGCGCAAACCCGTTGCCGGTTGACGCCCGGAAATCCGGGAATGTCCGTCAGTGCGGGGCGACTCGGGTGCGCGGGCGACGCCGTGCCCGATCCCGCGGCCCGATACGCTGCGTTCAACACCTGCCTCAGCCGCACCGTCGCGGCCCACCCACGGACCGGATCACAACAACGAGGAGCGACTCAGTGGCAACCATCGAGGGAATCGTCGCCCGGGAGATTCTCGACTCGCGGGGCAACCCGACGGTCGAGGTCGAGGTCGGCCTGGACGACGGCACGGTGGCCCGCGCCGCAGTGCCCTCCGGCGCCTCTACCGGCGCGTTCGAGGCGATCGAGCTGCGCGACGGTGACGCCGACCGCTACCAGGGCAAGGGCGTGGAGAAGGCGGTCTCCAACGTCGAAGACAAGATCGTCGACCAGATCATCGGGTACGAGGCCAGCGAGCAGCGGCTCATCGACCAGAAGATGCTCGACATCGACGGCACCGACAGCAAGTCGGAGCTGGGCGCGAACGCCATCCTCGGGGTCTCCCTGGCGGTGGCGAAGGCGGCTGCCGGTAGTGCCGAGCTGAGCCTCTTCCGCTACCTGGGCGGCCCGAACGCGCACCTGCTGCCGGTGCCGATGATGAACATCCTCAACGGTGGCGCGCACGCCGACTCCAACGTCGACATCCAGGAGTTCATGGTCGCGCCGATCGGTGCGCCCACCTTCCGCGAGGCGCTGCGCTCGGGCGCGGAGGTCTACCACGCGCTGAAGTCGGTGCTGAAGAAGAAGGGCCTGTCCACCGGGCTCGGTGACGAGGGTGGCTTCGCGCCGAACCTGCCCACCAACGCGGCCGCCCTGGACCTGATCGCCGAGGCGGTCGAGAAGGCCGGTTACCGGCTCGGCACCGACATCGTGTTCGCCCTCGACGTGGCGGCCACGGAGTTCTTCGACAACGGCACCTACACCTTCGAGGGCGCCGCGAAGTCCGCCGAGGAGATGAGCACCTACTACACGAAGCTGGCCGACGAGTACCCGATCGTGTCGATCGAGGACCCGCTGGCGGAGGACGACTGGACGGGCTGGCAGACGCTGACCGCCTCGATCGGCGACCGGGTGCAGATCGTCGGCGACGACCTGTTCGTGACCAACCCGCAGCGCATCGCCCGCGGCATCGCGGAGAAGGCGGCGAACGCCGTCCTCGTCAAGGTCAACCAGATCGGTTCGCTGACCGAGACCCTGGACGCGGTGGACCTGGCCCACCGGGCCGGCTTCAAGTGCATGATGAGCCACCGCTCCGGCGAGACCGAGGACACCACCATCGCCGACCTGGCGGTGGCCACCGGCTGCGGCCAGATCAAGACCGGCGCGCCGGCCCGCTCGGACCGGGTCGCCAAGTACAACCAGCTGCTCCGGATCGAGGAGGAGCTGGCCGACGCGGCGCGCTACGCGGGCGCGGGTGCGTTCCCGCGTTACCGTTCGGCCTGAGACGTGGTCGGGAAGCCCCACCCCGGGGCTTCCCGGCAATCTCTGTAACGCATGGAGCCTCGGGGGAGGGGTGTGACGATGCAGCGCCGCACACCGGGTGGTCAACGTCCCGCCCGTCGACCGGGTCAGTCCGGCCGGCCGGGTGCTGGCCGGGCGACCCGTGGCTCGCTCCGGGACGCCGGCGTACGCGCCGAACCGCGCGGCGCCGCCGGTCGGGCGCCGGGCGCGGTCCGGGGCGCCGAGGGCGTGCGCTCCGCGAACCGTCCGGCCGCTGCCCGGCGTACGGCCTCGGGCGGCGCCGTGAAGCGGCTGGCCGCGCCCCATCCCCGTCGCTTCACCGGCAGGGCCACGGTGCTGTGCGCGGTGTTGATCGCGCTCGCCCTCGCGTACACCTATCCGGTGCGCGTCTACCTGGACCAGCAGGCCGACATCGAGCGGATGGAGGCCGCCCAGGCGGCGCAGGAGGCCGAGATCGCCAAGCTCGCCGCCGAGGCCGCGAAGTGGAAGGACGACGAGTACATCACGACGCAGGTTCGGGAGCGGTTCTTCATGGGCCGGCCGGGCGAGAAGATGATGGTGGTGCTGAACGACCCGGAGGGCGCCGCCCGCGACGCCGGGAAGTCGCCCGGCTCGGGCGCCCCGGCCGGTCCGACGACCTGGTACGACACGCTCTGGTCGAGTGTGCGGGCGGCGGACAGCCAGCAGCCGGGCAAGTGAACCACCGACCAGCACACCAGGAGAGACGAGCACCGTGACTGTCGCACCACCGCCGGAGTCGGCGGCGGATTCCGTACCCCTGCCGCAGCGGGAGCCGGCCACCGAGGCCGACCTGGCCGCGGTGGCGGCGCAGCTCGGCCGGACGCCCCGGGGCACCCGGGCGGTGGCCCACCGCTGCCCGTGCGGCCTGCCCGACGTGGTGGAGACGACGCCCCGCCTCGCCGACGGCACCCCGTTCCCGACGCTGTACTACCTGACCTGCCCCCGGGCCACCGCGGCGTGCAGCCGGCTGGAGTCGGCCGGGCTGATGCGGGAGATGGCCGACCGGCTGACGACGGATCCGGAGCTGGCCGCCCACTACCGGGCCGCGCACGAGGACTACCTGGCCCGCCGGGAGGCGATCGGCGAGGTGCCGGAGATCGCCGGCATCTCCGCCGGTGGGATGCCGGGCCGGGTGAAGTGTCTGCACGTGCACCTCGGCCACGCCCTGGGCGCCGGCCCCGGCGTGAACCCGTTCGGTGACGAGACGTTGGCGCTTGTCGAGCCCTGGTGGGCGAGCGGCAGGTGCGTCGACGTGCCCTCGGCCGAATGACAGCGCAGGCCGAGGGGCAGATCCTGGTGCGGCGTGCCCGCACCGGGGACGTACGGGGCATCCGCCGGTTGGTCGACACGTACACCGACGACCGGCGGCTGCTGAGCAAGGCCACCGTCACCCTCTACGAGGACGTGCAGGAGTTCCGCGTGGCGGTCCGGCCCGACGACGGCGTCGTGGTGGGCTGCGGAGCGTTGCACGTGATGTGGGAGGACCTGGCCGAGATCCGCACGGTGGCAGTCGACCCGTCCTGCCGTGGCCAGCGGATCGGGCACCGGCTGGTGGGTGAGCTGATCGACGCGGCCCGGGAGCTGGGCGTCGCGCGGATCTTCGTACTGACCTTCGAGACCCGGTTCTTCGGCTCGTTCGGGTTCCGGGAGATCGACGGCGCTCCGGTGCCGCAGCCGGTCTACGAGCAGCTGCTGCGCTCGTACGACGAGGGTGTCGCGGAGTTCCTGGACCTGGAGCGGGTCAAGCCGAACACGCTGGGCAACACCCGGATGCTGCTGCGGCTGTGAGCGGCGCGGGTCGCCGGTTGTCGTAGGGTTGCCGGGTGACGACGCGTGTGGCGGCCATCGACTGCGGGACCAACTCGATCCGACTGCTGGTCGCCGACCTGCCCGAGAAGTCGGCCGGGCCGCAGGCCCCGCTGACCGACGTGACCCGGCGGATGGAGATCGTCCGGCTCGGCCAGGGCGTGGACCGGACGGGCCGGCTGGCGCCGGAGGCGATCGAGCGGACGCGGGTGGCGCTGGCGTCGTACGCCGCCGACATCGAGAAGTTGGGCGCCCAGCGGGTGCGGATGTGCGCCACCTCGGCCTCCCGCGACGCCGCCAACGCCGCCGAATTCACGGAGATGGTGCAGCGCACCCTCGGGGTGCCGCCCGAGGTGGTCAGCGGCGACGAGGAGGCCCGGCTGTCGTTCACCGGTGCGGTGCGCGGCCTGCCCGCCGACGCGTTGGAGCCGTTCCTGGTCGTCGACATCGGCGGTGGCTCCACCGAGTTCGTGGTCGGTGACCGGGCGTCCGGCGTGCGGTCGGCGATCTCCGTGGACATCGGCTGCGTCCGGATGACCGAGCGGCACCTGGCGGGCGACCCGCCGACGGCCGAGCAGATCGCCGCCGCGCAGGCCGACATCGCCGCCGTGGTGGACCGGGCGCTCGCGGCGGTGCCCGGCCGCGAGGCGGCCACCCTGGTCGGCCTCGCCGGTTCGGTCACCACAGTGGTCGCCATCGCCCAGGGCCTGCGGGAGTACGACCCGGAGCGCATCCACCACGCCCGGGTGTCGTACGAGGCGGTGGCGCGGGTGACCGCGGACCTGCTGTCGCGGACCAGCGCGCAGCGGCTGGAGATTCCGGTGATGCACCCGGGCCGGGCCGACGTGATCGGGGCGGGCGCGCTCGTGCTCCGCGTGATCATGGAGCTGGCCGGGATGCCCTCGGTGGTCGCCTCGGAGCACGACATCCTCGACGGCATCGCCTGGAGCCTCCAGTAGGCCACGCGCGGCCTTGATCGACTTCGCATCGCCGATATCGCGGTGTCCCGCTGGTCCGGACACCCCGATATCGGCGATTTCGTGTTGATCTGAGACCAAACCCCGTCCGTCGGCGTGGAATCGTTGACGGTACTTCGCATTGCACACTAGTGTGCAATGCGTGGACACCACACAGTTGTTGAAGGGCGTGCTCGATCTGGCCGTCCTGGCCGTCCTCAAGGAGGAGGACGGCTACGGTTACGACATCCTGCGCCGGCTCCGCGAGGCTGGTCTGGAGGAGATCGGCGACGCCTCGGTCTACGGCACGCTGCGCCGTCTCTTCGCCGCCGGCCTGCTCACCACGTACGTCGTGCCGAGCGAAACCGGCCCGCACCGCAAGTACTACTCACTCAACGCCGCCGGGCGTGACCAGTTGACCCGCTCCGGCAAGCTCTGGCGCTCGTTCGCCACCACAATGGACACTCTGCTCGACGATCGGGGGCTGGCGGCATGACCGTCACGGAGCAGGAGATCACCGACTACGTGGCGCGGGTCCGGGCCGCTCTGGCCGACCTGCCGCCCGACCGGCTCAACGAGCTGACCGAGGATCTCGCCGACCATCTCACCGAGGTCGCCGCCGAGGCCGAGGGCACCCTCGTCGAGCGGCTGGGTGAGCCGGAGACGTACGCCGCCGAGCTGCGCGCCGCAGCCGGCGTCGGCGTGGGCGGTGGGCGCAACCTCGACCAGCGGGTCGCCACCGCAGTGGTCCGGCTCCGCGGCCGGCTGCGCGCGATCGACGCCCGGCTCGGCCCACCCCTGGGGTACGCCACGGCCAGCGACTTCCTCCGTCTGCTGCGCCCGGGTTGGTGGGTGGTGCGCGGCTATCTGGCGGCGATGCTGGTCACGGTGATCACCACGGGTGGCAGCTTCGGCGTGCTGCCCCGGTTCGGTGGTGAGCTGCTGGCCGGCCTGATCATGCTGATCGGTTTCGTACTCGCCTCGATCTGGCTCGGTCGCCGTTCGGCTCAGCTGACCCGCTGGCCGCGCTCGGCGGTGCAGGTCGGCAGCGCGGTGCTGGTGGTCTTCGCGCTCTCCGCCCTGATGCAGGCCGAGGACCGGATGCGCTACGGCGACTACGGCATCGACCCGACGTCGATCAACGGCCCGTACGACAACGTCCGGGACGTCTTCGTCTACGACAGTGAAGGCCGGCTGGTGGAGAACGCCCGGCTGTTCGATCAGAACGGCAATCCGATCCGCCTGGGCTACCCGGACTGCGAAGGCCGCGTCGACGAGTACGGCAACCCGCTGCTGCGCCCGTACCCGTACTGTCCGAGCCAGGCGCCCTTCGGCCCGCGCGCCCCCGGAGCGCCCGTCCCGCCGACAATCGAGCCGCAGCCGACCGACACGTCGACACCGAGCGAGACCCCGTCGGTTCCGACTCCTGCGCCGAGCACGGCGAGCCCGAGCGTGACGCCGAGTGCCACACCGAGTGGCGTCCCGACCCCGACCGCGACGAGCTGACGGGCGATGTGAACCAGATCATGCACACGATGCTGGGAAATAGCTGAACGGACGAGGCGAGCGGGACGACACCGGAAATCAATGATCGTTACGGTGTCGTCTGCTCATCCACCCCTCGGAAGGAACCCCCGTGTCAGAGCAGGTCGCACCGCCCCCCGCGTCCGACGCCGCGCCGCAGCAGCCGGCCGTCGAGACGCCCGCTCAGCCGGGTGTCGAGACGCCGCCCCCGGCCGAGCCGGAGGCGAAGAAGTCCGGTGGGAAGAAGGCGCTCGGCATCATCGGCGCGATCGTCGTGTTTCTCGTCATCGCCGGCCTGAAGTTCGGTCTCGGCGCGGCGATCGGCAGCTTCATGAACAAGGACGAGACGGCCGACGCCAAGGCCGGTGACTGCATCGCGGAACTGCCCGAGATCAAGGGCGACAAGGAGGAGGAGGTCGACGGCGCCAAGGTCGTCGAGTGCACCTCCACCGACGCCGCGTACAGCGTGGTCGGTCGGATCGACGGGCAGACCGAAGCCCAGGCCAAGGCCGAGACCACCTGCAACGAGTTCTTCAAGGAAGACCAGGAGGGGTACGTCTTCTACAGCATCGAGTCGGGCAAGAAGGGGTACGTGCTCTGCCTGACCAAGAAGGCCTGACCGAAAAGGTCAGACCGAGCTGAGAGACCGATGACGGCGGTGGGGGAGCGTTCCCCGCCGCCGTCGGCGTACCCCGGTCACCGTCCGGCGAACAGGAGGTGAATGCCACTGTTCCGGCGTCTTCCCGGCGGAGGCGCGGCATGGCAGGCTACCGGCACGTAGGACCACTGGGCGACCAGCCAACGATGACTGACCGCTAGGAGGACGGCCGATGGGCGACATGGTGAGCTACCGCAGCAACGGGGGTACGAGCGAGGGGTATCTCGCGATACCCGCGAGCGGCACGGCCAGCCCCGCCGTCATCGTCATCCAGGAGCGGTGGGGTCTCGTCCCGCACATCCGGTCGGTCGCGGACCGGTTCGCCGAGGCCGGCTTCGTCGCCCTCGCCCCGGACTTCTACCACGGTGAGACCACCAGCGAGCCGGACGAGGCGCAGCGTCTGCTGCTGGCGATGCGGATGGACGAGGCGGCGAAGGACATCGCCGGCGCCGCCGACTACCTCGCGGGGCGCCCGGAGGTCACCGGCAAGGTCGGCGCCGTCGGGTTCTGCGCCGGTGGCAGCCTCGCCCTCTGGTCGGCGACCCTCTCCGAGCGGATCGTCGCCACCGCCGGCTTCTATCCCGTGCTGCCCTGGGAGTCGATGCGCCCCGACTGGGTCGACTACGCCGGCAAGACGGCCGTCATCCACTGCTCCGAAGAGGACGGCACCTCGGCCGCCGAGGGTGTGCAGACCGCACGCCGGGCCATCGAGGAGGCCGGCGGCACCTGCCAGCTCTACGACTACCCGGGCACCTCGCACTCGTTCTTCAACGACGACCGGCCGGAGGCGTTCGACCAGCGTTCCGCCGCCAGCGCCTGGGCCCGCACCCTCGAACTCTTCCGGGCCAAGCTTGGCTGAGCCGCGTACGCCCGACCAGGTCGTCGCCCGCGCCGCGCGGGCGACGGACCTGGCCGACCTCGACGCGGCGGTCAGCGACTGTTTCGCCTGTCCACGGCTGGTCCGGTGGCGGGAGGAGGTGGCCCGCACCCGGCGGGCCGCCTTCCGCGACCAGGAGTACTGGGGTCGACCGGTGCCGGGCTTCGGCCCCGCCGACGCGCGGATCGCCATCCTCGGGCTCGCGCCCGCCGCGCACGGTGGCAACCGCACCGGCCGGATCTTCACCGGCGATCGTTCGGGTGACGTGCTCTTCGCGGCCCTGCACCGGGCCGGGCTGGCGAACCAGCCGACCAGCGTCGCCGCCGACGACGGGCTGGCGCTGCGCGACACCCGCATCTTCTCGGCCGTCCGCTGCGCTCCGCCGGACAACAAACCAACCCCGGACGAGCGGGACACCTGCGCGCCCTGGCTGCACCGCGAGGTCACGCTGATCCGGCCCACCCTGCGCGTCGTGGTCGCGCTCGGCGCGTTCGCCTGGGCCGCGTGGTGGCCGGTGCTGCGCCAGGTGTACGGGCAGCGCCCGCCCAGCCCGCGACCGGCGTTCGGTCATGGGGCACACTGGTCCGGCGCGGCCGTGCCGGACTTGCTCGGTTGCTACCACGTCAGCCAGCAGAACACCTTCACCGGGCGGCTGACACCGGGGATGTTGGACGATGTCTTCGGCCGGGCCAAGCAGCTGGCCGAAGTGGACTGAGAACGCGTGGGGTGGTGGCGATGACGAACGGAACACGCCCGCCCACGCCGTCCCCGCTCGCCGGGTCGGGTGTGGTCCGCCCGGTGCTCGGCCTGCTGCGCCGATGGTGGCCGGTGGGTGCGGTCTCGGCGCTGCTCGCGGCCGCCGCACTGGCCTCGGCGCACTCGTCGATCGGCGCCAGTCAGATCCCGCCGGCCGCGGAGAACGTCCCCTGGGTGCCCGAGTACCCGACGGATACGCCGTCGCCGCCGCCGTCGATCCCGGTCGAGCCGAGGGACGCCGGCGAGGCCACCCAGGCGCACATCCCGCAGTGGATCGCCACCGTGGCGATGGTTCTGCTCGGGCTGGCCATCCTCGCGGTGCTGGGTTATCTCAGCTGGCTCCTGCTCCGTGGCGCGCTGCGCCGCACCTCGCGGGCGCTCCCAGCGCAGCGTGCCCGGCGTACGGCCGAGGGCACCGCCCGCGAGGTGGTCGCCGCCCTGGACGCCGGCCTGGTGGAGCTGGACGACCAGGCAACCGATCCCCGCGTCGCGGTGATCGCCTGCTGGGTACGCCTCGAGGAGGCCGCCGCCGCGGCCGGTGTGCCCCGGCGGCCCGGCGACACCCCGACCGACCTGGTCACCCGGCTGCTGCGGGGTGACCCGTCGACCGGGGTCCCGGCGATCGTCAGCGCCGATGTGCTGGCCGAGTTCGCGCACGTCTACCGCGAGGCCCGGTACGCCACGCGTGAGGTCGACGAGGGCACCCGCGACCAGGCCCGCGCCGCGCTGCGGCGGCTACGCGGTGAACTCACCATCGTGACGACGGGCGCCCCCGAGGTGTCGTCGTGAACCGGCCGGGGATGGTGCGACGGTGAGCGGCAGCGCTAGCATCGACGACCTGCTCACCTTCGAGGAGGAGCGGCCGAGGCAGGCCGAGCGTGAGCGGGGTGGCCGGGCCGGGCGCGTCTTCCGGGCCCTGGCCGGCAACGCCGCCCTGGTCGCCGTGCTGGTCGTCGGTCTGCGGGCGGTCGGTCTGCAGGTGTCGCTGGTGATCCTGGTGGCCGGTGTGTTCGCGGTGTCCGCGGTGCGCCGGGTCGCTGCCGCGCTCGCGCCGCCACCGGCGGCGATGTCCCGTGCTCCGCGTCATCAGTACGACGACGACGGCACCTGGAACTGGGGCGCCCGGGACGCGCTGCGCGCCGCCATCAACGGCTGGGAACTCCCGCTGGACTGGTCCACGACGCGACCCGAACGCTTCACCGGGGTCATCCTGCCCCGGCTCGCGGAACTGGCCGACGAGCGGCTGCGCCTGAAGCACGCCGTGACCCGCGAGTCGGACCCTGCCCGCGCCCGTGCCCTGCTGGGTGACCGGCTGTGGACGTTCCTGGAATCCCCGCCCCGCCGCCCCCCGTCGCCGCGCGATCTCGCGGTGATCGTCGCCGAACTGGAGAAGATCTGATGAACGACGTGGACCGGAGCATGCCCGCCGCCGAGGTCGGTCGCCTGGCCCGGGCCGTCCTGGACGCGGTCGGCACCGTCGTGGTCGGCAAGCGGGACGCGTTGGAGCTGGTCCTCGCCGGGATTCTGGCCGGTGGGCACGTGCTCCTGGAGGATCTGCCCGGCCTGGGCAAGACGCTCACCGCGCGCTCCTTCGCCCAGGCGCTCGGGTTGGACTTCCGCCGGCTCCAGTTCACCCCGGACCTGCTCCCCGCCGACGTCACCGGCTCCTTCCTCTACGACCAGCGCAACGGCGACTTCGCCTTCCGCGCCGGGCCGGTGTTCACCAACCTGCTCCTCGCCGACGAGATCAACCGGACGCCGCCGAAGACCCAGTCCGCGCTGCTGGAGGCGATGCAGGAGAAGCAGGTCTCGGTGGAGGGCGTGACGTACAAGCTGGACGAGCCGTTCCACGTGCTGGCCACCGCCAACCCCATCGAGTACGAGGGGACCTACCCGCTGCCCGAGGCGCAACTGGACCGGTTCCTGCTGCGGGTCTCCTTCGGCTATCCGGAGCACGAGGAGGAGTGGGAGGTGCTGCGCCGTCGGATGGGCCGCCGCCGCGAGGAGGCGGACATCAAACCGGTCGTCGACGCCGCCACCCTGCGGGCGATGCAGGCCGCCCTGGAGGACGTGGTGGTGGAGGACTCCATCGGCCGGTACATCGTGTCGTTGACCGCGGCCACCCGGGAACATCCGTCGGTGCTGGTCGGCGCCTCGCCGCGTGGCTCGTTGGCGCTGCTGCTGCTGTCCCGGGTGCGCGCGGTGTTCGGCGGCCGGGACTACGTGGTGCCGGAGGACGTCAAGGAGGTGGCGGCGCCCGCCCTGGCCCACCGGATCACCCTGCGCCCGGAGATGTGGCTGCGCCGCGTTGACCCGGCCTTCGTGGTGGGTGAGGTGTTGGAGGCGACGCCCGCCCCGGCCAGCGGAGCGCTGCCCAGCTACGCCGCCGGCGGGCTCCGGCGCTGATGACCGGCCCGACCGCGCCCGCGCCGCGATCCACCGAGCCGGAGTCGGCCGCCGGCTGGGCGCCCACCCCGGCGCTCGGCCGCGCGGTGCTGCTCGCCGGCCTGTTGCTGGTGGCGGGGGTCCTGCTGGGGCGGGTCGATCTCGTCGTGCTGGCCGCCCCGTTCGCGCTGGGCACCGCGTACGCGCTGCGCCGCAGGCCCACGACGCTGCCCCAGGTCTGGATCACCGCCGGGGACGACGGACCGCTCGTCGAGGGTGGCGAGGTGTCGGCCGCGGTCAGTGTCGGCAACCCGGACGCGGTCGACTACGACCTCGTGGTGGTGCGGTCCCGGGTCTCGCCGTGGTTGCGGATCATCCGGGCCGGTTTCGCCGGCACCGGCCCCGCCGACGATGCCCCGCCCGCCGACGGCTCACCCGCTGCCGGCACGTCCGCCGGCACCGGCCGTTCCGTCGCCGATCGGCCGTTCGTGACCTCGGTGCCCGCCGCCGCGGCGGTGGACCTGGAGTTGGCCGGCCGGGCGCTGCGCTGGGGCCGGCACCCGGTCGGTCCGGCCGGCGCGCGGGTCGCCACGGCGGGTGGCCTGCTGGTCTCCCGAGCGGTGTTCACCGAGCCGGTCGCGGTGCGGGTCTATCCGCGTACCGAACCGTTCGAGGCGGTGGAGGCGATGCCCCGCGCCGCTGGCCTGGTCGGCGCGCACCACTCCCGCCGGCCCGGTGAGGGCGGCGAGCTGGCCGGCGTACGGATCTTCGCCCCCGGCGACCGGCTCCGTCGCGTCGACTGGCGGGTGTCGCTGCGCGCCCGGCAGTTGCACGTGGCGGCCACCCTCTCCGACCGGGACGCCGAGGTGGTGGTGCTGCTCGACGTGCTCGCCGAGGCCGGGCGCTCCGGCGGGGTGGACGGCTCCGCCTCGGTGCTGGACACCACCGTGCGGGCCACCGCGGCGATCGCCGAGCACTACCTGCACCGGGGCGACCGGGTGTCGCTTGTGGAGTACGGGCCGGGGGCCCGCCGGTTGCGCGCGGCCGCCGGCCGCCGGCAGTACCTGACCGTCCTGGAGTGGCTGCTCGACGTGCGCGCCGAAGCGTCCCAGCACGAGCCGTACGACCAGGTCTTCGGCCCGCAGCAGCTCTCCTCGGACGCGTTGGTGGTGGTCCTCACCCCGCTGCTGGACGAGCGGTCGGCGCAGATGCTGGCGCGGCTGGCCCGCTCCGGCCGGTTCGTGGTGGCCGTCGACACGCTGCCGGCCAACCTGACGCCGCCGAAGGATCGGGGTTGGGCCGAGGTGGCGTACCGCCTGTGGCGGCTGGACCGGGAAACCATGATCGGGCAGCTCCGGGAGCACGGCGTGCCCGTCGTGCGCTGGGCCGGCGCGGGCAGCCTGGACCAGGTGCTGCGGGACGTGGCGCGGCTGGCGACGGCCCCAAGGGTCGGTTCCCGGTGAGCGGTCGAGAGGGCTGGTACCCGGCGCGGATCGAGGGTGAGTGCAGATGATCGACGCGATCACCGGGCGGGTTCGGGCTGCTCAGGGCGCTGTTGCACGGATCAGCGCCGTTCCGCTGATGGTCCGGGCCGCGATCTTCGTCACCGCGCTGGCCGGGCTGGCGCTGGCGTTTCCCGCCGAGGTGTTGACCGGCCGCCCGCTGCTGCTCCTGGCGGTGGCCGCGCTGCTGCCCGCGGTGGGTCCGCGGCGGCTGTGGCCGACCTTCGTGGCGCTGGTCATGGTCGGTGGCTGGCTGCTCGCCACCGACGGATACGGCCGACCGGTGGCGTTGTGGCGGCTGCTCGCCGTCGCCGCGCTGTTGTATCTGGGGCACTCCCTGTGCGCGCTGGCGGCGCTGCTGCCGTATGACGCGGTGGTGGATCCGGAGCTGGTCACCCGGTGGTTGCTGCGGGTGGCGGCGGTGCTGTTGGGTACGGCCGTGCTGGGGGTGCTGCTGTTGCAGGCGGCGGGCCTGGGCGGGGAGGCCGGTTATCAGTGGGTCACCGTGCTGGGGCTGGTGGTGGCGGTGGGTCTCGTCGCGTTGCTGGGTTGGCTGCTGCGGCGAAGGTGAACCCCTGAGACGAGAGAGTTATGCAGGTCACAGGGGTTGTGTTCCGTCACAGATGGGGGGCGCGAGCGGGATTACCTGAGCCGGGCGGGGAAAGATAGATGACGTGAATCCGAAGCGGATCCTTGTGGTGGGTGCCGGGCACGTCGGTCTCTACGCGGCCCTGCGCCTGTCAAAGAAGCTCAGCTCCCGTGAGGCTGAGGTCATCGTCGTGGACCCCCAGCCCCACATGACCTACCAGCCCTTCCTGCCCGAGGCCGCGGCGGGAAACATCTCCCCCCGGCACTCCGTGGTGCCGCTGCGGCGGGAGCTGCGCCGGTGCAAGGTGGTGGCGGGAACGGTCACGCGGGTCGAGCACGACCGCAAGGTGGCCACCGTGCAGCCGATCGTCGGCCCGGCCCGGGAGATCGCGTACGACCACGTGATCGTCGCGCCGGGTTCGGTGTCCCGGACGCTGCCGATTCCGGGCCTGCACGAACAGGGCATCGGGTTCAAGACCATCGGTGAGGCGATCTACCTCCGCAACCACGTGTTGGACCGGCTGGACGTCGCGGCCGTGACCCCGGATGCGGAGGTGCGCCGCTCGGCGCTGACCTTCACGTTCGTCGGTGGCGGTTACGCGGGCATCGAGGCGCTCGCCGAGATGGAGGACATGGCCCGGGACGCCCTGCGCTACTACCCGGAGCTGAAGCCGGAGGACATGCGCTGGGTGCTCGTCGAGGCCACCCAGCGGGTGCTGCCCGAGGTCGACCGGGACATGGGCGCCTATACGGTGCAGCAGCTCATGAAGCGCAACATGGACATCCGGCTGGACACCCGCCTGGAGTCCTGCGTCGACGGGGTGGTCAAGCTCTCCGACGGGGACAGCTTCCGGTCCGACACGATCGTCTGGACGGCCGGCGTGAAGCCGTCGCCGATGCTGGACGCGACGGACTTCCCGCGTGACGAGCGCCGGCGGGTCACCTGCATTCCCACCCTCCAGGTGGTCGACGGTGACCGGGTCATCGAGGGCGCGTGGAGCGCCGGTGACTGCGCCGCCGTGCCGGACCTGACCAAGGAGCCGGGCAACTTCTGCTCGCCGAGCGCCCAGCACGCGGTGCGTCAGGCGGCGCGGATGGCCGACAACATCGTCGCGGTGATCCGGGGCCGCGAGCCGGTCAACTACAAGCACAAGCACGCCGGCAGCGTCGCCAGCCTCGGCCTGCACAAGGGCGTCGCCCAGGTGTACGGCATCAAGATGACCGGCTGGCCGGCCTGGTTCATGCACCGGACGTACCACATGAGCCGGATTCCCTCGTTCAACCGCAAGGTCCGGGTGGTGGTGGACTGGTCGCTGGCGTTCTTCCTCAAGCGTGAGGTCGTCGCCCTGGGCCAGCTGCACGACCCGCGCGAGGAGTTCGTCGAGGCGTCCCAGCCGGTGGGCGCGCCGCGCGTCTGAGCAAACTGAACGAAAGGGCCCCTCCTGCTCAGGAGGGGCCCTTTCGCGGTACTCGGCGTCAGACCCGCCAGATCCAAGCGTCGGCGACGCGGGTGGCCGGGCCGTACAGCTGCTCCAGGGTCGCCCGCAGGCTGTCGGCGTGCGGCGCGTCGTCGGCCAGCGCCACGCAGGACGCGCCCCAGAAGTCGACGTCCCGGGCGGCCTGCCGGCGCTGCTCGTCGCCGATGGCCGGCTGGTCGCCGCGGCGGGCGACGTCGGCCAGCAGGGCCGAGGTGGGCTGCTTGAAGGTGCCCATGGCGGCGGTGCCACCGCGCCCGTACGGGCCGATGAAGAACCCCTCGGGCAGGCCGAACCCGGCGTCGGCGGCGGCTGCCCAGCGCATCGGCCACGGTTCCTTGGGGGTGGGCAGTGGCACCGGGACCAGCACCCCGCCCGGGCGGACGCACTGCCGCCAGTGCCCGCCGGTGATGAACTCCGGCACGGCGGGCCGCTCGGCGGTCGGCAGTGGGGTCGGGAAGATCGGCAGCAGGGCGGCGATGACGGCCAGCGGCACCAGCCGCCGCGCCCGGCCGGTGCCGCGCAGTGCCCGGTCGACGGCCACGACGAGCAGCGTCGCCACGATCGGGAGCAGCGCCAGGCCGAACCGCATCGGCAGCGCGCCGTCCACCACCGGCAACCCGGCCAGCAGGGCGTACGGGCCGGGCAGCGCGGTGCGGGTGCCGCCGAGCACCACCTCCGGGCCGAGGGAGAGCGCGACCATCACCAACGCCGCCACCACGCAGGCGAGCACCAGCCGGCGCCGGCCGGCCCAGACCGCGCAGGCGGCGGTGATCAGCAGCAGCGGCCAGCCGAGGAAGGTGTTGTATTCGGCGGGGCCGGTGGTCAGCCGGGACGCCTCGTCGCTGCCGGCGACCGACAGCGGGGAGACCGCCCACCAGCTGCTGAGGTCGGCCGAGAAGTAGGCCGGGCTGAACATCCCGTCGGCGACGCCCTGCGGCCCGGCGAACTGGAACCAGAGCGGGTAGCCGAGCACCAGCAGCGCCAGGCCGGCGGCGATCGCCAGCCCGCCGGCGAATCCGGGCAGTGCGCGCCGGGCGAGGTCCCGGTCCGCGACGGCGTAGCTGATCGCCATCACCAGGAGTGTGACGGCGGAGAGGAAGAGGACCTCCTCGCCGATGAAGACCTGCGCGGTGACGGCCGCGGCCAGACCGGCAGCGGAGCTGATCATCCGTCGTCGGTCCGGGCCGACCGATCGGGCGCGGCCCGCCGCGTCGGTTGTCGTGGGGCCGGGGTCGGACGCGCGGAGCAGCCGGAGCACCAGCCAGACGATCACCGGCACCAGCCACTGCGCCGTCATGTGCAGGTGGCTGTTGGACTGCGAGATCATGCCCGGGCCGAAGCCGCACAGTCCGCCGCCGAGCGCGGCAGCGAGGCGGTGGGCGCGCAGCGTCCGGTGGAACAGCAGATACCAGGCGAGGGCGGTGCCGGCCAGGTTGGCGGCGGCGAGCAGCGCGAAGGTGGTGGGCGCGCCGAGCAGGAGGGTGATCGGCGCGCAGACGACGCCGAGCGCGATGACCGTGGTGTTGGCCATCAGGTTGACACCGTCCGGGGCGTTGAGCCGGTCGGTGAGCAGGTGGAAGTCGCCGAGCAGCGCCCGCGCGTCGACCGCCAGGAACCACTCGTAGAGCGTCTGGTCCTCGGGGTTGAGCGCCAACGTCCGCCCACCCGGGTCGGGCCACAGGCCGTGGGTCAGCCAGCCGGCGAGCGCCACCCAGACCAACGCGACCAGCAGATCCGCCCGGTGGCGGCGGACGGCGGCCAGCAGCCGGACGGCCCGGGGTCGGCGGTTGACCTGATCGTCGAGGCGGAAGACCTGGTCAGGGGCGGCGTCGGGGGCCGTTGGGGCTGCGCTGCTCACGGCATCGACCCTAATGTGGCCAGCCCGGCGGGGTACGCCGGGTCGCCGCGGACCGGCTACGGTGACACTGCACCGTGCGTGTCGGCGCGCGGGTGCCACCCGCCCGGGTGGTGGAACGGCAGACACGGCCGCCTTAAAAGCGGCTGCCGAAAGGCGTGCGGGTTCGACCCCCGCCCCGGGCACCCAGCCGCCACGGCGTCCGCGTTCCCATCGTGATCACCAGGAGTGGGCCGGGCAGTTTACTCTTGGGGGGCACGTTCACGTGCAAACGACCCCCTGAGGGAGGCCAGACAGTGAAGACCTCGAACCCGGTGCTCGCCCGGCTCGGCCAGGCGGCCGAGCGGGAGCGCTCCGCCGGGTACGCACCGACCGGGCCGTACGGACAGCCCGGCATTCCGCAGCAGTACCCGTCCCAGGCCGGCTACCCGGCCGCACCGCCCGCCGTGGCACCGATGACCGTCGACGACGTGGTCGTCAAGACGGTCGCGCTGTTCGGCATCCTCGGCATCACCGCCGCGGCAGCCTGGGTGCTCGTGCCCGACGCGCTGGTCGGCACCGCCTGGATCGGCGCGGCGGTCGTCGGCCTGGTGCTCGGCCTGATCATCTCGTTCTCCCGGATGGCCAACCCGGCGCTCGTCATCGCGTACGCGGTCGTCGAAGGTGTCTTCGTCGGCATGGTCAGCAAGGCGTTCGAGACCTTCTACGACGGCATCGTGCTCCAGGCCGCCGTGGCGAGCTTCGGCATCTTCTTCGTGATGACGATGGTCTACAAGGCGAAGATCATCCGGGCCACCCCGATGTTCGTGAAGATCGTGTCGACGGCCATCATCGGCCTCGCCGCGGTGATGCTGATCAACCTGGTGCTGGCGCTGTTCGGCGTCAACACGGGTCTGCGGGACGGCAGCCCGCTGGCGATCGGCTTCAGCCTCGTCTGCATCGTGGTCGCGTCGCTGAGCTTCGTGCTCAGCTTCAAGGAAATCGAGGACGGCGTTCGGATGGGCCTGCCCCAGCGCTACTCCTGGGTCGCTGCGTTCGGCATCCTGGTCAGCCTGGTCTGGCTCTACATCGAGATCCTGCGCCTGCTGAGCTACTTCCAGGGCGACGACTGATCTCGTCCGTTCCCGCTGACCGGCGCCCGCTCCCGCTCACCGTGGGGGCGGGCGCCGTCGTCCGCGCCGTTTCGCCGCCGCCGCCGGGCCGTCCGGGGCAGAGTGACTGCCAGGGGTACGCGGGCGAAGGAGGCGACGGTGCGCAGCAACAACCCGGTGCTCAACCGGCTGGACGAGACCGGCCGGTTGGAGTCCCGGGTGGTCAGCTCCCGCGATGTCGAGCCGATGACCGTCGACGACGTGGTGGTGCGTACCGTCGGGTTGCTCCTGCTCACCGGCGCGGCCGCCGCGGTGTCCTGGGCGGTGGTGCCCGACGCGGTGTGGTTGGGGGCGGCCCTGGCCGGCAGCGCCCTGGCCTCGATCGTGCTGGTCCTGGTCATCTCGCTGCGGGGAATCACCAACCCGGTGCCGATCGTCGGCTACGCGGTGCTCCAGGGGCTGCTGCTGGGGGTCGCCAGCCGGACCTTCCAGCAGGTCTACCCCGGGATCGTGGTGCAGGCGGTGGCCGGCACCTTCGGCGTCTTCCTCGGCATGGCAGCGCTGTACCGGGCCCGGGTGATCCGCGCGACGCCCCGGCTGGCCCGCCTGGTGATCGGCACGCTGCTCGGTATCGCCGTGCTCAGCGTGGTCAACCTGGTGTCGTACCTGATCTCCGGGCGGCCGGGGCTGGCGGTCTACAGCGTCAGCGGGGAGGTCGGCTGGTTGCCGTACGCCTTCTCGGTCGTGGCGATCATCGCCGGTGCGTTCAGCTTCATCCTCGACTTCGACCTCGTCGAGCGCTCGGTGCGCGACGGCCGACCCCGCCGGTACGCGTGGCTGAGCGCGTTCGGCCTGCTCACCGGCCTGGTCTTCCTCTACTGGCAGCTGCTACGGCTGCTCAGCTACCTGCGCCGCTGAGCGGCCCGGAATGTCGGGGTCGGCGCCGGCCGTAGACTCGGCGGCGATGAGCGCAGCGGAGTTGGAGCGGGCCGTGCAGTTGCTGGTCCGCCAGGTCGGGCACTGGGAGCAGCCGCGCTGGGCGGCGGCCGCGACCAGTGGCAACGTGCCCCGCGCCGACCTGATGCACCGATTGGTGCAGGAGATCGCCAATCTGGCCGCCGACGCCGAGGGACAGCCCCGCCGGACCGTGCCCCGGCTGGACAACGACCTGGCCCTGCCCGACCAGTTGCGGGTGGTGACGGCCGACCTGCTGGCCGCCGGGGCCGATGCCGAAGCACTGGCGCGGGCCGCCGCCGAGGTGACGGCGACCCGCGGCGCGCTCTGACGTCGGGTCAGCTCAGGCGTTCGAGCACCATGGCCATGCCCTGGCCGCCGCCGACGCACATGGTCTCCAGACCGATGGTCTTGTCGTGCCACTCCAGCGCGTTGAGCAGGGTGCCGGTGATCCGGGCGCCGGTCATGCCGAACGGGTGGCCGACCGCGATCGCGCCGCCCATGACGTTCAGCTTCTCCTCCGGGATGCCCAACTGCCGGTAGGAGGGGATCACCTGGGCGGCGAACGCCTCGTTGATCTCGACCAGGTCGACGTCGTCGATGGTCATGCCGGCCCGGCGCAGCGCCTGCCGGGACGCCTCGACCGGTCCGAGGCCCATGATCTCCGGCGACAGCGCGGTCACGCCGGTGGAGACGATCCGGGCCAGCGGGGTCAGGCCCAGCTCCTCGGCCCGCTGGGCGCTCATCACGACGACGGCGGCGGCACCGTCGTTGAGCGGGCAGCAGTTGCCCGCGGTGATCCGGCCGTCCGGGCGGAACACCGGCTTCAGGCCGGCCACCGCGTCCAGGGTGACGCCTGCGCGGGGGCCGTCGTCGGTGCTCACCACGGTGCCGTCCGGCGTGGTGACCGGGGTGATCTCCCGAGCCCAGAAGCCGTCGGCGATGGCCTTCTCGGCGAGGTTCTGGCTGCGGACACCGAACTCGTCCATGTCGGCGCGGGTCACGTCGTACACCTGGGCCAGGTTCTCCGCGGTCTGCCCCATGGTCAGGTAGATGTCCGGCAGCTCGCCGGCCTCGCGCGGGTCGGCCCAGACCTCGGCGCCGCCCTGCGCGCGGCGCTTCGAGCGCTCAGCGGCCGACGCGAAGCGCGGATTCTCCCAGCCGCCGCCGACGAGGGCCTGCGCCTCGGGAGGCAGCCCGTCGGAGCTGCCGCGGGCGTAGCGGGAGACCATCTCGACACCGGCCGAGACGAACACGTCGCCCTCGCCGGCGCGGATCGCGTGCAGCGCCATCCGGGTGGTCTGCAACGAGGAGGCGCAGTAGCGGGTCAGCGTGGCGCCGGGAACGGTGTCCAGCCCGAGCAGGGTGGCCACCACGCGGGCCATGTTGAAGCCCTGCTCACCGCCGGGCAGGCCGCACCCGAGGTAGATGTCGTCGATGGTGGTCGGGTCGAGTTCGGGGATCTTGTCCAGTGCGGCCTGGACGATGGTCGCGGCGAGGTCGTCGGAGCGGACATCGCGCAGGGACCCCTTGTGCGCCCGGCCGATGGGGGAGCGGGCGGTAGCGACGATGACGGCGTCGCGGGACGACTCAATCGGCATGAGCCAACGTTAACCCGCCGGTAACATGGCACGGAAGAAGCAGGCGCGGCGGGAAATGTCACCCCAGCCGGGCGTGCTCTAGCGCCGGGAGGCGACCGCCGCCGCGGCCGCGACGGCCGGCAGCAGGGCATGCGCCCACACCCGGTAGCCGTCGGCGGACGGGTGGAAGCCGTCGTGGCAGAGCGTCCCCGCGTCGGCTCGGAAGACCGGCCCGGTCTCGGTGGCCAGGTCGACCACCGCGCCGCCCGCCTCCAACACCGCAGTGGTCTGCGCGCGGGCCATCCGCCGCCCGGACCAGCCGACCAGCTGACGCAGCGGCGGCGCGATGGCGCGTACGGCGCCGAGGTCGGGGCAGGTGCCCACCACCACCTCGACGCGCGCCTCCCGCAGCCGGTGCACCGCCGCCCCGAGATAGGCGGACGCGTCGGCGGGCCGGCGCAGCCCGGTGGCGTCGTTCGCGCCGATCAGGATCAGCGCCACGTCGGGCCGCTCGCCGAGCAGGGCCCGGGCGACCTGGGTGGCCAGGTCCGTCGAGCGGGACCCGGAGACACCGACGCTGGACAGGTGCACCCGGCGGCCGGTCGGGCCCTCGGCGAGCAGGTTGGCCAACTGCCCGCCGATGGTGTCGTCGAGGCGGTCGACGCCCACGCCCAACGCCGACGAGTCACCGAGCAGCACCAGCCGCAGCGGCGCGGCGTCGGCCCGGCCGATCGTGGCCCGCAACGCCAGCCCCAGCTCCGGTTCGGCGTAGCGCCGGTGCCGGGCGACGAACGCCTCACCGGCCAGGACAGCGGCACCGCCCACCGTGCCGGCGAGCAGCGACAGCGCCGCCGCCCGACCCAGGCGGCCGGGAAGACCGGCGGTCACGCCCCGCTCGCTGCGCTCGTTCATGCCAGTCCCTCCACTGTCGAGGTGTCCGTCGCGGAGCCGGACTGCGGCACCGTGTTGACACCGAAGAACGCCCGGCGACGCAGCTGCGCCCACCGGCCGGCCGGTCCTCGGTCGCGGCCCCGGACCTGGGTGCCGCTGACCTCGGTGCCGGCGTGCCGGGCCGCCTCCTGTGCGGCCTTTGGCAGCGACCGTACGCCCTCGCCCCGCGCCGGTGTGGCCCGTCGCTCCGGCCCGGAGCCGAGCGCCGAGAGCATCGTCGGCAGCAGAGCGGCGGCGGCCATCGCGTACCCCTCGGCGGAGGGGTGGAACCGGTCCCAGGCGAACATTCGGAGCGGTTCGGCGGCGAACCGTGGGCCGAGCAGGTCGCCGAGGGACACCGTCGAGCCGCCCGCCTCGACCACCGCCACCGTCTGGGCGGCGGCGAGCTGGCGACTCCACCGGTGTGCCAGCCAGCGCAGCGGTGGCTGGATCGGCCGGATCGCGCCGAGGTCGGGGCAGGTGCCGACGACCACCTCGCAGCCGGCGTCGCGCAGCGCGTGGACCGCCTCGACCAGGTAGCGCACCGCCAGGCCGCGCGGTGTGCGGTTGGTGATGTCGTTGCCGCCGATCAGGATCACCGCGATGTCCGGCGCGCACTCCAACGCCGCTTCCACCTGGTGCCGGAGCGCCGCGGAGATGGCGCCGACCACCGCGAAACGGCGCACCAGAACCGGCCGGTGCAGGCGCCGGGACAGCCCGGTGGCGAGCAGCGCCCCAGGTGTCTCCCGGCGGCGGTGTACCCCGTAGCCGGCCGCCGACGAGTCACCGAGCACGACCATGGTGAGCGGGGGGCCGGGGAACTTCGCGCCGTACATCCCGTCGCAGCGCGGCGGCGGGGCCTCGGCCATCGGGATGGTGCGCCGGGCCTGGCGGGCCTGGCCGAGCAGCACCCCGCCAGTCGCCACCGCGGCCGCCGCGGTGGCGCCCGTCCCGATAGCCGCCAGCCGGGCGATCCGCCAGGCCTGCCGCCAGCGCGGCCCAACGGGTACGACAGAACCAGCCACCCCCATATGCCGACATTATCGCGCCGGCCCGACACGCCGCTGTCGTCGTCCCGGCTCGGGAGTGCCTGGAAACCGACGGGACGGGGTACCTGTCCGGTGGAGGCCGGCCGACTTGCGCCGACCCGCCACGCTGATCCGGCGGAGAGGAGCGCGACGATGGGGAAGACACTGAAGCGCAGCGCGGCGTTCACGGCTTTGGCGCGGGCACTGGCGGCGGGGGCGCGCGGCGGGCCCTCGCTGGGCACCCGACTGGCGGCGCTGCCCCGGATGATCCGGGCCACGACCCGGGGGGAGTACGACGGTGGCCTCCGGCTGGCCCTGATGACGGCGGCCACGGCGTACATCGTCTCGCCCATCGACCTGCTGCCGGAGATCCCACTGGCGATCTTCGGGCTGGCCGACGACGCGGTGATGATCACCTGGCTGGCCGGCAGCGTGCTCGCCGAGACCGACCGTTTCCTCGAATGGGAGGCCCGACGCAGCTCGGTCATCCCCGGGGGTCTGGTGCACTGACGGCACGTACGCTGGGCGGCGAGGATACGTCTGCCCGGCCGCCGTCGCCGGCGCCGCAACGAAGGGCACACCGTGCAGTACTACGACAACGTCGTCGACATGATCGGCAACACCCCGCTGGTCCGCCTGCGCAACGTCACCGAGGGCATCCAGGCCACCGTGCTCGCCAAGGTCGAGTACGTCAACCCGGGCGGCTCGGTGAAGGACCGGATCGCGCTGCGCATGGTCGAGGACGCCGAGGCGGCGGGCCTGCTGCGGCCCGGCGGCACGATCGTCGAGCCGACCAGCGGCAACACCGGGGTCGGGCTCGCCCTGGTAGCCCAGCTCAAGGGCTACAAGTGCGTCTTCGTCTGCCCCGACAAGGTCAGCCAGGACAAGCAGGACGTGCTGCGGGCGTACGGCGCCGAGGTGGTGGTCTGCCCGACCGCCGTCGCGCCGGAGGACCCGCGCTCGTACTACAACGTCTCCGACCGGCTGACCCGCGAGATTCCCGGCGCGTGGAAGCCCGACCAGTACAGCAACCCGGCGAACCCGCGCTCGCACTACGAGACGACCGGCCCGGAGCTGTGGAAGCAGACCGAGGGCCGGCTCACGCACTTCGTGACGGGCGTCGGCACCGGCGGGACGATCTCCGGCATCGGGCAGTACCTGAAGGAGGCGTCCGAGGGGCGGGTGCGGGTCATCGGCGCCGACCCGGAGGGCTCTGTCTACTCCGGCGGCACCGGCCGGCCGTACCTGGTGGAGGGCGTCGGCGAGGACTTCTGGCCGACGACGTACGACCGGGGTGTGGCCGACGAGATCGTCGAGGTCTCCGACAAGGCGTCCTTCGAGATGACCCGGCGGCTGGCCCGCGAGGAGGGCCTGCTGGTCGGGGGCTCCTGCGGGATGGCCGTGGTCGCCGCGTTGGAGGTGGCCCGCAAGGCCGGCCCGGACGACGTCGTGGTGGTGCTGCTGCCCGACGGCGGTCGCGGCTACCTCTCCAAGATCTTCAACGACTCGTGGATGGCCCGGTACGGCTTCCTGGACAACTCCGGCCACGAGCCGACGGTGGCCGACGCGCTGGCCAGCAAGCCGGGCGGCCTGCCCGAGCTGGTGCACGTGCACCCGACCGAGACGGTCCGGGACGCGATCGACTACATGCGCGAGTACGGCGTCTCGCAGCTGCCGGTGCTCAAGGCCGAGCCGCCGGTGGTGACCGGTGAGGTCGCCGGCTCGATCGCCGAGCGGGACCTGCTCGACGCGCTGTTCACCGGTCAGGCCCACCTGCACGACACCATCGAGCGGCACATGGGTGACCCGTTGCCGATGATCGGTGGCGGCCAGCCGGTGAGCGAGGCCGTCGGTCTGCTGGAGAAGTCCGACGCCGCGCTGGTCCTGGTGGACGGCAAGCCCAAGGGCGTCCTCACCCGCCAGGACCTCCTGGCCCACCTGGGCGCCCACTAGACGAGTGAGCGGTATACCTCAGAGTCATATTCATACCTCTGAGGTATACCGCTCGACAGCCACTGTTGCGTCAGTTGCAGCTGCGCGATGGCTCTTCAGAGGGGGCGGGTGTAGCGGACCTGCGGGGTGAGGGCCGTGCCGATGTGCTCGTCGCGCTCCACACCCGTCGACGTCCAGCCGCCGCGCTCGTAGAACGAGCGGGCGTGCGCGTTCTCCCGCAGCACCCAGAGCGCCGCGCGACGCCAACCCCGGGCGCGCATGGCGTCCAGGACGTCCACCATCAGCGCGCGACCGACGCCCCGGCCCTGCTCGCGCGGGTCGAGGTGGATCGCGTTGAGCAGCCCGGTGGCGGGGTCGTCCTCGTCGTCCGGGCCCAGGTAACTGAACCCGACCAGCGCCCCGGCCCGTTCGGCCACGATCATCCGGTGGGTGTCCTGCTCCCAGCGCCACCGCTCGACCCAGTACCGCCCCATCGCCTCCGGTGTCGGGTCGGCCAGGGCTTCGACCGGCAGGAAGGCGGAGTACGCGGCGACCCGGGAACGCTGGTGGAGGGCACCCACCGCCATCAGGTCGTCGCCGGTCGCGGGGCGGAGCGTGACGGTCATTCGGCCGAGGCTACCCGGCGCGGCGGAACCTGCACGGTGGTCAGATCCTCGGCGATGACCAGGTCGCCGTCGAAATGCCCGCGGGCCTCGTCGAAGAACCGGCGCGGGTCGGGGTAACGCTGCGAGAAGTGCGTGAGCACCAGCGTGCGTACCCCCGATTCGGTCGCCACCCGCGCGGCCTGCGCCGCGGTCAGGTGGCCGACCTCGGCGGCGAGCGCCGCCTCCGACTCCAGGAAGGTCGACTCGATGACCAGCAGGTCGGCGTGCTCGGCCAGGGCGTACACCCCGTCGCAGAGGCCGGTGTCCATCACGAAGGCGAACCGCTGCCCCGGCCGGGGCACGCTCACCTCGTCGCGGGTGACGCGACGACCGTCGAGGTCCAGGTGCCCGACGCGGATCAGCTCGCCGACGGCCGGACCGGCGATGCCGTACGCGGCCAGCTTCTCCGGCAGCATCCGGCAGCCGTCCGGCTCGACCAGCCGATAGCCGTACGTCTCGATCGGGTGCCGCAGCCGGCGGGCCTCCAGCGTGCCGCAGCTCAGGGTGATCCGTTGACCGTCGGTCTCGATCGGCGTGACCGCCAGCTCGGCGGTCTCGTAGAAGGAGGTGGCGTGCCGCAGTCGGGCGAAGTACTCGGCGCCGCCCGCCGGAAAGTGCACGGCGACCGGATGCGACACCCGGTCCAGCGAGAGTCGCTGGATGGTGCCGGGCAGGCCGAGGCAGTGGTCGCCGTGGAAGTGCGTGACGCAGATCCGGGTCAGGTCGGTCGCGGTGACAGTGGTGTGCAGGAGCTGCCGCTGGCTGCCCTCGCCGGGGTCGAAGAGGATCACCTCGTCGTCCCAGCGCAGCACGTACCCGTTGTGGTTGCGCTGCCGGGTGGGGGCCTGGCTGGCCGTCCCGAGAATCACCAGCTCGCGCATCGACACGCTGATCTCCCACAGATATGGAGCGACCCCCGGGGCGCTCCGCGCTGTCGCGCGGGCCGGCTGGACTTGGCCGGCACCCCGGGGGTCGGGTGGCTGTCGTGGATTCGCCGCACCGCTGCCACACGGTCTCGACGGTCGTACTGGTTGCCCGCCTCGCGGCGGACGGATCACTGTCGAGGACAGCGGCTAGCTGACAGCCACCTCACGAGTCCGATTGCTATACAAGTCTGGACCACCTCCTTTCACGTGTACGGCCACGTTATCGAGTTCTCGCCGGGCGCGGCAACGGATTTCGATCACAGGGCCAGACGGGAATGCCCGGCCACCTCGTCGGCGGCCGGGCATCACGCTCAAGCAGGTGGGTCAGCCAGCGGTACGCGCCACGCCGACCGGGCAGCTCAGCCCGTTCGGGCCGTGGTTGCAGTACCCGTTCGGGTTCTTGGTCGGGGCAAGGTACTGCTGGTGGTAGTCCTCGGCGAAGTAGTAGCTGCCGAGCGGGGCGATCTCGGTGGTGATCTCACCCTTGCCGGCCCGGCTCACGATCGGCTGGAAGGCGTCCCGGGACGACTCCGCGATGGCCCGCTGCTCGTCGGTGGTCGTGTAGATCGCCGACCGGTACTGGGTGCCCACGTCGTTGCCCTGGCGCATGCCCTGGGTCGGGTCGTGGTTCTCCCAGAAGACCTTCAGCAGGTCCTCATACGTGATCTTGCTGGGGTCGTACACCACCTGGACGACCTCGGCGTGCCCGGTCCGGCCGGAGCACGTCTCCTCGTACGTCGGGTTCTTGGTGATGCCGCCCGCGTAGCCGGCGGAGGTGGTGTAGACGCCGGGCAGCGTCCAGAACAGCCGCTCGGCACCCCAGAAGCAGCCCATGCCGAAGACGGCGACCTGGAGACCCTCCGGGAACGGGCCCTTCAGCGGGGTGCCCAGCACCTCGTGGCGGTCGGCGACCGGCATGGCGATCGGCCGGCCCGGCAGGGCCTGCTCGGGCGAAATCATCTCGGCGTTCATACGGCGCAGGAACACGGTGGGACTCCTCTCGTACCTCTCCCAGCGTGTAACACCGGTGGGTCTTTCTTCCTTACCCGTGCCACTGTGACTCAGGCCCCGCCACCCAGGCCGGCGGCGATCCGGTCGGCGTAGGTCTGTGCCTCGGTGTCGTCGGCGTACCGGGTGCGCGGCCAGAAGAAGCCCCGCAGCCCGTCGCCCTTGGTACGCGGCACCACGTGGGTGTGCAGATGCGGGACGGACTGGGACACCTTGTTGTTCATCGCCACGAACGTCCCACCCGCCCCCAGAGCGGCCTCCACCGCCACCGCCAGCCGCTGGACCAGCGCGAAGTAGCCGGGCAGCAGGTCGGCCGGAAGCTCGGCCAGGGTCACCAGGTGCGCGCGGGGCACCACCAGCACGTGCCCCTTGAACACCGGACGGGTGTCCAGGAACGCCACCCCGTCCGGCTCGTCCGCGACCCGGAACGCCGGCACGTCACCCGACACGATCCCGCAGAACACGCACCCGCTCATCGCCCCAGGCTATGCGGAGGGTCCGACGGGCACGCCCCCCCGCGCAGGCATCGACTGTGGTAGTCATTTACGTCGATGCTCTGAAAGGACGTACCTTGCACATCAGCAGAGGCACGACCCTGGCCCTGGCGACGCTGACCGCCGGGCTGCTCACCACCGTGATCGCGGCCCCTGTCCACGCGGCCCCCACCCAGACCGCCACCCCGCTGCCGCTGACCACGGTGGGCGACGTGGTGTCGGCCGGCGACCGGGTCTTTGTCAGCGGCGGCCCCAACTCCACCGACGTCGTGGTGGCCAGCGCGACGGGCGCGGTGGTCGGCACCCTGTCCGGTCTGCCCGGCCCCTCCGACCTGCTGCTCAGCGCCGACCGGCAGACCCTCTACGTGGCGCTGCCCACGGCCAACGCCATCGCCGCCTTCGACACCGGCTCACTCGTCGAGTCGGCCCGGTACGACACCGGCGCGGGCGAGTGCCCGTCGTCGCTCGCGTTGACCGGGCGGTACCTGTGGTTCGGCTACGGCTGTGACCAGTGGGGCGGCAACATCGGCCGGATCGACCTGGGCCGTCAGCCGGCCCGGGTGACCACCGCGATGGCCACCACTCAGGACTTCTACGGCGCTCCGCTGCTGGCCGCCGCCAGCCAGAACCGTTCGGTGCTGCTGGCCGGGCAGATGTCGTTGAGCCCGGCGTCGGTCTACGCGTACGCGATCGGAGCCGGGGGAACACTGACCCTGCTGCGGACGAACGACTGGACGGTGATCGGCAGCAACCTGCGGGACATCGCCCTCGACCCGACCGGCACCACCCTCTACACCGCAGCCGGTGCCCCCTATGAAGTGCAGGCGTTCCCGTTCGCCGACATCACCACCCCCTCCGCGACCTTCCCCACCGGCGCGTACCCGACCGCCGTCGAGCCGTCCCGAGACGGCACCAGGATCGCCGCCGCAGCCGACACGTCGTACCTGTTCGTCTATCGGCCGGACGGCACCGAACTGACCCGCTTCGTGCTCGGTGGCGGTGAGTTGAGCCAGGGTGCGCTGGCCTGGTCGCCGAACGGCCTACGGCTGTACGCGGTCTCCTACGACTGGACCGGGAGGAACCGGGCCACCCTGCACGTCCTGCCCGTTCCCGCCGGCTGACCGGCCCGCCGGCCCCTGGGCTGGCGCGCGGGGGCCGGACCGGACGGCCCGGCCCCCGCCCGGAGAGCGGGTTCCGTTCCGGCCCCCTCCGCCGGGGCACTAGCCTCACCAGCATGAACCACGGCTTCGAGACGCTCGCCATTCACGCCGGTCAGGACCCTGAGGCCCGCACCGGCGCGGTGATCCCGCCGATCTACCAGACCAGCACGTACGCCCAGGACGCCGTCGGCGCGCCCCGGCTCGGCTACGAGTACAGCCGCTCCGGCAACCCGACCCGCGACGCCCTTCAGGAGTGCCTGGCCGCGCTGGAGGGCGGGCCGGTGGGCCTCGCCTTCGCCAGCGGCCTGGCTGCCGAGGACACCCTGCTGCGGGCCGTCTGCCAGCCGGGCGACCACGTGATCATCCCGGACGACGCGTACGGCGGCACCTACCGGCTCTTCGCCCGGGTGGCCCAGCGCTGGGGCCTGGAGTTCACCCCCGCCAAGGTCTCCGACGCGGCCGCGGTCCGGGCCGCCGTGCAGCCCGGTCGGACGAAGATCGTCTGGGTGGAGACGCCGACGAACCCGCTGCTCGGCATCGCCGACATCGCCGCCCTGGCCGCCGTGGCGCACGACGCGGGCGCGCTGCTGGTTGTCGACAACACCTTCGCCTCGCCGTACCTCCAGCAGCCGATCGCCTTCGGCGCGGACGTGGTGGTGCACTCCACCACCAAGTACATCGGTGGGCACTCCGACGTGGTCGGTGGCGCGCTCGTCGTCGCCGACGCCGGGCTCGGCGAGGAGTTGCGCTACCACCAGAACGCGATGGGCGCGATCAACGGCCCGTTCGACGCCTGGCTCACCCTGCGCGGCATCAAGACCCTCGGGGTACGCATGGACCGGCACTGCGACAACGCCGAGCGGCTCGCCGCGTACCTGGACGGACACGCCCAGGTGGCCGAGGTGATCTACCCGGGGCTGCCCTCGCACCCAGGTCACGAGGTGGCTGCCAAGCAGATGCGTCGGTTCGGCGGCATGATCTCCTTCCGCGCCTCCGGCGGTGAGGACCACGCCGTCCAGATCTGCAACCGCACGAAGCTCTTCGTGCTCGCCGAGTCGCTCGGCGGCGTGGAATCCCTGATCGAGCACCCGGGCCGGATGACACACGCAAGTGCTGCCGGCTCGCCGCTTGAAGTTCCCGGCGATCTCGTGCGACTGTCTGTCGGCATCGAGACGGTCGACGACCTGCTCGCCGATCTGGAGCAGGCACTGGGCTGACCGCTGGGGAGGATGGCCGTGCAGGACATCAAGGCGACCTGGGTCGGGGCGACCGCCAAGCAGATCGCCCGGGGCGTACGCCGGGGCGACGTCTCGGCCACCCAGGTCGTCGCCGACCACCTGGAGTACATCGCCTCGGCCGACCGCGAGCTGGCCGCTTTCCGCGCCGTTCGCGGCGGCGAGGCGATCACCGAGGCCGAGAAGGTCGACGAGCAGGAGGACCTGGCCAACCTCCCCCTGGCCGGCGTGCCGGTGGCGGTCAAGGAAAACACCCCGGTCGCCGGCCTGCCCACCTGGAACGGGTCGGCAGCCGTGCGGACCGACGTCGCGGAGGCCGACCACGAGGTGGTGCGTCGGCTGCGCGGCGCGGGCGCGGTGATCCTCGGCGTCACCCGGATGCCCGAGCTGGGGCTGTGGGCACTCACCGACGACGACAGCGCGGTGACCCGCAACCCGTGGGACAACACGCGTACCCCCGGTGGCTCTTCGGGCGGCGCCGCCGCCGCGGTCGCCGCCGGTCTGGTGCCGATCGCGCACGGCAACGACGGGCTCGGCTCGATCCGGATCCCGGCGGCCTGCTGCGGCCTGGTCGGTCTCAAGCCCGGCCGGGGCGTGGTGCCCTGCCAGCTCGGCGCGGACGACTGGTTCGGCCTCACCGAGCACGGCATGTTGACCAGCACCGTCGCGGACGCCGCGGTCGGCTTCTCGGTGCTCGCCGGCCGGCGTGCGGAGAAGCTGGTCCCGCCGCAGCGGCTGCGGGTGGGTGTCTCACTGCGCTCCCCGGTGCGCGGCGTCTCTCCGGACGCGCCCAACCGGGACGCGGTGGCCACCGCCGGCCGGCTGCTCGCCGCCGCCGGGCACGACACCGTGCCCGCCGATCCCGTCTACCCCACGGCCCTGGGCCTGCAGGGCATCGCCACCTGGTTCGCCGCGGCCGCCACTGACGTCCGGGCCGCCGGGCTGGACCGCCGCGGCCTGCAGCGCCGCACCCGGCGGCACGTCGCGCTGGGCGAGTGGGCGCAGCGTCGCGGTTACGTCCGGGAGGCCGACCGGGCCGCCTGGCGGCAGCGCTCGGTCGACTTCTTCACCGACCACTCGGTCGACCTGCTGCTCACCCCCGCGCTGGCCAGCGCGCCGCCGGAGGCCGGGCGCTGGTCCGAGCGGTCTTGGCGGGCGAACATGTCGGCCAACATCCGGTACGCCCCGTACGCCGCGCCGTGGAACATCGCCGGTCTGCCGGCGATCGTGGTGCCGGTGGGCCGCCGGCCGGACGGCCTGCCGGTCGCCGTGCAGATCGTCGGCCCGCCCGGCTCGGAACTGCTGCTGCTCGGCGTGGCCGGTCAGTTCGAGATGGCCGCCCCGTGGTCGCGTCACGCCCCCGGCTATCCCCTCGTCGGAACGGGGTCGCCGGCCGCTGCATGATCGTCTACCGTGTGCGCGCAACGTCGCGCGGACCCGGGGGACACCAATGCGCTGCCAGACCTGTGGGGACCCCACGTCCCCCGAGCACAACGACTGCCAGCGCTGCTACACGCCGTTGGGCCAGCCCGCCGTCACGCCGGGTCTGCCGACCTACCGCGTACGCGGGATCGGCCTGGCCGTGAACATCGCCGTCGGCGCGACGGCTCTGCTCTACCTGGTGGTGGCGCTGTCCCCGCTGATCGGGATGGCGATGGCCCGGCAGGCCATGGCCACCGACGACGTGGACCTGCTGCTCGGCGCGGCGGTCGTCGGAGGGCTGCTGTCGCTGCCCATGGTGGTGGCGCACCTCACCGCCGCCGTACTGGTGATCATCTGGACGTGGCGGGCGCGGAAGAACACCGACGCCTTCCCCGGCGCCCTGCCGACGCTGGGGGCCGGCTGGGCGATCGCCGGCTGGCTGGTGCCCTTCGCGAACTTCGTGGTGCCGGCCCGGGTCGTGGCGGGCGTGGCGCGGGACAGCCTCTGGCGCCGGTTCACGCCGACCCTCGTGGTCGTCTGGTGGTGCGCCTGGTTGGTGTTCAGCGTCGGCGACCGGGTGAGCAGCCGCTTGGACGAGCAGGCGTACAACGGGCTGCCGGAGACCCCGTTCACCGACGCCGGCTACCAGGCGTACGTCGACTACTACCGGGACTCCCTGCTCCGCAACACGCTGCCCGCGCTGGGCTGCGCCATCGCCGCGGTGACGCTGATCCTGCTGATCCACCGGATCTCCGCCGCGCAGGAGGCCCGGATCGCCCGCGCCGCCCCGGTGTGGCCGACCGCCCCGGTCTGGCCGGCGGCGCCGGTGTGGCCGGCGATGCCGTGATCCGCGCGGGATCGCTGATGTGGCGGTGTCCGGGCGCGGTTGATACCGCGGCATCGGCGATGTCGAGTGGATCAACCCGGTGTCGCCGCAGGAAGCCCCGGGGCCGGGTGGCACGATCGGGGGCATGACGGAACTGGTCGGCCTCGACGACGTACGGGCTGCGCGGAAACTGCTCGCCGACGTCGTCCGGACCACCCCGCTGGAGCCCTCCCGGCCACTGAGCGCGGCACTGGGCGGCCCGACCTGGCTCAAGTGCGAGAACGTGCAGCGCGCCGGCTCGTACAAGGTGCGCGGCGCGTACGTGCGGATCTCCCGGCTGTCGGCGGCCGAGCGCGAACGCGGCGTGGTCGCGGCGAGCGCCGGTAACCACGCCCAGGGCGTGGCTCTCGCCGCCGGGCTCGTCGGCACGCACGCGACGGTCTTCATGCCGGTCAACGCGCCGCTGCCGAAGGTCGCCGCCACCAAGGGGTACGGCGCGCAGGTCGAGCTGGCCGGCAACACGGTCGACGAGTCGCTGGTGGCGGCGCAGACGTACGCCGAGCGCACCGGAGCGGTGCTCATCCACCCGTTCGACCACCGGGACGTGATCGCCGGGCAGGGCACGGTGGCGTTGGAGATCCTCGAACAGTGCCCGGACGTGCGGACGATCATCACCGGGGTGGGCGGCGGCGGCCTGATCTCGGGCATGGCGGTGGCCGCCAAGGCACTGCGGCCGGACGTCCGCATCATCGGCGTGCAGGCGGCCGGCGCGGCGGCCTTCCCGCCCTCCCTGGTGGCCGGGGAACCGGTCCGGCTGCCCGCCTTCGCCACCATCGCGGACGGCATCGCGGTCGGGCGACCGGGGGAGATCACGTTCAACCATGTCCGCAAGCTCGTCGACCAGATCGTCACGGTCACCGAGGAGGACATCTCCCGGGCCCTGCTGATGCTGTTGGAGCGGGGCAAGCAGGTCGTCGAGCCGGCCGGGGCGGTCGGCGTGGCCGCGCTCCTTGCCGGCGTGGTGGAGGTGGAGACGCCGGTGGTCGCGGTGCTCTCCGGCGGCAACATCGACCCCCTGCTGATGATGCGGGTGATCGAGCACGGGCTGGCCGCCGCGGGTCGCTACCTGCGGGTGACGGTGCGCTGCTCGGACCGGCCCGGGCAACTCGCGTCGCTGCTCAGCCAGATCGCCGAGCACCGGGCCAACGTGGTGGACGTGGAGCACCAGCGGGCCAATCCGCACCTGGGCCTCGGGGAGGTGGAGGTGGCGCTGTCGGTGGAGACCCGTGGTGTGGAGCACTCCGACACGCTGATCAGCGCCTTGCGGGCCAGTGGTTACCAGGTGGTCTTCGCCGCCGAGGCGTGACACGGGTGGGTGTCACGCCTCGGCGGCGGCACGCGTCAGACGGCTCTCAGGTGCCCTGAAAGGCTGCCGGCGCGGTGACCGCGGCGCGCAGCCGCGGAACGCTCAGCCGGAGAACGGCTCGAAACTGACCACGGTCACCTTGATGTCGGCGCCACTCGGGGCCGTGTAGGTGCAGGTCTGCCCGGAGCGGCCACCCAGGATCGCCTTGCCGAGCGCCGACTCGGGGCTGTAGACGGTGAGGTCGGTGGTGGCGGCGATCTCCCGTGAGCCGAGCAGGAAGGTCTCGGTGTCGTCGGCGTCGTCGTCGAAGTAGATCGTCACGACCATGCCGGGCGACACCGCGTCGGCCGTCGGGGCCTCGCCGACCTTGGCAGTGCGCAGCAGTTCCTGCAGGTAGCGGATGCGACCCTCGGCCTTGCCCTGCTCCTCGCGGGCGGCGTGGTAGCCGCCGTTCTCGCGTAGGTCGCCCTCCTCGCGCCGAGCGTTGATCTCGGCTGCGATCGCCGGACGGTTGGCGATGTGCTCGTCGAGCTCGGCCTGGAGGCGGTCGTACGCGTCCTGGGACAGCCAGGTGGCGGGCGCCTCGTTGCCAGTGGACACAGGCGTTCTCCTCAGTTGTGCGTGGCTGGCTGACAGGTGAACTACCAAGTTACCAGTGCGGTACGACACAGCGTGGCGGCGATCACCGCCGGTGTCCGCCTCCGGCACTCGCCGTCGACGCGCCGCGACGGGTTGCCCGCAGCCGTTGCCGAGTGATGTCTGCGCAGCTCAGGCAGGAGGCCGGCAGCGCAGCACCTCGCCGATGAACGGTCGGGCGGAGGTGCTCAGACGGTGCCGGGTGGTGACGTGCCGGTCGCCGGGTGCGGCGCTCACCGTGACCTCTTCGCGGGCCACCTCGACGCCGGCGCGGTCCCGGGCGCGCAGCACACAGACCGCCGAGCCGCCCGCCGGCACGGTCACCCGGAAGTCGACGACCACCTGGCTGTCCGTGATGTCGGTGTACGTGATCACCTGAGCGTCGTAGACCGGGTCGCCGTACTGCCGGTAGAGCCGCAGCGAGATCAGGCTCAGCACCGCCACCAGCACCAGGAGCACCAGCGCGGCCAGCAGAGTACGACGGCGGCCGTTGCCGGGCGCCCGGCGGCGACCGTAGCGGCCGGCGGGGAAAACCGGCGCGCCCGGTGAAATTGTGGCGTGCGTCTCGGTCACCGGCGGGTATCTCCTGGCGTTGTTGTCGGCGGTATCGGCAAGAATGGCAGAAGTCCATCCTCCCAGCCCGGCCAAACGGCAGGAATGGCAGGTCGGGCCCCGCGGTGCCGACCGGCAGCGGGGCGAGGTGGGTCCCGGCAGGTCAGCCGGTCGAGCCCGGTCGGGTCCACCGGCCGGCACAGACGAGGAGCGCCGAAGTTGGCAGAGCAGCTGCGTCTCATGGCCGTCCACGCGCACCCGGACGACGAGTCGAGCAAGGGTGCGGCGACGATGGCGAAGTACGTCGCCCAGGGTGTGGACGTGCTGGTGGTGACGTGCACCGGTGGTGAGCGCGGCAGCGTGCTCAACCCCAAGCTCGACCGGCCCGACGTCTGGGCCAACATCGCCGACATCCGGCGCGCCGAGATGGACGCCGCGCGGGCGATCCTCGGCGTCGACCAGGCCTGGCTCGGGTTCGTCGACTCCGGCCTGCCCGAGGGCGACCCGCTGCCGCCGCTGCCCGAGGGCTGCTTCGCGCTCCAGGACGTCGAGGTGGCCGCCGGCCCGCTGGTGCGCCTGATGCGTGAGTTCCGTCCGCACGTGGTGACCACGTACGACGAGGAGGGTGGCTACCCGCACCCCGACCACATCATGTGCCACAAGGTGAGCGTGGCCGCGTTCGAGGCCGCCGGCGACCCGGAGCGCTACCCGGAGCTGGGCGCCCCCTGGCAGCCGCTGAAGCTCTACTACGACATCGGCTTCTCCAAGGCCAAGATCATGGCCCTGCACGAGGCCATGCTCGCCACCGGCGCTGAGTCGCCATACGAGGATTGGCTCAAGCGCTGGGACGAGCGCCCGGACAAGGGCCCCCGCATCACCACCCGGGTGGACTGCGCCGAATACTTCCCCGTCCGGGACGACGCGCTGCGCGCCCACGCCACCCAGGTCGACCCGGACGGCTTCTGGTTCCACGTGCCCATGGAGCTGCAGCAGCGTGCCTGGCCGACGGAGGATTTCGAGCTGGCGCGCACCGTGGTGGACAGCCCGCTGCCCGAGTCCGACCTCTTCGCCGGAGTGCGGGAGACGGCGCACGCGGGTTGATTCCGGCCGGGGCTACCCTGGTAGGCAATCGCACATCGGAGGAACGCCATGCTGACCGCTGCCCAGGTGCTCGCGGAGAACAACTTCGGTGACACCCGCACGGGTGGTCTGGCCGGACCGATGGGCCTCTTCCTCATCCTGCTGCTGTCCGCCGCGACCATCCTGCTGATCCGCAACATGAACGCCCGGCTGCGGCGTCTGCCCGACCGGTTTCCCCAGCAGGGGCGGCCGACCGATGCGACCGGGGCTGACGATTCAGTCGTCGATCCGACAGACGGGACCAGCGCGCATGATTCATCCACGCGCGCTCCCAATGGGCACCAGCAGCAGCGGAACGGGTAGTCCGCGCATGATTCACGCCGAACCGGGTGGTGGACCCCTGTTGCGACCACCCGGTTTGGCTTAGCCTTCCGCCGGGGGGACCAAAAGTCCCCGAGCCGTGCGCGGAAGGGGGCGCCGATGACCGTCACAGCACCGGCCGCCCGCCGTACCGTCGGTCGGTCGGCTGACGGGGGAGGTCGATGACCTCCGGCACGGGCGGCGACCCGTTCGACCGGCTCGGGGTGCACGGCATGCCTGCCCGGCTGCTCGTGCTGACGGCTGCGGTGACGGTGACGGCTCTGGCCGCCGCCGTGGTCGGTCTGACCCTTCCGGCCGGGCTGCCGTCCGATGATCCTCTTGGTGGTCCGGCCCGCTTCGGCATCGCCGTCGCCGTCCTCGCCGTCGCCCAACTCGCCCGGCTTCGCTTCCGCACCTCCGCCGGCATGGTCAGCATCACCTGGGGCGAGGCCGCCCTGATCGTCTGCCTCTACCTCGCGCCGGCCGGCTGGCTGCCGTCGGCCACCCTGCTCGGCACCGGGCTGGCCTGGACGGCGCTGTCGCTGCACAGCGACCGCCGCCCGCCGCTGGAGATCGTCCGGATCGCCGCGTCGCTGACTGCCGCGTCGGCGCTGGCCGTGACCGTGACCACCGCCCTGGGGCATCCGCTGCTCGCCTCGCCGACGCCGATGCTGGCGCTGGCGGTGATCGCCGGTTCGGTGACCTACCTCCTGGTGACCGCGTGGCTCGGTGGGGTGACGCTGGGTCTGCGGCACGGTCTGCCCATCGGGCCGCCGCTGCTCGCCGCGCTGCGCGGCAAGCTGCTGATGTTCGTGGGCAACGTGGCGGTCGGCCTGGTCGTGATCGCGCTGCTGGAGCTGGATCCGCGCTGGTTGCTGCTGCTCCCGCCATTGCTCTGGCTGCTGCAACAGACCTACCGCTACCGACTGCGCGCGGACCAGGAACGCCGGACGTGGCGTGCCTTCGCCGAGGCCACCGCAGCCCTCAACCAGCTCGACGAGCGAGGCGTGGCCAGCGCGGCGGTGACCGGCGCGCTGGCGCTGTTCAACGCCGAGTTGGTCGACGTCGACGTGGCCCGGGCCGACGGCAGGTGGCGTCGCTACCGGGGAGACGCCGGCGGTCAGCTGCTCGACCGGGAGGTGAGCCCTCCGGACCGGTCGGAGCCCGACGAGTACGAGTTGGTCCGTCCCCTGTCGGTGGGCGCCGCGCCGGTCGGCCGGCTACGCGTCCGGTTCCCGCGCTCCGCTCCACCCGCGACCCGGGAACGGGACGCGGTGGCGGCCTTCGGCGACGCGCTCGCCGCCGCCCTGCACGACGCCGCGACCCATCGCGAGCTGCGGCTGGTCACCGCCCGATCGTCGTACGAGGCGGTGCACGACCCGCTCACCGGGCTGGCGAACCGCACGGCGATGCTCGGCAAGGGCGACCAGTCGCTGCGGCAGCTCGCCCACGACCACCCGGTGGCGCTGCTGCTGCTGGACATCAACCAGTTCAAGGAAGTCAACGACACCCTCGGGCACGCGGCCGGCGACCAGTTGCTGCGGCTGACCGCCAACCGGCTCAGCGCGCTGGCCCGCCCCGGTGACCTGCTCGGCCGGCTCGGCGGCGACGAGTTCGCGCTGCTGCTCACCTCGGTCCCCGTGCTCGGCGACCGGGCCGCGCCGATGGCGCACGCTCTGCGGCAGGCTCGTGAGATCGCCGAGCGGCTGGCCGCGCCGACCGAGGTGGCCGGGGTGCGGATGTCCATCGAGGTCTCCGTCGGGGTGGTGGTCGCCGACGCCGGCACCGCCGACCTGACCGAGCTGCTGCGCCGCGCGGACATCGCGATGTACCAGGCCAAGGAGGGCGGCGGCAGCGTCGCCGCGTACGACAGCACCCGGGACGCGGCCAGCACCGACCAGCTGGCCCTGCTGGCCGAGCTGCGCGAGGCGCTGAAGGTCGACGACCAGTTGGTGCTGGCGTTGCAGCCGGCGGTCGACCTGGCCACCGGCGCGCCCACCGGGGTGGAGGCGCTGATCCGCTGGCAGCACCCCCGCCGTGGCTGGCTGAACCCGGCCGACTTCATCCGCCCGGTCGAGAACAGCGAGCAGCTCGGCACGTTCACCCGCTACGTGCTGGACAAGGCGCTCGGCGTGGCCGCCGGCTGGGCCCGCGAAGGGCTGGACGTTCCGATCTCGGTCAACCTCTCCGCGCGCAGTCTGCTCGACCCGCGCCTGCCGGCGGAGATCGCCGACGCGCTGCGCCGACATCAGGTGCCGCCGCACCGGCTGGTCCTGGAGATCACCGAGACGGTGGTGATGAGCGAGCTGGAGATCATCGACGAGGTGCTCGCCACGCTCCGGTCGATGGGTGTGCAGCTCGCGGTGGACGACTTCGGCACCGGCTTCTCCTCGTTGACCTTCCTCACCCGGATCGCCGTGGACGAGTTGAAGGTGGACCGCTCCTTCGTGATCCGGATGGCCGACTCGCCGGAGGCCGCGGCGATCGTCCGGACCACCGTCGGGCTCGCCCATGAGCTGGGGCTGCGGGTGGTCGCCGAGGGTGTGGAGACGGCCGAGCAGCGGCTGGCCCTTGCCGAGCTGGGCTGCACGTCCGCGCAGGGCTACCACTTCTTCAAGCCGATGCCGGCGGACAAGATCGGCGCGGTGCTCGGGTCGCTGCGCGACTCGGCCGAGTCGAACGTCTTCCGCCTCCGCGCCGACGGCGCCTCCTGACCGCCCGGCGCGTCCCGGCCGGGGTGGTTATGGTCGTCGGGTGAATCGACTCGCCGACGCGACCTCCCCGTACCTGCTCCAGCACGCCGACAACCCGGTCGACTGGTGGCCCTGGTGCGACGAGGCATTCGCCGAGGCGAAGCGACGGGACGTCCCGGTGCTCATCTCGGTGGGTTATTCGAGTTGCCACTGGTGCCATGTCATGGCTCACGAATCGTTCGAAAACGAGCAGGTCGGCGCCCTGCTGAACGACAACTTCGTGTCGATCAAGGTGGATCGTGAGGAGCGACCCGACGTCGACGCCGTCTACATGACCGCCACCCAGGCGATGACCGGCCAGGGCGGCTGGCCGATGACTGTCTTCGCCACCCCGGACGGCACCCCGTTCTTCTGCGGCACCTACTTCCCGCGCCCCAACTTCACCCGCCTGCTCCAGTCGGTCACCACCGCCTGGAAGGACCAGCGGGATGAGGTGCTGCGCCAGGGTGCCGCCGTGGTCGAGGCGATCGGCGGCGCACAGGCGGTGGGCGGCCCCACCGCCCCGCTGGACGCCACGCTGCTCGACGCCGCGGCCGCCAACCTCGCGAGTGAGTACGACGAGACGAACGGCGGGTTCGGGGGCGCCCCGAAGTTTCCGCCGCACATGAACCTGCTTTTCCTGCTGCGCCACCACCAGCGCACCGGCGACCCGCGCAGCCTGGAGATCGTCCGGCACACCGCCGAGGCGATGGCCCGGGGCGGCATCTACGACCAGCTCGCCGGCGGCTTCGCCAGGTACTCGGTGGACGCGCACTGGACCGTGCCGCACTTCGAGAAGATGCTCTACGACAACGCGCTGCTGCTGCGCGTCTACACGCAGCTCTGGCGGCTGACCGGCGACCCGCTGGCCCGTCGGGTCGCCCGGGACACGGCCCGGTTCCTCGCCGACGAACTGCACCGGCCGGGGGAGGGGTTCGCGTCCGCGCTGGACGCCGACACCGAGGGCGTCGAGGGGCTCACCTACGCCTGGACGCCGGCGCAGCTCGTCGAGGCGCTCGGCGAGGACGACGGTCGCTTCGCCGCCGACCTGTTCACCGTCACCGACGAGGGCACGTTCGAGCACGGCATGAGCGTGCTCCGGCTCGCCCGGGACGTCGACGACGTCGCGCCCGAGGTCCGGGCCCGCTGGCAGCGGGTGGTCGGGCAGTTGCTCGCGGTCCGCGACACCCGGCCCCAGCCGGCCCGCGACGACAAGGTGGTGGCCGCCTGGAACGGGCTGGCGATCACCGCGATCGCCGAGTTCCTCCAGGTCGCCGCGCTGTACGCGTCGCCGCAGGACGAGGACGCCAACCTGATGGAGGGCGTCACCATCGTCGCCGACGGCGCGATGCGCGACGCCGCCGAGCACCTGGCCACCGTGCACCTGGTCGACGGCCGGCTGCGCCGGGTCTCGCGCGACGGCAGGGTCGGTGAGCCGGCCGGAGTGCTGGAGGACTACGGCTGCGTGGCCGAGGCGTTCTGCGCGCTGCACCAGCTCACCGGCGAGGGTCGCTGGCTCAGCCTGGCCGGTCAACTGCTGGACACCGCGCTGGAGCACTTCGCCGCGCCCGGGGGCGCGTACTACGACACGGCCGACGACGCGGAGCGGCTGGTCGCCCGGCCGGCCGATCCGACCGACAACGCCACCCCGTCGGGTCGGTCGGCGCTGATCGCCGGTCTTGTGTCGTACGCCGCGCTGACCGGGGAGACGCACTATCGGGAGGCCGCCGAGACCGCGCTCGCCACCGTGGCGCCGATCGTCGGGCGGCACGCCCGGTTCGCCGGGTACGCGGCAATGGTCGGCGAGGCGCTGCTTTCCGGGCCGTACGAGATCGCTGTGGCGACCGACGACCCGGCCGGCGATCCGCTGGTGGCTGCGGCCCGGCGGCACGCCCCGCCCGGAGCGGTGGTGGTCGCCGGTCGCCCGGACCAGCCCGGGGTGCCACTGCTCGCCGACCGGCCGCTGGTCGACGGACGGTCCGCCGCGTACGTCTGCCGGGGTTTCGTCTGCCAGCGACCGGTCACCTCGGTCGAAGACCTGGTCGCCGAGCTGGGTTGAGCCGTAGCGCCCGGTAGTTGCCGGCGCCGCGCACCGGGCGGTCGGCGGGGCGTTGGCGAGATGGGTCACCGGCCCTGCGGATCGGCGCGGCGGCCGCCCGGATAGGCTGGCCGCGCTATGGATTCCCGTACCGGTCTGCCTGTTGTCGGCATGGTGGGTGGCGGCCAGTTGGCCCGGATGACCCACCAGGCCGCGATCGCCCTCGGCCAGTCACTGCGTGTGCTCGCGAGCGCCCCCGACGACGGTGCGGCGCTGGTCGCCGCCGACGTCCAGTACGGCGACCACACCGATCTGGCCGCCCTGCGCACCTTCGCCAAGGGCTGTGACGTGGTCACCTTCGACCACGAGCACGTGCCCAACGAGCACATCCGCACCCTGACGGCCGAAGGGGTGACCCTGTACCCGCCGGCGGACGCGTTGCTGCACGCGCAGGACAAGCAGGTGATGCGGGAACGCCTCACCGAGTTGGGCGCTCCCAATCCGGCGTGGCGGCCGGTCGGCGAGCCCGCCGACCTGGTCGGCTTCGGCGAGCAGGTCGGCTGGCCGGTGGTGCTCAAGGCGGCCCGGGGCGGCTACGACGGTCGGGGTGTATGGATGGTGGACGACGCCACCCAGGCCACCGAGCTGGCGACCACGCTGCTCGCCGGAGGCACCCGGCTGATCGTCGAGGAGCGGGTGCCGCTGCGTCGCGAACTCGCCGTGCAGGTGGCCCGCTCGCCGTTCGGGCAGGTGGCCGCGTACCCGGTCGTCGAGACGGTCCAGCGCGACGGCATCAACGTCGAGGTGCTGGCCCCGGCGCCCGGCCTCGACGAGGAGTTGGCCGTCGCCGCTCAGCAGCTCGCCATCGACCTGGCCACCGCGCTCGGCGTGGTCGGCCTGCTGGCCGTGGAGCTGTTCGAGGTGCGCGACGACGCGGGCCGGTCGGCGATCGTGGTGAACGAGCTGGCCATGCGCCCGCACAACTCGGGGCACTGGACCATCGAGGGCGCCCGGACCTCCCAGTTCGAGCAGCATTTGCGGGCGGTGCTGGACTACCCGATGGGTGACACCGCGCTGACCGCGCCGGTGGTCGTGATGGCGAACGTCCTCGGCGGCGAGCCGGGCGGAATGTCGATCGACGAGCGGCTGCACCACCTCTTCGCCGCCGAGCCGGGCGCCAAGGTGCACCTCTACGGCAAGCAGGTACGCCCCGGCCGCAAGATCGGGCACGTCACGGTGCTCGGCGACGACCTGGACGACGTACGGGCGCGGGCGGCGCGTGCCGCACGCTGGCTGCGCCTGGGGCACGAGTGACCCGGGCGGCCGCGAACCAAGGAGGACCCCGGTGACCACGGTCGGACTGATCATGGGTAGCGACTCGGACTGGCCTACGATGCGGGCCGCCGCCGAGGTGCTGGACGACTTCGAGGTGTCCTACGAGGTGCGGGTCATCTCGGCACACCGGACGCCGGTCGCGATGATCGACTATGGTCGCGACGCCGCCGACCGGGGGCTGAAGGTGATCATCGCCGGTGCCGGTGGCGCCGCCGCCCTGCCGGGCATGGTCGCCTCGGTGACGCCTCTGCCGGTGATCGGCGTGCCGGTGCCGTTGAAGCACCTCGACGGGATGGACTCGCTGCTGTCCATCGTGCAGATGCCGGCGGGGATTCCGGTGGCCACCGTGTCGATCGGCAACGCCCGCAACGCCGGCCTGCTGGCCGTCCGGATCCTCGGCGCCTCCGACGAGACCCTGCGCGCTCGGATGGCGACGTACCAGCAGGACCTGGAGCAGCTCATCAAGACCAAGGACGCAGCCCTCCAAGCCACCCTCCCCTGACCCGAGGTCAGAAGATCCGAGCAACTTCCCTGATGTTGCTGCCTGCGGCGCGCCGGAAGCAGCAACATCCCTGATGTTGTGCGGATCTCCCTGCGGAGGGCCCACGCGAGTGGGAAAGCACGACGCACGAACCCCGCCCACTCACCGGTGACCGACGCACGAACCCGCCCCACTCACCGTCCCCACTCACGCACCCTGCCGTGACCCTCCGATTCATCTCATGCCGCGCAGCGCGGTCTGGAGGCGTTCCTGGGCGCGGCGGCGGCGTTCGTTGCTGGCCCCGAGGACGAGCAGCAGGAGCCCCACGGGGATCAGCGCCAGCCACGGGCCGAGGCTGAACAGCGCGTGGATCGCGGCGATCGCGGTGACCGACGCGCCGACGATCACCGGGGCCTGCTGCCGGCTGGACGAGCCGAAGATCAGCACCGCCACCGCACCGAGCAGCAGCAGCATCTGCCGCAGCGTGCTGGAGTCGGTGGCCAGCACGATCGCCAGCGTCGGCAGGAACGCGGCGACCAGCGCCGGCCCGTACGCCACCCAGCTGCTCAGATCCGGTCGGTGCCGTAGTTCGAGCACGCCGACCAGCAGGGCCAGCGCGGCGAACGGCAGCGTGTACGCCTCGGGCAGTGCCACGTCGGCGACGCGCATCAGGATCCACCAGGCGGTGATCTCGCAGAACACCACCGCCCAGAAGAGGATTCGGCGTTCCACCGGCCGTCGTCCGGGACGGGTCGCCGCCACGCCGAGGACCGCCCCCCAGGCGGCCAGCAGGGCGGCGATGTGCCGGGGGGAGTCGAAGGCGAGCGCCAGCGCGATCAGGGCTGCCGCGTACCCGCTCCACTGCACGGTGGCGGCCTCGCGTTGCGCCTCGGGGCGGCGCAGCTGGGGCAGAGTCGAGGCGAACACCTGCAGGACCGCTCCGACGGCGAGCACCCCGAACGCGGACCAGACCGCTGCCAGCCCGACGATCAGGCCGGCGGTGAGCACGAAGAGCTGGGCCATCAGCGAGGCGAAGAGCCAGCCGAGGATGCGCGCCCGCTGGGTGGTGCCGAACAGGGCCGCCACCACGCCCACGCCGACCGCGCCCCCGAGGGTGAACAGGGTCAGGTGCCGGTCGGCCAGGCTGCCGGCCAGGCCGGCCCCACCGGCGGCGAGGCCGATGGCGAAGACCAGCACCCGGGTCAGCCGCAGCGAACGGGCCGGCTCGACGAGGGGCGGTGGCGGGGTCAGGGCCAGGCCGAGCATGGAGATGGTGAAGACGGAGAGCGCGGCGAGCGTGCTCGCCGGCCACCCGCTGCCCAGCGCGATGGGCGCGATCAGCAGCGTGACGGCAGCGCCGGGTAGCACCACCGGTACGGCACGGGACCGCCGTCCGCCGCTGAACCCGGTGGCGGCCAGGGCGGCCGTGGCGGTGAGCAGCAGCGCGGTCAGCACGTGGGTCGGGTTGACCACGTCCGGCGGTGGCGTGAGCAGCTCCGGCGGCGGACCCTGCCAGATCCGGCTCAACGTGCGGTGCGGCTCGACGAGGGCGACGACCAGGGCGGGCGCGATCGACGCGACCGCCAGGGCGGTCGGCAGCGCGGCGGCCGCGAGCGCGCCGGCGGAGGGGCTGACCCGCCACCGCCGCCGGTCCGGGTCGTCCGGCAGTCGCCGCAGCGCACCGTCGAGGAGCACCGCCCAGCGGCGGACCGGCTGGGCGGAACCGGTGGGCGGCACGGTCGCCGCGCGGATCAGCTCGGCGAGGACACCGAGCAACGCGGCGGCGGCCGCGTAGACCCCGGCCGGGAGCCCGGTGGGGATGGCGGCGAGCGCGCTGATGCTGGCACCGCCGACCACGGCCACGCTGACCCAGGGCAGGTACTGCGGAACGTGCCGGCGTACCGCGGCGACGCCGGCCAGACCGAGGCTGGACGCGGCCAGCGCGGCGGTCAGCACCACCTGCGCCGAGTGCTGGAACTCGACGGCCAGCGCCGCCACCGCGCCGGGCAGCGCGAGCAGCGCGGCGCCGGCCGCCGCGCCACCGATCTGCGCCAGGTGCGGCGGCATGCCCTCGGTCTCCAGGTCGGCCACCTGCGGCCCGGCCAGGACGCGCGCCAGCGCGGCCACCACGATGCCGATCAGCGCGATGCTGCCCAGCGCCAGCGCGGTGGTCCACGGGCGAACCAGACCGGCACCGGCCCCGTGCAGCGCGACCACCCCGGCCACGGTGGCCCGGGACAGCCCGGCCCGGGCCTCCTCGCTGGCCACCGCCGCCATCCCGTAGACGGTGGCGACCATGGCCCCGACGAGCACCGGCGACCACCAGGGCAGGTCGAACGCGGCCGGTGCGCCGATCGTGGCGAGCACCACGGCCACGCCCGACGCGTCCCACCGCCAGGGCGGCGGGAGCAGGACGCCGGCGGCGACGGCCAGCAGCACCAGCGCGATCGGCGCCTGCCAGGTCGCGCCGCCGGTCGGCGCGGCCGGCCAGCCGCTCAGGTCGCCGTCCCAGATCGGCCCGGGGGTGGCCAGCACACCGACCCCACCGCGCAGCGCCGTCCAGCCGGCGAGCACCCCGATGAGCAGGCCGCCGACGGCGATGCCGAGGACCGGGCCGCGTCGCCACTCCTCGGGCATGGCACGGGCGCCCACGGCCACCACGAGGACCAGGCCGGCGGCGACCGCCAGCTGTCCACCCGGAGCGAGGACCGCGGCGATCCGCACCATCGTGGCGATCAGGGCGGTGGTCACCGCCGCGGCGGCCAGGTCCGAGCCGTCCAGGGTGAGGTCCGAGCGGCGGCCGGCGTCGATCGACGGGGCTAGGAAGAGCAGCACCGCGGCGACCAGCAGCAGCGCCCCGACCCAGGCGTCGGCGACAGTCGCACCGGGAGCGCCGAAGGCGGCGGCGGTGACGACGAGCGCGCCCAGCCCGGTGCCGACCGACAGGGGCGCCGGGATGCGCCGCTGGGAGACCTGCACCATGGCGGCGTACCCGAGGGTCACACAGACGGCCAGGAAGCTCGCCGCCAGCACCGGGACGGTCGCCTCGCGGAGGCTGGCCGGGGTGGGGGTCTCGTCGACGGGCATGGTCGCGGCCACGAACGCGGCCACCGCTCCGGGCAGCGCGAAGGCCGCCCCTCCGGCGGCCCAGTCCGTGACCGTGTCGGCGGCGGCCGACGCGATCCGGACCCGGGGCGCCAGCGCGACAAGCGCGCCGGCCGCGAAGAGGGTGAGCAGGACCGCGGCGGTGAGCGCCGGACGGGACAGGCCGGCGCCCGCGCCGAACAGGCCCACCACGGCGGCGCCGGCCGCGTGGGCCAGGGCGGCCCGGGTGGTACGCGCGGAGAGGCCGATGACCCCGATGCCGATCGCGGTGACCACCATCGGCCAGGGCGCCGAGGCCCAGCCGAGGCCGAACGACGCCGGTACGGCGAGCGCCGTCAGCGCGGCACCGGCGACCGCGAACTCCCGGCGGATCTCCGGCGGCAGGGCCAGCACCGCGGCGATGGTGAGCAGGAACGCGGCGGCGGCGAGTTGCCACGTGGTCGGGCCGACGGCGGCGGCCAGCTCGGCCGGGTACCCGTCGAGGTCGGCGCTCCACGCGGGCAGTGCCGCCCGGACCGGGGCGACCCCGGCGCGCAGTGCTCCTCCGGCGACCACCAGTCCGCTGACGGTGAGTGCGATCGCCGAGGCGATCTGCGGGCCGCGTCGGGCGGTCTCGGGGACCGCGCGTACCGCCAGCCCGGTCACCGTGATCACCGCCGCGATCAGCAGCAACGCCTGGCCGGGCAGGGCCACGGAGACGATCCGGCCGCACGCGCCGATGACGGCCAGGGTGAGGATGCCGGCCGCCACGTCCGGCAGCGGTGGGCGGCGCAGCACCAGCGCGCCGGCCAGCCCGACGGCGGCGGCCAGCAGGAGCACCAGCCCGGCGCCGGTCGCTGTCGGCACGGCCTGCGCCCGCAGCAGGGCGGTGACCGCGTACGCCAGGGCGACCGCGACGGCCACCGCGTGCAGCGACCAGGTCAGCTCGCGCAGCCCGGGCACCGGGCGGGCGGGCCGGGCGTCGACGGTGCCCGTGCCGGCGTCGATCAGTTCGCCGGCCTCCTCCGGGTCGGCCTCCGGTCGCGCCTCGGCGGCACGTTGCCGGGGGGCCGCCGATCCGGTGGCCGGGCCCGGCGGGTCCTGCCGGACGGGGCGCTCCACCACGATCGGGGAGCGGGCCAGCCAGAGGTCGACCAGGGCCACCAGGGTCAGCACCAGCGCCCAGCCACCCGGCCCGGTGATCCGGTCGTACGCGAGCAGCGGCAGCACCGGCTGCGCGGCGACCACTGTCGCGAAGCGGGGCGCGCGCAGCCCGGTCCAGGCGGCGTACCCGACGGACACGGCGGCGGTGGCCGCGAAGATCAAACCGGCGAAGACGGCGCCGGAGGTGGCGCCGTCGTCGATCCGGTCCACCGCCCAGAGCGCGTACCCGGCCAACGGCACGAGCAGTAGACCCACCGCGGAGATCGTCTCCGCGGTGGAGGTGAGCCCGCGCCGGGCCAGCGCTGGCGGCGCGAGCAGCATCAACACCGTGGCGACCAGCAGGACGCCGAGGCGGGCGAGCGCGTCCATCGAACTCGTCGCCACCGCGGCGAAGACCACCGCGGCCACGGCGAGCAGCAGCGCGCCCAACCCGAGAGGGATGTTCTGCACCTCCCGCGAGGACGCCTCCGGCGGGTGCTCGGGGTCGTCGGCGTCCAGCCAGGACGCCCGGGGCGGGGGCGGCGGCGGATCCTCCGGGCTGGGCGGGGTGCCCTGGCGCGGAACCCGGGGCGGCGCGCCGGCGGTGGCCGTCGGCGGGCGGCGACCGGGGCGGCGGCGCAGCACCCGGCGGGGCCGTGTGGCCTGCTTGATCCGTTCCTCACCGGCGTGGGCGAGGATGTCCCGTTGGAAGAGCGCGGCCTGCATCTTGGCGGCGATTTGCCGCTGTTCGCGCGCGATGGCGGCGTCGCGCGCCTTCATCTCCGCGATCGAGCGCTCGATGTCCGCCAGATGCTCGACCCACTGGGGCTGGTCGGCCCCGCAGTTCGGGCACTGCACGGCCGGCTTGATCTCCCGGCCGCACGAGGAGCATTGAAAGGTCGCCACGACACCCCTCCACCCGCACTGTGGACTCCCACTGTCGCAGCATGCCCAAAGCTGGCGCGGATTTCGACACTTGTCGGCGGGTCCGGGGCAAACAACATCACCGGCCGGCCGCGCAGAGTGCGTCGCGACCGGCCGGTGAGTGGCGAACCGTCAGGGGCGGCCCATGCCCCGGTACTCCCAGCCGGCCTGGGTCCACAGTGCCGAGTCGAGACAGTTGCGTCCGTCGACGACCTTGCGGCCACCGACCAGCTCGCCCAGGGCGACCGGGTCGGCGTTGCGGAAGTCCGCCCACTCGGTGAGGACGCAGACCAGGTCGGCACCGGCGACCGCCTCGTTGATGCCGGCCTCGTAGGTCAGCTCGGGCACCGCGCGGCGGGCGTTCTCGGTGCCCTGCGGGTCGTACACGTGCACGTCGGCGCCGGCCTTCTGCAACAGCGCGGCGACGGCGAGCGCTGGGGCATCGCGGACGTCGTCGGTGTTGGGCTTGAAGGTCGCGCCCAGCACGGCGATCCGGGTGCCGGAGAAGTCCGGGCCGGCCGGCCCGGAGCGGCGGCCGAGCAGGTCCGCCGCGAGCTGGAGCACGCGGGTCCGGCGGCGCAGGTTGATCAGGTCGACCTCGTGCAGGAAGCGCAGCGCCTCGCCGGCGCCCAGCTCCTGGGCGCGGGCCTGGAAGGCGCGGATGTCCTTGGGCAGGCAGGCGCCACCGAAGCCGAGGCCGGCCTGGAGGAACCGGTTGCCGATCCGGGGGTCGTACCCGATCGCGCGGGCCAGCTGGGTGACGTCGCCGCCGCTGGCCTCGCAGACCTCGGCCATGGCGTTGATGAAGGAGATCTTCGTGGCCAGGAACGCGTTCGCCGCGACCTTGACCAGCTCGGCCGTCGCGAAGTCGGTGACCACCAGGGGCACCTCGCGGTCCTCGGTGGCGGCCAGGTCGAAGACGCCCTTGTGCGCGGCGTAGAGCATGCCGTTGGCCCACTCGCTCTTCACGCCGACCACGATCCGGTTGGGGCGCAGCACGTCGTCGACGGCGAAGCCCTCCTGGAGGAACTCGGGGCTCCAGGCCACCTCGACGCCCAGGTCGCCGGGGGTGTGCTTGCCGACGAGCTGCTCGACCCACTCGGCGGTGCCCACCGGCACGGTGGACTTGCCGACGATCAGCGCCTTGCGGGTCAGGTGCTGCGCGAGGCTGGTCACGGACGCCTCGACGTACGACAGGTCGGCGCCCATCCCGTCGGCCCGCTGCGGGGTGCCGACGCAGATGAAGTGCACGTCGCCGAACTCGGCGGTCTCGGCGATGTCGGTCGAGAACCGCAGCCGACCGGCGGCCAGGTTGCGCTTGAGCAACTCGTCCAGGCCGGGCTCGTGGATCGGCACCTCGCCGGCGTTCAACATCGCGATCTTGTCCGCGTCGACGTCGAACCCGAGCACCTCGTACCCGAGTTCCGCGTAGCAGATGGCGTACGTCGCACCGAGGTAGCCGGTCCCCAGGAACGTCACCCGCGGCCGAGGCGCGCCCGAAGGCGGCGTCACCGCGGCGATGGCGGGGGTCGGCTGGATGGTGGGGTAGGGGATCGTCACGCCTGTCTTCTCCGCTCGCACTGGCGGCGCGTCGTCGCGTCGCATTCTGCTGCGGCGCCTGGCCGGGCACCGGAGGGGTGGCTCAACTGTCTGCCTTCCATCATCGCCCAGCGGCGCGGGTGCTCCGTCATGCCCATACCTACGCGCCGGTAACATCACCTGAACTGCAGTCGCTATCCTTCAGTCTGCGCGGTCGGCGGTCAGGGGAGGCCACAGACTGCGCATGATAGCGGTGAAGGGGAGGGGCCGACATGGCCGCAGGGGAGTCGTTCGACGTCTACCGGTTGCCCGAGGAGCACGAGGCGATCCGGGAGGCGGTCCGTGAGGTCTGTGCCGCCAAGGTGGCTCCGCACGCCGCCGAGGCCGACGAGACCGGGGAGTTCCCGAAGGCGTCCTACGACGCGCTGCGGGCAGCCGATTTCCACGCGCCGCACATCCCCGAGGAGTACGGCGGCGCGGGCGCTGACGCGCTGGCCACCGCCATCGTGATCGAGGAGGTGGCGCGCGCCTGCGCGTCCTCGTCGCTGATCCCGGCGGTGAACAAGCTCGGCACGATGCCGCTGCTGCTGTCCGGTTCCGAGGAGCTCAAGCGCCGCTACCTGACCCCGGTCGCGGCGGGCGACGCCATGTTCTCGTACTGCCTCTCCGAGCCGGAGGCGGGCAGCGACGCGGCGTCGATGACGACCCGGGCGGTGCGTGACGGGGATCACTGGGTGCTCAACGGCGTGAAGCGGTGGATCACCAACGCCGGCGTCTCCGAGTTCTACACCGTCTTCGCCGTCACCGACCCCGCCGCCCGCTCCCGGGGCATCTCGGCCTTCGTGGTCGAGAAGTCCGACGCCGGGGTGAGCTTCGGCGCTCCGGAGAAGAAGCTCGGCATCAAGGGCTCGCCGACCCGTGAGGTCTACCTGGACAACGTGCGGATCCCCGCCGACCGGATGATCGGCGCGGAGGGCACCGGCTTCGCCACCGCCATGAAGACCCTGGACCACACCCGGGTCACCATCGCCGCGCAGGCCGTCGGGATCGCGCAGGGCGCGCTCGACTACGCCAAGGGGTACGTGGCCGAGCGTCGCCAGTTCGGCAAGGCGGTCGCCGAGTTCCAGGGCATTCAGTTCATGCTCGCCGACATGGGCATGAAGCTGGAGGCGGCGCGGCAGCTCACGTACGCCGCCGCCGGCAAGTCCGAGCGGGGCGACGCCGACCTGACCTACTTCGGCGCGGCGGCCAAGTGCTTCGCCTCCGACGCCGCCATGGAGATCACCACCGACGCGGTGCAGCTGCTCGGCGGCTACGGCTACACCCGTGACTACCCGGTCGAGCGGATGATGCGCGACGCCAAGATCACCCAGATCTACGAGGGCACCAACCAGGTGCAGCGCATCGTCATGGCCCGGCAGTTGCTGGCCGGCGTCGTCTGACCGTCGCCTGATCGACCCCGACAGCCCCACCGCCCGCCGGCGGTGGGGCTGTCGTCGTGTGTACGTGAGTCCCCACACAGTGGCGATGTCACAGGGGTCTGCGACGTTGTCGCCAAGTGAGAATCACCGAAGACGATCCCCCACCGCCGCCCCACGACGCACGACCCTCCGCAGAGAGATCGAGATGATGAAGCAGCTGGTGGAGAAGACCGCCCCCGAGCAGGATGTGCTGCCCGGCGACCTGATGACCAACCGCCAGCGGGCGCGGCTCGTGCTGGTGCTCGGCGCGTTGATCGCGATCGGCCCACTGACCATCGACATGTACCTGCCGGCGCTGCCCGCCATCACGGCGGGCCTGCAGACCACCGAGACGGCCGTGCAGTTGACGCTTACCGGCACGCTGATCGGCCTCGCGCTGGGCCAGTTGCTGATCGGGCCGCTCTCCGACGTGGTCGGGCGACGTCTGCCGCTGCTCGCCGGGCTCGCCGCGCACATCGTGGCCTCCGTGCTGTGCGTCTTCGCGCCCAACATCGCCGTGCTCGGTGTGCTGCGCGTCCTGCAGGGCCTCGGCGTGGCGGCCGCCACCGTGGTCGCCACGGCCGTCGTCCGTGACCTGTTCAGCGGCGCCTCGTTCGCGCGGATCTTCTCCCGCCTGATGCTGGTCATGGGGCTGGCGCCGATCCTCGCGCCGACGCTGGGCAGCGGGCTGCTGCGCTGGACCGAGTGGCGGGGCGTCTTCGCGGCGCTGGCCGTGCTGGGCGCGTTGCTGATCGTCATCGCGGCGTTGCAGCTTCCGGAGACCCTTGCGGTGGAACGCCGCCGACACGGCGGGTTGGCGGCGACCCTGCGCGACTACCGGGGGCTGCTCAACGACCGGGCCTTCGTCGGCCTGGTGCTGGTCGCCGGGCTGGCCATGGCGTCGCTGTTCGCGTACGTGTCCGGGTCGTCCTTCGTGCTCCAGCGGGAGTACGGCCTCGACGAGCAGCAGTTCGGCCTGGCCTTCGGGGCCGGTGCCGTCGGCCTGATCGGTGCCACCCAGTTCAACGTCCGGCTGCTGCGGCGCTACACCCCGCAGCAGATCCTCGTCAGCGCGCTGATCGCCGGAACGGCCGCCGGGCTGCTGCTGGTCGTGTTCGCGGCCACCGGCGTCGGTGGCCTCGGCACCCTGCTCGCGTCGCTGTGGCTGGTGCTGGCCGCGGCGGGCCTGGCCCTGCCAAACGCTCCGGCGCTGGCCATGAGCCGGCACAGCGAGGCCGCCGGTACGGCCGCGGCGCTGCTCGGGGCCGTGCAGTTCGGCGTCGGCGCGTTGTCGGCGCCCCTGGCCGGCCTGTTCGGCACGGGGAGCGTACCGATGGCTGTCGTCATCGCGGGCGGCATGGCGGCGGCGCTGGCGGTCATGGTCCTGGTCGTGCCCCGCGCCACCCTCGGCGCGGTCGATGAGGACCTGGCCGTCTCCCTGCACTAGGACGGCTCGCGCCCCTGCCCAGCGGGTCTGGTCGGGCGGGCCGGGCCTCCCGGCCCGCCCGACGATCAACGGATCTCGGTGGTGTCCTCGGGGCGGGACTGGCCGCGCGGCGGGGCGGACCACGGTGATTCGCCGCCCACCCGGCGGGGCAGCGGCTCGGTCGGCGTCGGGTCGGCCGGGTAACCCAGGGTCAGCGGGGCGGTGTCGCGCTCCGCGGGCTCGGGCGACGGCCAGTCGGTGAGGGTGAAGTCGTCGCCGCGCGGGCCGTCCGCCGGCGCCGGCGTCAGGGCCGGCGCGGTCGCGGCCTGCGGCCACTGCCGCCAGCGTTGACCGCTGAACGTCGCCATGAGCAGCAGCAGGCCGATCAGGAACAGCGTGCCGTTCTGCACCGGCAGCGCCAGCGGCAGCGGGTCACCGAACACCTTCCACCCCTGCGGGATCGCGTCGCGCACCTCGAACGGCGCCACGAACATCCCGACGTACGGGGTGACCAGCAGCAGCCCGGCCACCACCGGGCCCGCCGGTGAGAAGCGCAGTGTGCCGAGCAGCCCGAGCAGGACACCGCCGACACCGAGGTACACGGCCGGCTCGATCAGGTTGGCGGTGTTGAAGGTGCCGATCTCCACCCAGCGGTCGACCGTCCGGCTCGACCCGTCCTGCCCGAGCGTGACAAGCGCCCACGTGATGGGTGCCACCACCAACCCGGCGAGGAAGCTCCAGAGATGTCGCATCCGCGCACCGTACCGTTTCCGGCATGACCGAGCACCTCTCCGCCGCTCCGACCGGCAAGCCGACGTCGTACTCGCGCGTCACCCTCAGCAAGATCATGACCGCGGTGGACGTGAACCTCTACGGAACCGTCCACGGCGGGGTCCTGATGAAGTTCGTCGACGACGTGGCGGGCGCCGCCGCCGCCCGGCACAGCGGCGGGACGGCGGTCACCGCGGCGATCGACGAGATCGTCTTCTCCGAGGCCGTCCGGGTCGGTGACCTGGTGCACGCGCACGCCCAGGTGAACTGGACCGGGCAGACGTCGATGGAGGTGGGCGTGCGGGTGGTCGCCGAGCGGTGGGACTCGGCCGAGGACGCGCCGGTGCGGGTGGCCACGGCGTACCTGGTCTTCGTCGGGGTGGACGTCGGCGGTGCGCCGCGCATGGTCCGTCCGGTGCTGCCGGAGACGCCGGAGGACGAGCGCCGGTACCGGGAGGCCGAGATCCGGCGTGCACACCGCCTGGCCCGCCGCCGGGCCATCCAGGCGCACCGGGCGGGCTGAACCACATGGGTGGGTGGGCGGAGGTGTGGGCCGGGCACGCGTCGATCGGCGTACCCGGTGCGCAGAATGGCGCTTCGAGGTAGGGCAAGATGGCGCCACGGCCCATTCACAGTGTCGTGCGGGGCCAGGGGAGGGTGGAGCAGTGGGTGACGTGCTGTGGACGCCGCCGGCCGACGTGCTGGAGCGGTCTCGGATCGGCGACTACCTGCGCTGGCTGCGCGAGCACCGCGGGCTGGACTTCGCCGACTACGACGCGCTGTGGCGGTGGTCGGTCACCGACCTGGACGCGTTCTGGCGCTCGATCTGGGACCACTTCGAGGTGATCGCGCACACCCCGCCGACAGCCACCCTGGCCGAGCGGGGGATGCCCGGGGCCCGTTGGTTCCCGGGCGCCACCCTCAACTACGCCGAGAACGTGCTGCGGATGCCGGGCCGCGCCGACGACGACCCCGTGGTCATCGCGCACGGCCAGACCCGGGGGCCGGTCACCCTCACCGCCGGGGAGCTGCGCGAGCAGGTCCGCCGGGTGTCGGCCGGTCTGCGCCGGCTCGGCGTCACCGCCGGGGACCGGGTGGCGGCGTACGCCCCCAACATCCCCGAGACGTACGTCCTGCTGCTGGCCACCGCCAGCCTGGGGGCCATCTTCTCGTCCTGCGCGCCCGAGTTCGGCACGCGCAGCGTCACCGACCGCTGGCAGCAGATCGAGCCGACCGTGCTGGTCGCCGTGGACGGCTACCGCTACGGCGACAAGCCGGTGGACCGCCGCGCCGAGGTTGCCGCGATCCGGGCGGCCCTGCCGTCGCTGCGCCACACCGTGAGCATCGGCTACCTCGACCCGACGGGCCCTGCCCCCGAGGGCGCGCTGAGCTGGGCCGAGTTGGCCGCGCCCACCGACGAGCCGTCGACGTTCACGCCGGTGCCCTTCGACCACCCGCTGTACGTGCTCTACTCCTCGGGTACCACCGGCCTGCCGAAGCCGATCGTGCACGGCCACGGCGGCATCCTGCTGGAACACCTGAAGATGCTCGCCCTGCACCACGACCTCGGCCCGTCCGACCGCTTCTTCTGGTTCACCACCACCGGCTGGATGATGTGGAACTTCCTGGTCTCCGGGCCGGCGGTGGGCGCGGCCATCGTGCTCTTCGACGGCAACCCGGGGGTCCGGGCGGAGCCCGGCCGGCCGGCCGAGCCCGACCTCGGCGCGCTGTGGCGGCTGGCGGCCGAGACCAACACCACGTACTTCGGCACCTCGGCGCCGTTCCTGCTGGCCTGCCGCAAGGCCGGCCTGGTGCCCCGCGAGGTCGCCGACCTGTCCGCGCTGCGCGGCGTCGGTTCCACCGGCGCGCCGCTGCCCGCCGAGGGCTTTCACTGGGTGTACGAGACCGTCGGCGACCAGGTGCAGCTCCAGTCGCTGTCGGGCGGCACCGACGTGTGCACGGGCTTCGTCGGCGGGGTGCCGCTGCTGCCGGTGTACGCCGGTGAGATCGCCTGCCGCGCGTTGGGCGCCAAGGTGGAGGCCCGCTCGGCCGACGGCACCCCGGTGATCGGCGAGCTGGGCGAGCTGGTGATCACCGAGCCGATGCCGAGCATGCCGGTGGGCTTTTGGAACGACCCGGACGGCACCCGTTACGCCGAGGCGTACTTCTCCGTCTACCCGGGCGTGTGGCGGCACGGTGACTGGATCACCATCAACTCCCGGGGCGGCTGCGTGATCACCGGGCGCTCCGACGCCACCCTCAACCGTGGTGGGGTCCGGCTCGGCACCGCCGAGTTCTACTCGGTGGTCGAGGGCCTCGACGAGGTCGTCGACTCGGTCGTGGTGCATTTGGAGGACGACGAGGGTGGCGCCGGTGAGCTGCTGCTCTTCGTGGTGCTGGCCGACGGGCTGACGCTGGACGACGCGCTGCGCAAGAAGATCTGCCGCGAGCTGCGGACCGCCCTCTCACCCCGGCACGTGCCCGACGAGATCCACCAGGTACGCGCCGTGCCCCGCACCCTCTCGGCGAAGAAGCTGGAGGTGCCGGTCAAGAAGATCCTCACCGGCACCCCGGTCGACCAGGCCGCGGCCAAGGGCGCGCTGGTGAACCCGGAGTCGCTTACCGCGTTCGCCGCCCTGGCCCAACGCCGCCCTGCGAACAGGACGCCCGCCTGAAAGGTGGCCGCGCGGCGACTCGTCCCCGCGCAACAGTCCGGGCCGCTTTCTGTTGCGCCGGTTGAAGCAGAGCAAAAGGACGGGCGCGTACCCACCGGCCCTCGGCGGTGCCGGGGCGCCACGGGGTGCCGGCGGGTGGGTCAGGGGAGGGTGTGGGTGACCTTTTCGCTGGTCAGCCGGGTGGCCAGGCGGGCCGGGTCCGGGTTGGCGCACAGGACGATCGTCGCGGCCCGGGTGAGCGGCGCGAGCAGCCAGTCGACCGGGTCGGGGTAGCGGTCGGCGTCGACGAGGACCCGCGCGCCGGGCTCGATGCCCAGCTCGTCGGCGCGGGCCTCGGCGCGGGCCAGCAGGTGCGCGTCGGCGGGGCCGGGACCGGACGGCGGGGTGAAGTGGTCGCCGTGCCCGCGTACCTCGACCACGTAGTCGGCGAAGCCGGGCGGCACCTGCCGCAGCGGGACGGCGAGCGGGGCGAGGCCCAGGGCGTACCGCTCGTCGGCGGGCCAGGACTGTGCTTCGTCGAGCCGGTCGGCGGCGGCGAAGAGCACGTCCACCGCGCCCGGTGTGTCGACGACGGTCACCTTGGCCGACCAGCAGCCCAGCAGGACGGCGGCGGTCTGCCAGTGCGGGGGGAGCAGCACGCCGGCCGGTGTGCCCGGCGCGAGGCCGACCTCGTCGACGAGGAGGTTGGCGGTCTTCGACACCCAGTTCGCCAGGGTCACGCCGGAAAGTTCGGTCCGGTCGCCGGTGGAGTCGTCGTACCAGGTCAGCAGCGGTCGGGTCGGGTCGGTCGCGATCGCGTCGGCGAACACCCGGGCAATGTTGTCGGCCATCGGCGCGAACGATACGCCTCCGCCGCCCGTACTCGATGACGATGACAAGTCGGCGTACCGTCGGGTCGCAGTCAGCGTCGGCCCCGTACTCCGGCGTAGGCTTTACCCCCGGAGTGTTGTTCCCCACAGACCCACCCTCAAGGAGTCGCCCCGTGACCGCCGGTCGCCCGCCCCGCGTGCTCATCGACGCCACGAGTGTCCCCGCCGACCGTGGTGGTGTCGGTCGATACGTCGACGGTCTGCTCGGTGCCCTCGGCAAGGTGTGCGGGTCGGGGGTGGAGTTGGCCGTGGTGAGCCTCCGCACCGACCTGGAGCGTTACACCCGGATGCTGCCCGGCGCGGAGATCATCCCCGCTCCGGCCGCCGTGGCGCACCGCCCGGCCCGGCTCGCCTGGGAGCAGACCGGCCTGCCGCTGCTCGCCCAGCAGGTCGGCGCGCACGTGCTGCACTCGCCCTTCTACACCTGCCCGCTGCGGGCCGGGTGCCCCGTCACGGTCACCGTGCACGACGCGACGTTCTTCACCGAGCCGGAGCACTACGACAAGTCCCGCCGCACGTTCTTCCGCAGCGCCATCAAGACCTCGATGCGCCGCGCCAACCGGGTGATCGTGCCCAGCAAGGCCACCCGCGACGAGCTGATCCGGCTGCTCGACGCCGACCCGACCCGCATCGACGTGGCCTACCACGGTGTCGACCACGACGCCTTCCACGCGCCCAGCGAGGAGGAGAAGGCCCGCGTGCGCGCCCGGTTGGGGCTGGGCAACAGCACGTACGTGGCCTTCCTCGGCGCCAAGGAGCCGCGCAAGAACGTGCCCAACCTGATCCGCGGCTGGGCCCGCGCGGTGGCCGACCGGGTCGACCCGCCGGCCCTGGTGATCGCCGGCGGGCAGGGGCACGACGACGACATCGACCGGGCGGTGGCCGAGGTCCCGTCCCACCTGCGGCTGCTGCGCCCCGGCTACCTGCGCTACGCCGACCTGCCCGGCTTCCTCGGTGGCGCGCTGGTCGCCGCCTACCCGTCGTACGGCGAGGGTTTCGGCCTTCCGATCCTGGAGGCGATGGCGTGCGCCGCCCCGGTGCTGACCACCCCCCGGCTGTCGCTGCCGGAGGTGGGCGGCGACGCGGTCGCGTACACCTCGGAGGACCCGGGCCAGATCGCCACCGATCTGGCGGCCCTGCTCGACGACGAGCAGCGCCGGTTGTCGCTGGCGAAGGCGGGCTTCGACCGGGCCAAGGAGTTCACCTGGGAATCCAGCGCCGAGGTGCACATCGCCGCCTGGAGTCGCGCCCGGTCGTGACCCTTCGGGCCTCTCGTGGTGACCCGTGCCACTGCGGGCGGATGCGTCGGGCATGATGTGCGGATGCTTTATGCGGTCATCCCGGCAGGTGGCAGCGGCACAAGGTTGTGGCCGTTGTCCCGCGCCGGCCACCCCAAGTTCCTCCACCCGCTGACCGGTACCAGCGCCTCGCTGCTCCAGGCGACCGTGGAGCGGCTCGCGCCGCTGACCACACCGGATCGGACCCTCGTGGTCACCGGTGCCGCGCACGTCGCGGCGGTCGCCCGGCAGCTGACCGGGCTGCCGGAGGAGAACATCCTGGTCGAGCCGTCCCCCCGGGACTCCTGCGCGGCGATCGCGCTGGCCGCGGCGGTGATCGCGCAGCGTGACCCGGACGCGGTCATGGGTAGCTTCGCGGCCGACCACCTGATCCGCGACCCGGACAGCTGGGTGCGCACGGTGCAGGAGGCGGTCCGGGGGGCCGAGCAGGGCATGCTGATGACGGTCGGGATCACCCCGACCCGGCCGGAGACCGGCTACGGCTACCTGGAGACCGGCGACGAGACCGAGGGCACGCCGTGGCGCCAGGTGGCCGAGTTCAAGGAGAAGCCGGCCGCCGAGGTCGCCGAGGCGTACGTCCGCTCGGGCCGGCACCTGTGGAACGCGAGCATGTTCGTCTGGCGGGTGGACGTGTTCCTCGCCGAGTTGGCCCGCCAGCAGCCGGCGCTGCACGCGGGGGTCACCGCGATCGCCGCCGCCTGGGGCACCCCTGAGCAGGACGACGTGCTCGGCACGGTCTGGCCGACGCTGCCGAAGATCTCCGTCGACTACGCGGTGATGGAGGGCGCGGCCACCGCAGGTCGGGTCGCCACCGTGCCGGGCGATTTCGGCTGGAACGACGTCGGTGACTTCCACACCCTGGGTGACGTGCTGCCCGCCGACGACGCGGGCAACGTGGTGCTCGGCACCGACGCCAAGCCGGGCGTGCTCCTGCGGGACACCGCCAATCTGGTGGTGGTGCCGCAATCGGGCCGGTTGGTGGCGGTCCTCGGTGTGCGCGACCTGATCGTGGTGGACACTCCGGACGCGGTGCTGGTCTGCCCGCGCGACCGGGCCCAGGACGTCAAGCTCCTCGTCGACGAGCTGAAGGAGCGGGGCGAAGAGGGCTACGTCTGAGGGCCGCGAGGGCCGGCTCGACCAGTTGCGCCGTCCCGCCCGCCAACGGCTCGGGCAGCCGGTCCGGCGGGAACCATCCCAGCTCCTCGGACTCGTCGCTGACCTGCTCGACGGCGCCGGGCGGGGCGACCACGGCGAACCGGACGTCGTAGTGGCGCGACCCGCCCTGGCAGAGCACCTCGTGCACGTCGATGTCGATCGGCGCCGGGTCGATGCGCAGGCCGTCGATGCCCGACTCCTCGGTGGCCTCGCGCAGCGCGGCGCCGACGAGGGTCTGGTCGACCGGCTCGCAGTGCCCGCCGAGCTGCACCCAGCGGCCGAACTTGGCGTGCAGACACAGCAGCACCCGTGCGCCGGTCGGGTCCAGCACCAGCGCGCTCGCGGTGACATGGCCGGGGCGGTGCTGCCGGGTCATCGCCACCGGTCCGGCGGCGAGCAGCGTGAGGGTCCGGTCCCGCGCGTCGGCCGCCGCCGGGCTGGTCGGCTGCCAGCCCTCCAGCAGCGCGACGGCGTCGGCGTGCAGCGTCGCGTACGACGCGGGATCGGTGGGGTCGACGGCGGGTCCGGTGAGCGCGGTGTCAGGCACCCTGTCACTGTACGAGCGCGCCCTCCGTACCCTGGCGCGGTGACCCTGCGACTCGTCGAATTCGTGGTGGCCGGCAACGAGGCCAGCGATCTGCTGCCGGTGCGATCGTCCGCGCTGCTGCGGTCGTACGGTGCTCGGCGGGGTTTCTGGACCGTGCTGGACGAGGGCCCGGTGGAGCGCTGCCTGGCCCTGCTGCTGGAGTTGGACGACGGTGAGTGGACGGCCCGGCACGTCACGGCGGACGCCGGGGTCGAGAACGGCCGGACCGAGGACGGTGAGGCCCTCGCCCACCACGACGGCTGGGTGTACGTCTTCGGCTCGCACTTCGGCTCGAAGGCCGGCCCGCTGCGCCCCCGTCGGGCGTTCGTGGCCCGGTTCCGCGAGGACGACGCGGCGGCCGCCACGCTGCCGGTGCACGTGGTGCGCAATCGGTTCCGGCTGCACCGCGCGGTGAACGACGCCCTCGCCGCGTCGCCGCTGACCCTGCTGCCGCCGGGGAAGCGGGTGCGTGACCGCTTCATCGTGGAGACCCTCGCCCGGGGGACCAGCCGGGCGAAGAGTTGGGTGAGTCGCCTGGCCCCGGACGACCTGCCGGTGAACGTGGAGGCCGCGGCCTTCACCCCGTCCGGCACGGCGCTGCTCGGGTTGCGTTTTCCGGTCACCGAGGCCGGGGAGCCGGTCCTGGTGGAGGTGTCCGGCGTGCCGGGCATGTTCGCCGCGGAGCCGGTGTGGCCCCGGGCGCTGGGGGCGTACGCGGTGACCGGGGTGACCCCGCAGGGCGAGCTGACCGGCTTCCGGGCGATCGCGCCGACGCCGGACGGCGGATACGCGGCCGTGATCGGTTCGATCGACGCGCTGGGCAAGGGGTCGGTGCTGCTCGACGACCATCCGGGCGGGGGCGCTGCCACGTCCCGGCACGTGCGGTTCCGGTTCCCGGCGGGGCGGACGGGCGACGCGTGCCGGCTCGTCGGCGAGGAGATGGCCGACCTGGCGCCGTTCCATCACGTCGAGGGTCTGGCCGAGCTGGACGGTCGGCCGTTCTACGTCACGGACGAGGACCATCGGGTCGCGCTCTGGGTCGGCTGAGCGGGGCAGGCGCACTGCGTCGGCGGGATGACCGGACGGCACCTCTGCGGAGCAAGGGCCGCAGACCCTCGTGGTGCCGCCCGATCACCGGTCCCTCCCCGGTCCCCGGTGCCCCGACACCGCTCACGTCTATGACGTGTCGGTGCCGTGCTCGGGCACTGGAAGCATGCCTAACCTGCCCCGGGGACGTCGAGGTTTTTCAGTCCAGGCTTAAAGATGGAGATTACTGCCGGCCGGGTAGAGTCGAACGGTCGCTCGGCATCCCTCTGTCGGCGACACGGGAGCGCTCCATGCTGAAGATCCACTTTTCCGGCGAGGACATTCTCCGGACCCGGGTGGCGCCGGCGGCCGACCCGGTCTGGGAGCTGGTCCTCAGCCTGCACGTGTTGCAGGGCCGCAACCGCGATCCGTTGACGTCGACATGGCGGCGCACCGTGACCCGTGGGCTGCGCCAGGACGTGGCTTCCGACCAGCTCCGACTGCTCTTCGCACTGAACCCGCCGCGCGGCTACTTCCCCGACTTCCTCACCCCGTACGCCAGCGTCGAGGGTTTCGAGGCGGGGCTGGAAGCGGTGCGCAGCACACCGAGCCCGCTGCTCCAGCGGGATATGACCCTGCTGGCCGCCGAGAACCAGCTGCCGACCTCGGCCGCCGCGCTGGCCCGCGGTGACGTGGCGACACTGCGCCACCTCGCCGATTCCATGGAGCAGTACAGGTCGCTGGCGATCGGCCCGTACTGGAGCCGGATCCAGTCGGCGGTGGCGGCGGACCGCACCCGCCGCGCGCGGGCTCTGCTCGACGGCGGCGTCGAAGGGTTGTTGGCCAGTCTCCGCCCGCGCATGCGCTGGGACAGCGGGGTGCTCGAGGTTCGCGACTACCCGCACAGCCGGGAGCTGCACCTGGACGGTCGAGGGCTGCTGTTGGTGCCGTCGTTCTTCTGCGCGGACACCCCGGTCGCCCTGCTCGACCCGGCGCTGCCGCCGGTGCTGGTCTATCCGGTGGACCGGCTGGGCGGGCTCGCCGGGACCGACGGCGACGCGTTGGCCGTGTCGAGTGCCGGCCGCGACTCGCTGGCCGCACTGCTCGGCCGGACCAGGGCGGCGGTGCTGGAGGCCAGCCACGACGGCTGCACCACGGGCGAGGTGGCCCGCCGGCTCAACATCTCACCGGCGGCGGCCAGTCAGCACGCCACGGTGCTGCGCAACGCCGGCCTGCTCGTCAGTCACCGCGACCGCAACACGGTGCTGCACACGCTGACCCCGCTGGGCCGGGCCATGCTGGACGCGTGACGCGGCGAGGCGTGACCGGGGTTTTCCGCGCTCAGGCTTCCGCAGTCGCCGTCGCCGACTGAGGACCGCCGGCAGGTTCCAGTCCGAGCAGCCCGGCGAGTCCACCAGCCGCCGTGGCCAGAACCGGTGGCTGGGGGCGGCGGGTGACCAGGAAGAGGGTGAATCGCGCGGGCACCGGTGCCACCGTGACCCGTTCGTCAGGTGCCGCGTAGGCGATCGCGAGCCCGCGCGGCAGGACAGCCGGGCAGCCGAGCAGCCGGGCCATCCGTACCGCGGTCTCGCCGGTCGCCGCCGGGTGGGGCCGGGCGCCCAGTTCCGACAACCGCCGGTGCAGAGCGTCGGCGGACGGGTCGTAGGTGTGCGCCACGACGTCGAGGCCGGCCAGCGGCCGGCGGCCGGCGGCGAGCCGCAACCCCGGTGGGGTGAGCACTGCCAGCCGGTCGGTGGCCACGGGGGACGCGGTCGCCGTCGCGGGCAGCCGAAGCTGGTCGGCGATGGTGACGAACGCGGCGTCGAGGGAGCCCTCGCCGACCCACTCCACCAGGCGGTCGCCGTGGTCGGTGACCTGGTGCACTGTGACGTCCCGGAGCAACCTGGCGAGTGCGGGGAACAGCCATGCGGCCAGGCTGGGGAAGGTGCCCACGCGCAGCACCTCACCTCGGGCAGCGGCGCGCGTCCGGTCGAAGACCGCCTCCAGGTGATCGAGGACGTGGGCCGCCTCCATGGCCAGCGCCCGCCCGGCCGGGGTCGGTCGCGCCCCGGTGGTGTCCCGGTCGAAGAGGCGCTCGCCGATCCGCCGCTCCAGGGCCGCGAGCCGGTTGCTCGCGGCCGGCTGGCTGATCCGCAATTCTCGGCCGGCCGCCCCGATCGACCCGTGCCGCGAAAGCGCTTCCACGAGCCGTAGGTCATCAACAGAGGGCACCGACTTCATATGCCCAGGTTATGAGCGGCAGTGCCGATTCGCCACCTACCAGGGGATCCGGTGGGGCTTCAGGATCGAAGCCGTGAACACCCGTCGAGATGTCTCCGCCATGCTGGCCGCCACCTTCGTCACCTGGATGGGGCAGCGCGCCACGGCTGTCGCGCTGCCTCTCGTCGCTCTCACCGAGACCGGCTCGGCCTGGACCACCGGCCTGGCTGGCGGCGCGATCGCGCTGCCCGTGCTCACCTCGGCCTGGTGGGGGCGCAGCCTGCGGCAGCGGTTGACCAACGGGCGGTCCCTCGCCGCAGTGCTCGCGTTCCAGGTGCTCGGCCTGCTCGTCGTTCCGGTAGCCGCGGTGCTGGGCACGATCGGCCCACTCCACCTCGTCGCCGCCGGCCTGGTCACCGGTGGCGCCACGGCGCTGGGCGGGCCGGGACAACGCGCACTGCTCGCCGACCTCTGCGACGACGCGGGGCCCGAGATGGCGGCACGGATGCTGGCCTGGCAGGACCTCGTCCACCGAAGCACCATGATCCTGGCGCCGCCACTGGCTGGCGCGGTACTTGCCGTCGGCGGCCCGCTCCCCCTGCTGTGGGCGGAGGCGGCGAGCGTCACCCTGGGCGCGGCTCTGCTGCTGACCGTCCGCGGCACCGCATCCACCCCGGTGTGCGAGGCCGCCTCCACTGGGCCCGCGCTACGGCACGTGCTGGCCCGGCACCCGGAGATACGCCGTGTCGTGGTCATGGCCGGCGTCGGCGGTCTCACCTGGTTCGCCTTCACACTCGGGCTGGCCATCCTCGGCGCCGAGACCGCCCGCCCCGGCTTGCTCGTCTCGGCCGGCATGACCGGCTACGGCGCGGGCTCGCTGGCCGGCGCCGTGGTCGCGTCGACGCTCGCGCCCCGGCTGGCGCCGCTGGCCGCCACCGCCACCGGCTGGATCCTGCTCGGCGCCACCTTCGTCGCCCTGCCCAGCGCCACGTCGTCGCTCGCCCTCGTCGCGGCCCTGGCCGCGCTGGGCGGCTTCGCCATGCCGATCGGCATCGCCGCGACCAACCGCCTGATCACCGCCCGGACCCAGGGCGCACACCGGCGTGCGGCCTTCGCCGCCGAGAGCCTCGTCCACGACGGCGCCGCCTCGGTCGGCCTGCTCACCGGCGGCGCGGTCATCGGCCTGGTCGGCGTCGGTCCCACCCTGGCCGTCACCGGTGTCGCCCAGATCGCCGCCGGACTCATCGCCGGTCCCTGGCTGTTTCCGGTCCACGAACGGAACACCCGGGACCGCTTCGCCACGAACGCCACCGACAGCCACGACCGGATGGCACGACGATGACCGTCGGCAGCGACGGGCCATCCGCCAACCGCCGTTACACCCAAACCACCGAGAGGTACGCGATGACTGCTCTGCCCGATCTGCGCTCCATCCGTGGCCGGGTCCTGCTGCCCGGCGAACCTGACTTCGACAAGGCTCGCCGTCCGTGGAACCTGGCGGTGCGGCAACCGGTCGCGGCCGTGGTCGAGGCCGCCGACGCCGACGACGTCGCCGGACTCGTCCACCAGGCTCGCGCGGCCGGACTCGGCATCACCGTCCAGCCCAACGGACACGGGGCGACCGGTCGCACCGACGGGACGATCCTGCTGCGCACCGCGAGGCTGGACGGTATCGAGATCGATCCCGTCGCCCGCCGGGCCCGTGTCGGGGCCGGCGTATCGTCCGGCCGGATGCAGGCCGCCGCCGCTGCGTACGGCCTCACCGGGCTGCCCGGCAGCTCCCCAGTGGTCAGTGTGGCCGGTGTCGCTCTCGGCGGCGGGCTGAGCTGGTTCGGCCGCGCCCACGGCTGGGTCGCCGACAGCGTCACCGCCTTCGACATCGTCGACACCGACGGTCGGCGGCGACACGTCACGGCCGACGACGACGCCGACCTGTTCTGGGCACTGCGCGGCGGCGGTGGAGACTTCGCCATCGTCACCGCGCTGGAGACGACACTGCATCCCGCGCCGCACCTCTACGGTGGACGGGTCCTGTGGAGCGTGGCGCACGCCGCCGAGGTCGTCGACGCGTACCGACTGATCACCGCGTCGGCGCCGGACGAGCTGACCCTCTGGCTGGAACTGCTGCACTTTCCCGGTGCCGAACCGATGGTCGCCATCGACGTCACCCACCTGGGGACCGAGGGCGACGGCGAGGACCTGCTCGGCCCTCTGCGTGAGCTACCCGAGCCGATCTCCGACAGCAGGCGCATGATGTCGGTCTCCGAACTCGGGACCATCACCGCCGAACCCACCGATCCGGGGCCGGGGCTGTCCCGCGGCGAGTTGCTGACCGCGCTGGACGACGCCGCAGCCGCGACGCTGCTCGCCGAACCCATCGCCCCGTTGCTCAGTGTGCAGATCCGGCATCTGGGCGGCGCGTTCGCCCGCCCCTCGGACAGCCCGCACGGCCCGCTGACCGAGCCGTACGCGCTCTACCAGTTCGGCATCCCGACGACTCCCGAAACCGCCGACGCGGTGGCCGCCCGGCAGCGCACCCTTGCCCATGCCCTGCCCATCAGCGGCCGCAAGCCACTGACCTTCCTGAACCCCGGTGAGACGGTCGGGGATGTCTTCACCCCCGCCACCCTCGCCCGGCTCCGCCACGTCAAGCTGCGCCACGACCCGGACAACACCTTCCGCAGCAACTTCCCCGTCCTCCCCTGACGGGGAAGACACGGCTGCCGCGCCCTTCCTACAACGCGAGCGCGGCGCTGGCCGGGCTGCCGGCCGGCGGAGGCAGCAGCGTCGACCGGACACCCTCGGCGGTCAGGGCGACGCGCAGCCGGTGCAGGTCGGCGCCGAAGCGGACCAGGTCCATCGGGTCGACCGGCGCCGGCGCGGTGCCGAGCACCAGCGCGCTGGCGTCGGCCGGCCAGCCCGGCACCTCGGCGACCAGGCCGGCGCGTACCTCCGCCTCGTCGACGAGGGTGAAGACCGTGCCGGGGGTGACCACCTCGGCGACCGCGTCGAGTGCCCGTCGCACCGCGGCCGGGTCGGCGGGCTCGGGGCCGATCGCCTCGGCGAGGGTCGCGGCCTCGGCCAGCCCGGCCGCCCGAGCCTCGGCGGTCCCCAGCGAGAACAGGTCCTGCGCGGCATCACGGATGAGCGCCCGCGCGCCGTCGGAGTCGTCCGCGCGGGTGGCCGGGAGGTAGCCGCGCACCACGGCCACGGGGACCTGGTCACACTTGCCCTTGATCAACTCGCCGGCGCCCGCCAGCTCGTCCACCACCGCCATCTGGGTCAGGTGCAGCTCGTTGCCGTACGGGTCCACCTCGCCCCGATGGTCGCGGATGGCCGGCATCCCGGCCACCCCGAGCGCCACGTCGGTCAGCCCGTTGCGCCAGGGCCGGCCCATGGTGTCGCTGATGATCACGGCGACATCCAGGTCGTACCGTTCCCGGAGCGCGGCGCGCAGCTCCCGGGCCGACGCGTCCGGATCCACCGGCAACAGCACCAGTCGGGTCTTGTCGACGTTCGACGCGTCGATCCCGGCGGAGGCCATCACGAAGCCGTGGTGGGTCTGCACGATCCGGGTCGGGCCCCGGCTGGCCACCACCCGGGCGGTCTCGCCGGCCAGCACCTCCTCGCGCGCGGCGAGCCGCTCCGGCCCGTCCGCCGGGACGTCGACCAGCCGCCCCTCCGCCTTGGAGACGATCTTGCTGGTCACCACCAGCACGTCGCCGTCGCGCAGCCACGGCGCGGCGGTGGCGATCAGCGCCGCCAGGTCGTCACCCTCGGTCACATGGCCGATGCCCAGCACCGGCAGGATCTCCAGCCTCACGTCAACTCCACCGCGGCGCGGACCATCGCCGCCGTCGCCGCCTCGTCGGTCATCCGCAGCGGCATCGCGCGGACCGTCACCTCCGGCACCAGCGTGTCGGCGTCCTCCTCGTCCACCAGCCAGCCGTCCAGCAGCCCACCCGCCGCTCGAGGGCCGTAGAGCCGGCCCACCCCGGCCGCGCTGCACTCGACCCCGAGCACGGCGAGACAGCGGTCGGCCATTCCCCGGACCGGGGCGCCGCCGATGATCGGCGAGACACCCACCACCGGCGCCGGACCGTCGGTCACCGCCTCGCGCATCCCCGGTACGGCCAGCACCGGCGCGATGCTCACCACCGGGTTGCTCGGCGCGATCAACACCAGGTCGGCCTCGGCGATCGCCTCCCGCACCCCGGGTGCCGGCTTCGCCGTCTCCGCGCCGACGAAGACGAAACGGTGGGTGGGGATGTCGGCCCGGTACCGCACCCACCACTCCTGGAAGTGGATCGCCCGCTGGCCCTCGTCACCGTCGACGACCGCGTGGGTCTCCAGCCGGTCGTCGGTCGCCGGCAGCAGGCGTACGCCGGGCTGCCACCGGGTCGACAGCGCCTCGGTGACCGCGCTCAGCGGGTAGCCGCCGTTGAGCATGGTGCTGCGCACCAGGTGGGTGGCGATGTCCTTGTCGCCGAGGCCGAACCAGGTCGGCTCCGCCCCGTACGCGGCCAGCTCCTCCTTGACCGTCCAGCTCTCGCCGACCCGGCCCCAGCCCCGCTCGGGGTCGGCGCCGCCGCCGAGCGTGTACATGACGCTGTCCAGGTCGGGACAGATCTTCAACCCGTGCAGCCACAGGTCGTCGCCGACGTTGACCACGGCGGTCACCTCGGCGCCGACCTCGCGGGCGTACGCCCGGACGCCGAGCAGGAACCGGGCGCCACCGATGCCGCCGGCCAGAACCACGATGTGCATGTCGACCATCCTCGCGTACGCGACGCCTCCGGTCCGCCGGTGCCCGGGGAGACTAGGCTCACGTGCGCCCTGTCCAGTCCATGCCCCGAGGGGGAGTTCGTGACCAGCCCCGCCGAGCCCGCGTCCGCCGACGCGACGCAGGCCCGCCAGCTGACCAAGCCACTGCGCGAACTGGGTGCGCTCGCCCTGCTCGGCGCCAACGCCGTGTTCCTCTTCGTGGGGCTGCTCCGGCTGATCAGTCCCGCCGACTACACCGACTTCACCGGCCGGGCGGGCAGTTCCTTCTTCTCGTTCATCGGGGTGGAGTCGGTGGCGCTGCCGCTGCTGGCCGTCCTGCTGGCCACCCATATCGCGCCGGTGCTGCCGAAGGCGAAGCTGATCACGCAGGTGGCGCTTGGCGAGTACGCGGTCAGCGCGGTGCTCGGCACCCTCACCATGCTGATCTGGACGGTGGGCCGACTCGCCGAGGCCGAGATCCTCGACGCGTTGCTCGGCGTCCTCACCCGGTTCGCCTGGCTGGTGGTCTTCGCGGTGGCCGCCTGGGTGGTCTTCACGATCTGGCGGGCGTTCTACTACGTGCCCAAGCCGAAGCCGCAGCCGGGCGTCTACGGCCAGCCGCAGCCGGGTTGGCCGCAGCAGCAGGGCGGTTGGCCGGCTCCGGGTCAGCCCGGTGGCCAGCCGCAGGGCGGATGGCCCGCTCCCGGCCAGCCGGGTGGATACCCGCAGGCCGGCCAGCCGGGCGGTTACCCGCCGGCGCAGTTCCCCGGCCAGTACGGCCAGCCGTCCCCGCCGTTCCAGGCCCCGCAGTCCGCGCCGCCGCACCCGCAGTCCGCGCCGCCGTTCCAGGCCGCCCCGCAGTCCGCGCCGCCGTTCCCGCAGTCAGCGCCCTCGGCCAACCCCGCCCCGCAGTCGGCGCCGCCCGCGCCGCCGTTCGGGCAGCCGCCGTCGGCCGACCCGACCCAGACGATCCCGCGCCAGTCCGCCGAGCCGGCCTCCGCCGACCCCACCCAGGCGATCCCGCGCCCGGCCGGCCCCGACGCCGACCGCACCCAACACATCAACCCGGGCGAGCACCCCGACCAGCCCCGCTGAGCCGTCAGTCCTCCGGGCCGGTGATGTTCGGGTCCTCCTTTGCTCTGCTTCAACCGAGGCAACGCCCGGCGTCCGGATATCGGACGCGCGGTGTTGCGTAGGTTGAAGCAGAGCAAAGGACCTGCGGGGGGTGCCCGCCCGCCCACCGACGCATCAAGTGATCATGGGGTGCGGTTTCCCACGCTGCGGGCCGGGTCTGGTGGGTCGGGCCCGCGCTGCGCATAGGCTGAGCGGATGGTTGATCGCACCCACTCCGGTCCGAGCGAGGCGAGCGTGCGGCGGGCCCTGGGCCGGGCCGCGACCGGGCGCGCGCTGGACGTCGACGAGGCGACCGCGCTGCTCGCCGCCCGTGGCGACGCGCTCGACGAGCTGCTCCGCACGGCCGGTGGGATCCGCGACGCCGGGTTGCGTGATGCCGGGCGGCCGGGCGTGGTCACGTACTCGAAGAAGGTCTTCATTCCGCTGACCCGGCTCTGCCGGGACCGTTGCCACTACTGCACCTTCGCCACGGTGCCGCACCGGCTGCCGGCGCCGTTCCTGGACCGTGACGAGGTGCTGGCCATCGCCCGGGAGGGCGCCGCGCAGGGCTGCAAGGAGGCCCTGTTCACCCTCGGTGACCGGCCAGAGGAGCGCTGGCCGGCGGCCCGGAGCTGGCTCGACGAGCGCGGCTACGACTCCACGTTGGACTACCTGCGTGCCTGCGCGGTGGCCGTACTGGAGGAGACGGGTCTGCTGCCGCACCTCAACCCGGGCGTGCTGTCCTGGTCGGAGCTGCAACGGCTCAAGCCGGTCGCCCCGAGCATGGGCATGATGCTGGAGACCACCGCGACCCGCCTGTGGTCCGAGCCGGGCGGCCCGCACTACGGCTCGCCGGACAAGGAGCCCGCGGTCCGGCTGCGGGTGCTCGAGGACGCGGGGCGGGTCGGGGTGCCGTTCACCACAGGCATCCTCATCGGCATCGGGGAGACCCCGGCCGAGCGGGTGGACGCGCTGTTCGCGATCCGCCGCGCGCACCGGGAGTACGGCCACCTCCAGGAGGTGATCGTGCAGAACTTCCGCGCCAAGCCGGACACGGCGATGCGCGGCATGCCCGACGCGGAACTGCACGACCTGGCCGCCACGGTGGCGGTGGCCCGACTGCTGCTCGGCCCGAAGGCCCGCATCCAGGCCCCGCCGAACCTCATCGCCGGCGAGTACGACCTGCTGCTGCGCGCCGGCATCGACGACTGGGGCGGCGTCTCCCCGCTCACCCCGGACCACGTCAACCCGGAACGCCCGTGGCCGCAGATCGAGGAGTTGGCCCGGCACACCGAGTTGGCCGGGTTCACGCTGCGGGAGCGGTTGACCATCTACCCGGAGTACGTGCGCGCCGGTGACCCGTGGCTCGACCCGCGGCTGCTGCCGCACGTGAACGCCCTCGCCGACCCGGCGACCGGCATGGCGGTCGAGTCGGCTCTTCCGCAGGGGCGCCCCTGGCAGGAGCCGGAGGAGACGTTCGGCGGGCGCACCGACCTGCACGCCACCATCGACACCACCGGCCGCACCGACGACCGGCGCGGCGACTTCGACAGCGTCTACGGCGACTGGTCCGAGGTCGCCGGCAAGGTCACCCCCGAGGCGGCGGCGCGGCGAGCGGGCGTACCCCCGGCGCCGGCCGGCAGCGGTGCGGACCGTGACCTGGCGGCCGGGCTGCGGCTGGCGGCCGGCGACCCGGCGGCCCTGCTCGATCCCCTGCACACCGACGCGGCGCTGGCGCTGTTCGCGGCGGACGGGCCGGCGCTGGATGAGCTGTGCCGGCTCGCCGACGACGTACGCCGCGACGCGGTCGGCGACGACGTCACCTACGTGGTCAACCGCAACATCAACTTCAGCAACGTCTGCTACGTGGGCTGCCGGTTCTGCGCGTTTGCCCAGCGTGAGCGGGACGCCGACGCGTACCGGCTCTCCGTCGACCAGGTCGCCGACCGGGCCGAGCAGGCGTGGGCGGCCGGTGCCAGCGAGGTGTGCCTCCAGGGCGGCATCGACCCGAAGATGCCGGTCACCGGGTACGCCGACATCGTCCGCGCGATCAAGGCCCGCGTGCCGGAGATGCACGTGCACGCGTTCTCCCCCATGGAGATCGTCACCGCCGCCGCGAAGGCGGGCGTGCCGGTGCGCGAATGGCTCACCCAGCTGCGCGAGGCAGGGCTGGACACCATCCCGGGCACCGCCGCCGAGATCCTCGACGACGACGTGCGCTGGGTGCTCACCAAGGGCAAACTGCCGGCCGCCGCCTGGGTCGATGTCGTCAGCACGGCCCACGAGCTGGGCATCCGGTCCAGCTCCACCATGATGTACGGCCACGTCGACCACCCCGGGCAGTGGCTGGCGCACTTTAGGGTGCTGGCCGGCGTTCAGGACCGCACCGGCGGGTTCACCGAGTTCGTGGCGCTGCCGTTCGTGCACACCAACGCGCCGATCTACCTGGCCGGCATCGCCCGCCCGGGGCCGACCTGGCGGGAGAACCGGGTGGTGCACGCCATGTCCCGGCTGCTGCTGCACGGCCGAATCGACAACATCCAGTGTTCCTGGGTCAAGCTCGGCGACGAGGGCACCGTGGCGATGCTCCAGGGTGGCTGCAACGACCTGGGCGGCACGCTGATGGAGGAGACCATCTCCCGGATGGCCGGCTCCGGCAACGGGTCGGCGCGTACCGAGGAGCAGTTGCGGGCCATCGCGAAGGCCGCCGGTCGTCCGGCGCGCAAGCGTTCGACTGCGTACGGTCACGCTCCGCGCTGAAGTCGAACCTTTTCCCGCCGTCGGCCGTACCAAGCGGTGCCGGCGGCGGTCGCGGCGAGGACCGCCGCCGGTGTTCCCTCAGGGGCCCGGCGGCGTCACCTCGACGGCACCGGACCCGTCCGTCACCGCGGGCGCGTCACGCGCCGCCGCCGGAAAGGTTGCCCATGACCACTGATCAGCGGAAGCGGCCCTGGCCGCGACTGACCCGCCGGCAGACGTTGACCGCCGCGGCCAGCGCCACCCTCGGCGCCGCCGCACTCACCGTGCCGGGTCTGTCGGCCGCGCAGAACGCGCCGGGCGCGGCAGGTCGGGACGACGAACCGATCGTCGTGCACCTGCGCGACGCCGCGTCCGGAACGATGGACGTCTTCGTCGGTGAATCCCGGATCGAGGTACGCGACCGCGGCCTGGCGGACCGACTGCGGCGCGCAGCCCGGCGCTGACCCGCACGCTCCGCCCCGCCATCAGTCCCCGCCCAGTGAGGTTGGTCCGCCATGTCTTCCCACCGCGAGGCTCCGGAGATTGCCAAGGATCCGGTCGCCGACAGCTCCGACCTTTACGCGTTCGTCAGCCCCGACAAGCCCGACACGGTCACGTTGATCGCCAACTACGTGCCCTTGCAGCTCCCGTCCGGGGGGCCGAACTTCTTCGAGTTCGGCGACGACGTGCGCTACGAGATCCACATCGACAACGACGGTGACGGCCAGCCCGACGTCACCTACCGGTTCGAGTTCACCACCGAGATCACCAACCCGAACAGCTTCCTCTACAACACCGGGCCGATCGACTCCCTGGACAGCAAGAACTGGAACCGCCGGCAGTTCTACAGCCTTACCCGGGTGACCGACGGCCGGGAGCACCGGCTCGCGCACAAGCTGCCCTGCCCGCCGTGCAACGTCGGCCCGCTGTCCACCCCGAAGTACGCCGACCTCGTCCGGCAGGCCACCTACACCCTGTCGACGGGGGAGCGGGTCTTCGCCGGGCAGCGCGCCGACGGCTTCTTCGTCGACCTGGGGGCGATCTTCGACCTCGGCACGCTGCGGCCGTTCCAGCAGCTGCACGTCGCCGGGAAGAAGATCTTCAAGGCCGAGGGGGAGCCGGTCAACGCCACCGACCGGATGAACGTGCACAGCCTCGCCGTGCAGGTGCCGCTGAAGCAGGTACGCCGTCGCGCCAGCCGGTACGGCGCAGCCGACCCGGCGTCGGTGCTCGGTGTGTGGACCTCGGCGTCGCGCCGGCAGGTCCGGGTGCTCGGCGACCGGGTCGCGCAGGACACCTCCACCGGCCCGTTCACCCAGGTCTCCCGGCTGGGCAATCCGCTGTTCAACGAGGTCATCGTGCCGATGTCCAAGAAGGATCTGTGGAACTCGCTGCCACCGTCGGAGGACAAGCGGTTCGCGCAGTTCGTCGAGCGGCCCGAGTTGGCGGCGCTGCTGCCGGCCCTCTATCCGGACGTCTTTCCCAACCTGGACAAGCTCAACAAGTCGAAGAAGGCCCGGGCCGACCTGGTGGCGATCCTGCTCACCGGCGTACCGGCCGGGCTGATCGACGGCTTCACCAACGCCACCGGCGACGTGCAGGCCGACATGCTGCGGCTGAACACGGCGATCGCGCCCACCAAACAGCCGGACCGGTTCGGGGTGCTCGGCGGCGACCTGGCCGGCTTCCCGAACGGGCGGCGGGTCGGCGACGACGTGGTCAGCATCGCGCTGCGGGCGATCGCCGGGGTGACCGTCCCGCTTGTCGACAAGACGTTCCGCCCGGATGCGGCGGCCGCCGCGGTCACCCCCGGGTTGAGCGCCGCCGACGTGACGGCCCCGTTCCTCGCGAACTTCCCCTACCTCGGTACGCCGTACGACGGGTTCAACAACCCGCCGGCGTCGTCCTGATCTTCGGCGGGGGGGAGCAGCGGATGCACGAGCACACGTACGGGCCGTCGGAGACGGGGAGTGTCGTCCTCGAACTGGGTGGTGACACCGGTGCCCTGATCGTCTACACCGGTCGGGATCTGCACGGCCGGGAGATCGAGATCAGCCGCGGCGATGATCGGCGGGTCCACTCGGCGGTACGGGAGCGCCGGGTGCGGGACGGGTCGTTCCACAGTGCGGTCTATCCCGATCTGCCCGCCGGTCTGTATACCGTCTGGTGGGACGAGGACACGTCCGCCGGCATCGTTTCTGTCCATGGTGGAGGGATAGCCGAGTTCGTGTGGCCGAGCAGCGGTTTTGGGGCCACCGGCTGACCTCGAAGCTCCATTTTTCACTCGCACCCCGTCCACATCGTGGGCGGGGTGCGAGTGCTGTCCACGGCTCGACGGGCGGTCTGCGCCGCGCCGCGTTAACCTGTCCCCCACCAAGATCAGCTTTGCGAGAGGGGGCTGGCGCGCTCCGGGCGGTGACCCGTCGGGGGGAGCGCCACGGCAGAAAAGTCGGGCAACTCGCCGGAGAGGGCGTTACTCGGCCGGGGTCTGAATCGATAGGGCAGGTTGCGAGGCTGGGACGGTCCTGGTGGCCGACCAGGGGTGTCGGGAGGGCGACTCCATTATCAAGTTTGGCTTGACGGCGCACGCATTACACGCGTGTAATTTGAATGGGGTTGTTCGCACGGAACGCAACAAAAGGGACCGGACGAACAAACACGCCTTTCGCGTGGGGGGTTGCAGCGGCGATGACGCCGGTGCGCGACAAGGAGGCATTTGATGGACGGCCAGCTTGAGGTGGCCGACCTGCTCGGAAACGCGCCGGAGTGGCAGGAGCGGGCCTTGTGCTCGCAGACCGACCCCGAGGCGTTCTTTCCCGAGAAGGGCGGCTCGACCCGCGAGGCGAAGCGAATCTGCTCGCGCTGCGAGGTCAAGACCGAATGCCTCGAATACGCTCTCGGCCACGACGAGCGGTTCGGCATCTGGGGTGGGCTCTCCGAGCGGGAGCGGCGCAAGTTGAAGCGGCGGGCCGCCTGAGCGGTGCAGGGTCGGGGCGGTGGGGGCCGCCCGGCTCAGCCGTCGTACGGGCGCGTGCGGCTCAGGTCAGCTCGTCCGGGTCGACCCCGAGCAGGTTCGCCACCTGTTCGATGATCACGTCGTGGACGAGGTCAGCGAGATCCTCGCGGTCCATGGCGCGGAACTCCAGTGGTCGCCGGTACAACACGATGCGCGGCGGCACCTCCTGGCGGCCGGGGCGGCCCGGCAGCAGCCGGGCCAGCGGCACCTCGCCGTCCTCCAGCACGTCGGAGTCGTAGACGTTCAGGTCCGGTGGGACGTCCTCGACGGCGAACTCGACACCGGCCAGCTCCTTGGCGAACCGCCGCTCCAACGTCTCGACGGTGTCCAGCACCAGGTCGTCGAAGACCTCGGCCTTGGTCCGCGCCAACGGCACGGTCGCCGGCACCAGACGCCCGCGCAGGCCACGCCCGTGCCGGTCGCGGTGCGCCCGCCGGCCGGGGCCGGGGCGGCGGTGTTCCGGGCTCGTCATGAGGCAAAGGGTAGTCCCCGTGCCGGGCCGGCCAGCGGCAGCGGCACTCCTCTGGCGCGGCGCGACCCGAACCGGGAATGTGATCACCACGACGGGCGTGTCGCAACGCGAAGCGATGCGCCGGACCCGGTAATGGAGATACCCTGCCGCCGTGAGGTCACCACGGCGCTGCTCCCGTAACGGCTGCCCCCGGCAAGCGGTCGCCACATTGACCTATGTCTACAACGAGTCGACAGCCGTGGTGGGCCCGTTGGCGGCGTTCGCCGAGCCGCACACGTACGACCTGTGTGAGCAGCACGCCCGCAGCCTCACCGCTCCACGCGGCTGGGACGTGGTGCGGCACGAGGGTGAGTTCGAGCCGCCCCCGCCCACCACTGACGACCTGGTCGCGCTGGCCGAGGCGGTTCGCGAGGCCGCCCGCCCGGCGCCCCGCCCCCCGGAGCACGACCAGGCCCACCCGGAAGGCCCCCACCAGACGGGCCGCCGAGGCCACCTCCGGGTAATCCCCCCGAACCACTAACCCCGACCCGGCCCGTCCAGCGCGGTCACTGCCCCAGGAGGCGGGAGAGGGTCTTGGCGCGGCGGGAGGGGCGGTTGGTTCGGATCTCCTTTGCATCGGCGCTGGTCATGACGCGCAGCGCCGTGTTCATCGCCAGCCAGCGCAGGGGTTCCGGCTCCCACTTCGGCGAGCGGTGGTTGACCCAGGGCAGTCTCGTCAGCTCGCTGCGCTCGCCGCGGATCAGGTCGGCCAGGGTGCGGCCGGCGAGGTTGCTGGAACCCACCCCGTCCCCGACGTAGCCGCCCGCCCAGGCCAGCCCGCTCGCCCGGTCGAATCCGACCGAGGCGGCCCAGTCCCGGGCCACCCCGAGCGGGCCACCCCAGGTGTGGGTCACCGGCACGTCCGGCCCGAGCGCCGGGAACAGCTCGCCCAGGGTCCGCCGCAGCGCCGCGAAGACCCGTGGCTCCCGGTCCTGGCCGGGAGAGACCCGGGACCCGAAATGGTACGGAGCACCGCGCCCGCCGAAGGCCAGCCGACCGTCCGCCGTCCGCTGGCCGTAGATGATGACGTGCCGGTGGTCGGAGAACGTCTCCCGATCCGCCAGGCCGATCCGCTCCCAGGTCTGTGCCGGCAGCGGCTCGGTGGCCACCATCAGTGAGTACACCGGTGCCACCGTGCGTCGCAGGCCCGGCAGCAGAGGCGTGTACCCCTCGGTGGCCCGCACCACCACCGACGCCCGCACGGTCCCCGACGCGGTGACCGCCGCGCCGGAACGGATCGCGGTCACCGTGGTCTGCTCGTGGATCCGCACCCCGAGTCGCTCCACCGCCCGCGCCAGACCACGCACCAGCTTCGCCGGGTGCACGACCGCGCAGTGCGGGGTGTACGTCCCACCGCGTACCCCCTCGGCGCCGCACCGGGCCGCGGCCTCGTCGGCGTCGAGGAGCGCCAGGTGGTCCGCGCCGAAGCCGAACGCGCGGGCCTCGTCCACGGCGGCTCGGGCCCGGGCGAGCTGCGGGCCGCTGCGGGCGAGCGTGACGGTGCCGCCGTCGGCCCAGTCGCAGTCGATGCCCTCGGCCGCGACCACCCTGCCCACCGCACGGACGGTGTCGTGCATTGCCCGCTGCATGGCGACAGCCGCGTCGCGGCCGTGCCGGCGGGCCAGCCCGGTCAGCGACGTGGGAAAGAGCGCCGAGCACCAGCCGCCGTTGCGCCCCGAGGCCCCGTACCCCGCGATCTCCCGCTCCAGGACGACGACCCGCAGCGTCGGATCGGCCTGGACCAGGTGGTACGCCGTCCACAGCCCGGTGTAGCCGGCGCCCACGATCACCACGTCGGCGTCCGTGTCGCCGGCCAGCGCGGGCCGCGGCGTGAGCGGTTCGTCCAGGCTGGACAGCCAGTACGACAGATCCTCGTAGCCCATGGTCAGAGCCGCGACCACGCCTCGGTGAGGACCGTGCGCAGGATCTGCTCGATCTCGTCGAAGTGCTGCTGCTCGGCGATCAGCGGCGGGGCGAGCTGGATGACGGGGTCGCCCCGGTCGTCGGCCCGGCAGTAGAGACCGGCCTGGAACAGCGCGGTCGACAGGAAGCCGCGCAGCAGCCGCTCCGACTCGGCCTCGTCGAACGTCTCCCGGGTCGTCTTGTCCTTGACCAGCTCGATGCCGTAGAAGTAGCCGTCGCCGCGCACGTCGCCGACGATCGGCAGGTCGTGCAGCTTCTCCAGGGTGGCGCGGAACGCGTCCTCGTTGGCCCGTACGTGCCCGACGAGGTCCTCGCGGGCGAAGACCTCCAGGTTGGCCAGGGCCACCGCGCAGGACACGGGGTGGCCGCCGAACGTCACCCCGTGGGCGAACATGCCCGTCTCGGTGAGGAACGGCTCCATCAGCCGGTCGCTCGCGATCATCGCGCCGAGCGGGGCGTACCCCGAGGTGATGCCCTTGGCGGTGGTGATGATGTCCGGCTGGTAGCCGTAGCGCACGGCGCCGAAGTACTCGCCGAGCCGACCCCAGGAACAGATCACCTCGTCGGAGACGAGCAGCACGTCGTACGCGTCGCAGATCTCCCGGACCCGCTCGAAGTAGCCGGGCGGGGGTGGGAAGCAGCCGCCGGAGTTCTGCACGGGCTCCAGGAAGACGGCGGCGACCGTGTCCGGCCCCTCGCGCTCGATGGCCCGGCCGATCTCGTCGGCGGCCCAGCGGCCGAACGCCTCGGCGTCGTCACCGTGCTCGGGCGCCCGGTAGAAGTTGGTGTTCGGCACCTTGATCCCACCGGGCACCAGCGGCTCGAAGTCGCTCTTGATGCCGGGCAGGCCGGTGATCGACAGTGCGCCCATCGAGGTGCCGTGGTAGGCGATGTAGCGGCTGACCACCTTGTGCTTGTTGGGCTGACCGGTGCGCTTGAAGTAGGCCCGGGCCAGCTTCCACGCCGCCTCGACGGCCTCCGAGCCGCCGGTGGTGAAGAAGACCCGGTTGAGGTCGCCCGGGGTGAGCGAGGCGATCTTCTCGGCCAGCTCGACGGCCTTCGGGTGCGCGTACGACCACAGCGGGAAGTACGCCAGCTCACCGGCCTGCTTGGCGGCGGCCTCGGCCAGCTCGGTGCGGCCGTGACCGGCGTTGACGACGAACAGCCCGGCGAGCCCGTCGAGGTAGCGGCGGCCCTGCGCGTCCCACACGTACGCGCCCTCGCCGCGCACGATGGTCGGCACCTCGCCGGCGGAGTAGCTCGCCATCCGGGTGAAGTGCATCCAGAGGTGGTCGGTGGCGTTGGCCATGTCAGCCCCATCGGTCGTCGGGCCGGTCAAAGGGGTGAAGCCGGCCGCTCTGCAACGGTTATCGCACAGTCCCGGGCTCCTAGGCAAGTGGTATCAGTGGCCTGATAGGCCGACCGCGACGGAATCAGCGAGCGGTGGCGGTCTCAGCAACGGATTTCGCAACGCTGCGTGGCCTGCTGGTATGGGAGTGCCGGCCCTGTCGAGCTGCCCCAGATGTGGGGCACGCGTCGGCCTCGTCGCGTCCCCTGGTTGATCCACTCCAGTTCGCCGATGTCGCGGTATCAGCGTGTGGTTGATACCGCGATTTCGGTGAAGTCGAGTGGATCATCGGCAGGGCCGGTGCGAGGTGGGCGTCGGGACGCTGGTGACCTTCGCGCCGACGAGTTGGCGTTCCTTCGTCGAGCAGTTGCGGCAGGCGTGACATGACCGACGCCCGTTGGCGCACCGCGACCCGCAGCAAGCCGAGTCGATCAAGCGCCGGTCGATCAAGCGCCATCAAAAGCGCGTCAGGCCGTACCCCAGGTGTAGGTCTGCTTGCGGAGTTTGAGGTACACGAACGCTTCGGTGGCGAGCACGCCGGGCACCGCGCGCAGTCGTTGCAGGATCTCCAGCAGGTGGTCGTCGTTGCGGCAGACCACCTCGGTGAGCAGGTCGAACGACCCGGCGGTGATGACCACGTAGTCGACCTCGTCCAGCTCGGCCAGTCGGTCGGCCACCGCCTCCAGGTCGCCGTCGGTACGCAGCCCGATCATCGCCTGGCGGGGGAAGCCGAGCTGGAGCGGATCGGTCACCGCGACGATCTGCATGACGCCCGAGTCGAGGAGCCGCTGGACCCGCTGGCGGACCGCCGCCTCGGAGAGGCCGACCGCTTTGCCGATCGTCGCGTACGGTCGTCGGCCGTCCTCCTGGAGCTGTTCGATGATCTGCTTGGCCACGTCGTCCAGCAGAGCGTGACTGGCACCTTCACGTACAGCGACGCGTCGACCGCCGTTGCCGTTCTCGTGCTGCCGGTTCGTCATCGTGCGCTCCCCATGTCCCGAATCGTGATGTCGTGCGTGTGTCCCCGCGCAGTCTGGCGTATTTCGTCGTGCATCGCTAACCCCGCAACGGAATCCCTTGTGAGAGAGGGTCTCTCATGTCAGGATCAGTCGTCCCTGGTACTTGAGCCTCCCGACATTCCCGCCGGCGCGCGCCTCCCCCGTCCCGCCCGCCGACGATGACCCCTAGGAGTCGTCATGCGTACTCCCCTCCGGCCCCTCTCCCGGCGTGGACTGCTCACCGGCACTCTCGGATCGGCCGCTCTGCTCGCAGCGGGCGGCAGCCTCGCCGGCTGCGGCACCAAGGGCGCCCAGCAGACCGAGGCCGGCTGCGTCAGCGAAGACCTGTCCGGCACCGAGAAGAAGCTTGCCTTCTCCAACTGGCCGCAGTACATGGACGTCGACGAGAAGGACGAGTCCAAGCGGCCGAGCCTGGACGAGTTCATCACGAAGACCGGCATCCAGGTCACCTACACCGAGGACATCAACGACAACAACGAGTTCTTCGGCAAGGTGCAGAACCAGCTGGCCGCCTGCCAGAGCACCGACCGGGACATCATCGTGCTGACCGACTGGATGGCCGCGCGAATGATCCGGCTCGGCTGGATCCAGAAGCTCGACGCCGCGAAGATCCCGAACGTCCAGGCGAACCTGTTGCCGTCGCTGCTCAACCGCTCGTTCGACACCGAGAACCGGATCTCGATCCCGTGGCAGTCCGGCCTGGCCGGGTTGGCGTACAACGGCAGCGTCACCAAGGAGCTGCGGACCGTCGACGAGCTGCTGACCCGCCCCGACCTCAAGGGCAAGGTGACGGCGCTCAGCGAGATGCGCGACACCATGGGCCTGCTGCTCGGCTCGAACGGGCACGACCCGTCGAACTTCACCGCCGCCCAGTTCGACGACGCGCTCAACAAGCTCAAGAAGGCCGTCGACTCCGGGCAGATCCGCAAGTTCACCGGCAACGACTACGCACCCGACCTGGCCAAGGGCGACATCGCCGCGTGCATCGGCTGGTCCGGGGACGTCATCCAGCTCTCCAGTGAGAACGAGAAGGTGCAGTTCGTCGCGCCCGACTCCGGCGTGATGCTGTTCAGCGACAACATGATGGTCCCGAACAAGGCCACCCACAAGGGCAACGCCGAAGCGCTGATCAACTACTACTACGAGCCGGCGGCCGCGGCGAAGCTCGCCGCGTACGTCAACTACATCTGTCCGGTCAAGGGCGCCCAGGCCGAGATGGAGAAGATCGACCCGGAGCTGGCCGCCAACCCGCTGATCTTCCCCGACGAGACGCTGCTGGCGAAGTCCAAGGTGTTCATGGCCCTGGACGAAAAGCAGGAGAAGGAGTACGAGGGCAAGTTCCAGCAGGTCATCGGGGCGTGACGGGGATGACGCGCGAGACACCCGCCGGCGATCTGCGCCTGGCCGACCTCACCAAGCGGTTCGGCATCTTCACCGCCGTCGACGACCTCAGCCTGACGATCCCGCAGGGCTCGTTCTTCGCGCTGCTCGGCGCGTCCGGCTGCGGCAAGACCACCACCCTGCGGATGATCGCTGGGCTGGAGGAGCCGACCAGCGGCCAGGTGCTGCTCGGCGACACCGACATCGCCCGGCTGCGGCCGTACAAGCGGCCGGTCAACACGGTCTTCCAGAGCTATGCGCTCTTTCCGCACCTCACCATCTTCGAGAACGTGGCCTTCGGGCTGCGGCGGCGCGGCATCCGCTCGGTCGACGACCAGGTCCGGCGGATGCTGTCGCTGGTGCAGCTCGACGGCTTCGGCCCGCGCCGTCCGGCCCAGCTCTCCGGTGGCCAGCAGCAGCGGGTCGCGCTGGCCCGGGCTCTAATCAACCAGCCGCAGGTGCTGCTGCTCGACGAGCCGCTGGGCGCGCTCGACCTGAAGCTGCGCCGGCAGATGCAGATCGAGCTGAAGCGCATCCAGACCGAGGTCGGCATCACCTTCGTGCACGTCACCCACGACCAGGAGGAGGCCATGACCATGGCCGACACCGTCGCGGTGATGAACGCCGGCCGGATCGAGCAGCAGGGCGCCCCGGCCGACCTCTACGAGTTCCCGGCCACCGCGTTCGTGGCGAACTTCCTCGGCCAGTCCAACCTGCTCGCCGGCGAGGCCGCCGGCACGAGCGGCGGCGAGGTCGCGGTGACGGCGCACGGCTCGCGCTTCTCGGTGCCCGCCGGCCGGTCGCGCGCCGACCGGGGTCCGGTCCACCTGGGGGTACGCCCGGAGAAGCTGCATCTGGTCGGCTCCGCCGACCAGGTCCCCCAAGGACACCAACTGGTCACCGGGGTGGTCACCGACGCCTCCTACGTGGGGGTCAGCACGCAGTACCTGCTGCGCACCGGTTGGGGCACCGAGCTGTCGGTCTTCGTGGCGAACAACGGCGCCCAGGCGCGGGTGCCGGTGGGCAGCGAGGCCGTGGCGTACTGGGATCCGCGCCACGCGTTCCTGCTGGCCCGCGACGCCGCCGACACCGACCGGACCACTCCGGTGCTCGACGAGCCGGTGGGCGCGTCGTCATGACCCTCCTGGCCCCCACCAAACCGGGGCAGCTGCCGCCGCCACCGGCCGCCCGGTCCGGGCGGTTCCGGCTCCTGCCGTACCTGTTGCTGCTGCCCGGCGCGGTCTGGCTGCTGGTGTTCTTCGGCGTGCCGCTGCTGCAACTCGCCGCGGCAAGCCTCTACGACCCCAGCGGCTCGCTCTCCACCGGGTACGCGATGACGTGGGCGTTCGGCAACTATCCGGACGTCGTGCAGGCGTACTGGCCGCAGCTGCTGCGCTCGTTCGGCTACGCCGGGCTGGCCCTGGTGCTGGCGCTGCTGCTCGGCTACCCGTTGGCGTACGCCATCGCGCAGAAGGCCGGCCGGTGGAAGAACCTGCTGCTGGTGTGCGTGGTCGCGCCGATGTTCACCAGCTTCCTGGTCCGCACGCTGGCCTGGAAGACGATCCTGTCGGACAACGGCGCGCTCGTCGGTCTGCTGCGTGACGTGCACCTGCTCGCGCCGGACGGCCGGCTGCTGGCCACGCCGTTCGCGGTGGTGCTGGGTCTGACGTACAACTTCCTGCCGTTTCTGGTGCTGCCGCTGTACGCGAGCCTGGAGCGGCTGGACCCCCGGCTGTTGGAGGCGGCGAGCGACCTGTACGCGAGCGGCGTCCAGGCGTTCCGCCGGGTGACCCTGCCGTTGTCCATGCCCGGCCTGGTCGCCGGCACGCTGCTGTTCTTCATCCCGGCCAGCGGCGACTACATCAACGCCGAACTGCTCGGCACCCCGAACGAATACATGATCGGCAACGTCATCGACTCGGCGTTCCTGGTCCGGCTGGACTACCCGCAGGGCGCCGCGCTGTCGTTCCTGCTGATGGCGGCGATCCTCGCGGTGGTCTTCGGCTACCTGCGCAGGGCCGGCACGGAGGAGGTGCTCTGATGCGGGTCTCCCGTTGGCTGGCCGACCGCTGGGTGATGATCGTGGCGCTGCTGGTGCTCGGCTACCTGGCGCTGCCGATCCTGGTGGTGGCCGGGCTGTCCTTCAACCGCCCGTCGAGCCGCCTGTCGTACGACTTCAACGAGTTCACGCTGGACAACTGGCGGCAGCCCTGCGCCACCTCCGACATGTGCGACGCGGTCGTCCGCAGTGTGCAGATCGGTTTCATCGCCACGGTGGTCGCCACCGTGCTCGGCACCCTGATGGCGTTCGCGCTGGTCCGGCACCGCTTCCGCGGCCGGTCCGGGATCAACGTGCTGATCTTCCTGCCGATGGCCACCCCGGAGCTGGTGATGGGCACGTCGCTGCTGGCCCTGTTCGTCTCGGCCGGGGTGCCGCAGGGCTTCTGGACCATCGTCATCGCGCACGTGATGTTCTGCGTGTCGTTCGTGGTGGTCACGGTCAAGGCGCGGCTCGCCGGAATGGACCGGCGGCTGGAGGAGGCCGCCATGGATCTCTACGCCAACGAGTGGCAGACATTCCGGCGGATCACCCTGCCGCTGGTGCTGCCCGGCATCGTGTCCGCCGCACTGCTGGCGTTCTCGTTGAGCTTCGACGACTTCATCATCACGAACTTCAACGCCGGCACCACCGTCACGTTCCCCATGTACGTCTGGGGCGCCGCCCAGCGGGGCATCCCGCCGCAGGTAAACGTCATCGGCACCGCGATGTTCGCGATCGCGCTGCTGCTGGTCGGGCTCAGCTCGCTGCGTGGTCGGCGTGCTCGCCGCGCCGCGCTGCTGGCCGGCCCGGTGCCGCAGGCGCGTCGCTCGTCATGACCACCCCGGATGCGGGCCGGCCGACCGGGCCGCCGTCATGACCCTCCCGCATACCGGCCGGGCGCTGGCCGACGCGGCGCCCGTGCCGTACTGGCTGGACCGCCCGGAGCGCCCCGACCCGCTGCCGCCGCTCACCGGCGCGCAGACCGCCGACCTGCTGGTGATCGGCGGCGGGTACGGCGGGCTCTGGGCCGCCCTGGAGGCCAAGCGGGCCGAGCCGGACCGTGACGTGCTGCTCGTCGACGCCGGGACCTGCGGGTGGGCCGCCTCCGGGCGCAACGGCGGGTTCTGTGCCGCCTCGCTCACCCACGGCCTGGCCAACGGCGTCGACCGGTTCCCCGGTGAGATCGGCGAGCTGGAACGCCTCGGCCGCGCCAACCTGGACGCGATCGCCGACACCGTCGCGGAGTTCGACATCGACTGCGACTTCGAGCGCACCGGCGAACTGGCCGTCGCCGTCGAGCCGTACCAGCTCGACGGGTTGGCCGCCGCCGCCGAGCTGGCCCGCCGGTACGACCACCGGGTGCGGCTGCTCGACACCGACGAGGTGCGTGCCGAGGTGAACTCGCCGACGTACCTGGGTGGCCTGGTCGACGCCGACCGGGTCGCCATGGTGGACCCGGCGAAGCTGGCGTGGGGTCTGCGCCGCGCCTGCCTCGACCTCGGCGTACGCGTGCACGAGCACACCCGGGTCACCGGGCTGCGCGCCGACGGCCCGGCCCTGCACGCGGCGACCGTCGGCGGGCTCGACAACGCGCCCGGCTCGGTACGCGCCCGCCGGGTCGTGCTGGCCACCAACGCGTTTCCGCCGCTGCTGCGCCGGCTGCGCGCGTACGTGGTGCCCGTCTACGACCACGTGCTGATGACCGAGCCGCTGAGCCCGGCGCAGCGCGACGCGATCGGCTGGCGCAACCGCCAGGGGCTGGCCGACACCGGCAACCAGTTCCACTACTACCGGATCACCCGCGACGGGCGGATCCTCTTCGGCGGCTACGACGCCGTCTACCACTACGGCAACCGGGTCGCCCCGAAGCTGGAGCAACGCCCGGCCACCTTCACCGCCCTCGCCAACCACTTCTTCACCACGTTCCCGCAGCTCGCCGACGTGCGCTTCAGTCACCGCTGGGGCGGCGTCATCGACACCTGCACCCGCTTCTGCCCGTTCTACGGGACCGCGTTCGGCGGTCGACTGGCGTACGCGGCCGGCTACACCGGCCTCGGCGTCGGCGCCACCCGCTTCTCGGCCCGGGTGCTGCTCGACCTGCTGGCCGGCGGGGACACCCCGCTGACCCGGCTCGATCTGGTCCGCCGCAAGCCCCTGCCGTTCCCGCCGGAACCCGTCCGCGCGGTCGGCATCAATCTCACCCGCCGGTCGATGGCCCGCGCCGATGCGCGTGAGGGCCGTCGCGACCTGTGGCTCCGTACTCTCGATCGTCTTGGTTTGGGGTTTGATTCCTGATGCGTGTCCTGCTCGTCGGCGCCGGTGGCGTCGGCTCCGCCGCCGTAGCCATCGCCGCCCGACGCTCCTTCTTCGAGACGATGGTGGTCGCCGACCATGACCCGGACCGCGCCGCCCGCGCGGTGGCCGGGCACGGCGATCGCTTCGTCGCCGCCCAGGTGGACGCCTCCTCGGCCGACGCGGTCACCGCGCTGTGCCGGGAGCACCGGATCACCCACGTGCTCAACGCCGTCGACCCGCGCTTCGTCATGCCCATCTTCGACGGCGCGTTCGCGGCCGGCGCGGACTACCTCGACATGGCCATGTCGCTGTCCCACCCGCACCCGTCCCGCCCCTACGCCGAGACCGGGGTGAAGCTCGGCGACGACCAGTTCGCGGCGGCCCCCGCCTGGGAGGAGGCCGGCCGGCTCGCGCTCGGCGGCATCGGCATCGAGCCCGGCCTGTCCGACATCTTCGCCCGGTACGCCGCCGACGAGCTGTTCAGCGAGATCGACGAGATCGGCGTCCGGGACGGGGCGAACCTGACCGTCGACGGCTACGACTTCGCGCCCTCGTTCTCCATCTGGACCACGATCGAGGAGTGCCTCAACCCGCCGGTGGTCTGGGAGGCCGACCGGGGCTGGTACACGACCGCGCCGTTCAGTGAGCCGGAGGTCTTCGACTTCCCGGAGGGGATCGGGCCGGTCGAGTGCGTCAACGTGGAGCACGAGGAGGTGCTGCTCATCCCGCGCTGGGTGAAGGCGAAGCGGGTCACCTTCAAGTACGGCCTCGGCGACGAGTTCATCGAGGTGCTGAAGACGCTGCACAAGCTCGGCCTGGACTCGACGACGCCGGTCAGCGTGCGCGGCGTCCAGGTGTCGCCGCGGGACGTGGTCGCGGCCTGCCTGCCCGACCCGGCCACCCTCGGCGACCGGATGCGCGGCAAGACCTGCGCCGGCACCTGGGTGCGTGGCCTGGGCCCGGACGGGCAGCCCCGGGAGGTATACCTGTACCACGTGGTCGACAACGAGTGGTCGATGCGCGAGTACGGCCACCAGGCGGTCGTCTGGCAGACCGCGGTCAACCCGGTCGTCGCGCTGGAACTGCTCGCCACCGGCGCGTGGTCCGGCGTCGGCGTGCTCGGCCCGGAGGCCCTGCCCCCGGTGCCCTTCCTCGACCTGCTGACCAGCTACGGCTCGCCCTGGGGGATGGAGGAGCGATGAGCCGCTACGGCGCCATGTACGGCCCGGACATCACCTTCCTCGGCGTGGACCGGTGCGCTCTCGACGACCCGTCGTCGTACGCGGACGCCGACATCGTCATCGTCGGCGCACCCTTCGACGGCGGCACCTCGCACCGGCCCGGCACCCGGTTCGGGCCGTCGGCGATTCGCCAGGCGTGCTACCTGGCCCACGACGGCTCCCGCCCGTCCCTCGCGCTGCGCGTCGACGCGCTGCGCGACCTCCGGGTGTACGACGCCGGCGACGTCGAGATGTTCTCCGGCGACATCGAACGGTCACTGGCCGCTCTGGAGGCGGCCGTCTACGCCGTGTCGTCCGCCGGCGCCATCCCGATCGTGCTCGGCGGCGACCACTCCATCGCGCTGCCCGACGCGACCGGGGTGGCCCGCCAGCACGGGCACGGTCGGGTGTCGCTCGTGCACTTCGACGCGCATGCGGACACCGGCGAGATCGAGTTCGGCTCGCTGCACGGGCACGGCCAGCCGATGCGTCGCCTCATCGAGTCCGGCGCGGTACGCGGCGACCGGTTCCTCCAGATCGGGCTGCGCGGCTACTGGCCCGGCCCGGACATCCTGTCCTGGATGGCGGAGCAGCGGATGCGCTCGTACGAGATGACCGAGCTGGTCGCCCGCGGGCTGGACACCTGCCTCACCGAGGCGTTCACGATCGCGGTCGACGAGTGCGAGGGGGTCTTCCTCTCCGTCGACGTGGACGTCGTCGATCCCGGGATGGCCCCCGGCACCGGCACCCCCGAACCGGGCGGCCTGACCTCTCGGCAACTGCTCGACGCGGTCCGCCGGGTCTGCTACGAGCTGCCGGTGGTCGGGGTGGACGTGGTCGAGGTCGCCCCGCCGTACGACCACGCCGACATCACCGCGTACCTGGGCAACCGCGTGGTCCTGGAGGCGCTGTCGGCCATCGCCCGACGCCGCCGCGACGCCGCGGGCGGGCCACCGTGGAACCCCCACCAACCCCTCCTGGATGCCCGCTGACGAGTGCCTTCAGCGGCAACGGCGCCGCCTACGTTCGCGGCCTGCGGTCACACCGCGTCACCAGGCACGGGGCGGACTTGGTGGTGAGCGCTATACCTGTGAGTCATATTTATGACTCACAGGTATAGCGCTCACCAGTGCGGGTTGCCTCCGCTGCCACACGCACCGGTCGCGGGTGATCTAGGCGGCGAGGCGGGAGCGGATGAGGAAGCGGAGACCGTCCGGTGCCTCCAGGGAGAAGCCGCTGCCCCGCCCCGGCACCACGTCGACCGTCAACCTCGTGTGCTTCCACAACTCCCACTGGGCCGACGACATCCAGAACTCGACCGACTCGGGCACGCCGTCGACAGCGAGTGACGCCAGCAGGACGTCCGACGATCCGGTGCGGAACTCGCCGGCCGGGTAGCACATCGGGGCACTGCCGTCGCAGCAGCCGCCGGACTGGTGGAACATCAGCGGCCCGTGCCGCTCCCGCAGCGACCGGATCAGATCGGCCGCCGCGGGGGTCACGGAGACGACGGACATCAGAAGAAGCCGAGCTTCTGGGTCGAGTAGCTGACCAGCAGGTTCTTGGTCTGCTGGTAGTGCTCCAGCATCATCTTGTGGTTCTCCCGGCCGATGCCGGACTGCTTGTACCCGCCGAACGCGGCGTGCGCCGGGTACGCGTGGTAGCAGTTGGTCCACACCCGCCCGGCCTGGATCGCCCGCCCCGCCCGGTACGCGGTGTTCATGTCCCGGGTCCAGACGCCCGCGCCCAACCCGTACAGGGTGTCGTTCGCGGTCTTCACGGCGTCGTCGAGGTCGGCGAAGGAGGTCACCGAGACCACCGGTCCGAAGATCTCCTCCTGAAAGACCCGCATCGAGTTGTCGCCCTCGAAGATCGTCGGCTCGACGTAGTACCCGCCCGACAGCTCGCCGCCCAGGTCGGCCCGGGATCCTCCGGTGAGCACCTTCGCACCCTCCTGGCGCCCGATGTCCAGGTAGGACAGGATTTTCTCCAACTGGTCGTTGGACGCCTGCGCCCCGATCATCGTGTCGGTGTCGAGGGGGTGGCCCTGCACGATCCGGCCGGTCCGCTCCACCGCCGCGGCGAGGAAGTCGCTGTAGTGGCCCTGCTGGATCAGCGCCCGCGACGGGCAGGTGCAGACCTCGCCCTGGTTGAGGGCGAACATGGTGAAGCCCTCGAGCGCCTTGTCGAAGAAGTCGTCACGGGACGTGCTGACGTCGTCGAAGAAGATGTTCGGGCTCTTGCCGCCCAGCTCCAGGGTGACCGGCTTGATGTTCTCACTGGCGTACTGCATGATCAGCCGCCCGGTGGTGGTCTCACCGGTGAACGCCACCTTGGCCACCCGTGCCGAGGACGCCAGCGGCTTGCCGGCCTCCACGCCGAAGCCGTTGACGATGTTGAGCACGCCCGGCGGCAGCAGGTCCGCCACCAGCGACAGCCAGTAGTGGATCGAGGCCGGGGTCTGCTCGGCCGGCTTGAGCACCACGGCGTTACCGGCGGCCAGCGCGGGCGCCAGCTTCCAGGTGGCCATCAGGATCGGGAAGTTCCACGGGATGATCTGCCCGACCACGCCGAGCGGCTCGTGGAAGTGGTACGCCACGGTGTCGTCGTCGATCTCGCCGAGCGAGCCCTCCTGTGCCCGGATCGCCCCGGCGAAGTAGCGGAAGTGGTCGATGGCGAGCGGGATGTCGGCGGCCAGCGTTTCGCGGATCGGCTTGCCGTTCTCCCAGGTCTCGGCGATGGCCAGCGACTCCAGGTTGTCCTGCATCCGGTCCGCGATCTTGTTGAGGATCAGCGCCCGCTCGGCCACCGAGGTGCGCCCCCAGGCGTCGGCGGCGCCGTGTGCGGCGTCCAGGGCCTTCTCCACGTCCGGGGCGGTGCCCCGGGCCACCTCGGTGAAGGTCTGCCCGGTGACCGGGGTCGGGTTCTCGAAGTAGCCGCCACCGTGCGGCTTGACGTACTCGCCGCCGATGAAGTGGTCGTAACGGGACTGCCAGTGGGTGGGCGCGTCGTAGCGCGTCATGGTTACCTCCGCCGTCGTGGTGCGGTGTCGGCGGCGAGGCTAGTTTCGGGGACGTTGCAGCAACGTTGCGCGTGGTAGGTCGTACTCCGTGGCGAGCTGGTGGATGCGGGCGAGCGCGAGCGGCCGGCGGGCCGCGCCCACCGGCAACGCCCGCGCCAGGGCCTGCCACGCGGTCAGGTCGTCGGCGCCGGCGGGCGTCGCGGTCCACGCCGCGAGCAGCGCCGGGTCCGCGGTGGCCAGCACGGCCGCGCGGAGCTGGCCGTCGATGAGCCGGCGCAGTCGCGTGACTCCCGGCGCGTCCGAGCCGGGCAGCAACGGCCCGGAGTACGCGTCGAGCGCGCCCGCCGGATCGCCCTGGTCCAACCGGTCGGCGACCGTGGTGAAGTCGGCGCGGACGGTGCCGTGCAGCCGGTACGGGCGGGAGTCGAGCAGCTCGGGGCCGAGCACCCGGCGCAACCGGGACAGCTCCGCGCGCAGGGTGACCGGCTGGAGCCGGTCGTCTCCGTACACGTCGAGGCCGAGCTGTTCGCCGGTGCGCCCCTCGGGGTGGTGCAGCAACAGCACCAGTAGCTCGCTGTGCCGGCGGCCCAGCCGGATGCGCCGCCCGTCGACCCGCAGTTCCGCCTCGTCGCGGCCGAGCGCGGTCACGGTGACGACGCCGGGCTCCGTCGGTTGGTCGGTGGCGAGCTGCGCCTCGGCGGCCCGGGCGGTGGCCCGGACCAGCGCCAGGCTGTGCGGGTTGGCCAGGTGGTCGCCGCCGGTGATGTCGACCGCGCCGAGCAGTCGCCCGGTGGCCGGGTCGTGGATCGGCGCCGCCGCGCAGGTCCAGCGCTGCACCGGCCGGATGAAGTGCTCGGTAGCGAAGATCTGCACGCTGTGGTCGACGGCCAGCGCGGTGCCGGGGGCGTTGGTGCCGGCGTGCCTCTCGTCCCACAGGGCGCCGGGCACGAAGTTCATCCGCTCGGCGTGCCGGCGCACCCCCGGGTGGCCCTCCACCCAGAGCAGCCGCCCGTACGCGTCGCAGACCGCCATCAGATGCGCGCCGTCCTGGGCGATGCCGCCGAGCAGGTCCCGGAAGAGCGGCAGCACCCGGGCCAGCGGGTGTGCGGCCCGGTAGCTCGCCAGCGCGTCGTCGGTCAGGTCGACCGGCGGGGTGGCCTCCGGGTCGAGTCGGGCGGACCGTTCCCACGACCGGCGTACCACCTCCCGCACCCGGTGCGGCGCGGCGCCGGCGGCGAGGAACGCCTCGTGGGCCGCGCCGACCTGCGCGATCCGCTCGGCCGGATCGACGCCGAATTCCAGGGCGAGCCACGGGTCAGCCATGGGGCGACCTCCTCGGCCCCCATCGTGACGCAGCTCACCCTCGATCGCCAACCACACCCGGTACGGGAGCCGTCGATCTGGCCGCCACGGCGATCGGTGCCCGTGTCGGCTGAACGGTAGGGCCCTTCCGTCCGTACCACGCGGTGAAGAACACACCGAGGACGGGAGTGACGGCGATGAGGGTGCAGCGCAAGCACGTGCTGGCGGCGACCGTGGCGGTGCTCGCCGCGGCGGGCGTGGCGGTGGGGACCGGCTTCGGGTTCGCCGGCACCGCACCCGCGCAGCAGTCCGTCTGCTCGGGCTCGGTCACCTTCTCGGCGGAGGGCGGGGCCCCGGCGGCGACCAGTGACCGGTTCCCGGTGGGCACCCGGCTGCGGGTGACGAACCTGGACAACAACCGGGCGGCCACGGTGACGGTGACCGGCCCGTCGGGCAGTTGCGTGCTGCTCAACGCCGCCGCGATGGAGCTGGTGCGGGAGCCGGGCAAGAACGTGATCCGCCGCAACGTGGTGGAGCGGCTGGACGGCGTCGCCGCGCAGCCCGCCAACCCACCCGCCCCCGGTACGGTCCGTCCCGGTTCCGCGTCGCCCGGGGCCCCCGGCCCGGCGCCCCGCTCGGCCTGCTCGGGGGCGATCACCTTCTTCGCCGAGAATGCCGCGCCGGCGGCGACCAGCGGGCAGTTCCCGGTGGGCACCCGGCTGCGGGTGACCAACCTGGACAACAACAAGGCCACCACGGTCACCGTGACCGGCCCGTCGGGCAGCTGTGTGCTGCTCAACACCGCCGCGATGGACCAGATCCGGGAGCCGGGGAAGAACCTGGTCCGCCGCAACACCGTCGAGGTGCTGCGCTGACGTGGTCTGGAGGGGCCCGACGCGGGCCCCTCCAGACCATCACCTGAACGCCGCGTCGAGGATGTCGGCGCCGCGGGTGAGATGCTCGTCGGAGATCACCAGCGGGGGCAGGAAGCGCAGCACGTTGCCGTACGTGCCGCAGGTCAGGGTGAGCAGGCCGGCGGCGTGGCACGCGGCCGAGATGGCCGCCGTGGCGGTCGGGTCGGGGACGAGGGTGCCGGGCTGCACCAGCTCCACGGCGAGCATCGCGCCGCGCCCGCGTACCTCGGCGATGCGGGGGTCCCGCTCGGCGATGGCGCGGAGCCGGGGGGCCAGCACGGACTCGATCCGACGGGCGGCGCCCGCCAGGTCCAGCTCGTGCATGGTCTCGATGGTGGCCAGGGCGGCGGCGCAGGCGATCGGGTTGCCGCCGTACGTGCCGCCGAGCCCGCCGACGTGCACCGCGTCCATCAGCTCGGCCCGACCGGTCACCGCGGCGAGGGGCAGGCCACCCGCGATGCTCTTGGCGAGGGTGACCAGGTCCGGTTCGACGCCCTCGTGCTGGCAGGCGAACCAGTCGCCGGTCCGGCAGAAGCCGGTCTGGATCTCGTCGGCGACGAACACCACCCCGGCCGCCGTCGCCCAGTCGCGCAGCGCCGGCAGGAAACCGGGCGCGGGCACCACGAAGCCGCCCTCGCCCTGGATCGGCTCGATGAGCAGCGCGGCGACGTTCTCGGCGCCGACCTGCTTCTCGACCATCTCGATGGCCCGCGCGGCCGCCTCGGCGCCGGAGAGCCCGCCGTCGCGCAGCGGGTACGACATCGGCACCCGGTAGATCTCCCCGGCGAACGGCCCGAACCGGTGCTTGTACGGCATGTTCTTCGCGGTCAACGCCATGGTCAGGTTGGTCCGGCCGTGGTACGCGTGGTCGAACACCACCACCGCGGGTCGCCCGGTGGCGTGCCGCGCGATCTTGACGGCGTTCTCCACCGCCTCGGCCCCGGAGTTGAACAGGGCCGAGCGCTTCTCGAACCCGCCCGGCGTCAGCGCGTTGAGCTGCTCGCACACCGCCACGTACGACTCGTATGGCGCGACCATGAAGCAGGTGTGGGTGAACCGTTCCACCTGCGCGCGGACCGCCTCGACCACCCTCGGCGCGGAGTTGCCGACGCTGGTGACGGCGATGCCGGCGGCGAAGTCGATCCACTCCCGCCCGTCGACATCGGTGAGCGTGCCGCCCGACGCGGAGTCCACGTAGGACGAAATGACGCTGCCGACGCCCCGGGCGACGGCACCACCGCGCCGCTTGTGCAGTTCCTCGGAGGATGTCATCGGCTCAGCCCTCGATGTTGTGCATGACGTGCTTGATCCGGGTGTAGTCCTCCAGGCTGTAGACCGAGAGGTCCTTGCCGTGCCCGGAGTGCTTGAAGCCGCCGTGCGGCATCTCGGAGACGAACGGGATGTGCGTGTTGACCCAGACGCAGCCGAAGTCCAGCCGCCGGGTCATCCGCATCGCCCGGCCGTGGTCCCGCGTCCAGACCGACGCCGACAGGCCGTAGTCGACGCCGTTGGCCCAGCGCACCGCCTCGTCCTCGTCGGAGAAGCGCTGCACGGTGATGACCGGCCCGAACACCTCGTCCTGGATGATCTCGTCGGCCTGGCGCAGCCCGGACACCACAGTCGGCGCGTAGAAGTAGCCGCGCTCACCCTGCCGAGAGCCGCCGGTCTGGATCGCCGCGTGGTCGGGCAGCCGGTCCACGAAGCCGCTGACCCGGGCGAGCTGGTTGGCGTTGTTCAGCGGGCCGTAGAGCACGTCCGCGTCGTCCGGTGCGCCGGTCTTGGTGGCGCGGGCCTGCTCGGCCAGGGCTGCCACGAAGTCGTCGTGGATGCCCGGCCCGGCCAGCACGCGGGTCGCCGCCGTGCAGTCCTGACCGGCGTTGAAGTAGCCGCCCAGCGCGATGGCCTCGGCCGCCGCCGCCACGTCCGCGTCGTCGAAGATCACCACCGGGGCCTTGCCGCCCAGCTCCAGGTGGGTCCGCTTCAGGTCGGGGGCCGCCGCGGCGGCCACCTCCATGCCCGCGCGGGTCGAGCCGGTGATCGACACGAGCTGGGGGGTCGGGTGCGACACGAGGGTACGACCGGTGTCCCGGTCACCGCAGACCACGTTGAACACCCCCGGCGGGAAGAACTCGGCGGCGATCTCGGCGAGCAGCAGCGTCGACACCGGCGTGGTGTCCGACGGCTTGAGTACCACCGTGTTGCCGGCGGCGAGGGCCGGAGCGATCTTCCACACCGCCATCATCAGCGGGTAGTTCCACGGGGTGACCTGGGCGCAGACACCGATCGGCTCACGCCGCACGTACGAGGTGTGCCCGGCCATGTACTCCCCGGCGGAGCGCCCCTCCAGCAGCCGGGCGGCGCCGGCGAAGAACCGGAACTGGTCCACCGCGGGCGGCAGCTCCTCCTCGGCGGTGAGCTGGCGCGGCTTGCCGGTGTTGCGGACCTCGGCGTCCACCAGTTCGGCCGCGCGGGCCTCCACGGCGTCGGCGAGCCGGAGCATCGCCCTCTGCCGCTCGGCCGGGGTGACCTCCCGCCAACTCTCGAACGCGGTGGCGGCGGCGGTCATCGCCGCGTCGACGTCGGCGGCCCCGGAGACCGGCGCCTGGGCGAACACCTCGCCGGTGCAGGGGTCGACCAGATCGGCGTACCCGCCGTCGGCCGGTTCGACGTAGGAGCCGTTGACGAAGTTGCGCAGCTGCTGCTGGTCACTCATGACGGGATCACTCCGAGGGGGGCCGGGGATGCGGTGTGCGGAGGTTATCGCAATCTTCCTGCCATCTTCGCTACTGAATTCGCGGCAGACAAGGGATGCGGCGACTGTTTCCGTCGGCGGTTGTCTCGTCTACGCTGCACGGCGTGGAGCCCGCAGACTTCTTCGTCGCCTCCCGTCCCGCCTCCGGCGAGGGCGAGCTGACCGTTCACCATCCGTACGACGGCCGCGCGGTGGGGCGTACCACCTTCGCCATCCCCGACCAGGTCGACGCCGCCGTCGCGGCGGCGGCCGGTGTGGCCGCGCAGGCCGCGGCCCTGCCCGCGCACGCCCGCGCGGCGGCCCTGGACCACGTATCGCGGCGGCTCGCGGAGCGCGCCGACGAGGTCGCAGCGCTGATCACCGCCGAGAACGGCAAGCCGGTGAAGTGGGCGCGCGCCGAGGTCGGGCGGGCGGTGTCCACCTTCCGGTGGGCCGCCGAGGAGGCCCGGCGCTTCTCCGGTGAGCTGCAACGTCTCGACACCGACCCGGCCGCCAGCGGGCGGATCGCCCTGGTCCGGCGGGTGCCAAGAGGGCCGGTGCTCGGCATCGCGCCGTTCAACTTCCCGCTCAACCTGGTCGCGCACAAGGTCGCGCCGGCCATCGCTGTCGGTGCGCCGATCATCGTCAAGCCGGCCCCGGCCACGCCGCTGTCCGCGCTGCTGCTCGGCGAACTGCTGGCCGAGACCGACCTCCCCGCCGGCATGTTCTCGGTGCTGCCGCTGCCCAACGACCGCGCCGCCGAACTGGTCGCCGACCCCCGGCTGCCGGTCGTGTCGTTCACCGGGTCGGGGCCGGTCGGCGCGGCCATCCGCCGGCAGGTCCCGGAGAAGCACGTGACGCTGGAGCTGGGCGGCAACGCGGCAGCGGTGATCTGCGCGGACTGGACGGCCGACGAGGACCTGGACTTCGCGGCGCAGCGCATCGCCACGTTCTCCAACTACCAGGCCGGCCAGTCGTGCATCGCCGTGCAACGCGTGTACGTGCACCACGCGCTGCACGCCGACTTCCTGCCCCGACTGGTCGCGGCGGTCCGCGCCCTGCGCACCGGAGATCCCGCCTCGGAGCTGACCGACGTCGGGCCGATGGTGTCCGAGGAGGCGGCCCGCCGGGTCGAGACGTGGGTGGCCGAGGCGGTCGCGGCCGGCGCCACCGTGGAGGTGGGCGGCGTGCGGGACGGCGCGACGTACCCCCCGACCGTGCTCACCGGCGTGCCCGCCGACGCCAAGGTCGTCGCCGAGGAGGTGTTCGGGCCGGTGCTGGTGGTCACCCCGGTCGCCGACGACCAGGCCGCGTTCGCCGCGGTCAACGATTCGGCGTACGGGTTGCAGGCCGGCGTGTTCACCCGGCGCTTGGACGTGGCTTTCTCCGCCGCGCGGGTCCTGGAGGTGGGCGGCGTGATCGTCGGCGACGTGCCGTCGTACCGGGCCGACCAGATGCCGTACGGCGGGGTGAAGGGCAGCGGCGTCGGTCGGGAGGGGCTGCGCAGCGCGATGGACGACTACACCGAGGCGCGGGTCATGGTGCTGACCGGGCTCACGCTCTAGGACCAGGTGCCGTCGTCGCGGACCCGGGCGGGGGCGCGGCCGAGCAGCAGCGTGGTGAGCGCGGCGTCGATGGTGTCGCCGAGGAACCATTCGCCCGCCTGGTCGAGGGCGAAGACCCGGCCGCGCTCGTCGACGGCGAGGATGCTGTCCTGCTGCTCGGTGCCGATCGGGAAGAGCCGCACGCCGAGCACCGCGCCGAAGTCCGCCAGGGTGTCGGCGGTGTGCGCGATGGTGTGCGGGCGGATGTCGAAGCGCGAGATCCACACCTGCGCGCCCGGGCCCCGCCGCGCGCCGACCAGGCTGGGGAACGCGGTAAGCGCCTCCACGGCGGCGGGAAAGACCTCGTGCCGGTGGACGGCCCCCGGAACGGCGGTGACGTCCCGCACGCCGGCGGCGGCCATGATCTGGTCACCGATGTGCGGTCGCCAGCCCGCCGCCACCAGCGCGTTGGCCACCTCGGGCGGAAAGCGGCCCGGGTCCGGGTCCGGCTCCGCCGGTGCGAGCCACGTCTCGGTGTAGGCCCGCGCCGACTCCGGCAGGACGTTGGCGCTCACCAGGAAAGAGATGCACGAGTCGCAGGGCCGCTCCGCGGCGCCACCGGCCGGGTCACCCGGCTCGCGGATCCGGAAGATCTCGAAGCGCGCCGCCTCCAGCAGGGCCGCCGCCTCGGCCCGCCCCATCGGCTCGATGCCCTCGGCCGCCCGGCGGTGGTCGTACTCGTGCAGCACGTCGGAGACCACGATCAGCTCGGCGTGACACTCGGCGCCGCGGACCAGCTTGCCCGGAGGCCGCTCGTCCAGGTAGCCGCGGACGAGCGGGTGGTGGTTCAGCGCGACCGCGCCCTTGGTGCCCTGGGCCGTCCAGATGCGACCGTCGAGGGTCAGGTGTGCCACCGTGTTCGGCGTCGGCGCGCGACGGATCTCCCGGATCAGCAGGCTCGACGCGTCGACGGTGCGGGGGGCCGTCGGCCCGCTGGGCTGACTGCGCCGGTACAGGTCCGCCACCACCTCGCTGGGCACGCGGGGCCAGGTGGTGACCTTTCCGGTTCGCCTGTCGATGACTGTCGTCGGCAGATCGCCGGGAATCGCCCGCACCCCGCTCGACACGATCGAGGTGACGACGAAGCCGAGGTCGAACTCGTCGACCACCGGGGTGCACTCGTGGCCGAGGCGCTGCGAATCCCGGCGCGCCCACGCGGACGCGAGCTGCTCGGCCTGCTGACGGTCGATCACACATCGAAACTACCGGACTACACGAATCGATGGCGGCCGGTATGGTCTTCCCTACCGACGGTGACGGGAGGAGCGCGGGTGAGCGAACGCGTGGACCGGGACGCCAATCGCGAGCTACGGGCCCGATTCGATGACGTGTACGGCCAGTATCAGCAGCTCAGGTCCGGTTTGGACAGTCTGCAGGCGCGGCTCGCCCAACTGCGGGTGACCCGGCGCTCGCCGGACGGCCACGTCACGGCGACCGTCGGCGCGCAGGGTCAGTTGGTCGAGGTCGTCCTGGCCCCGGCGATCTACCGGGACCGCGACGCGGAGGCGTTGAGCCGGAAAGTCACCGAAACGGTCCACGCCGCCGTGGCCGCCGCCACCCAGGCCACCCAGGAGCTGGTCGCCGAGACCATGCCGGCCGGTGCCGGCTCGGCGGAGTTCCTGCGTACCGGCGATTTCGGCGCGTTGCTCGGCCGCGCCGACGCCGTGCTCGGCCGCGCCGAGGGGCCGGCATGACCGACGGCCAGCTCTGGCTCGACGCGTCCCGCGCCCGGCGCGGTGGCGCCGACCTGGCCCTGTCCGGCGAGGCGGTGACGGCCAGCCGGGCAGCGGAGGGCGGCGAGATCGAGGCCGCCAGCGGCGCCCGCCCGTGGGGACGCGACGACATCGGCGCCGCGTTCGAGCGCAGCTACCGCGGCATCGAGCAGACCGTGCTGCGCGCCTGGGCGGGCGTCGGGCAGCGGCTCACCGAACTGGGCGCCGACGTGGTCAGCGCCGTCGACGCGAGCGTGCAGACCGACCAGAGCAGCGCCGCCCGGCTCGACCGGGCCGCCGACCAGCGCTGACGGCGGGTCGATCCGGATGAGCGTGCTGCCCAGCCCGATCCCGCACCCGCTGGACTACGCGCCCTGGGACGTCCCCGGCTGGATCTACGAGGCCCTCGACTGGGCGGTCGGCGTGCAGTGGCCCGAGGGGAACGAACGGGCCGTCTGGGACGTCGCCGACCGGTGGTACGCGGTCGCCGGCGTCCTCGCCGGTCCACACGCCGACGCCGCAGCGGCCGCCACCGAGGTACGCAGCGGATACGGCGGCGTCGGAGCCGTCGACGCCGCGTTCGAGGCGGCCTGGCGTGGGATCGCCGAGGGCGATGACGCGCCCCTGCCGGTGCTCCTCGCGGTCACCGCCGACCTGGGCCGCCTGGTAGAGGAGTGCGGCTGCGACATCGAGGGCGCCAAGCTCGAAGTCTGGATCGAGCTGGGCATCCTCGTCATCGAGCTGCTCTCGGTGGCGGTGGCGGCGGTGCTCACCGCGGGTGCCGCCTCCCCGGCGGCCGGCGCGGCCATCACCGCCACCCGGCTGCTGATCCAGCAGATCTTCAAGCGTCTGATGGGCCAACTGGCGAGCAAGGCTCTGCGGCGCGGGCTCAAGGAGGCCGGCGAGCGCGCCGCCAAGGAGGTCGCCAAGGGTGGGGTGCGCGGCCTCGCCAAGCGAGCCACCCGAGAGGGGCTGGAGGAAGCGGCCGAGGAGTCCGGAATCAGCCTGGCCACCCAGGCGTACCAGAACTCCACCGGCCGGGCGCACGGCGTGGACCTGACCGACCTGGGCGCGTCGGCGGTCGGCGGGCTGGCCGGGGGAGCGGTCGCGCCGCTGGCCGGCCTGGGCCGCCACGCGACCGGCCGCGCGGCGCGCATCGGCGAGCACCTGGGTCGGGAGATGACCGGCGAGATGTTCGCCGAGAGCGCCGCCAGCATCGCCACCGGGCAGGGCCTGACCTCGGTGGAGGACGCGGTACGCGCCGCCGCGTCCGGGGCCACCGGATCGGCGACCGGGCAGACCGACCACGCCCTGCAGGCCCGGCTGCACGCGCAGGCCAACGCCCTCGCCGGAGCGTCCTTCACGGGCCCGCCCCTTCCGATCCCCACCGCGCCTCCGGTGGATGCCTCGCCCCCGGAAGCCGCGACTCCCTCGCCGGCGTCTCCCTCTCCGGCGTCTTCAGCCCCGGGGCCGCTGTCTGCGGCTGCGTCCTCCTCGGGGTCTCCGGTGGCGGGTGTCGCCCAGCAGGCGGGGGCGGACGTCGTCGGCTCGCCGGTGCCGGCGGCACCCGACGCGACGTCGTCGGGCGTTGGCCACGGCACGAGTCCGGCGCTCTCTGCTGTCGCGGCGGATCCCACGCTCTCGGCCGTCGCGGCCCCGGGGCTTCCTGCTGTCGCGGCCGATCCCCTGCTCTCGGCGGTCACCGCGCCCGTGGCCGGCGCCGTCGACCCGAACGGTAGGCCGGTGGCGGGGGCTGGGACGGCGGTCGGCGCGTCGCCGGGGATCGCCTCGGGTGCGGTCGCCCCGGGCACCAACGGCACGGGCGTTGCCGTGCCTCCGTTGAGCGGCCCGTCGTCGGCTTCCGTGCCCCCGTCGACCGGGCCAGCATCGGCTTCGGTGCCGCTGTCGACTGGGCCGTCGGCTTCCGTGTCCCCGTCGACCCTGCCGTCGGCGGCTTCGGTGCCTCTGTCGACCGGGCCGTTGGCGGGGGGCCTCTACCCGTCGGCGGCGGCGAGCACCGTGGGGCTGGCGACGCCGGTCGCGTCCGCCGGTCCCGCCTCGACCGTCGCACCCGGAACGGTGTTTCCGTTCACGTCCACCGGCCCGACGCCCGATGCCGCCGGCAGGCCCGGTGGGGTCGTGACCGAGACGGGCGGTGGCGCGGTCACCGGTGCGGCGGTGGGCCGGCACGCCGTACCCACGCGGTTCTCGACGCGGGACGCGCCTGCGCCGGCCCGCGTACCCCGTCAACGGGCTCGCGGCCGGGCGTCGGTTCCCCTCGACGTGCTGGCGTTCGGCGATCCGTCGGTGTCGGTGACCGAGAGCGACGGGTACGCCGCCCGGTGGGTGGCCGAGGCGGAAGCCGCCGAGCGGCGGCGCTACCAGGACCACTACGAGTCGCAGCGGACCGGGTTCGAGAACAATCGCCGGCAGGCGGAGGCCGCCCGCCTGCGGACCCGCGCCGCGGAGCACGACCGCAGAGCTGTTGAGTATGCGAACTACGCCCGACAGTTGCACCAGGCGGGGCACCGGCAGTGGGCCGACGGCTGGCAGCGGGCGGCGAACGACGAGACACGCGCGTACGCCCAATGGCGTGACCTGGCCGACGACGTCCTGGCGGGCGTCCGGGCGCCGGCGGTCGTGGACCTCGCCGACGGCGCTTTCGCGCACGCCAACAGCGACGTGGGCGCGCTCGCGCTCGGCGCGGTGGAGACCGCCGGCCCGTCCCGGCTCACCGGCGACGACGTGCCCCCGCCGGTCGACGACTCCCGGCCGTACGGGCAGCCGGGCGGGCTCCGGCCGCCGCTCGCCCTGCACCAGGTCGACGTCGAACGGCAGATGCCCCGCGACCTCGACGGCGCTGTCCTGCGTACCGCCGACCCCCGACGGGGCGGCTGGTTCGGCCTCCTGAACGACGGCGGCCCCCAAGCCGACGCCACCCGGGGCATCAACTGCCTGGACTGCACCCTGTCGCTGTTCGAGACCTGGGTGCACGGGCGGCCGCGGGTGTCCGCGCCGCGCACCTTCGACGGCTACCTGGACGGCGACACCCGACGGCCGATCCGTGGTGAGGCGGGTGGTCCGGGACGGGTGGAGGACGTGACCGGCGGACGTTTCCAGCGCGTCCTCGCACCGCCATCCGCCCAACGGACGCACCCTGCGCAGGCGCGGCAGGCCGCCGACCGGGGGTACGCCAACCTGCACGACCAACTGCTGCTGGGCGGCCACGGCAGCTACGCGTTCCTGATCACCGAGTGGGCGGGCGGCGGCTCGCACGCCTGGGTGGCGCTCAACCAGAACGGCACGATCCTCTACGTCGACCCGCAGACCGGCCTCGTCCGGGACCGGCCGCTCTACCCCGACGTGGTCGGCATCGACGCACTCGTGCTGGGCGGGGACGGCCGTCCGATGCCGCTCGGCGGGCTGCCCCGAGGCCGGTTCAGTGAACGTTCCGACCTACCGACCCACCCACCGGCGTACGACGACGGTGGCCACGGCGACCCGTACATCAACCGCATGTACCTGCTGCTGGACGGGCCGGGCTCAGTGCCCGACGTCCCGAGTGGGTCGCCCGGTCCGGCTGCGGACAGGCCGACGGCGGGCCGCGACACGGCTGAGGTGCTCGCGCTGGCCGACAGTCTGGACGAGGTTTTCTCGGCCGGGGTGAGCCCGGGTGAGTTCGCGAGGGCGGTGGATCCACCGACCCTCCGGCGGCTGGTACCCAGCCTCGACGACCCGGCTGCGCAGGACGTGTCGCGGCTGCTCAGTGATGCCCGGGTCCGCGACATGCTGGATACCGCCCTGCGAGAGCCACCCGCCAGCGAGCCGAAGCTCGCCGAGACGTTGGCCCGGCAACTGGCGCAGGCGCCGGACCTGGCGCGGATCATCCTGGCCAGCCCCGAACTGGCGACGTCACTGACGGCGCGGCCGTTGACGTTGCATCACCTGGCGAGCCACCAACAGGCCATCGATGCCCTCGCCGACGTGCTCGACGACATCGCCCAGCAGGAGACGGCAGGGCCGGCTGCGGCCGACCGGGGGGCATCTCAGCCGCAGCCGACACCTCTGACCGACGAGCAGCGACGGATCAGCGCGAGTATTCAGGTGCCCGGCGATCCGCCGACTCAGCCAGGATTCGACAGGCGTCAACGAGGCGACCGGTCCTACCGCGAGCGCTACCTGGACGACCTCTACTTGGCGGCTGCTGTCGCTCAGGTGGAGCTGAATCAGTTGGCGATGTCGCTCGCCCAGGTTGGTGACCGTCGTGTCGGTGAGCCCGGCTGGCGCTCCCAACCCAAGGACCGCCGCCGAGCCGAGGACAAGGTGAACAAGTACCACGGCGACGCGTCCAAGTTGTTCGATCTCGCGGCCGCCAAGGTCGAATTTCGCAGGCCCGACGACCTCTACGCGGCGCTCGGACGAATACGCGACCATCCTGACGTCGTGATCGTGCGTTGTCGGGACCGGTTCATGTCTCCTCAGGACAGCGGCTACCGGGACGTACAACTCGTACTGCGGACCCGGAACGGGCATCTCGCCGAGTTCCGCCTGCACCTGGCTGCGCTCGACGCGGTGGCGGTCTGGGAGCATGCGCTCTATGAGGTGCGCCGTGACGTGGACGCCTTGGCCCGGGCCGAGGGTCGAGCCATGAACGGTCGCGAGAGCGCGATCGCAGATGGCATCCTCCGCCACGAGCAACAGTTGTTCTGGGAGGCACTGCTGTCGGCCTACGAGGGGAACGCTTGATGGCGCATATGCCAGGTCTGGTGCTCCCGGCTTACTACCTCTATTACCAGTCGCCAGTGAAGATCGTGGAGACGTCCGACGGTGGTGCCAGGGTATGGCGGGTATCCATCGACACCGGGGGCTGGCAGGAAAAGAATGACCTCTTTGGCGAGATCGTCTTCGACATCGGAGGAGAGGTATTTCGCCAAACTGCGGAAGAGTTCGTGCAGGAAGTTGAGCGTTTCCGGGCGCACTATCTGGTTGGCGAAGGCCCGATCTTCGCCCTCTACGAGACCGTGCAGGCACTCCGGGATGTGGCGGAGGCGGAAGGGCGACCGTTGACCTCGAAGGAGCAGGCTCTGATCCGGGGGATTCGCCAGCGAACTTTTGTGATGTTTGAGGAGCAGTTGCGGGCTGCCGGCGATCCGGGTGCCGACCCCGAGTTGGCGACGTGACCCATGGTGCCGTCGGCGCAGGCTGGCGGGCGCGCGGCGGTTGCCGAGGTGGACGGTTATCGACAAGAGTCGCCGTATGGCTGACTCACGCGCCGAGGCGACGACCTCCGACAGCGGACCCACGCGGACCTTCGGTTGGTCGTACCTGTTCGTTCATCCGGACGACGACCCGCGCTCGGATGGCAACTTCGCCGACGAGCGGACGGTGCTCGTCGAGTATCTGCGCGACCAGCGCCTCACGTTCGAGCTCAAGTGTGACGGCCTGAACGCCGAGCAGTTGGCCCGGCGGGCGGTGCCGCCGTCGACGATGTCGCTGCTCGGGCTGATCCGACACCTGGCCGAAGTGGAGCGTGGCTGGTTCCGCAGGACCATGGCTGGTGAGGTCGCGCCCAAGCTGTACTGCACGGACGACGATCCCGACGGCGACTTCGACGGCGCGGTGGCCGATCCGGTTGTGGTGGACGAGGCGTACCGGGCCTGGCGTACGGAGGTCGAGTTCTCCGAGCGGTTCGTCGCCGAGGCAGCGGATCTGGGAGTGCAGGGGCGGCAGCGGGACGGCAACGTCATCGTGCTGCGCAGGCTGCTGGTGCACATGATCGAGGAGTATGCGCGGCACAATGGCCACGCCGATCTCCTGCGCGAGCGCATCGACGGAAGGGTGGGTCAGTGATGGCCGAAGGATTCGACATCCGGTTGACGCGGGCGCAGAAGCGCTATGAGCAGGCGGTCTTCGGTGGCGACGCCACGTCGTTGGACGAGGCGGAGCGGGATCTCGTGGCGTTGGAGGCGGACACGGCTCTGGCCCGGGGCCGGCTCCTGCATGCCCGTTTCCTGAAGACCGGTACGGAGGACGCGGCCGAGCTGCGGCTCTTCGAGCGGGCGGCGCAGCTTTACCGCGAGCTGGGTGACCCTCGTGGCGAGGGGGAGTCGCTGTTCTGGGTGGGCACGGTCCACCAGGTGATCCGCCAGGACCAGGCGGCCGCCGACCCGGCCTTCGCGCGGGCGCGCGAGCTGGCGACCGAGGCGGGCGACGAACTGACCCTGTCGTACGTGCTGCGGCACCTGTGCTTCGGTGAGCAGGCCGCCGGGCGGGTCGACGCGGCGCGGGAGTTGCTGGCGGAGTCGACCCGGCTGCGCCGGGAGCTGTCCTTCACGCCGGGAGTCGCGGCGAACCTGATCGGTCTGGCGGACCTGGCGGCGACCGACGGTGACCGGGATGCCGCCCGCGACCTGCTCGACGAGGCGGCCGAGCTCGCGGCCCGCAGCGGTGCGCACGGTGTTGCCCGGTGGGTCGAGGAGGCTCGCGACGAGCTGAAACTCGCCTGATCACGGTCGGGCGGGCGCGCTCGGGGTCTGGACGGTCGGTCCGGGCCGGAGATCCGGCGGCGGTGCGGCCAACCGCGCGACGGCGGTCCGTGTTGTTGGTGGTGCCGATTAGCATCGGTCCATGGCGAATTCCACGACCGACAGCGGCAAATCCCGCGTCTGGGCCTGGCCGGTTGGCCTCCTGCTTGGCCTGGCGATCGGCATTCCCTCGTTCGGTTCGAAGGGCGGCGTGGCCTTCGGTGTCGCCATGGCCGTCGCCTTCGCGGTGGCCCTCGGCGCCACCCGGAGGCGCGTCGACGGCGAGAGGGCCGATGAGGAGCCTGCCGAGGATGGCAGCACGCCCCAACCGGCCAAGTAGGACTGGTAAGCCGACGAGGTGACCAACCCCCTCGCCGACGGGCTTCGCCGAGCGTGATCGACTCGACATCGCTGATAGCGGGGTGTCCGAGGGCGTGGGATACCGCGCTATCGCCGAAACCGCGTGGATCAAGGCCGGCGCCGGTGCCGAAACCGAGTGAATCAAGGTCGGGGGCCGGCGCTGGTGCCGGTGTGGATCAAGGGTGGTCGCTGATGTCTGGTGGATCGACGCCCGACCGGGGGTACGTGCCGCGCAGCGAGGCGGAGGCGGTGGCCGTACAGGAGGAGTTGCGGCCGCTCGTCGACCTGGTCGGGCCGGGTCCGGCCGCGCCGGCGACGGTGGCCGGCCTGGACGTCGCGTACGCCGAGAGCGGTGACCTCCTCGCGGCGGCCGTGACCGTGCTGGACGCCCGGACGTTGGCGGTGGTGGATTCCGCGGTCAGTGTGGGCCGGCCTTCGTTCGGTTACGTGCCGGGGCTGTTCGCCTTCCGCGAGCTGCCGGCTCTGCTCGCCGCGCTGGACACGCTGACGACCAGCCCGGATCTGCTGGTCTGTGACGGGCACGGCGTGGCCCATCCGCGCCGGTTCGGGCTCGCCTGTCACCTCGGGGTGGTCACCGGTCTGCCCGCGATCGGCGTGGGCAAGACGCCGCTGGTCGGCGAGTGGGATCCACCGGCCGCCGAGCGGGGTGCCTGGTCGGCGCTGCGCGACGGAGGTGAGGTCGTGGGCCGGGTGCTGCGGACCCGGGACGGGGTGAAGCCGGTCTTCGTGAGCGTCGGGCACCGGATGAGCCTGGACAACGCGACCGCTCAGGTGCTCGCGCTGACTCCGCGCTACCGCCTGCCCGAGACGACCCGTACCGCCGACCGGCTCTGCCGCGACGCCCTCGCCGGGGTCACACGCTCCAACCTGGACGAATCGGGCGGTCGAGCGCTCGGAGGCTCTATCGACGGAGATCGCCGAGCGTGATCGACTCGACAGCGGCGATATCGGGGTGTCCGAGGCCGTGGGATACCCCGACTTCGCCGATACCGAGTGGATCAAGGCCCGGTGGTCGCCGGGCCGGTCGTAAACCGTAACGCCGGACACATGCGGGCCGCTCTATGACCGGTGGCGGGGGTAGGCCGGTAGTAGCCTGGCGCGGACCCCACCCGGGGAGAAACGGTGAGGTGATCATGACGGTGCGTCGACGCGCGGCACGACTCGCGACGGTCTGCGGTCTGCTGGTCGGCCTGGTGATGCTCGGTGCGTCACCCGCGCTGGCCGACGACGACTCGGTCCGTGTGGGGTCGGCCAGCAGCTTCGCCGCCGGGGGCTCGGCGCAGGGGGTGAACGTCGCGGTGCGCAAGCGCTCCGGCGGTTGCGTCCTGCTGCGTACCGCCCTGGGTCTGCGCCTTGAGGGTCTCCAGCCGAGCCAGGTGGCGGTCCAGGTGAACACGGGCGGGCACTGGGTTCCGGTGGCCGTCGGCGGCGGTGACGGCAACGTGGAGACCGGGCAGACCGCACCGGCGAAGCCGACCCTGTGCAAGGGCAAGGGCAGCACCGTGCGGTACCGGGTGGCGTTCGCCGCCGACGCGCCGGGCGGCCAACTCTACGTGACCGGTGTGGCTCTCACCGCGGCTGGCCAGCAGTTGGGGCAGGGCGCCGACACGGCGAAGGTCACCGGGCGGCTCTCCCCGTCGCTCACCCCGACGCCGTCGAAGAAGCCGACCCCGACCCCCAGCCCCACCGAGGTCGCGGCGGCCGGCGAGGTGGTGAACCCGGCCGCGCTGGGCCCGACATCGGCCGCGCCCAGCGTGACGGCGGTGGCCGCCGAGTCCGGCGGTGGTTCGCCGATCATGTTCTTCGGCATCGCGATGGTGGCGGTCGGCCTGCTGCTCATCGTGCTGCTGGTGCGCCGCTCCCGGCAGGACCGCACGCCGTCCGACGAGCCCGGCCCGCTGCCGGGCAACCCCGGTGGCACCACCTACCGCTCCGGCGGTGGGTCGCCCGCCGTGCCCGGTCAACCCGGCCCGGTGTACGGCCAGCAGCCGCCGACCGCCGGCCAGGTGCCTCCGCCCCGCCCCGCCGGCGGAGGGGTCTACGGGGCGCGACCCGTGCCGCCGACCCCGGACGCCACGCAACCGATGCCGGGTGCTCCGGCTGGCCCGGGTGCCCAACCGCTGCCCGGTGACCGGCCCACGCCGCCCGACGGCGGCGATCACACCGTGTTCATGCCTCGGCTCCCCGGCTAAGCGGGGCCGGGCCGGAGCGCTCCGATACGCTCAGGTTCGTTGTCAACCTGCGGCCAAGGAGCGGAACTAGTGTCTGATCTGTCCCAGATCGTGAAGGCGTACGACGTCCGAGGGACGGTGCCGGACCAGTGGGACGAACGGGTCGCCGAGGCGCTCGGGGCCGCATTCACCCAGCTGCTCAACACCACTGACGAGCCCGGCGACGCGGTCGTCGTCGGGTACGACATGCGGGCCAGCTCGCCCGGTCTGGCCGCCGCCTTCGCCGCCGGTGTGCGGGCCGAGGGCCGCTCGGTGATCGAGATCGGGCTCGCCTCCACCGACCTGCTCTACTTCGCCTCCGGTTCGCTCGACCTGCCCGGCGCGATGTTCACCGCCAGTCACAACCCGGCGCAGTACAACGGCATCAAGATGTGCCGCTCCGGCGCCCGGCCGATCGGCCAGGACAGCGGGCTGGCCGAGATCCGCGAGCGGGCGCAGGCCCTGCTGGACTCCGGGGCGTCGCGCCCGGCGGGTGAGCCGACCCGCCCGGCCGAGCGGCGGGACCTGCTTCCCGACTACGCCGCGTACCTGCGCAAACTGGTCGACCTCTCCGGCATCCGGCCGCTGAAGGTGGTGGTCGACGCCGGCAACGGGATGGGTGGCTTCACCGTCCCCACCGTGCTCGGCGACGCCGCCCTGTCGCCCCTGCCGTTGGAGATCGTGCCGCTCTACTTCGAGCTGGACGGCAGCTTCCCCAACCACGAGGCGAACCCGCTGGACCCGGCGAACCTGGTCGACCTCCAGCGTGCCGTCGTCGAGCACGGGGCCGACATCGGGTTGGCCTTCGACGGCGACGCCGACCGGTGCTTCGTGGTGGACGAGCGCGGCGAGCCGGTGTCGCCGTCGGCGATCACCGCGCTGGTCGCGGCACGTGAGCTGGCCAAGCACCCGGGCTCCACGGTGATCCACGGTCTGATCACCTCCAGCGCGGTCGCGGAGATCATCCGCGAGCACGGTGGGGAGCCGGTGGTCGCCCGGGTCGGACACTCCTTCATCAAGGCGGAGATGGCCCGCACCAACGCCGTCTTCGGTGGCGAGCACTCCGCGCACTACTACTTCCGGGACTTCTGGTTCGCCGACACCGGAATGCTCGCCGCGATGCACACCCTGGCCGCCCTCGGCGAGCAGTCGCAGCCGCTGTCCGTGCTTGCCGGCGAGTACGAGCGCTACATCGCCTCCGGCGAGATCAACTCGACGGTCGCCGACCAGGCTGCGGCGGTGGCCGAGGTGCGTGCCGCGTACCCGGACGCGACGGCCGACGAGATGGACGGGCTGACCCTGCGTTTCGGAGACGGCGCCTGGTTCAATCTGCGTGCCTCCAACACCGAGCCGCTGCTGCGGCTCAACGTCGAGGCGCCCACCCGCGAGCGGATGGTCTCGCTGCGGGACGAGGTGCTCGGCCGCGTTCGCCGATAAGATCGCCTGCGCCGGTCGGCACCGCCGCCGGTGACCCCGCACTCGTGGAAGGAGCCGCGCCATGGCCCTGGATCCGCAGTTGCTCGAGATCCTTGCCTGCCCGGACACGCACCACGCCCCGCTCACCTACGACGCGGAGGCGCAGACGTTGACCTGCACGGAGTGTGGCCGGATCTTCGAGGTCCGCGACGACGTGCCGGTGCTGCTGCTCGACGAGGCGCGTGGCGGCCCCGGACAGCAGTCATGATCGACGGTACGGCCGGGGTCAGTGGGCGTCGCGACGCCGACGAGGCCCTGCTCGACAACCCGGACGCGCTGGCCGAGCACGACCCGGGCGGCATGCTGCGGCACACCGCGTCGGCCGGCGCCCAGGTGCGCGAGAGCGCGGCGTTGGCCGCCGAGGCGAACCTGGCGGTGCTCGCCGACGACGGGCGTCCCCGAGCCGTGGTGATCGCCGGCATCGGCACCGCCGGGCGTACCGGTGACGTGCTGGCCACGGTCGCCGGGCCGCGCTGCCCGGTCCCGATCATCGGGCACCGCAGCTCGGGCGTACCCGGTTGGGTGGGCGCCGCCGACGTGGTGATCGCGGTGAGCGCGTCCGGTCGGAGCCCGGAGGCGTTGGGCGCCGCCGAGGCCGCGCACCGTCGCGGCGCCCGGCTGGTCGCGGTGGGCGCCCCGGACTCGCAGTTGCAGTCGGTGGCCGAGCGGGCCCGCGCGCCGTTCATCCCGGTGCCGCGACGCGCGCCGGCCCGGGCCAGTCTCTGGGCGCTCACCGTGCCGGTCCTGCTCGCCGCGCGTTCGCTCGGGTTGGTGAAGGTCAACGAGGCGGACCTGGCGGAGACGGCGGCCCGGCTCGACGCGGACGCCGACCGCTGCCGCTCCGCCGCCGAGTCGTTCGTCAACCCGGCCAAGTCGCTGGCGCTGGGGCTGGCCGGCTCGATCCCGATCGTCTGGGGCTCGTCCCCGCTGGCTACCGTGGCGGCCCGCCGCTTCGGCGACACCCTGTCCGCCAACGCCCGCTACCCGGTGGTCACCGGGGCGCTGGGCGAGGCCGGGCGGGGCCGGGTCGGGCTGCTGGACGGCGTCTTCGGCGGCCTGGCCGAGGGGGAGCGGGACATCTTCGCCGACCCGGCGGAGGACGACGGCGAGGGCACCCGGCTGCGGCTGGTCCTGCTGCGCGACGGCGGTCTCAACGCCGAGGACGACACGGACGAGCCGCTCGCGGTCGAGGAGCGCCGCGCGGACGCGGTGCAGACCCTCGCGGAGCGCCGTGGTGTGCGCTGCGACGTGGTGACCGCCGAGGGTGGGTCGGCTCTGGAGCGGCTGGCCTCCCTGATCGCCGTACCGGATTTCGCGTCGATCTATCTTGCTCTGGCACACGGACTGGACCCGATGGCCGTTCCGGCCATCACCGAGATGAAGGAGCTGTCGAACCAGTGAACGAACGCAGGGGGCGGCGCGTCACGTACGTCACCACGCCGCGAAGCGGAGTGGCGGCGTGAGCGCGAACGGCGGGACGAAGGCGATCGTCGCCGCCCTGCTGGCCAACATCGGCATCGCCGTCACCAAGTTCATCGCGTTCCTGCTCTCCGGGTCCTCGTCGATGCTGGCCGAGGCGGTCCACTCGGTCGCCGACTCCGGTAACCAGGGTCTGCTGCTGCTCGGCGGGAAGCGGGCGAAGCGCGCGGCCACCCCGGAACACCCGTTCGGGTACGGCCGGGAGCGCTACATCTACGCGTTCATCGTGTCGATCGTGCTGTTCAGCATCGGCGGCCTGTTCGCCCTGTACGAGGCGTATCACAAGTGGTCGCACGCGGAGGGCATCACCGAGTGGCAGTGGCTTCCGGTGGCGGTGCTGCTGGCGGCGATCGCCATGGAGTCGTTCTCCTTCCGAACGGCGATCAAGGAGTCCAACCACATCCGGGGCAACCAGTCCTGGGTGCGTTTCATCCGGCGGGCCAAGGCGCCGGAGCTGCCGGTGGTGCTCCTGGAGGACTTCGGTGCGCTGGTCGGTCTGGTCTTCGCGCTCTTCGGCGTCGGCATGACGCTGATCACCGGCAACGGTCGGTGGGACGCCGCCGGCACCGCGATGATCGGCATCCTGCTGGTGGTCATCGCCATCGTGCTGGCCATCGAGACCAAGAGCCTGCTGCTCGGTGAGGGTGCCGAGCAGCAGGACCTGGCCGCCATCGAGCGGGCCATCACCGAGGGTCCCGAGGTGGAGCGGATCATCCACATGAAGACGCTCTACCTGGGCCCGGAAGAGCTGATGGTGGCCGCGAAGATCGGCGTGCCGGCCTGCGAGAGCGCTCACGAGCTGGCCCGTGGCATCAACGCCGTGGAGGCGCGGATCCGTACGGCCGTGCCGATCGCCCGGGTGATCTACCTGGAGCCGGACATCTACAGCGCCGCCGCCGCGGCGGCCGGCACCGGCGCCGCGGCCGACACCGCCGTACCGCAGCCCGAGGACGCGTCGGGTGAGGCGGTCGGGCGGCCCGGGAGCTGAGACTGTGGAACCGCTGTACGGACCCATCCGGGACTACGCCTGGGGGTCCCGCTCAGCCATCGCCCTGTTGCAGGGTCGGCCGGTGCCCAGCGCCGGTCCGGAGGCGGAGCTGTGGCTGGGCGCCCACCCGGGCGCCCCGGCCAACGTGGAGCGCGCCGGCCTGCGGGTGAGCCTCTGTGACCTGGTGCGCGACGAGCCGGGGCAGTGGCTGGGCCAGCGGGTGGCCGACCGGTTCGGCACCCGGCTGCCCTTCCTCCTCAAGGTCCTCGCCGCCGACGCGCCGCTGAGCCTGCAGGCCCACCCGGATGCCGAGCAGGCCCGGGCGGGTTTCGCGGCGGAGGCGGGCCGGCCGGCGGGGGAGCGCAACTACTCCGACCCGCACCACAAGCCGGAGTTGCTGGTCGCGCTCACGCCGTTCGAGGCGCTGTGCGGTTTCCGGGACCCGGTGGAGTCGGCCGAGGCGCTCGCCGCGTTCGGCGTACCGGCGTTGGGGCCGGTGGTCGACGCGCTGCGGGACGGGCCGGCGGGGCTGCGTACGGCCGTGCGGACGCTGCTCGGCTGGCCGGTCGCCGAGCGCGACGGGCTGCTGCGGACCGCCCTGGCGTCGGCGGCCGACGGCCCGGACGCGGAGCTGGCCCGCCGGTTGGCGACCGCCTATCCGGGCGACCCGGGCGTGCTGGTGGCGCTGCTGCTGCACCACCTGCGGCTGGTGCCGGGGGAGGCGATCTGGATGCCCGCGGGCAACCTGCACGCGTACCTGAGCGGCTGCGGCGTGGAGATCATGGCGGCCAGCGACAACGTGCTGCGCGGGGGTCTGACCCCGAAGCGGGTGGACGTCGAGGAGCTGCTGCGGGTGCTGCGTTTCGAGGTGCTCGACGATCCGGTACGTGCCGCGCAGTCGGTCGCCCCGGGCGTGGACTGCTGGCCGGTGCCGGTGGACGACTTCGCGCTGCACCGGGTGCGGGTCGGCGCGGCCGTGCCGGAGGTCACCGTGGCGCTGCCCGGCCCCCGGGTGGTGCTCTGCGCGGCGGGCTCGGTCACGGTCGACGATGGGGCGGGCGCACTGACGCTGGCGTCCGGCCAGGCGGCGATCGGCACGGCGGCCGGCGAGCCGCTGCGGATCAGCGGTGACGGTGAGGCGTACGTGGCGACGTCGGGGCTGCGCTGAGTCCGACACAAGTCCGACTTTCCCGGAATAGCTTGACGCGCCCCTGGCTGAATGTGACTCTATGAGTACGCAGCGTTATCGCGACGACGGTCCGACAACGTGCGGGGAACCAAACCGGGGGGATGCACGGGGCGGGCGGAAGTGGGCAGCGGGTCTGTCCACCACCGACCGCCCCGTGCGCTGTCCGCAGCCCGTCCCCCGGCGCCCGTCGCCAGCGCGCGTAAGGTGGAGGATCGGCGCAGACATCGTTCGACAGGAGCTTTCATGACCAGCACCCTCCCGGCGGCCGCCAGCGGTACGCCGTCCGAGGCCCGGCCGAGCACGCTCGCCGAGGGCGACTTCAAGGTGGCGGATCTGTCGCTCGCCGAGTTCGGGCGCAAGGAGATCCAGCTCGCCGAGCACGAGATGCCCGGCCTGATGGCGATCCGGCGGGAGTTCGCCGAGGCGCAGCCCCTCGCCGGCGCCCGGATCACCGGTTCGCTGCACATGACCATCCAGACCGCAGTCCTGATCGAGACGCTGGTCGCCCTCGGCGCGCAGGTTCGCTGGGCGTCCTGCAACATCTTCTCCACCCAGGACCACGCCGCCGCCGCGATCGTCGTCGGCCCGAACGGCACCCCCGACGCCCCCGCCGGCGTCCCGGTGTACGCCTGGAAGGGCGAGACCCTTCCGGAGTACTGGTGGTGCACCGAGCAGGTGCTCGCCTGGCCGGACGGGCAGGGCCCGAACATGATCCTCGACGACGGCGGCGACGCCACCCTGCTGGTCCACAGGGGCGCCGAGTTCGAGAAGGCCGGCGTCGTGCCGCCGGTCGAGTCCGCCGACTCCGAGGAGTACGGGGTCATCCTCGAGCTGCTGCACCGCTCGCTCGCCGAGGACGGCCAGCGCTGGACCCGGATCGCCGCCGGCATCAAGGGCGTCACCGAGGAGACCACCACCGGCGTGCACCGCCTCTACGAGATGCACCGCGCCGGCACGCTGCTCTTCCCGGCCATCAACGTCAACGACTCGGTGACCAAGAGCAAGTTCGACAACAAGTACGGCTGCCGCCACTCCCTGATCGACGGCCTCAACCGGGCCACCGACGTGCTGATCGGCGGCAAGATGGCCGTCGTGATGGGCTACGGCGACGTGGGCAAGGGCTGCGCCGAGTCGCTGCGCGGCCAGGGCGCCCGGGTCGTGGTGACCGAGGTCGACCCGATCTGCGCGTTGCAGGCCGCGATGGACGGTTACCAGGTCGCGACCCTGGACGACGTGGTCGAGCAGGCGGACATCTTCATCACCGCCACGGGCTGCTTCGACGTCATCACCAACGAGCACATGGCCCGGATGAAGCACCAGGCCATCGTCGGCAACATCGGCCACTTCGACAACGAGATCGACATGGCCGGCCTGGCCAAGCGCTCGGACGTCGAGCGGATCAACATCAAGCCGCAGGTCGACCTGTGGCGCTTCGCCGACGGGCACGCCATCATCGTGCTGTCCGAGGGGCGTCTGCTGAACCTGGGCAACGCGACCGGGCACCCGAGCTTCGTGATGTCGAACTCGTTCGCCAACCAGACGATCGCCCAGATCGAGCTGTTCACCAAGACCGAGGAGTACCCGGTCGGCGTCTACGTGCTGCCCAAGCACCTGGACGAGAAGGTTGCCCGCCTGCACCTGGGCGCGCTCGGCGCCAAGCTGAGCACGCTCACCAAGGAGCAGGCCGCGTACCTGGGCGTCTCGCAGGAGGGGCCGTTCAAGCCGGACCACTACCGCTACTGATCGACATCTCTCCGAACCGGGTCGGCTGTTCGCAGCCGGCCCGGTTCGTCGTTCCCGCCGGGGCGGGACGGGACGTCAGCCGGAGCGGGAGTCGCGGCGGCTGGGGCGGAACCACGTCCACGCGCACCAGGCCAGCCAGCCCAGGGACACGACGGTGGCCAGTGCCCGCAGGCGCAGCGCGCTGAGCAGCAGCACCACGGCGAGCACCGCCAGCCACGGCAGGAAAGCCTTCACGGCAGGGATCCTCCCACGCTCGGACGGTGACCGGTTCGTGGCGGCCGCCGAAGACCAGGTCACACCGAGGGTGAGCTTGTCATGAACGACTTGACGGGGCCCCGGAACTGGAGGAAGGTATGGCTGCCCTAAGTTAGCTGAGGCGTGCCTAATGAACACGGAGCCAGGATGTTCGCCACCTACCTGATCGGCCTGCGGGAGGGCCTGGAAGCGACCCTGGTGGTCAGCATCCTGGTCGCCTTCCTGGTGAAGTCGCAGCGCCGGGACCGGTTGCCGCAGGTGTGGGCGGGCATCGGCCTTGCGGTGGCGCTCTCGGTGCTCTTCGGCTGGCTCATCGAGTACACCTCGACCTCGCTGCTGTCCCGCTCCGAGGACCGCGAGCTGTTCGAGGCCATCACCTCCGTCGCGGCCGTGGTGTTCGTCACCTGGATGATTTTCTGGATGCGCAAGGCGGCCCGCACCATCGCCGGCGAGCTGCGCGGCAAGCTCACCGAGGCACTGGCCGTCGGGTCGCTCGCCGTCGCCGGGATGGCCTTCCTCGCGGTGATCCGGGAGGGCCTCGAAACCGCCCTGATCTTCTACTCCGCCGCCCAGGGCGCGGCCGGCGACAGCGGGCCGCTGCTCGCGCTGATCGGCGGCATCCTCACCGCCGTGGTGCTCGGCGTGCTGCTGTACGCCAGCGCCCTGCGGATCAACCTCAGCAAATTCTTCACCTGGACCGGCGCCCTGCTGATCCTGGTCGCCGCCGGCATCCTCAAGTACGGCGTGCACGACTTCCAGGAATCCGGTGTCCTGCCCGGCCTCAACGACCTGGCCTTCGACATCACAGGCACGCTCGACCCGACCACCTGGTACGCGGCGCTGCTGGCTGGCATGTTCAACGTGACGCCCGCGCCCACCGTGCTCGAGACGATCGCCTGGATCGCGTACGCCGTGCCGGTCCTGGCGCTCTTCCTGCGCCCGACCCGGCGTACCCCCGCACCGGCCGCGGCCTCCGCGGCGCCGGCCGCGCCCCCCGCGGCGGCACCCTCCGCGGCCTCGGCGCCCGCCGTCGCCGGGTCGACGTCTGCGGACGCCACGAGCACCACCACCGTCACCGAGCGCGGGGCCGACACCGGCGCCGAGGCCGAGGCCGATGCGGCAGCAACGCCGCAGCGTGCCTGACCCCACGAGGAGAAACAGCCCAGATGCGTACCACCCGATTCTTCGCGCTGGCCGCTGCCGGCGTGCTGGCGACGACCGGCGTCGCCGCGTGCTCCGACTCCAAGAAGGATGAGGCGGGCGCGGCCGGCGGCGCGATCGTGGTCAAGGCCACCGACACCGCCTGCGAGGTCGGCACGACCGACCTCGGCGCCGGGACCGCCACCTTCAAGATCACCAACGCAGGCGCGAAGGTCACCGAGTTCTACGTGTACGCCTCCGGCGACCGGGTGATGGGCGAGGTGGAGAACATCGCCCCCGGGCTGAGCCGCGAGCTGCACGTCGAGTTGCCGGCGGGCACGTACGAGACGGCCTGCAAGCCGGGGATGAGCGGCAAGGGCATCCGGGGCGCGCTCAAGGTCAGCGGGTCGGCGCAGCCGCTGACCGCCGACACCGCCCTGGCCGGGGCCACCGACAACTACCAGCGCTACGTCAAGAGCCAGACCGGCGCGCTGCTGGAGAAGACCGAGGAGTTCGTCGCCGCCGTGAAGGCCGGCGACGTGGCCAAGGCCAAGGCGCTCTACCCGGTCGCGCGCACCTACTGGGAGCGGATCGAGCCGGTGGCCGAGATCTTCGGCGACCTGGACCCCAAGATCGACGGCCGCGAGGAGGTCATCGAGGAGGGGATGGAGTTCACCGGCTTCCACCGGATCGAGAAGGACCTCTGGCAGTCCGGCGACATCAGCAAGGACGGCCCGATCGCGGACCGGCTGCTGGTCGACGTCAAGGAGGTCGTGGCGAAGGCCAACGCCGAGAAGCTCTCCCCGCTCCAGCTCGCCAACGGCGCGAAGGAGCTGCTCGACGAGGTCGCCAGCGGCAAGATCACCGGCGAGGAGGAGCGCTACTCGCACACCGACCTGTGGGACTTCGCCGCCAACCTGGACGGTTCCAAGGCGGCGCTGTCCGCCCTCCGGCCCGCGTTGGAGCAGCGCTCGCCGGAGCTGGTCAAGCAGCTCGACACCGAGTTCGCGAACGTCGAGGCGCAGCTCGGCAAGCACCGCGACGGCGACGGGTGGAAGCTGCACACCGCGTTGAGCAAGGCTGAGCTCAAGGAGCTCTCCGACGGCATCAACGCACTCGCCGAGCCGATCAGCAAGGTCGCCGCAGTCGTCGCCCGGTGACCGGGACGCAGGGGGAGTCGAGTCGATGAGCGCAAGCAGGTTGACGCGCCGGCGGGCCATCACGCTCGCCGGCGCGGGGGTGGCCGGAGTCGCCGGCGTGGCCGCTGGCGCGGGCGCGCTGGTGGGTGACTCCCGTGGCCCGGCGGCGGCCAGCGACCACCCGGCGGACGCGGTTCCGTTCCACGGGGAGCACCAGGCCGGCATCGTCACCCCGGCGCAGGACCGGCTGCACTTCGTCGCCTTCGACGTGATCACCAAGGACCGGGCCCGCCTGGTCGAGATGCTCCAGGAGTGGACGGCCGCCGCCGCGCGCATGACGGCCGGCCGCGACGCCGGGGTGCTCGGCGCGGTCGGTGGCATGCCGGAGGCCCCGCCGGACGACACCGGTGAGGCGCTCGGCCTCCCGCCGTCGCAGCTCACCCTGACCATCGGCTTCGGCCCGACGCTGTTCCGCGACGCCGACGGACGGGACCGCTTCGGCATCGCCGACCGCCGCCCGGCCGCCCTGGCCGAGCTGCCCAAGTTCCCCGGTGACGCGTTGCAGGCCCCGATCTCCGGTGGCGACCTGTGCGTGCAGGCGTGCGCCAACGACCCCCAGGTGGCGGTGCACGCGATCCGCAACCTGGCGCGGATCGGCATGGGGGTGGTCAGCGTCCGCTGGTCGCAGCTCGGCTTCGGCCGTACGTCGTCGACGTCCCGGGACCAGGCGACCGCCCGCAACCTGTTCGGCTTCAAGGACGGCACGGCCAACCTCAAGGCCGAGGAGACCGACCTGCTCCGCGACCAGCTGTGGGTGCAGCCGGGCGACGGGCCGGACTGGATGACCGGTGGGTCGTACCTGGTCACCCGCAAGATCCGGATGCTCGTGGAGACCTGGGACCGGACCTCCCTGGCCGAGCAGGAGGAGATCGTCGGTCGGACCAAGGGCAGCGGCGCTCCGCTCGGGCGCGGCAAGGAATTCGACGAGCCGGACTTCGCGGCACGCGGGGACGACGGCAAGCCGCTGATCGCCGAGCACGCCCACGTCGCCCTGGCCCACCCGAGCCGGAACAACGGCGCGCACCTGCTGCGGCGCGGCTACAACTTCGTCGACGGCTCGGACGGTCTCGGCCGGCTCGACGCCGGCCTCTTCTTCATCGCCTACCAGCGGGACCCGCGCCGGCAGTTCGTGCCGATCCAGACCCAGTTGGCCCGCCATGACGTGATGAACGAATATCTGCGGCACGTCTCCAGCGGCCTGTTCGCCTGCCCGCCCGGAGTGCGCGACGGCGGGGACCACTGGGGCCGCGCGCTCTTCGGCTGATCGCCGCCGCGACCCGTCCGAGCTGCGGTGGCGCTGAACCGCGTCGAGGGGGGATCATGGCGCTATCCGTGCCGGCTGACGCCGGTCCCACCGAACTGAACGGGGATGCAATATTAATCCCATGAGAGCCCGGGTTCTGGTGGTCGACGACGACCCCGCACTCGCCGAGATGCTCGGCATCGTGCTGCGCAGTGAGGGTTTCCTGCCCTCGTTCGTGGCCGATGGCGAGCGGGCGTTGGCCGCCTTTCGTGACAGTCGGCCGGATATCGTCCTGCTCGACCTCATGCTGCCCGGAATGAGTGGTATCGACGTGGCGCGGTCGATCCGTGCCGAATCCGGCGTGCCGATCGTCATGCTGACCGCCAAGAGCGACACCGTGGACGTCGTCCTCGGCCTGGAGTCCGGCGCCGACGACTACGTGGTGAAGCCGTTCAAGCCCAAGGAGCTGGTGGCCCGGATGCGGGCCCGGTTGCGCCGTGGCGAGGACGTGGCGCCGGAGATGCTGACCATCGGCCCGCCCGGCAACCAGATCACCATCGACGTGCCGGCCCACACCGTGAGCCGCAACGACGAGGAGGTGAAGCTGACGCCGTTGGAGTTCGACCTGCTGGTCGCGCTCGCCCGCAAGCCGCGTCAGGTCTTCACCCGCGAGGTGCTGCTGGAGCAGGTCTGGGGCTATCGGCACGCGGCCGACACCCGACTGGTCAACGTGCACGTGCAGCGGCTGCGCGCCAAGATCGAGCCAGATCCGGAGCGGCCGGAAATCATCCTCACCGTGCGGGGCGTGGGCTACAAGGCGGGCACCGGATAGCCTGGTCACACTGTGTCGACCTCGCCGCCCCCGCACCCCCAGACCACGGCAGCCCGCCGGCTCAACGCCGGCCGGGACCTGTGGCGCGCCCTGAGTGGCCGGGGCGCGCGGCTGGTGGCCCGGGCGCACCAGACCTGGCGCCGCTCGCTCCAGGTCCGGGTGGTGACCATCACGCTTGTCGCCTCCAGCCTGCTGGTGGGCGGTTTCGCGTACCTGATCGCTGACAAGATCACGACGATCCTGCTCGACAACGCCCGCACCGACGTCCAGTTGCGGGTCAAGGGCGGCGCGGGCTACGCGGCCAAGCAGGTCTCCCTCTACGGTCAGCCGCAGGAGGCGCAGCTTCAGGAGACCATCGAGGGCACGGTCAACTACCTGGCCGGCGGCGACCCGCAGCAGACCAGTGGCGTGGTGGTGGCCATCACCGCCGCCGACTACCCGACCATGATCCAGACCCGCACCGCGCCGGCGGTCAACGTCCAGCCCTTGATCAGCAAGGAGCTGCGTGCCGCGGTCGCCAGCGGCAAGGTGGCCAGCCAGATCCAGACCGGTCGGCTCACCGGCGAGCCGACGAAGTACCTGGTCTACGGCTCGCCGGTGCCGACCCGCTTCGGGCAGATCGAGCTCTACTACCTGGTGCCGCTGACCCGCCAGGACGCCACCGCCGCGGACGCCCGAGCCACAGTCGTCGCCACCGGCATCGCCCTGGTGGTCCTGCTGGGTCTGCTCGCCGCCCTGGTCACCCGGCTGGTGGTCAACCCGGTCCGGGTCGCCGCGCGTACCGCTCAGCGGCTCTCCGCCGGCCTTCTCGACCAGCGGATGGTGGTCAACGGCGAGGACGACCTCGCGCTGCTGGCCGCCTCGTTCAACCAGATGGCGACCAACCTGCAACGGCAGATCCTGCGCCTGGAGGAGATGTCCCGGTTGCAGCGCCGGTTCACCTCCGACGTGTCGCACGAGCTGCGGACCCCGTTGACCACGGTCCGGATGGCCGCCGACCTGATCTTCGCCGAGCGCGACGAGTTCGACCCGGCGGTGGCCCGCAGCGCCGAACTGCTCCAGGCCGAGCTGGACCGTTTCGAGGAGCTGCTCACCGACCTGTTGGAGATCAGCCGGTTCGACGCGGGCTTCGCCATGCTGGACGCCGAGCCGACCGACCTGGTGCCGGTGGTGCACCGGGTGGTCGACCGGTTGGCCGGCCTGGCCGAGCGGGTGGGCGTGGAGATCGAACTGGACCTGCCGAGCACGCCGGCGATCGCCGAGGTCGACCCCCGCCGGGTCGAGCGGGTGCTGCGCAACCTGGTCGGCAACGCCGTCGAGCACGGCGAGGCCCGGCCGGTGCTGATCACCCTCGGCATCGACGACACCGCGGTGGCGATCACGGTCCGCGACCACGGGGTGGGGCTGAAGGTGGGTGAGGAGAAGCTGGTGTTCAACCGCTTCTGGCGGGCGGACCCGTCCCGGGCCCGGCAGACCGGCGGCACCGGGCTGGGTCTGTCGATCAGCCTGGAGGACGCCCGCCTGCACGGTGGTTGGCTGGAAGCCTGGGGAGCGCCCGGGCAGGGCGCCCAGTTCCGGCTCACCCTGCCGGCCCGCGCCGGTGACCGGCTCACCACGTCGCCGCTGCGGCTGGTGCCCGCCGACGCGGCGCTGCCGTTCGGCGGCCCCCGCGACGGCGGCCCGCTGGCCATCGGGCCGGGCACCGGTGGAGCGCTGGCGATCGGCCCCGCGCCGGCGGGGGACGGCCAGCGGGCGGAGGTGCGCTCGTGAGGGCTCGACCACTGCTGGGCGCCTTCGGCGTGGCGCTGCTGCTCAGCGCGGGCTGCGGCATCCCGGCGTCGTCCGACGTGCGGGTGGACGGCAAGGCCGGCACGGCGACCGAGGCCGGGTCGAGCAACGGCCGAAGCAGCGAACCTCCGTCGCGTACGGCCAGCGGCAGCGACAACGAGGCGTTCGTGCGTAACTTCCTGTCCGCCGCCGCCGGCGAGCCGGACCGGGCGTACGAGCGGGTGAAGGCGTTCATCGCCCCGGAGCACAGGCTCCGCCTGCAGGACAAGAAGGGCAGCGAGGTCGCGCTGACCGTGGTCCGGCTGCGGGAGTCGGTCTTCACCTTCAACAGCGACTCGACCACCACGGTCAAGATCTCGGTGCAGCAGATCGGTGTGCTGCGGACCAACGGCACTCTGGCACCGCCGGTGGCGACCGAGACCGAGTACGAGTTCCGGCTGCGCAGCGCCGCGCTCGGCGGCGCCGACAACGACGAGCGCGCCGGCCAGTACGTCCTCGACCCGCCGAACGTGCTGCTGCTCAGTGACGTCGCCCTCCAGCAGTACTACCAGGACGAGTCGATCTACTTCTGGAGTTCCGACCGCACCCGGCTGGTGCCCGACCAGCGTTATCTGCCGTTCGCGGTGCCGGACGAGCGCCGGGTCAACGAGGTCGTGCGGTGGCTGGTCGGCGGCCCGTCCGACTGGCTGCGGCCGGGCGTCGTCGGCCTGCCCGACGGCACTGAGCTGATCAACAACGCCACCGGCGCGAACAACCGCTGGGAGGTCAACCTGGACATGTCCGGCGACGACCAGAACCGGGTCGACCAGGTGATCACGCAGCTCGCCTGGTCGTTGGGTGACCTGCCGGGCGAGTTGGAGCTGAAGATCCGCAACAACTCGCAGCCCGTGCAGGACCTCAACGAGCGCCGGCTGGCCCAGCCGCTCTACCCGGTGCGGGAGGGTCCGCAGCGGTTCGGCGTCTACGAGGGCGCGATCCGTCCGCTGGACTTCGTCGGCGAGCCTGGCGGTGTCGTGCCCCTGGCGGCCGAGGTCAACCGCAACATCGTGTCTGCCGGCCTCGCGCGGGGCGCCAACCGGGTCCTCGCCGCGATGGTGGTGACCAGCGGTAAGGACCGGCAGCGACTCGCGGTGGGCGCCGGCGCGGACACGGTGGCCGCGCTCAACCGCGGCGGCACGGAGTACGCCTCGATCAGCCGCCCGGTGTGGCTGCGTACCGTCGACTCGCGCCCGGCGCAGGGGCTGGTGGTGGCCGACGGCCGCCTCTACCGCTTCGACGAGGCCGCCCGCATGTCGGAGGTGCCGCTGAACCTGCCCTCGCCGCAGGTCACCGCGGTCGCCGCCGCGCTGGACGGTCAGCGGGTCGCGTTGGTCGCCGGCGGCCGGCTCTACGTCGCGGCGATCAACCTGGACGGCGCCGGGAGCGGGATGTCCGTTGGCCCGCCCCGGGCCCTGGTCACCTCGTTGACCGGTCTGACCGCGGTGGACTGGATCGGCGAGGATCGGCTGGTGGTGGCCGGGTCGGCCGGCCAGCCGGCGATCTACGAGATCAGCGTGGACGGCGCACTGGAGACACCGCTGCGCACCGACGTGGGCGCCAAGGTCAACCACCTGACGGCGTACCCCACCAACCGCAGCGTGCGGGTGCCCACCGGGGCGTACATGTACGAGGCGAACAAGGTGGCGTACCGCAGCAGCCCGTTCGAACGGATCGAGCCGGAGAGTGTGCGCGACGTCCCCGCGCCGCCGGCCGGGGTCCGGCCGAGCAACCCGTCCGCCCCGTTCTTCCTCTACTGACGCCGTGCGCGGGCTCTGGGCGGACCTCGCCGACCTGGTCCTGCCCGCGGACTGTGCCGGCTGCCGCGGGCGGCACGCCGTCCTGCGGCACGGCTTCTGCCCCGACTGCGTGACGGCGCTGGGCGTGCTGCGTCCCCGGCCGGTCCGCCCCACGCCCGCCCCGCCGGGGCTGCCGCCCTGTGTCGCCCTGGGTCCGTACGCCGGCCCGCTGCGTGAGGCCCTGCTGGCGTACAAGGAGCATGGCCGGCACGGTCTGGCCCGCCCGCTGGGCGCGCTGCTGGCCGAGGTGGTCGTCGCGGCGGTCGGCGGCGTCCGCCCGCTGGAGTTGGTGCCCGTGCCCGACACCGCCGCGGCGGCCCGAGCCCGCTACGGCGACCACCTGGACCGGTTGGCCCGGCACTGCGCGAATCGGCTGCGTCGGGGCGGCTGGCCGGCGCGGGTGCACCGTCCGCTGCGCGCGCTGCCCCGGCCGGACTCGGTGACGCTGGACAGCGCGGGCCGCGCCGCAGCGGCCGAGGCGGCGTTCCGACCCCGGTCCGGCGCGTCGGGTGGGCGTCGCCGGACGGACGGCGCCCCCGTCGTGGTGCTGCTGGACGACATCGTCACCACCGGCGTGACCCTGGCCGCGGCGGCCCGGGTGCTGACCGCGAGCGGGCGGCCACCGGGTGTCGCCGCGGTGCTCGCCGCGACCGAGAAAAGGCACCAGTTGTAACCGACCGTGTTTCCGTTTCACCCGTTGGTGTATGAGGTGCGAAAAATCCCGGGCGGTCTTGGCAACATGGGGTGACTGCCGGGCGAACAGGAGTTAGCGTTTCGCTGTCAGGGGTAGGAGGTCGTTCCATCCCGCCCCCGGCGGTGAGAGGAGGCGTAGCCGTACTGACCGGTCGACGCCAGCGGGTCTCCCCACGGCGCGCGGCCGGGCAACCGGATCGAAGACGTCCGAACAAAGGAGGTCACGTGGACATCGTGGTCAAGGGCCGCAACGTCGAAGTGCCGGACCATTACCGGGTACACGTAGCCGAGAAACTCGCAAAGGTCGAACGCTACGACCATAAGATTATCCGCGTCGATGTCGAGCTGTTTCACGAGCGCAATCCGCGCCAGGCCGACCACTGCCAGCGGGTGGAGATCACCTGCGTTTCCCGTGGCCCCGTGATTCGGGCCGAGGCCTGCACGAACGATTTCTACAGCGCGCTCGACGCCGCCATCGCGAAGCTCGACACCCGGCTACGCCGTGCGGCGGACCGCCGCCGCGTACACCGTGGTCGGCACGCGCCGATCTCCGTCGCCGCCGCCACCGCCGCCCTGCCGGTCACGGATCTGGTGGCCGCCCCGCTGTCCGCGCCGGGCGCTGGCGCCCGCGCCGGCACCGCCGTCGCGGAGCGGGTCGAGGAGGAGCACGACCAGCCGTGGCACATCGCCCGGGAGAAGGTGCACCCGGCGGAGCCGATGACGATCGACGACGCCCTGTTCCAGATGGAGCTGGTCGGCCACGACTTCTACCTGTTCCAGGACAAGGAGACCGGCCGCCCCAGCGTCGTCTACCGACGCCACGCCTACGACTACGGCATCATCTCGCTCGACACCTGAGCCGGGCCTGACCCGCCGAGCACGGGGTTGTGGTGGGCGACCGCCGCAACCCCGTGCCTCGTCAGCGCAGGTCGGCCGGCAGCAGGGCGAACGTCAGGTCGTCGAGGCGAGCACCCGCCAGGCCGGGCAGGCGACCGCGTAGCAGGGCCTCGCGCTGGAAGCCGACCCGCTCCAGCACGCGATGCGAGGCGGTGTTCTCCGGCACGGTGCCGGCGGTCAGCCGGGCGATACCGGCCAGGCCGAACGCCCAGTCGGCGAGCAGCCGGACCGCCCGGGTGGCATAGCCGTGCCCCCGCCAGCGCGGGAGCAGCGCGTAGCCGATCGACGCCTCACCACTGGTCACCTCGGTGTACGACAGGCCGCAACTGCCCGCCGGCTCGCCGGTGGCCACGTCGACGATCAGCAGCCGGGCGATGTCGCCGGTCAGCCATGCGCTCTCCGCGAGCCGGCAGCGCCGCTCGATCGCCTCGGGCGTCGGTGGCACCGGCGGGGCCTGGTTGGCGACCACCTCCGGCCGGCTGTGCAGCCCGTACATCATCTCCGCGTCGCCCGGCGCGAGGCGGCGCAGCGCCACCACCTGATCGGTGAGCACCCCGTCGGGCAGGTCGGGCAGCAGCCGGGGGGTCGGGCCGGGGGGATCGTCGGCGAGGCGTACCCAGGTCAGCAGATCGTGCCGGCCGCCGTCCCGGCGCTGCCCGGCCGACCGACGCAGGCCCTCGTACCGGAAGCCGGCGGCCAGGGCGACCCGCTGGCTGGCCGCGTTCTCCAGCTCGGTGAGCAGTTCGAGGCGGAGCGTCCCGGCGCCGAAGGCGTGCTCGCTCAACGCGCGGGTCGCGGCCGTGGCCACCCCGCGCCCCCGCGCCGCCGGCCGCAGCCAGTAGCCGATCTCCGCCTGACTCCGGCCGGGCACCGGGTTGCTCAACCCGGCCCCGCCGAGCAGCCGGTCGGTGGCCGGGTCCGCGATGGCGTAGGCGGCGCCGCCGCCGGCCCAGACCGCCGGTGCGCCGGCCTCGACCCACCAGTGGGCGTCCACCTCGGTGTACGGGGCCGGCATGCTGGACACGAACCGCTGGCTGAGCGGGTCCGCGCAGCCCTCGACCAGGTCCGCGATGTCGCTGGCCCGAAACGGCCGGAGCCGCACCCCGTGGGCCTCGACGACCCGCGGTGCCCCGGTCATGCCAGATCCCCGGCGAGCAGCGCGGCCACCCAGGCGTCGACCCGCTCACCCCGGTGCTGGACCCCGCCCCGGGCGGTCCCCTCGAACGTGAAGCCGGCCTTCTCGGCGGCCCGCCGGGAGGCGGTGTTGCCCACGTTCGCCTTCCATTCGATCCGGGCGAGTCCCAGCGTCGTGAAACCCCAGGCGCTCAGCGCGATCAGGGCGGCCGGCAGGTAGCCCCGGCCGCGGGCCGCCGGAGCGGTCATGAAGCCCACGTCCGCGAGCAGCGGGTCGGCGGGGGAGAGCCGCAGGTCCAGAGTGCCGACGTACCTGTCGTCCGGGTCGGCGATCACGAAGCAGCCGGAGTCCCCACGGGCCCACGCGTCCTGGGCGTAGCCCCGGTACCCCTGTGCGTCGGAGCGGTCGTACGGGTCCGGAACTGTGGTCCACCGGATCGTCTCCGGGTCCCGGCAGGTCTGCACCACGGCGTCCAGATCGCGCTCCTCCATCGGCCGCAGCCGCAGCTCAGCGGCCGCCGAGGTGGCGAACAGGGTCGGCTGTGGGCGGCCGAAGACGGCGGCCCGGCGGGCGACCAGGGTGCCGGGGCCGGCCGGCCCGGACGATCCGGGTTCGGGCACCTCGCCGGGCAGCAGCGAGCCGATCCAGCCGTCCGAGCCGCCGTCCGGCGCCGGTTTCGCCAGCCGCAGCCGGCCGTCGATCCGGAACCCGGCCCGGAGGGCGACCAGTCGGGAGGCGTGGTTACCCACCTCGGCCTGCCAGAGCAGCCGGCGCAGCCCCAGCTTCTCGAACGACCAGCGGGCGACCGCCCGGGTGGCCCGGACGGTCACGCCCCGGCCGCGCGCCCACGGGGCCGTCCAGTAGCCGATCTCCCCGGTGCCGGCATCGTCGACGGAGATCAGCCCGCACGAGCCGAGCAGCTCGCCGGTGGCCGCGTCGCAGACCGCGAACGGTGCCCCGGTGCCGTCCGCCCAGGCCCGCTCGCTCAGCTCCGTGACGAAACCGTGGGCGTGTTCGCGAAGGTATGGGCGCGGCACGCTGGTCCAACGCTGAATGTCCCGATCCTGGCAGGCGCGGTGTACGTCGTCGGCGTCCGCCTCCCGCCAGGGTCGCAGCAGCACGCCGGCCTCGACGATCTCCACAGGCTCCACCCGTGCATCGTGCCGGAACGTTCGCCGAAGGCGTAACCGGATTACGTCCCGGGCGCATCCCGTGCGCGAATTATGTCGGGTTCGGCAGGGTGGACCGCCGCCACCAGTGACCATCGCGCCGATGGAGCGCCTACGATGGTTCGAGACTGTCTAGGGGAGCGTTGATCCGTGTCGATTCTGGAAAAGGTCCTTAACGCCGGCGAGGGCCGCATGGTGCGCCGGCTCAAGGCCATCGCCGCCGCCGTCAGCTCGATCGAGGACGACTACGTCAACCTCACCGACGAGGAACTGCGCGGCATGACCGAGCAGTTCCGGGAGCGGCTCGCCGACGGTGAGACCCTCGACGACCTGCTGCCGGAGGCGTTCGCGGTGGCCCGCGAGGCGGCCGCCCGGGTGCTCGGCCAGCGGCCGTACGACGTCCAGGTGATGGGCGGCGCCGCGCTGCACTTCGGCAACATCGCCGAGATGAAGACCGGTGAGGGCAAGACGCTGACCTCGGTCATGGCCGTCTACCTCAACGCGCTCTCCGGCGACGGCGTGCACGTGGTCACCGTCAACGACTACCTCGCCCAGCGCGACGCGGCCTGGATGGGTCGCGTGCACGAGTTCCTCGGGCTGACCGTCGGCGTGGTGCTGCCCAACCGGCCGGCGAGCGAGCACAAGGCCGCCTACGAGTGCGACATCACGTACGGCACCAACAACGAGTTCGGCTTCGACTACCTGCGCGACAACATGGCCTGGTCGAAGGACGAGCTGGTGCAGCGCGGGCACAACTTCGCGGTGGTCGACGAGGTCGACTCCATCCTGATCGACGAGGCACGCACCCCGCTGATCATCTCCGGCCCGGCCGAGCACTCCGCCCGCTGGTACGGCGAGTTCGCCGGCGTCGTGGCCCGGCTCCAGCCCGGCACGGACGGCGAGGGCGACTACGAGGTCGACCACTCCAAGCGCACCATCGCGGTCACCGAGCGCGGCGTCGCCAAGGTCGAGGACCGGCTCGGCATCGACAACCTGTACGAGTCGGTGAACACCCCGCTGGTCGGCTACCTCAACAACGCCATCAAGGCCAAGGAGCTCTACAAGCGCGACAAGGACTACATCGTCAGCGACGGTGAGGTCCTGATCGTCGACGAGTTCACCGGGCGCATCCTGCACGGCCGTCGCTACAACGAGGGCATGCACCAGGCGATCGAGGCCAAGGAGGGGGTGGAGATCAAGCAGGAGAACCAGACCCTGGCCACCATCACCCTCCAGAACTACTTCCGCCTCTACAACAAGCTGTCCGGGATGACCGGTACGGCGCAGACCGAGGCGAGCGAGTTCAACAAGGTCTACAAGGTCGGCGTCGTGACCATTCCGACCCACCGCCCGATGGTTCGCGAGGACCGGCCGGACGTCATCTACAAGACGGAGAAGGCCAAGTTCAACGCCGTCATCGAGGACATCGCCGAGCGGCACCAGATCGGCCAGCCGGTGCTGGTCGGCACCGTCTCGGTGGAAAACTCGGAGATCCTCTCCCAGCTGCTGCGCCGCCGGGGCATCCCGCACAACGTGCTGAACGCCAAGTTCCACGCCCGGGAGGCCGAGATCGTCGCCCAGGCTGGGCGTAAGGGCGCGGTCACCGTGGCCACCAACATGGCCGGCCGCGGCACCGACATCCTGCTCGGCGGCAACCCCGAGTTCCTCGCGGCGAACGAGCTGCGCCAGCGCGGTCTCGACCCGCTGGAGAACGAGGAGGACTACGCCAAGGCGATGGAGGAGGTCCTGCCCACCTGGAAGCAGGCCTGCGACGCCGAGGCCGACGAGGTCGCCGCCGCCGGTGGCCTGTACGTGCTGGGCACCGAGCGGCACGAGTCCCGGCGGATCGATAACCAGCTGCGCGGTCGCGCCGGCCGGCAGGGCGACCCGGGCGAGTCCCGCTTCTACCTGTCCCTGCAGGACGAGCTGATGCGACGCTTCCGGGCCGGCGCGGTCGAGGCGGTGATGGAGCGCTTCAACATCCCGGAGGACGTGCCCATCGAGTCGAAGATGGTCACCCGTCAGATCAAGAGCGCCCAGGCCCAGATCGAGGGTCAGAACGCCGAGATCCGCAAGAACGTTCTGAAGTACGACGAGGTGCTCAACAAGCAGCGCCAGGTCGTCTACGCCGAGCGGCTGCGGGTGCTCAACGGTGAGGACCTCTCCGACCAGGTCCGCAACATGATCGACGACACCGTCGAGGCGTACGTGCGGGGCGCCACCTCCGAGGGCTACGGCGAGGACTGGGACCTCGAGCAGCTCTGGTCCAGCCTCAAGCAGCTCTACCCGGTCGGCGTGACGATCGAGGAGTTGGAGGAGGAGGCCGGCGGTTCCCGGGCCGGCATGGACGCCGACTTCCTGGTCGCCCGCCTCAAGGAGGACGCGAACGCCGCGTACGACCGCCGCGAGGAGCAGCTCGGCACCGAGGGGGTGCGCCAGCTCGAGCGGATGGTGCTGCTCCAGGTGATCGACCGCAAGTGGCGCGAGCACCTCTACGAGATGGACTACCTCCAGGAGGGCATCAACCTCCGGGCGTACGCCCAGCGCGACCCGGTGGTGGAGTACCAGCGCGAGGGCTTCGACATGTTCGCCACCATGATGGAGGGCATCAAGGAGGAGACCGTCGGCTTCCTCTACAACGTGGACGTCCAGGTCACCGAGCCGGAGCCGGCCGCCGACTCGGAAGAGGTCACGTTGCTCGACAAGCCGGTGGAGATCCGGGCCAAGGGTCTCAACCGCTCGCCGCAGCGGCAGGGCCTGCAGTATTCGGCTCCGACCATCGACGGTGAAGCCAGTCCTGGCGCCGTCAGCGTCGAGCAGGAGCAGCAGCAGGCGCCGGCGCTGGGTGTGGGCCGGCCGGTCCAGAGTGCGCCGGCAGCCCCCGGGCGGAGCGCGCCGTCGGCCCCGCAGCGGCCGGCCTCCGGGCTGCGTGGCCCGACGCTTCCGACCGCCGGGTCCCGACGTCCGGTCCCCAACCAGGGCGACGCCGGCAACGGCCCGTCCCGCAACGCGCCGTGCCCGTGTGGCTCGGGCCGCAAGTACAAGCGCTGCCACGGTGCCCCCAACGGCGGCAACTGACCGACCGCACGTCCCGATGGGCCCTGGCCGACGAGGCCGGGGCCCATCGGCGTCTCCACCCCGCATCCCGCCACGTCCGGCCTCCGACTCCCGTGGCCGGGTGGCAGGAGGCGGGATGGAGGGAGTTCAACTCGGCTTCCTGCAAGGTGGGGTGTCAGCGCCAGGTTGATACCGCGCTTTCCTGGAAGTCGAGTCGATCAACGCAGAGCAGGCACCGGGTTGTCAGAGGACGTGCAGGGCCGTGCACAGCCAGCGGCCTCGCCGGTGTTCCAGGCGTAGCGCCATGGCCCAGCTCCGGCCACCGGCGCCGCTCACCACGGCAGCCGCTTCCACTGCGGCTTCCCGAGGCTCGCACACCCGCAGCCGGAGCAGCCGCAGAGCCGGCCGCGTTGCCCGACGGCGAACCGGCCCGGCCCGCCCGGTCGCCCGAGCGAGTTCGGTGAGCAGCTCGACGGCCCGACCCGGGTCGAGCAGCGGGCGTACCTGGGCCGGCGAGCGGTAGCCGTTGACCACCTCCAGGCAGGTGCCGACGAAGCGGTGTGCGGCCCGGGTCGCCTCGGGGGCGGTCGCCGGTGGGAGTGGCGCACCCGGGTGGCTGGCCGGCCGCGAGGGCGTCCGGCGTGGGGCCGCGCGACGCTCCGCCGGCCGGACCGGATCCGGTCGTGTCGAGGCGAACAGGTCGAGGGCGAGCTGGCCGTGGGTCGGCCCCGGCCAGTACGTCTCGTCCGGGTACGGCGGATCGATGGGCGGGACGGGGCGCAGGCGCACAGGTGGCCGGGAGGGACCGGGTCGCCGCTCGCTCATCGCTGCTCCCTTTGATCTTGCGTTTGCCTTCGTTTGCCTCCGACTGACTCGATTCTGCGCGACAGAACGGCCTCGGTCAATGCCTGCGACGGCGGACGCGTCGTCCACGGGCATGATCCACTCGGGTTCGCCGACATCGCGGTATCCCGGCGGGCCGGACAGCCCCATGTCGGCGATACGGAGTGGATCACGCAGGTCGGGGCGGCAGGTGGCACGCGCGTCGGGCGGCGCTGCCCGGACCTACTCCGGATCGCGGTCGATGAGGGGGTTACCGCGTACCCAGTCGGCGGTTTCGGCGTACTTCTGCGCGATGTACTCCTCCAGCCGGGCGCGCTCGACCCGCCACTGACCGCGTCCGCCGATCTTGATCGCCGGCAGTTCCCCGCTGCGGACCATGTGGTAGACCTGCGAGTCCGACACGTTCAGCTCGGCGGCCACGTCGGAGAGCAGCAGGAACCTCGGCTCCACGGAAACTCCCGGGGTTGACGTCGTTTGCATCAGTTTGCCATCGGTAGGGCTCACCGCCCAGCATCCCCGGCCCGGCGGCGGGCCAACCAGCGCCGGACACACCGGCGGGAAACTTCCACCGGCCGGAGCCGGGGTGTATGACGGTCACGGCGTGCGGCATGATCTGCGCCCGTGCCGGCTGCCGCCGGCACAGGACCGAGCGGGGAGACGACCGGTGACCGACGAGCTTGTCCGGGTGTACGTGCCGGCGACCGTACCCATGCTGGCCCGCCTGCGCGAGCAGGGGCTGACCGCCGACCGGGCGCACGCGGTGACGCCCGCGCTGCGCGAGTGGTACGCCGAGGGTGACGAGGAGGAGTTGGAGTACGTCGCGTTCACCCGGGCCGCCCAGGACGCGCTGCACCTGCTCAGGGCCGATCCGGCCGCGCCCCGCCGCCGCGTGGTCGTCTCGGTGGACCTGCCGCCCGCCGCGCTCGGCCGTGGCGATGGTGAGCTGGGATCCAGCATGGTGACGTTGGCCGACACCGTGCCGGTGGGCGCCGTCGCGGCGATCCACGTGGACGGCGCGGACGCCGTCGAGGAGGTCGCCGCCGCGGCCGACGTCGTGGCCGAGGCCGCTGCCGGCGACCCGGACGCCCAGTTCACCGTCGACGGGGCCGAGGATCACGAGCTGGAGTGGTACGACGTGACGGAGCTGGACCTGCTGCTGCGCGCCACCGACTGAGCCGGCAGCGAGCAGGCCAGCCGGCAGCGGTCAGCGGGCCGGGTCGGCCCGAGCCGGGTCGACGTCGACGGCGTCGAGACCGGTCGTGTCCGCCTCGTCCTCGCCAGTGCCAGTGCCGGCGTCGGTCTCGTTCTCGGCTGCCGGCGGCGTGGTGCCGGGATCGTCGACCACGGCCGGGTCGTCGTCGGTGTGCGCCGGGCCGAGCGTGCGGCCGAACGCGATGAGCGCGGTCAGCGCCCCGACGAAGAGCATCCAGATGCCGTTGTCGACCCGCGAGGTGCCCAGTGAGGTCTGCGCCACCGCGTCCGCCTCGCTGAGCGCGCTGGCCAGGTCCAGCAGCGACCGGCCGCCGATCCGGATGATCACCTCGGCGAGCAGCAGGAGCAGGCCCGGCCCGGCGCCGGCGAGCAGGTACGCCGGCCAGCGCAGCGCGGGCGTCTGCGGATCGCGCCGCAGGGCTCGCCGTCGCGCCCAGGTGAGGTAGCCGAAGGCGAGCAGCCCGGCCAGCAGGCCGGCGATGAGCGACTCGGTGCGCGACACCCACTTGGCCGCGTCGACAAGCGACTGCTGGGTGTCGCCCGCGCCGAAGAGGTCGAACAGTGGGTCCCGGGCACGGCTGAACGCCACCACGAAGACCAGCGCGCCCAGCGCGGCGGTCACCACCGCGCCGACCGCCGGGGCCGTTCGCGCGCCGGCGATCGCCCCGCCGATGATCGCGGCGGCCGCCGTGGTCCCGGCGATCACGTTGGTGGTTGAGGTGTCGAAGTAGGTGAGGTTGATCGCCAGCGCGGCGATCAGCCCGACCAGCATGCCCGCGCCGATCGCGCCGACGAAGCGCAGGGTTGCCCCGTCGCCGTACCGCCGGGTCAGCAGGTTGCCCCCGGCCAGGGCGGTGGCGGCCCCGGCCACCAGCGCAGCCGAGATCACACCGGGCAGGGCGAACGCGGAGAGGCTGATCGCGGTGATGCCGGCCGCCGCCGAGGTGATGGCCTCCCGGGTCGACCAGAGCATGGCGGCCAGCCAGCCGAGCGCCAGCAGCGCGAGCACGGCCGCGCCGGGCGCGGACACCGGTCGGCCGCCGGGGGAGGCCGCGTCGACTGCCGGCTGGTTCGACTCCGCGGCTGGGACGCGGCCGGGCTGCTTGGTCATCGTCTCCCCTTCGAGGTGCCAGGTCACCGACCATTCAGGGTACGCGGACCGCCGCGACCCCCACCGAACGCGCCACACCCGACGGGTACGCGCCAGCGACGTACCGCCGAAGGAAACGCAACGGGCCCACGGACCGCGACCAACGTCGGGGCTGGGGCGAGCGTCCCCGGCGGAGGGATCAAGCCTGACCGCCCGGAGCCGGGGACGCTCGCCCCAGCCCCACCACCGCGACCGGTAAGGGGAGGAGGGCCAGCCGGTCCTTCGCTATCCAGAGACGGTGGCGGCGGGGCCAGCACCTTCGCGTGAAACAATCGCGGGAGGTCCCGCCGCTGCTCGGCCACCCCGCGCGGCGTCCGGCGTCCGGCCGTCCGGTCGGTGCCCGCGGGTCCGGTTTCGCCACCGCTGTCGAGATCGCCAGGAGCCTTGATGGATGCCGTGTTCTCCGTTCCCGAGCCGCGCAACGAGCCGGTTCGCAACTACGAGCCGGGCAGCGGAGACCGGGATCGGCTCCAGCGGCGGCTGACCGAGCTGGCCGCCGAGCGCATCGACCTGCCGATGACCATCGGCGGCGAGCAGCGGATGGCGGCCGGCGACCCGATCAACGTGGTGCAGCCGCACAAGCACGCCCACGTGCTCGGCGTGACCGCACACGCCACCCACGACGACGCACGGGCCGCGATCAAGGCAGCCAAGGACGCCGCCCCGATGTGGCGGGCGCTGCCGTTCGAGGAGCGCGCCGCGATCTTCCTGCGCGCCGCCGAGCTGCTCGCCGGCCCTTGGCGGGACACCCTCAACGCCGCCACCATGCTCGGCCAGTCGAAGACCGCGATCCAGGCGGAGATCGACGCCGCCTGCGAGTTCATCGACTTCCTCCGGTTCAACGTGCACTTCGCCCGCCGCCTGCTCGAGGAGCAGCCCGCGTCCTCGCCGGGCGTCTGGAACCGCTTCGACCACCGCCCGCTGGAGGGCTTCGTCTACGCGGTCACCCCGTTCAACTTCACGGCCATCGCCGGCAACCTGCCGTCGGCGCCGGCGCTGCTGGGCAACACGGTGATCTGGAAGCCGGGCCCCACCCAGCAGTTCGCCGCGCACTTCACCATGCGGCTGTTCGAGGCCGCCGGCCTGCCGCCCGGCGTGATCAACATGGTCACCGGTCGGGGCGAGGAGGTCTCCGACGTGGTGCTCGCCGACCCGGATCTGGCCGGCATCCACTTCACCGGCTCGACCAAGGTCTTCCAGCAGTTGTGGCGGACCGTCGGCGACAACATCTCCCGCTACCGGGGCTACCCGCGGCTGGTGGGCGAGACCGGTGGCAAGGACTTCGTGGTCGCGCACACCAGCGCCGACGTGGACGCCCTGCACACCGCGCTGATCCGCGGCGCGTACGAGTACCAGGGCCAGAAGTGCTCGGCCGCCTCGCGGGCGTACGTGCCGCGCTCGCTCTGGGAGGGTGGCCTGCGGGACCGCCTGGCCGCCACCGCCGACTCCCTGACCTACGGCGACGTCACCAACTTCAGCAACTTCGGCGGCGCGGTGATCGACGACAAGGCGTTCGCCCGGCACACCGCGGCGCTCGAGTTGATCGCGGGTGACGACACCTGCCGGGTGCTCGCCGGCGGCACGGCCGACGACTCGGTCGGATACTTCGTCCGGCCGACGCTCTTCGAGTGCTCCGACGCCGCCCACGAGACGTTCACCACCGAGTACTTCGGGCCGATCCTGGGCGTGCACGTGTTCGATGACGCGCGCTTCGACGAGGTGGTCACGCAGGCCGAGTCGATCGCCCCGTACGCGCTGACGGGGTCGGTGTTCGCCACCGACCGCCGGGTGATCGACGCGGTCGGCGAGCGCATGCGCTACGCGGCCGGCAATTTCTACATCAACGACAAGCCGACCGGCGCGGTGGTCGGGCAGCAGCCGTTCGGCGGTGCCCGGGCCAGTGGCACCAACGACAAGGCGGGCTCCTGGCTCAACCTCGTGCGCTGGGTGTCGCCGCGGACGATCAAGGAGACCTTCGTGCCGCCGACCGACCACACGTACCCCCACATGGGCTGACCTGCGGCGACCCGCTGGCGGCGTGCGCAGCGCCGCCAGCGGTCGGCCGAGGGGCCGCAATCCATCGATAGTCCTCAACGGACAGTCTGCCGCCGACAGTGCACATAGGAAGTCCTGTCGGGTGGCAAACTGCCAAATCCTGGACGCCGGCAGCGCAAAGTGGCAGCGTAACGGCCATGGCGGAATCCGGAGTCAACCCCACGGCGGCGGCCCTGCTCGGGCTGCTCCACGAGGGTCCCATGACAGGCGGCCAGTTGATGGCCGCCGCAGAGCGCCGGCTGGCGCCCTACTGGTCGATGACCCGCAGTCAGGTCTACCGCGAGTTGCCGGTGCTGGCCGAGCGGGGATACGTGCGGCTCGGCAAGCCGGGCCCACGAATGAGCCAGCCGTACGCGCTGACCGCAAGCGGGAAACGGACATTTTCCCGCTGGCTGGCAGAGAACCCGGGGCGGGACACCATCCGCAACCCGATCGCGCTCCGGATGGCCTTCGGCAACCTGCACTCGTCCAGCCAGCTCAAGAGCCTGTACGCCTCGGCCAACGAATACCACACCGAGGCCCTCGCTCAGGTACGCGAACAGGTCAAGAACGCCAAACGGGACGGCGAGACGTACGACGCCAGCGCGCTGGAGTTCGCCGTCGCCTACCACCGGGCGGCCCTGTCGTGGCTGAAGTCCGCCCCCGTCGGGTGATCTCCGGCGGGTTCGCCGACACGGAACGAGCTGTGCTGCTCCCGGCACAGTACGCTTGTCTGTCGTGACCGCTGCCGATTACGCCGAACAGCTCAAGGAACTCGACGCGACCCTGCGCAACATCGAGGCCGTCCTCAATCTGGACCGGCTGCACGAGGACAAGGCCCGCCTGGAGCAGGAGGCGTCCGCCCCTGACCTGTGGGACGACCAGGCCAAGGCGCAGCAGGTGACCTCGCAGCTGTCGTACGTCAACGGCGAGATCAGCAAGCTGGGCAGTCTGCGCTCCCAGCTCGACGACGCCCGGGTGCTGCTGGAGTTGGCCGAGGCCGAGTCCGACCCGGGCGTGCTGACCGAGGTCGAGACGGAGATCACCGGCCTGACCAAATCCATCCAGGAGATGGAGGTCCGCACCCTGCTGTCCGGCGAGTACGACTCCCGGGAGGCGCTGGTCGCCATCCGGGCCGGCGCGGGTGGCGTCGACGCGGCGGACTTCGCCGAGATGCTGCTGCGGATGTACCTGCGCTGGGCCGAGCGGCACGGCTACCCGACCGAGGTCTACGAGACCTCGTACGCCGAGGAGGCGGGCCTGAAGTCGGCCACCTTCGCGGTCAAGGTGCCCTACGCGTACGGCACGCTCAGCGTCGAGTCGGGCACCCATCGGCTGGTCCGGATCAGCCCGTTCGACAACCAGGGTCGCCGGCAGACCAGCTTCGCGGGCGTGGAGGTGCTGCCGGTGACCGAGCAGACCGACCACATCGACATCCCGGAGAACGAGGTACGCGTCGACGTCTACCGTTCCTCCGGCCCGGGTGGGCAGAGCGTCAACACCACCGACTCGGCGGTCCGGCTCACCCACATCCCGACCGGCATCGTGGTGACCTGCCAGAACGAGAAGTCCCAGCTGCAGAACAAGGCCTCCGCGCTGCGGGTGCTCCAGGCCCGGCTGCTGGAGCGCAAGCGCCAGGAGGAGCAGGCCAAGCTGGAGGGCCTCAAGGAGAACGCGGCCGGTTCGTGGGGCGACCAGATGCGCTCCTACGTCCTGCACCCGTATCAGATGGTGAAGGATCTCCGAACCGAGCAGGAGACCGGCAATCCGAGCGCGGTCTTCGACGGCGAGTTGGACGGTTTCATCGAGGCCGGCATCCGTTGGCGTAAGCAGCGGCAGCTCGCCGGCGACGGTGCGTGACGACTCGCGGGCGGAGCGCTTCGTCGATCTCCAGGTGAGGGCCTGATTCGACGACGCGCGCCGCTTCTGCGGGGCGTGGGGCTTGGCTCAGTTGTTACACCGCGTAGACTCACCACCCGTGATTCAGCTTGAGCAAGTGACGAAGACGTACCCGAAGGCGTCCCGGCCTTCGCTCGACAACGTGTCCGTCTCGATCGAGAAGGGCGAGTTCGTCTTCTTCATCGGTCCATCCGGCTCCGGCAAGTCCACAATCATCAAGATGCTGCTGCACGAGGTCACCCCCAACAAGGGGCGGGTCATCGTCAACAGCAAGGACGTCACGTCGATGCGCTCCTGGAAGCGACCCCACTTCCGGCGTTCGATCGGCTGCGTCTTCCAGGACTTCCGGCTGCTGCCGAACCGCACCGCGTACGAGAACGTGGCGTTCGCCCTCGAGGTGATCGGCAAGACCAAGGCGGTTGCCCGCCGGGTCGTGCCGGAGGTGCTGGAGTTGGTCGGACTCGGTGGCAAGGAGCACCGCTATCCGCACGAGCTCTCCGGTGGTGAGCAGCAGCGGGTCGCCGTCGCCCGGGCGTTCGTGAACCGTCCGCTGATCCTGCTGGCGGACGAGCCCACCGGAAACCTGGACCCGGACACCTCGATCGAGATCATGCGTCTGCTGGACCGGATCAACCGCACCGGCACGACCGTCGTGATGGTCACCCACGACTCCAACATCGTGAACCAGATGCGTCGCCGCGTCATTGAGATCGAGAGCGGTCGCATCGTGCGTGACCAGGCCCGCGGCGTCTACGGGTGAGCCGGCGCTCACCCCTCTCGCAGCCTGACGACGAACACTTCATGCCGGAGACCCGGAGGAAATCCCGATGCGCGTGAAATACGTCCTGTCCGAGGTACTGGTCGGACTGTGGCGCAACGTGACCATGACCATCGCGATGATCATCACGATGGCGGTCTCGCTGACCATGCTCGGCGCCAGCGGTCTCATGTACCGCCAGGTTGACGACATGAAGAGCCTCTACTACAAGAACATCGAGGTCTCGATCTTCCTGAGTCAGGAGGTGAGCGAGCAGCAGCGCACCGACCTGGACGCCAAGCTGAAGAACGACCCCCTGGTCAAGGACGTCATCTACGTCAACAAGGACGAGGCGTACAAGAAGTTCCAGGAGATGTACCAGGACGCGCCGGACCTGGTGAACGCCGTCAAGCCGGACCAGCTGCCGGAGTCGTTCCGGCTCAAGCTGAACAACCCGGAGCAGTACAAGAACATCTACGACCAGTACAAGGACACCGAGGGTGTCGACGAGATCGTCGACCAGAGTCGACTGCTGGACAAGATCTTCGACGTCCTCACCGCGATCCAGAACATCGCCCTGGCCGCCGCGATCGTGATGGCCATCGCCGCACTGCTCCTGGTGGCCAACACCATCCAGGTCGCCGCGTACAGCAAGCGGCGTGAGGTGGCGGTCATGAAGCTGGTCGGCGCGTCCAACTGGTTCATCCAGGCGCCGTTCGTGCTGGAGGCCGTGGTGGCCGGCCTGATCGGCTCACTGCTCGGCCTGGTGGCCCTGGTCGCGGCGAAATATCTGCTCTTCGACGGGTCGCTCAAGGCGTTGCAGGGCCTGCTGTCGCCGATCAGCTGGGGTGACATCCTGTTCATCTTCCCGCTGATGGCCGGCGTCGGTGGCCTCGTCAGCGCCGCCACCGCCTGGATCACCCTGCGCTTCTACCTGCGGGTCTAAGCAGCGTACGGGTCGTCCCGTCGTCACCCGGGGACCCTCCCGCAGCCGGAATAAACGGCGCGGGAGGGTCCTTGTCAATGAGGCTTATTCGGGCGGTCCTCACGATGGCACGACCTGCCCGACGGCCAGAGCCCGAATAAGCCTCATTCGGGTAGCATGATCGGTTGTCCGGCCGGGGTGAGCCCGGCGACGGACGTTTCCGGGAGAGGGGGTGGCGCCGATGCCACGGGAAAAGGGGCGCAAGGTGGTCGCCTCCAACAAGAAGGCCCGCCACGACTACGCGATCCTCGACACGTACGAGGCGGGCATGGCGCTGACCGGCACCGAGGTCAAGTCGCTGCGGGCCGGGCGGGCGTCGCTTGTCGACGCGTTCGCCCAGGAGCGCGACGGCGAGTTGTACCTGCACGCGATGCACATCCCGGAGTACACCCAGGGCACCTGGACCAACCACGAGCCCCGGCGTACGCGCAAGCTGCTGCTCAACCGGGGCGAGATCGACAAGCTCGTCGGCAAGACCCGCGAGGGTGGTCTGACCATCGTCCCGTTGCAGGTCTACTTCTCCGACGGCTGGGCCAAGGTCGAGATCGCCCTGGCCAAGGGCAAGAAGTCGTACGACAAGCGCCAGGACCTCGCCAAGCGCGACGCGGACCGGGAGATCGCCCGGGTGTCCGGTCGACGTGGCAAGGGAATGGACGACTGATTCATCCCGTTTGTCCGGCTCGGCGTGCCGACCCGGGGCTCGGGATGAAAGCCGTTGCGGCAGGCGTTAGTCTTGTCAGTGCCGCCACAAAGGCGGCCTGTCGAGGGGGTGACTGGTTTCGACTTCGTACGCAGCGACAGGGGAAGCGAGCCGAGGAAGCCGACGTCGTCTCGAGAATCGGTCGTCGGAAACTTATAAGCGCCAAGAACAATCGCGCTGACTTCGCTCTCGCCGCCTGAGGCGAGTAGCTAAGTCTGTCGGCCTGGGAACGCCTTCGTCCCAGTAGCCGGCATCAGCTAGAAGGCTGGCCAATCGGACCCGGTCGCGGGGTCCGTGCGGCGAGATCAATCAGCGACTGGGCCCGTCACACCAACTTGCTCGCGTGAGCGGTGGGGCCGAGTAGAGGCACAGCGAGCTGCGCTCGGAGAAGCCCTGACAAACCGGCGAAGGACCCGGGTTCGATTCCCGGCACCTCCACCACCTCGAAACGATGCGCCCCGGCCCACCGGCCGGGGCGCATCGTCGTATCCGCCGGGCGACCTCGGAAGCCGAGGCGGTTGATCCACTCCACATCGCCGACCTTGCGGGTATCCAGACGTCCGGACACCCCCACATCGGCGACCTGGAGTGGATCACCGCGCGCTGGCCTGCCGCGCTGGGCCGCCCGCCGCGCTGGGCCGCTCGCCGCGCTGGGCTGCCCGCCCGCGCTGGGCTGCCCGTCGCGCCGCGACACCGACGCCGGGCACTGCGGGCGGGTCCCCGCCGCCTACGCTGCCGCTGTGACGAACGAGCAGCTGCGCCTGTCGGTCGGCGCGTCAGCCGGCCAGCGCACGGTCGCAGTGGTGACGGGGGTCCTCGTCGCGGCGATCGGTGCGGCGTTCGTGCTGGTGCCCCTGCTCGCCGGCGGGCTGGTGCGCCGCCTCACCGGCCCGGGAGACGGGTTCGCTTCCTACGAGGAGGCCCGCGACCTGCCGCCGGGAATGCTGCCGCCCGCGCTGCGGGAGTCCGCGAGCGGCTCGGGAGGGCCCGGACCGTTCCTCGGGCTGTGCGGGCTGCCGTTCGTCCTGCTCGGCGTCTACCTGGTGCTGCGGGTGCTGCGTACGGCCGCCTGGCTGGACGGCAGCCGGGTGCGGGTGCGGGGCGCCATCCGCAGTCGTACCGTCGATCTCGCCATCGCTCGCGTCGACCCCCGTTCCCATGGGGAGGTGGGGGCCGACCCGTCGGTTCCTGCGGGTCGGTCGCCGGGGATCGTCGTCACCGATCGGGCCAGTGGGCGTCGGGTCACCATCCCGCTGCGGGGGATGGGTCTGCCCGTCCTGCCGCCGTCCGAGCTGCGCGCGCTCGCCGACGCGTTCGCGGCAGGTCGACCCGGTGGAGAGACCAGTGCCGAGGCCCGCGCCGTCGCCGCCGATCTGCGGCGTCTGGCGGGCGCCTGAGCGGCCCGCTGACGGCGGCGCCCGTCGTGCCGGTGAGGCCGAAGGCAACCGGTGTTACCGGTGGGACAGATGAGCAGGAAACGCCTCTGGACAGGGCGAACGGGCGGGTTCACCATCACGGTATGGGATAGCAGCCCCGCGCGGGAGGTGCCATGGTCACCGGTGGAGTCCAGCAGCCGTCAGTCACCGCCCGGCCGCCCGCCGCCCGCACGCATCCGGCCGGGCTCCCCGGTGAGCCGGGGCCCGCCGGGCTCGCCGGCGACCTGCACGCCCTGGCCCGTGCCGTCGCGGTCGCCACGACCGAGCCGCGCTGGCGCGAGATCGTGCTGCTCCGCCTGCGTCCGGTCGGGCAGGGCTTCGCCGAGCACGTCCGGGTTACCGAAGGACCGGCCGGCCTCTATCGGGAGCTGCTCACCCACTCGCCCCGCCTCGACCACGGGATCCGGCTGCTGACCCGGGAGCACACCGCGGTCGTCGCCGCGATCCTGGCCGTGCAGCGGGTCGCCGAGCGGTCCGAGGCCGGCCCCGACGAACTGCGCCGCCGGGCGGGGCACCTGCTGCGGACGCTGGCCCGGCATCGGCGGCGTGGTGCCAATCTGCTCTGGCAGGCGTACCAGACGGATCTGGGCGGCGAGACCTGAGCCGGGGCGGGAACCCGCCCGGCGGCGGTCCCGTCGAACCTGGCATGCGTCGAGGTGTTCTGCTGCTCGTACTGCCGCTGTTGTCCATGGTGGGTTGCGCCGCGACCGGCGCGGAGCCCGCCGCCGCGCCCACCACGACGGCGCATCGCGCCTTCGACCAGCGGGCCAGCGCGGTCGCCGCGGCGTGGCGGCCCGGTCCCGGCTGGCGTGACGGCTACGTCCCGCTGCAGGGGCCGACGGTGCTCACCGGCGACCCGCGCTTCACGCCGGACACCGAGACGGCCTTCCGGTCCGGCTGGTACCGCGCCCAGGTCGCCATCCCGCCCACCCGCGTCGGTGCCGAGATCCGGTTTCCGGACGGGCGGCTGACCCTGCCGCTGGTCAGCGCGGCCGAGGCGTACCGGCAGCTCGACCGGGGTGACCCGCTGCCCTGCCCGGGGCGGCCGAAGCGGCCCGGGCTGCCGACTCCCGGCGGTCCCACGGTCGAGCCCGGGCCGGACGGCTGGGCGACCAGCACGACGGAGACTGCCTGCCTTCCGCTGACCGTCACCGGGGTGACCCTCGGTGCCGTGCCGGTGCGCACGAGTCGAGGTGAGGCGCAGGTCCCGGCCTGGTTGTTCACGGTGGAGGAGCTGGCCACCCCGGTGGCCCAGCTCGCCGTCGCGCCGACGGCCGTCACGCCCGTCCCTCCGGCGCCCACGCCGACCCAGCCGCTGCCGGAGGGTCTGGTGGCCGCCCAGGACATGGTGGCGGTGGACGGCGCACGGTTGACCGTCCGGCTCGGCGTCGGCGCCTGCGACACCGACATCACCCCGTTGGTGTCGGAACGGCCGGACGTGGTCGTGGTCGGCGGCGCGGTCACCCGGTCCACCGGCGTCTGCACCGACGTGCTCAAGCTGGAGCCGGTCACCGTCACCCTGGCCGCCCCGCTGGGGGCGCGGCCGGTGCTGGACGTCTTCACCGGCGCCCCGCTGACCATCGCCGCCAGGTGACGGCCGCCGGGCCTCTGCCGCTGACCGCCCGCGCGGGCTCGGTCAGAGGATCGTGGGAACGTCGGTGCTGATCGGCACCGGCAGCACCGTGGGTCCCTCGGCGCGCAGGCCGGTGGCGAGGGCGGCACCGAGCTGGTCGGGGGTCTGCACCACCTCGGTGGCGCAGCCGTAGCCGGCCGCGATGGCGGTGATGTCCAGCCCCGGCAGGTCCAGGCCGGGCACCCCGGGAGTGTCCTTGAACTCGGCGAACGCCTTGAGGATCGCGTACTGCTGATTGACCGGGACGAGGACCACCACGGGCAGTGCCAGGCGCGCGGCGGTCCACAGCGCCTGCACCGAGTAGTGGAACGAGCCGTCGCCGATCACCGCCACCACCGGCCGGCGACGCCCGGTGTCCCGCTCGGCCAGCGCCACCCCGATCGCGGCCGGCAGGCCGTAGCCGAGCCCGCCGCTGGCCATCGTGAAGTACGACGCCGGCCGGGTGATGCGCAGGTGGCGGCGCAGTGCGGACAGGTTGGACGGTGACTCCTGGATCAGCACGCCGTCGGCCGGCCAGTGTGCGGCCAGCGCGGCGAACATCGCGTCGGCGCTCAGCGGGACGGTGACCTCCGGCGGCGCCGGAGCGGCCCGCGGCGTCGGCGGCTGTCGGTTGGCGGCCGGCACCAGGTCGAGCAGCGCGGCGAGGGTCAGCCCGGGGTCGCCGAGCAGGCTGTCCCCGACCGGGGCTCGGGCGGCCTCGTCCGGGTCGTCCGTGACGTGCAGAAGGCGGGCGCCCTCGGGCAGGTGGTCGCCCGGGACGTGCGGGTAGTAGCGGAACACCGGGGCGCCGACGACCAGGACGGTGTCGTGCCCCCGCAGCGCTTCGGCCAGCGGCCCGATGGCGAACGGCAGGACCCCGCGGAACTGCGGGTGATCTTCCGGAAACACGGCCCGTTCCGGTGCGGGGGCCGACCAGACCGGTGCGGCCAGCCGCTCGGCCAGGGCGACGGCCGCCGGCCAACTGCCGGAGCGGTCCACGCCGGGCCCGAACACCAGCACCGGGTCGCGGCTGTCGGCCAACACACGCGCGAACGTCTCCAACCGCTGCGGATCCGGCCCGAAGCGGGTCGCCACCGTGCGCGACGCGGGAGGCGCCTCGGCGGGCCGGGCCCAGTCGTCCATCGGCAGGGAGAGGAAGACCGGCCCGACGGGCGGTTGCACGGCTGTCGCGTACGCCCGCAGCAGCGCCGCCGGAGTGTCCTGCGCGCGGACCGGCTCGTAGCTCCACTTGACGTACGGCTCGGGCAGTTCGACCGCCCGTCGGCTGGTCAGCCGGGGCTCCAGCAGCAGCATCTCCCGGGTCTGCTGGCCGGCGGTGACGATTAGGGGGGTCTTGTTGTGCCAGGCGGTGACCAGGTTGCCCATGCCGTTGCCCATTCCCGGGGCGGTGTGCAGGTTGACGTGCGCTGGCCTGCCGGCCGCCTGGGCGTACCCGTCGGCCATCGCCACCGCCGTGGCCTCCTGCAGCGCGTGGACGTAGTGGAAGTCGGCCGGGAAGTCCCGCAGGAACGGTTCCTCGGTGGAGCCGGGGTTGCCGAAGACGGTGGTCATGCCGAGGGTGCGGAGCACGTCGTACGTCGCGTCCCGGACCGTTGCCATCGTCACCTGCCTCCGTGTCGCGCGCAGGGGCGACCGTGGCCGCCCTCCCGATCAGCCGAATCTATCGGGATGTGACGGACCTTTCGGGCGTTTCCCGGCCGTCGGGGGTCCGGCTCGCCCACCGGGCCGCGTGCGGCGCAGGTCAGGGCAGCGCGAAGGGCAGTTTGATGCCGTCCAGCGCCCGGCCGCACGCGCAGTCCTGCTCGGCGGGCAGCGCCGCCACCGCGTCCAGCAGCACGTCCCGCAGGCGCTCGGTGTTGGCCGCGAAGACCCGGAACACCTCGTCCTGGGTCACCGACTCGCCCGCCTGCACCCCGGCGTCCAGGTCGGTGATCAACGCGATGGACGAGTAACAGAGCGCCATCTCCCGGGCGAGCACCGCCTCCGGGTGGCCAGTCATGTTCACGACAGTGCCGCCGATCGACGCGAACCAGCGGGACTCGGCGCGGGTGGAGAACCGCGGGCCCTCGACCACCACCACCGTCCCGCCGTCCACCGCCGTGACGTCCCGGCCGGCGGCCGCGGCGAGCAGGGCGTGGCGGCCCCGCGGGCAGTACGGGTCGGCGAACGGCACGTGCACCGCGCCCTCGTCGTAGTAGGTCTGCACCCGCCCGCTGGTGCGGTCGATGAGCTGGTCCGGCACCACGAACGTGCCCGGCCCCAGCTCCGGACGCAGCCCACCGACCGCGCACGGCGCCAACACCTGGCGTACGCCGAGGGACCGCAGCGCCCACATGTTGGCCCGGTACGGGATCCGGTGCGGCGGGTACCGGTGGTCGGAACCGTGCCGGGGCAGGAACGCCACCCGCCGCCCGGCCACCTCCGCGATGGTCACCGCGTCCGAGGGTGGACCGTAAGGGGTGGCCAGCTCATGAGGGGTGCCGTCGAGGAGGGCGTACAGCCCCGAGCCGCCGATCACCGCGAGGTCCGCCGTCGGTGCCATGGAGCCTCCGTCGCAACTGTCCGATCACCCGCCGGTCAGACCTTAGCCAGCACCCGGGACGCAGGCTATGGTGCCAGGCATGGCGTTGACAGCGCGGCTGATCCCGATGCACCGTGCGGATCCGGCGAATGACGGATCCCCGGTGCGGGCTCACGGTTGACGGGTAGGTGGGATGCAGGGAGAGGGCCAGGCGATCGGCGGACGAGCGATGGAGTCGATGACCGGGCGGCTGCTGGTCGCGACTCCGGCGCTCAAGGATCCGAACTTCGACCGTACGGTGGTGCTGCTGGTCGCCCACGAGCCGGGCGGCGCGCTCGGCGTGGTCCTGAACCGGGCGACCGAGGTGCCGGTCGCCGAGGTGCTGGGTGACTGGAGTGACCTGGCCCGCCACCCGGCGGTCCTCTTCGAGGGCGGCCCGGTGCAACCCGACTCGGCGATCTGCCTGGCCCGGATGCGGCAACCGCTGCGCCGGCTCAAGGGCTTCCACCAGGTCTCCGGCGCGGTCGGCACGATCGACCTCTCGGTCGACCCGGAGAAGCTGCGGGAGAGCATTGGCGGCATCCGGGTCTTCGCCGGCTACTCCGGGTGGGGCAGCGGGCAGTTGGAGCAGGAGATCGCCGACGGGTCCTGGTTCCTGCTGGACGCTCTGCCCGGCGACGCCTTCGTCGACCGACCGGACGACCTGTGGCCGATGGTGCTGCGCCGGCAGGGCGGCATGATGGCCGCCGTCGCCCACTTCCCGCCGGACGTGGCCCTCAACTGACCCGGCTGGGCCGGGACCCCCGCGAGATGACCATGCGGGCCGGTCTGTGTATAGTTTCCCAGTGCCCGGGCGACCGGGACGACAGCAAGGGGCCGTGGCGCAGCTGGTAGCGCACCACACTGGCAGTGTGGGGGTCAGGGGTTCGAGTCCCCTCGGCTCCACCCTTGCGAAACGCCCTGGCGGGGATCATTCCCTGCCAGGGCGTTCTGCTGTGCCGGATCGTCTACTGACCGAAGCGCACCCGGATGTCGGACGGGTAGGAGCCCTTCTGCCAGATCACTGAGAAGCGGCCCGTCGGGCTGGACGCGGGCTGCGCGAAGCGCCCGTCCGGGGAGAGGATCTCGGCCGCGCCGAACGCGCCGTCCGGCCCGACCGTCCTGGCCTGCACCCGGGTGGTCGAGAAGTCCGGGCTGGGCGAGTTCCACGTGACCAGGCCGTCCCCGTCGTCGTCCAGGGTGACCTTCGGCCAGTCGCCGACACCGAGCCTCGTCACCGCGCCGAGGGTGCCGGCGCTGGAGATCGAGCGACCGAACACCTGGTTGCCCTCCGGGGTCCAGCGGCCCCAGGTCAGCACCGCGTCGCCGTCCAGGTCGGCGGCGAGTTCGTCGTGCAGGGTCAACTCGTGGGTGGCCGGCGACACGCTGATGACGCTGCCCAGCGTGTCGGTGTGGCTGTAGTGGCGCACCCGCAGGCGAGGAGGCGCACCCGCCTTCGACCACCGGTAACTGATCACCGCGTCCCCGTCGCGGTCCAGGGCGACCGAGACGCTGCCGTACCGGATGTCGGTGGCCGCCCCGGCGATGGCGCGCAGGGCGGACACACCCTCCGGGCGCACCCGCCGCGCGACCACCCGCTCGTAGTTCTCGGTCCAGGCGACGAGGGCCGTTCCGGTGCGGTCCATGGCCACGACGGGCTGGTCGGCGCCCACGCCGAGGGTCAGCTCCGGCCCGAGTGAGCTGTCCGCGGCGAAGGAACGAGCCTTCGTGATGAACCCGCCGTCGCGGTGCTCCGTCCAGGTGACCAGCGCCTGACCCGTGGGGTCCACCGCGACAGCCGGACTGCTTGCGCTCCAGGTGGCGATCGTCTGCAGCGGGCCCAGTTCGCCCGTGGCGGACACCCGGCGGCCCACCACGAGGCTGTCCTGCGTCCACACCAGTGCGGAGTCGCCATCGTCATCGGAGGCGATCTTGGGCCAGGACGCCGAGGCGCCGAGCGATGAGAGGGTCTGGATCGGGCCCCACACGCCGTCGGCGGAGACGGTCTGCGCCTTGACCTGGTCGTAGCAGCCGCTCGCGTTGCTGTCGCACCCTGCCCAGGCCAGCAGCGAGTCGCCGTCCCGGTCGACCGCGACGAAGGGCTGGTCCTGCCCGCTCCAGCCGGGCTCGGACACCACCTGGACCGGGGTCCAACTGGCGGCCCGGGCGGGCGCCGGAACGGCGGCCAGCACCGCCAACGCGCCCACCGCGCCGGCCACGAATCTCCGCGTACGCCGTCGGGTCGCTGACCTGTCTTCTCCGCGCACCGTCGCCCCCTGGAATCGATGAACATGCCCGGTCCAGGGCATGATGCCATCGACCCGACTCCACCGCTCGTCGGTCGGGGCGAGGTGTTGCGGGGCCCGCCTACCAGGCCCGTCGAGGGCCTCGTGCAGATCTTTTTCCGGCTGCGGTAAATGCTTCACCGTGCTCATGCGTGTGCCAGGTGTGGAGCAAGAACGGAAGGACTTCGCGGACTTCTACCAGCGCTGCCGGGACAACTGCCTGCGTGCCGTGGTGGCCAGTACGGGTGATCGTGCGCTGGCGGAGGATCTGGTCGCTGAGGCGTTCGCGCGGGCCTGGGCGTCGTGGCGAAAGGTGAGTCGGCATCCGGCACCGACGGCGTGGGTGGTGCGCACCGCCCTCAACGTCCGGGTGTCCTGGTGGCGGCGGCGTCGGCGCGAGGTCGCCTTCGACGGCCACGATCTGCCCCGGCCGGACGACGACGTTCACGACGTCGACCAGGCGATGCTGACCGCCATTCGTGGGCTGCCGAAACGGCAACGCGAGGTGATCGTGTTGCGGGTCTGGCTTGACCTGGACACCAACACCGTGGCCGACGAACTGGGCATCTCACCGCGGACCGTAGCCGTCCACCTGTCTCGCGCCACAGCGACCCTGCGGGCGCAATTCGTGCCCGTGACCAGTTAGGACTCGAAATGAACGAGGATGAGGTGCTCAACGCGATGAGACAAACTCTTTCCGGCGTGCGGATGGACCGTCCGGTCGAGGCGATCGAGGAGCGCGGGCGGGCGCGGCGGCGTAACCGTGGCGTGCTCGGTGTGGCGGCCGGTGGGGGACTCGCCGCGCTGGCCGCCCTCGCCCTCGCGCTGGCTCTGCCGATCGGCTCCGGCCTCTCCGGCTCGTCCCCGGCCGGCAACACCGCGGCCGGCGGCACCGACGCGCCGGCGGCCTCGGCCGGAGTCGCTACGGCGCCGGCCATGGAACCGGCGGCGTTCTCGGTGGTCAAGCAGGCGGACGGATCGGTGCAGGTGCGCCTGAAGTCCAAGCAGGTGATCAATCCCGAGGCACTGGAGAAGGCGCTGGCCGACGCCGGCGTCGCGACAGTCGTCAAGGCCGGCGTCCTGTGTACGCCAGAGGGCAAGGAACTGCCCCAGATCAAGGACGTCCTGAGGTTCGAGCGGATCGACGGGGCCAACGAGGACGGCGTGTTCGGGGATTCGGAGTGGGTGATCACGCCGGCGAAGATGCCGAAGAGCAGCATCCTGCACTTCAGTGTCTTCCCGGTTCACAAGGGCGGGGACTACGCGAAGGTGGCCTGGGCCCTGGTGCCGAAGGACGCCCCGATGAACTGCCGGTCCGTCGTGAGCTGACCCGGGAGCCGGTCCGGTACGGACTCGATCCGTACCGGACCGGCGTCTTCGCGTCCCACGTTCTCCGTGATTCCTGAGAGGGAAGCCCATGTCTGACTTGTCGGTGAAGAATTCGTGATTCGTAGACGCAATGTCGCAGCCGCTCTGCTGGCCGGGACCATCGCGGCGGCACTCGGTGCCACCACGCCCGCCGGGGCCGAGGCAGTGCCGGCTGCGGCGCAGAAGGGGAGTCGCGCAGCGGAGTCGGTAAGCGTCACGCTGATCACAGGTGACCGGGTCGTCGTCTCCGCGCAGGGCGGCACCGCCATCGAGCGTGCGCCCGGTCGTGCCGGAGTCCGCTTCGTGAATCAGACAAGTGACGGTCACCGCCTCGTGATCCCGGTCGACGCGCTGCCGTTGCTGCGCCAGGGTCGGCTGGACAAGCGGTTGTTCGACCTCACCGCACTTACCGAGTTCGGCTACACCGGCGACCGGGACCTGCCCCTGCTTCTCGCGTACGAAAAGAGCGCGAGCGCGCGGGCAGCTGTCGGTACGAGCGCCAGAGTGGGTCGAGACATTTCCGGGATGGGGATGCTTGCGGTGCGTGCGTCGCGCGCCGAGAAGGCCGACCTGTGGAATTCGTTGACCCGGGACGCGGCGGCCGGCCGGTCCCTGAGCCCAGGCGTCGACAAGGTCTGGTTGGACGGTAAGCGCACGCTCACCCTCGACACCGCAGTGGCGCAGGTCGGCGTGCCGGCTGCCTGGCAGCAGGGTCTGGACGGCACCGGCGTGACGGTGGCGGTGCTCGACAGCGGAATCGACGCCGGACACCCGGACTTCGCCGGCAGGATCGTGGCGAACGAGAACTTCCTCGAGGGTTCCGTGGCGGACGACATCGACGGCCACGGCACGCACGTCGCTTCCATCATCGCCGGCAGCGGCGCCGCCTCGGGCGGTAAGTACAGGGGTGTGGCGCCGGGCGCGAAGCTCGTCGTGGGCAAGGTGTGCGAGGGCAACTACTGCGACGAGTCGGCGATCCTGGCCGGGATGCAGTGGGCCGCCCAGAAGGCCCCGGTGGTCAACATGAGCCTCAGTGGCGGCGACTCCCCCGAGATCGACCCCCTGGAGCAGGCGGTTGAGGACCTGACTGCGGCGTACGGCACGCTGTTCGTCCTCTCGGCCGGCAATCAGGGCCTGAGCGGTAGTGGGACGGTTGGATCGCCGGCCACCGCCGACGCCGGACTGGCGGTTGGCGCGGTCGATGACGAGGATCGCCTGGCCGGCTTCTCGAGCCGTGGTCCGCGCCTCGGTGACCGGGCGATCAAGCCGGACATCACCGCACCCGGTGTGGGCATCGTGGCGGCGCGGGCCGCCGCCGGACATGCGGGTGCCCCGGTCTCCGACCGGTACACGAGCCTGTCGGGCACCTCGATGGCCGCGCCGATGGTGGCCGGCGCGGCCGCCATCGTCACCCAGCAGCACCCCGGCTGGTCATCGCGTCAGCGCAAGACGCTGCTGATGGGCGCCGCGCAACCGGGCGAGGGGATCGACGTGTTCGGCCAGGGCGCAGGGCGGCTCGACGTCGCCCGGGCGGTGCGTCAGACGATCTCGGTGGACGAGGGCAGTGTCAGCTTCGGCGAGCAGGAGTGGCCGCACACCGACGACACGCCTGTCACGAGGACCCTCACCTACCGCAACGGCGGAACCGCGCCGGTCACCCTGGCCGTGGCCGTCGAGGGCGACGCGGACACCTTCACGGTCGCCGCGTCCAGCCTGACCGTGCCGGCCGGCGGGACCGCGACGACGACAGTCACGTCCGACACCCGCGTCGGGGGTCCGGACGGGATCCGGAGCGCCCGGGTCGTGGCCACCGCCCCCGGCGGCGTCCGGGTCGAGACCCCGACGGCGGTCGAGCGCGAGGTGGAGAGCTACGACATCACGTTCCGCCACCTCGACCGGGACGGGCTGCTGAACCGCAACTACTGGGACCTGCTCATCGGGCAGGACACCCCTCGCTCGTACCAGCTCTTCGACGGCGAGGAGGCGCAGACGGTGCGGCTGCCAAAGGGCACGTACGGCCTGATCGGCAATGTCTACGGCCAGGCGGACACCACAATGCTGGTGCAGACCAGCTTCGTGGCCGACGCCACGAGGACCGTGACCCTTGACGCCCGTGCGGCCCGTCCGGTCACCATCAGGGTTCCACGCGCGGACGCCCGGCAGGCCACGGCCAAGGTCGACGCGTACTGGACGGCGCGGAATGCCGGCTTTACGAGCGAATCCGTGGTACCCGGCGACCTGTACGTCGGCCAGATCGGTTCCGCGCAGGCGCTGACCGGGTTCCAAAGTTCGATCTCCAGCGTCTTCGCCAGGTGGAAGAACGACGCCGAAGGGTTCCGCGACAGCCCTTACACGTACGAGACCTCGTACACCCGCCAAGGGGTCTTCTACACCGGTTTCGACAAGCAGGTCACCGCGGCCGAGCTGGCCACGGTGAAGGCTCGCTACGCCCGCGAGGCCGACGGCGCCACCGGCGCGAAGTACAACTGGCCGGTCGTCGGCACGGTCAACGGCGGCACGGTCGGCCTGCCATTCTCGCTGCCGTTCGAGCGCACCGAATATCTCGGCACGCAGGGCGGTGTGCAGTGGAGCACCACCTTCGAGCAGCAGGTGCAGACCGACCCGGAGTACGGGCCGGAACGGATCACGCAGACGGCCGGACCGGCGCAGGCGTTCACGGCCGGTCGGGTCTACCAGCAGGACTGGAACAGGGCCGTCTTCGCGCCCCTGGATCCCGGTGTCGCCGACGGTGACTTCGACACCGTCTTCCGGAAGGACGACACGATCGGGGCCAGCATCCCGTTGTTCGGCGAGGGCTCCGGACACTGGGGCCAGCGATACCTGACGGGCAACGCGCGGACCGCCCTGTACGCCGATGGTGCCCTGGTCGGCGAGACCGCATCCCTGGACGGCACGTTCACGGTGCCGCCGGAGCGACGCGACTACCGGCTGGAGATGTCGGCCACCAGTCCGGCGCCGCACCGGCTGAGCACTGCGGTCAGCGGTGCGTGGACGTTCTCCTCGGCGAACGGCGACACCCGGCTGCCGCTGTCCACTGTCGGGTTCAGCCCGCCCTTGGACAGCAACAACGCCGCGCCGGCCGGCGCCTTCACCGTGCCGGTCACCGTGACGCCGCTGGCCGGCTCGGCGGCCACCGCCAACCGCACGCTCACCGCGCAGTTCTCGGTGGACGACGGGAAGACCTGGCGGCCCGCCCCGGTCAGCGCCGACCGACGGACGCTGCGGGTGATCAACCCGGCAGGCGGTCACGTCTCGCTGCGCGCGACCGCCACCGACCGCACGGGAAACACCGCCACGGTTACCGTGATCCGCGCGTACGTCGTGCGGTAAGCAGTGCCGGGGCGGATGCGGCCCGTCGAGCGGCATCCGCCCCGAGCACCGATCCGCGCTCACCGGCCATGGATCCCCTGGGCCTTCGCCGCCTCCACCGACCTGCGGGGGCGCGCGAAAACGCCCCGACCGGATGCCTTCCGGTCGGGGCGTTCTTGGCTATATGTACGATATAGGGTTTATCAGCCCTGACGGCTCTTCCACTGCGGGTTCGCGCGGTTCACCACGACCACCCGGCCGCGACGACGGACCACCACCGAACCCGGCTTCTGCTTCAGCGCACGCAACGAGCTACGTACCTTCATGTCTGCCTCCTCGGCCTGGGGGTCTGGCCTGAAATCCGTACCGCCTATCGAAACGCCGAGGCCCACCCGGCGATTCCCGGGCCCCGAGCGGTCGAACCTTTGGCGTCCCGCGTCCGTACCACTGCGCGGGAGGTCAAGCCATGAGCGTGCGTCGAGTGCTCGCCGCCGTGCTGGTCGCCGTGGCGACCGCACCGCTGGGCGCGGCGCCCGCCTGGGCGCACGGCGCCCCCACCGACCCGATCAGCCGGGCGGCGGCCTGTGGGCCCGAGGGCCGGCACGCCGCCAGTGCGGCCTGTCGGGCGGCGGTGGCGGCGGGCGCGGCGGTCCGGGAATGGGACAACGTACGCGTCTCGGCCATCAACGGTCGGGACCGGGAACGGATCCCGGACGGTGAGCTGTGCAGCGGTGGGCTGTCCGCGTACCGGGGGCTGGACCTGCCCCGCACCGACTGGCCGAGCACCGAGTTGACCACGGGCGCGACGTTCACCTTCCGATACCGGACGACCATCGAGCACCGGGGCACCTTCCGGCTCTACGTCACCAAGCCCGACTACGACCCCCGCAAGCCGTTGACCTGGTCGGATCTGGAGTCGCGGCCGTTTCTGACCCGGACCGACCCGCCGGTGCGGGGCGGGGCGTACCAGCTGGCGGGCCGGCTGCCGGCGGACCGCAGCGGCCGGCACCTGATCTACACGATCTGGCAGAACTCGAACACCCCGGACACCTACTACTCCTGCTCGGATGTCGTGTTTCGCACGGCGCGGAGCGGCGCGACGAAGAGCGCGACGAAGGCCGCCCCGGCTGCTCCGCGTACCGCCGCCAGCAAGCCGGCCGCCACCGACCCGGCGGCGGTGGCGGCGGCGGCCGACCCGGGCGTGCCGGTGGCGTCGGTGACCGACCTCGGCGCGCGGTGGCCCGTGCTGGCCGGTGCCGCCGTCGTGCTGGTCCTGGCCCTGGTCGGCGTGGGCCGGCGACGACGCGGCGCGGCGGCGCCGGTGGGACGGCAGTGCGAGGTCCGCAACCACCGGGCCGGGCGGCGCCGGATCTGGTGATCCGGCCCGCCGCTCGACCCGACGACGCTCAGCTCAGCAGCCGGTCGATCTCAGCCAGCTCCTCGGCGGTGAAGTCGAGGTTGTTGACCGCGGCGATGTTGGTCTCCAACTGCTCGACGCTGCTCGCACCGATGATGAGGCTGGTCATCCGCGGGTCGCGCAGCGCCCAGGCCAGCGCGAGCTGCGCGAGGGACTGGCCGCGCCGCTCGGCGACCGTGCCGAGCCCTCGGATGGTGGCCATCTTCTCGTCGCTGAGGTCGCTCTCGTTGAGAAAGACGCTGGTGCGCACCCGCGAGTCGGCCGGGATGCCACCCAGGTAGCGATCGGTCAGCAGACCCTGAGCGAGAGGGCTGTACGCGATGCAGCCGGCCCCGACCTCCTCCAACGTGTCGAGCAGGCGGTCGGCCTCGGTCCAGCGGTTGAGCATCGAGTACGACGGCTGGTTGATCAGCAGCGGCGTGCCCAGCTCGCGCAGGATCGCGGCGGCCCGCGCGGTCTGCTCCGAGTTGTAGTTCGAGACGCCCACGTAGAGCGCCTTGCCGGAGCGGACGATCGCGTCCAACGCGCCCATCGTCTCCTCAAGCGGGGTGTCCGGGTCGAAGCGGTGCGAGTAGAAGATGTCGACGTAGTCCAGGCCCATCCGGCCCAGCGACTGGTCCAGCGACGAGATCAGGTTCTTGCGCGAGCCCCACTCGCCGTACGGGCCGGGCCACATCAGGTAGCCGGCCTTGCTGGAGATGACCAGCTCGTCCCGGTACGGCTTGAGGTCCGTGGCGAGCAGCCGGCCGAAGTTCTCCTCGGCCGAACCGGGCGGCGGGCCGTAGTTGTTGGCCAGGTCAAAGTGGGTGACGCCCAGGTCGAAGGCGCGTCGGACGATGTCGCGCTGGCGGTCGAACGGGCGGTCCGGGCCGAAGTTGTGCCAGAGCCCGAGGGAGACGACGGGCAGCCGCAGGCCACTGCGTCCGCTGCGCCGGTAGGTCATGGTGTCGTAGCGGTCATCCGCGGCGAGGTAGGTCACGATCATGAGCGTAGCTCCGGCCAGTGGTGCCGGGGATCGGGCGTGGAAACCGGGACAACCGGGTAGTTTCGAGGCCATGCGGTTCATCGCCCTCGACACCCCCAAACCGCTCTCCAAGATCGGCCTCGGCACCTGGCAGTTCGGCTCCCGTGAGTGGGGCTACGGCCCCGACTTCGAGCAGCGGGCCGCGCAGATCGTCCGACGGGCCGTCGAGCTGGGCGTGACCGTCTTCGACACCGCGGAGATCTACGGGTTCGGGCGCAGCGAGCGGATCCTCGGCGCGGCGCTCGGCGACGACCGGCCCAAGGTCATGGTCGCCAGCAAGATCTTCCCCGTGCTGCCGGTGGCCGCGGTGGTGCAGCAGCGGGCGGTCGCCTCGGCGGCCCGCCTCGGCGTCACCAGCATCGACCTCTACCAGGTGCACCAGCCCAACCCGCTGGTCGCCGACCACACCACCATGCGCGGTATGCGGGCTCTGCAGGACGTCGGGCTGGTCGGTGAGGTCGGGGTGAGCAACTACGGGCTGCGCCGCTGGCAGGTCGCCGAGGCCGCACTCGGCCGGCGGGTGCTCAGCAACCAGGTCCGCTACAGCATGCTGGACCGCGCGCCCGAACAGGACCTGCTGCCGTACGCGCGGCAGACCGGCCGGGTCGTCATCGCGTACAGCCCGCTGGCGCAGGGCTTCCTGTCCGGCCGGTACGACGCGAAGAACCCGCCGACCGGGGCGGTCCGCCGCGCCAACCCGTACTTCCTGCCGGAGAACCTGGAGCGGGGCGCCGTCCTGATCGACACGCTGCGCCAGGTCGCCGAGGCACACGACGCCACTCCCAGCCAGATCGCGCTGGCGTACCTGCTGCGTCACCCGAACGTGCTGGCCATTCCCGGCGCGTCGAGCGTGGAACAGATGGAACGCAATGCCGCGGCGGCCGACCTCGACCTCACCGACGACGAGTACGCGGCGCTGGCCGAGGCCGCCAAGCGGTTCCGCCCGGTCACCGGGCTCGCCGCGGTGCCCCGGATGCTGCGTAGCCGGATCGCCGGCCCGACGGAGAAATGAGCACAGTGGACGACATCACCGCACTGATCCTGGACGACCACGCCTCCTTCCGGCGCGGCTTCGCCCGCCTCGACGACGCCCGCGACGAGCAGGAGCTGCTGGCCATCTGGGAGGCACTCGCCCTGCACCTGGACATCCACGCCGAGGCGGAGGAGGCGATCCTCTACCCGCACCTGGTCAAGCACGGTGACGACGGCGAGGACGAGACCGCCGACGCGATCGGCGACCACAACAAGATCCGGGACGCCATCGCCGAGTCCAAGCTGCACCCGGTCGGCTCGAAGCCCTGGTGGGAGGCCGTCGGCACGGCCCGCCGGGAGAACAGCGAGCACCTCGCCGAGGAGGAGGACGAGGCGCTGCCCGACTTCCGCCGGCACGCCAGCTTCGAACTGCGCGCCGAGCTGGGCCAGCGCTGGCTGACCTTCTACGGCGAGCACAAGAACGGCCGCGACCTGCCGTTCCGCGACAAGGACCCGCAGGCGTACGTCGCCGACCACCGCTGAGATCTCCCCGGTGCGGGGGAGTCGCACCTCGGGGTGACGGCAGCAGAATGACCGCATGACCTTGCGCGCGGCACTGGCCCCGCTGGTGGCCGGCAGCACCTGGCGACGCGGCGTGTTCCTGCTGCTCGGTGGTGTGCTGGCGCTGCCGTACGGGGTCCTCGCGGTGACCTTCGCGCAACTGCTCACCGACTCGACGATCCCCCGCCCACTGGTGTACGCCCTCCTGGTGATCGCGGCGCTGATCGCCGTGGTGCCGCTGCTGCTGGACGGCAGCCGGGCACTGGAGATCGCCGCCGCACGCGCGCTGCTCGGCGTCGACCTGCCCGACCCCGCGCCGGGGCGCCGCGGCGACCGGGAGAGCCGCCTGCGCAGCGCGCTCTGGATCGCCACGCACCTCATCATCGGCGCTCTGGTGATGATCGCGCTGTTCGGTGCCCTGCCGATGGCGCTGGCGTTCATCGCCCAGCAGTTCGGTGTGGGCGCCGAGCTGACCAGCCAGGAGCGGTTCGGGCCGCTGGACGGACGGGACAGCGGCTGGCTGACGCTGACCGGGGTGGCCCTGCTCGTCGGCCTCGGCTACGCCGTCGCCGGGCTCGGCGCGCTCGCCGTCTCGATGGCGCCGGTGCTGCTCGGCCCCGCGCAGGCCGAACGGATCGCCGCGCTGGAAGCGCGGGCCACCCGACTGGCCGAACGCAACCGGCTGGCCCGGGAACTGCACGACTCGGTCGGTCACGCGCTGACCGTGGCCACCCTCCAGGCCGGCGCGGCCCGCGAGGTGCTCGATAGCGATCCGGAGTTCGTCCGGCGGGCGCTCACCGCCATCGAGGAGGCCGGACGGACCGCGATGGACGAGCTGGACCACGTGCTCGGGCTGCTCCGCGAGACCGGCGGCGACCGCCCCTCGGCGGCGCCGCAACGTACCCTCGCCGACCTGGACCGGCTGGTCGCCGACACCCGCGCGGCCGGGCTGACCGTGCACGCGCAGCGCGTCGGCGACCCGGCGCGACTGCCCGCGATCGTCTCCCGGGAGGGCTACCGGATCGTCCAGGAGGGACTGACAAACGCCGCCCGCTACGGCCACGGGCCGGTGACACTGCGCCTGGACCTGCGGCCGGACGCGCTGGAGCTGGAACTGGTCAACACGATGAGCCGCCCCGACCGGGCCGACACGGGGCGGTCCGGTCGGGGTCTGGACGGCATGCGGGAACGGGTGCTGCTGCTCGGCGGTCGACTCACCGTGGGACCGGACGGCGACCGCTGGCTGATCCGGGCCCGCCTGCCCTACGAGGACGCGCGATGACCACAGGTGTGCTGATCGTCGACGACGACGAGTTGATCCGGGTCGGGCTGCGGGCCATCATCGACGCCCAACCCGACCTGCGGGTGCTCGCCGAGGCCGCCGACGGCGCCGAGGTACCGCCCCTGGTCGCCCGGCACCGCCCGGACGTGGTGCTGATGGACGTGCGGATGCCCGGCATCGACGGCATTCAGGCCACCCGGCACCTGCTGGCCACCTCCGCCGACCCGCCCCGGGTGCTGGTGGTCACCACGTTCGCCAACGACGAGTACGTCTACGAGGCGCTGCGCGCCGGCGCCTCCGGCTTTCTGCTCAAACGGGCCCGGCCGGCGGAGGTGGTCGAGGCGGTCCGGGTCGTCGCGGCGGGTGAGTCGCTGCTGTTCCCGGCCGCGATCCGCCAGCTTGTCGGGGCGTACGGGCCGGCGGGTGGCGACCGACTGCGTGCCGCCCGGCTCACCGAGCGGGAGGCCGAGGTGCTGCGGCTGATGACCACCGGCCGGTCCAACCCGGAGATCGCCGCGCACCTGGTGGTCGGGGTGGAGACGGTCAAGACGCACGTCGGCAACGTGCTGGCCAAGCTGGGCGTCCGGGACCGCACGCAGGCCGTGATCGCCGCCTACGAGTCCGGCTTCGTCACTCCGTCCGGCTGATCGGTCCCCCACCCGGGGGAGCGGGTTCACCGCCGGCCGGGAGGGATTCGACAGGCTGTCGGTCGAGGCTGAGAGCATGACGACGATCACTGCATCCCGACCCCGTTCCGACTCCCGCTGGCCGGACCGGCTCGCCCCGCTGGCCGCCGGTTGGCTCGGCCTGTGGGGCGTACTCGCCCTGGTCAGCACGCTCACCGGCGCCGGCTACCCGTTCGGCGCGAACGACACGCACGGCGGCGACGTCAACCTGCTGCGCCTGGTGCCGGTGGACCTGGCCACCCCGCTCTTCGCCGGCGTCCTGCTCACCGCCGCGGTGGCCGCCCTGGCCATGAGCCGCCCGGCGGTCCGCCCGCCCGGTCCGCTGCGGGCGCTGCTCGCCGGCTACGGCTGGGCGGTGGCGTTCGGACTCGCCGTGGTCGTCCCGGACGCGCGGGTGTTGATCGTCCTCGGCTACCTACCGATCCTGATCGTCGGCGCGCCGTTCGGCTGGCCGCCGGTCGACTACTCCGACGTCTTCAACTGGGCGCTCTTCGGCCGGTTCGCCGCGCTGGCCGGCGGGCTGCTGCTGGCCGGAGCGGTGCTCGTCTGGCAGCGCCGCACCGCCGGGGCCTGCGTCGGCTGTGGGCGGGACGACACCGACCGGGGGTGGACCACCCCGGCCGCCGCCGCGCGCTGGGGTCGGTGGGCCGCCGGCATCGCGGCGGCGATCCCCCTGACGTACGCGTCGACCCGGTTCGCCTGGGCGGCTGGCATCCCGCTCGGCATCTCCCGGGAGTTCCTGACCGAGATGCAGGACAACGGGATGGTCTGGGCCGGGTTCGGGTTGGCCGCGTTCGCCACCGTCGGCGCGATCCTCACCCTCGGGCTGGTGCAGGGCTGGGGCGAGCGGTTCCCGCGCTGGATGGTCGGGCTCGCCGGTCGCCGGGTGCCGGTGCTGCTGGCCGTGGTGCCGGCCATCCTGGTCGCCATCGCGGTGACCGCGGCCAGCCTGGGACTGCTCAGCAACCCCAGGTTCTGGGAACTCACCGGCGGCGGCGTCAGCCTGACCGGGGCGCCGATGCTGCTCTGGCCGCTGTGGGGCGTGGCGCTCGCGGCGGCAACCTACGCGTACCACCTGCGCCGCCGGGGAGCCTGCGGGCGCTGCGGACGGGGCTGAGGGTGGCAGTGGGGGTGCCCCTCGATGCCCGGGGTGCCCCCGCGAATGTGAGCTAGCGTTACTCGGGTGACTGCGCCTACCCCGGTAATCCCGGTTCCACCGGCCGACCTGCCCGGCACGCTCGGCGCGCTGCGCGCGGCCGGTCACCAGTACCGCACCGTCAAGCAGGAACTCCGCGACAACCTTCTCTCCCGGATGCGTTCCGGCGAGACCCGTTTCCCCGGCATCGTCGGCTACGACGACAGCGTCCTGCCCGAGGTCGAGCGGGCTCTGCTCGCCGGGCACGACATGGTGCTGCTCGGTGAGCGCGGCCAGGGCAAGACCCGACTGATCCGCGCGCTGGGCGGGCTGCTCGACGAGTGGACCCCCGTCATTCCCGGCTCGGTGCTCAACGAGCACCCGATGCACCCGCTCACCCCCGCGTCGGTCGCCCAGGTCGCCGAGGCCGGCGACGAGTTGCCGATCGGCTGGCTGCACCGATCGATGCGCTACGGCGAGAAACTCGCCACCCCCGACACCAGCGTCGGTGACCTGATCGGTGACGTCGACCCGATCCGGATCGCCCAGGGACGCACCCTCGGTGACCCGGAGACCATCCACTTCGGGTTGGTGCCGCGTACCAACCGGGGCATCTTCGCCGTCAACGAGCTGCCCGACCTGGCCGAGCGGATCCAGGTGGCGCTGCTCAACGTGCTGGAGGAGCGGGACATCCAGGTCCGCGGCTACCAGCTGCGGCTGCCGCTGGACCTGCTCCTGGTGGCCAGCGCCAACCCGGAGGACTACACCAACCGGGGCCGGATCATCACCCCGCTCAAGGACCGCTTCGGCGCGGAGATCCGTACCCACTACCCGGTCGACCTGGAGTTGGAGCTGGCGCTGATCCGCCAGGAGTCCGACCTGGTGGCCACCGTCCCGGAGCACGTGCTGGAGGTGCTGGCCCGGTTCGCCCGCGCGGTGCGGGAGTCCCCGTCGGTGGACCCGCGCTCCGGCGTCTCCGCCCGGTTCGCGATCGCCGCCGCCGAGACGGTCGCCGGTGCCGCGCTGCGTCGCGCCGGCCTGCTCGCCGCCTCCGGCAACCCGGACGGTCGGCCCGAGGCCGCGGTGGCGCGGGTCGGCGACGCGGTGTCGGTGACCAGCACACTGCGCGGCAAGGTGGAGTTCGAGAGCGGCGAGGAGGGACGGGAGATCGAGATCCTCGCCCACCTGCTGCGGACCGCCACCGCCGAGACGTTCCGCGCCCACCTGGCCGGCCTGGACCTGTCCGGGTTCACCGCCCTGGTCGAGGACGGGACGGCGATCGAGACCGGCGAGCTGGTCGGTTCCACCGAGCTGCTGCGCCAGGTGGGCACCGTGCCCGGCCTGGCCAAGGTCCTGGACCGGCTCGGTCTGGGCGACGCGCCCACCCCGGAGGAGGCCGCCGCCGCCGTCGAGTTCGTGCTGGAAGGGCTGCACCTGACCCGCCGGCTCGGCAAGGACGTGACCGACTCGGGTCGTACCGTCTACGGCGGCCGGGGCTGACCATGGCCGGCAACCGGTTCCGGTACGGGCAGTGGAACGGCGGGCCCGACCCGCTCGCACCCCCGTACGACGTGCGTGAGGCGGTGGACGCCGTCGGCGCCGAGGTGCTGGCCGGCGGCAGCCTGCGGGAGGCGCTGCGCGACCTGCTGCGCCGTGGCCCGCAGGGGCGTGGCGGGCTCGACGACCTGGCCGCCCGAGCGCGACGGCTGCGCCGCGAGGCGCTGCGCCGTGGCGATCTCGACGGCGCGGTGACCCGGGCTCAGGCGCTGCTCGACCAAGCGCTCGCCGCCGAGCGCGACGAGCTGCGGGGCCGCGACGACGACGGCGCGCGGTTCGCCGAGTCGGTGCTGGACAACCTGCCCCGCTCCACCGCGCGGGCGGTCGAGGAGCTGTCCGGCTACCAGTGGGCCAGTGAGGACGCCCGCCGCTCGTACCAGCAGATCCTCGACCAGCTCCGCGACGACGTCCTCGGTCAGCGGTTCGCCGGGCTGCGCGACGCGGTGCGCGCGTCCGCCGATCCGGCGGCGCAGCAGCGACTCGCCGAGATGATGCGGGACCTGAACGACCTGCTGGCCCGGCACGGCCGTGCGGAGGACACCACCGACGCGTTCGCCGAGTTCATGCGCCGGCACGGTGACTTCTTCCCGGAGCGGCCGGAGACGGTTGACGAGCTGATCGACGTGCTGGCCCGTCGCTCGGCGGCCGGTGAGCGGCTGATGAACTCGCTCTCCGAGCGGCAGCGCGCCGAGCTGGCCGGCCTCATGCAGCAGTCACTCGGCGACCGTCTCGCCGGGGAGCTGTCCGCGCTCGACGCGAACCTGCGGGCGCTGCGACCGGATCTGCGGTGGGGGCGTGGCGAGCGGGTCCGGGGCGAGCAGCCGCTGGACTACGCCGACGCGGCCGGGGCACTGGGTGAGATCGGCGAGCTGGACGACCTCCTGGACCAGCTCGACCAGGAACACCCCGGGGCCACGCTGGACGACGTGGACGTCGACGCGGTGGCCCGGACGCTGGGCCGCGACGCCGCCGACGACGTCCGCCGGTTGCGTGAGCTGGAGCGGGAGCTGCGCCGGCAGGGCTGGGTGAGCCGGGACGCGGACGGGCTCACACTGAGCCCGAAGGCGTTGCGCCGCCTCGGTGGGACCGCGCTGCGGCGGGTCTTCGCCGAGCTGACCGCCGGGCCGCGCGGTCAGCACGACCTACGCTCGGCGGGTGCCGCCGGCGAGGTCAGCGGCGCGTCCCGCCCCTGGGAGTACGGCGACGAGCAGCCGTTGGACGTGGTCCGCACGCTGACCCGGGCGGTCCGCCGAGCTGGTCCGACAGTTCCGCTTCAGCTCGCCGTGGACGACTTCGAGGTGGTGGAGACCGAGAAGCGGGCGTCCGCGGCGGTGGTGCTCTGCGTCGACCTGTCGTACTCGATGATCTCGCAGGGCCGTTGGGGGCCGATGAAGCAGACGGCGCTCGCGTTGGCGCACCTGATGGAGACCCGTTTCCCACAGGACGCCCTGCAGATCGTGGGCTTCGGCCGGGAGGCGATGACCCTCACCCAGCAGGAGCTGGCGGCGGTGGAGCCGGACCTGGAGCAGGGCACGAACCTTCAGCACGCGCTGCGGCTGGCCGCCCGGCACCTGCGCCGCCATCCGGACGCCGAGCCGGTGGTCCTGGTGGTCACCGACGGGGAGCCGACCGCCCACCTGGACCCGGACGACGGCGAGGCGCTGTTCCACTGGCCGCCGCTGCCGGAGACGATCGAGGCGACCGTCCGCGAGGTGGACAAGCTCAGCCGCTACGGCGCCACCCTCAACCTGTTCATGCTCGGCGACGACCCGGGTCTGCGCCGCTTCGTCGACGCGGTGGCCCGGCGCAGCCGGGGTCGCATGTTCACCCCGGACACCGACGACCTGGGCGAGTACGTGGTCAGCGACTACCTCCGCTCCCGCCAATCCCGCCGCTAACTCCCGGCGGGGCGGGTTGACTGGGGGGATGGAGAGCGGGGGATTGCGGCGGGCTTACGGCGCCCTGTTCGCGGAGGTCGACGCTGGTGAGTTCGGTCCGGCTCCGGAGGGGCAGCTCAGCGCCGAGCAGATCGTCGCGCATCTGGTCGCCAACGACGAGCTGATGATCCAGGCCACCGAGGCGTTGCTGGCCGGGTCGCCATTCGCCTACTACGAGCTGGAAGAGGACATCCACCGTCCGCAGCTCGACGCGCTCGCCGCCGAGCAGGGTGGTCTGCGGGGCCTGACCGCACTGCTGCACGGCACCAGCGATCGGCTGTGCGGGCTGGTCGATCAGCTCGGCCTGGCAGCGGAGACCCCGGTCGAGACGCACCTCCGCGAGGGCTTCGACCTCATCGTCGACGAGCCGCTGCCCTGGTCCCGCACCCTCGACCTGCACACCCGTGTGCACCTGCCGAAGCACCAGGCCCAACTGCACCTGCTCCGCACCTGAGCGGCGCTGTCCGTTGAGCGGCGCCGTTCGCTGCGCCCCCGGGTTCAGGCACGCTGTCCGGCGTGGCCGGGCCTCCGGCGTCTCGGTCTGATGAGCGATATACCTGTGAGTCATATTTATGACTTACAGGTATATCGCTCATCGCAGTAATGCCCCCGGAAGGACTCGCGTATCCGGCCCGCATTAGAGCGGGTGGGCGCGGCGGCGTGCGGCGGTGCGGTGGGCGGACGTGCGGCGGCGGGCACGCGGTGACTGGGCGTGCGCCAGCGGCGGTGCGGTGACTGGGCGTGCGGTGGCGGGCGGGTCTGCGGCGGGCAGCCGGGCACGCTGGCAGTCAGCGGGCGGCGGCTCAGGTTTCGATCAGCTCGGGGCGGGGGTGGAAGGTGCGGCGGTAGGTCGACGGGGCCACGCCGATGCGTTGGTGGAGTTGCTGGCGTAGGGCGGCCGTCGTGCCGAAGCCGCAGCGGTGGGCGATCTGGTCGACGGTGAGGTCGGTCGTCTCCAACAGCAGTCGCGCGTGGTCGGTGCGCTGTTGCAACAGCCACTGGGCGGGGCTCAGGCCGGTCTCCGAGCGGAAGCGTCGGGTGAAGGTGCGCACGCTCATCCGCGACTGCTCGGCCAGGTCGCGCAGCGCGATCGGCTCGTGCAGCCGCTGCCGCGCCCACTCCCGGGCGCCCGCCGTGCTGGTGTCGGTCGCCTTCGGCACCGGCTGCTCGATGTACTGCGCCTGCCCACCGTCGCGCCACGGCGGCATCACGCAGCGGCGGGCCGCCCGGTTGGCGACCTCGCTGCCGTGGTCGAGGCGGATGACGTGCAGGCAGAGGTCGATGCCGGCGGCCACTCCGGCCGAGGTGAACACCCGGTCGTCGACGATGAAGAGCACGTCCGGGTCGAGGTCCACCCGGTCGTACAGGCGGCGGAACCGCTCGGCGTACGCCCAGTGGGTGGTGGCCCGGCGTCCGTCGAGCAGGCCGGCCGCGGCCAGCACGAACGCGCCCGTGCAGATCGACATGATCCTCGCGCCCCGCTCGTACGCCGACCGCAGCGCCTCGGCCACCTCCGGCTCGATGCTGCCCGAGGTCAGCGCGGCGCCGTCGTGGATGCCCGGGACGATCACCGTGTCGGCGGTGTCGAGCAGTTCCAGCCCGTGGTCGGGGAGCACCTGGAAGCCGGCGGTGCTGCGGACCGGCCGCCCACCCGGGGTGCACACCCGCACGTCGTAGCGGTACTCGTCGTCCGCGCCCCGGGCGGTGCTGAAGACCTGGGACGGGGTGCCCAGATCGAGGCCGACGACCTGGTCGAGGGCGAGGACGGCGATCCGGTGCGGGCCAGTGCTCATGGCCCGATTATTGCGCATGATGGCTTTCCGGCCACTCGTCGCCATCGAGGGCGCGACCCAGACTGATCAGCGTGACCAAGAACCGTCGCCTGCATCCCGCCTGGCTCGTCGCCGCCGTTGCCTTCGTGGCGCTGGTCGGCGCGGCCGGCTTCCGCGCCACCCCGTCGGTGCTGCTGCACCCGTTGCACGCGGAGTTCGGCTGGCCGCTCGCCACCATCTCCGCGGCGGTCTCGGTCAACCTGCTCCTCTACGGGCTCACCGCGCCGTTCGCCGCCGCGCTGATGGACCGGTTCGGCATCCGCCGGGTGGTCTCGGTGGCGCTGCTGCTGGTCGCCGCCGGCAGTGGCCTGACGGTCTTCATGACCGCGAGCTGGCAGTTGCTGCTGTGCTGGGGCGTCCTCGTCGGCCTGGGCACCGGCTCGATGGCGCTGGCGTTCGTGGCCACCGTCACCGGGCGCTGGTTCGTCCGTCGACGGGGCCTCGTCACCGGGGTGCTGACCGCGGGCGGGGCGGCCGGCCAACTGATCTTCCTGCCGCTGATCGCCGTGCTGGTGCGCGACCACGGGTGGCGCACGGCGGCGCTCGTCGTGGCCGGAGCCGCCCTGGCGGTCGTACCCCTGGTGGTGTGGCTGCTGCGCGAACACCCGGCGGATCTCGACCTGCCCGCATACGGCGCGACCGAGGTCGTCGCGGCGCCGCCGCCGACCGGCGGCGCGGCGACCCGGGCGCTGGGCGCGCTGGCCGCCGCGGCCCGGACCCGGCCGTTCTGGCTGCTGGCCGGCGGGTTCGCGATCTGCGGCGCCACCACCAACGGCCTCGTCGGTACGCACTTCGTGCCGGCCGCGCACGACCACGGCATGGCCGAGACCACGGCCGCCGGCCTGCTCGCGCTGGTGGGGCTCTTCGACATCGTCGGCACGATCGCCTCCGGCTGGCTCACCGACCGGGTGGACAGCCGGTTGCTGCTCGGCGCCTACTACGCCCTGCGCGGGTTGTCGCTGCTGGTGTTGCCGAGCCTGTTCGCGGGCACGGCCGAGCCGAGCATCCTGGTGTTCATCGTCTTCTACGGCCTGGACTGGGTGGCCACCGTGCCGCCGACTGTCGCGCTGTGCCGGGAGTACTTCGGCGGCGCTGGGGCGGTGGTGTTCGGCTGGGTGTTCGCCGCGCACCAGTTCGGGGCGGCCATCGCCGCGACCGGCGCGGGGCTGGTCCGCGACCGGCTCGGCGACTACGCGCTGGCCTGGTACGTGGCCGGCGCCCTGTCGATCGGCGCCGCCGGGCTGTCGTTGCTGCTGCGTCGACGGCCGGGCCGGCCGGTGCCGGAGGCCGTCCTGGTCGCCGCGACCGCACCCCGGGCGTGGAGCTTCCGGGGCTGAGTCAGCTCAGCGTCCACTGCTGGGCGGGTCGGCCGTCGCAGGGCCGCTGCCGGATCTCGTCCCCGGCCTCGGCGCCGTCGTCGTCGGCCTGCGCGCACTTACCGCTGTGCACCGCGACGACCAGCACCGGGCCGGTGCCGGTCGGGCTCAGCCGCCACTGCTGGTTGGCCTCACCGTGGCAGGGGAACTGCTGCACCGTCGCCCCGTCGTCACCGCTGCCGCCCTCGACGTCGAGGCACTGCCCGTAGGCGGCGTTGGTCAACGTCAGCGCGTCCGTTCCGATCGGGTTGACGACCCACTGCTGCTCCGGGCCGCCGGTGCAGGCGGCCAACTCGGCCTGCGCCTTCTCGCCGTCACCGTCGAGCCCGAGGCAGAGCCCGGAGGGCGACCGCAGCACGCGGGGCCCGGTGGTCGGGACGGCCGGGGTGGCCGACGGGGTCGGCGACGGCTCGACCGACGGGGTCGGGCTCGGCTCGGCCGCCGGGGTGGTCGGCTCGGCCGCGCTGGACGGCGCGGTGACCGTGGCGGGCACCACCGGCTTGTCGTCACCGTCGAGCAGGCCGGTGGCGAAGACCACACCGAGGAGTACGCCCACCAGCCCGAGGGCCAACGCCACCCGCAGCAGCGGATCGGCGAGCGGGCCGGAACGTGCTGCCCGTCGACGCCCGCCGTAGACGGTGCCGACGGGGTCGGGGCGTTCCTCGGGCGCGGGCATACGAGCCATCCTCACCCACCGCCGTCAGGCACGGCCAGTCGGTGGGTCAGTCGACGACCCGGACGTCCTTCCAGAACGCCACCCGGTCACGCACCATCTCGGCGTCCGGCTTGGGGTCCGGGTAATACCAGACCGCGTCCTGGCTGCTGCTGCCCTCGTGCTCAAGGGAGTAGTAGGAGGCGGTGCCCTTCCACGGGCAGACGGTGTGCGTCGCGGACTCGCGGATCAGGTCGTCGCGCAGGGCGGAGCGGGGGAAGTAGTGGTTGCCCTCCACCAGCACGGTGTCGTCGCTCTCGGCGACGACCAGGTCGTTCCACACGGCTTTCGGCATGCCCCAACACTAGGCCGTCCCGCCGCCGGCCGGCAGTGCTCAGCGGGTGGGCTGCGGGTCGGTGACGTCGGCCACGGTGGCGTCGAGCGCGGCGATCGCGGCGTCGGCGTCGACCGCGACGGCGAGACCCCGCTCGCCCGCGCCCAGGGTGATCTGGCGGCCCCGCAGGCGCTCGTCGGCGATCACCGGCCAGGCCGTGCTCGCGCCGAACGGGGTGATGGTGCCGCGCTCGTACCCGGTGGCGGCCAGGGCCCCCGCCGCGTCCGGCATGGAGATGCGCTGCACACCGAGCAGGGCGCGCAGCTTGGGCCAGGAGATGACCCGGTCGCCGGGGGTGAGCACGAACAGGTGATCGTCGGCACCCCGGCGGACGACGATGGTCTTGACCACATCCGGGACGGCCACGCCACGGGCCGCGGCGGCCTCCGCGAGGCTGCCGACCGCACCGTGGCTGACCAGCCGATACGGCAGTCCGGCGGAGTCCAGGGCGGCGATCGCGGGCGACGGCATGCCCGCCACGGTAACCGTCCAACCTGGCGTCGGACGGGAAACAGCAGGCGTTGACATCCCACCGTTTCCGGGGTGCGGGCGTAAGGTGATCACATGCGCGCGGAGCGTGTGGATCACCCCATTGACCATGATGAAGCGGTGGACACGCTGCGGCGGTCGTACGCCGCGGTGCCCACGGGCGAGCCTGTCCGGCTGGCCAAACGCACCTCCAACCTGTTCCGCCCCCGGTCCGCTCCCCGGACCCCGGGCCTCGACGTGAGTGGCCTCAACCGGGTGCTCGCGGTGGACGCGACCGCCCGGACCGCCGACGTGCAGGGCATGTGCACGTACGAGGACCTGGTCGACGCGACGCTGCCGCACGGGCTGATGCCCCTGGTGGTGCCGCAACTGCGCACCATCACCCTGGGCGGGGCGGTGACCGGCCTCGGGATCGAGTCGACCTCGTTCCGCAACGGCCTGCCCCACGAGTCGGTACGCGAGATGGACATCCTCACCGGCTCCGGCGAGATCGTCACCGCCCGGCCGGACGGGGAGCACGCCGACCTGTTCACCGCGTTCCCCAACTCGCTGGGCAGCCTCGGGTACGCCACCCGGCTGCGCATCGAGCTGCAACCGGTCGGCCGGTACGTGGCGCTGCGCAACATCAGGTTCACCCAGCTGGAGGCGCTCACCGACGCGATCGCCGAGGTGACCGCCACCCGGTCCTGGGCCGGCGAACCGGTCGACGTGATGGACGGCGTGATGTTCAGCCCCGGTGAGGCGTACCTGATCCTGGGCACCTTCACCGCCGCGGCCGACCCGCCCAGCGACTACACCGGCCAGGAGATCTACTACCGGTCGCTGCGCCGGCGCACCCGGGACGTGCTGACCGCGTACGACTATCTGTGGCGCTGGGACACCGACTGGTTCTGGTGTTCGGCGGCGTTCGGCGCGCAGCACCCGGTCGTGCGCAGGCTCTGGCCGGCGCGTTACCGGCGCAGCGACGTCTACCACCGACTGGTCCGCCTGGAGCACCGGCACCAGGTGGCGGCCCGGATCGACCGGCTGCGCGGCCAGCCGGCCCGCGAGCGGGTCGTGCAGGACGTGGAGATCCCGCTGGACCGCACGGCCGATTTCCTGCGCTGGTTCGCGGACAGCGTGGGGATGACCCCGGTGTGGCTCTGCCCGTTGCGGTTGCGCGAACCGGAGGGTCCCGGTTCCGCGCGGTCGTGGCCGCTGTATCCGCTCCACGCGGGACAGGACTACGTCAACATTGGTTTCTGGGGGAGCGTGCCGATCGCGCCCGGCGCCGCCGACGGCGACGTCAACCGCACGATCGAACGCAGGGTGTCGGAGTCGGGCGGGCACAAGTCGCTCTACTCCGACGCGTACTACGACCGGGACGCCTTCGATCGCCTCTACGGCGGCGAAACCTGGCGCGCGGTGAAGGACCGCTACGACCCGGACCACCGGCTGACGGGACTGTACGAGAAGGCGGTAGCACGAGCATGAGCCTGACCGATCGAGACCAGGGGGCGGCGAGCGTTCCCGCCACCCCGCCGGCGGGGGGCCGGCGCACCGGTCCGACCGTGGCGGACGTCGTCCGCGCGGTCACCGCCGGGCCGCTGCCGGTGCGGATCACCGGGTACGACGGCAGCGCCGTCGGCCCGGCCGACGCCGGCATCACCCTGTCGATCCGTTCCGAGCGGGGTTTGTCGTACCTGCTCACCGCCCCCGGCGACCTGGGCATGGCCCGGGCGTACGTCAGCGGTGACCTGGCGTTGCAGGGGGTGCACCCGGGTGACCCGTACGAGGCGCTGCGGGTGCTCAAGGACGAGTTGCGGCTGCGCCCACCGTCGGTGGCCGACGGGGTGGCGCTGGTGCGTGGGCTGGGCTGGGAGCGGCTGCTGCCGCCACCGGCTCCTCCGCAGGAGGCGCTTCCACGCTGGAAGCGGGTGATGAATGGGCTGCGGCACTCGCGGGTGCGCGACAGCACGGCGATCTCGCACCACTACGACGTCTCGAACGCCTTCTACGAGAAGGTGCTCGGCCCGTCGATGACGTACACCTGCGCGGTCTACCGGTCCCCGGACGACACGCTGGAGCAGGCCCAGTCGGCGAAGTACGACCTGGTCGCCGGCAAGCTGGCGCTCAAGAAGGGCATGCGGCTGCTCGACGTGGGCTGCGGCTGGGGTGGGATGGTCCGGCACGCCGCGCGGGAGTACGGCGTGAAGGCGCTCGGGGTGACCCTGTCGAAGGCGCAGGCGCAGTGGGCGCAGGCGGCGATCGAGCGGGAGGGGCTGACCGAGCTGGCCGAGGTGCGGCACCTGGACTACCGGGACGCGCCGGCGGAGCAGTTCGACGCGATCTCCTCGATCGGTCTGACCGAGCACATCGGGGTGCGCAACTACCCGTCCTACTTCGGGGCGCTGCGGTCGCGGTTGCGTACGGGTGGGCGGCTGCTGAACCACACCATCACGCGGGCCGACAACCGGGCGCCCCACCGCTCGGGCGCGTTCATCGACAGGTACGTCTTCCCGGACGGTGAGCTGGCCGGCCCGGGTCGGCTGATCAGTGAGGTGCACGATGCCGGGCTGGAGGTGCACCACGAGGAGAACCTGCGCCAGCACTACGCGCTGACGCTGGCCGCGTGGTGTCGCAACCTGGTGGAGCACTGGGACTTCTGCGTCTCGGAGGTGGGCGCGGGCACGGCCCGGGTGTGGGGGCTCTACATGGCCGGGTCGCGGATGGCGTTCGAGCGCAACGGCATCCAACTGCACCAGGTGCTCGCCACCCACAACGGCCCGGACGGTGTGAACGGCTACCCGCTGCGCCCCGACTGGTTGCCCTGATCATCTGCTGAACGTCGCCTGAAGCCGCGTCGAGAAAGTCGGCGCGGCTTCTCGCGAAGCGATTGACAAACAAGTTTTGTACGTACAAACTGATTTTGCCATGAGAGACGTCCTGTACCTGGAGCAGATCGAGCAGGCCGAAGTCCTGCTCAAGCCGCAGCGTGTCGAGGTGCTGCGGCAACTCGCCGAACCGCGCACCTGCACCGAGGTCGCGGCCCGACTCGACCAGACGCCGCAGCGCGTCTACTACCACGTCAAGCAGCTCGTCGCGGCCGGCCTGGTCGAGCTGGTCAACGAGCGCAAGGTCCGCGGCATCACCGAAGGCATCTACCAGGCCGCCGCCCGGTCCTACTGGCTCTCCCCGCGGCTGGTCGGCCGGATCGGGCTGCGCCGGGCCCGCGACGAGCTGAGCCTGGGCTACCTGCTCGACCTGATGGAGGAGGTCCAGGCCGACGTCGCCGCCCTGGACCGGGCCGCGCCCGAGCTGCCGTCCATCGGGGTCTCCGGTGAGATCCGGGTGCCCGCGGAGCAGCGCCCGCAGTTCCTGCACGACCTGCAAACCGCACTTCAGGACCTGTTCGCCCGTTACGGCGGCAGTGAAGGAGACGCCTTCAAGCTCGCCGTCGCCTGCTATCCGAAAGGGAACGACAATGAGTGAAGCGTTGAAGGTCCAGGCCCGCCTCTCCGCGCCCGTCGGGCGCGTCCGCGAGGCCCTGACCGACCCGGCCGAGCTGCGACTCTGGCTGGCCGAGCACGCCGAGGTCGAGCTGCCTCGGCGGTACGAGTTCTGGGGCCGCTACACGCCCGAGGGTGACGCCCCGCACCAGCGCCTGCTGCACGCCGACGACGACACACTGCGCTTCGGCTGGTTGCTCGACGGGGTGGAGACCACCACCGAGCTCCAGTTGACCGCCGAGAGCACGGACAGCACGGTGTTGACGCTGACCCAGAGCCACTTCGATTTCGCCGAGGCGATGAGCGGTTCCAGCATCCGGGGCGTGCTCCAGACGTACTGGGCGCTGTCCATCGCCAACCTGGCCGCCCACCTGGAGGGTCGGCCCCTGCTGCCGCGCACCGACTTCACCTCCGCCGACCTGCGCGGCGAGCTGGTCATCGCCGCCCCCATCGACAAGGTGTGGGAGTCGCTGACCGACTCCGAGCAGGCCAGCGCCTGGTTCGGCTACCCCATCGGGATCGAGCCGTGGGTCGGCGGCCGGTACGCGATGGGCGGCTTCGAGAGCGGGTACGCGGCCAAGATCGTCGACCTGGAGCCGGGCCGGAGGATGTCCGTGGACTGGGGACCGACCGGCGTCACGAACTGGGAGCTGGCCGAGTCCAACGGCCGGACCACGCTCACCTTCGTGCAGAGCGGCTTCGACGAGACCAACCCCCCGTACGCTGCCTGGACCGGGTCGGTGTCCGGCCTGGCCGAGCTGCGCCGCTTCCACGAGGTGCCGGGCTGGCAGCCGATCTGGCTCGCGACCGAGGTGCCCGGCCTGGAGCCCGAGCCGGCCAGCTGACCGTCGCGCCGTGATCGTGCTCGATCAGGGATGTGGTGGCCTCGTTGACACCGGAGGCCACCACATCCTGGATCGAGCACGATCTGCCGCTGCGATCGGGTGACTTCCAGCGGTCAAGTGGGTACTGGCGGGCGATGTTCTTCATCTTCGGTCTGCGTACGAAGGTCGACCGGTCCGGCGTCGTGCAGCAGGTCTGCCGCCACTGCGGCAACCACGCCGCGCAGGTCATCACCCGCCGGTCGACCAAGTTCACTCTCTTCTTCATCCCGCTCATCCCGATCCGCACCCGGTACGCGCAGCAGTGCACGTTCTGCGGGGCGCAGTACGAGATCGCCAAGTCCGACGCTCAGCGCCTCCCGGTCGGCTGAGCCGCAGATGGCCCGCTTCCTGTGCTGGCTGATCGGCCGGCAACCCCGGCCCGCCGGCCCTCCGGTGCACACCGTTCGCCGTCCACCCTGCACCCCGGGCCGGCGCAGGCGCCGACGCGCCCGTCGGCCGACGGCCGGCACCACGCTGCCGCGCTCGCCGTGGAACCGCTCCGCGGGCCGCTGACCGGACCGGGTCGACTCGCGCGGCCGTCCGGACCTTGGCGGGCACCCGGGGCGCTGGCTAGGCTTTCGGGGTTTGCCGTGGACAGGTCCGCCGAGGGTGCACGTACGACGAAGATCCGGAGCGACCGTGTCGCGACAGGACGTGAAGCAGGCTGCGCGGACCACTCGCGTCGCGCCGACCCGGCTGAGCCGCGTCGGGCTGGTCGCCGCGGGCTCGGTGGTTCTCCTGGAGGCGTTCTGGCTGGTCGCGGCGTTGCCCGGGGCCGCGCTGGTCAGCGACGTGGGCGCGCTGCTGGTGGCCGGCTGGGCGACCGTGGCCTGTGCCGGTGTGGCCCGGCGACACCCGACCGCGCTGCGCAGGTTCTGGACGCTGCTCGCCGTGACCATGGCGCTCGCCGCGCTGGGCCGGGCGCTCTGGACCGCGCAGCGGCTGGTCGGCGGCGACCTGCCGCACACCCCGCTGGTCGGGGTGGTCTTCACCGCCGGCATCCTCACCGGCACCGCCGCGCTGCTCAGCTCGCCGTCCGGGCCCCGGACCGGGGTGGGGCGGGCCCGGACGCTGCTGGACGGCGTGATCGTCGCGCTGGCCCTGGTGCCGATCGGCTGGGTGCTGGTGTTCCGCGGGGTCGCCGCCGCCGAGCTGGCCGACCCGGCGCGCACGCTGGGGCTGCTCTACCCGATGTTCGACCTGATGCAGCTCACCATTCTGGTGGCGGTGGCCGGGCCGACGCGACCACTGTGGCGGCCGATGAGCGTGCTCGCGGTGAGCCTCACCATCCGGGTGGTCGCCGACGTCGTCTACGTCTCGCTGGTCGCCCGCGGTGACTACGCCGCCGGTCACCCCATCGACCTGTGCTGGCCGCTGAGTTACCTGCTGATCGGCCTGGCCACCGGGAACCGGCCGCCGCCGGACTGCGACGGCACCGACGAGACCGCGGAGTCGCCGCTGCCACCGTGGTGGCGGGTGGCGCTGCCGTACCTGCCGGTCGGTGGGGCGATCATCGCGGTGCTGCTGGCCCGCCGGCCCACCGGCCAGACCCCGCCGCTGGTCTTCGTGACCATGATGGCGTTGCTCGCGGCTCTCGCCGTGCGTCAGGGGCTGGCCGCCAACGAGAACCTGCGCCTGGTGGCGCGACTGCGCCGGCTCGCGTACGGCGACCAGCTCACCGGCCTACCGAATCGGCTGCTGTTCAACAGGCTGCTGCGCCTGGCTCTGCGCGACGGCCGGCCGGTGGCCGTCCTGCTGCTCGATCTCGACGGGTTCAAGCAGGTAAACGACCGGTTCGGGCACGCCACCGGCGACACCCTGCTGACCGGCTTGGCGGCTCGGATGCGGACGGCGGTGGGTGGCGACGGCACCATCGCCCGGCTCGGCGGGGACGAGTTCGCGGTGCTGGTCGAGGGGGAGGGGCCGGTGTCGCCGGAGCGGCTGGCCGAACGTCTGCTGGATGCCCTGCGGCCCTCCGACGGTGACGAGGACGTGGGCGTGCACCCGTCGGCGAGCATCGGCATCGCCGAGTACGGGCCGCAGCACGCCTCGCACACCGACCTCCTGCGCGACGCCGACATCGCCATGTACGCGGCGAAGGCGGCCGGCAAGTCCGCGTACCGGACGTGCACCCCGGGCCTGCGCGAGTCGGCCGTGTCGCGGGCGGAGTTGATCGCCGACCTGCGCCGGGCCGTCGACGAGGAGCAACTGCACCTGGAGTTCCAGCCCATCGTCGACCTGTCCAGCGGCGCGGTCCGCAGCGCCGAGGCGTTGGTGCGCTGGCGCCACCCTCGGCTCGGGATGCTGCCACCGGCGAAGTTCCTGCCGCTGGCCGAGGAGACCGGGCTGATCCTCCCGATCGACCGCTGGGTGATCCACGAGGCGTGTCGGGCGGCGGCGACCTGGCGGGCCCGCGCGCCGGAGGCGACGGTCGCGGTGAACATCGCCGCGGCACACCTGCGCCGGCCCGACCTGATCGCCACGGTCACGGCGGCCACCGCCAGCGCTGGGCTGGCGCCGCGCGCGTTGACGCTGGAGCTGACCGAGTCGGCGTTGATCGAGGGGACCGACGCGGTGCTGGAACGGCTGCACCAGCTGCGGGAGTTGGGCATCCAGATCGCCATCGACGACTTCGGTACGGGCTACTCGTCGTTGAGCTACCTGCACCGCATCCCGGCCACCGAGCTGAAGATCGACAGGTCGTTCGTGGCGCGGCTGGGCACGGACGACCGGGCGTACGCCACGGTGGAGATGGTCACCCGGCTGGCCGGCGCGTTCGACCTGGCGGTGATCGCCGAGGGCGTGGAGACCGAACGCCAGCACGACGCGGTCGCCGCGATCGGCTGCCCACGCGGTCAGGGCTATCTGTACGGGCGTCCGGACAGCCCCGCCACGGTGGGTCAGAATCGGGCTTGACCCTGACGTAACGGCAGGCGGGAGCCTGGTTCCCGGAAGGGAGGGGAACCATGGCGTACACGGTGGGTCAGGTGTCGAAGATCGCCGGCGTGACGGTACGGACGCTGCACCACTACGACGAGATCGGCCTGCTCTCGCCGAGCGGCCGGACGCCGACCGGCTACCGCCGCTACGACGACGCGGACCTGCAACGGTTGCAACTCGTCCTGTACTACCGCGAGCTGGGTTTCCCACTTGAGGAGATCACCGCGATCATCGACGACCCGGCGGCCGACCCGGCCGCGCACCTGCGCCGACAGCACGAGCTGCTGACGGTACGGATCAAGCGGTTGCAGGAGATGGTCGCGGCGGTCGAGTTCGCGATGGAGGCGAGCAAGTTGAACATCCAACTCACGCCGGAGGAACGGTTCGAGGTCTTCGGCGACTTCAGGCCGGAGGAGCACGAGGCCGAGGCGGAGCGGCGCTGGGGGGACACCGACGCGTACCGGGAGTCGAACCGGCGGGTCGCCGGCTACCGCAAGGACGACTGGCTGCGGCACAAGGCCGAGAACGAGGACTGGGGCCGGCGGATCGTCGCGCTGCTGGCCTCGGGCGCACCGGCGGACGGCCCGGAGGCGATGGACCTGGCCGAGGAGCACCGGCAGCTCATCAGCCGGTGGTTCTACGAGTGCTCGTACGAGATGCACACGGGGCTGGCCGACATGTACCTGGCCGACGAGCGGTTCACCGCGTACTACGAGAACATCGCTCCCGGCCTCGCGGCGTACGTGCACGAGGCGATCCACGCCAACGCGATCAGCCGCGCCTGATCGACGAGGTGGCCGGCCGGAAACGGCGGTCGGTGCGGTCCGGCTACTCTGGCCGGACCGCACCGCGGTACGCGTCGATCGGCGACCGGCCGGCGGGCGCGCCCCGCTCAGGGGAGATGACCGTGCAGAAGCCCAAGTTGGTCGCCGTCGGCGCTGTCCTCGTCGTGGCGGTCGCGGCCGGCGTGTGGGCCCTGGTCGCCGCCGGTGACGAGCCTGACGCGGGCCGCCCGTCCGCCGGCACGTCGACCGCGGCGACCGGCGCGGCTCCGGCCCCGACCGATCCGGCCGGTGTGCTGGTCGCCGCCGCCGCGAAGCTCGACGAGCAGCCGTACCGGCTGACGGTGGGCAGCGGCGGAACGGCCGAGGGGGACACCACGGTCCTGGTGTGGGACCCGAAGGCGCGACGCGGCACGGAGACCACCTCGCTCAAGGTGCCCAACGGCGAGGTGAAGATCGAGCGGCTGACCACCGGTCCGGACGTCTACGTGCGGGTCAGCGCCCCGGACCGCCGGATCCCGGTCTGGGACGGCAAGACCTGGTGGCACGTCGGCAGGCCGGGTCGGCCGGTCACCAACAAGGGCCTGGACAACACCCGGCTGGCCAGCACGCTGACCGCGCCGGCCGCCGTCCGCCAGACCGGCACCCGGGAGTACGCGGGCACGCTGGACCTGCGCGACAGCGCCGCCGTGCTGGGCGGCGGGATCGGCGGGGTGCTCGGCGACCGGGCCGCGAAGGTGCCCTTCACCGCCAGCGTGGACGAGCAGGGTCGGTTGGTGCGTTACCGGATCGAGCTGGCCACCGAGCAGGACAAGACGGCTCAACTCGACCTGACGTACTCGGATTTCGGGCTGCCGGTGACGGCCGATCCGCCGGCGGCCGACCTGGTCGGGGAGGACCCGCCGGCGAACATCCCCGGCGCCTGACGCCGGTTCACTCCTCCACCGCTTCGTCGCTCGGGGTGACCAGGAAGTCGTAGACGGTCCGGGCCATCCGGCGGACGGTCTCGTCGCCGGTCGCCATCGGGCCGGCGGTGAGGAACGCGACGGCGGTCTCGGTGCCGGGGATCAGGTAGTAGCCGACGTCGTGGGAGGCGTCCGGCAGGTCGCCGGTCTTGTGGGCCACCGGAACCCCGGGTGGCAGCGCCGCCGGGATCTTGGTGTTCAGGGTCTGCTCCCGCATGAAGCCGATCATCAGGTCGCGGGAGGCCGGGGCGAGAATCTCGCCGTCCCAGACCGCGCCGAGCAGCGACACCACGTCGTCCGGGCTGGTGTAGTTCTCCTCGCCGCGCTGGGCCGCCGCGCTGTCGAGCATCCGGCGGGCCAGGATGGTGGACCGCTGGTTCATCGAGTCGATCAGCGCGTTGACCGGGGCGAACCCGCCCAGGTAGGTGATCAGCACGTTGGCCGCGACGTTGTCGCTGTACTTGATCAGATACCGGGCGAGCCGGTACAGCGTGACCACCTGCGGGAACGTCTCGAACTGGAGCTGGCCGGTGCCGCCGACCACGTCGGCCGGGGTGACCAGCACGCCGTCGTCGAGCGAGACCTGTCCACAGTCGACCCGGCGCAGCAGCTCCACCAGGATCCACAGCTTGATGACGCTGGCGGCCTTGGGGCGCAGCGCGCCGTTCACCGAGATCTGCTGGTCGCCGTACCGGCCGGACAGGTCCCGGACGGTGGCGCCGGACGGGTTGAGGCTGGCGTCGGCGACCACCCGGGCGAGCTGCCCGCTGAGCGGGAACAGCCGGGCGCCCTCGACCGGGTCGGTGGGTGGCTGCGGGCTGGTGACCACCACGCCGCGCAGCTCCACCGGCTGAGCCTGCGGCCCGGACACCACGAGTGTGCCCGCGCTGCGCCCGATCAGCGGCACTCGGTAGCGGAAGCTCCTGCCCTCGACGGTGACCTCGCCGCTGGCCACCCCGGCGGCGACCCGCATGTCCGGATCGGCGACCCGGCCGGTGTCACCGTCGCAGGCCCGGTATCGCACGGTGTGCCCGAGCGAGTCCACCGCGAACGCCCCGCCGGGAAACGACAGCCAGGACACCTCACTTGTCGGCGCCCGCTCCGGCGCGGGCTCCACGCCCGGCTCGTCGCTGCGCCCGCCCCCGTCCACCGGCCCGTTCCCGTCGGCCGGTCCGTCGTTCCCCGCCGACCCGTCGTTGGCTGGCTCGGTTCCGTACCCCGGGGTGGTCTGGCGGTCCGGGCCGGGGCCGTCGGCGGTGGCCGGCCCGGTCGTCGCGACGACGACAAGCGCGACCGCCGCCGCCAGCCACCCCAGGGGTACGTGGGGGTGCGGCGCGAACAGGAAAGATGAGCGCTTCTTGTCGCTTTTTCTCACGTTTGCACGATAAGAAGCGGGGGAGGCGGATGGGGCGGCCGGGACAGCCGTCACCCGTCCGGGCGCGGATGTCCCCGGGAGGGACATACCTCAGAGGTATAAAGATGACTCTGCGGTATCAAGGGCATCAGCGATACCCGGCCCGGGGAGGCACCGATGTTGATCATTGCCGGCAGTCTGCTCGTCGAGCCGGACGCCCGCGACGACTACCTCGCCGGTTGCCGGCAGGTCATCGAACAGGCCCGCGCGGCGGCCGGCTGCCTCGACTTCCTGCTCGCGGCGGACCCGCTCGACCCGGGCCGCATCCACGTCTTCGAGCGCTGGGAGTCCCCGGAGCAGCTGGCGGCGTTCCGCGGCGCCGGGCCGAGCGACGCCCAGACGGCGGCCATCCTCGACGCCGACGTGCACCGTTATCTGATCTCCGGCGTCGAGGCGGCCTGACCCGCCCTGCGCGCTACACCAGCAGATCGAGCAGGAGTACGCCGGCGAAGCCGACCACCGAGATGAGCGTCTCCATCACCGACCAGCTCTTGATGGTCTGGCCGACGGTCAGGCCGAAATACTCCTTGACCAGCCAGAACCCGGCGTCGTTGACGTGCGAGAAGAACAGCGACCCACAGCCGATGGCCAGCGCCAGCAGGGCCACCCCCGGCCGGTCCAGGGTCGCGGCGAGCGGTGCCACGATGCCCGCCGCCGTGATGGTGGCGACCGTCGCCGAGCCGGTGGCCACCCGGATGCCGACCGCGACCAGCCAGCCCAGCAGCAGCGGGGAGAGGTTCGCGTCCTTGGCGGCGTCGGCGACCAGGTTGCCCACCCCGGCGTCCACCAGCACCTGCTTGAACCCGCCGCCGGCCGCCACGATCAGCAGAATGCCGGCGATCGGGGGCAGCGAACCGCCGAGCACCGACGAGACCTGGGACCGGCTGAAGCCGGCCTGGTAGCCGAGGGTGAACATCGCAAGGATCACCCCGGCGAGCAGCGCCACGATCGGCGTACCGACGATGTCGAGCGTCTTGCGGCCCGCCGTGCCCTCGTCCAGCGTCAGCTCGCCGATCGCGCGGAGCAGCATCAGCACCACCGGCAGCAGCACGGTGATCACCGCGGGCCAGAACGCCGGGGTACGCCGGGCGGTCTCCGTGCCGCTGTCGTCCACCGGCTCACCCGGTCGACCGCCGCCCGGGTTGACGAGATCGTCGTCGGTGAGCAGGTCACCGTCCACATCGCGCCGCCCCGGCGCCCCAGCCGTGCCCGTCGTTCCGGCGCTGCCTGTCGCTTCGGCTGTGCCCGCGGGGGTGGCGGGCTGGCGGCGGGTGGGCAGCAGTGCGGCCGGCGCGGTCGCCGGCACGTACCGGGCGATGAAATTGCCGAAGACCGGCCCCGAGATGATCACCGTGGGAATCGCCACCAGCAGGCCCAGCCCGAGCGTCAGGCCCAGGTCGGCGTTGAGCGACGAGATCGCCACCAGCGGGCCGGGGTGCGGTGGCACGAGGCCGTGCAGCACCGACAGGCCGGCCAGCGCCGGGATGCCGAGTTTCATCAGCGGTACGTCGGTCCGCATCGAGACGAGCAGCACGATCGGCACCAGCAGCACCACGCCGACCTCGAAGAAGAGCGGCAACCCGATGAGCGCCGCCACCCCGGCCATCGCCCAGGGCAGCGCACGGCCGGACACCCGGCCGACGACCCGGTTGACGATGCCGTCCGCGCCACCGGACTCGGCGAGCAGACCGCCGATCATGGCCCCCAGCGCGATCAGCAGCCCGACGCCGCCGACAGTGGTGCCGACGCCACCGGTGAACGAAGTGATCATCTTGTCGGGCGCGACGCTGGCGACCACGCCGAGCACCGCCGCGCCGAGGATCAGCGACAGGAACGGGTGGACCTTGGCCCAGGCGATCAGCAGCACCACGGCGACGATGCCGAGCAGCGCGGCGGCGATGAGCTGGCCGTCGCCGGCGGTGGTGACCGGCTCGGCCGGCGCAGCGAGCGAGGCCGGCGCGGTGAGCCAGGTCGGCGTGGCGAGGGAGGTCGGCGTGGCGAGGGAGGTCAGCGGTTCGGCGAGGGCGAGGGGTGGAAGCACGGCGATCACGACCTTCGGGACGGGGGTCGGCTTGGGCGGGGCCGGCCGAAGGGCCTACATCGGTGGTCCTGCGGGGGTGGCCGGCTCGGCGGGCAGGCTGGGTGCCAGCCGACGCATCGACGTGAAGGTGGGCACCAGCGCGTCGTACAGTTCGGCGAAGAGCGGCAGCAGCGCCGCGTACGTGGCGGCGGCGGCCGGGTCGGGGCGGATGACCTCCTCGATGCGGACCAGGTCGGCCGCCACGTCGATGCTGGGGATCAGGCCCAGCGCCTGCATGCCGAGCAGCGCGGCGCCGAAGCTCGACCCCTCGCGGCCGGCTGGGAAGCTCACCGGCATGCCGAGCACGTCGGCGAGCATCTGCCGCCACAGGCCACTGCGGGCGAAACCGCCACCGGCCCGGATCTCGCGGACCTCGTTCCCGGCGGCGCGCACGGAGGTGAGCACCAGCGCGAGCTGTTGGCAGACCCCCTCCATCGCGGCCCGGACGAGGTGTTCGCGGCGGTGCCCGTGGGTCAACCCGACGTACGCGCCGCGGGGCAGCGCGCTCCAGTGTGGAGCGCGTTCGCTGTGCAGGTACGGCAGCATGATGAGCCCGCCCGAGCCGACCGGGGCGCGGGCCGCGAGGGCTACCAGCTCCTCCTCGGGGTGCTCGCCCAACTCCGGCGCGAGCGCCTCGCTCGCCCACTTGAGGACGATGCCGCCGTTGTTGATCGCGCCGCCGACCGCCCAGCGGTCCTCGGTCAGCGCATAGCAGAACACCCCGCCCAGCGGGTCCACGCCGGGGCGTTCGACCATGACCCGCATGGCGCCGCTGGTGCCGATCGAGCAGGCCACCATGCCGGGGTGCACCGCGCCCAGGCCCAGGTTGGCCAGCGGTCCGTCACCGGCGCCGACCACCACCGGGGTGCGCGGCGGCAGGCCGAGGGCGGTGGCGGCCTGCGGGGCGAGGCCGGGCAGGACGGCGGTGGTGGCGACCAGTTGGGGCAACTGCTCCTCGGTGATGCCGGCGATGGTCAGCGCCTCGGTGTCCCACTCCAGGGTGTGGATGTTCATCAGGCCGGTGGCCGACGCGATCGAGTGGTCGGTGACCAGCGCGTCGCAGAGTCGCAGCAGCACCCATTCCTTGATGCCGACCCAGTGCGCGACGCGCTCGAAGAGCTTGGGCTCCTGCTCGGCGAACCAGAGCAGCTTGGGCAGCGGCGACATCGGGTGCATGGGCGTACCGGTGCGCCGGTGCAGGGCCAGCCCGGACGGCACGGCCCGCAGCCGCTCGGCCTGGCGGGTGGCCCGGGAGTCGGCCCAGGTCACCGACGGCGTGAGCGGGTTGCCGGCCGCGTCGAGCCCGATGAGGCTGTGCATGGCGGAGCAGAAGGCCAGGCCGGAGACCGGGACGGTCAGCTCGGTCACCACGGCCCGGATCGACTCGACGACGGCGGCGAGGATCACCTCCGGGTCCTGCTCGGCGTACCCCGGGTGCGGGTCGTCGAGGGGGTAGGCGGCGGAGTGGCTGGCGAGCAGCCGCCCCTCGGTGTCGTACGCCATGGTCTTGGTGCTCGTGGTGCCGATGTCGACCCCGATGACCACACCGGGCAGGGTGTCTGGCGGCATGACCCTCACCCCCTCCGTGCGGGCGGTGCGGCGGCGTCGCCACCCGGCTGCGGCTGACGTTACCGAGACAGCGACCGCCCCGCACGACACGGCGGAAGGTGAATCGACGCAGCAGTATCGCCCTATCGTCCGGGTTGCTCCGCCATTCGGATAGTTCGCCGGTCCTGGCGTGTCCCGGCCGACCGTCAACACTGTTAATCCGAGTGCACCCCGGATTGGTGGCCTGCGCGGCGAAGGAGTCGGCGTGGCAAGGACTGAATCGACGGGTTCCACGTGGCGATACCGCTGGGCGCAGCGGCAGAACGTGCGGCGGGTCAGCACGTACCGCGGCGCGGAGACGGCCTGGCGGCGACGCGACGACGAGTTACGGCGGCTGCGCGCCCTGGCCGCCGACTTCCAGGGCTCCGCGGCGGCCGGCGCGGGCCTGCCACTCGAGCTGGTCGACGACGAGGTCGTGCTGTGGGCCCTGCCCGCCGCGCAACTGGTCGAGGTGCGACACACGACAGTGCTGCCCGCACCGGACCTGACGGTCGCCGCGCCGGCCGCGCCGCTGCGCCCACGCCGGCCCGACGGCGTACGCGTCACCGATGCCGGCATGGCCGTCATCACCAGCCGTCGGCTGGTCCTGCTCGGCGGACGCGGCCGGCGCGACTGGGCGTACGGCCGGATGACCGGCCTGGCCCACGACCCGGCGGCGCCGGTGACCCTGATCCAGGTGCTGGATCGGCGGCGTACCTCCGGATTGTTGCTGCCCACCGACGCGGCGGCGGACTTCCGGTTCAAGCTGACGCTGGCCTTCGCCGACGCGATCGAGCAGCGCGCCGCGGTGCTCGCCCAGCTCGACGAACTGATCGCGGAGCACGACCAGCTCAAGCCGTTCCGGCCGGCGGTGACCACGCCGGCGCAGGCCCGGCTCTCCTCGCTCGTTCCCGGTGGTCGTCGGACCATCGCGGTGGCCGCGGGCATCGCGCTGCTGGTGCCGGTGGCGCTCGTCGACTCGAGCCCGTCGGACCCGACCGGCAGCGCGGAGGTCGCGGTGGCGGCCACTCCGGCGTCGACCCCCAGCGCGCTTCCCGCGCTGCTGCGCCCGGCGTCCCCGCCGCCCGCGCGCACCACCGCGCCGAAGCGGCCGTCGTCGCCGCGCCCGTCGTCCACCGCGACCCCCGGGCCGCGCTGCGGCGCGCCGGAAAATCCCCTGGGGTACGACTTCTGTGCCGGAACCCGGATCCGACGGCCGGCCGCCGAGGTCTGCGACTGGTTCGACTGCGTGCCGCAGTTCTGGGCGGGCCGGGGCTATCTGGTGCAGTGCCGGGACGGCTCGGTCAGCCTGACCGGTGGCCGGGCGCGCGCGTGCGCCGACCATCGAGGCGTCCGGCGGACCATCACTCAGTAACGTGATTTGGGGGTTATTGTCCGCTTCGGTCGGCCAGAATGATCGGGTGGAGATCCGGTCCGATGATGGTGCCCGGGTGCGGATCCGCCCGGTCGGCTACCAGCCTGGCATCGACCCGCCCGACGATCCCGAGCGGGCCGCGCCGGGATGGCAGGACTGGCTGGTCATCGAGGTGGACGCCCGCACCGCCGACGGCCAGACCTGGTCGCACCACTACCCGAGCCTGCTGGTCGAGGAGGCCCGCGCGCTGGGCAGTTGGCTGCACGGTCAGGCGACGGCGGCCGGCGCCCCGACCCCGCCGCCGGCCATGGTCCGCTTCACCGAGCCCAACCTGGCCCTGCGCACCCGGGCGATCCGCCGCCGCCGGCTGGAGTTGACAGTCGAGTTCTCCGCCGAGTCGCTACCCCCGTGGATGCGCCGGCCGACCAACGCCGTCTATCCGCTGGTCCTCACCGTCTCCGCGGACGCCCTCGCCGTCGCCGCCGACCAGTGGGCCGGGCACTGCGAGGCGTACCCGCCGCGTACCCGGTCGCGGTTTCCGGCCGACGGACCACTGCTCGGCCCCCTGCCCCATCGGCGGCGCGCCGGCTGACCGGGGTACGGTGATCCGCGTCAGCGACGAGAAGGAGGTGAGCCCCGTGAACACCAGTTGTCACGCCTGGGCGCCCTTCTCGTCCGTCCCCCGCAGCTGACGTCTTCGCGTCGGGGAGTGCGCCCTCCTTTATCGGAGGATCAATGTCTGTCTCCCCGTTCCGCATCGACGTGTCCGATGCGGTCCTCGACGACCTGCGGGCCCGACTGGCCCGTACCCGCTTCACCGACCGCAACGGCCACCGACCCTGGCAGGGCGGCACCGATCCCGACTACCTGCGGGACCTGGTCTCCTACTGGCACGACGGGTTCGACTGGCGTGCCCGGGAGGCCGCGCTCAACGCGTACCCCCAGTATCTGGCGCTCGTCGGCGGCCGGAAGCTGCACTTCGTACATGTCCGCGCGGCCCGTCCGGCCGGCACGCCAGCGCCGCCGCCGTTGCTCCTCAGCCACGGTTGGCCCAGCAGCTTCGTCGAGATGCTGCCCCTGGTCGACCGGCTGACCAGCCCTCTCGGCGGCGCGTTCGACGTGGTGGTGCCCTCACTGCCCGGCTTCGGCTACTCGGAGCTGCCCGACGTGCCGCTGACCCGGGCGGTCCTCGCCCGGACGCTGCACGAGTTGATGACCGACGTGCTCGGCTACGAGCGGTACGGCGCCTTCGGCGGCGACGTCGGCGGGGTCGTCACCGGTTGGCTCGGTGCCCTCTATCCAGAGCAGGTGGCCGGCATCCACATGATCCATCCACCGTTCCCGGCCAGCTTCGACGACCGACCGCTGTCGGCGGCCGAGCAGGCGTTTCTGGACGCCGAGGCCGCGTACGACGAAACCGACGGCGGCTACAGCGCCATCATGGGCACCCGGCCGGACACCCTCGCGGCGGCGCTCGCCGACTCCCCGGCCGGGCTGGCCGCCTGGCTCGTCGACAAGTACCGGGACTGGAGCGACAACCGTGGCGACCTGTCGAACAGTTTCGACACCGACACGTTGCTCACGATCATCACGCTCTACTGGGTGACCGGCACGATCGGCTCGTCGTTCCGGCAGTACGTCGACTTCGGCCACAACACCCCACGGCCCGACATCACCGTGCCCGCCGCGTTCACGGTGAGCACCGAACCCTCGCAGGCCAACTTCCCCCGGGAGATCGCCGAGCGGGCCTGCACCGACATCCGGTACTGGAGCGAACCCGGCCGAGGCGGGCACTTCATGCCGCTGGAGGAACCGGACCTGCTCGCCGGTGAGCTGAGGGAGTTCTTCACCTCGCTGCGCTCGTAGGGCTGCCCTCTTCCCGTCCTGACCGGCGGCTGCTCCGGTTCTCCGCCGGAGCGGCCGCCGGCGTCCGTCAATTCTCTCCTTTCGGGCGCAAAGGGAAACATCGATTCGACGAGCGTTGCCTGTCACGTACGTGAGCGGTTGTACCGCGTGTGACCGTGACCGCACTGGCACCTACCTCCTGGCGGCTCGCCTGGGCCGAGCGCGAGAACAAGCGGCGTCAGCGCGCGTACCGCGACGCCAGCGCCGCCTGGCGCCGACGCGGGGACCACCTGGTCCGGCTACGGATCGAAGCCGCCGGGTTCCTCGGGTGTACGCAGCCACGCGCCGGCCTCCCCGTCGACCTCGACGTCGACGAACTCGTCTTCCGGGTCGTACCCGTCGCAGAGCTGGTCGAGGCGGAGGCCCGGCACGTCGCCGGCCTGCCCACGCCCGGCGGCTGCGCCTTCGCCGAGACACCCGACGCGGCCCTGCCGGCGGGCCTGCGGACCGTCGACAGTGGCATGGCCGTCGTGACCAGCCACCGCGTGGCCTTCGCCGGCCGCGAGCACCGGCGCGAGTGGCGGTACGCGGACCTGCGCGGCGTCGCCCACCACCCCGGCGTGCCGGTCACCCTGCTGCACGACGACGGCCGACTCTCCGGGCTGCTGGTCCCGGCCAGCACCGCCGTGAACGTCCGCTTCTATCTCACCCTGGCGGCTGCTTCGGCTGCCGGGGATCGTGCCGCCGTCACCGCGCAGCTCGACGCCCTGCTGGCAGCGCACCAGGCATCCCCGCCCGTGCCCCTGCCGACGGTCGGGCCGGCCGACGCACCACTGACGGCGGTACGCCCCGACCGCCGGGCGCTCGCCGTCGCCGCAGTCGCGGCTGTGGTGTTCGCGGCGCTGGGCCCCGGCGCCGTGGGACCGTCGCAGACCGGCCCCCTGCGACGGGCGGAGGCGGCGACCATCGCGCCCATCGAGCCGGCCGTACGGCACACCAGTGTGCTCGCCCCCTTGCGGGCACCGATCGTCCTGGTGGCACCTCCGGCACCGGTCACGCCCACCCGGCCGCCCGAGCCGGCGCGGGCACCGGCGGCCAGCCCGCCGCAGCCCGTCACGTCGGGCCCGAACGTGGTTGTGGCTGCCGCTCCGGTCCCGACCCCCGCTGCGGTGGCCTCGACCGAGCCGGTGCCCTCCAGCGCTCCCACCCCGTCGGCCAGCGTTCCCACTTCGTCGGCCAGTGCGACGCCGACGTCCGCTCCGACGCCGGCGGCCCCGCCGACGGCAGCTCGGCCCGCCGCGCCGTCCCCGTCACCCACCACGACGCCCGATTCCACGCTGCTGACGGCGTGCCTGGATCCGCTGCTACCGCTGGTGGACCGACTGCTCTGCCCGCCGGCCGGGCCGTGATCGCGGGGCCGTTGCCGTCCCGCCCTTGGGGCTCAGCCTGATCGCCGCTGCCGCCGCCGCTGCGGTGGCTGCCGCGGCTCGGGTCAGGTCGTGGCGCCGAAGTCGGGCAGAGTGAGCGAGCCGTCCGGGCCGAGCGTGAAGCCGGGGTTCCAGGCGATCTCCCAGACGTGACCGTCCGGGTCGGCGAAGTAGCCGGCGTAGCCGCCGTAGAACGTCTCCCGCGCCAGCTGGGTCACCTCGGCCCCGGCCTCGCCCGCGGTGGCCATCACCTCGTCGACCTCCGCGCGTGAGCGGACGTTCTGGGCCAGGGTCATTCCGCCGAAGCCACCCGTGTCCGGGTTGGGGACGTCCGCGTCGGCGGCCAGCTTGTCGCGGCTCCACAGGACGACGGCCAGGCCGCCGGCCTGAAAGAAGACCGTCCCCTCGACCTCCTGGCCGCGCCAGCCGAGGTGCTCGTAGAAGGCCTTGGCGCGTGGCAGGTCCGAGACACCGAGAGTGATCAGGCTGATCCGCTGCTCCATCTTCGTAACCTAACGCGTGATCCCTCGGCAACCGGCCCCGACGTTGCCGGTAGACCAGAGCAATCCAATGTATCTACAATCATCGCTGTTAACGCTCACACTCGTCCCAGTGCTGAGGCAGTGACGCCGTGCCGATGTGACGATCGGCGCGCGCCGGGTGAACGCCCGGCAGCCGGCGGCTGCTCGGTCCGGCCGGCCCCGCTCCCAGACGGTTGCCGGCTGCCCGTGGCGGCCCCACCGGTCGGCCCATGCCCTCGGCCAGCTCGACCAACCCAGGGGAGAAAGCTATGCGAACGAGGGCACGATGGCTCGCAACGCTCGCCGCGCTCGGTGTCGTGATCGCTTCAGTGGTGACACCCACCGGGCCGGCCAACGCGGAATCCAACGGCGGGGTGCGGGTGATGCCGCTCGGCGACTCCATCACCGAGGGCACCCAGGTGCCCGGCGGGTACCGCATCGGGCTCTGGCAGCGTCTCGCCAGCGGCCGGTACACAGTGGACTTCGTCGGATCGCAGTTCAACGGGCCGGCCAGCCTGGGCGACCACGACCACCAGGGGCATCCCGGCTGGCGCATCGACCAGATCGACGCCAACATCGTCGGCTGGCTGAACACCCAACGACCGCAGACCGTCCTGCTGCACATCGGCACCAACGACATCCTGCAGAACTACAACGTGAGCACCGCGCCGAACCGGCTCTCCACGCTTATCGACAAGATCACTGCCACGGTGCCCACCGCCGAGGTGTTCGTGGCGCAGATCATCCCGCTCTCCAACAGCGGACAGGACGCGGCCGCCCGCACCTTCAACGCGGCTATCCCCGGCATCGTCCAGAGCAAGGTCAACGCCGGCAAGCGGGTGCACCTGGTCGACATGCACAGCGCTCTCACCACCGCCGACCTGATCGACGGCGTCCACCCCACCGCCGGCGGCTACGACAAGATGGCCGCCCGCTGGTACAGCGCGTTGCAGTCGGTGCCCGGCAGCATCGGTAACCCGAGCAGCGGCGGCGGCGGACAGAGCACCACGATCGTGGGCACCCGGTCCGGCCGGTGCGTCGACGTCCCCGGCTCCACCACCACCAACGGCACCCAGGTGCAGTTGTGGGACTGCCACGGCGGCACCAACCAGCAGTGGACCTACACGTCCAGCAAGGCGCTGACCGTCTACGGCAACAAGTGCCTCGACGCCGCCGGCTACGGCACCTCCCCGGGCACCCAGGTCACCATCTACGACTGCCACGGCGGGACGAACCAGCAGTGGAACGTCAACGCCAACGGCACCATCACCGGCGTGCAGTCCGGCCTCTGCCTGGACCCGTACAACCAGGGCACCGCCAACGGCACGAAGCTCGTCCTTTGGACCTGCACCGGCCAGGCCAACCAGCAGTGGAGCCGTCGATGAAGCAGCCAACACGGTGGCTGACGGCCGCGCTCGCGCTGGTCCTCGGCTTGGCGCTGGCGACAGCGACACGGGACGCGGCCGCCGCGGACAGCCCGTACCAGCGGGGTCCGGATCCGACCCCGGCCAGCGTCGCCGCCACCCGCGGCCCGTTCGCCACGACACAGGCGACAGTGCCCGCCGGCAACGGCTTCAACGGTGGGTACGTCTACTACCCGACCGACACCAGCCTGGGCACCTGGGGTGCGGTAGCGATCGTTCCCGGCTATTCCGCCCTGTTCGCCAACGAGGAAGCCTGGATGGGCCCCTGGCTGGCGTCCTTCGGGTTCGTGGTGATCGGGATCGAGACCAACAGCCGCACCGACGGCGCCGACGCCCGCGCCACTCAGCTGCTCGCGGCACTGGACTACCTCACCCGAACCAGCCCGATCCGCAACCGGGTCGACCCCAACCGGCTGGGCGTCATGGGCCACTCGGCGGGTGGGGCCGGAACCCTCCTCGCCGCCCTCCGGCGGCCGACCCTGAAGGCGGCGGTCGGCCTCGCACCCGGTACGCCCGGCAACAACCTGAACATGTCCACCACGCAGGTCCCCACCATGCTCCTGTCGGGACAGAACGACGGCACGGTCACGCCCTCCTACGTGCAGGGCATCTACAACACCCTGCCCGCCGGCGTGGAACACGCCTGGGCGGAGCTGGCCGGCAACGACCACCTCTCGTTCACCAGGTCGAACCCCACCGAGATGCGACTCCTGATCCCGTGGCTCAAGACGTTCCTGGACAACGACACCCGCTACACCCAGTTCCTCTGCCCACTGGCCGACAGCACCGGCGTCTCGCGGTACAACGCCACCTGCCCCCTGGTGCCGCCGGACGGGCCAACGTCACCACCCACGACCACCCCGCCGCCCACGTCCACCCCGCCCACGTCCGCCCCGCCCACCACTAGTGCGCCGACCACGCCGCCGCCCTCCGGCGCTGCCTGCACCGCGACGTACCGCACTGTCAACTCGTGGTCCGGCGGCTTCCAGGGCGAGGTCACCGTGACCGCGGGCACCGCCGCCATCAACGGCTGGACCGTCAGGTGGAACCTGAGCAGCGGTCAGAGCATCAGTCAGGTCTGGAACGGCACCCTCAGCACCAGTGGCTCAACGGCGACCGTACGCAACGTCTCCTACAACGGGTCGCTCGCCCCGGGCGGCACGACGAGCTTCGGCTTCCTCGGGTCCGGTACGCCAGCAAACGCGTCACCGACCTGCGCCAGCCCGTGAGCAGTCGTAGGACATAACCGCAGGTCGTACGGCTCCGATCGGAGCCGCCTGTCGATCGCCGCGCCCTCGGCGGCAAGCGTCGAGGTGCGCGGCGAGGCTCGCCTATCCACGTCGGCGCCACGCCGAGTACGCCTCAGTGCCGGCGTAGGGGCGTCAACAAGCTGTCCGATGACGACAACCGGTGGGTGCTCGCGGTGCTCGCCGACTCCAACAGCTGAAACTCCCGCAGCCCTCGAAGGCCATGCATCCGAAAAGGAGTGGCGGACGACTGTAATCTGCACAGCGGGTAGTGAAGACCGCCCGCAAGAGTGATGGGGTGTGCGCCCTGGGCGCTCCAGGCCCAGACGACGGTGGTGTCGAACGTACGGGGGAAACCATGTTCGAGCGGCTGGGCAGATTCGTTGTGGGCAGAGCGTGGTGGGTGATTGCCGGGTGGGTGCTGGCGGCGGCCGCCATCATCCTCACCACACCATCGCTGGGCGACATCACCTCAGCGGATCAGGAGAGCTTCCTGCCCCGCTCGTACGAGTCCGTACAGGCCACCGAGCTCGGGCAGAAGGCGTTTCCGCAGCAGGCCACCGCGACCGCCGTCATCGTGATCAAGCGCGCCGACGGTCAGAAACTCACGCCGGCGGATGAGGCGAGGGTGGGCCAGCTCGCCCAGGCGCTCAAGGCCAAGAACATCCCACACACGTCCGGCTACCTGACCGGTCCGCCAGCTGTGGCGCCGGACAAGTCGGTGCAGATCATCAACGTCGGGCTGGACGCCCCCACCCCCGACGATCCGACGCTGCTCGACGCCGTCCGCGATCTGCGGACGGACATTGGCCCGGAGCTGGCGAACAGTGGACTGTCCGCGGGCGTGGCCGGCGACGTGGCGAGCTTCGTCGACAACGAGGACACCTTCAACAACGCCTTCGCCGTGGTCGGCATCGCGACGATCATCCTGATCATCGGACTGATCCTGATCATCTTCCGCAGCCCCATCGCGGCGCTGCTGCCCGTGGTGGTCGTCGGCGTCGTCCTGAGCATCACGACGGGTCTCGTCGCCGCCGCCGGCAAGGCATTCGACCTCAGTGTCAGCCAGGACCTGCAGACGATCCTGCTGATCGTGCTGTTCGGCATCGGCACCGACTACATCCTGTTTCTGCTCTTCCGCTACCGGGAACGGCTGCGCGCCGGCGACGACAAGCGCACCGCGATGATCGTCACCGTCCAGCGGGTCGGCGAGGTCATCACCTCGGCCGCCGGAGCGGTAATCGTCGCGTTCCTCGTGCTGCTCCTCGCCTCCCTGGGCTTCTTCGGCTCGCTCGGCCCGGCGCTCGCCATCGCGGTCGGCGTCATGCTTGTCACCTCGCTCACCCTCGTCCCCGCAGTCGTCTCCCTGCTCGGCCGGTACGTCTTCTGGCCGTCGAAGGCGTGGCAGCGTACGCCCAAGGCCACCCTGTCCCACCGGCTCGGCACCACCGTCGGGCGCCGGCCGGCACTCGTCGCGGCGATCTCTGGTGTCATCCTGGTCGCGCTCGCCGCAGGCGTGCTGAGCTACAAGGCCGACTACGACTTCAGCGCCGGCTTCCCACAGGACACCGAGTCGGCGAAGGCCGCGCAGGACCTCCAGCGCGGGTTCGCCGCCGGTGCGCTCGCCCCGACCGAGGTCTACCTGACCACCACCAACCGGTCGCCGCTGACCGAGCAACAGGTCAACGACTTTGCTACAGCCGTAGCGAAAGCCCCGGGTGTGGGTCAGGCGCAGCCTCCGGAGCGCAGCACCGACCCGAGTGTGGCCCGGGTCAACCTGCTGCTCAACGAGAACCCGGTCTCCAACAAGGCGATCACCCTCGTCCGCGAGGACCTGCGCGGCGCCGTGCATGCGTCGGCGCCGCCTGGCACCCGGGCGCTGGTCGGCGGGACCACCGCGATCTTCGCGGACATCAACTCGGCGAACAACCGCGACCTGTCGGTGATCCTGCCGGTAGCGGCCGGCCTGATCGCGCTCATCCTCGCGCTGCTGCTGCGCAGCCTGGTCGCGCCGATCTACCTCGTGATCGCGGTGCTGCTCAACTTCGCCGCCACGCTGGGCGCCACCGTCTACCTCTTCCAAGGGCTGCAAGGCGAGCCCGGTGTCACCTTCCAGTTGCCGATCATCCTCTACCTCTTCGTCGTGGCCATCGGGACCGACTACAACATCCTGATGATTGCCCGACTACGCGAGGAAGCGCGGGAGGGCAACGAGCCACATGAGGCAGCCGCCATCGGCGTGCAGCACGCCGGTCCGACGGTCGCGGCAGCAGGACTGATCCTGGCCGGGACGTTCGCGGTGCTGCTGCTCGCGCCGATCTCGTTCCTGCAGCAGATGGGCTTCGCGGTGGCGATCGGCATCGTGCTGTCGGCGTTCGTGATGTCGATGTTCTTCGTTCCCGCGCTGACCGCGCTGATCGGGCACAAGGCGTGGTGGCCGGGGCACGGCGACGAGCGGCCGACCAGCGGGCGACACGCCCGTGCCGCCGGCCAGCCGGGCTAGTGGCACTGCACGGCGGGATTCGAATCGACACGACGATCCCCGACCCACTGCCCTAGCAGCACTAGGCGGCGATGGTGCGGGCGGTGGCGTAGACGTCGGCGGGTAGGGCGTGGTGGAGCCGCCAGAGGATCCGCATCGGCCGGTCGCCGGTGTGCGACTCGTACGTCATGGTGCCGGCGTAGAGGTACGGCGGCGCGCCCAGGTCGCGGTCGGCGATCCGGGTCTCCCGGACGAACAGGTGCACTGTCGAACCGCGCGACGTGTAGCGCTGCCCGGTCGCCGAGGCCGCCGAGGTGGTGCTCTGCGACTCCCACTGGAACAGCGTGTCGGTGATGGCCCGGTCGGCGTACATGGTGGTGGGGGAGTAGTGCGCCTCCGACTTGACCAGGGTGACGAAGAACAGGTCGGCCTGGGCGTCGGGCAACCACTTCACCCCCTCGCGCAGCGAGCCCGGGTTGGGCATCCCGAAGGCGGCGCACGCCTCGTTGCGGCTGTAGCGGGCGTGCACCCGCAGCGGCACGGCACCCGCGGCAGCAGTCGGCGTGACCCGGTGGATGCGATCGCGCAGCACCTCGGCGACCTGCCGCAGCTCGGCGCAGCGCGCCGGCTCCTTCCACAGCCGCGCCAGCCGTTCGTCGCGCGTGGCCAGCGGGGCGTTCGGCCCCCAGAGGCTGAAGTGCAGCATGTCCACCAGGCGGCCGTTGCCCGCGTACACCTGCTGGCCTGGCGCGGGCGGGCCGGCCGCGACCTGGGTCAGCAGCTCCAGCCGGTCGGTGTCGTCGGTGTGCAGCATGCGGCCGATGGCCCGGGCCAACTCCCGGTCATCCGGGCCGGGCGCGGACGTCTCGATGCCGGCGACTCGGCGCAGACCGGTCCAGCCGCCGACGCTGGCCGACCGGTACACGTCCTCGATCTCCAGGCCGGTCTCGCGCAGGAACGTCGTCAGGCTGACGTCCCCGAGTTGCCGCAGCTCGGCCACCAGGCCGGCCTTCGAGGTGGGCAGCGCGCTCTTCAGGTTGGCGAGCACCACCTCCTTTGCCACGCGGTCCAGCTCGACGTGGCAGCCGCTGGGCAGGCTCGGGAAGTCGTCGCGGACCGCCTCGGTGATGGCCCTCCGGCTCACCCCGGTCAGGGCACGCCACCGCAGGTCGAAGCGGAAGTTGGCGTGCTGCCCGCCGATGAAGTCGAGCACCGTCAGGCAGGGCTTGTCGTCGTCAAGGCGCAGGCCGCGGCCGAGCTGTTGCAGGAAGATCGTGGCGCTCTCGGTGGGCCGCAGCATCAGGATCGTGTCGACCATCGGCAGGTCGACGCCCTCGTTGAACAGGTCCACGGTGAAGAGCACCCGCAGCTTGCCCGCCTTGAAGTCCCGCAGCAGCCGCGTCCGGTCGGTGCCTGGCCGCGAGGTCACCGCCGCCGACGCTACGCCGTGCCGGTTGAACCAGTCCGCCATGAACTCCGCGTGCCTGATGCTCACGCAGAACCCGAGCGCACGCATTCGCCCGACATCCACCTTCTCGCGAGCCGCTCGCAACACTGTCCGTGCCCGGGCATGGTCGGCGGTGTAGAGGGTGGTGAGCTCGGACAGGTCGTAGCCTTGGCCGCGCTTCCAGGTGACGTGCGACAGGTCCACGTCGTCGTGCAGCCCGAAATACTGGAACGGCGCGAGCAACTGCCGCTCCAACGCGTCCCACAGGTGCAGCTCAACTGCCGCATGACCGTCGAACCACCGGCGCACGTCGGCGCCGTCGGCCCGGTCGGGAGTCGCCGTGAGCCCCAGGAGTACGCGGGGACGCAGCCGCTCCAACAGCCGCGCGTACGTCGGTGCCTCCGCGTGGTGGAACTCGTCCACGATCACCATGTCGTACGCCTCAGGGTCGACCTCGCGGCGGTGCAGCGACTGGATGGAGGCGAAGACGTGCTTCCAGCCGTTCGGCCTCTCGCCCGCGACCAGCATCTCGCCGAAACTGCCGTCCCCGATCACCTGCCGGAACGTCGACAGGCTCTGCCGCAGGATCTGCTCCTGATGGGCAACGAAGAGCAGCGAGTCCACTCCGTTGTTGCGTCGCAGCCGGCGGTAGTCGAGGGCGGCGACGACGGTCTTGCCGGTGCCCGTCGCCATCACGACGAGGTTGCGCCAGCGCCCGTGCACCAACCGCTCGGCGTCCAGGTCGGCCAGGATCTCCGCCTGATACGGGTACGGGCGCACGTCCAGGTTCGAGATCTCGGTCGGTGCGCCGTCGCGACGCTCCCCGGTGAGTGCGTGCCGCAGCCGCTCGGCGTCCCGTTCCGTGTCGTACGCCTCGAACGCCGGATCGTTCCAGTAGTCCTCGAACGTCGCCGTGAACGTGTCGATGACGTGCGGCTGCTCGATATTCGAGATGCGGACGTTCCACTCCACGCCGTCCACCAGGGCGGTCTTCGACAGGTTCGACGAGCCGACGTACGCGGTGGTGGTGCCGTTGTGGCGGCGGAACAGCCACGCCTTGGCGTGCAGTCGAGTGGTCCGCGTCTCGTACGACACCTTGATCTCGGCGCCCAACTCCTTCAGCCGGTCGAGCGCTCGCTGATCTGTCGCGCCGAGGTAGGTGGTGGTGATGACGCGGACCTTGCCACCTCGGGCGATCAGCTCGCGGATAGCCGGCTCGACGATGCGCAGGCCGTACCACTTGATGAACGCGCAGAGCAGGTCGACGCTCTCGGCCGATGCCATCTCGTGGTTGACCTCGTGGCCGATACGGGGCTGGTGACGGCCGTTGACCAGTAGGGCACCGGTGGAGAGGGGAGTGGTGGGGCGCTGCGGGAAAGTCGGCTCCGCGGGAGGGGTCGGCGGAGCGGCGATGGCGTGGAGCAGGTGCTTGGCGTCGGTTACCTGGTCGTCGTCGGTCGCCGCCTTTGGGCTCAGGGAGGCGATGGCGTCGGCGATGCGGTTCGCCATTTCGACCTGGTGGTGGAGCTTGTCGTCGCCGCCGGGGACGGCCTGAAGGGCGCGGGCGGCCAGGGTGGCGATGTGCCGGGCGAGGGTGTGGTGCGCGTCGGCTGGGTCGAGCTTGTGCTGCTGGATCAGGGCGGGGTCGACGTGCTGGAGTTGGTCGGCCAGCTCGCGAGTGATCAGCTGCTCGTAGATACCCCGGCCAAGGTCAACCATTAGAGCAAGCTATCCGATTTGCGCCGAAAACGCAGCCCGGTGGGTATTGATTTCTCCGATATTCTCATAGGTCATGTCTCTCGCGGCGTCGGTAGTAACAGGTCTGGCTGGAGCAGGCGCCTCCTTCTTCTGTCGGGAGCCCGACACCTCTGGACAGAGTGGATCAACGACTCATAAGATGGATCTCTTGCTGCTTTCAAGAACGTGTAGATTCGGTCGACGTGATGACGCCGTGTGAGGGGTTCCATCTACGTGAAAGACAACCTCTTGCTGCTGGCTGCCACGGCGCTGTGCCTAATTATTCTGATTTGTCTGGCAACCCTTTCTCGCATGTTTGCCGCTGCTGTGCGAGGTGGGGTAAGGCTGGCTAGGAATTTTCCGAACGGTTACGATGAGGCAACCCCATTGCCAGTCTCTAGGCAAGTGGATGTCGTTATTGACAACCTCGCAAAAATGTATCCCTATAGGGTTTCGCAAGGCGAAGCGCCTGGGATGGACATGTCGGAGCCCGTCCGGTGTAGGCCTCGGCTTTACGGCGAGGCGGTAATTCAGATTTCGGCACATTATCGACGTGGCAGAACGGTCTCGCTTGACTGTGGCGGACTGCCTCAGGGCGAAGTTATCAGGGTTGCTGATTTTTGTAGCGGGCTGTCGGCCTCCTCGGGTGGTTGGGTTCTCCGGGTGGCGGATTTTGTAGTGCTTTTAACGCCTGGCACTGGCGATCATCGGTCCTGAAGGGATCGCGAAAGCGGGGAGGTATAACGATGGCGGGGAAAGATGATGAGCGCGACCCTTCAGTCGAGGAATCGGCGGACAGCAGCGCAGCGCAATACAGGGGGAATGACCGACTGCTGCTGCTGACTCACCAGGTCCGCGAGACCGAGCATCGCCTCGCTGTTGCACGGAGTCGGAAGTCGTGGTCGAACGTATCGATGCTGCTAGGTCCGCTCCTCGGAGTTGTCCTGTACATGCTCTATTGGATTCCGGGAATACCGGAAGTGGTGCTTGAAGCTGTATACCTTCCGGCTATCCCGGTTGCCATCGCTTTCTGTATCGCATCGTATTACCTCAAGACGCATGCAGGTTATCCGGAGAGGTTGCCTAGCGGGAAGGTGGAATATCTAAAGGAGGGCGATCTAGAGCTCAAGCTGGCTCGGCAGAGAGATAATCGCAAGCATTTTCTGGCGCGTGTCGATACTGATACCAAAGTGAGGCGCATCGCGTACAAGGAGGATGCCTTCTTTGATATCGACCGACTCCGGCTTGAGAGTAAGGGATACAGGCGGTTTAATAACATATTGCAAGGCGTCTTGATTATTGGTTCCATAGCTGCTACTGGAGCGGCCGGGTTGGTTGCGGAGTTCAACTTTTTGCGGTGGGTCACTCTCGGCCTCACGCTGGCTGTAGGTATCTCAAGCGGTTTTATGGGCTATTATAAATACAAGGAGCGGAGCTTTTACCTACAGCAAACCGCAGATGCCATCGAAAATGAATGGGAAGCTGTCGAAGTTGGTGTCGGACGCTACAAGCGGTTCGGAGAGGATCAGGAGGGGGAGGCTCTGGCTGAGTTTGTGGAGGAAGTGCACCGCCTGAAGTCCGAACAGAAGAAGCGTCAGCAGAATCTGGAGCAGCCTCCCGAAGCCCGGAACCCAAGCGAATGAAGCGACGGAACCAGCAGAAACCTACCCTTGGCTCTCCTCCCTTCGTGCGGGCTGGTGTAGGCGTTGTTTCCATTGCCGTCGGGCGTCCGTCTTCGCGGGGGACCCGAAGGAGTTGTGCCAAGTGCGCCCGCCGGTCCCGCCCGTGAAGACCAGCGCAGCTCGATTGTCGACAGAGATTGCCTTCTAGGGCCGTCGAGCCAAGCGCGCGGCCTCGATGGCGACGTCCCACCGATCCCGCCCGGCCGGGTTCAGCGCCCTTCCGTCGGCCACGGCAACACCCGCACCGCGCAGCACCGTCAAGTGGCCCAGGTAAGCCGGATGGGCGGCCAGTTCCGGCTTGACGTGCGGAAAGGCAACGATCGGTAGGCCCGCCCCGAGCGACTCGTTGAGGACTCCAAGCGCCAACGTGTCGTTGATGCCGAGCGCCCACTTCGTCACCGTGTTGAACGTGACCGGTGCGGCCAGCACCAGATCAGCCGGCGGGTGTGGCTCGGGATCGCCGGGCATCCGCCACTCGACGCGTACGAGGTAGCCGGTCTTGGCTTCCAACGCCGCCCGGTCAAGCCATGGCGCGGCCGTGGGGCTGACGATCATGCAAACGCGCCATCCGTCGGCGATCAGCAGGTCGACCAGTTCGTCGATGTGCTCCGCCGGACCTGCGGCGCAGACGACCAGATACAGCACCGGGCGTTCGGTCATGCCCGCAGTCTGCCGGACTTGGCTGCCGTCTGATCGGGCGCCGGGGCGTTCGGCTGTCGTCGCGTCTCTCACAGCTTGTCGCGCACGTCCTGAACGTCGATGAGCTGTCCGGCTCCGATGAACCGGCGGGCAACCAACAGGCCCGCCTCGTGTGCGGGTTGTCCGCCGTGGCTGGCGGACGCGTCCGTCACGAACCACGGTGTCAGGTCACGTTCGAAGGCATCGACCGCTGACTTCAACACGCAACTCTCCGTCGCTACACCACAGAACAGCAGGTCGGTCCATCCCTCCTGTTCCGTCAGGGCAGCGCCATCGAATGAAAAGTACGAGTAGATCTTCTTGTCGATCACCGCTCTGGCGCGGCTCGCATGTTCCGCCAGCTCGGGCACGATCTCCGTCTCGGGAGGATGCTGCACCGAGGACCAATGGATCAGTCGTTCGAATGGGCTGCCGGGGTAGTTGTGGTAGCGAGTGAACACCACCGGCCGCCCGGTCGCCTCCCAATGCTCGACCAGCTCGACGACCTTCGGGATGACGCCGCGGCTTCGATCGTTGATGAAGCCGTTCTGCATGTCGATGACGATCAGCGCGGCGTGTCTCTCGCTCATTCGTCGACTCTGCCACTCAACGCCGCAGTCTCGCGAAGGGCGACCTGCGCCTGCATCAGACGTGCCGGTAGGCCGCTCGTTGAGAGCGTCGCCTCGCGCATCATGCAGTGCTGCGCTGTCTCGCGCGCCCTGGCTGTCGTCAATCGGGAGTGGGCAGCGCGCAGAAAACGCCAGCCGAACTCTGGCGGCATGACCGGGTCTCGTCCGTCTTCGACCTGGCGTTCGATGTGGCGGCAGTAGGCCCAGAGCATCTGCACGTCCACCTCACAGGACACCAGGTCGTCAACCATGAGCGCCCGCTCGGGTGACAGGGCGTGGTAGGCCACGCCTGCCCAACTGGCATAGCCGACCGAGACTCCCTGCACACCAAAGGGCTGAAGGGAGGGCTGATCGAAGCCTTCGGCTAGCAATCGGCGCTCGACGTGGTCACCCACTGGTTCGGGAAGGGACAGTGCCTGACGGTTGACCAGCACGGACGGCAGGCTCATCAGGCGCAGGGCGTTCTCAAGTTCGTCGCCGGTCCATGCCGATTCCTCCAGGACGTACATCGACAGCACATACTCGGGCCCGACGTGAGCGGACGACGGAAGACGTAAGAGAAGCCTCGTAACCTGCTCGGCAGCCCAGGGTACGTCGTTCTCGTAGCTGGCGTATCGCCATGCCGCCAGGGCGGCCAGAGTAGGAAAGTGCAGTTTCTGCGCGATGTGCAGTACTACGACACCGCAGGCGAAGACGTGAGCGATACACGTTCCCCCGGGGTGTGGCAACCCCGCGACTGCGACGTCCAGCCACTCGTGATGACGTGGCTGGAAGGCTCCTTGCGCCATCAACTCCGCGGCTGCGGCTGCACCCACGTAGGCCGGTATGAACTTGTGGGACTGGACCCGGTAGCCCGTACTGACGGTGCTGAGCTGTGGAACGGCTCTGCTGGTGGCGCTGACGAACCGATCTGCCACCTGACTGCCGGCTCTGCTCAGCATGGTGTCCAGAGCGGCCTGCATCTCCGGCCGAGGGTGAACCGCTTCTCGGCCTGCCTCCCACTTGGAGACGGTGCGCTCACTGACACCGAGGTTCTCCGCGAAGTCGCGAATGCTCATCCGCAGCGCTTGTCGCAGCGCACGGGTTTCGCGACCTGTCCACGCCTCGACAGTCGGCAAAGCTCTCGCCTCCCATCGCATCATGGCGCTTCGGGCAGCCTATCGGCTCCCGGTGCAGCGCAGGTACAGCGCAGATACAGCGAGTAGTCATACCGGGAAGCCGAGGGCCTGGCCAGGGTGGACGCATGGCCCGGGGCGGGTGCTGGCTCCGGAGCTGCGCTGGCCCTCAACGGCGCAGCCCCGCACCCGCCCGCCCCGGCGCCACTTGATCCGTCGACGTCTCGGAGCCGCCATGACCACCCCTGAGCAACCCACGACACCGGCCAACCTGGTCGCCCGCTGGCTGCGCCTGGTCGCGGCGGACGCGGAGCTGTCGCCGTACCTCATCGGGGTTGATCTGGGCCGGCTCGCCGCGCACCTGGTGACCGTGCTCGACGGGAACGCAACCCAATGGTGCGGCCTGGGGCTGTCGGAGGCGCAGCATCGGCGGGTCGTCGACTACCTGGAGGGCGTCCTGAGGGCGGCCGAGCTGCCGGACGGCCGGATTGCCCAGGTCAGGCGGGCGTTCGAGGTGGCCGCATGAGCCTCGCCGCCGCTTGGGCGTCGGTCGACGACCGGGCGGCCGCCGACTTCTGGTGCACCCTGGAGGACCGCTGCCCCGGGCTGCTGCCGCAGCGCGAGGCGTCGCTGTTCTTCGCCGCGCTTGGCGGTCTCGTGGCCGGCGATGACGACCGGGCGGGCCGCGCGGCGCTGCTCATGGTGCTCGGCCGCGCGTACCGCCGCTACGACCTGCTCCCACACGCCACCACCATCGGCGACGCGCTGCTCGCCGCCCTGGCCCGGCACGCGCCGCATCCCCTGTGGACGACCGTCGGGGAGCGCGCCGTGGACCGCGCCACGCACGCCGTCCGTCGCGCCGCCGCCCGCGTCGGCGACGGCCCGGCCTGGTGGCCCGCCCAGGTGATCGGCCACGAACGGCCGTCGCCCGGCATCGCCATCCTCACGGTACGTCCCTGGCGGCGGCTGCCCCACCACCCCGGCCAGGCCGTCCCCGTCTGCACACCACGCCTGCCCGGCCGCTGGCGCTGGCTCTCGCCGGCCAACCTCCCACGCGCCGACGGCACCGTCGAGCTGCACGTCCGCGCCATACCCGCCGGCGCCCTCTCCCACCGCCTGGTCCATGAGGTACGCCCCGGAGAGCTGCTCTGGCTCGGCCCACCCGGCAACACCGGCCTACGCCTCGACCCGACGCGTACCGGCGATCTGCTGCTCGTCGCCGGTGGCACCGGTCTGGCGCCGCTGCGCGCCCTGGTCGAACAGGTCGCCGCCGCACCAGACGGCCGGCAGGTGACCCTGGTCGTCGGCGTCCGCGCTTTCATCGACCTGTACGACGCGATAGCCCTCGACAAGCTGCAATGCGCACACGACTGGCTGACGATCGTGCCGGCGTTCTCCGATGACCCCTGGGCGGAGCCGGCCGAGCAGGGCGACGCCCTCACCATCGCCCTCGACCACCACCAGCCCGACCAGGAGGTCTACCTCTGCGGCCCACCCGCGATGCTGGCCGCTGCGCGACCACGGCTGTTCGCTCTCGGTGTCCCCGCCGCCCGCATCCACCTGCCCGCGAGCTTCACCCGCTGATGGCCGTCCACCGCAGTCGACACACCCTGACCGGGCCGCTCACCCCCGACCGGGTCGCTTGCTTGACCTTCTTCGGTCGGGAGGCATAGGGGGCAAGGCAAGGCCTGCCCTGCCGCAACAGTTGCTACTGCCTCCCACGTCGGGGTCACCCGAGCAGCTCTTCAAGGACCGGTTGGGTGCCGGTGATGGCGAGGTGCGCGTTAAGGCCCATTCGGGCACCACGAGCCGAGCGTGTCGGTCCAACTATTCGGTACCACCGCACAAATGATCAAGGCCCTGGGTTGGCTGATTGCTGAGTATGGTCAACCGTCCAGGCGATGGCCCATTCAGGATCGGACCACCCAGGGTGTTCCTGTGCAACCCAATCCGTCACCTGACGCGGGCAATGGTTACCCGCAGCCATCGGACCCGACTCAGCCGATCTCACCGACCGCGTCGTACCCGACCGCGCCCGGCCAATATCCACCGCCGCAGGCCGCGCCGTATTCCGGTCCGCCCGCCGTTCATCCGCCGCAGTCGGCTGTGCCGTACTCGGGCCCGCCGGTGGGTTACCCGCCGCAGTCGGCTGTGCCCTACTCCGGCCCTCCGGCCGCGTATCCGCCGGGGCCGTACGCGCCCCAACCGCCGATTCCGCCCCACCAGGCATACCCGTACCCGGCCCAGCAGGCGCCCTATCCACCGCAGTTCGCCGCGCCGATGCCTCCACCCGTCTACACCAGGGAGTACATCGGCACCGGGTTCCACGTAGCCCACATCACGCTCTCCGTGCTCACCGGTGGATGCTGGCTGCCGGTATATGGCTTGCTCTACTACAAGAAGTCTCGACCGAAGACCGTGACCACCTACGGGCGGTGACGTCGAGTCATTTGCCTCCGGCGGTATGACGATGGGCATCCCCGGCGCTGACGGGATCACGGAAACGGATTCGCATCGGTAGCGTTCGGGGATGCCCGATGCCGTAGATCTGCTGGCCGACTTCACCGCACCGCAGCCATACACCAGGGACACGGTTGCCCGCGCTCCCCGCTCACCCGGCGTGCATGTGGTCCTGGAGCGCGGTGTGGTCATCTATGTGGGACGAACGAAAAATCTGCGGGATCGCCTTCGGCAGCATCTGACCGGAGACCGAATCGCGTCGGTCCTGCACGAACAGGTCGGCCACGAAATCGATAAGCGGGGCACCGAGGCGACCGCCTCCGACGTTGCGGACTGGTTGGCTCAGCGCGAGGTCCGCTGGCACGAAACCGACAACCCGGAGGGCGCGAAGGAATCCCTGGTAGTGGCCTTGAAACCCCGCTTCAACCGACAGGTCCCCAAGTAACGAGGATGCGTCGGGAGCAGAAGGGGCACCGTTAAGCGTCGAGGTGACGCCGGATCTGAACGCTTCCGGTCGATGACACGACGTAGTCGATTTGGAAATAATGCCTGGTCAGGCGGCTACCTAATGGCCCCTGCGAGCCTGGCATCCGCAGCGGTCCCCGGTCTGGTGCGGGTCTCCGCCACCAGCGTCAGCAACTCCGCAGACTTCCACAGCGCCACAGCGCCACAGCGACCTGCCCATCGGAAGGTGCTGACCGGCGCGGGCTACGAGCTGAACGGTGTCACCGGTGAGGGCATCGTGGACGGCTCCCGCCCCAACGGTGGTCCCGCGACCGCCCCGACGTCGGCCGCCACGGGTGCGTACGAAAAGGACGCGTTCGCCGGCAACTGGTCCGACACGGCGTACGCCATCTGCGCCACGGCGTAGCAGTCACTCATCCGGTGTGGCCGCCCCGCGCGTTCGCGGGGGGCCAGACCGTTGACCGGCAGCTCAGGAGCCACCCTGGCGCTGGACCCGTCCATCGCCGGAGACCTTGGCTCGACCCATGTCCCGCTCAGTGCCAGCGGGGCCGGTCGCGGTACGGCGGTGCCGTTGGTCGGGCGAGTGCTCCACCGTTGAACCCTGACGGCCCGGAGCGCCGCTGCCCGGATGGCGCCGGCCTCGTGCCGACTCGCCGCCGCTGTCGTGTTTGTTCTGCTTGTGGCTACCCATGCACCGCGCGTACCCGGTCACCCGGCGGCTAGTCACGAGCCACCCGGCGAACGTCAGCCGTCCGGTGTCCGTGAGGTGGGCAGGAGCGGGGTCGATCGTGGCAGTCGCTCGCGTTGCTCCAACGGGAGCCATTCACCCTTGGGGCCGAGCAGTTCGATGAGCTCGACGAGTTCGTTCTGCAGGCGTACCAGCCGCTCATTTCCGCGGTGGCCTTGGGCTTCCACGTCGTCCACCTCCGCCAGGGGGTGGGTGAACCAGGATGCGAACCTCGGGTCGGTTTCGAGGCGGTCGCAGAAGGCCGCTCAGTCCGGTACGTCACCGCGACGCTGATCAGCGACACGGTGGCGGACACCACTGCGATGACGATTTCTGGCCCATGCCGAACAGACTGCGTGGTCCCGTCGCCGGGGGATGCGTTCGACTCGCCGACCTGACCGTGCGGAAGATGCGCGGAGGGCAGGCAGACGCTCGATACCGCGATATGGCGTCAGCGGACGGCGTGCACGAGTGCCCGACCGTAGCGTCCGAACGGCGTAGGCCCAACCGCGCGACCTGAGGGAGGTAGCCATGCAGAGGCCGTTACCGGGGGAGCAGGCCCCGATCACCGTGAAGCTGGACCAATGGCGGGCGGGGTTGCCGCCGGACGCCTGGCCGGACACCTTTCCGATGAGCGGCGACGTCTGGCGGCGCGACGTCTTCGCCGTTGCCGATGCGTACCGAGCCAGCAACGCCAGCGCGCGGCAACTGCTGACCGCGGTGCTGGTCTGGGGCTACGGCCCCATCGGGTACGGGCCGTGGCGCGCCGCCAGGTCGCTCGGCGCCGACCCCGATGGCAAACGCCTGGCGTACGCGCTTGAGGAGGTGTCCGCATCAGCACCCAGCGAGGCCGCGTTGCGCACCGCGTACCGCCGCTTCCGCGACCCCAACCACGCTCGCCTGCCGTGGTTGGGGCCGGGGCTGTTCACGAAGGTCCTCTACTTCGTCGGCTACCGGCGAGGGGCTGGCGGTGTGCAGCCGTTGATCCTCGACCGCGTCGTGGCCAGCCGTCTCCCCAGCGAGGCCGGCGTCGGTCGTCATTCCGGCTGGCTGTCCGAGGAGTGGCTCGCGTACCTGCGCTGGGCGGCCGAGCAGGCACAGGTCAGAGGCGTTGAACCGGACGCGGTCGAGATGGCTGTCGTGCACGACGCCGAGGCGGCTACGCCATAGCGCGCAGGCGCTCGTCGAGGGCGTCGAGGTCGGGCACGAACCAGATGTGCCCGGCCTGGTTCGACTCGTGCACCAGGGCCCGTAGCGCCGAGCTGCCATCCAGGTGCGTCGAGATGTCACCGACGACGACCAGGCGCAGCCGGTAGTTGACGAACTTCTGCATCACCTCGCCGGCGAAGCGGGTGCCCAACGAGAAGAAGCGTTCGTCGAGTCGGTTGGCCGGCACGGCGACCACCTGCGCGCCGGCGAAGGCCGCGCCGATCAGGTCCAGCGCGTCCTGCTCGGTGGCGACGGTCGGGCCGGCCGGGTCGCAGACCAGCACCGGCACTCCGGCGCGTTCCTGGATCTCGTCAGGCATCGTGGACCTCCCGGTGGAGTAGGCCGTTGTCGGCATTGAGGACGGCGTCGAGCAGGTGCAGCACCTCGGCGGTGCCGGCGGGATCACCGAGGATGATGATCTTCAGGCGGCGGCGGTCATCGTCGTGCACGGTCTGCACCCGCAGCGGCCGGGCCGGGTCGTGCCCGGTGTTGATGCTGGCCAGCACGAGCGTGCCGAGCCGGTCGGCGGCGGCCCGGTCGACACCGTCGATCTGCACGATGCTCGACACCTCGGCCTGGCTGGCCGCGGTGGCGGCGGGCGGCCGTCCGGTGAGCGCGTCGAGATCGCTGGCGGCGATCCGGTACTGCTTGCCGATCCGCACGGCGCGCAGCCGGCCGGAGCGGATGTAGCCGCGCACCGTCCGTACGTGCAGGCCGAGCCGGTCGGCAACCTGTTCAACCGAGTACATTTCTTCCGTCATCGTTCCCTATCCTAACCTGATAGGGAAGGATACGGACTCATGGGATAGCCTCAACGCTCAACGTCGGTGGGGTCCAGTACCGTCTGGGAACCATGGACGCGCGCGTCGGCGACGCCATCATCGGGCGGGATCACCCCGCGGGTTTGCTGCGCGCCGAGTTGGATCGGGCCGCCACGAGTCACGGCGGTTTCGTCCTGGTCACCGGCGAGCCGGGCATCGGCAAGACGACCCTCGTCACGTCGGTGGCGCGGGAGGCCCGCCGGCGTGGCGCGCTCGTGCTCGGCGCGGCCTGCTGGGATTCCGACAGCGCCCCCGGCTACTGGCCGTGGGTGCAGGTCCTGCGCGCCCTGCGCCGCTCCGCCGACGACTGGGCGCTCGCCCGACCGGACGCCGAGCCGGCCCTCGCCGCCCTGCTCGGCGAGACCGGCACCGGTGACGTGCCCGGCCTCGCCGCCACCTGGACAGCTCCGGACGACGGCAGCCACGTCGCCGACCAGGAGGCGTTCGCCCTGTACGACGCGGTGACCGCCGCGCTGGTCGCGGTCTCGGCGCACCGGCCGGTGGTGGTCGTCCTCGACGACCTGCACTGGGCCGATCCGGCCTCGCTGCGGCTGCTCGCGTTCGCCGCCCAGCACACCTGGTTCGAGCGGCTGTTGCTGATCGGCACGTACCGCGACGCGGAGGTGGAGGCGGGCGAGCACCCGTTGCGCCCGCTGCTGATGCCGCTGGTCGCCAAGGCCACCACGATCACTCTCACCGGCCTCGCCCGCGACGAGGTGGCCGCGTTGATGGCGCGTACCGCCGGGCGGGAGCCCGATGCCGACCTGGCCGACGAGGTGCACCGGCGTACCGGCGGCAACCCGTTCTTCGTCGAACAGACCGCGAGGCTGTGGCATGCCGACGGCACGACCGGCACCATCGCGCCCGGAGTACGGGAGGCGGTGCGCCGGCGGCTCGACCAGTTGCCCGCGGCGGTGGTCGAGGCGCTGACCGTCGCCGCCGTGCTCGGCCGTGAGTTCCACCGGGAGGTCCTGGCCGCCAGCGCGGCGGCCCCGGCGGCGGAGGTCGACTCGCTGCTCGACCAGGCAGTGACGGCCCGGCTGGTGGTCGCCCGCAGCGGCGGCCGGTTCGCCTTCGCCCATGACCTGGTCCGGGAGACCCTCTACGACGGGCTCACTGCCGACGACCGGCAGGCTCGCCACGCCGCGGTGGTCCGTGCGGTGGACCCGCCAGCGGCGCTGACGGACCGGCTGATCCCGGCCGACCTGGCTCGACACGCCTACCTGGCCGGCGCCGCGCTCGACCGGGCCCGGGTCGTCGAGCTGCTGGTCGCCGCCGGGCGGGACGCGTTCGCCCGGCTCGCCGCCGACGAGGCCGGGGTGCACTTCCGCCGGGCGTTGGAGATCGTCGAGGACCCGGCGCAGCGGGTCCGGCTACTCGTCGACTTCGGTGAGGTGCAATATCACCACGCGGGTCGGGACGAGGCCGTACGCCTGCTCGCCGAGGCCGCGGCGCTGGCCCGCACGCTCGACGACCCGGTGCTGCTGGCCCGCGTCGCGCTCACCGTTCACCGGTCGCGCCAGGTGGACACCATCCGCTCGGTCGACACCGCGAATCTGGTGCGCGAGGCGTACCAGCGGTTGATCGGCGAGCCGTCCGCCACCGCGTCGGTGGCCACGCTGGTGGCCGATCTGATCACCGCGACGGAGACCATCGCCCGTTCCGGCCGCGACGACGAGGCGCTCACCTTCAGCCTGTGGGCCCGCCACGACACCACCTGGGGCCTGGGCACCGCGGCGGCGAGAGCCGCGCTCACCGCCGAGATCAGGGAGGTGGCCCGCCGCTCGGGCGACCGGGAGACCGAGCTCTGGGCCACCTCGCTGCGCTGGGTGGCGTTGCTGGAACTGGGCGACCCCCGCTTCGTCGAGGAGTTCACCGCTTTCGTCACAGTGGGTCAGCAGGGTGACATGGCCCGTCCCCGGATGGCGGCGGCCGTCGACGGCGGGATCATCGCGGCATTCCGGGGTGACTTCGCCGAGGCCGACGAGCGGTTCACAGTCATCGCCGACCTGTCCGACCCGGGGCACGCCGAGTTCGCCTTCATGGGCCATCACCTGCGCTGGGCCCGGCTGCTGTTGCAGGGGCGGTTCGATGAGATCGACGCGCTGCTGCGCGAGTGGGCGCCGACCGACTACCCCTACCGGGAGTTGCTGTCGGCCATCACGGCGGCCGAGCGCGGCGATGACGAGACGGCGGTGCGGCTGACGGCTGTCATCGAGGCCGCCGACATCCACTACCCGCGCCCGGTGTCACCGCTGTGGCTGCGTCTGCGGGCGCAGGCCGCCGCCGCGTCCCGCGATCCGCGGCGCTGCCGCGACGCGCGGGCGGCGCTGACCCCGCACCGGGGCCAGTGGGCGGTCGGGCTCTTCGGCTGCGACATCAGTGGGCCCATCGATCACTGGCTCGCCGTGGTCGACGCCGCCGAGGAACGCTGGGACGACGCGATCGCCGGATTCACGGCGGCCCGCGAGGCCGCCGACCGGATGGGCTCCCGACCCTGGTCGCTCATCGCCCGCGCCGGGCTGGTGAACGCCCTGGCCGGCCGCGACCACCCGGGCGACGCCGCGACGCTGGCCGAGCTGCGCGCCGCCACCACGCGGGACGCCACCGCCCTCGGCATGCGACAGGTGCTCCTCCGGCTCGCCGTCCCGGAACCGGCCGGCGTCGAGCCGGGCCACGTCGCCGGCCGGGGCGAGGACGCCGGCCGGGGCGAGGACGCCGGCCGGGACGAGGACGCCGGCCGGGACGAGGACACCGGCCGGGGCGAGGACGCCGGGCCAGACCGGGTCGGCCTTCCGGGCCGGGCCACCGAGCCGGGCCAGGTCGTCGGGCGGCGTCAGGTGACGCCGTCCGACCCGCCCGCCGAGGCGTACGCGTTCCGGCGCGACGGCCCGGTCTGGCAGCTCGCGTACGCCGGTGTCGTGGCGCATCTGCCCGACGCCAAGGGCCTGCACGACCTGCACCTGCTGCTGAGTCGACCGGGCCGTGACGTGCCGGCGGTGGAGCTGCTCGATCCGGCCGCCGGGCCGGAGCTGGTGGCCGCCCGCCGGATGGGCGGCGATCCGGTCCTCGACGACGAGGCGAAGGCCCGCTACCGGCGGCACCTGACCCGCCTCGACGAGGAGATCGACCGGGCCGCCGCGCGCGGCGACGAGCGCAGGGTGGCCGCGCTGGACGCCGAGCGCGGCGCGCTGCTCGACGAGCTGCGCGCCGCGGCGGGGCTGGCCGGCCGGAGCCGGCGGTTGGGCGACGAGGCCGAGCGGGCCCGCAAGACGGTCACCGCGCGGATCAGGGACACACTGCGCAAGCTCGACGAACGCCATCCGCTGCTCAGCGGTCACCTGCGGGAGTCCGTCGCGACCGGTAGCACCTGCCGTTATCTGCCGCCCGAGCCACTGCGCTGGCGGCTCTGATCCCGCCGCTGGCTCCGACGGGTCAGCGGCGGTTGTACTTGTACATGGTGAACGTGCCGAAGACGAGCACGAAGCCGACGCTCCACGCCAGCAGCCACATCGTGGCGGACGGGTCCGACTCGCCGGCCATCACCGCGCGCACCGAGGCCACCAGCTGCGTCACCGGGTTGACCTTCACGAACGCCTGGAGCCAGCCGGGCATGGTGCTCGGCTCGACGAAGACGTTGCTGAGGAACGTCAGCGGGAACAGCACCATCATGCTGACCCCCATCACCGACTTCTCGCTGCGCAGGATCAGCCCGAAGAACGTCCATACCCACGAGAACGCGAACGAGAAGATCACCAGCAGCCCGATCCCGCTGGCCACCCCGGCGACGCCGCCGGCGGGTCGGAAGCCGAGCGCCAACCCGACGCCGAGGATGACCAGGGCGGCGAGGACGTAGCGCAGCACGTCGCCGAAGATCATGCCGACGAGGGCGGCCGGCCGCCAGACGGGCAGCGTCCGGAAGCGGTCGAAGATGCCCTTCTCGATGTCGGTGTTGAGGCCGACGCCGGTGTACATGGTGATCATCACGACGCTTGTCACCATGATGCCGGGCAGGAAGAACTGCAGGTAATCGCGCGGGCTGTCGGCGAGGGCGCCGCCGAACAGGTACGTGAACATCAGCACCATGATGATCGGGAACGCGGTCACGTCGAACAGCTGCTCCGGCACATGCTTGATCTTCAGCAGGGCCCGCCAACCGAAGGTGAGCGACGCCCCCAGCGCGCTGGGTCGGGACGGTCGCGCGCCCGGCGCGAGGACTGTCGCCAGCGCCTCGGCGGACGGCACGTAGACCGACGGCGCCCGTTCGGTAGTGGTGGTGGTGTCGCTCATCGGGCTGCCTCCAGCTCGTCGTCGCGCTCGTCGGCCGACACGGCCGGATGATCGGTCAGGGCCAGGAATACCTCGTCCAGGCTCGGTTGGCCGAGGGAGAAGTCGTCGACGACGATGCCGGCGCGGGCCAGGTCACCGAGCGCGCGGGCGGCCTGCGCGCTGGCGTCGAGGTCGGTGCCCGCCTCGCCGACCCGGGCGGTCAACGCGACCGGATCCGCAGGGAGCTGCACCGGCACGTTGAGTGCCTCCCGGAGCACCTTTTCGGCCTGCGGCCGCTGACCGGGGTCGCGCAGTCGCAGGTGGACGGTGCCGGAGCCAACCGACGACTTCAGCTCGCCCGGGGTGCCCTCCGCGATCACCCGGCCGTGGTCGACGACCGCGATCCGCCCGGCGAGCTGGTCGGCCTCGTCGAGGTACTGGGTGGTCAGCAGCACTGTCGTCCCGTGCGACACCACGGCCCGGACGATCTCCCACACCTGGTTGCGGCTACGCGGGTCGAGACCCGTCGTCGGCTCGTCGAGGAAGAGCAGGTCGGGCGTGTTGAGGATGCTCGCGGCGATGTCGATCCGCCGCCGCATCCCACCGGAGTACTTCTTCACCTGACGGTCGCTCGCCTCGGTCAGACCGAACGCGGCGAGCAGCGCCGCCGCCCGCTCGCGGGCGGCCGGTTTGCGCAGACCGAGCAGGCGGGCGAGGAGAACCAGGTTCTCCGTACCGGTCAGGTCCTCGTCGACGGAGGCGTACTGGCCGGTGAGGCTGACCCGGCTGCGGACCTGGTCAGCCTCGGTCACCACGTCGTGCCCGAACACTCGCGCGGTGCCGCCGTCGGGGCGCAGCAGCGTCGCCAGCACCCGGACCGCTGTGGTCTTGCCCGCCCCGTTCGGGCCGAGCAGGCCGTAGACGGTGCCGGCGGGCACCCGCAGGTCCATGCCGGCCAGCGCCCGGGTCTCCCCGAACGAGCGGGTGAGCCCTTCGGCCTCGATGGCCAGTCCGGTGGAGCGTCTGTTCATCATCCGTACCTCTCGTCCGATGGCCGGGACGTCGTGGTTGGTGAAATCAACGACGCCGCCCACCACAAGGCGCGAGGTGACGACCGACCGCCGCTAGATCGGAACTAGCGGGCGCCGTTCCGGGACGCAATGTCGGTGGGATCGGCTTGACTGGGGTCGACGAAGGGGACGGAATGACACAGGTACGCATCGAGCCGTGGCGCGAGGACGACCTCGACCTGCTGCGGCAGCTCAACTCACCGGACACGCGCAGGCACACCGGCGGCCCGGAGACCGACGAGCAGGTGCTCGCCCGGCACGACCGGTACGTGCACTTCGCCGAGGGCGGGCAGGGGTGCATGTTCACTCTGGTGCTGCCGGACGGCGCGCGGGCGGGCAGCGTCGGCTACTGGAGCCGCGAGTGGCGTGACCAACCGGTGTACGAGCTGGGCTGGGCCGTGCTGCCCGCGTACCGGGGGCAGGGGCTGGCCACCGTCGCGGTGCGCGCGGCCCTCGACGTGGTCCGCGCCCGACGGGACCGGCGCTACGCGCACGCGTACCCGTCCGTCGACAACCCCGCCTCGAACGCGGTCTGCCGCAAGGCCGGCTTCACCCTGCTGGGAGAGACGGATTTCGAGTACCCACCCGGGCACCTGATGCGTGCCAACGACTGGCAGCTCGACCTGACCGCCCCGCCGGCCGACGACTGAGGTCGGCGGGGCGGCCGTCGCAGGTCACCAGGTGGTGTCGAGGCGGTGTCGCTGCTCGGCGGTCAACTCCAGGTCCACCGCGGCCAGGCTCTCCTCAAGCTGGGCCACCGAGGACGCGCCCACCAGCGGAATCGACGGCAGGTCACCGCCCAGTAACCAGGCGAGCACCACCTGGTTCACCGTCGCGCCGGTCTGCCCGGCCACCTCCCGCAGGGCGGCCAGCCGCCGGGGCGCGCTCGGCAGGTCGTACGCGTCGCTGAGTGGCTTGTCCGCCCGGCTGAACGCCCCCTTGAGCAGCGGCGAGTACGCCACCAGGGTCAGCTCCGGCTCGGCGCGCAGATAGCTGAGCAGGTCACCGCCGACACCGCCGGGCTCGCCGTCCGGGTCCAGCTCGCTGATCAGGTCGGTGCGGTTGGGCAGGTAGCTGCGGTGGTACTGGAGCACCTCGTACCCCGGCAGGCCGGCGGCTGCGGCGAGCGCGCGGGCCCGTTCCACCCGCCAGGCCCGGTGATTGCTCGCGCCCAGCAGGCCCACCGTCCCCTCGGCGACCAGCTCGGCGAAGCCCTCCACGGTCTCCGCGAGCGGCACCGTCCGGTCCTCGATGTGTGCGTAGAGCAGGTCCAGCCGTTCCACGCCGAGCCGGTCGCGGCTGCGCTCCGCCGACTCGCGGATCACCTTCGCCGACAGGCCCTCGGCGTTGTCCAGGTAGCTGGTGCCGGGGGCCAGCGGGCGGGCGCCCAGCTTGGTGGCGATGACGATCTCGGCGCCGATGCCCCGGCTGCGCCGCCACCGCCCGAGCAGCTCCTCACTCTGGCCGCCTTGCGAGCTGTCGACCCAGAACGCGTAGTTGTCCGAGGTGTCGATGAAGGTGCCGCCCGCCTCGACGTACCGGTCGAGGATGGCGTACGAGGTGGCCTCGTCGGTGACGCTGCCGAACAGCATGGCCCCGAGGCTGAGCACGCTGACCTCGCGCCGGGTCGCCGGGTCGGTGCCGATGGTGCGGTACCGCATCAGATCTCCTTTCGTGCGCCCTGGCGGTGGGCGCCCGAGGACCACAGTGGCGGCTGGAGTGCACTCCAGGTCAAGCGCGCGTCTCACCAGGGGAGTACGCCGTACCCGCCGCCGGCGTCCATCTGGAAGCCCCAGAGCAGCCCGCTCGGGCCGTCGGCCGGCAGCGTCGCCAGGTGCACGCTCACCTCGGCGCCCTGCTCGGCCGTGCGGAAGCCGCTGTTGCCGTTGAAGTCGGTGGCGCAGTAGCCGGGGTTCGCCGCATTCACCTTGATCGGGGTGTCCCGCAACTCCTTGGCGTACATGGCGGTGAGCATGTTCAGCGCCGCCTTGGACGACGGGTACGGCACGGAGGTCAACCCGAACAGCGCGCCGTCCGGGTCGGTCATCACGGCGATCGAGCCGACCTCGCTGGACACGTTGACGATCCGCGCCGCCGGCGCCCGGCGCAGCAGCGGTAACAGCGCATTGGTCACCGTCACCACCCCGAAGACGTTCGTCTCGTACAGCCGGCGCAGCGTCGCCACTGTCGTCTCGCTGGGCAGCCCTCGCGCACCGTCGGCGAGCACGATGCCGGCGTTGTTGACAAGCACGTCCAGCCGGCCGTACTCCGCCTCCACCCGCTTCACGGCGGCCGTCACCGACTCGGCGTCGGTGACGTCCAGCGGCACGAACACCGCGTCCGCGCCGCCGTCGCGCAGCTCCCGCTCCGCGGCCCGGCCCCGCTCGGCGTCGCGCGCGCCCACCAGGACGGTCATCCCGAGGCCGCCGAGCTGTCGTGCGGTGGCGAAGCCGATTCCCTTGTTGGCCCCGGTGATCAGGGCGATCGTGTTGGTCATGCCGTCGAGCCTCACCCCGGCGACGGCCCGCGGACAGGGACGGGCCGAGCCTGGGACCGGCGGTACCACCCTGGCTGACCCCACCCGAGGCATGCTGGGGGGATGACGAGCAGCGGCCTGCGACGCGACGAACTGGCGGCGTTCCTGCGCACCCGCCGCGCCCGCCTGAGCCCCGCCGAGGTCGGCCTCCCCGACGGGATACGTCGGCGCACCCCCGGACTGCGTCGACAGGAGGTCGCTCAGCTCGCCGGGATGTCGATCGACTACTACATCCGCCTGGAGCAGGGCCGCGGGCCACACCCGTCCCGACAGGTGCTCGCCGCGATGGCCCGGGCGCTGCTGCTGAGCCGCGACGAGCGGGAGTATCTGTTCCGGATCGCCGGGGAGCACCCACCCGCGACCGTCGGCCCGAGCCGGGAGGTCACCCCTGGGCTGCGGCACCTGCTCGACGCCATGACCGAAACCCCGGCGTACCTCGTCGACGCCGCGTACCACGTGCTGGCCTGGAACCGTCTGGCCACGCACTTCGTGGGGGATCTCACGGACGTGCCGGTCGCCGGGCGCAACATGATCCGCTGGACGTTCCGGCAGCCGATGACCGACGCCCACTGGACCGATGCCGACGTACGCCGGTTCGTGCACAGCACGGTGGCGGACCTGCGCGCCGCCTACGGCCGCTATCCGGCGGACCCGGCGATCCGCGAGCTGGTCACCGAACTGCTCGGCACCTCGCCCCACTTCGCCCGGCTGTGGGCCGAGCACGAGGTCGAGGAGCGCCGTCCCGTCGTGAAGCGGGTGGCGCATCCCGAGCTGGGGCCGCTGGAGTTCGAGTGCCGGGTGTTGCTGGTGCCGGAGACCGAGCAGCGGTTAATCGTCTACGTTGCCGAGCCGGACTCGCCGACCCAGGCGGTGTTCCGCCGACTCGCCGAGCGCGTCGGCTCCTGAACCTCCGAGAAGGAGCGCGCTGCCGCTCAGTCACATTGATGACCGAGCGGCAGCACCGTCATTCGAGCGTCAGCGGGGCACGTAGGCGAAGATGTCCGGGTTCGGGCCCTGCCGCCCGGCCTCACCCTTGTCCAGTGCGGTGATCCGCTCCATCGCCGCGTCGTCCAACTCGAAGTCGAAGATCCGGGTGTTCTCCTCGATCCGCTTCGGCGTGGTCGACTTCGGGAAGATGATGTCGCCGCGCTGCACATGCCAGCGCAGCACGACCTGCGCCGGGGTGCGACCCACCTGCTCGGCGATGTCGACGATGGTCGGGTCGTCCAGCACCTTGCCCTGCGCGATCGGCGACCACGCCTCGGTGGCGATGTCGTGCTCGCGGCCGTAGGCGCGGACCTCGTCGTTGGTGAAGTACGGGTGCGCCTCGATCTGGTTGACCGCCGGCACCACGCTCGCCTCGTCGATCAGCCGCTGCAGGTGCGACACCTGGAAGTTGGAGACGCCGATCGAGCGGGCCCGACCGTCGCGCTGGAACTCCTCCAGCACCTTCCAGGTCGAGACGTAGTCGCCGTCGTACAGGGTTGGCAGCGGCCAGTGGATCAGGAACAGGTCGATGTAGTCCATCTTCAACGCCGACAGCGTCGAGTCGAACGCCTCGCGGGCGTCGTCCGGGCGGTGGAAGGCGTTGTTCAACTTGCTCGTCACGTACACGTCGTCCCGGTCGAGGCCGAACATGCGGATCGCCTCGCCGACCTCGGCCTCGTTGCCGTACATCTCGGCGGTGTCGATGTGCCGGTAGCCCACCTCGAGGGCCGTGGTCACCGCCGCGACGGTGTCCTTCGGCTCGATCTGGAACACCCCGAAGCCGAGCTGCGGGATTGTGGTGCCGTCGTTCAGCCTGATGTCAGGAATCGTGAGTGCCACTGCGGCTCCTTCGCGTCTTCGTTATCCGTCATCCATACCCGGGCGGGTGGACGATTCACCGCCCAACGCGAGGTGACGAGCGCAACGTCGGCCCGCTTCACCCGGTCGTGTCGAACAACACCGGCCAGGGCCGTGCCGCCGGCACCGAGGGCGGCGTGGGCGGCGACGGCTCGGCGACGGCCAGCACCTCGGCGGCGAGCTGCCCGACCATCGGGGCCGCCGGATGCGCTGACCGTTGCGGCCAGACCGCCGAGGTGCGCTTCGTCAGCGAGGTGTCGGCGATCGGTCGCCACGCGATCCGGGGTTCCCGGCGGGCCAGCGTCGCCGGCTCCACGGCCACCCCACCGCCGGCCAGCACCAGCCCGAACAGGAATTCCGGGTTGCGCGCCGGCCGCACCCGCGCCGGCCGCCACCCGTGCCGCCGGCACACCGTGAGCAGGTGGTCGTGCCAGCCCGGCGCGGTGGCCCGGGGCGCGGCCACCAGGTCCAGGCCGGCGAGCGCCGCGAGCGGCACCTCCCGGCCGCGGGCCAGCGGCGAGGTCCGCGGCAGCAACACCCCCAGGGGTACGTCCACCGGGGCGCCGAAGCGCAGCCCGTCCGCCTCGACCGGATGGTGCACGAGCCCCACGTCCAACCTTCGCTCGGTGAGCATCCGCACCTGCTCGGCGGTGGTCAGCTCGTGCAGCTCCACGTCCAGGCCGGGCGCCCGGCCGGTGAGCTGGTCCAGCAGCGCGCGCAACGTCACCGCCGGGGTCTCCGGCGGAACACCGGCACGCAGGATGCCCAGCTCGCCCGCGCGGACCTGCCCCATCAGGTTGCGCAGCCGGCCCTCGCCGGCGAGCAGTTCCTCTGCCTCGGCGAGCAGCAGACCGCCGGCGGTGGTGAGCCGCACCTGGCGGCGGGAGCGGTCGAACAGCTCGACCGCGAGCTCGCGTTCCAGCCGCTGGATCGACTGACTCAACGGCGGCTGGGCCATCCCGAGCAGTTCGGCCGCCCGCCCGAAGTGCAGCTCGTGGGCGACCACCACGAAGTGCCGCAGGTGCCGGAGCAGGTCCACGGCCCGGACCCTACGCCAGCGGCGGACCACCGCCACTGGATACCGTGCCCGGGTGGACGTCAGGGAGCGGATCGAGGCCATCTTCGCGGACGTCGGGGTGACCGCCAGCCTGCACGCCGTGAATCTGGACGCCGTGGACCTGGACGCAGTGGACGTCGACACCGTGGGCCCAGCGGCGGTGGACCGGCAGGTCGGGGTGCGGGCCGACGAGCAGGTGGTGATCGCGTCGATCTTCAAGATCCTGCTGGTGCTGGAGTTCGCCCGGCAGGTCGACGCCGGCCAGCTCGACCCCACCGAACGGGTCCTGGTCACCGCCGCCGACCGGCTCGGCGGGTGGGGGCTGGCCGGCTGCGTCGACGACGCCGAGGTGTCGCTGCGCGACCTCGCGTACTTCGCCATGTCGGTAAGCGACAACACCTCCGCCGACCTGCTGCTGCGCCGGGTCGGCCCGGACCTGCTGCCGATGCTCGCCGCCGAGCTGGGCCTCACCCGCACCCGCCTTCTCGGCGGTCCTCGGGAGCTGGTCGAGATGATGCTCGCCGACGTGGGCGCGCGCACCGAGGCGGAGTTCGCCCGGATCTTCCCGACGCTGCCGGCGGAGCGGGTCCAGGCCATGCGGGTCTTCGACCCCGCGCACAGCACCAGCAGCACCGCCCGGGAGATCACCCGGCTGCTCACCCTGATCTGGCGGGACGAGGCCGGGACGGCGGCGGCCTGCGCGATGGTCCGTGGCTGGATGGCCCGGCAGCTCTTCTGGACCCGGCTGGCCGCAGGCTTCCCGCCCGGCGTCCGGGTCTCCGGCAAGACCGGCACCCTGCCCGGCCTGCACCTGGAGGCCGGCGTCGCCGAATATCCCGACGGCGGCCGGTACGCCATCGCCGTCTTCGCCCGCGCCGACGAGCTGACCCCGCGCCGGATCGACGTGGACCTGGCGGTGGGAAAGGCCGCTCGCACGGCCGTCGAGGCGCTGCGCGGCGACTGAGTTTTCCGGGCGTCCGAGCGCCGAAGGGCAGTCGCTGAGCAGGCACGATATGCCATGCCATATGGGAGCTGACAGCGTTCGATCTTGGACCGGGACGCGGTGGCGCTGGTTGGCTCGTGCCGACCGATCACCCGAGCACGGGGAGTAGATCCGTATGTCCAACCTCGACCGCCGTCGCTTCCTGCGGGACGCCGCAGCCACCACCGCCCTGGTCTCGGCCGGCGGCCTCGCCGCCACCTCGACCACCCCGGCCCAGGCCGCGCCGCCGGCCGCCGCGCCGACGCCCGAGCGCCGCCGCACCGGCGCGGTCAGCTTCCGCTGGTGGGGTACGGCCGGCTGGCGCATCGACATCGCCGACCGGACCGTCCTGGTCGACCCGTTCCTCAGCCGGATCGACACCGGGCTGTTCACCGGCGCGTTCAAGACGGACACCCCGTTGACCGTGCGCGCCGACGTGATCGACCCGCGCGTCGAGAAGGCCACGACCGTCCTGGTCACGCACACCCACTGGGACCACTTCATGGACGTCCCGTACATCGCGGCGCGTACCGGCGCGCGGGTGTTCGGCACGCTCACCGCGTACCACCTGGGGTTGGCCTACGGGGTGCCGTCGACGCAGCTCAGCGCCGTGAAGGGCGGGGAGGTGCTCGACTTCGGCGACCACAGCGTCGAGGTGGTCGGCTCGCTGCACAGCCGCAACGCGTCGTACTCCGTGGCCTTCCCCGGGGTGCGAGTGAGCCAGCCGGCGCGGCCGGCGACCATCGCCGACCTCCCGGAGGGCGACACGCTGGGTTACCTGCTGCGGGTCGAGCGCGGCCCGTCGGTCTACTTCACCGGAGCCAGCGACGTCGCCGAGCGCAACCTCACCGGCCTGGCGCCGGACGTGGCGATGGTGGCCATGCAGAGCGCCACCACCACCGGCGATTACCTGCCCCGGCTGCTGGCCGGTCTGGACTACCCGAAGGTCGTGGTGCCGGTGCACTGGGACAACTTCGAGACGCCGTTGCAGAACCCGCCGGTCGTCGCGCCGGCCGACCGCAACCGGCTCGACGACATGATCGCGGCGGTGCGTCGGATCTCGCCGCGCAGCCGGGTGCTGGTGCCTGAGTACGAGACCGCGTACCACTTCTGACCGGTTCCGGGCGGGCGCCCGCGCCCGCCCGGTCAGCCGGCGGCCAGCTCCGCCAGGGCGCGTACCGACTTCCAGTTGCGGGTGGTGGCCACCACGCCGAGCTTCTTCTCCAGGTAGGCGTTGGTGAACTTCGTCCGGCCGTAGCCGCCATCGGGGAAGTGCAGGAAGACCTCCCGGCCGGTCACCGTGAACGACACGTTCTCACCGCCGGGCACGGCGAGCGCGTCCACCGTGGCCTTCGCCGGAGGGGCCGCCAGGAAGGCCACCAGCAGGAGCTTCGGATCGTCCTCGACCTCGGCGTACGGGTTGCCACCCGCCACCGCCGCCAACTCCCGGCCGCTGCGGACCAGCACCGGCACGGTCAGCCCCAGCTCGTCGGCGAGCGCCCGCTCGATGCCGGCGGCCAGCTTCTCCGCGTCGCGCACGGTGCTGCCGAAGGCCACGTTGCCGCTCTGCAGGTACGTCGCGACGTCCTCGTGCCCGAGGTCGGTGACGATCCGGCGCAGATCGGCCATGGCGAGGCGGGTGGTGCCGACGTTGACTCCGCGCAGCAGCGCGACGTACCGGGTCATGGCTCCTCCTGGGTGCACGGCCGACCGGCTCAGCGTAGGCCGCCCGGCCCCACCAGGCCCGTCTCGTACGCGACGATGACCAGTTGCGCCCGGTCGCGTACCGACAGCTTGGTCAGCAGCCGCCCGACGTGCGTCTTGACGGTGGCCTGGCTGAGGTTGAGGTGCGCCGCCAGCTCCGCGTTGGACAGGCCCCTTGCGATCAGCGCGAGCACCTCCCGTTCCCGGTCGGTCACGCCGTCGAGCTGTCGGGGCAGCGGCCGGGTCGGCTCCGGCTGTCGGGCGAACTCGTCGATCAGCCGGCGGGTCACCGTCGGCGCGAGCAGGCCCTCCCCGGCGGCGACCACCCGGATCCCGGTCAGCAGGTCCGCCGGTGGGGTGTCCTTGAGCAGGAACCCGCTGGCCCCGGCGCGCAGTGCCCCGTAGACGTACTCGTCCAGGTCGAACGTGGTCAGGATGATGACCCGGGTGCCGGCCGTCGCCGGGTCGGCGCAGATCCGCCGGGTCGCCTCGATGCCGTCCATCTCCGGCATCCGGACGTCCATCAGCACCACGTCCGGTCGGTGCTGCTCGGCCAAGGCGACGGCCTGCACGCCGGTGCCCGCCTCGCCGACGGTGGCGCAGTCCGGGCTGAGATCGACAAGCAGCCGGAAACTGCCACGCAGCAGTGCCTGGTCGTCGGCGATCAGGACGCGGATCACGCGGCCACCCGGTAGGGCAGGTTGGCCGTCACCGCGAAGCCGCCGCCGGAGCGTGGGCCGGCGCGGAACTCCCCGCCGTGCAACGCCACCCGTTCCCGCATGCCGATCAACCCGTGCCCCTCCCCGCCGAGCAGGACCGGCCGCTGGCCGTCGTCGGTCACCTCCACCCGCACCTCGTCGGGCAGGACGGTCACCGTGGCCCGGCAGGCTGCCGGCGCCGCGTGCTTCACCACGTTCGTCACCGCCTCCTGCACGATCCGGTACACCGCGAGGCCCACCGACTCCGGCACCGTCCCGACCGGCTCCTCCCGTCGCACGTCGAGCTGCACGTCGACGCCGCCGATCGCCGCCTGCCGGGCGAGGACCGGCAACTCGTCCAGCCCGGGCGTCGGCGCGTACGGGCTGTCCTCGCGCAGGACGCCGAGCACGCGACGCACGTCGGTCAGCGCGGTGCGGCCAGTCTCCTCGATGACCCGGAGCGCGGCGCCCGCCTCGCGGGGGTCGGCCTCGGCGACGTGGTTGGCGACGGCCGCCTTCACCACGATGAGGCTCAGCGTGTGCGCGACCACGTCGTGCAGCTCGCGCGCCACCCGCAGCCGCTCCTCGGTGGCGGCCTGACGGACCAGCTGGTCGCTCTGCCGGGTGGCGAGGGCGCGTCGCTCCCGGATCAGCCAACCGATCACCCAGGCCGGCGCGACCATGACGGCGGCGTAGACGACAGCCCCGGTCCGCGACCAGAGGTCACCCGCGGTCAGCACCAGGGCGACGCTCACCAGAGCGAGACAACCGGCGGCGCAGAGCATCGACCGACGCGTGGTGGTCGACACGGCCACCGTGTAGAAGGACAGGCTGATGGCGAGGGCCGGCGCGGCGGCGGCGAAGTTGGGGATCACGCCAGTGATCAGGGCGACGGTGGTGACGGCGCTGATCGCCACGGCGACGGGGATCGGCCACCGTCGCCGGGCGGCCAGCGGCAGCCCGATGGCCATCCCGACGAGCACCGACACCCAGAGCGGTTCGTCGACGCCCCCGTGCAGTGGTGACTCCAGTGCCGCGTACGGGCAGAGCAGCCCGCCGACCGCCGCGGCGAGCGCGGCGTCCACGATGTACAGGTCCACCGGCCGTAGCCGCCGGGTCAGCAGGAGAGCGGTCACCTGTCAGACCGTATCGGCGGGACGGTCCGGCCGCGTCCACCCGTGGGTGGTCATCCCCGAGGACGATCCGCCGGCGCTTGCGGGCCTTCGGCTCCGCCCGGGGGAGGGCCGGAAAGTGCCCGCCCCGGCACGACGCGCCGCACCCCCCGCGTTCGGGACCGTAACGGTATGACCACACACACGGTGACCCTCACGGGGCTGCGGGCGGTGTACGGCACCGGAACCCGGCGGGTGACGGCGCTCGACGGCGTGACCACCAGCTTCGCGGGCGGCACGTTCACGGCGGTGATGGGCCCCTCGGGCTCGGGAAAGTCCACCCTGCTGCACTGCGCGGCCGGACTGGACCGTCCGACCGAGGGGGTCGTCACGATCGACGGCATCCGCCTCGACGACCTCGGCGAGGACGAGCTGACCCGGCTACGGCGCGACCGGATCGGCTTCGTGTTCCAGGCGTTCAACCTGGTGTCCACGTTGACCGCCGCGCAGAACGTCGAGCTGCCCTCGCGCCTGGCCCGCCGCCGCCCGCCGGCCGGGGACGTCGCCGCCGCGCTCGACGCGGTCGGACTCGCCGACCGGGCCGGGCACCGGCCGAGTGAGCTGTCCGGCGGGGAGCAGCAGCGCGTCGCCGTGGCCCGCGCGTTGATCACCCGTCCGGCCGTGGTGTTCGCCGACGAGCCGACCGGGGCGCTGGACAGCTCGGCGTCCCGGCAGGTGCTCCGGCTGCTGCGCGCGCTCGTCGACGACCACGGGCAGACCGTGGTGATGGTGACCCACGATCCCGCCGCCGCCGCGTACGCCGATCGGGTCCTCCTGCTCGCCGACGGTCGCGTCGTCGACGAGCTGACCGGCGGGATCACCGCCGCTGCCGTCGCCGCCCGGATCACCGAGCGGGAGACCATCCCGGCCGAGCCGACTGTGCAGCGGTCGTGGTGACCGTCCGGCGGTCGGCCAGCGCGTTCGTGGCCGTCGCCCTCGGAGTCGCGCTGGTCGCGGCGGCCACCCTGCTCCTCGCCTCCGGGCGTCCGCAGGTGCCGGACCGGTTGGCGCGGGCGGCGGTCGTGGTGCAGAGCCCCGAGGCGGGCGCGTCGGCCGACGCCTTCGTGCCGACCCGGCCCTGGTCCGTCACGGCGACCGCGGGACTCGTCGGCCGGCTGGCCGCGCTGCCCGGTGTCGCGGCGGCGGTGCCGGACCGGACCTTCTACGCTCAGCCGCTCGTCGACGGTCGGCCGTCGGCCAGCGACACCCGGCGGGAGGACGCCCACCAGGGGCACGGCTGGTCCAGCGCCCAACTGGGTGGACTGCGCCTCACGGCCGGCGAGCCGCCCCGCAGGCCCGGCGAGGTCGTCGTCGACCGCGCGCTCGGGCTGCGGGCCGGCGCACCGGTCACCCTGCTGACCGCCGTGGGTGCGCAGCCGTACACCGTCACCGGTCTGGTCGACGGGCCCGGCGTCCACGTCGCGGACGAGGTCGCCGCCGCGCTCGCCCCCGGCGTCCGGGCCATCGGGCTCGTGCTCGCGCCGGGGGCCGATCCCGAGCGGGTCGCCACGGCGGCTCGCGGAGTCGTCGGCGGCGATGGACGGGTGCTCACCGGTGCTGCCCGTGGTGCGCTGGAACCGCGCGGCGACGCCCGTACCCGATGGATCGGCATGCAGGTGCTCACCGCCACGGCGGCCCTCGCCGGCTTCGTCACGGTGTTCGTGGTCGCCTCCACCTTCGCGTTCACCATCGCGCAGCGCCGCCGCGAGCTGGGCCTGCTGCGCGCCGTCGGCGCCACCGGACGTCAGGTCCGCCGCATGGTGTACGCGGAGGCGCTCACCGTCGGCGCCTCAGCCGGGCTCGTCGGCCTGCTGGTCGGCGCGGCGCTCGCCCCGCTGCTGGGTCGACTGCTCGTCGACGTCGGCTACGAACCGTCGACCTTCCGGGTCCGCTACGAACTCTGGCCGGTCGTGGTCTCGCTCGCCGCCGGGCCGGTGATCGCGTTGCTGGCGGTCTGGTCGGCGTCCCGCCGAGCGGCGCGGGTCCGCCCGCTGGAGGCGTTACGCGAGGCCGCGGTGGAACAGCGACCGATCGGGCGGATTCGCGTCGCCGCCGGGGCGCTCCTCGTCGCGGCGGGATTCGCGCTCAGCGTCGGGACGGCGACCGCCGACGAGGCCCGGATCGCCGCGCAGTACGCCCTGTACGCGGTGATGGCGCTGGTGGCCGGTGCCACAGTGCTCGCCCCGGCGGTGGTCGGACCGGTCGTACGGCTGCTGCGGTCGCCGGTGCGGCGGCCCGGAGGCGCGATCGGGATGCTGGTCCGGGGCGGGGCGTTGACCGCGACCCGGCGGACCGCCGCCATCGCCGCGCCGGTGCTGCTCACCGTCGCGTTCGCGGTGCTGGTGTCCGGAATGGTGGGCACCACCACCGCCGCCTACGCGGCAGGTCGGGCGGACAACGTGAACGCCGGCTGGATCCTGGTGCCCGACCGGGCACCCGGTCTGTCGGACCAGGCCGTCGCCGGGGCCGGTGGCACCGCCCTCCTGCCCACCACCGTCTACCGCACTGATCCCGAAACAGCGCCCGCCAATCGGCCGCTGACCGCGCTCGGCGTGGACCCGGCCGGCTTCGCCGCCGCGAACCGGGCGCTGACAGTCGTCGCCGGCTCGCTCGACGACCTGCGCGGCGACGACACGGTGGTGGTCACCGCCGCGACGAACCTGCGGCCGTCCGAGCCGTACCCGGTGGTCTTCGCGGACGGGACGTCGGTGTCGCTGCGCGTCGTCGCCGTGGTCACCGACACCTCGATCCCCGGCGACCTGCTCGTACCCCGGGCGGTGGTGCGTACGCACGACCCGTCGGCGCTCACGTCCACGGTGTACGTCCGGGACCGGATCGATCCTCCGGTCGGCGCGCGGGTCGTCGACGTCGCGACCTGGGCGGGCGAGGCGGACGCCGCCGAGGACCGTCTCGTCTGGCTCTTCACGCTGCTGCTGATCGGGGTGTCGGCCGGTTACGGCGCCATCGCGGTGGCCAACACGCTGCTGCTGGCCGCTGCTGGCCGCGCCGCGGACCTGCGGCTGATCCGGCTGGCCGGGGCGACCCGACGGCAGGTCCTCTGGCTGGTCACGGCCGAGTCGGCACTGGTGGTCCTGATCGGCGCGCTGCTGGGTGGGGCTGTCGCGTTCGTCGGTCTGCTCAGCATCCGCGCCGGCCTCGCCGAGCAGGTAGGTGCCCCCGTCGACCTGGTGGTGCCGTGGTCGGTGGTCGCCGGTGTGGTGGGGCTGTGCCTGCTGCTCGCGGCGCTGGCGAGCGCGGTGCCGACGTGGCGGTCACTGCGTCGCCGCCCCGCGCGGTCATGGGTCGGCGTCGTCGGGTGACCGCGTCCCCGGCCTCCGGGAGACCGGCCGGGCCGCTACCGTCGATGGATGCGATTCGCGCGCCCGGTCGGGCTGCTCCTGAGTGCCGCCGCCATGCTGCTCTGGGCGGTCGGCATGACGGTGTGGCAACCCTTGACTGAGCCGATCGGCCCGTGGTCGGAGCGGCTGCCGGGCAACAACGCCTACTGGGCACGGGATCTGCGGTTCGTGGCGATCGTCGCGATCGTGCTCGGGCTGCTGCTGGCCGGCCGGGGGCAGCTCCGGTGGAGCGCTCCGGCGGTCGTGCTCGGCGGGCTCTGGATCGCGGCCGACGTGGCGATCGACCGGGCCGACCCGGCCGGCACGGGGTCGACCATTCTGCTCGCCGTCTGCGGTGCTGCGGTGCTCGGGGTGCTGGCCGCCGCCCTCTCGTGGCGGGATCGCGGCCGGCCCTCCAGCACCGACCGGCGGGTGTTGACCGGCGCGGCCTGCGTGGCCGGGGTGCTGGCGGTGGTGGCCGCCGGTATCGAGTCACCGACCGACCGGGAGCCGCAGCTGACGACGGCGGCCTTCGCCACCGGCGTACTCCTGGTCGCCCTGACCGTCGTCGTCGCCCTGGCGGCGGCACCGGCCCGCACCCGGGGCCGCTGCCTGCTGGCCGTCGGGCTCGGCGCGGTCGCCATCGGCGGTGTCGCGCTGGGCCGGACGGTCCCGCCCGGCCCGCGCATCCTGCCGATGATCGGGCTCGGCGCGGTGCTGCTCACCGGCGTCACCCTGCTGGCGTGGGACTGGCCGGGCGGTCGGCCGGTGTGGCGGCGGCACGGGCTCGCCGGTCTCGCCGCGCTGGTGGGCCCGGTGTCGATGCTGCTGGTCGCGACCATCGCCATGATGGTGCTGCTCCCGGTCGGCGCGACGTTCACCGCGTTGGCCGGCAACAGCCCGATCAACTCCGCCGACTCCGATCTGCTGCTCTCGCTGGCCGGGCTGCTCGCCGGGCTGGGAATGGCGCTGCTGCTGGCCTGGCCGACCGTCGACAACGGTCGCCGCTAGCTACTCCACGACCGGCAGCACTACCTCGTTGCGGCGCAGGAACCACGGCTTCCACGGTGGGTCGAAGCGCACGTACCGGATCGCGCCGGTCGGTTGCAGCCCGGCCGCGGTCACCGACCGGCCGAGCATGGTGGCCCGCTGACTGAACGCCTGCTCCGTCCACCGCCCGGAGAACCGCATCGCCGCCGCCAGGCGTGCCGGAACCTCGCGGATGCGCACCCGGGTGTCCACTGGCTCGGGCAGGGTGGCGGTGGTGAAGGTGGCCGGCATGACGAACTGGATCAGGTACGCGCCCGGCCGCTCGCCCTCGATCTGGACCACCGGCACGGTCATGGCGATCCTCTCCGAGTCGCTGGCCGCCGACATCGCCGGCCCGGCCGAGCCGATCGGGTGCCGGGCCCGGTTGGCGCCCCCGATGTAGGCGGCCAGCGGTCGGAACGCCTCGATCGGGGCCCGGGTGAACGACGCCTGGATCTGCACCTCGGCCACCAGGTGAGCCGGGTAGCGGCGCAGCTCGAAGCCGGGGTGTCGGGACACCACCCGGTACGGCTGCTGCTCGGTCATCGCGCGCTCCCAGGATCTCCTGGGACAGACGCTACCGCCCCTCCCGCTCCCGCTCGGCCGAAGTCGACTGTCCCGCACCGGGGACGACGACCCGCCAGTACTGGCGTTTGCCCTCGTCGCGCAGCACCACCCCGAGCCGGCCCAGCTCCCGCCGCAGCTCCCGGGCGTCATCGCGACGGTCCCGCGCGACCGCGCGCTCACGGGCGCGCAGCAGCGCGTCCGCGCCGGCGGGCAGACCGGGCAGGTCGGGCACCCACAGCCGGTACGCCGACCGGTGCGGATCGTCGTCCGCCCAGGCCCAGCCGTGCGCCCGGAACGCGGCGGCGAGCCGGGCGGCGGGCAGGTCCGTCGACTCCCGGACCAGTTCCGCCCCGTCGGCGTCGAGCAGCACCAGGTGCTTGTCGGCGACGAAGACGACCCGGGTGTCGGCCCGTGCGACGGTCCGGTTCTCATCGGCGCGGCGCAGCCGGACCTGCGCCGCGTCGACGCTGACGATCAGCCGTTCGGCGGTGCCGATCCCGGCGAGGACCAGGCCGGCCAGGGCGCCCACGGCGATCGTGCCGGCGGTGGCCTGCGGCTCGGGCAGCCGGTCCAGCCACTCGACGAGGTCGCTGAACGGCACCCAGGGCAGCCGGGCGAGCCAGCCTGTCGTCGCCGCGAGGAGCCACCCGGCCCCCGCGCCGAGCAGCGGGAAACCACCCCACAGGACCGCCAGCTCCAGCGGCCCGCCGCTGACCGTGGTGCGCGGACGGTAGCCGGCCAGGTCCATGGTCAGGACACCTCGCGGCGGAGCGTCCGGACCAGGCCGACGGCCAGTGGCAGGACCATCCAGACCAGCAGGGACACCGCCATCCGCCCCCACTGCTCACCGGTGAGCGCGTCGCTGCTGAACAGCGGTTCCATCGTCTTGTTGGTGTCCAGCCAGCCGGATGGGCCGCGCAGGGGCCGGACCATCTCGCCGAGCACCGCCCACAGGGTGGGCAGCAGCAGATACCCCACGATCGCCAGCGGTGGATTGAGCAGCAACAGACCGAAGGCCGCACCCATCAGCACGCTGGCGACCTGGAGGATCGCCGCGTTCAGCAGCAGCGACCAGTCGAACTGCCAGGTGCCCGCGCCACCGGTGGCGGACGCCACGAGCGTGCCGACGGCGGCGACGGCCAGGCTGGCCAGCACCGAAGCGAGCGCGGTGAGCAGCACGGCGATCAGCTTCGCCCCGATCACCCGCTCACGGCGGGGCACCAGGGCGTACGTGGTGAGGGCGGTGCGTTGCGACCACTCACTGGTGATCGACAGGATGCCCAGCACCGGCAGCAGCACCGACACCGGCAGCAGCGAGGGGACGAAGAAGTTGAGGAAGGTCTGGTCGGCATCCTTGGCGTAGATCAACTGGAGGGTGACGATCGCGGCGGTGACCAGGCCGATGGTGATCAGCAGCCAACGGCCGGCCCGGGTGTCGACGAGCTTGCGCAACTCCACGGCGGTGAGCCGGAGCAGCGACGGACGGCGTACCGCCGGGTGCTGCCGGGGCGCGACGGCGCCGGCGGCGGGTGCGGTGGTGGTGGTCATCGGACGGCCTCCTTGGTGGACTCGCCGGCGGTGAGGGTGAGGAAGAGCTGTTCGAGGCCGCCGCTGCCGGCGGGGCGCAGCTCGGCCAGGGCGACGCCCGCGTCCGCGGCGGCCTGCCCGACCGTCTCGGCGTCAGCCTGCACGAGCAGCCCGTCGGTGCCGTCGGTGGCGCTCAGACCCGCCGCGCCCAGTGCCCGGCGCAGTGCCGAGCCGTCGCGGGCCCGCACGAGCGTTCCGCCGCCGGCGAGCAGTTCGTTCTTGTCGCCCTGGGCCACGATCCGGCCGCCCCCGATCACCACCAGCCGGTCCGCGACCGCCTCCACCTCGCGCAGCAGGTGGGAGGAGAGCAGCACGGTGCCGCCCCGGTCGGCGAAGTCGCGCAGCAGGCCGCGCATCCAGAAGATCCCCTCCGGGTCCAGGCCGTTGGCCGGCTCGTCGAGGATCAACACCCGGGGGTCGCCGAGCAGCGCGTGCGCCAGCCCGAGCCGCTGGCGCATGCCCAACGAGTACGCCCGTACCCGACGCTTCGCCGCCACCGCGTTCAACCCGACCAGGTCGAGCTTCGCGGCGACCTCGCGCCCGTCCAACCCCATGGTGTACGCGGACAGCGTCAACGCCTCGCGGCCGGTGCGCCCGGCGTGCTGGGCGGAGGCGTCCAGCAGCACCCCGACCTCCCGCCCCGGGTTGGGCAGGTCGCGGTAGGGGCGCCCGGAGACGGTGGCCCGGCCGGCCGTCGGCGCGGTGAGCCCGCAGATCATGCGCATGGTTGTCGACTTGCCGGCGCCGTTGGGGCCGAGGAAGCCGGTGACCGTGCCCGGTTCGCACTGGAACGACACGTCGTCCACCGCCGGGTGTGGCCCGTACCGCTTGGTGAGGTTCTCCACGGTGATCATGCCGACGAGCGTGCCCGCGCCACCCGGCCATCCGCTGCGGCCGCCGGTCGGTGCCGCACCGACCTTGGTCGAGGCTCGGGTCGATACTTTGGTAGCTGGTTGCCGGTGCCCGTTGCTGCCTAGCATGGGCGCGTGACCAGCCTCGCCGTCCCGGAACACCCCTGGCTGCTGCCCGGGGAGCTGGTCGTGCCGGGCGAACGTGACCGGGCACACCCCCGCCGCACCACCCGCGACTGGATCGTGGACAGCCTCGCGTTCCTGGCCGGGCTGGCGTGGGTGCTGTTCATCACCGTGGACGCCCTGTCGCCCACTCCGGAGACGGCCTCTCCGCTGCCGCACGACTGGATGGTCGGCGTGGACGCGCTGCTCGGGCTGGCCTGCTGCGGACTGCTGTGGGTGCGGCGGCGGTGGCCGCTCGGGTTGGCGGTGGCCACCCTGCCGCTGAGCGCGTTCTCGATGGCCGCGGCCGTCCCGTTGCTGATTCTGTACTTCACCGTCGTGGTGCACCGCCGCACCGCAGTCGCGATCGCGTTCACCGCTGCCGGCCTCGTCACCAACCTGATCTTCAGTTGGGCGCGCCCGGACCCGAACTGGCCGTACTGGGCCACCGTCGCGTGGGGAGTGGTGATCACCCTCGCCGTGCTGGCCTGGGGGATGTTCGTCCGGGCCCGGCGACAGTTGATCGTGTCGCTGCGGGAACGGGCCGAGCGGGCCGAGGCCGAGCAGCAGTTGCGGGTCGCCCAGGCCCGGCACCTCGAACGCACCCGCATCGCCCGGGAGATGCACGACGTGCTGGCCCACCGGATCTCGCTGCTGAGCCTGCACGCGGGCGCGTTGGAGTTCCGCCCCGACGCGCCGGCCGACGAGGTCGCCCGCGCCGCCGGGGTGATCCGGGGCAGCGCCCACGCCGCCCTGCAGGACCTGCGGGAGGTCATCGGTGTGCTCCGGGCCGACGGCGGCAACGTCGGCGACGCCCCCGAGCCGCCGCAGCCGACCCTCGCCGACCTGCCCGCCCTGATCGCGGAGTCGCGTGCGGCCGGGATGCGGGTGAACGTCACCGACACCGTCGTCGCGCCGGCGGCCGTGCCGGCGGCGCTGGGGCGGGCCGCGTACCGGATCGTGCAGGAGGGCCTGACCAACGCCCGCAAGCACGCGGCCGGCGCGGCCGTCACCGTGGACGTGGCCGGTGGTCCGGGCGCCGGGCTGACCGTGGCGATCGCCAACCGGTGGCCGCTGGGCACGCCGGCCGGGGTCGAACTGCCGGGTGCCGGCGGTCTGCCGGGTGCCGGCACCGGGCTGGTCGGCATCACCGAGCGGGTCACTCTGGCCGGCGGCCGGTTGGCGCACGGGCGGGACGAGGCTGGCGACTTCCGGTTGGCCGCCTGGCTGCCGTGGCCGGCGTGACCGGGCCGTCCGGCGGGGCCGGGGAGGCCACCGCGCCGGTGCGGGTGCTGATCGTGGACGACGACGCGCTGGTCCGGGCGGGGCTCTCGATGATCCTCGGCGGCCTGCCGGACCTGCGGGTGGTGGGCGAGGCGGCCGACGGCGGCGAGGTTCCGGCGGCGATCGCCGCGTACGCCCCGGACGTGGTCCTGATGGACATCCGGATGCCCCGGGTCGACGGGCTCACCGCCACCGAGGCGCTCCGCGCGCGACCGCACCCGCCGGAGGTGCTGGTGCTGACCACCTTCGACGCCGACGAGCAGGTGCTGCGGGCGCTGCGCGCCGGCGCGGCCGGTTTCCTGCTCAAGGACACCCCTCCGGCGGACATCGTGCACGCGGTACGCCGGGTGGCCGCGGGGGAGGCGATGCTCTCCCCGACGGTGACCCGCACGCTGATCGACCACGTGACCGCCGCCGCACCGGGTCTGGCCGGCCCGGATCCGCGTCGCGAGCGGGCGCTGCGGCTGCTCGATGGGCTCAGCGAGCGGGAGCGTCAGGTGGCGGTCGCGCTGGGGCGGGGCCGCACCAACGCGGAGATCGCGGGGGAGTTGTTCATGAGCGTGGCGACGGTGAAGGCGTACGTCTCCCGGCTGCTGACCCGGCTCGATCTCAACAACCGGGTCCAGGTGGCCCTGCTCGTGCACGACGCCGACCTCGTCTGAGCGCCCGTTAGGGGGACGATTAGGGGGCCGGGGCTTGAACTTTCGCCCGATGCCGGCCGTACCACTGCCCGAGGATGTCGGTGCGGTGGGTCCGCCGTACCGCTGCCGAGCTGCGGGAGGCCTGCCGTGCGTGTTGGTGAGCAGTCGACGGATCCCATCGACCAGGTGCTGGGTGAGGTGCCGATGCCGGCACCACTGACACCCGAGGATGTCCGGCTCGCGGTCCGGGCGGTGGTCGTGCACACCGCCGAGGAGTGGCCGACCGGGCCGCTGTGTCGCAACGACGGCGCCTCCTACCCGTGCCGACTGCACCGGTGGGGGCGTCGGGTTCTTCAGACGCACGGGCTCAACGAGCGGCAGATCGAGGCGTTGATCCAGCACGGCAACCCCTTCGTGCACGTGCCCTTCCCGTTCACCGCGACCGGGCCGTCGTCCGCGCGTCCCACCGGCGCCCGGCCGGCGGCGACCGCCGGCTATCCGGCGCCGGCTCCCGGCCGCGGCGGGCTGCCGGCGCGACACCAGGCCGCGCGGGTCACCCCTGCGGGGGTACGACCTGCCTCTGCCGGCCGGCCGGTGACTCCCCCCGTCACCGCGCCGCGCTGGCCCCGGGCTAGCTGAACGGCGTCACCCCCGCCCGCCCTGTCCGGGGCGACACGACGTCGGCCCGACGCGGAGATTCCCCACCCGCGCCGGGCCGACGTCACACCGGCCGGCTCGTTCAGTCGTTACCGGCGCCGATGCCGCAGTCCGGCGCGGACCAGCTCGTCGTGTTCGAGCTGCGGTCGCTGTTGTTCTCGCGCCGCGAGTCGACGTGCACGTGGTCGTCGTGGTCGGGGTAGCCCGGTCCGTAGATCCCGCTGAAGCCGTTGTTACGGGCGCTCTCGGCCACCTGGCACAGCGAGGACGTCCGCGAGGTGACGTCGGCGGCGTTGCCGTACAGGTGCTGGCTGTCCGACACGCCACCGACCTGGTCGTTGCAGGCGCGGCTGCGGAATCCGCTGGACACGTTCAGCGGCTTGTCGCCGAGGCTCTTGCGCAGCGCCTCCAGTTTCCACATGGTGCGCAGCGCGTTCTGCTTCGTCTGGTCCGCCGACAGCGGACCGCCGCTCCACCCGCTGCCGCCGCAGCCGTTGTCCAACTCCTTGTAGGTGAAGTGCGCGGGTGTGCAGTCGTTGTCCTGGAGCTGGTACAGCTTGGCGTAGGTCTGCGGCCCCGCGATACCGTCGGCGCGTAGCCCGTACGCCTGCTGGAACCGCTTGACCGCGGCGGCGGTCTTCGGTCCGTAGCGACCGTCGTTCTCCACGATGTCCCGGTAGCCGGCCCAGCCGGCGACCCGGATCTGCAGCTGACGGACGTCGTCGCCGGAGCGCCCCTGGTACAGGTTGCGGTTCCAGGTGTAGCAGCCGTCCGCGTACGCTGCCGGCGCGGCGACCACCGATGCGATCGCTGCCCCGGGCAGTGCCAGGGCGAAAGCGACAGCAATTCGCTTCAAGGTGTTTACGCGCACAGAAGTCCTCCCGATAGGAGAGCGAATGGGGTTGCTTCGGGACATCGACCGGGACATCCCGTGATTTCCACCCTCGCACTGATCCGTGCGGTAGGCGGCAATTAACGAGAATTGTCCTCATGATTCGTCGTTGCTGGGCATCAGCTGTGAATTCGACTGATTTGTGAAACAGCCATTTCCCCCCGATCGACCCGGTGCCGCAAGAACCACACCGAACGTCGCATTCGGCCACACCCAGGGTGATGTTCCTCGCCCGTCGAGGGCCGGTAACGTCAGCCCCGGGCGGCGGACTGGCGGAGGTGCACGTGGCACGCGGTGGCGTCTTCTGTGTCGAGGGTCAGTGGCACCGCGACCTCAACGAACGCGGTTCCGTGCTGCCCACCCTCGAACTGCTGGAGCGGCTCGGCAAGATCCGCTTCATCCACAAGGACGCGGCTACCCGCGACGAGCTGTTCTACTTCCTGGACCGCTGGCTGCTCAAGCAGTACGCCGACCACCGCGTCGGCTTCTTCGCCATGCACGGCGAGCCGAGCCGGCTCTGCCTCACCGACTGGCAGTCGGTGGAGCTGAACGAGGTGGCCGAGTTGATGGCCGGCCGCTGCGAGGGACGCCGGCTCTATTTCGGCAGCTGTTCGGTCCTCCGCGCGTCGGACGCGGTGCTGCGCGAGTTCCTGGAGGTCACCGGGGCCGCCCTGATCTGCGGTTTCACCCGGGACGTCGACTGGGTCGAATCGGCTGCCTTCGAAACCGTCCTGCTCGACGTGCTGGCGAACGGGCAGCGGCACAACGCCGCCGAACTGCGGATGGGCTCCGCGCACTGGGCGCCGCTGGCCTCGTACCTCGGCTTTCGGGTGATCTATGCCAACGGCCGGGCCTGGCGCCCGGCCGGCCGGCCTCGCGTCCCCACCCAGGCGGTGCCCCGCGCCGCCGCCAACCCCCGCTGACCCGCCTCGGCCGACCTGCCGCTCGGCCGACCTGCCGCCGCTGGTCGGTGGCCACCCTGGTAGGAACGAGTGATGGCGCCCAGCATCGCGAAGAACACCCGGGTCGACCGGGACACCCTGCTCGACTTCCTCCGGCCTCGGCACCGAGTCGTGCTGATGACCACCCGGGCCGACGGCCGCCCGCAGTCCTCCCCGGTCTCGGCCGGCATCGACGGCCAGGGCCGGCTCGTCGTGTCCACCTATCCCGAGCGCGCGAAGGTGACCAACATCCGTCGTGACCCCCGGGTCTCGGCCTGTGTGCTGTCCGACGACTGGAACGGCCCCTGGGTGCAGCTCGACGGCACCGCAGAGGTGCTGGACCTGCCCGAGGCGCTGGAGCCGTTGGTCGAGTACTTCCGCAGCATCTCCGGTGAGCACCCGGACTGGGACGACTACCGGGCGGCCATGGTGCGCCAGGGCAAGTCGCTGATCCGGGTCACCATCGACGCCTGGGGCCCCATCGCCACCGGCGGCTTCCCGGCCCGCCTCGCCGACTGACTGCGCCTTCTCCGTACGCGGCGGTGACCGCCACCCCAGGTCCGGCGGCGCTCGAACCCCTGAGCGCGCCCGCACCCGCCGGATGGGTTGGCGTGCTGTAGAGCTGCCCCGATTATGGGGCGGGCGACGGCGGCGGCGTGTCGGTCGTGCGCGGGTGCCGTGCTGTAGGGCTGCCCCGATTATGGGGCGGGCGACGGCGGCGGCGTGTCCGTCGTGCGCGGGTGCCGTGCTGTAGAGCTGCCCCGAATATGGGGCGGGCGACGGCGGCGGCCCGTCCGTCGTGCGCGGATGCCGTGCTGCTCCCTGCGTGCTGTCCGCTGGGTCTGCCCCATATCTGGGGCAGCTCTACAGGGGGCGAGGGGAGGTCGGTTCGGCGGCTCGACAGTCGGTTACGGCAATCGTCAGTACGCGGCGGTGAACCGTGCGTTGACGTACCGGGGCTGCTCGATCTCGTCGACGATCGCCACCGCCAGGTCCTCGTAGGTGAGCACCGACCGGCCCTGGTCGTCGGTGACCGGCTGGTCGGTGCCGGTGCGGTAGTGCCCGGTGCGCTCGCCGGGATGGAACTCCAGCGGCGGCGGTGAGACGTAGGTCCAGCTCACCCCGTCGGCGGCGGTGCGGTAGTAGTCCAAGGCGTCGGCCTGGCCCAGCGCCGCGTCCCGATACTGCTCCGGGAAGTCCGGCTCGTCGAGGATGCGGGTGCCACGCGGCGTGAGCAGGGTGGACCCGCCGCCCAGATGGATGATCCGCGGTGCGGCCGGCATCGACCGCAGGGTGGTCACCAGGTTCTCGGCGGCGTTGCGCCACAGCCCGCGCTCGCCGCCGCCGATCGCCACCACCAGCGCGTCCGCCTCCGGCGCCAGGTCCCGGACACTGCGCTCGCTGGTGGCGTCGCCGGTGACCGTCCGCACCCCGGCCGGCAGGTACGAGGTGGCCTCCGGGCGGCGGACCGCGGCGATCACCCGGTGCCCACGGTCGGCCGCCTCGGCGGTGACCCGCGACCCGGCGGTGCCGCCCGCGCCAAACACGACGATGGTGCTCACCAGCCCAGGCTAGGGCCGACTCGCCCCAGAGATGCCGTAATGACGAACCCGGCGGGGCGTTCGGGGGAACGTCGGACTGGCGTGGATCGACTACGGTGAGCCGCGCAAGATCCATTGACCTGAACGGGGAATCCATGACGCACCTCTCGGCCCGTCGCCGGCTGCTCGCCTGGACAGTGCCTGCCGCCCTGGCGCTCGCCGTCGTCCCGGCCCTGCCGGCTCAGGCCGCACCGGTCAACACGCCGACCACCGCTGTCACCGGCCCGGTCGACAAGGACCTCAACGGTGACGGCGTACCGGATCTGGTGACCGCCGGCGGCACCACGACGGGCCTCGACTCCGGCGTCTGGGCGGCGCGGGGCCGGATCAACGCGACCACCGGCGTCGGCACCGGCCGGGTGAAGGTCCCGGCGGTGAACATCGGCATCTACGGCAACGGCGTCACCGGCAACGAATCGCCGGCCGACTTCGACGGCGCCCAGATGATCACCGGCACGTTCTGGGGCACCGCGAACCAGGACTTCCTGGCCTACTACCCGGGTGGCGACAACGCCGGTGGCGGCGTCATCATCAAGGGTGTCGGCGACGGAACGATGGCCAAGCCCTACAACGCCTCGGTCAGCCTCGCGCGCGAGTTCCTGGCCGACGACTACGGCAACGCCCCGATCCAGCTCGTCAACGGGTACGTGGCGGACGGCGTCGGCGACTCCATCCCTGACCTGCTCGGGATCGTCGGCGACACGACGAACGGCTACCGACTGGCCTACTACCCGAGCGTCTGGGCGGCGGGCCTCTACTTCCGGGTGGCGTTGAACACCGCCACCCCGACCGGCGGCAGTGACTGGCAGAACTGGACCCTGGCCAGCACCGAGTTGGCTTCGGGCGTGGCCCTGGTGCTGCGCAACGCCACCACCGGCGACCTGTACCTGTGGCAGGGCGTGACGATGACCGACAACGGCGACGGGACCGGCACGCTCGCCTACACCCAGTACCGGCTCGCCTCGGGCTGGAACACCGGTGTCGCGATCAGCAGCCTCATCGCCGCCGACCTGAACGCCGACGGCGTGGCCGACCTGTGGGCGGTGTTCCCCGACGGCAGCGTGCGGGCGTACCTGATCTCGAACCTCTCCGTCAGCAAGCCGGCGAAAATTCGCGCGATCCAGGCGCAGCAGCTCGGCTGAGCCGCGGTGCGGGGCCCGCGTGTCGACGGGCCCCGCACCGGTCAGTCGACCAGGGCGGCGTAGACGAGTTGGCGCAGCTGGGAGCGGAGGGGGTAGGTGCTCGACGGCATGAGCTGGGTGAACAGCAGCGCGGTGATCTCCTCGGCCGGGTCCACCCAGAACGCCGTGCTGGCGACCCCACCCCAGTAGTACTCGCCGACGCTGCTCGGCACCCGGCTGGGGATCGGGTCCTCGACCACCGCGAAGCCGAGGCCGAAGCCGATCCCGTCGAGGGTGGTCTCGGCGAAGCCGCCGGTGGACAGGGTGCCCAGATCCTGCCCGCCGGGCAGGTGGTTGCGGGTCATGAATCGCACCGTGCGCGGCCCGAGCAGGCGTACGCCGTCCAGCTCGCCGCCGCGCAGCAGCATCTGCGTGAACCGGTGGTAGTCGGCGGCGCTCGAGATCAGGCCACCGCCACCGGAGAGCAGGCCGGGCTTGTGGTGCGCGAGCGCGCCGAGCCGGTCGTAGCGGACCGCCCGCCCGCTACGCGGATCTGGTGCGTAGAGCGCGGCCAGCCGTTCGGCCTCGTCGCCCTCGACCCACCAGCGGGTGTCGGTCATGCCCAGCGGGCCGAAGATCCGATCGGCGAAGAAGGCGTCCAGGCTCTGCCCGGAGACCACCTCGACCAGCCGGCCGAGCACGTCCGTGGCGACCGAGTAACCCCAGGCCGTGCCGGGTTGGAAGAGCAGAGGCAGCTCGCCGAAGGCCGCGCAGGCGGTAGCCAGGTCGACGTCCGCCGGCGGGTACAGGTCGTAGCCGGCCGCCCGGTAGAGCCCGTCGACCACCGAGGTCTGCATGAAGCCGTACGTCAGGCCGGCGGTGTGGGTGAGCAGGTGCCAGACCCGGATCGGCTCGGTCGCCGGCACGGTGTACGGCTTGAGCGCCGAGCCCTTCGAGTAGACCCGCAGGTCGGCGAACTCGGGCAGCCAGCGGCTGATCTCGTCGGTCAGCTCGAAGCGGCCCTCCTCCCACAGCATCATGGCGGCGACCGAGGTGACGGGCTTGGTCATCGAGTAGATCCGCCAGAGCGTGTCGGCTTCGACCGGGGCGCCCGACTCCCGGTCGCGCAGGCCGTACGTCGAGGAGTGCGCCACCTCGCCGCGCCGGGTGACCACCACCTGCCAGCCGGCCAGCCGGCCGTCGTCGACGTACCCGCCGAAGTGCTCGTCGATCCGCGCCAGCCGCGCCGGGTCGAAGCCGATCTGATCGGGGTCCTTGCTCCGCGCCACACTCACGTCGCCGAACCTACTCGCCGGTACGCCGCCACCGGAAGGGGCCGCCCCACACCGGGCCGTCCCGGGGCGTCGGTGGGCGGCACTAGCCTGGCCGGATGCCGGAGTTGACCGAGGACATGACCTTCCGCCACGAGGACTGGTACGCCGAGGAGCTGACCGACCGCCAGTTCGTGGCGTGCGAGTTCTTCGACGTGGACCTGACCGAGGCGGTCACCCGCGGGGCGGTCTTCACCGGCTGCACGTTCGGCAACGTGCAGTTCAACGCGTCCCGGCACCTCGACTCGGCGTTCACCCGCTGTGTCTTTCGGCGCTGCAACTTCTTCGAGGCCGAGTTCACCGGCTGCAAGCTGGTCGGGAGCAGCTTCGTCCAGTGCGAGCTTCGTCCGTTGCGAGTCGACGGCGGCGACTGGTCGTTCGTCGCGCTGCCCGGCGCGGACCTGCGCGCCGCCTGGTTGAGCGGCGTACGGATGCGCGAGGCCGACCTCACCGGGGCCAACCTGACCGGCGCCACGGTGACCGGCGTCGACCTCTCCGGGGCACAGCTGCACAACTGCCGTCTCGGCGGCGCCGACCTGCGGCGCAGCGACCTCACCGCGCTGGATCCGACGTCGGTCGAACGGGCCGGCGCCATCGTGGACGCCGAGCAGGCCCTCGTCATCGCGCAGGCGCTCGGCTTCCGGATCGGCTGACACGGGTCGCTCCCGGTCGATCGATCGCGGGACCGCCGGCTGTCCCATACCGTCCCGATCCGGACTGGACACGCCAGCCTGTCCCGATTTAGCGTGTCGACCACGCCCGTGCAAACGTGAAGCGACCCACAGTGGACGGTCGATCCCGACGCGTGCGGTGGTGGCCGGGCGGCGGACTGGAGGGGTCGGTGGCGGACGAGGACCGTACGCGGGCGGATTCGCGGACCGAGGACGAGTCGACCGGCCGACCGCCGTCGCACCGGCCGCGGAGCGTCGCCCTCGGGCTGAACCACCGGGCGCTGCGCCGGCTCGCCCGCGCCCGACAGCGGCGGCTCTGGGCGCTGGAAGGGCTCGGCGCACTCGTCTGCCTCGTGCTGCTCGTCGCGTACGTCGGCACGCGGCCCGGCCCGGAGTCGGACGATGGTCCGGTCGGTGGCTCGGGTGGCGTCCCCGCCGGAGCCACCCGACCGTCCGCCCTTCCGGCCGCCGACGGGCAAGCCACCGATGCCGGGCCGGCGCTGCCCGGTCTGCGCCCCCGGGAGCGGCCGCCCTCGCCCGAGCCGCCACCGTCGACGAGCGCGCCCGCCCCGCCGCCGAAGAAGCCGGGGGCCTCGCCGCTGTCGGTGAGCCGCGCCGAGGTGCCCGCCGAGGTCGACCTCACCGCCGTGGGCACCCGTGACTGGATGCACTGGGGGCTGCGCGGCGGCAACTCGACAGTTCGCAAGCGCGCCGGCTCCGGGGAGATCGTCGACGGTGGTGGGAAGGGCAACCGGGTCGGCTGGGACGGCAATCAGGAGGTCGTCCGCTGGTCCGACGGCGCACCCGAGCGGTCCGATCGCGGCAGTTCCAACGGCGTCTACACCTGTGGCGTGGGCAACGGGTTCACGCTGACGGTCGCCGGCAGTGGGGCGCCGCGCACCGTCCAGCTCTACGCTGGAATCTGGATGGCACGGGGTCGGCTGGACGCCCGGCTGTCCACTGGCGGGCCGGTCAGCACCCTACGCCTGGAGGATCCGTACACCAGCCAGAGCGCCCAGTTCACCATCCGCTTCGAGGTGCCGAAGAACGCCCGGTTGGTGCTGACCTGGACCGTCGAGAAGGTCTTCACCGAGCACTGCGGCAGCGTCGGCCTCCAGGCCGTCGCGCTGCGCTGAACCGTCCACGTGGCGGGACAGTTTGTCCGTCGCTCTCGGTCGACAGCGACGTAACTTTCTGCTGTCCCCGTCTCACCTTCCATTGTGGAGGAAGCGCAGATGAGCAGCAGTACCGCCCACCGCGTCCGTCCCGCCGTCTCCTCCGGTGCCGATGAGCTGCCCGGCGAGGTGCTCCGCGACATTCCCCTGCCGCCGTACGTGACGGGCGAGGACGCCCAGTTCGCGGTGCGCGCGGTGGTGGTGCACGCGCCGCGGCGCTGGTCCGGCGGGGTGGTCTGCCGCAACGACGCCAGCCCGCACCCGTGCCGGCTGCACCGCTGGGGGACTCGGGTGCTGGCGCTGCGTGGATTGCGGGCCGCCGAGATCGCCGCGCTCATCGAGCGCGGCGACCCCGCGGCGGTGCCCCCCACACCGAACCGCCCGGCCTGACCCCGCAGTCAGGCCAGGCCGATTCCCGGCCCTCGGTCAGCAGGTGATCGGCTTGACCCAGGAGCACTCCACGCCCTCCGGTGTACGCGGCGTCTCCGGCACCGCGGCCGGCGCGACCCGTGCCGCGCTCGCGCCCTCGTCCCGATGGCCGGCCAGCGCCACGGCGATCTGGTCCTCCAGCGGCTTGACCGACGCCGTCAGGTAGTTGTTCAGCAGGATGGAGAACGCCAGCAGGTGGCCGTCCGCGCTGGTGACGTAGCCGGACAGCCCGGAGACGCCGGTGAGGCTGCCGGTCTTGGCGTGCACGTTGCCCGCCGCCGGGGTGCCGGCCATGCGGCTGCGCAGCGTGCCGCCGACGAACCGTTCCGGCTGCCCGGCGATGGGCAGCGCCGCGTACCAGGTGGGAAACCAGGGCTCGGCCCGGACGGCGGCCAGGAGGTCGACGAACTCTGCCGCCGGCACCAGATTGCGCCGGGACAGCCCCGAGCCGTCGCGCTGGCGCAGCGTCCCGGTGTCCATCCCGGTGTCGGCGACGTACTCGCTGATCGCGGTGAGACCGGCGGACCAGCTGCCGGCCCCGGAGAGCACCCGGCCGATCTCCTTGGTCAGGACCTCGGCGTGCCCGTTGTTGGAGAGCTTGAGGAACGGCGTCATCAGCTCACCGAGGCTCATCGAGTCGTGTCGGGCCACCGGGTGGGCCGTCTCCGGGGTGGCCTCGCCGAGTACCGTCCGGCCGAGCACCCGCACGCCGTGCCGGTGCAGCGCCGCCCGGAAGATGTCGGCCGCGTAGCCGGTGGGCTCCCAGACGGTCACCCAGTCGCTGGCGGGCTCGTCGCCGACGGCGATCTGACCGGTCACCACGATCGTGTTGCCGCCGTGTTCGCGTTCGATGGAGATCGAGGTCTCGCCCTCGCTGACGGTCTCGGCGCGGTTGTCGATGCGGACGTAGCCGGTGGGCGGCGTGGTGCTGACCACCGGCTTGGCGCCGGCCCGGCCGGCCGGCGCGGCGTGCACGATCACGGTGCCCGCGTCGTAGTCGGTGTCCGGCGCGACGGTCAGCGCGGAGACCTGCGCTGCGTAGTAGTAGGGCTCGTCGTCCCAGGTCCAGTCGGGGCCCAGCCGGGTGCGGTCGTAGCGGGTGTCGTCGGCGATCAGGTTGCCGGTCACGACCCGGACGCCGTCGGCGGCGACCTGCGCGGCCAGGGCGTCGTAGTCGGCCGCGAGCATGGTCGGATCACCGCCGCCGCGCAGGTACAGGTTGCCGGAGAGCAGGCCGGCGCGCCGTTTGCCGGTGGTGTGGACGTCGGTGCTGAAATGGTGCCCGGGGCCGAGCAGCTCCAGGGCGGCGGTCGAGGTCAGCAACTTGGTGTTGGAGGCCGGGACCAACCGCCGGTCGCCGTTGCGGTCGTAGAGCGTCTGCCCGGTGCTGGTGTCGACGACGACCACCGACGTCTGTGCGCCGGCCAGCCGGCTGTCGGCGAGGATCGTGTCGATGGTGGCGCGCAGTCGGGTCGTCGCGGGGGTGGGCGACTCGGCGGTGGCGCCGGACGCGCCGACGGTGGCCGCGGTGACGGCCAGCGCGAGCAGCGCGACAGCGCGCGGAAAGAGACGACGATGCATGCGCCGATGCTGCCACGAAGATAATCGCCAGAGAAGAGCCCCGGCCGAAGGTTATTGCCGCTCGCGTTTACCCGGTCGGCCGACCGACCTGTCGTGCCCGCCCCAGTAGTGCCGCTGCGCGCCCATCACCAGCGGTGCCACCAGCGCGGCGAGCGCCCCGCCGAGCAGCGGGAAGACGATGAACACCCAGAGCTGGCGCAGCGCGGTGCCGCCTTCGAAGACGGCCGGACCGAAGGCGCGGGCCGGGTTGACCGCGGCGCCGGTCAGCGTCACGCCGACCAGCTGGGTCGCCGCCAGGGCCAGGCCGATGGCCACCCCCGCGACGCCCGGGTTCTCGCTGCGGCTCGTCACGACCAGGATGACGAGGACGAAGAGGAAGGTCAGCACGATCTCCAGCACGGCCGCGCCGCCCCGGTTGATGTGTGCGCCGTACCCGTTCGAGCCGAGCGCCCCGGTCTGGTCCGCCACGTCACCCCAGCGGGTCAGCGCCCAGAGCAGGAAGCCGGCCACTGCCGCGCCGGCGAACTGGGCGATCCAGTAGGCCACCGCGCCGATCACCGAGATCTTGCCGGACAGCAGCACGCCGAGCGTCACCGCCGGGTTGACGTGACTGCCGGAGAGCGGGCCGATCGTGTAGACGAGGGCCAGCATGACGAATCCGAAGGCCAGCGCGACGACCACCACGCCACCCTGGACCCGGGCGGCGACGGCCGCGCCCACGCCGAAGAAGACCAGCAGCAGCGTGCCGAGGAATTCGGCAGCGGCACGACGGGCATCATCCATTCACTCAGCGTATGGACAATTCGGGCGAACCGATGGGGGAATCGGCGCTGTGAGCAGGGCGACGACCCGCGGTGGGCACAGCGCAGCCGGACATCGCGTTACACAACGCGTGAACACCCACTCCGTCGACGTCGTGGTGATCGGCGCCGGTCAGGCAGGCCTGAGCGCCGCTCACCACCTGCGCCGCACCGGTTTCGCTCCCGGAGACGGCTTCGTCGTCCTCGATAGTGACGACGGTCCGGGTGGGGCGTGGCGGCACCGCTGGCCCACCCTGCGCCTGGAGCGTGTGCACGGCTTCCACGACCTGCCCGGGATGCCCTTCCCTCCCGCCGACCCACAGCGCCCGGCCGCCGAAGCGGTCAGCGCCTACTTCGCCGCGTACGAGCGGGCCTTCGACCTGCCGGTCCGCCGGCCGGTGCGGGTCCGTGCCGTGCGTTCCCGCCCGGACGGCCGACTCGACGTCGACGCCGGACGCGACAGGTGGACCGCGCGGGCCCTGATCAACGCGACAGGCACGTGGACCAGGCCCTTCTGGCCGTACTACCCGGGTCGCTCGTCCTTCGGCGGGCGACAGCTGCACACCGCCGACTACCAGGGGCCGGCCGAGTTCACCGGCCGTCGGGTGGTGGTGGTCGGAGGCGGCACCTCCGCGGTGCAGCTCCTCGCGGAGGTCTCGACCGTCGCGGCCAGCACGACCTGGGTGACCCGGCGGCCACCGCAGTTCAGCGACGGCGAGTTCGGCCCGGAGCTGGGCCGGGCCGCCGTGGCCCGGGTGGACGCGGCGGTACGGGCCGGACGTCCGCCGGGCAGCGTCGTGGGGGTGACCGGGCTGCCGGTCACACCCGAGGTCCGCCGGCTGCGCGAGCGTGGTGTGCTCGATCGGCTACCCGTCTTCGACCGCATCACACCCGACGGGGTGGCCTGGGCCGACGGGCGGTTCGTCCCCGCCGACATCATCCTGTGGTGCACCGGTTTCCGCGCCGCGCTGGACCACCTGGCACCGCTCGGGCTGCGCGCCGCGGGCGGCGGAATCGTCATGGACGGCACCCGCGTGGTCGCCGACGACCGGGTCCACCTGATCGGCTACGGCCCCTCGGCGAGCACCATCGGCGCCAACCGGGCGGGCCGCGCGGCAGTCAACGAGATCCGCTCGTTGCTCGCCCCCGCCCCCGTGCTCGACTGATCCGGCTCTATTTGACGGATCGCCTGGCAGCGGGCACCGTGGGCAGGGACGGGGCCCGTCAGCTGCCCCGATTCGATGCGACGGCGATGACCGTCCCTCCCGTCGCCTCCCACGCGTGCTCGTACGCGGGCCAACTGTCCGGTCTGCGCGACAACCGACCGCGAGCCGAGAATCCACGAGGAGTTCCGCCAATGCTCACCATGACCGACAACGCCGTGCTCGTCATCCGTGACCTCGCCAACCAGCAGGACGTGGCCGAGGACGGCGGTGTGCGGATCGCCGCCGACGCCGACGCCGGCTCGCTCACCGTGGAACTGGTGCCCGAGCCGGAGCAGGGCGACCAGGTCGTCGACAACCAGGGCGCCCGGATCTTCCTCGACCCGGACGCCGCCGAACTGCTCGGCGACGCCTCGGTGGACGCCACCGTCGACGACGAGGGAATCATCCAGTTCGGTTTCACCGAGCGGCAGTAGCACCTAAACCGGGCTGCGGTGGCACGTCCACGGCGGTTCTCACCGCAGCGATCGCCCTCGCTGCGACGGGCCCGGCCGAGGGTTCCACTCGGGCCCTGCGGCGTCGTCCGGTCGCACCAACGTGGCGAGCACGTGCGCCAGGTGGTGCGACGTGCTCCACGCCGTCCAGTTGGCGATCGACCCGGCGCCGGCGCCCCGACGGGCGCGGCGCAGCAACTCGTGGTCGCCCCAGGAGAAGGCCGCCCCGGCGCTCGACCAGTGCGGCGCCGCCACCAGCGTGCGGCACAGGTCGGCGAAGCGGTCGTCGCCCCGGCCGCCACGGCGCGACCAGCGGTAGACCCACCAGCCATCGTCGGCGGTGTACCGCACGGTGGGCGTCCGGTCGCCCGGATCGCCGGAGTCGGACAGCGCCGGACCGACGCCGTAGTCGCCGTAGTCCACCCCGACGTCGGCCAGCCGCTGCCAGAGCTGCCAGTCCCAGCGCTCCAGCCGGACCGGCTCGTCGGTGGGCAGCCGGGACAGCGTCGGCGGCATACCGCCGGCTGCCACCGTCGCCGAGCGCCAGGCGTGGCGGCGGGCCCAGTCCAGCAGCCGGCGTACCCGCGGCTCGGCCACCCGCACGTCCGCCGGGCAGCAGACGTCACCCGCGTCCACCAGCAGGTCGCACTCCTCGGGCGCGAGGCCGGTGAGCCGCCAGATCCGCTCGACGGCGGTCGTGTCCGCGTCCGGCCCCGCCCGGTCGTGCGCGGCGCGCAGCCGGACCAGCGCCCGCCGCGCGTACGCCCGGGCCGCCGTGCCGTGCGCGACCAGCCGCCGGTCACTCTCCGCGAGCCCGATGACCGGCATCAGCGGTACGCCCCACCGGGCCAGCTCCGTGTCGGGCGAGTCGGGCAGGGCGGTGACGTCGACGGCCGGCAGCAGGCCGGACGGCAGGCGGCGCAGCGCGTCCCTGGTGGAGCGGTCGACGGCGCTGACCTCCAGGATCGGGGCGAGCAGTGGGGCGACCGCGGGGTCGAGGTGGTTCAACGCTTCCAGCTCGCCGCGTCGGCGGCTGGCGAGGATGGGGCGGTAGACCGGTTCCGCCGCCCGGCCCCCGTGGGCGGGCACCATACTTCAATCTAGTCAGGCATTCGCATGCGTCCACACGATCCGGGCGGAAAATCTGCTGCCTTGCTGTCGCTTCGGCGACTAAGCTCGCCCGATGTCCGCGTCACCCCACCGTTACCGCTCCGTGGACGAGGACAGCGCCCGTTGGGTCGGGTTCCCGTTCCGCGACGGCGACATCGTGATCAGCACCCGGTCCAAGAGTGGCACCACCTGGATGCAGATGATCTGCGCGCTGCTGGTGCTCGGCACCGCGGAGCTGCCGGCGCCGCTGCCCGAGTTGTCGCCCTGGCTGGACTGGCTGGGCGAGCCGCGCGACGCGGTGTACCAGCGGCTGGCCTCCCAACCACACCGCCGGTTCATCAAGACGCACACCCCGCTGGACGGGGTGCCGCTCGACCCTCGGGCGCACTACGTGGTGGTGGCGCGGCATCCGCTGGACATGGCGGTGTCCCTCTATCACCAGTCCGGCAACCTGAACCGCGTCCGGATGGCCGAGCTGACCGGCCAGCCCGTGCCGGCGGGACCGCCCCCGGCCCGTCCGTCGGTGCGGCAGTGGTTGCCGAGCTGGGTCGACCGCGAGGTGGACCCGCGCGCCGAACTGGACTCGCTGCCCGGGGTTCTCTGGCACCTCACCGACGCCTGGGCCCGCCGACACGAGCCGAACGTTCTGCTGGTGCACTACGACGACCTCCAGGCCGACCTGGGCGCCCAGATGCGCCGCCTGGCCGACCGGTGGGGTCTCCCGGTGCCCGCCGAGCGCTGGCCGGCGCTGGTCGAGGCGGCCACGTTCGGCCGGATGCGGGAACGCGCCGACCAGCTCGCCCCGGACATGCTGGGCGTGCTGCGGGACCGCCGGGCGTTCTTCCGCCAGGGTGGCTCGGGGCAGGGGCGCAGCCTGCTGGACGCGGCCGGTCTGGCCCGCTACGAGGAACGGGCGAGGGCCCTGGCCCCGCCCGACCTGCTCGCCTGGCTGCACCGCGACGCCTGAGGGTGCGCAGACGAGCGCGCGGCGCCGCCTCGACAGTGGTCGGAACGTCGCCGCGCTCTGGCCGTCTCCCACCACCGCAGCCGTTCGGCGGTACGCCAGCGGGGACCTGGCTCGACCGGCCGCTCGCGCCGGTCAGCCTTGTCGATCCCCGGTCGGGGCGGATCCAAACCTGCCGACCGTGGGGAATTCCACCATCTGCCAGTCCCGGCGTGACGCGCGACCGAACGGGGTATGAGCGGGCCATGGAGCATTTCACGATCGCGACGGTCGCCGAGAAGAGCCCGGACTTCCGGCGGGTGCTGTGGACCGGCGAGCACACCCAGCTGGTGATCATGACCATTCCGCCGGGCGGGGAGATCGGTGAGGAGGTGCACGAGGGGATCGACCAGATCCTGACCTTCGTCAGCGGGACGGGCGAGGCCCGGGTCGCCGGTGCGAAGCGGGAGGTCGTCGCGGGCGACCTGGTCGTCGTGCCGTCCGGCACGAAGCACAACTTCGTCAACACCGGCCCGAACCCGCTGGTGCTCTACACCGTCTACGGCCCTCCGGAGCACGCCGACCAGGCCGTGCACCACACCAAGGAGGAGGCCGACAAGGCCGAGGCAGCCGGCGAGGACGAGCCGCCGACGTCGTGACGGCGGCGGCCTGATCCGGGCCGATCCGGGTACGCCCGGCGGGTGACGCAGCCGGCGATCTCCGACTACGGGTTCCTCTCGGACTCCCGTTCCGGCGCGCTGGTCGGCATCGACGGTTCGATCGACTGGTGGTGCCCGCACCGGTTCGATGGCGCCTCGGTCTTCGGGCGGCTGCTAGACCCGCGCGCCGGGCACTTCCGGTTGGCGCCGGTCGGCGTCGGTGGCCCCGGCTTCCGGGTGGAGCGCTCGTACCGGCCGGACACCCTGGTGTTGCGCACGGTGCACCACACGCCGCAGGGCAGCGTGGCGGTCACCGACGCGCTCGCCGCCGAGACCGGCGCGCGCGCCCACGAGTTGGGGATGAACTCGCCAGCCGTGCTCATCCGGGTGGTCGAGGGCCTGTCCGGGCGGGTCCGGATGGAGCTGGACTTCGCGCCCCGTCCGGAGTACGGGCTGCTCACCCCGTACCTGCACGAGCAGCCGGGCGGCGGGGTGCGGGCCGACGCCGGCCCGGTGGTGCTGGTGCTGCGCGCCGGCGACCTGCCGCTGCGGGCGGGCCGGGACCGGGTCACCGAGGAGTTCGAGGTCTCCGCCGGTCAGGTGATCGGGATGGACGCGGCCTTCGGACAGGCGTACGGAGCCCCGCCGCCCCGGATGGACCCGCTGGTCGCCATCGCCGAGACGACGCGGGCGTGGGAGGCGTTCCGGGAGGCGCACCGGTACGACGGCCGGTACCCCGAGCTGGTCCGGCACAGCGCAACAGTGCTGACCGGTCTGACGTACGCCCGCAGCGGCGCGGTGACCGCAGCGCTGACCAGCTCGTTGCCGGAGCAGATCGGCGGCGACCGCAACTACGACTACCGCTACTCCTGGTTGCGGGACTTCTCACTGACCATGCGCGCGCTCTGGGTGGCGGCCTGCCCGGACGAGGCGTCGCGGTTGTTCGCCTGGGCGGCCCGGTCGATCGGCCGGTTCGGCGACGAACCGGTTCCGGTCCTCTTCGGGGTGGAGGGCGAACGTGACCTCTCCGAGCACCACTGCGATCACCTGCGCGGATACCGCGACAGCCGCCCGGTGCGGGTCGGCAACGACGCCTGGCGGCAGCGGCAGCTCGACGTACCGGGTGAGGTGCTGTCGGCGGTGTGGAGGCTGCGCGACTACCTCGGCGCCACCTTTGAGGAGGAGCTGCGGGAGATGGTGCTCGGGCTGACCGAGCAGGTGGCCGCGACGTGGCATCTGCCGGACCGGGGGATATGGGAGACCCGGGAGGGGGAGCGGCACTACCTCTCCTCGAAGGTCTCCTGCTGGCTGGCCATGGATCGGGCGGTGGGGCTCGCCGACCGGCTCGGCGAACGGGCCGACCCACGGCGCTGGGCCGGCGTCCGGGACGAGATCCGCGCGGCGGTGCTGCGCGAGGGCTGGAACGACCGGATCGGGGCGTTCACCGGCGCGTTCGGGTCGCCGGAGCTGGACGCCTCGGTGCTCACTCTGCCGATGGCGTGCTTCCTGCCGGCCACCGATCCCCGGATGCGGTCGACCATCACGACTGTGGAGCGGGAGTTGGGCACCGACAACGGGCTGCTCCGGCGGTGGACGACCGATCCGGCCGGGTTCCTGCTGTGCTCGTTCTGGCTGGTGGAGTGCCTGGTGATGGCGGGTGAGCCGCGCCGGGCCGAGGAGCTGTTCGAACGCGTGGTGGGTCACGCCAACGATGTGGGCCTGTTCAGCGAGCAGATCGATCTGACCACCGGTGCGCAGCTCGGCAACATGCCGCAGGCGCTGTCCCACATCGGGCTGATCAACGCGGCCTGGCGGCTGACCGAGCCGAACAGCTCCTGATTGGTCCGCCGAAATCCTGCAACAGACCTGCAAGCGTCAGGCATTGACGCTGATGCGTGCGCAGTCCTAGCCTCGAAAGAGGCGGGAAAGCCCTTTCCCCACGGCTTTCATCACGCTTCATCCCACTGTCGGAGCCGGGCATCCGACGGGGCACACCGATCCCCGCCTTCGCGGCAGCGCGCCGTGCCGGCACGTTCCCGCGCGGCCAGATCCAGGGATCGCCACCACACGCGTCAAGGAGGACAACCGTGCACAAGAGACGACACCCCGGCCGACGACCACTGGTGCTGGCGGTGGGCGCCGGCGTGACGGCGGCGGCGCTGACCGTCGGCATGACCTCAGCCTTCGCGGCCACCATCTTCACCGACACCTTCAACGACGGCGACGCCTCCGGCTGGTCCAAGTCCGGCGGCACCTGGGCCGTCGACGGCTCGGGCGTGCTCAACCAGTCGAACGCGGGCAGCGAGCTGGCCCGGCAGTTCGCCGGTCAGACCAGCTGGACCAACTACTCCGTACAGGCCCGCGTCCGGCCGGCGAGCTTCGGCTCGTCCAGCGCCCTGGTCGGCCTGGCGGCCCGATCCACCAGCAGCACCAAGATGTACCGACTGGCCCTGCTCGGCTCCGGCCGGGCCGAGTTGCAGGCGGTCAACGGCAGCAGCATCACCGCGATCGGCTCCGCGTCGCTCGGCGTCGCCGCCGGCACCTGGTACACCCTGCGCATCGAGGCGAGCGGCAGCACCATCCGCGGCTTCGTCAACGGCACCCAGATCGCCTCCGGCAGCAACAGCCTGGCCAGTGCGGGCCGGATCGGCCTGGTCACCGCGTACGCCAGCGGCGGCTTCGACGACGTGGTGGTCGACTCGTCCGGCGGCGGCACCCCGACCACGCCACCGGCGACCACCGCGGCGCCGAGCACGCCGCCACCCACCACGTCGGGCCCGACCACCCCACCGCCGGCGGGTTGGCCGACGCCCACCAGCAGCCAGAAGGTGGACGCGACGATCGGGGTCAGCGGCACCTTCGACGGCGGGCTCAAGCGCTACTACGGCATCGGCGACGGCGGGCAGAGCGAGAGCCAGGATCCGATGTTCGAGCTGGCCGCCGGCGCCACCCTGCGTAACGTGATCATCGGTGCGCCGGCCGGCGACGGCGTGCACTGCGAGGGCGACTGCACCCTCGTCAACGTCTGGTGGGAGGACGTGGGCGAGGACGCCGCGACCTTCCGCGGCGGCAGCACGTACACCGTCGACGGCGGTGGCGCGCGGTCCGCCAGCGACAAGGTCTTCCAGCACAACGGCCCAGGCACCGTCTACATCAAGAACTTCCGGGTGGAGAACGCCGGGAAGCTCTACCGGGCCTGCGGCAACTGCTCCACGTCGTACCAGCGGCACGTGGTGATCGACAACGTGGTCGTCCGGGACACCGACGCGATCGCCGGCATCAACACCAACTGGGGCGACACCGCCCGGTTCAGCCGGATCACCATCGTCGGCGACCCGGACCGGGAGACCTCGATCTGCGTCAAGTACAAGGGCGTACCCAAGGGCAGCGAGCCGACCAAGATCGGCGAGGGAGCCGACGGCGTCAACTGCTTCTACACGCCGTCCGACATCATCTACCAGTAGGCTCGGCCGCCGGCACCCCACCGTCCGTGGGGTGCCGGCTCAGGCCAGCACGGGTATGCCGGAGACGTCGACCGTCTCCGGATACTTCAGCCCCGCGCCGGTGTTGAGCACCACCACCCGTTCCCCGGCGCGGATCCAGCCACCGGCGCGTAGCTGCCGCGCCGCGGTCAGGCAGGCCGCTCCCTCCGGGCAGAGCAGCAAACCCTCGCGGGCGGCGAAGTCCCGCAGGTCGGCCAGGATCTCCGCGTCGTCGACGGCGACCGCGGTGCCGGCGGACGCCCGCAGCGCGGCCAGGATCAGCTCGTCACCCAACGGGGACGGCACGGTGATGCCGAACGCCACCGTGTGCGCGTCCTCCCACGGCCGGGCCCGGGACTCACCGGCGGCGAAGGCCCGCACGATCGGCGCGCAACCGGTCGACTGCACCGCCACCAGCCGGGGCAGCTTGTCGCCGACCCAGCCCAGCTCGCGCATCTCGTGCAGCGCCTTGTGGATGCCGATCAGGCCGACCCCGCCACCGGTCGGATAGATGATCACGTCGGGCACCTGCCAGCCGAGCTGCTCGACGATCTCGTACCCCATCGTCTTCTTGCCCTCCAGGCGGTAGGGCTCGCGCAGCGTGCCGGCGTCGAAGATCGCCCCGTCGGACTCGGCGATCAGCTCGGCCACCCGGCGGCCCGCGTCGCTGATCAGCCCGTCCACCAGGCGTAGATCGGCTCCGGCGGCCACGCACTCGCGCCGGCAGATGGTCGGCGCCGCCAGCGGCATCACGATGGTGGCGCCCATCCCGGCACGTGCCGCGTACGTCGCCCACGCCGAACCGGCGTTGCCGTTGGTGGGCATCGCGATCCGCTCGACGCCCAACTCGCGAGCCCGACTCACGCCGACCGCGGCGCCGCGCGCCTTGAACGAGCCGGTCGGGATCAACCCCTCGTCCTTGACCATCAGGTCCGCGATGCCGATCTCGGCGCCGTACGCCGGTGCGCGCAACAGCGGCGTCCAGCCCTCACCGAGCGTGGTGACGTGCCGGGGGTCGGCGACGGGCAGCAGCTCCCGGTACCGCCAGAGGTCGGCCGGACGCAGCGGGAAGCGCTCCGGGGTGACCGCCTTCGCCACCGCCGGCAGGTCGTAGCGGGCCAGCAGCGGCGAGCCGCACTCGCAGAGGTTCTGCAGCTTGTCGGCGGCGTACTCCAGGCCGCAGCGTGGGCAGTCCAGATGGGTCAGGTACACGTCGCTCCTCGCCGTCAGGCCGCGTCGATGCTCAGCCACCGTCGGCTGCGCCGGCCCGGCTCGTACGCCGAGTCCAGCCGCTTGGCGACCACACCCGGCAGCCCCTGCTCCCGCCCGGTGCGCAGGGCCTCGTCGCCGGCACCGGGAAACCACGGCGGAGTCTGCCAGTGCGTACCGGCCAACGCCAGCCCATCGAGCAGTTCCCGGCGTTGCGCGTACGGGACGTCGACGCTGCTCACGCCCTCCAGCCACAGCAGGTCGACGAGCAGGAACTGGGCGCCGGCCGGGACCCGGGCACCGCTGGACGGGCGGGCGGGACGCACCCGGCCCGAGCCGTCGATGCGGACGAGCACGCCGTCGAGCACCGCCTCGGTGGGCGCCAGCGCCTCGGCCATCGCGCGCAGCCACGAGTAACCGCCGCTGATCTCCTCGTCGGTCTCGGAGAGCAGCCGCAACCGCCCGCCGGAAACGTACGCCATCGCCCGGACCCCGTCCCAGCGCAACTCGTATCCCCATTCGGCGCGGTCGCGGGGCAGCCGGGCGGCGGGCGTGGCGTGCATCGGGCGGACCAGCTCGGGCATCGGCGTCCAACCCGGCGGCGCGGGATCGGTGCGGCGGATCATCCAGTCCCGGCCGCCGGTGGCGAACAGCGCGTAGCGGCCGGCGGTGCGGTCACCGGAGAGGGTCACGATGACCTCGTCGTCGCGCCACTTCTCGCAGCGGTACGTGCCCCGGTCGTGGATGACCATCCGGCCGCCCCCGTACTCGCCGGCGGGAATCTCGCCGGAGAAGTCGAGGTACTCCATCGGGTGGTCCTCCGTGTGCACGGCGAGGTGGTTGCGGCCCGGATCGCGGGGCAGACCGCGCGGCACCGCCCAGGACGCGAGTACACCCTCGTGCTCCAATCGCAGGTCCCAGTGCAGGCTGCGGGCGTGGTGCTGCTGGATGACGAAGCGGCCGGCGCCCTCGTCGGGCCCGGTCGCCGTGGGGGCGCGTTCCGGCACCGGCTCGGGCGTACGGGCCGCGTCGCGCCGGCGCCGGTACTCCTCCAGCCGGTCCGTCACACCCGCATTCTCCGGCAAACCGGGCCAGTGCGCTGGTCGCCGGAGTGTCCGGTTCGCTCGGCGTCCAGGGGCGCGGCGGGGTAGAACGGACCTCATGGACCTCAGCGACCAGCCCACCGCCCTGCTCCCGGGTGACGTGCGGATCCCCCTGCTCGGCTTCGGCACCTGGCAGGCCACCGGCCAGGCGGGCTACGACGCCGTGCTGGCCGCGCTCGACACCGGCTACCGGCACCTCGACACCGCCACGATGTACGGCAACGAGCGGGAGGTCGGCCGAGCGGTCCAGGAGAGCGGGCTGCGTCGCGAGGACATCTTCATCACCACCAAGCTCCCGCCCGACCGGACGGGCCGGGAGCGCGAGACGTTGGAGGCCAGCCTGGAGGCGCTCGGCGTCGACCAGGTGGACCTCTGGCTGATCCACTGGCCGCCGTCCGCCAGTGCCAGCATCCCGATGTGGCGGGAGCTGCTGGCCGCCCGGGACGAGAACCTGACCCGTGCCGTCGGGGTCAGCAACTACAGCACGGGCGACATCGACGAGTTGATCCAGTCGACGGAGGAGAACCCGGCGGTCAACCAGATCCGGTGGAGCCCTGCGCTGTACGACAGGCAGCGGCACGCCGAGCACCGGGACCGGGGAGTGGTGCTGGAGGGGTACAGCCCGTTCAAGAACAGCGACCTCAGCGATCCGGTGCTGACCAGGATCGCCGCGGCGCACGGCGTCTCCCCGGCGCAGGTGGTGCTGCGCTGGCACATCGACCACGAGATCGTGGTGATCCCGAAGTCGGTGACCCCGGAGCGGATCAGCGCCAACTTCGACGTCTTCCACTTCTCGTTGACGGCGGAGGAGATGCGCGACATCGACGCGCTCGGCGACTGACCACATTGTAAGATGGCCGTCCGGCAGGTGGGCGCCCCGGAATCGTAGGGGGCGGCGGCATTCACCTGCCGGCCGCCTGTGGGCGTTCCGCGGGGTGGTTGGCTGAGGCAACTACCTGCGCCGATGGTCGCGGCTGTTGTCCCCCTCGGCGGTGTGGTCGCCACCCGAGCATGTCTCCACTCGATCGACGGATGCGTCCGACCACCGGGACATCGTTCCATTCGCGCCTCGACCGGACGTCGATTCACGAGCGGTGGTGCGCCGTCGGGAGCGGTTGCTGTGAGCTGCCTGGACGTCGATGGGGTGTGGGTCCGGGGGCCCCTATTCGGGCGCATCCCACGAGGCTCTTCGGCCGGCCGAATGCAGGAATTCCGGCTGGTGGCTGTCGGTGAATTGCTCATCGTCCGCTCCGCGATTCCTGTCCACCCCAGGCGCTTCGCCGCGGAGCCCGCAATTCGCCGTCGGATCGACCTGTCCGCGCTGATCGGGTAGCAATAGCCGGCGTCTGGCGGTGGCGCGTTCCAGTCGTTCGGCGGATGCCGGGTCGACTGTTCGTCGAGCCCGCCGCATCTGTTCTGAGCAGGTAAAACTCCGATGAGTGAGCGCTGCGGGCGGAAGGTCCGTATTGCCGCGTCTGTGCTCACCAGTTGTAACGCTACTTGTGCGTAGAGCGGGCCGCTCCCTACAGTCCCGACCGACAAACGGATGAGACACGGGGGGTTTTCGTGGCACGTCGAAAGACGGCCACCGTACGTTCATGCCTTGCGGCGGGAGTCGCCGTGCTGACGGCGGTCGCATTGGCTGGCATTTCGGGCGAACCGGCGGAGTACCTCGCCGCCGGGCCCGATGGCGTGACGGGTGGCGTGGAGAACAGGTCCGACCAGGCGGTGTCCCTGCGGACCGCCCGGGAGACCGGCAAACCGGTGCAGGTCGACAGCCTCACCAGCGAGACTACCGAGGTCTTCGCCCTGCCCGACGGGCAGTTCCGGGCCGAGATCGCCGCCGGCATGCAACGGTTCCGCCGCGGCGGCGACTGGGTGCCGGTCGATCTCACCCTCAAGGCCGGGACGGACGGCTCCGTCACCCCGGTCGCTCACCCCGGCGACCTGCGCATCTCGGGTAGACGCGAGGCGGGCACCCACGAACTGGCCGCGCTCGGCTCCGCCGACCAGCGGGTCGCCATGGGCTGGACGGGGGCGCTGCCCACGCCGGTCCTGCACGGCAACCGCGCGACGTACGTCGACGCCCGCCCCGGCGTCGACCTCGTCGTCGAGGCGACCCGGACCGGATTCGAACAGTTCCTGGTGGTCAAGAACCGGGCCGCCGCCGCCCAGGTCGAGAGCGTGACCTTCCCATTCAGCGGTCCCGGCGTGGCCGGCTGGAGCCGGGGCACGGACGGTGCCATCGCGATCAAGGACCGCGCCGGCAAGCAGACCGCCCGCATCCCGGCGCCCCTGATGTGGGACGCCAGGAAGCACAAGGTCACCGGTGACCCCGCCGTCCAGAAGCCGATCCGCACCGAGCTGGCGGAGCGCGGCGACACGGTCGAGCTGACCCTCGCGCCGGACCGCGCCTGGCTGCGCGACCCGGCGACGGCCTACCCGGTGACCATCGACCCGACGGTCAACCCGCTCGGCACCACCTTCGACACGTACGTCACCGAGGGGTCGAGCGTGGACCAGAACACGCAGAACAACCTCCAGCTCGGCCTGCTCGACCCGACCAACCCCAAGTTGACCCGGTCGTTCCTCACCTGGGACAGCACGGTCCTCGCCGGCAAGCAGATCAACTCGGCCACCGTGTCGTTCTGGAACTACTGGTCGCAGGTCTGCACCCCGGTCTCGTGGGAGATCTGGACCACCGCGCCGGCCACGTACACCACGACCTTCGCCAACCAGCCGGCCTGGGACGCGGTCGGGCCCGACGCCCGGTCCACCGCCACCGCCGGCGGTGGCGCGAGCTGCACCAGCGCCGACGCCTGGGTGAACATCGACGGCAAGACCTTCTTCCAGCGGGCCGCCGACGCCAACAAGACCCGAGCCGGGATGGGCTTGCGGGCCACCAACGAGGCCGACGTGGCCGGGTTCAAGCAGTTCCGCTCCCGCGAAGGTACCGACCCCGCCGAGGACCCGAAGGCGTCGGTCACCTACAACTCCTGGCCGACCGTCGGCACCCAGGCCACCGTCCCGGCCACCAGCTGCGTCACCGGCGCGGGTCGGCCCCAGGTCAACACCCTCACTCCGCAGCTCAAGGCCACCGTGTCCGACGGTGACGGCACCGCGATGACGGTCACCTTCGAGTGGTGGGCGATGAACGCGGAGACCGCGATCGGCTCGGCCAGCTACAGCGCCGTGGCCTCCGGCGCCACCGCCGCGAGCACGGTCCCGGCCGGAGCCTTCGTCGACGGCGGCATCTACCGCTGGCGGGTCAAGGCCGCTGACGGCGTCAGCGGTAGCGACCGCTGGTCCCCGTTCTGCGAGATGCAGGTCTACACCACCGTCGCCCCGGTCACCGGCTGCGCCGGCACCGCGGAGAACGACTTCAACGGCGACGGCGTCACCGACATGGCAATCGCCGACCCGGAGGTGACCGTCAACGGCCTCTGGGGCGCCGGTCAGGTGCACGTCACCTACGGCGGCAGCACCACCGTGCACACCCTGCAGGAGGGGGTGGCCAAGGTCCCGGGCGCACCCGGGTCCAGTGACCGCTTCGGCTTCTCGATCTCGCCGTACGACGCCAACAACGACGGTTGCACGGACCTTGCGGTCGGCGTGCCCTACCAAAACATCAGCGGCCAGGACGGGGCCGGTGCGGTCTACGTGCTGCTCGGCTCACCGGCCGGGCTCGCCCAGGGGCCGGCCTCGCTGGTCTACCACCAAGACGTCACCAACGTCCCGGACGTCGCCGAGGCCTGGGACGTGTTCGGCTACTCGGTGGCCGGCAGCCGGACCGCGAGCGGCGAGCCCTACCTGGTCATCGGAGTGCCGTGGGAGAGCTTCACGAGCGGTGCCCTGGCTGGCATGGTGCACTACATCCGCGGCAATGTGAACGTGGCGATCAGCCAGGGCAACGGCATCCCCGGTAACGCGGAGATCGACGACCGGACCGGATTCTCGGTGGCCGCCTCCAAGTACCACTGGGCGGTCGGCGCCCCCGGTGAGGCGATCGGCACCGAGGTGTTCGCCGGCACCGTCGACGTCTTCAGCAACAAGCTGACCAGCGGGCTGCCCACCCTCGCCGCCGTGTTGGACCAGGGGCAGACGGGTGTCTCCGAAAACCCAGAGGCCAACGACAACTTCGGTAAGTCGATCTCGCTCGTCCCGTACCGCCCGGTCGGTAGCGCGGCTGGGACGCAGGACTCGCTGGTCGCCGTGGGTGTGCCGGGGGAGGACATCACCCTCTCCGGCGCGACCGCGCCGACGACCGACGCCGGCCTGGTGCACCGCTTCCACGTGACCGCGGCCAACACCTTCACCGAACTGCCGTCGATCACGTACGCCTCGGAGGACGGCGACTACCTCGGTGAGAAGGTGGTCCTGGCGAACACCGCCGCGACCAGCGAGGGCACCAACTCGACGATGTTCCTCGCGATCGGTGTCCCCGGCGAGGACGCCGGGACCTCGACTGTCGACTCGGGGCGGGTGCGGGTCTTCCCGGCGCTGGCCAACCCGATCGGCACGCCGGTGACGCTGCAGCGCGGCGGCAGCAGCCTGCCGGGCAGCTTCCGTGAGCAGGAACTCGTCGGCACCTCGATGAGCGCCACCTCCAAGCAGCTCTTCGTCGGCACGCCGTACGGCGACGACGCGGTCTACGCCTTCAACTGGTCGAGCCTGGTCGGCGGGACGACCACGCCCGCGCAGACCTGGCAGCCCGGCCTGAACGGGCTGCCGACGGCCAAGGGTCTCTTCGGGGCGGCGATCAACTGATGGCACACAACGAATCGCGCAGTTCAACGGGGGAGGACCTGACGGTGGCCCGTCATAGCAGAAAGCGGGGCCGGCTCTTCACGCTCGGCCTCATGGTGGGCCTCGCCGGCCTGCTCTCCACCACCGTCTACGCCGACCACGCGGACCGCTCGCCGGCCACCGCGCCGGTGGCGGCGGTGGAGGAGAACCCGGTCCGGGAGACCGAGGCCGAGGCGCTGCTCGCCGCCGAGTCGCTCGGCCAGCCGGTCGAGGTGCTCGCCTTCCGCACCGAGTACCGGGACGTCTTCGCGCAGCCGGACGGCAACCTGATCGCCAACGAGCACAACCAGCCGGTCCGGGTGGTCCAGGGTGACGCCTGGGTCCCCACCGACGCCACGCTGGCGCAGAACGCCGACGGGACGATCACTCCGAAGGCCGCGCTCATCGACATGCGGATCTCCACCGGCGCGGCGGACCCGCTGCTGGTGGTCCGCAAGGACGACCAGGTGATGACCCTCACCTGGCCGTACACCCTGCCCGCGCCGGTGCTCAACGGCGACCAGGCCGTCTACCCGGACGTCTTCCCGCACGTCGACCTCGTGGTCAACATGACGGTCGAGGGCTTCTCCCACGTGATCGTCCTGAAGACTCCCGAGGCCGCGAACACGCCCGAACTCCAGGGCCTCAAGCTGGGCGTCACGGGCCAGAACCTGACCATCCAGGAGACGCCCGAGGGCGGCATCGTCGCGCTGGACCCGGCCACCGGGAACCCGGTGCTGGAGGCCGACCAGCCGACCATGTGGGACAACGGCACCCCGACCGGTGAGGGCGGCACCACGACGGCCAGCGCCCAGAAGACGACCTCCGGCACGTTGGCCGCGGAGTCGACCACGGCCGCCACGGTCGCCGGTGAGACCGACCTGGAGACGGCGCGCGGCCCGGAGGACAGCTCGACGGTCGCGCCGATGGGGCTGAACTACGCCAACGGCGCGCTCACCCTCACCCCGGACGCGGCGATGCTCGCCGACCCGGACACCAACTGGCCGGTCTACCTCGACCCGGTCTGGCAGGCCACCACCAACAGCTCCTGGGCCATGGTCGACAGCGGCTACCCCAACGAGGAGTACTGGAAGTTCGACGGCAAGCGGCACGAGCGGATCGGGCTCTGCCCGGAGCTGTGCAACAGCTCCAAGGTGAAGCGGGTCATCTACACCCTCTCCACGCCGTACTCCGGCAAGACGATCCTCAGCGCCGAGTTTCGGGTCACCATGCAGCACGCCTGGAACTCGACCCCGCAAGACGCCCAGCTCTACCTCTTGCCAAAGGCGATCAACTCGTCGACGAACTGGAGCAACCAGCCGGGCGGGTCGAGCTGGAGCAGTGGCGCCAACTGGCTGGATACCAAGGCGCCCAGCAGCACCCAGGCGACCTGCACCTCCACCAACCAGAACGCCAGCTGGGACGCCAAGGAAGCCGTGCAGATCGCGGCGGCGAGCGGCTGGAGCACGGTCACCCTCGGCCTCAAGGCCGAGAACGAGGGCAACTACCAGCACAGCAAGCGGTTCTGCGACAATGCCGTGCTCTCGGTGAAGTACAACCGCGCCCCGCTGATCCCCGCCCTGTCGGAACTCACCTCGGACCCGGGTGGCGCCTGCGTCTACGGCTCCGGCGCCCCGTACGTGTGGAAGATCCCGAAGCTCTCCGCTGTGCTCCGCGACCCGGACCACTCATCGGCGCACACCGAGCAGCTCAAGGCCGAGTGGCGGCTCACCTGGCGGGCTCCGGGAGCGCAGGCCGACACCGTGCGGTCGTACCCGACGACGCTGCTCAAGGCGAGCGGATCGATCTTCACGCTCACCGCGCCGTCGGACATCCCGCAGAACGTCGTCGTCTCCTGGGAGGTCCGCGCGTCGGACAACACCAGTTGGGGACCGTGGAGTTCCGACGGCACCCGTAACCCCTGCCAGTTCATCTACGACGCCACCAAGCCTGCCCCGCCGGACGTCGACTCGCCCGACTTCCTGCCGGACGACGCCGGCGACGGCGGTTCGCCGGACTGCAAGACCGACGCGGAATGGCACGAGAAGCTCGGCCTGACCACCAGCTTCACCTTCGACTCCGCCGCCGCGGACGTGGTCGAGTACCGGTGGGGCTTCAACACCAACCCGTCCTCGGCGAACAGCATCAGGCCGACGACCGCCGGCGGGCCGTCCACCATCCAGTGGAAGCCCACCAAGGAAGGGCCCTGGACGCTCAACGTCATGGCCGTCGACAAGGCCGGTCTGGGCAGCTCCATCGCCTCCTGCACCTTCCGGGTCGGCAAGCGGCCGCCGGTGTCCCAATGGGCCTTCTCAGAGGTCGCCGGCTCCAAGCAGGCGGAGGACACGCTCGGGGACCACGACGTCGTGGCCGGCAGCGGCGTCACCTTCGGTGTGCCTGGTCCCGGTGGGCAGTTCGACACGGCTGTGAAACTCGACGGCACCTGGAACGGTTACCTGAAGACGACCATGGACCCCGAGGAGCCGGACAAGACCCTCTGGGCCGTGGACACCTCACGCAGCTTCACGGTGACCGCCTGGGTGCGCACCTCGGACCCGACCCGCCGGCAGACGATCGTGAGCCAGGACGGCACCGGCGAACCCGGGTTCAGCCTGGGTACGGAGGGCGGGAACTGGGTGTTCCGGATCCCGACCAACGACGTGATCTCGCTGGGTGAGTGGCGGGTCTTCTCCACCGGCACCACCCCGTCCCCGGTCACCACGGATTGGACCCACCTGACCGCCTCGTACGACGACTCCACCAAGAAGATCTCCCTCCTGGTGAACGGGACCAACCTGTACACCGCCGACCGGCGGTCGCAGTCGAAGTCCCGGGGTGCCGTGCAGTTCGGCCGGCGCGTCGTCAAGGGCGGCTACGCGGACAGCTGGATCGGTGAACTGGCCGACGTCGCCTTCTTCGACCGCCCGATCCTCTCCACCGAGACCACCGGGCTGAAGCAAACGGCCCTCAACCGGGTGGCGTACTGGCAGCTCAACACCGCCACTGGAACGAGCAGCCCGGAGTACGACGCCAAGGCGGCGATGACCCTCGGGCCGGATGCGTCGATCTACAAGGGCGTCTTCCCGCCGCCCACCGCGGCGCTGCTAGGCGGGGGGCACCTGAAGCTGGCCGGCAAGGCGACCAGCTACGCGAGCACCACGCTCAACGCCAACATGACCAGCAGCTTCACCGTCACCGCCCGGGTCAAGCTCACCAGCAGTTGCGCGGGTACCCCGATGACGTTCTTCTCGCAGAAGGGCCTGCACAACAGCTCGGTCATCGTCCGGTGCAACAACGCAGGCCGGTACGAGCTGGCCGTGCCGGGCACCGACACGGTGGGCGCGGCGGTCGAGCTGACCCCTCTGGTGGACGAGGCCCCGAAGACCTTGACCAAGGGTGACCTCGTCGCCCTGGTCTACAACGGCTACACGCACGAGTTCCTGTTCTACGTGAACGCCGAGGTGGTCGGTTCGGTCCAGCTCACCGAGCCGTTCAACGCCACCGGTGGGCTCCAGTTGGGTCGGGCCTTCATCGACGACCAGTTCCGCGAGCACCTCTCGGGCGCCATCGACGATGTCCGGGTCTACACCGGCGTCGCCGACAAGAACCTGCTCCAGCGGTTGAACCTCACCGTCAAGGAACAGCCGAACCTCTGATCCCCCGGGGGGGGGGGGGGGGGGGGGGGGGGGGGGGGGGGGGGGGGGGGGGGGGGGGGGGGGGGGGGGCCCGCGGCGGGGCGGGGGGGGGGGGGGGCCGCGGGGGGCCGCGGCGGGGCGCCCCCCCCCCCCCCCCCCCCCACACCCCCACCCCCCACCCCCCCCCCCCCCCCCCCCCCCGCGGGGCGGCCCCCCCCCGCCCGCCCCCCCCCCCACGGCTTCTTCCGCTTATCCCCGACCACCCGTGGAGGGTTGATGTTCTCCCGACACCTGGGCGCCTCCGGCGTGCTGCAACGCCGGATCAAGCGACCCGTGTCCTGGGCGATGGCCGGCATGTTGGGCCTGACCTTCGTCCAGGCCGTCGAGATGCCTACCGCTGCCGCTCAGGGCAGCAACCGCCCCAAGACCGCCGACTCCGGCAAGGTCCTGCCCGAGCGGGACCCGCTGCCCGCCAAGCCCCGGAAGCCGAACGCCGCCGAGGCCGCGGCGACCACCAAGCCGGCGTCGGTCACCTGGCCGGCCGCCGGCGCCACCGAGATCGCCCTGCCGGTGCCCGCCTCGGCCGGCGCCCGGACCGTCGCGCCCGGTGCGGCACGCACCGCCAAGGCGGGCGGTCTCACCGTCTCCGTCGCCGCGGTGTCCGCGCCCGCGAGCGGCGCCGCCGGCACCGCGAGCAGGGTCGCCCCGGCCACGCCCCCCGGCAAGGTCCGGGTCGAGGTGCTCGACCACGGGACGGCTGAGCGCGCCAAGGTCGACGGTCCGGTCGTGCGGGTCGCCCGCACCGACGGCCAGCAGGCCGCCGGCGACGTGCGGCTCTCCGTCGGGTACGACGGGCTGGCCGGCGCCTTCGGCGGCGACTTCGGCAGCCGGCTGCGGCTGTCCCGGCTGCCCGAGTGCGCGCTGCGCACCCCCGAGCGCAAGGACTGCGCGGCCCAGCCGCTGCCGACCGTCAACGACGGCGAGAAGCACACCGTCTCGGCCGAGGTGACGGCGACGGACAGCGCCGGCAGCCTCTACGCGCTGACCGCCGGTGACTCGTCCTCCCAGGGCAGCTACGCGGCGTCGAAGCTCGCCCCGTCCTCGCAGTGGTCGGTGGCCCCCTCCACCGGCGGTTTCTCCTGGTCGTACCCGCTGCAGACGCCCCCGGTGCCCGGTGGCGGAGGGCCGGGCATCACGCTGGCGTACTCCTCGCAGTCGGTCGACGGGCGCACCTCGACCACCAACAACCAGGGCTCCTGGATCGGTGAGGGGTTCAACTACGAGCCGGGCCACATCGAGCGTCGCTACAAGGCGTGCGCCGACGACGGCCACAGCGAGGTCGCCGACCAGTGCTGGGCGTACGACAACGCCACCATCCTGCTCAACGGCAAGTCGACCGAGCTGGTCAAGACCGCCACCGGCTGGAAGTTCGCCTCCGACGACGGCTCCAAGGTGGAGAAGCTCACCGGGGCCGCCAACGGCGATCAGGGGACGACCGGCGTCGACGTCGGCGAGTACTGGCGGGTAACCACGACCGGCGGCACCGAGTACTACTTCGGGCTCAACCGCCTGCCGGGCTGGGTCTCGGGCAAGGAGGAGACGTCGTCGACCTGGACCGTCCCGGTCTTCGGCGACGACGCCAACGAGCCGTGCAACAAGCCGGCCTTCGCCGACTCGTACTGCAACCAGGCGTGGCGCTGGAGCCTTGACTACGTCAAGGACCGGCACGGCAACGTCACGTCCTACTTCTACGGGCGGGAGAGCAACTGGTACGCCCGGGGCAACCGCACCGACCTGAACGGGGTCGAGTACCACCGGGCCGGCTGGCTGAAGCGGATCGACTACGGGCAGAAGGACGGGCAGGTCTACACCACCAACGCCCCGGCCCGGGTGGTCTTCAGCACACTGGAGCGCTGCCTGCCCGGCGGCACGATCGACTGCGACGAGCAGGACCTGAACACCACCACCGCCCCGTACTGGCCGGACGTCCCGTGGGACCGCAACTGCGCCCAGGGCACCAAGTGCAAGGGCGACCAGATCACCCCCACTTTCTGGACCCGGAAGCGGCTGGTCGGCATCACCACCCAGATTCGGGGCGCGACCGCCTGGACCGACGTCGACAAGTGGGCGCTCGATCACCTGCTCATGGACAACAGTGACGGCAGCCGTACCCTCTGGCTCAACAAGATCACCCACACCGGTCTGGTCGGCGGCAGCGCCGCCATGCCGAGCGTGGAGTTCGGCGCCATCCAGTTGCCCAACCGGATCGACAGGACCGGCGACTTCATCGCTCCGCTGATCCGCTTCCGCCTGGCCACGGTCTACACCGACAGCGGCGGGCAGATCGACGTCAACTACGAGAAGCCGGACTGCACGGAGACCACCCTCCCGACCGAGGGCAAGAGCACCCGCCGCTGCTTCCCGGTGAAGTGGAACCCGCTGGGCAGCGGTAGCCAGGTCACCGACTGGTTCCACAAGTACGTGGTCAGCGCCGTGGTGGAGACCGACCGCACCGCACGCTCGCCCGACATGGTCACGAAGTACAGCTACCTCGACGGCGCCGCCTGGCGGAAGGCCAAGCCGGACGGGCTGAGCGACGGCAAGGACCTCACCTGGAGCGACTGGCGCGGCTACGGCCGGGTCCAGGTCACCAAGGGCGACGGTGAGACGCAGACCGCCAAGACCGAGTACCGCTACCTGCGGGGCATGCACGGGGACGACGACCCTGACAGCACCAACCCGCTCTCGGTGACTGTGACCGACTCCACCGGCGGCACCTACACCGACTACGACGAGCTCTCCGGTTATGAGTACGAGAGCAAGACGTTCGACGGCGCGACCGAGATCAGCAAGATGATCAAGACGCCGTGGCGGTACAAGACCGGCAGCGAGTCGCACGCCTGGGGGGCCAGCGAGTCGTACTTCGTCAACACCGCCAGCACCCGCGGCTACACCGCGCTCGCGGCCGGCGGCTGGCGGCAGACGAAGACCAGCACGACCTTCGACACCACCTACGGTCAGGCGTACCGGACCGAGAACGAGGGCGACGTCGACGTCACCGGCGACGAGGCGTGCACCCGCACCACCTACGTCACCGACGTGACCACCTACGGCGACAACAAGCCGGTCTACGTCAAGGACCTGGTCTCCCAGGTCGAGTCGGTGTCGGTGAAATGCTCCGCCACCCCGAACCGGGCCACCCAGGTCATCTCGGACGACCGCACCTACTACGACGCGCAGGTGCTGGCCAAGGCGAAGGTCACCGGCAACGCCACCCGGACGGAGCGGCTGGCCACGCACGACGGCACGACGGCGACGTACACCCGGGTGGCGGAGGGCACCTTCGACGGCTTCGGGCGGCCGCTGACCGCGAAGGACGCGCTCGGCGCGGTTACCACCACCACCTACGTCGAGACCAACGGACTAACCACGCAGGTCACCGAGAAGAGCCCGCTCGGCTACGACACGGTCACCACGTACGCGCCGGCCTGGGGCAGCCCGACGCAGCAGGTCGACCCCAACGGGATGAAGAGCGTCCTGGAGTACGACCCGCTGGGCCGGCTGTCCAAGGTCTGGATGCCGGACCGCACGGGGGTCAGCGGGCTGACCCCGAACACCAAGTACACCTACCTGATCCGCACCGACAAGCCGGCGGCGGTGAAGACCGAGCAGCGGCGCAACGACGGCACCTACACCGTCGAGTACCAGCTGTACGACAGCCTGCTCCGACCCCGGCAGCTGCAGACCGAGGGTCCGGACGGCACCCGGCTGATCGCGGACACCTTCTACACCCCGACCGGCCAGGTCGAGCGGACGTACGACACCTACCAGGTGGCGGGTGCGCCGACCGACGTGATCTACCCGGCCGTGCCGGCGGACATGACCGGTCAGACGGCGTTCGTGTACGACGGCGCCGACCGGGTGAAGGCCACCATCTTCCTGGACGGCATCAGCGAGAAGTGGCGGACCACCACCACGTACGGCGGTGACCGGGTCTCGGTCGACCCGCCGGACGGCGAGACGCCGCGCACCACCATCTCCAACGCGCTCGGGCAGACCACCCAGCTGCTCCAGTACAAGGGCAACAGCCCGACCGGCGCGTACGACAAGACCGAGTACACCTACACCCAGTCCGGCCAGCTCGCGACGGTGAAGGACCCGCTCGGCAACCAGTGGGAGAACCGGTACGACCAGCGGGGCCGCAAGACCGAGTCGATCGACCCGGACGCGGGGCACTCGTACTTCTCCTACGACGACCAGGACCGGCTGGCGGTCAGCACCAACGGCGTCGGCGCGTCGCTGAGCTACCGCTACGACGCGATCGGCCGCAAGACCGCCACGTACAAGGGCAAGGACCCGGACACGGGCCAGCTGCTCAGCGAGTGGCAGTACGACCTGGAGAAGCTCGGCCAGCTCTCCTCCACCACCCGGTACGCCCCGGACGGTGGCGCGTACGTCACCTACTACAGCGCCTACGACGAGCTGTACCGGCCGCACGAGACGTACTACCAGGTGCCGGAGCAGGCGGGCGCCGAGCTCGCCGGCCTGTACACCTTCGGCACGGAGTTCAACTTCGACGGCACGGTGCAGTCGGTCGGGATGTCGGAGGGCGGCGGCCTGCCGTTCGAGTCGATCGCCTACACCTACGATTCGCTGGAGCGGCTGAAGAGCACCAAGAGCGACGTCCCGTACGTCACCGACGTCTCCTACCAGGCGACCGGTGAGGTGCTCCAGTCCGAGGTGCAGCTCAACACGCAGAAGGTCTGGTCGACGTACGCGTACGAGCGGGCGTCGAAGCGGCTGAGCCGGTTCCAGCTTGGACGGTCCGGCGCGCCGGTCATCGACATCGACGCCAAGTACAGCTACGACGATTCCGGCAACATCACCCGGATCGAGGACACCCCGACCGGCGCCCGGGACGTGCAGTGCTTCACCTACGACTACCTGCGCCGGATGGACCGGGCCTGGACGTCGGGGAGCACGGCGACCGACCCCTGCGCCGGCGGCCCCAGCGTCACCGGGATCGGCGGGGTGGCCCCGTATCACCACGCCTACACCTTCGACGCGACGGGCAACCGCAAGACCGAGACCCAGTTCGCCGCGAACGGCACCTCGTTGCTCGCCCGCAGCTACGAGACCCCGCTGGCCGGCCAGGCCCGGCCGCACACGGTCGACAAGATGACCGAGACGACCCCGTCCGGGGACCGGCTCTACACCTACGCATACGACACCGCCGGTAACACCACCAAGCGCACGAAGGTCGGCGAGGACCAGACCCTGGTCTGGGACGCCGAGGGCAACCTCGAGTCGGCCACCGCCAACAGCAAGACGACGTCCTTCGTGTACGACGTCGACGGGTCGCGGATCCTTCGCAAGGAGCCCGGCACGACGACGCTCTACCTGCCGGGCATGGAGATCCGGCTCAACACCACCACCCACTCCACGGACGGCACCCGCTACTACCCGGTCCCGGGTGGCGGCAGCATCGTCCGCAAGCTCGACGGCGTCCGCTACGTCGCGCCGGACCACCACGGCACCGGCCAGGCGGTCGTCGACGAGGCAGGGGCGATCGTCAACCGGCGGACCACGCCGTACGGCGAGTCGCGTGGGACCCCGCCCGGACCGGGGCAGTGGCCCACCGAGAAGGGCTTCGTCAACGGCAACCAGGACAGCAGCACCGGCCTGGTGAACATCGGCGCCCGCGAGTACGACCCGATGCTCGGCCGGTTCATCTCGATCGACCCGATCATCGACGTCAACGATCCGCAGCAGATGCACGGGTACGCGTACGCGAACAATAACCCGGTCTCGTTCTCCGACCCGGACGGCCTGCGGGCCTGCTCGGACGACGCCTGCGGTCCGGGCGCCGACTACGAGGACATGTACGGCAACTACCACGACGTGCCCGGGCACAACGACGGTTGCCACGGCTGCTCGGGTGCGTACGACCCGCACGCGCCGGCCGAGAACCACCCGCGGACGAAGGACAACGGTGGCGGCGGTGGCGGTGGCGGTGACGCGGCGGCGGCCGCGGAGAAGGCCCGGCAGGAGCGCATCGCCAAGGCGAAGGCCGTCCTCCTCGAGGCGGGCAAGGCGCTCGCCAAGATCGCGATGGACGAGCTGGGCATTACCGACGCGTTGAACTGCATCACCAAGGGCGACGTCGGCGGCTGTGTCAGCACGGTGATCACCATCGCCAGCTCCTTTGTGGGTGGCATGTTGGGCAAGCTCGCCAGCAAGTACGGCGCGCCGTGGAAGTGGGAGAAGGGCTACCAGCTCGGCGTCCGGGTCAAGGACCTGCTCGGCAAACTGATCACCGGGGTGAAGGACTTCATCAAGGCAGGCAAGAAGGCCTGCCACAGCTTCGCTCCAGGGACCCTCGTGTTGCTCGAGGACGGGTCGACAAAGCCGATCGAATCGGTCGAACTCGGCGACAGAGTAAGGGCTACGGATCCGGAAACGGGGCAGTCCGGCCCGGAACAGGTGGTCGCGACATATACCAACCAGGACGTCGCCCTGACCGACCTCGTCCTCGTCGTGACGGGGCAGCCGGAAGTAACGGTCCAGACCACCCAACACCATCCCGTTTGGAGTGCCCAGCGACAGAAATGGGTGTTCGCAGCAGACCTCAAGCCGGGGGAATCGCTGCTATCGCTGCATGGTCAGCAGGTCATCGTCAAGACTGTGGAGTCCTACACCGGATCCCGAGTCATGCACGATCTCACGGTGCGCTCGGTGCACACCTACTACGTCGTCGCGGACGGTGCACCCGTGCTGGTGCACAACACGGGGGGCCGCCGGCCCTCGGACTACGATGACTGGGACGAAGATTCGTACGAGAAGATGGAGCGGGGTGACAATAGAAGGAGTAACAGCAAGGTAACTTACGAAATGGAGCGCGCGGGTCTGGATCCCAAGGACCGTGCGGCGCGTGAGGAAGTGCACCGTGGCATTGGTGATCGGAAGCTGGACGGAAACGCTAACGTGAGCCGCGATGAGTTACGGGAGGCGATCACCGATGTGGGTGGTAACGCTGGAGAGGTCTGCGACTTATAGTGCCTGACCCTCGGCAGCTTGCCGGCATCCTGGGCGCCCTGCACGGTACGACTGTGCGGGGCGCCCGCGTGCGTGACAACGACATTCTGATCTTGGAGCTGCAGTCACCCTCGGGCGATGTGACCGCGATTCGCGTCTTCTCCGTCGCCTGGCGGGTGGAGACCGTGGCACAGATGCTAGTCGGCTCCTACGACGATCCTGTTGACCTGCCGCGAATGGTGCACGTTCTAGAAGGGGCCACCATGACGAACGTGTCGGTCAGTTGGCCCAGCCTCGACACGATTTTCGTTTTCGGCGATCTTCGGCTCCGTGTCTTTTCCGTCACCAGTCGAGTGGATCCGCGATGCTGGCAGCAATGGTCGGCGCGGATGGCGGATGGGAGGGTGCTCGACGTCGGTCCCGGCCAGACTTGGACGCTGAGGGAGAGGGGGCCCAAGCGTGAGCCTCAGTGAGGCTGAGGTGGCGATCCTCGAAAGCATCATGTCGCCGATCGTCGGCTTCCCGGTCGACGAAGCGAGGCTGAGCGAACTCGGCGGCAGTCTGGTTAGCATTGCCGTCGGTGGGGGCCTAGTCTGGCTGCAGATGTGCTCCTGGCGGATCGAATCGGATTCTGATTTTCTGGTGGCCTGCGAGGATCACCGAGACCACATCCGAGCCGCGGTGCCCGCACTTGATGGACGGACTCTGACGTCGGTGCACGTATCGCGCTTCCTAGACCTCACGTTCCGCTTCGCCGATCTGCGGCTCGTCGTCTTCACCGCGGCTTCGGTCCCCACCGATGTGGAGAGTTGGTCGGTCCAACTCCCGTCGGGGGAGGTGCTGTTCGCTCTTTCCGGTGCCCGTTGGTCGTTGCGTTGACGGCTCCACCGGCGCAACCTCACCTTAAAGTGCCAGCGCGTCAGTGATGTCGCATCCGGCTGCGTGACGAACCGGGGCGGTACGACGAGGGGCGCAGTCCGTACGAACCGTGCCCCTCGTCGTAGGCCTGGAATTAGGACTTGGTGCAGGTAGCCCGTTAAGGGCGCAGCTTGCTGGCGCGGAATAGGCCCGCTCGGCGTTGCCTAGTGGCCGAAGTTGGCCGAGGTGCCCGGCGAGAGTGTCCCGTTATAGCTGACGTTGTTCGAGGTGATCCCGGACTCGATCTGAGTCACCGTGACGCTCCACGCGTTGGTGACGTTCTGCCCCGAGGGCAGGTTGTAGTTCACGGTCCAACCGTTGATGGTGCTGGAGCCGGTGTTGATGATCGTCACCTCGGCCATGAAGCTGTTGTTCCCGATGTGGGTCGGGGTACTTCACCGAGCATGCCGAACCGGCCGGCGGCGGAGGCGTGATGCGGGTCGAGGTCGGGCTGGGCGGCGGGCAAGGCCGCCGCCGGTGTTGACGCCGTGCGAGTAGCCGCTCACCGCGAGCCCGGCACTGCACTGTCACGGCTCGAAGCCAGCCTGGATGCTGGTCGGATACCGGTCCGCTGTGATCGCACCCCGGAACTTGATGTCTTTGATAAAGATCATCGTGCCGAAGCTCAGGCTGGCGATCGGCGACGGCGTGACGTACGAGGTCAGGTTGATCTGGCCGTTGCTGCCGCGCTCGACCTTTGAGGTGCGCCCGGCGAGGCCAGCGGCGCGTCGATTGGCTGGATGGGGCCTGCCGGTTGAACCAGATCATGGTCCCCATCTGGTCGACCCCGTCCTTGGCCCGGGTGGTGCTGCGTTGGCACATCGACCACGAGATCGTGGTGACCCCGAAGTCGGTGACCCCTGGAGCGGATCAGCGCCAACTTCGACGTCTTTCACTTCTCACTGACGGCGGAGGAGATGCGCGACATCGACGCGCTCGGCGACGCCTGAATCGGCGGATTCCTTCAAGGCGTGGCCCGAATGTGAAGGGTATCGACATCGACGCTCATGACGGTATAGCGTGCCGTCATCACGCTCGTCGATGCGTGTGAACCCGTCGCCGCTGGAGGACCGCCATGGCCCGATCCCCGTCCGTCCGTCTGCGCCGTCGTGGGGTGCTCGGCATCCCCGCCCTGGTGGTCGCCGCGCTGACCACCCTCGCCGTCCGACCCGCCCCGGCGAGCGCCGCGCCGAAGGCCGAGTGCCTGGCCGACCTGCTGCGGGACTCCTGATGGCGACCATTCCGTGGCTCGTGGACGTGCTGCGCGGCGCCGGGGTCCAGGTCGTCGTCGAGGGGGACTGGCTCAACCGGATGCGACCCGGCTCCTTCGACCCGATCGGGGTGCTCTGGCACCACACCGCCTCGACCTCCAGCGCCAGCAACCCGCACCCCGCGCTCGGCATCTGCATCAACGGTCGCTCCGACCTGGCCGGTCCGCTCTGCCAGGCGCTCGTCGACTACAACGGCGTCTTCCACGTCATCTCCGCCGGCCGCTGCAACCACGCCGGGGTCAGCGGTGGCAGCGGACCCATCTCCGCCGGTGACGGCAACACCCTCATGATCGGGTGGGAGATCGACTACAACGGCGTCGACCAGGAGATGACCGCCGCGCAGTACAACGCGTCGATCGCCGCGACCGCCGCCGTGCTCACCCGCCTCGGCCGAGACAGCAGCTATGCCCGCGGCCACCGGGAGACCAGCACCACCGGCAAGATCGACCCGTCCTTCATCGACCTGAACGTGATGCGCGCCGACGTCGCCGCGAAGATGGCCGGCGGCAGTACGGCATGGTCGTCCACGGTGGACAACACGACCTCCGGTCGGTTCACCGCCAGCGCCAACTGGGGCGTGTCGACGTTCTCCAGCCAGCGGTACGGCGCCGACTACCGCTACGCCGACCCGGTCGCGGCCAGCGACCCGGCCTGGTACCGGTTCAACGTGCCGGCGACCGGCACCTACCGGGTCGAGGCGTGGTGGCCGACGAACAGCGGCTACAACAGCGCCACCCCGTACATCGTCGCCACCACCACCGGCAACCAGACGGTGTACGTGGACCAGCGGGTGACCGGTGGGCAGTGGCGCGTGCTCGGCACGTTCACCCTGCCGGCGGGCGACGCCAACCGGGTGGCGGTGAGCCGCTGGAGCAACGCGACCGGTCTCGTCATCGCCGACGCCGTACGCCTGACCCGGGTCTGACCTCTCCCGCCCCGCCTTGATCGACTCGACTTCCCGGAAGTCGGGGTGTCCAGGTGCGATGATGCCCCGACATCAAGGAACCCGAGTGGAACTCGGCAGGGTCAGAGAAGCCGCGGGGGCGTGACCGGAACGGTCACGCCCCCGGTCGGTGGTGCTACCCCTCAGGTCCTGGAGCAGGTGGCGCCGTTGAGCGAGAAGCTCGTCGGGGACGAGTACGACCCGCTCAGCGTGCCCTGGTAGCCGAAACTGGCCGTGCCGCCGGGCGCGATCGACCCGTTGTGGCTCACGTTCCGCGCGGTCACCGCGGACCCGCTCTGGCTGACCGTGGCGTTCCACGCGTTGGTGACCGTCTGCCCGCCGGGCAGGTTGTAGGTAAGCGTCCAGCCGTTGATCGTGCTGGACCCGGTGTTGGTGATCTGCACGTCGGCGGTGAAGCCGTTGTTCCACGAGTTCGCCGTGTACTTCACCGCGCAGCCCGAGCTGCCGCCCGGCGGGGGCGTGGTCGGGGGCGGGGTGGTCGGCGGCGGGTTGGTGGGGTTGCCGCCGCCGTTGACGTTGGCCGAGAACGAGGTCACCGCGAGACCGACGCCACCCTGCCACGGCTCGAAGCCGGCCTGGATGCTGGTCAGGTACCAGGAGTTGGTGATCGCTCCCCGGTTGCGGGTGTCGTTGATGAAGTCCAGTACGCTGAAGTTCAGGCTGGAGATCGCCGACGGCGCGACGTAGGAGATGACGTTGTTGGAGCCGTTGCTGCCCCGCCAGACCTCCCAGGTCCGGCCGGCCAGGTTGGCCGTGCCGACCACCGAGCCGATGGGCTGGATCGGGCCCTGGCGGTTGAGCCAGATCATGATCTCCATCTGGTTCACCCCGTCCCGCTTGGGCGACGGGTCCAGCCAGATGTCGTACGACGCGTTGTAGGTGGCGCCGCTGACGTACCGGTAGGAGATGCTGCTGGTGGCGCTGCTGATCTGGCTCACCTGGATCGGCAGGTTCGTGCCGGGCGAGCAGTTGGTGTAGTGACAACCGAAGAAGATCGAGGGGTACGCCGTGGGCGCGCCGTTGGTGGGGCTGCTGCCGTTCAGCGTGGTGATCTCGAAGCCGCTGCTGGTGACGTTGATGCACTGCTGGGCGGTGGTGCCCCAGCGGTTGTTCTGCACGACGTAGCGGCCCTGGATGACGGTGGAGCCGTACTGTTCGCAGATCTGGGTGTCGGCGGAGGCGTTGCCGCCGAGGGCCACGGCGACGAGCGAGCTGGCGACCAGCAGCCCGGCGGCGGCCAGGGCCCGAAGTTGACGTTTCATGACGCTCCTTGACTCGGCGCGTGCCGGGCGCCGGATGTGGTGGGGTGGTGCGGGAGCGCTCCCACGCTCAACGACACATTTACATGCCTGAAACTGAGGCGCAACCGCCCGCGTCAAACTGGTGAATTGTGACGATTGCCATCCGGCCGCCGAACGGGCGTCCACGGGCGGCCAGCTAAACGGCGCGGACAGCCGACGAGCGGATCCGGCGGGCCGATCGGGCTCTGGTGTGCGCCGATCGCTCCGAGTAGCGTGTTGCCTCCGACGCGTGCCGCTCCCCCTCCGGAGGCGTACACCACCATGGGTGGCTCCCCCCTGCGCATTCTCATCGTCGGCGCGGGCATCGCCGGCTTGGCCGTGGCCCGGGCCCTGCGCCTGGCGGGCTTCCGGCCGGACGTCACTGACAAGCTGCCCCCGGGGGAGTCGACCGAGACCGGCCTGTACCTGCCCGGCAACGCCGCCCGCGCGCTGCACAAGCTGGACCTGCACGACCCGGTCCGACCGCTCGGGCAGGTGATCCACCGGCAGCGCTTCTTCGACGCCGCTGGGCTGCCCCTCTGTGAGGTGGACCTCGACGCCCTCTGGGGCGGCGTCGGCGAGTGCCGGGCGCTGCCCCGGGCGGACCTGCACCGGGTGCTGCTCAGCGGCGCCGGCGGCGCCGTCCGACACGGCGCCGAGGTCCGCACCCTCGACCTGCTCCCGCGCGCCGTCGGGGTCACCTTCACCGACGGCACCAGCACCGAGTACGACCTGGTCATCGGCGCCGACGGGCCGCGTTCCTCGGTCCGGGCCCTGGCCGCGCTCGGCGGTCCGCCCCGCCCGGCCGGGCACGTCGTCTACCGGGCCGTCCTGCGTGACGGCCCGCCGGTCACCGACTGGACCGCCCTGCTCGGGCAGCGCTCCGGTCTGCTGCTGGTGCCGATCGGGGAGGGGCGGCTGCACTGCTACGCCGACGAGGCGGGCACCGAGCCGCCCGCCGACCCGCTGGCCCGGCTGCGCGAACTCTTCGCCGACTACCGGGGCCCGGTGCCCGAGGTGCTGGAGATGCTCGACCGGGTGCACGCCGGGATCACCGACGAGGTCGAGCTGGGCCGCTGGTACCGGGGGCGGGTGCTGCTGGTCGGCGACGCCGCGCACGCTACCGCGCCGACCCTGTCCCAGGGTGCCGCGATGGCCCTGGAGGACGCCGTGGTGCTGGCCGAGTCGCTGCGCGCCGCTGGCAGTGTGGAGGCGGCGCTGGTGGCGTACGAGAGTCGTCGTCGCCCGCGTACCCGCTGGGTGGCCGACCGGACCCGGGACCGCAACCGGACCAGGGACGTGCCGCCGGCGCTGCGCGACCCGCTGCTGCGCGGACGCGGCGGACGGATCTTCGGGGAGCATTACCGGTTGCTGGTCGGCCCGCTGTAGGCCCGTAGTAGATCGTGTCACGCCACCCCACGCGGCGCTGCGACCTGCCGGGGACTATCCTCCTTGCGGATGACGGCCCGCCGATAAACAGCGTGTGCCGAGCGGGACAACCGAGAACCGGAGGCCACTCGTGACCACCGTCGCACCCAAGCCGGTCGTGACCCGGCCCTGGCCGGTCCGGGAGCCGGTCAAGGGGTCGGCCATCGCGCGGCTGCTGCGTACCACGGACGCGAAGCAGATCGGGATCATGTACATGGTCACCGCGTTCGTGTTCTTCATGGTCGGCGGCCTGATGGCCCTGATCATGCGGGCTGAGCTGGCCCGACCCGGGCTGCAGTTCCTGTCGCCCGAGCAGTACAACCAGCTCTTCACGATGCACGGCACGATCATGCTGCTGTTCTTCGCGACGCCGATCGTGTTCGCCTTCGCGAACTACATCGTGCCGATCCAGATCGGCGCGCCCGACGTTTCCTTCCCCCGCCTGAACAGCTTCGCCTACTGGCTGTACCTGTTCGGCGGCACGATGGCGACCGCCGGTTTCATCACCCCGGGCGGCGCCGCCGACTTCGGCTGGTTCGCGTACGCGCCGCTGAGCAGCGTCGAGCACTCGCCCGGCGTCGGCGCCAACATGTGGATCATGGGTCTGGCCATCTCCGGCCTGGGCACCATCCTCGGCGCGGTGAACATGATCACCACGGTGCTCACCCTGCGTGCGCCCGGCATGACCATGTTCCGGATGCCGATCTTCACCTGGAACATCCTGGTCACCAGCCTTCTGGTGATCCTGGTCTTCCCGCTGCTGGCCGCCGCGCTGTTCGCGCTCGCCGCGGACCGCATCCTCGGCGCCCACGTGTACGACCCGGCAACCGGCGGGCCGATGCTCTGGCAGCACCTGTTCTGGTTCTTCGGGCACCCCGAGGTCTACATCGTGGCGCTGCCGTTCTTCGGCATCATCAGCGAGATCATCCCGGTCTTCTCCCGCAAGCCGATCTTCGGCTACAAGGGTCTGGTCGCCGCGACCGTCGCGATCGCCGCGCTCTCGATGAGCGTCTGGGCGCACCACATGTTCGCCACCGGCCAGGTGCTGCTGCCGTTCTTCAGCTTCCTGAGCTACCTGATCGCGGTGCCGACCGGCATGAAGTTCTTCAACTGGATCGGCACCATGTGGCGGGGCCAGATCAGCTTCGAGACGCCCATGCTGTGGGCGGTCGGCTTCCTGGTCACCTTCCTCTTCGGCGGTCTCACCGGTGTGCTGCTGGCCAGCCCGCCGCTCGACTTCCACGTGTCGGACTCGTACTTCGTGGTGGCGCACTTCCACTACGTGCTCTTCGGCACCATCGTGTTCGCCGTCTTCGCCGGCATCTACTTCTGGTTCCCGAAGATGTTCGGCCGGATGCTCGACGAGCGCCTGGGCAAGGTGCACTTCTGGCTCACCATGATCGGCTTCCACACCACCTTCCTGGTGCAGCACTGGCTCGGCGCCGAGGGCATGCCCCGCCGGTACGCCGACTACCTGCCCGGCGACGGTTTCACCACGCTGAACACGATCTCCACGGTCGGCGCGTTCATCACCGGTATCTCCACGCTGCCGTTCATCTACAACTGCTGGAAGTCGTACAAGACCGGTCCGGTGGTCGAGGTGAACGACCCCTGGGGTCACGGCAACTCGCTGGAGTGGGCGACCAGCAGCCCGCCGCCGCTGCGCAACTTCGACCGGATGCCCCGGATCCGCTCCGAGCGGCCGGCGTTCGACGCGAAGTTCCCGGAGCTGGCCGCCGGTCAGAGCCTGGCCGGCCCGCCGGAGGGTGGCTCCAAGCCGCTCACCAGCGAGTCGGACGGCGGCGCTCGCTACAGCGAGGACGTCGCCAGCGACATCGACCGGCACTGACGCTCAACCCGCTCGACCGTACGACGGGCGCCGCCCCCGGGACCACCGGGAGCGGCGCCCTTCGCCATGTCCAGCCGGGCCTCGGCCTGCCTGGCCCAGCCCCGGTCCGACCCGGCTCTGACGGTCCCGCCCTACCGTGCTGCCCGCTCGGCGCTGATGGCCCCGCTCGGCGATGGCCTGCTCTGGCCGGACTCGACCCCAGGCCGATCTGCTCTCCGCCGGCGTTGCGCGGCCGATGTCGCACCTCTGGGCCGACTTGCGGAGGCGACAGTACTGACGAGCGACATACCTGTGAGTCATATTTATGCCTCACAGGTATGTCCGGTGCGTGTGTGCATGCCGGCAACCCGAGGTTCGAGGCCCTGGCACCCCTGGCGGCCCGCCGCTCAGGCTGGACGGCGATCCGGGGCGCCGCCCCCGAGCGCTAGCGCCCGGCCTGGCCCGGCCCGACCCGGCGTGATCTGGCCCGGTCAGGCCGGCCCGGCGTGATCTGGTCCGGCACGGCGAGGCCAGGCCCGGCGTAGCGCCGCCGACGTGGTCAGACAGCGCGTGTGGAAAGCGACCGGGGACGCCGACCACCGGCTTCACCGCCCGCCGCCCCCGGGCCGTCGCCCGAGGTAGCCAGCGGCAGTCAGCGGGCGGCGGGGGTGAGGTCGGCCTCGACCGCCGGCGGGGTGGCCGCGTCGGCGTGGCGACGGCGACGCAGCTCGCCGGGGAGCACGATCAGGGTGACCAGCGCGCCGAGCGCTCCGGTCACCACGAAGCCCCACAGCGGCGCGCTGCCGTCGATCACCGCGCCGGCGAGCGGTGCGCCGACCGCGATGCCGACGGTGACCGCCGAGCCGTGCAGGCCCATCGCCTCGCCGCGTACCTCGGCCGGGGCCAGACGGCTGACGGCGTCGGAGGAGGCCGCGATGGTCGGCGCGCACAGGGCGCCGGCCGGGATCAGCGCCAGGCAGAGCAGCCACCAGTGCGCGCCGCCCAGCCCGACCGGGATGGTGCAGAGCGCGAGTGCGGCGGTCAGGGCCAGCGGAGAGAGCGAGCGGTGCACCGCCCCGTAGGCGAAGCCGCCGGCCAGGGAGGCGATCGCCCAGCCGGCCAGCACGACGCCGGTCCAGCCGACCTCGCCACTGGCCCGCAGGACGGCGACCACCGCGACGTCGGTGCCGCCGAGCACGAGGGTGGCGGCGGCGCTGAGCGCCAGCACAGCGAGCAGTCGGGGCGTCAGCCACTCCCGGCGAGGCACCCGGCGCCGCGGGCCGGCGGGTTCGGCGGCACCGCGGATCGGCGGGTTCACCAGCCACAGGGCGATCCCGGCGGCGACGATGCCGCCGCCGACGAGGTACATGGTGGTCTGCGCCGAGATCGCGGTGACCAGGGCCACCGCCAGCGCCGGGCCGATCATGAAGGACAGCTCGACGGACATGGAGTCCAACGCGTACGCCGGCCGTCGTTGATCTTCCGGGACCAGGGCGGCGATCGACTGGCGGACCACCGAGAAGATGGGCAGGGCCAAGGAGCCGGCCACGAAGGCGGCCGGCAGCAGCACGGGGTACGGCAGCGTGGGCGCGGTGGACCAGAAGATCGCCTCGGCGATGGCGGTGAGCACCAGAACCGGACGCAGACCACGCCGGTCGACCAGTCGGCCGAGCAGCGGCCCACCGATCGCCGCGCCCACGGTGATGGCGGCGCCCACCAGGCCGGCCGCGCCGTAGCCCCGGTCGAGGTCGAGCACGACGTGGAAGGTCAGCGTGACCCCGGTCGCCGTGAGCGGGATGCGGGCGAGGACGGCGACCAGCAGCAGCGACCGCAGGCCGGGCAGGGCGAGGGCTGCGCGGTAAGGCTTCATGTTCACGTTGGTCCGTACCTCCGGCGACATCCTCGACCGGCGGCGGACCATTGGCCAACCCATTACCGCCTCATGCGGCCCTGATCACAGGCTCGCCGTGCAGGATCACGCCGACGCCGTCCATCGCCCGCAGCGCCACGTCGGTGGTCTCCGGAGCGACCGCGGCGGTCAGCTCCAGCAGGACGGTGGTGGCGAAGCCCTCCCGGGCGGCGTCGAGCGCGGTGGCGCGGACGCAGTGGTCGGTGGCGATGCCGACCACGTCGACCCGGTCCACGTCGTGCCGACGCAGCCAGTCGGCCAGGCACTCGCCGTCGTCGGCGTGCCCGTCGAACCCGGAGTACGCCGCCGCGTACTCGCCCTTGTGAAAGATCGCCTCGACCCGACCGGTCTCCAGCTCGGGGTGGAACTCGGAGCCGCTGGTGCCGACCACGCAGTGCCGGGGCCATGACTCGACGAAGTCCGGCGGATCGCCGAAATGCGCGCCCGGGTCGATGTGATAGTCCTTCGTCGCGACCACGTGCCGCCACCGGTCCGGCTCGGCGGCGAGCAGCCGGGAGATGCCGGCGGCCACCCCGGCGCCACCCGGGACGGCCAGCGAGCCGCCCTCACAGAAGTCGTTCTGCACGTCCACGATGATCAGCGCGTCGGCCATCGGGGTCCCTTCGAGGTCGGATCAGCGGGCTCAGGCGGCGGGTACGACAGTGACCGGCACGGCCGGGTCGCCGGCCGAGAGCTTCAGCCCCTCCCACGGGATGGAGATGAGGCACTCGCGCAGGTGTTCCCGGGACTCGTCGAGGGTGGGCAGACCCACGGGTTCGCCGTCGATCACGTACGAGCGCTGGAGCATCCGGTCGTTGGCCTGCCGGTCGGGCACACCCTGGGGGACGATGATCTCCTCCGTGGCGGTGCCGGTCGGCTTGTGCCGGCGGACCGCGACCTTGCGCCCACCGATGGTCGCCTTGTGCTCGGAGCGCTTCACCACCGGGCGGCCCTCGACCTCGACGAGCTTGTAGACCAACCCCGCCGTGGGCGCCCCGGAGCCGGTGACCACTGCCGTCCCCGCGCCGTACATGTCGACCGGCTCGGCGGCCAGCGCCGCGATCGAGTACTCGTCCAGGTCGCCCGAGACGATGATCTTCGTCTCGGTGGCGCCGAGTGAGTCCAGCAGTTCCCGGGACTGCTGCGCGATCACCGCGAGGTCACCCGAGTCGATCCGGATCGCCCGCAGCTCCGGCCCGGCCACCGCGATCGCGTTGCGGATGCCCTGGCTGATGTCGTACGTGTCGACCAGCAGCGTGGTGTCCTTGCCCAGCGTGGCCACCTGCGAGGCGAACGCGGCCCGCTCGTCGTCGTGCAGCAGGGTGAACGCGTGCGCCGCCGTGCCCGCCGTCGGGATGCCGTAGCGCTCGCCGGCGGCGAGGTTGGAGGTGAACCGGAAACCGGCCAGGTACGCGGCCCGCGCCGCCGCCACCGCCGCCTCCTCGTGTGCCCGGCGCGATCCCATCTCGATCAGCGCCCGGCCCCGGGCGGCGGTGACCATCCGCGCCGCGGCGGCCGCCACCGCGCAGTCGTGGTTGAGCACGGAGAGCGCCAGCGTCTCCAGCACCACGCACTCGGCGAAGCCGCCGGAGACGGTCAGGATCGGCGAACCGGGGAAGAACAGCTCACCCTCGGCGTACCCGTCGATGTCGCCGGTGAAGCGGTAGTCGGTGAGCCAGGCTGCCGCCGCCTCGTCGACCACTCCGGTGCGGCGCAGGAAATCGACCTCCGCCGGGTCGAACCGGAAGTCGCGGATCAGCTCGATCAGCCGCGCGGTGCCGGCGACGACGCCGTAGCGCCGGCCGCTGGGCAGCCGACGGCTGAACACCTCGAAGACACAGCGGCGGTCGGCGGTGCCGTCCTTGAGTGCCGCACTGACCATGGTCAGCTCGTAGTGGTCGGTCAGCAGCGCGGGGCGGAGGGTGCTCACCGCCCCAGCCTAAGGTTCAGCCCGCGCCGCCGCCCTCGTGGCCCGGGATCGACCGCAGCGCGGCCCACAGCTCGGACCGGCCGGTCACGCCGAGCTTGGTGTAGATCCGCTGCAGGTGGTTCTCCACGGTGCGGGCGGAGAGGTAGAGCCGTTCGGCGATGGCCTTGCTGGTCGCACCGTGCGCGGCGAGGCGGGCCACCTGCCACTCGCGTTCGGTCAGCACCGGCGCCCCGGCCCGCAGCGCCGGCGTACGGATCAGGTCGCAGCGGCTGAGCAGCCCCGCCAGACGCTCGCGGGCCTCACTTGCCGCCACCGAGTGTTGCTGGCGCAGCCGGTGCAGAGCCTGTGCGGTGGCCTCGGCGGCGTACACCGTCAGCTCCAGCGCGGCGTAGTCGTCGGCGACCGCGAGCAGATCCGCGGCGGAGTCGGTCACCGCGGCCCGGGCGTGCCGGGCCAGCAGCGGTGGGAGCACCCCGTCCACCTGCTCGGACAGTTCGGCGAGGCGCTGCGCCACGGTGCGCCGCCCACCGTCGGAGCAGGTGGGCCCGACGGGCGCGCCGGCCTGCTCCAACCGGACCAGGTCGTGCAGAACGTGCACCTCGTGCCCGGCGAAACCGTCCGCGCGCAGCCGGTCGGCCAGGTCGTTGAGCTGCTTCACGGCGCCCGGCAGGTCACCCGACGCGGCGAGGACCGCGCCCCGGGCCTGCTCCAGCCACGGGTAGAGCACCGCCATGCCCGGCGCGTGGGTGCGATCGGCCTCGGCCATCGCCTCGGCGGCCTGCGCCGCGTCGCCGCGCAGCGCCGCCGCCTGGGCCCTCTCGGCCTGGGCCAGACCGGCGTAGACCCGGCTGGTCGCCAGCACCGCGCAGGCGCCCAACGACGTCCGCATCGCCGAGTCGCTCTGCCCGCGCAGCCGCGCGGCGTACGCCTGGAGAATGGCCAGGTATCCGGTGCCGAGCCGGAAGTCACCGGCACCGGCCAGGTCGGCGAACTCGTCGGCCACGATCGCGTCGATCCCGACGAGGTCGCCGGTGAGCATGAGCCGGGTGCCGCGGGCCAGCTCCAGGGCCAGTTGCAGGTACGGCATGTCGGTGCGCCAACTGGCCGCGGCGGAGTGCACCTGCGCGATGGCCGCGCCGCTGCGCGACAACTGACCCTGGGCGGCCTGGACGTACGCGATGGTGCTGCGGGCCAGTTCACGGGCGGCGATGCTGGCCGCGGGCCGATCGAGCACGGTCTGGCTGAGCCGTACGGCGGTGACCGTGTCGAGCCGGTGCAGCCGCATGATCGCCTCGAAGGCGTGCACCCGGGCGCGGTCGGCTGAGTCGCCGAGCTGCTCGACCCGGCTCGCAATCTCCTCCACCGTGGACTCTCGACTGAGCCCCCAGTAGCTGACCATGCCGCGGACGGTCAGCCACCGGCAGAACCGCCGCTCGTCCCCGGCCTCCGGGGTCACCGCGTCGAGAACGGTGATCGCCTCGTCCGGTCGGTCGGCGAACATCAGAATCGTGGCCAGCAGCTCCGCCGCGTCCGAGCCGCCGTCGGCGTTCAGCGCGGCCCGGGCCAGCCGGGTTGCCAGCGGCACGTCGTAGCGGGTGAACGCCTGCATCGCGGCGTCCACGAGCAGGGCGGCGTCCTGTGCAGTGCCCGAGTCGAGCCGCCAGACCGCCACCCGCAGCAGGTCGTCGCGGCGGCGCTTGCCGACCTGTTCCAGCAGCTCGGCGAGGTGCGCCTGGAGGCGTCGGGTGCGGCTGACCGGGCACCGGCGACGCATCACCTCGCCGTAGAGCGGGTGGGCCAGGCGTACGTTGGTCCGCCGGTCGTGCTGGACGACGGTGATCAGGCCGCGCTCCTCGGCGTACTCGACATCGGACTGCTCGGCGGCCTGGTTGAGCAGGTGCAGGCCGAGTGGTTCACCGAAGGCGACCAGCTCGACGACCGTGCGAACGCCGTCGGTGAGCTGCCCGACGCGGGTGTCGATCAGCTCGGTGAGGCTGGGTGCCAGCTCCAGCCGCCCGGTCCACTTCCAGATCCCGTAGGTGCGCTTCAACTCCTCGCTGCCGCTGGCGGCGTGCACCAGCTCGCGCAGCAGCAGCGGGTTGCCGGCCGACAGCCGGCCGAGCCGGTCGGCGGAGCCGGCGTCGACCGGGCCGCCCAGGATCGCCGCCAGCAGGCCGGCGGTCTCCGACGGTGGCATGGGGGTCAGCTCGACGTGCTCGACCAGGTCGTCGGTCCAGAGTGCGCGGATCGGCAGCGGGATCTGTTCGCCGTCGCGCAGGGTGCCCACGACTGTGGCGTTGTCGGCGCGGGCGACCAGATGCACCAGCGCCGCGGAGGGTGGGTCGAGCAGGTGCGCGTCGTCGATGGCGAGCACGATCCGGCGGCCGGCGGCCTGCTGTTGCAGAACGCCCAGCGCCCAGCGGAGTATGCCGGCGGGGGAGAGGCCCTGGGGCTGCTCCGCCGGGAGGACCTGCACCAGCCCGCCGAAGGGCAGCGCCGCCGTGGTGGCGCTGGCCGCGATGGACCAGATCGCGTACCGGTCGGTGGGCAGGGTGTTGACGCCCTCGCGTAGCAGCCGGCTCTTGCCGATGCCCGCGCTGCCGCTGAAGAAGAGCCCTCGGCCGGCCTCGCCGGTCACCGCCGCCAGCAGGCGGTTGAGCTCATCGGTTCGGCCGACGAACTTCCATCGACTCATCCGCGCAGCATATCCATCGAATTCCGTCCGCGCCCGCACCGTCACGCACCGAAGTTGAGTAGTCGCACAATTACCGGTGAGTATCCGAAGTGTTCCGCCTGGTCGGTCGGCCGAACGTACTCTTCCGGCATCCGGGTAGTGTCACCGGAATTCCACGCGACCGGCGCGCCGGTCGCCTGCCCCGGGAGGCCACCCGATGCAGCAGGGCCCTCTCCCCTCGCTCGACTCACCCGGCGACATGGCCAGCTCAGCCGACCTGCCGAGCTGTAGCCCGCTGCCCACCGACCTCGGCGTGCCCCGTCCCCGGGCGGACGAGCCGCTCGGCGTGGTCGCCGTCGGCCCGGCCGGCGCCGACCGGCGTGCGGTCCTTGCCAGCATCGTCGGGCTCGACCCGGTGATGCTCACCGTGCCGGCGGGCAGTTGGCTGCTGGTCCGGCACGCCCAGGTGCCCACGCGGGCGGCCTTCGTCCCCGGCTACCGCCAGCCGCACTCGTACGGCGCGGACCGGGACGCCGCCGGCCCGGCGTTGGCCCGCCCACCCCGGCGGGTCGAGCTGAGCGTGCCCGAGCCCCTGCTGCGCCACTTCACCCTGGTCGACACACCGGACACGGGCGCGCTCGGCGTGGCCGGCGTCCGGGTGCTGCGCGAGGCCGTCGGCCGGGCCGGCGCGCTGCTCTTCGTGATCGCGGCCGACCAGGCATTCACGGCCCAGGAGCTGAATCTGCTCGCCGAGGTGGCCGCCGCCCCGGTGGAGGTCGTCTTCGCGGTGACCCCCGGTGCGGCCGGTTGGGCGCCGCCGGCCGAGGGCGGGGTGCTGACGGAGGACGCGGGGGCGTCCGTCTCGCCGCCCGACGGCCGGCCGGATGAGGTGGACCCGGTGGCGGTGATCGTCGAGGCGCACCGGGCGGCGCTGCTGGCCGCGGTCCCCTCCCTGGCCGGCGCGCGGTGGTTCCCGGTCGACGGCGCTGACTCCGCCGCTGACCTGCGCCGGGCGCTGGTGGGCTGGTCGGCGAACGAGGGGTTGCAGCGGGCCAGCGCCGATCCGCCGGTGCTGCCGGGGCAGCACGACCGGGTGGCGGTGTCCGCCGACCCGGGGGACTGGTCCGAGCGGCTCGACCGACAGGTCCGCTCCTGCTCCCAGCGGATCCGCCAGCACCTGGCACTGGAGTTGGCGAACATCCACCTCCGAGCCGTCCAGGAGATCGTCTTCGGGGTCGGCTGCGCCGGCCTGCCGGACCTGCTCGACCGGGAGATGGCGGCGCTGTCGCTGCTGGCCACCGCGCAGTGCGACCACGCGGTGCGGGGCATCGTGGCCGACACCGCCGCCCAGGTGCTCGGCGTGACACCGACAGAGGGCGTCCGCCGCCGGATCGCCACCGCCGTCCAGTACGGCCTGGCCGACCACCGCTCCGGGCGCGACCTGGACCGGGTCCTGCTGATCACGAGTACGGCGGGTGTCGCCGGGCTGACCGGCACGGAGGCGATCGACGCGCTCGCCGGCTATCCGACGGTGACCCGTGACGAGGTGCTTCCGCCGGTCGCGGTGGCGCTCTCCGGCGGGTGCTGGCAGCAGTGGCGTACCCCGGGCAACGATGACCACAGCGCCGCGCGGGCCTGGTCCCAGCGGGCGTTGCGGGAGGTCGAGCTGGAGCTGTCCCGGGAGATCTCCCGACGGTTCGAGGTGATCCGCCTCTCGCTGGGCGTGGTGCTCTCCGATGCAGTCGACCACGGCATCCTGCTCGCCTGACGGCGTGGCCATCTCCCGGCTCGGGCCCGCCCCGCGCCTCGCGTCCGACGGGGTGCGGGCCGGCTCCGGGGTGGCCGCGGCGGGTGATCCTGGTTCGCCCGGCGTTCCGGTTCCTCGGTTCCGGGAAACCGGTGGCACGATGGGGGGCATGGCGGCTCCACAGGTTGCACCGGTCGAGACGCCGGCCACTGACGAGGTGCCGGCGCCCGACCGGCAATGGGTGACGATCGTGTGGGACGACCCGGTCAACCTGATGACGTACGTGACCTGGGTCTTTCAGAAGCTGTTCGGCTACAGCCGGGAGAGGGCGGAACAGCTCATGCTGGACGTGCACCACAAGGGCCGCGCCGTGGTCTCCACGGGCGCCCGGGAGCGGATGGAGCACGACGCGTCGCAGTTGCACGCGTACGGGCTGTGGGCGACGGTGGACCGCTCGTGAGCATGTTCCGGCGGCAGGCCGGCCGCTATGTCGCCACCTTCGCCGTGGACGAGGTGCGGGTGTTGCGGAAGGTCGCCTCCGAGGTGGTTGGTCTGCTCACCGACGGCTTCGACCACACGGACCCGGTCGTGGGCCGGCTGTTCCCGGCGGTCTACCCGAAGGATGCGAGCGGCACCGCGGAGTTCCGCCGCTACACCGAGGGTGATCTGAAGACTGCCAAGATCGACCAGGCGGGGGCCATCCTGGCCGCGCTGCCCGACGAGGCCGGCGGCGAGGTGCGGTTGGACGCCGAGGCGGCCGAGGCGTGGCTGCGGGCGCTCAACGACGCGCGGTTGGCGATGGGCGTCCGGCTGGAGATCAAGGACGGCACGGACCTGGGTGAGGAGTTGGACGACGCGGTGACCGAGGATCCCGGCTCCAGCCGGGTGTTCCAACTGTCGGTCTACGCGTATCTCGGGTATCTACAGGAGTCGCTGCTCAACGCCTTGATCGACTAGGCGTGACCGGCACCACTTCAGGGCCTGACCGGTAGGCGTTAGGCTGGTGCACGTGCTGAGCATCGACCGGTCGATCATCGACGCGATCGTCGCCCACGCGCGCCGGGACCACCCCGACGAGGCGTGCGGCGTCGTCGCCGGTGCCGTCGGCAGCGACACCCCGACCCGGCACATCCCGATGGACAATGCCGCCCGGTCGATGACCTTCTACGAGTTCGACTCGATGGAGCATCTGCGGGTGTGGCGGGAGATGGACGACCGGGACGAGGAGCCCGTGGTCATCTACCACTCGCACACCGCCACCGAGGCGTACCCGTCCCGGACGGATGTCTCCTTCGCCGGCGAGCCGGGCGCGCACTACCTGCTCGTCTCGACCCGTGAGCCCGACTCGGAGGAGATCCGGTCGTTCCGGATCGTCGACGGCGTGGTGACCGAGGAGCCGGTCCAGATCGTGGAGGCCGGGGTCGACCCGCACGCCGTGCAGTCCTACATGTTCGGGCAGAGCCCGGCGACGGTCGACTACGAGTGTTCCGGCCGCTGACCCGTCAGCGTTCGCACCCGTTCCGTCCCGTCACCGTTGGCACACCCGTTTGAGGAGCACGACATCATGGCCATCGAAGTTCGCATCCCCACCATCCTGCGCAGCTACACCGGCGGCGCCAAGGTCGTCGAGGGCGCCGGCGACACGCTGGGCGACCTGCTCACCGACCTGGACTCCCGGCACGCCGGGCTGCGTGGCCGCCTGGTCACCGAGGCCGGCGCGCTGCACCGTTTCGTGAACGTCTACGTCAACGACGAGGACGTCCGCTTCCTCGGCGCGCTCGACGCGAAGCTCTCCGACGGCGACAGCGTCACCATCCTGCCGGCCGTGGCCGGCGGCGCGTTCGGCTTCGCCGCGGCAGCGGCGATCAGCTCGCACAGCGCCGCGGCAGCGGCGATCAGCTCGCACAGCGCGGCGACCGCCGTCGCCGCGCGCTGAGGGCGGCCGCCATGGCGCGGTACGACAGCCTGCTCGACGCCTCTGGGGGCACGCCGCTCGTCGGTCTGCCCCGGCTCTCTCCGACGGTGCCCGATGGCGCACCGCCGGTGCGGCTCTGGGCGAAGCTGGAGGACCGGAACCCGACGGGCAGCATCAAGGACCGCGCGGCGCTGTTCATGGTCCGCGCGGCGGAGGAGGCCGGCCGACTCCGGGCGGGTGACACCATCCTGGAGCCGACCAGCGGCAACACCGGCATCTCGCTGGCCATGGTGGCCAAGCTGCGCGGGTACCGGCTGGTCTGCGTGATGCCCGAGAACGTCTCCACCGAGCGGGTCCAGCTGCTCCGCATGTACGGGGCGGAGATCATCTTCTCGGAGGCGGCGGGCGGCTCCAACCAGGCCGTCGCGACGGCCAAGCAGATCGCCGCCGAGCACCCGGACTGGGTGATGCTCTACCAGTACGGCAACGAGGCCAACGCGCGGGCGCACTACGAGACGACCGGTCCGGAGCTGCTGCACGACCTGCCCACCATCACGCACTTCGTGGCCGGGTTGGGCACCACCGGCACCCTGATGGGCACCGGGCGCTACCTGCGCGAGAAGGTCGAGGGCATCCAGGTCGTGGCGGCCGAGCCGCGCTACGGCGAGCTGGTCTACGGCCTGCGCAACATCGACGAGGGGTACGTGCCGGAGCTGTACGACGCCTCGGTGCTGTCCCGGCGCTTCTCGGTCGGCACCCGGGACGCGGTGCTGCGGACCCGTCAGCTCGTCGAGGTGGAGGGCATCTTCGCCGGTTTCTCCACCGGCGCGATCCTGCACGCCGCGCTCGCGGTGGCGCACGAGGCGGTCCGCGACGGCCGGCGGGCCGATGTGGCGTTCGTCGTCTGCGACGGCGGTTGGAAGTACCTGTCCACCGGCGCGTACGGCGGCACCCTCGCGGATGCCGAGGACGCGCTGGAGGGTCAGCTCTGGGCCTGACCGCAGGGGTCTTGCGCGAACGGGCCATCGGCGTACGCGTCGGTGGCCCGTTCGTCGCCCGTGCCGCTGTGAGCGGGTGTCACGTTCGTGACAACTTCCAACGGATGATTCTTGTCCTCGGGCACCCCAGCGTAGGCTGCGCAGCGTGGCGTACGCGTCGGTAGAGATCATGGCCGGGACGACCGCCGGCATGGATGCTACTGACAGTGACAGTGAGACGACCCGATGCGACTGACTGTCCTGGGGTGTGCCGGTAGCTTCCCCGGCCCCGAGTCGCCGTGCTCCGCCTATCTCGTCGAGGCGGACGGCTTCCGCCTCCTGGTCGACTTCGGCTCGGGGTCGCTGTCCAGCCTCCAGCGCTACGTCGGGCTGCACGCCCCCGACGCGATCCTGCTGACCCACCTGCACTGTGACCACATCCTCGACGCCGTGTCGTACGTGGTGGTCCGCCGGTACGCCCCGGACGGTCCCTACCCGCCGTTGCCGGTGTACGCGCCCTCCGGCGCACCGGACCGGCTCAGCGCCGCGTACGGCGACGACGGCACGGTGGAGGACGTCTACCAGTTCTACGCGTTGCAGCCGGGCACCTTCCCGATCGGGCCGTTCACCGTCACCGTCGACCGGGTCAACCACCCCGTCGAGACGTACGGCGTGCGGTTGGAGCACGGCGGCCGGTCGCTGTGCTACTCGTCGGACACCGCGCCCTGCGACGCGTTGCTGCGCCTGGCGCAGAACGCCGACGTGTTCCTGTGCGAGGCCAGCTACCTCGACGGCGTGGACAATCCTCCGGACCTGCACCTGACCGGCCGGGAGGCGGGCGAGACGGCGACCAAGGCGGTGGTGGGCCGGCTGCTGCTCACCCACCTGGTCGCGGCGTGGGGCAGTGAGGCGCACACGTTGGAGTCGGCTGCCGCCGCGTACACCGGGCCGCTCGAGGTGGTCCGGGCCGGCGCCAGCTACGACATCTGACCGCCGCGCGGCGGTGTTGTGCCGTACTGTTCGCCGGCCGGTCAGCGGCCGGTCGCCTGGCGCACCCGTGGCACCCGCACGGTGTGGACATGCGGATCGCCATCGTGACCGAGTCGTTCCCGCCGGACGTGAACGGCGTCGCGCACTCCGTGGTGCGCACGGCGGAGCACCTGCTGGCCCGGGGCCACGAGCCGGTCGTCATCGCGCCCGCACCGCCCGGGGCGGCGCGGCGGGACATCGAGGGGCTGCCCTATCCGGTGGTGCGTATCCCGAGCGTGCCGTTGCCCCGCTACCAGGGCTTCCGGCTGGGCGTGCCGACCACCAACCGGCTGGCGGGGGCGTTGCTGTCGGCCGCGCCCGACGTGGTGCACCTGGCCAGCCCGTTCATCCTCGGGGCCCGCGCGGCCACCCTCGCCAGCCGGTACGGGCTGCCCATGGTGGCGGTCTACCAGACCGACGTGGCGGCCTACGCGAGGGCGTACCGGGTGAGTTGGGGTGAGGCCGCCGCGTGGCGGCGGCTCCGGGAGATCCACAACCTGGCGCAGCGGACCCTCGCGCCGTCGACCCGGGCGGCCGCCGACCTGATCGCCAACGGGGTGCAGCGGATCTGGCTGTGGGGCCGGGGCGTGGACGCCGTCCGGTTCGACCCGGCCAAGCGGTGCACGGACCTGCGGCGTCGGCTGGCCCCCGGTGGGGAGCTGCTGGTCGGCTACGTCGGCCGGCTGGCCCCGGAGAAGCGGGTGGAGCTGCTGGCGGCGACGTCCCGGCTGCAGGGCGTGCGGGTCGTGGTGGCCGGTGACGGCCCCGCCCGCCGCCAACTGGCGCGGGCGCTGCCGGGGGTGGACTTCCTGGGGGTGCAGCACGGCGAGGACCTGGCCCGGCTGTACGCCAGCCTGGACGTGTTCGTGCACACCGGGCCGCACGAGACGTTCGGCCAGACCCTCCAGGAGGCGCTGGCCTCCGGGGTGCCCGTGGTCGCGCCGGCCAGTGGCGGGCCTGTCGATCTGGTCGACTCGGGAACGACCGGGCTGCTGGTCCCGCCGAACGACGGGGACGCCCTCGCCGCCGCGGTGGCCGAGCTGGCCGGGGACGCCGACCGGCGGCGGGCGTACGGGGTGGCCGCCCGCGCCGCGGTCCGCCGGCGCAGTTGGGCGGCCGTCGGCGACGAGCTGGTCGGGCACTACCGCGCGGTACGCGCCCAGGCGGCCACCGTGGGCCTATCGGCCGCGTCGTGACGGGGACGGCCGGCGGGCTGCGGATCGTCCGGCTCGCGAACTTCGTGACCGCGCGCTCCGGTGGCCTGCGCACCGCGCTGCGCCACCTCGGCGAGGGATACCGCGCGGCGGGGCACGATCCGGTGCTTGTGGTGCCCGGTCGACGCGACGCCCACGAGTGGCACCCGTGGGGTCGGGTGGTGACCCTGCCCGGCGTGGAACTGCCCGGCACCGGCGGCTACCGGCTGCTGACCGGCCGGCAGCGGCTGGCCCGGGTGCTCGCCGAGCTGGCGCCGGACCGGCTGGAGGTGTCCGACCGGTCGTCGCTGCGTTGGACGGGGGACTGGGCGAAGGCGCACGGGGTGCCGTCGGTGATGGTCTCGCACGAGTCGCTGACCGGGCTGCTCGGCCAGTGGGGTGTGCCGGACGTGCTGCGGCGGCCGATCGCCGACCGGCTCAACCGGGCCACCAGCCGGGCGTACGACCGGATCGTGTGCACGACCCGGTGGGCGGCCGAGGAGTTCGATCGCATCGGCGCCGACAACGTGGATCTCGTGCCACTCGGGGTGGACCTGGACACCTTCGGACCGGACCGGGCCGACCCGGGGATGCGTGAGCGCTACGCCGATTCGACCGAACTGCTGCTCGTACACTGCGCCCGGTTGTCTCCGGAGAAGCGGCCGGAGCTGGCGGTCGAAGCCCTCGCCGAGCTGCGCCGGGCCGGCGTGCCGGCGGTGCTGGTGCTGGCCGGGGACGGCCCGTTGCGCGCGTCGCTGGCCCGCCGGGCCGCCGGCCTGCCGGTCACGTTCACCGGATACCTGCCCGACCGCGCCACGGTGGCCGCGCTGCTCGCCAGCGCCGACGTGGTGCTGGCGCCCGGCCCGGTGGAGACCTTCGGCCTCGCCGGGTTGGAGGCGCTGGCCTGCGGCACCCCGGTGGTGGTGAACGCCGCGAGCGCGTTGCCCGAGGTGGTCGGCTCGGCCGGGCTGGCCGCGTACGGCTCCGGGGCGTCGATGGCCGAGGCCGTGATCCGCCTGGTGGCCCGGCCGGAGGCGGCCCGGCGGCGCGCAGCCCGGGCTCGGGCAGAGGAATTCGGCTGGCCGGCGGCGGTCGCCGGATTCCTGCGGGTGCACGACGCGCACGCTGCTCGGGACACCCCGGGGGAGGCGGATCGCCGCACCGCATAGGGTGCAGGGCATGGCGCGACCTGACGGGCGAGAGCCCTCACAACTCCGACCGGTGACCCTGACCCGGGGCTGGAGCACCCATCCGGAGGGCTCGGTGCTCGTCGAGTTCGGCGACACCCGGGTGCTCTGCACGGCGAGCGTCACCGAGGGCGTGCCCCGCTGGCGCAAGGGCTCCGGGCTCGGCTGGGTGACCGCCGAGTACGCGATGCTGCCCCGGGCCACCAACACCCGCTCGGACCGGGAGAGCGTCAAGGGCCGCGTCGGTGGCCGCACGCACGAGATCTCCCGCCTGATCGGGCGCAGCCTGCGCGCCAGCATCGACCTCAAGGCGCTCGGCGAGAACTCGATCGTGCTCGACTGCGACGTGCTCCAGGCCGACGGCGGCACGCGCACCGCCGCGATCACCGGCGCGTACGTGGCGCTGCACGACGCGGTGGGCTGGCTGGCCGCCCGCAAGGCCCTCGCCGGCAAGCCGGAGAAGGTGATGCACCGGTCGGTGGCGGCGGTCAGCGTCGGGATCATCGCCGGCGAGGCGCGACTGGACCTCTGCTACGAGGAGGACGTGGCCGCCGAGGTGGACATGAACGTGGTGTGCACCGGCGCGGGCGACTTCGTCGAGGTGCAGGGCACCGGCGAGGCGGGCGTGTTCGCCCGCGACCAGCTCGACAGCCTGCTCGACCTGGCCGTGGCCGGGTGCGCGGATCTGGCCGAAGCCCAGCGCAAGGCACTCGCGTGAGCGCGAGGAGTGAGCTTGCGAGCCCCGCAGTCGCGAACGAAGGTGATTCCGCATGAACAAGGTCCTGCTGGCCACCCGTAACCGTAAGAAGCTGGTGGAGCTTCAGCGGATCCTGGACGGCGCGCTCGGCGCGCACCGGATCGCCCTGCTGGGCCTCGACGACGTCGACGAGTACCCGGAGCTGCCGGAGACCGGCCTCACCTTTGGCGAGAACGCGCTGATCAAGGCGCGGGAGGGCTGCCGGCGGACGGGGCTGCCGACGATCGCCGACGACTCCGGGCTCGCCGTGGACGCGCTGAACGGAATGCCGGGCGTGTTCAGCGCCCGCTGGTCCGGTAAGCACGGCGACGACGGGGCCAACCTCCGCCTGGTGCTCGACCAGATCGCCGACGTGCCGGACGAGCACCGGGCCGCGTCCTTCGTCTGCACGGTGGCGCTGGTGCTGCCCGGCGGCAAGGAGCACCTGGTCGACGGCCGGCAGTCCGGTCGGGTGCTGCGCGCGCCGCGCGGCGACGGCGGGTTCGGCTACGACCCGATCTTCCTCGGCGACGGGCAGGACCGGACCAACGCCGAGCTGACCCCGCAGGAGAAGGACGCGGTCAGCCACCGGGGCAAGGCGCTGCGGGAGCTGGCCAAGCTCGTCGCGAAGGTGCTGCCGCCCGCCGCCTGACCGTCGCCGGAGGTGCTGCCGCCCGCCGCCTGACCCGCGGCGGACGACAGCGACCCGCGAAGGTCAGCCCAGCGGGCCGACCTCCCGTTCGATGGCGGCGCGCAGCTCCGGCCCGGCCAGCACCGCGCGGGCGGCCTCCAGCACCGGAGCGAGGAACACGTCCGGGCCGGGTTCGCCAGCCGCCGTGCCCAGGGCGACCACGGCGGCCCGGCCGGCCGGCGACGGCACCAGCGGCGCGCGCAGTTGCAGCCCGCGTACGCCGGCCAGCAACTCGACGGCGAGCAGGCTGGTGAGATTGTCCAGCACGGTCCGCAGCTTCTTGGCCGCCGCCCAGCCCATCGAGACGTGGTCCTCCTGCATGCCGCTGGTCGGCAGCGAGTCCACCGAGGCAGGGGCGGCGAGCCGACGGTTCTCCGCGACGATCCCGGCCGCCGTGTACTGGGCGATCATCAGGCCGGAGTTGACGCCGGCGTCGGGGGAGAGGAACGCGGGCAGTTCCCGGGAGCGGGTGACGTCCAGCAGCCGGTCCACCCGCCGCTCGGCGATCGCGCCCACCTCGGCGGCGGCGATGGCGAGGAAGTCGGCGGCGAAGCCCAGCGGCGCACCGTGGAAGTTTCCGGTGGACTCGACCCGGCCGTCGGGCAGCACCACCGGGTTGTCCACGACCGACACCAGTTCCCGGGCCGCGACCGTGCGGACGAAGTCCAGGGTGTCCCGGGCCGCGCCGGCCACCTGCGGCGCGCAGCGCATCGAGTACGCGTCCTGCACGGCGTGCGCCAGGTCGTCGCGGTGCGAGTCCATGACGCGGGAGTCCTGCAACAGCCGGTGGATGTTCGCTGCCGACGCCGCCTGTCCGGGATGCGGACGGATGGCGTGCAGCTCGGGCAGGAACGGCCGCTCCGAGCCGAGCATCGCCTCGATGGCCAGCGCGGCGGTCACGTCCGCCATGGCGAACAGGTGCGCCGCGTCGTGGATGGCCAGCAGCAGCATGCCGAGCATGCCGTCGGTGCCGTTGATCAGCGCCAGCCCTTCCTTGGCGGCCAGCTCGATCGGCTTGAGCCCGGCGGCGGTCAACGCCGCGGCGGCGTCCTGCCGCTTGCCGGCCGGGCCGAGCACCCAGCCCTCACCGAGCAGCACCAACGCGCAGTGCGCCAACGGCGCGAGGTCGCCGGAGGCGCCCAGCGAACCGTGCTCGGGCACCCACGGGGTGATGTCGTGGTTGAGCAGGTCGACGAGCGCCTCGGCGATCAGCGGGCGGACGCCGGAGCGGCCCAGGGCGAGCGAGCGTACCCGCAGCAGCATCATGGCCCGGACCACCTCGCGCGGCATCGGGGCGCCCACCCCGGCGGCGTGCGAGCGAATCAGCGCGTGTTGCAGCTCGGCCCGCCGCTCCGGCGCGACGAACGTGTTGGCGAGCGCGCCGAACCCGGTCGACACGCCGTACACGGGCCGCCCGGCGGCCTCGATCCCGTCCACGATCGCGCGGCTGGTCGCCATCGCGTCGCGGGTGGCCGGGTCGAGGGTCACCGTCGCGGTGCCGCGCGCGACCGCGAGGACGTCGTCGGCGGTGATACCGGTGGGTTGAATGATCACGGTCGTCACTGTGGAACTCCGTTGCGTATTACCTGGTGGATCAGGGGGACACCGGGCCGGTAGGCCAGGTGCAGGTACGACGGCGCGGCCAGGACGACCAGGTCGGCCCGTGCGCCGGGGGTGAGCACGCCGACGTCGTCGCGCCGCAGCGCCTGGGCGCCGCCGGCGGTCGCCGCCCACAGCGCCTCCGCCGGGGTCATCCGCATCTCCCGGACGGCCAGGGCGATGCAGAACGGCATCGACGAGGTGTACGACGAGCCGGGGTTGCAGTCCGTCGCCAGGGCCACGGTGACTCCGGCGTCGAGCAGCCGGCGGGCGTCCGGGTACGGCGAGCGGGTGGAGAATTCGGCGCCGGGCAGCAGGGTGGCGACAGTGCGGGTGCCCGACCCGTCGCTGTGGGCCGTGCCGGCGAGCGCGTCGATGTCGGCGTCGGACAGGTGGGTGCAGTGGTCCACGCTTGCCGCGTCCAGCTCCACGCCGAGCTGCACGCCCGGCCCGGGGCCGAGCTGGTTGGCGTGCAGCCGTACGCCCAGCCCGGCGGCCTGCCCGCAGGCCAGGATGGCGCGGGCGTGGTCCACGTCGAAGGCGCCCCGCTCGCAGAAGACGTCGATCCACTTCGCGTGCGGCGCGGCGGCGGCCAGCATCGGCCCGCAGACCAGTCCGACGTAGTCGTCGGGGCGGTCGGCGTACTCGGCGGGGACCACGTGCGCGCCGAGGAAGGTGGTGTCCTCGGTGAACTCGGCGGCGATCCGCAGCGAGCGGGCCTCGTCGGCGACGGTCAGCCCGTACCCACTCTTGATCTCGATGGTCGTGGTGCCCTGGCGCAGCGCCTCCCCGCGCAGCCGGCGCACGATGGCCCGCAGCTCGTCGTCGGTGGCGGCCCGGGTCGCGCCGACAGTGGTCCGGATGCCGCCGCCGGTGTAGGGCTCGCCGGCCATCCGGGCGGCGAACTCGGCGGCGCGGTCCCCGGCGAAGACCAGGTGCGCGTGGCTGTCCACGAAGCCGGGCAGCACGGCGGCGCCACCGGCGTCGATCCGCCGGTCGGCGGCCGGCGCGTACGCGGCCGGCCCGACCCAGGCGACCCGGCCCTCCTCGACCAGCACGGCCGCCTTGCGGCGGATGCCCAGCGGGCCCTCGCCGACGCCGTTGGTGACCAGTTCGCCGATGTTGTCGACAAGCAGAGCGCTCACTGTGGGATCACCGCCTCGATCGACGCCGACAATTCGGCCGGCACGTCGACGCTCAGGTGCCGGCCCTCGGCCACCACCACGCGGCCGTCCACCACGACCTGGTCGACGTCGGCCGCCCCGGTCGCGAAGAACGTCCCCACCGGCGGCACCCCGGCGGTGCGGGCGCTGTCGAGTCGTACCGTGACCAGGTCGGCGCGGGCGCCCACGGCGATCCGCCCGGCGTCGGCCCAGCCCAGCGCCGCGTGCCCGGCGGCGGTCGCCATGGTCAGCAGGCCCGTCGGCGTGAAGTGGCCGCGGCGGCGGGTGCGCAGCCGCTCGTCCAGCTCCACCGCCCGGGCCTCCTCGAACAGGTCGATCACGGCGTGGCTGTCGCTGCCCAGGCTCAGCCGGATCCCCGCGTCGGCCATCCGTCGGGCCGGGCCGATGCCGTCGGCGAGGTCGCGTTCGGTGGTGGGGCAGAGGCACACCCCGGTCCGGCTGTCGGCGAGCAGCGTCAGGTCGCCGCTGGTCGGGTGGGTGGCGTGCACGGCGGTGGTGTCCGGCCCGAGCACGCCGTGCTGGGCGAGCAGCGCGGTGGGCGTACGCCCGTGCACGGCCCGGCACTCGTCGTTCTCGGCGGGCTGCTCGGAGAGGTGTACGTGCAGCGGTGCGCGCCGCTCCCGGGCCCAGTCGGCGACCGCGCGCAACTGCTCGGCCGGAACCGCCCGCACCGAGTGCACGGCCGCGCCCACCCGGGCGTGCGAGTCCGCCGGCTGGAACGCCGACACCCGCTGCGCCCAGCGGGCCGCGTCGCCGTCGCCGAAGCGCCGCTGCGGCCCCGCGAGCGGCCGGCCGTCCACTCCGGCGGTCAGGTAGCAGGCGTCCAGCAGGGTGAGCCGGATGCCGGCGTGCGCGGCGGCCTCGACCAGGGCCGCGCCCATCGCGTTCGGGTCGTCGTACGCGCCGCCGTCGGGTCGGTGGTGCAGGTAGTGGAACTCGCCGACGCAGGTGATCCCCGCGAGGGCCATCTCGGCGTAGACGGCGCGGGCCAGCGCCAGGTAGGTGTCCGGGTCCAGCCGGTCCGCCACCGCGTACATCCGGTCCCGCCAGCTGAAGAAGTCGCCCCGGCCGCCGTGGGTACGCCCGCGCAGGGCCCGGTGGAAGGCGTGCGAGTGCACGTTCGCGAGGCCGGGCAGGGTCAGGCCGGGCAGCGGCACCGCGTCGGCGTACACGTCCACACCGGCGCTCGGCCGACCGGGCGCGGCCAACGCGGTCACACCGGTGATCACCCCTGCGTCGGTCTCGATGAGCACGTCGGGCGTGGGCTGGGCGAGATTGGGCAGCCAGGCGTACTCGGCGAGCCAGCGGGTCGGGCTCAGCGGCATGTCAGCTCCTCCAGCACGCGGGCCAGCGCGCACACTCCGGCGGCGCAGTCGTCGTCGGTCGCGGCCTCGGCGGGGGAGTGCGACACCCCGGTCGGGTTGCGCACGAAGAGCATCGCGGTGGGCAGGTGCGCGGCGAGCACCCCGGCGTCGTGCCCCGCACCGGTCGGCAGCACCGGCGCGTCGAGCAGCGCGGCCAGGCGTCCGGCCAGCCCGCCGTCGAAGGCGACCAGCGGGGTCACCGACTCCTCGGTGACGGTCACCTCCGTACCGTCGCGGCGGGCCCGCTCGGCGAGCTTGCCCCGGACCGCGTCGACCAGCCCGGCCAGGGTCTCCGGGTCGGCGGCGCGGGCGTCCAGCCAGCCGGTCACCTTCGACGGAATGGCGTTGGTGGCGTTGGGCTCGACGGCGACCCGGCCCACTGTGGCGTGCGCGCCGCGCAGCCGGGCCTCCTTGTTGGCCGCCAGCACCGTGAACGCGTAGGTGAGCATCGGGTCGCGGCGGTCGGCCATTCGGGTCGTACCCGCGTGGTTGCCCTCGCCGACCACGTCGAAGCGCCAGCGGCCGTGCGGCCAGATCGCGCTGGCCACCCCGACCGGCGCGTCCGTGTCGATCAGCGCGCGGCCCTGCTCGACGTGCAGCTCCACGAAGGCGGCGAACCGGCCCAGCAGCTCCGGTCGGGCGCCCGCCGGCCGGGCGCCGAGCGCGTCGGCGAAGCTCACCCCGGCCGCGTCGCGCAGGCCGGCCGCGCGGTCGGCCGCCAGCGCGCCGGTGAGCAGCCGCGACCCCAGACAGGGTACGCCGAAACGGGCGCCTTCCTCCTCGACGAACGCGCCCAGCACCAGCGGTCGGACGGGGGTGACGCCGGCGGCGCGTAGCTCGTCCACGGCCAGGAACGCGCTGACGATGCCGAGCGGCCCGTCGTACGCCCCGCCGTGCGGCACCGAGTCGAAGTGGCTGCCGGTCAGCACCGCGTCGGAGCCCTCGGGGTCGCCCCAGTGGGCGAACAGGTTGCCGTTGCCGTCCTCGGTGACCGGCAGGCCCCGCCGCTGCGCCTGCGTACGGAACCAGGCCCGCAGCTCCTGCTCCGGCTCGGTCAACGCGTAGCGCAGGTAGCCGCCGCTGCCGGCGTCCCGTCCGACCGGCGCGATCTCGTCCCACAGCGCCCGGAACCGGCCGGCGAGGTGGTCCGTCACGAGTTGCCACCCTCGGCCATCGGCACCCGGACCCCGGTGCGCTCGGCGACCTCGCGGGCGCTGTCGTAGCCGGCGTCGACGTGTCGGATGACGCCCATCGCCGGGTCGTTGGTGAGCACCCGCTCGATCTTCTGCCCCGCGAGTGCGGTGCCGTCGGCCACGCAGACCTGCCCGGCGTGGATCGACCGCCCGATGCCGACGCCACCGCCGTGGTGGATCGACACCCAGGACGCGCCGCTGGCCGTGTTGACAAGCGCGTTGAGCAGCGGCCAGTCGGCGATCGCGTCGGAGCCGTCGGCCATCCCCTCGGTCTCCCGGTACGGACTCGCGACGCTGCCGGTGTCCAGATGGTCGCGGCCGATCACCACCGGAGCGGAGAGTTCACCGGAGGCGACCATGTCGTTGAACCGCACACCCGCCCGGTCCCGTTCGCCCTGACCGAGCCAGCAGATCCGGGCCGGCAGGCCCTGGAAGGCGACCCGCTCGCCGGCCAGCTTGATCCACCGCGCGAGGGACTCGTTCTCCGGGAACAGGTCCAGGATGGCCCGGTCGGTGGCCGCGATGTCGGCCGGGTCGCCGGAGAGCGCCGCCCACCGGAACGGGCCCCTGCCCTCGCAGAACAGCGGCCGGATGTACGCGGGCACGAAACCGGGGAAGTCGAAGGCCCGCTGGTAGCCGCCGAGCTGCGCCTCGCCCCGGATCGAGTTGCCGTAGTCGAACACCTCGGCGCCGGCGTCGAGGAAGCCGACCATCGCCTCGACGTGCTTCGCCATCGAGGCTCGGGCCCGGTCGGTGAACTCGGCCGGCTTCGCTGCGGCGTAGTCGCGGGCGTCGGCCAGCTCGACCCCCACCGGCAGGTACGCCAGCGGGTCGTGCGCGCTGGTCTGGTCGGTCACGATGTCGATCTCGACGCCCCGGCTGAGCAGCTCGGGAAAGACCTCGGCGGCATTGCCGACGACGCCCACGCTCAACGCCCGCCGGTCCCGCTTCGCCGCGAGGACCCGCGCGACGGCGTCGTCCAGCGAGTCGGCGACCTCGTCCAGGTAGCGGTCGTGCACGCGACGGTCGAGCCGGGTGCGGTCCACGTCCACGATCAGGCAGACGCCGTCGTTCATGGTGACCGCGAGGGGCTGCGCGCCGCCCATTCCGCCGCAGCCGGCGGTCAGCGTCAGCGTGCCGGCCAGGGTGCTTCCGAACCTCTTGGCGGCCACCGCCGCGAACGTCTCGTAGGTTCCCTGGAGGATGCCCTGGGTGCCGATGTAGATCCACGAGCCGGCGGTCATCTGCCCGTACATGGTCAGGCCGAGCTGTTCGAGGCGGCGGAACTCCGGCCAGGTCGCCCAGTCACCGACCAGGTTCGAGTTGGCCAGCAGCACCCGGGGCGCCCACTCGTGGGTGCGCATGACCCCGACCGGGCGGCCCGACTGCACCAGCATCGTCTCGTCCTCGCGCAGGTCGGTCAGCGTACGGACCAGCGCGTGGTACGACGGCCAGTCCCGCGCAGCCTTGCCGGTGCCGCCGTAGACGACCAGGTCGTCGGGGCGTTCGGCCACCTCCGGGTCGAGGTTGTTCATCAGCATCCGCAGGGCGGCCTCCTGCTGCCACCCGCGGGTGGTGAGCTGGCTGCCCCGTGCGGCACGGATGGGCTGGGTCATCTGCGGTCTCCTCCGGTCAACCGAGGAACAACTGTCGGCGGGCCGCGGAGGCTTCGAACGCCTCCAGACGGCGTTGGGTGTCGGCCGGCGCGGCGTCGCAGATCGCCTGCAACAGCACCATGGCCAGGGTCATCGGGGCGGTGTGCAGGTCGAAGACGAGCTGGGCGCCGACGGCGGCCGGCAGCAGCACGTCGGCGTGTTCGGCGGCCGGGCTGACCGGCGAGTCGGTGATCGCCACGACGGTCAGCCCGACGGCACGCGCGTCGCGCAGCGCGTCCAGGGTCTCCCGGGGGTAGCGGGGCAGCACGAAGGCGAGCACGGCGGACGCCCCGGCCTCGGCGGCCTGCTCCAGGCGGTCGGTGAGCAGGCTGCCACCGTCGTCGAGGACCCGTACGTCCGGGTGCACCTTGGCGGCGAAGTAGGCGAAGTACGCGGCCAGCGGCGCGGCGGCGCGCAGGCCGAGCACCGGCAGCGGGCGGCTGGTCGCGAGCAGCCGGCCGGTCTCGGCGATCCGGTCGGTGTCGGCGAGCTGACCGGCCAGCCGGTCCAGATTGTCCATCTCGGCGCGTACCGCCTGCTGGAGCTCGTTGCCGGCGTCCGTCGGCCCGCCGGGCGTCGTGCTGGTGAGGTCGCGCAGCCGGCGGCGCAGCGCCGGATAGCCGTCGTGGCCGAGCGCGACGGCGAACCGGGTGACCGAGGGTTGGCTGACCCCGGCCAGTTCGGCGACCTCCGCCGCGGAGAGGTACGCCACGGCCGGGGCGTGTTGCACGAGACAGTGCGCGATCCGACGCTGGGTCGGGGTGAGCCGTACGCCGTCGAACAGGTTGAACACCTGTTCGGCCGACGCCTGGACCGCTCCGTCATTCACTCCGCGACTGTATGCATGAAAACTTTCAGAGGCAATGGTCGGCCGAGTAGACACATCGCCGACGATCGGCGATGTGACATCAACCGATTTGATGGCTATTGCCCTGGTTGGTGGTCCCAGCGGTGACCCAACGCGCTGGAGCGGTGATTGTAGGATCCGCACGGCGGTTGGACAGAGGAGTTGCGCATGCAGCCGGAAAGCCCCTACCGGTTCACCCACGCGCTGGGTGGATCTCCGGTCGGCAAGGCGTGGGCTGCCATCGACGAACACGGCCGACTCGTGACGGTTGCGGTGCTGGACGCCGCCGTCGCCGGCACTGCCGGTTGGCGGGAAGCCTTCGCCGGGACGGCCAACTCCCTCGCCCAGGGCCCCGGCTCGATGTCGTTCGCGTACGCCGACTTTTCGGCAGCCGCGCCCTGGGTCGCGTATCCCGCCGAAGCGGGCCCAGGTGCCGAAAAACTGTTCCGGGCCCTCGGCGTGGAATACACACCCGCCCAGGTCCCGCCGGTCTCCGCGCCTCCGGTCTCCTCCTCTCCGGTGTCGAGTTCGCCGGTCTCCGGCACACCGGTGTCCAGTACCCCGGTGTCCGGTACTCCACCGGTGTCCGGCGCGCCCCAGCCGGCGACCGACATGCCGCACGCGCCCTGGGCCATGCACGCGAACCCGGTGTCCGCGGCCCCGCAGCCGGTCTCGGCTGCGCCCACGTCGCCTTCCGCGTTGGACACGACCGGGGGCGTGCCCGTCGAGGTCCCGGGACCGCCGATCGTGCAGACCCGCCCGGTGGTGCCGCCGGCCGATCCGTTCGTGGCGCCCGTGCGCCGCATCAAGCCCTCCGAGCCACGCCCGCGGCGTACCCGGCTGTGGGTCGGAGCCGCAGCGCTGGTCCTGGTGGTGCTCGCCGCGGCAGGCGGTCTGGTGCTCTGGGGTGGGTCGGACGATCCCGGTACGCCGCAGACCGCGCCCACCACGAGCATCCTGTCGCCGGCGATCCCGACGACGCAGCCGCAGTCGCCCGGTATCGAACCGCCCAAGCCGGGTGCGTGGCCGACGCAGTGGCCACGGTTCACCGAGCGGGACACCGTCCGGACGCTGACCGATCTCGACGGCCTGGGTTTCCCGGTGAAGGTCCCGACGACCTGGCAGTGCACGCTCGCCGCCCGCGCCGAGGGGTTCGTTAAGTACCAGTGCGGCACCACCGCCTCGGGCAACCAGGCGGTCGGCGGTGAGGTGATCGTGCGCGAATGCCCGCAGCCATGCACCGGCCAGTGGCAGAACGCCATGCGCTCGGTCGAGGAGGCGTGGGGTGCACAGTGGATCCGCAGCGGCCTGTACGCGAGCTACGCCGAGCAGATCATCGAGGTCGACGGCACACAACGGCACGGCCTCGTCGTGGTCGCCTACTTCCGCAGCGGGGAGGACGGCGCCATCAACCGTCAACTCGTGATCCGGATGACCTCGCCGGTGCCCGAGGCGTACCAGTTGCGGCGCTTCGCCAGCTACATCCGCGACGTGGTCGTTTTTTGATGGGGTCGAGCGGGCAGGCGCAGACGAGCGGCGCTCCGTCCACACCGGACTCCGATCCTCGACCCCTCGCCGACCGCTCGGTCGCGCTGATCCACGAGTGGTTCGGTGCCACCGGCGGATCCGAGCAGGTGTTCCTACAGATGGCCGAACTCGTGCCGCACGCCGACCGCTTCGTGCTCTGGAAGGACCACGACGCGACGGTGGACGGGGATATCCATGAATCCTGGCTGGCGAAGACCCCGCTGCGGCACAGCAAGGCCCTCGCGCTCCCGCTCATGCCGCTCACCTGGCGGACGCTGACCCGCCGGAAGTACGACGTGGTCCTCTCGTCGAGCCACGCGTTCGCGCACACCGTGAAGATCGGCGACCCGGAGCGCACCCGCCACCTGAGCTACGTCCATTCGCCCGCGCGCTACGTGTGGAGCCCCGGCCTCGACCAGCGGGGTGCCAGCGCCGCGCTCGCGCCGATGCGTGTCGCCCTACAGGCCGGCGACAAGCGGCTGAGCCGTCACGTGCACGGCTATGCGGCGAACTCACTGGAGGTGCGGGCACGCATCCGCCGCTACTGGGCCCGGGACGCCACGGTGATCAACCCGCCGGTGGAGGTGGACTACTTCGCGGCCGCCCCGCCGGCCGTACGCGACCAGGAACGCCGTTATCTGCTCGGCGTCGGCCGCTGGATCCCGTACAAGAACTTCGATCTGATGATCGAGATCGCGGCGGCGGCCCGGCTGCCGCTCGTGATCGCCGGCGGGGGCCCCGAGGAGGACAATCTGCGCCGGCTCGCCGCCCGCGTCGACGTGCCGGTCGAGTTCGAGGTCAGACCGACCACGGAGCGGCTCCGCGAGTTGTACTGGGGCGCGAGCGTGTTGCTGTATCCCGCTCTGGAGGACTTCGGCATGATCCCGGTCGAGGCCCAGGCTTGCGGGACACCCGTGGTGGGCTGGGCGCGTGGCGGGCTGCTCGAAACAGTGGTGACCGGCGAGACCGGCTTCCTCCTCGACGCCGACGACCCGGGCGCATACGTGGACCCGATCCGTCGGGCGTCGCAGCTGTCGGCGCAGGCGGCGATGACCAACGCCCAACGATTCACGCCGCAGGTCTTTCGGGAGACCATGGCCGTGTGGCTGGACGAGCAGGCATCATCGTGACCGGGGTAGCGCCGGAGCGTCCCGGGGCGGGCGAAGCTCCTATGGCGAACGTCCTGATGCTGGGCACCGCCGAGTGGGACTCTCCGATCGCGACGAACCAGCACTACGTCGCGCGGGAGCTGGCCCGCACGGCGAATGTCACGTTCGTCGAGTCACTGGGCCTGCGCCGGCCCACGCTGCGTCGTGACGACGTCGTCCGGATGGTGTCCCGGGTTCGCCGCGCACTGAGCGACCAAGAGATCCCGGCGCAGCGACCTCGCCCGGCGGGTACGCGGATCGTGTCGCCGCTCGTGCTGCCGGTGCACCGCACGCCCACCTATCCGGTCAACCGCGCCCTGCTGCGGCGGGCCACCGGCGACTGGCTCCGGAGCGAACGCCCCCGTGTGCTCTGGACGTTCACGCCGGTCACCTACGGCCTGGAAGAGGCTGCCGACCTCGTCGTCTACCACTGCGTCGACCTGCTGGCGACGTTTCCCGGCGTGGACGCCGTAGCGGTAGCCCGCGGCGAGCGTTCGCTGTCGACCCGTACCGCTGTCGCCGTCGCCACCAGCACGGCCGTCCGGGAGCATCTCGCCGCCATCGGCTTTCCCCGCGTCGAACTCCTGCCCAACGTCGCCGACGTGTCGGTGTTCACGGCGGCGAGCAGGCCGGCGGCGCAACGCCGACCCGACGTCCTCTTCTCCGGCAACCTCACCGTCCACAAGCTCGACCTGCGGCTCCTCGAATCGATCGCCACCGCCGTACGCGGCCGGGGCGAGCTACTGCTGGCAGGGCCGCTCGCCGCAGGCGGGGGCAGCTTCGACGCGGAGTTGCGGCAACTGGAAGCTCTGGGCGCCCGCCACCTCGGCGTCCTTTCCCCCGATCAGCTCGCCGAGGTGGCCGGCACCTGCGCCGTGGGCGTCATCCCGTACGCGATCAACGACTACACCCGTGGCGTCAGCCCGCTCAAGTGCTTCGAGTACCTGTCCTCCGGGCTGGCCGTGCTGAGCAGCCCCCTGCCGGCGGTGGCCGAACTCGCGCGGGCCAACCCCCACGTGACCGTGGCCGACGCGGACGACCTGCCGACCCACCTGCCCGGCCTGCTGCAACCGGTCACCGACACCGTCGTCGACGCCCGGATGGCGAGCGCTGCCGAACACGGGTGGGAGGGGCGCGGCGCGCTGCTGCGCAACCTGTTGCTGACCGAAGTCGCGCCGTGACCCGCGTGCTGGTCGTCACCGTCGAGCCGCCCTGGCCGGCCCAGCACGGTGGCCGGATTCGCACCGCGCGGGTTGCCGAGGCGCTGGGGCGCGACGCCGAGGTGCTTGTCACCTTCCCCGACCACGGTGATCGGCAGCCGGACGCCCCGGTCGCGACCCGTCCGCTGCCGTGGTCACCGCCGCCGGCCGTCCGCACCCGGGCGTCGGGCCGACCTCACCTGGGCGGGCACTACCTGGCGCCGGTCACCGACTCCCTGGTGGGGCTGTGCGACACGTTCCGACCCGACATCGTCTACTGGTCGCACTCCTACCTGGCCGCCTGGGCGCCCCCGGCGGCGCGGCAGGCACCGCAGGTCGTCGAATTCGCCAACATCGAGAGCCGGCGACTCGCGACGATGGTGGGGTCGGCCCACGGGTGGCAGCGCGTGGCCCGCCGCGCCGAGGCCGCCAAGGCAGCCTTCTGGGAACCCCGGGTGGCCGCGCGTGCCGCCCTGTGCGTCGCGCTGTCCCCGCCGGACCTGGACGTGCTGCGCGGGTGGGCCAGCGACGTCGTCCTCGCCCCCAACGGTGTGGACGTCTGGCCGTACCATCCCTCGCCACCCGACGGGTACGTCCTCGCGTTGGCGTCCTACGACTACGAGCCCAACGTGCGGGCGCTGCGCACGTTCCTGCGGGAAACCTGGCCACTCGTCCGCGCCGCCCTCCCCTTCGCTCGGCTCGTGGTGGCCGGCCGGCGCAGCGACGCGCTGGCGCAGGAGTTCGCCGACGTACCCGGGGTTTCGGTCCTCGGCACGCTCGACGACGTGACCGACGCGTACGCCGGAGCCGCCCTGACCGTCGCTCCCGCCACCACCGGCGGTGGCGCCCAGCTCAAGTTGACCGAGTCGATGTCACGGGGCCGATGCGTCGTCATGAGTTCGTTCGCGGCGCGGGGTCTTCCGGCCGCCGTACACGGTGCCGACTCCCATCGGGTGGCCGACGACCCGCACACCTTCGCCGGCGAGGTCGTCGACGTCCTGCGGGACACGTCCGCACGCCACGCCCAGGAACTGGCAGGTTGGCAACGGAGTGCGACCCTCGGCTGGCCCGAGACCGTCCGCGACCTGGTTGCCGCCATCTCCATGCTCGCCGAGGGGACGGCCAGACCGTGATCCGCCGGGTACACCTCATCGAGTCCGGCGGTCGTGGCGGGGTCTTCAACCACACCGTCGAGGTCGCTGCCGGCCTGCACGAACTGGGCCTCGACGTGGTCGTGCACACCGCCGACGACTGCGACGCGGCACCGACCTCGGTGACCCTCTGTCGATGCGTGATCTGGCACCGCACCTCGCCCCACCGGCGGGTCCGCCAGACCCGGACGTCGACGCGCTACCTGCTTCGCACGCTGCCGCACCTGCACCGGCAGATCGGCCCACAGGATGTCGTGCACATCCAGGGGCTGTTCGCACTCACCCCGGAGCTGATCTCGATCGCCCGGCGGCGTCACGCGACCGTCGTTGCCAGCCCGCACAACACCTTCGTCCGGTCGAACGCCCCGGGCGGCGGGCGGGCGCTGCGAAGTGCGCTGCGGGACTCCGACCACGTGCTCGTCTACTCGGAAGCCGACCGGCAACGCCTCCTCGACCGAGGTGTGGCGAACGTCGAGCGGGTGCCGCTGACGCAGTGGACACCGCCTCCGCAGCCGGCACTCGTCGACCGATGGCGGACCGAGCTGAACCCGAGCGCGGTCAAGCTCGCCCTGCTGCCCGGCCAGGTCCGGGCGGACAAGAATCCCGAGCTGTTCGTTCGGGCCGTCGCGCAGCTGCCCGGCTGGCGGGGCGCGGTGGTCGGGGAAGACCTCGGGCCGGGCCGGCGGGTCGACGCGCTCATCGAGCGGACCGGGGCGGCGGTGACGACGGCGTACCGGTACCTGAGCGTCGACGAGTTCACCGCGCTGGTGGCGGCGGCCGATGTCGTCGTCGCGCCGTACGAGGTCGCCAGCCAGTCCGGCGTCCTCGCCGTAGCGGCCCGACTGGGGGTGCCGACCGCGGTGGCCCCCTGCGGTGGTCTGGGCGAGCTGGCCACCGCCGTCGCCCGGGACACCGGTGTGACGGCGATCTCGGACGCCATCGCCCTCGCCCACGAACGCGGCGTGAAACCGGCCGACACGACGGACGCCCCGGGCCGGTTCCTCGCCGCGTACACCGCCGCCCAGCAAGGCCGGACGTCATGATCGTCACGATGGTCTCGGTATCGGACACAGCCGGCGGTGCTGAGGCGCACACCGTCTCGCTCGGTCGGGGACTACGCGACCGTGGCCACGACGTCGCCCTGTACGGCCGGTGCCCAGGCTGGGAGGAGCAGGGTCTCGTCCGCGGCGACATCCGCCTCGGGCCGAAGTGGTCCCGCCGGACGATGGCCGCCGGCCTGCTGCGGGTGCCGATGGAGCGGCACCGGACCCGGGCCATCGCCGACTCGTCCGTCTACTACCTGCAGTTCAAGCGGGAACAGATCGCGCTGACCGCGCCGTTGTCGCGCCGGGCCCCCGTCGTGTGGACGGAGCACGGACGGTGGATGGGCGGTCCGGTCGGTCGCCTGCTTCTCACCGGTTACGCGCGCGCAGCCGAGCACGTCTCCCGAGTGGTCTGCGTCAGCGATGCCGTCGCCGCCGACCTTGAACCGGTGGTCGGCCGGGACAAGCTGGTGGTCATCCCCAACGCGATCGACACCCGCCGCTACGCCGCGCCACCGGCCGCGACCCGGATGGCTCTGCGCCAGCGGTTGCTGCCGAGCCGTTTCCACGACCGCCGGGTCGCCGTCCTCGCGGCGCGACTGCACGGCGCCAAGCGGCACGACCGGGCCATCGCGGCGGCGGTGGCCAGCGGCAGCGCCCTGGTCGTCGTCGGCGACGGTCCGGACCGCGAGCGGCTGGAGCGGCTCGCATCCGGCACCGCCGACGTGCACTTCACCGGCCACCGCGACGACGTGCCCGACCTCCTCGCGGCCAGCGACTTCTACCTCTACTGCGGCGCGGAGACCGACGGCACGCCGACCTGCATCCTCGAGGCTGCCGCTGGCGGGCTGCCGATCGTGGCATTTCGCGGTGATCCTGGTACGGAGTTGATTCCGCACTGTGGGGGCCTCGTTCTGGGCGAGCCGGCCGAGCTGACCGCCGACGCGGTGTCGGCGATGCTCGAGCGGCGGGGGACCGGTGTCGCCTACGTTGAGCAGCGCCACGGGCGCGACAGGTGGCTCGACGCGTACGAACGGACCTTTGGGGAGTGCCGCCGATGACCTCACCGGGGCAGACGACGACCGAGCCGGCCGACCGGGGGTCCGCCGCGGATCTCGCGCCGACTGGCCCGGCGGACGCCACCCGGTCGGCGCGCGGGCTCAGTACCGCCACCGCCGTGTCCCTGGGTCTTCGTCTGCTCGGCATGGTCGTGGGCATGGCGACCACCTCCGTGCTCGCCCGGTACCTGAACCCCGGCGGCTATGGCGTCTTCGCCCTCGCGCTCACCCTCGGCACGGCGGCGGCGCAGGTCGCTGACATGGGCACCACGATCACGGTGAGTTCCCGGATCGCGCGGGAGAAGGCGGCGGCCGGCCGTATCCTCACGACCGGCCTGCTCATCCGTACATCGGTGGCGCTGCTCGCGACCGTCGCCCTGCTCGTCGCTTCCGCGGGCGGGCTGTTCGGGGAGTCCAGCGCCGTCGTCAGCGTCGTCGCCGTTGCGACGCCGTTGTCCGCGGCATCCGTTCTCACCGCGGGGGCCACCGCCCGTTTCCGTCCCGAGGTGTCGGCGGTCCTGGCCCTCGTCCAGGGCGTCCTCTGGCTGGTGGCGGTCGTCTTCATCGCCCGGACCGGCGGTGACGTCGTCCTGCTCGCGTGGTTCTTCGTGGCCGTCGTGGCGGTGCAGACCGGCATCGGGGTCGCGATCAACCGGAGGTTGGTGCCACTGGGCCGACCGTCCTGGGCGGAGGCGGGCCGGATCTTCGCGCTGAGCTGGCCACTCGCGATCAGCTCGCTGGCGGTCATGGCCTACTACCGACTGGGCTCGGTGATCCTCTTCCACCTGCAGGGGGCGGCCGAGTTGGGCTACTACTCGGCGGCCTACAAGTTCCTCGACGTCGCCCAGCTCGGGCCGGCCATGTTGGTGGCTCCGCTGCTGCCGATCGTGGCGACGAGTCTGAGCATGGACGCGCACCGCCGAACGCTGATCTTCAGTCTGGCGACCCGTACCGGCGTCGTGATCGGTACGGGTACGGCGGTGCTGTTGATCGCGTTGGCCCCCGCCCTCGTCACCTACCTCTACGGCGACGACTTCGGCCCGGCGGTCACGCCCCTGCTCCTGTTGGCGGTCGCCTTCGTCGGCGTCACCCTCGGCTACGTCGGAACGACGATCTGCTCCGCGCTGGGCATGGTACGGCCGATCGCGGTGCTGACCGTCTCGGTGGCGGTGGCTAACCTCGCGGCGCAGTTCTGGGCCTGTGCCCGCTGGGGCGCCACCGGCGCGGCGGCCGTCGCCGCAGCGACCGAGTTCGTCATCGGCGCCACCACGTGCCTGCTGGCCGCGCGCGCGATGACTTCACGGCTGCCCGTTCGGGAGCTGGCGAGTGTCCTCGCCGTGGGCGCCGCCACGGTTCTGGTGCTGTGGCTGGTGCGGCTTCCGTGGCAGGTCGAGGGCGCGTTGGCCGCCGCCGTGTTCGGTGTGTCGGTTCTGGCCACGCGGGCGATCACCATGGCGGACCTCAAGCGGGTCCTGTCCCGCAAGGCCATCTAAAGGGCCTGCTGGCGCGTTACCAGGTCGCCCCGGTCCGGAGGTGTTGCCAGGTCAGGCCGGTGCACTCGACCGGCCCGGTGCCGCAGGACAACGCGGCGTTCGTGTTGGTCGCCCGGCTGCCGTCCGCCCGCACGAGTTCGCTGACGTCAACGGCCAACTCCAGGGTGTACGAGACCAACGATCCTCCGGTGGCGACCGTCGCCCCGCGCGAACCCCGCCCGGACCGCAGCCCGTCCCCGCGGACCACGGCAGCGCCCGAGTTGCGCACCCGTGCCACCCCGCCGCTCGTGTCGTCGATGGTCACGTTGGACACCGTCAGCTCGGTGGCGGTGTTGAGATCGACCAGCCAGGGCGTTCCCACTGTCCGCGTCTGGCTGACCGCCAGCCGCGGCAGGACGTGCGTGGCTGCCGGAGCGGTGATCAGGGCGCCGCCCCGGCCGACGATCCGCACGTCCGAGAGGCTCGCGCGTCGTACCGCGGCGTGCGTCGCCCATCCGGGCAGCTCCAGCAGGTAGCTGTCGCCGCTCGCGGTCAGGCTGACCGCGCGAACGGTCAGGTCGTTCACCACCCCCGCGATCTGGGCGACGGCGGTACCGGCGGACGTGCCCGCGACGGTAACCCCGCTCACCAGTAGCTGGCCGATCGTCGCCGTCCGGGCAATCGACAGCAGCGGCGCGGCGTCGAGTTGTTCAGCGTCCACGTCCTCGACGGTGAGACGGTCAAGGGTGGCCGGCCGGAAGGGCGCGACCCGCACCAGCGGCTCGTTTCCGCGCGGCCCCTGGACCCGCAACCCGCGAAGCTGGACGCGACCCACCGAGGAGCCGTTGAGGTGCACCGTGCCGCCCCGGCCAGGCAGCGTAGCGGCCGCTACCTGCTCGACGACCAGATCGTCGATGCGGCCACCGGTAGTGCGCCAGTCGGCGGTGTCGTCACCGATCCAGATGACATTGTTGCCGGCGAGGCCCGTGACACCCCGGACGGTCGTCCGCAGCGCGGCGGTCTCCGGCGACCCGCCGAGCACCTTGACCAGGGCCGCGAGTGAGGCAGCGCCGACGTCCTCGATGACCGTGTCGGTCACCGGCCCCGACACGTCGTCGTACGCCTGCCAGTCGCGGGGGGTGATGGCGACGGTGTCGTCACCCGTCGAGCCGCGGATTCCCGAGATCCGGGTCCGCACGGCAGGCCCCTGGATGTGTACGCCGTCGGAATGCACCGCGAATTTGATCTCCGTGACGGTGGCATCGACGACGTCGCCCAGGGAGATGGCGTACTTGTCGCTGGCGGTCTGCACCGTGAGCCCTTTGAGGGTCAGGCCGTCCACCCTTCGCCACCGCAGGGTGTGTAGATCGGGACCCGTGCCACCGACCCCCTTCGCGCGGGCCCAGGTGCCGCCGATGATGGTGATGTCCCTATCCCGACCGCCGTCGGTCACCGCTGTGTTGGTGAGCAGGTTGCAGGCGCTGCCGGCCGCCAGAGTGACCGTGCAGCCGGACATGATCAGCGTCGTGCCGCTGGGCACCACGAGGGGCGCGCTGACCCGGTAGTGCGCGTTGTCGGCACCGCGTATCAGGCCGCCCGCCGCCCTACCCAGGGCGGCGTTGAGGACATCGGTGTCATCGCCCCCGGACGGGGGTGGTAGCAAGACGGTGCGCTCCGGGGGCGGGGCGTCACCGGCGAGGACCATGCCGCTGGCAGCGGCGAGCAAGGTGCGGCGGGTGATCATCTGCGGCTCCGGGGGTGATCCCGGGTGACCAAACCGGGTGGCGGCCGCCGGCTAGGCGTACGCCGTGTCAACTGTCCGACCGAAAACGATAAGCATCGTACTAATGGCCCGGCAATCATCCGACCGGCGATCCCCGTTCACCGCGCTGGCCGGGGTTGTACAGGGCGAGATTCCGGCGACGCTCGCGCCCGCCCCTGCTGATACTGTGTGCCGCGGCGGCCGACGCGGAGTACCGCGCGACCCACCACGACCCACCACAGTGTACGGCCGTGCTGGTCACCGGGCTGCCCCTGGCTGTGGCCGCCCGCGGTCATCACGGCAGCCGGTTCGGCGTTGTTGTCGGCAGGGTTCGGTGTCAGCGGAGGCGGGCCGGACCCGATCTCGGGGCAAAGGCAGCGATGGGTTCCAGAGGAACTGTGACTGATTCCAGCACGGACGACACGGGCATCCGTAGCCCTGAACAGTCCCCCGAGCGGGACACGACCGACGAGGTGGACCGCGCGTCCCACCTGACCCGTGTCCTCGGCTGGGTGCTCGATCCCCGTCCACCCGCCACCGCCGGCCCACGCCTGGTTTGGTGGGCGTCCTGGGCGTTTGCCGCGTTGTCGGCCCTCTACATCGCGTGGACGGTGCCGACGCTCCTCGGCGTCGTTGCCGCCGTCGCGATGCCGCTGCTCGTGCGCCGGCTCCCCATGAGCGGGATCGTGCTCGTGGCAGTGCTCGCCCAGGAAATCAAACCGAACGGGCGTTTCGGTGAGCTGACCACTCTTGGCTACCCGGCGTTCATCAGCCCCGGAAAGGCCCCGATCATCTTGCCGCTCGCGGTGACGGCGGTCCTCGCGGCCGCCGTACGGTGGTGGCCACCGGCACGTCCGCAGCTACGCTCGGTCGGCGCCGCACTGCTCGGACCGGCCGTCGGCCTCATCGTGCTGGCTGTCGGCAGCGGGCTGTTCCACGGGCAGTCGGCCTTCTCGGCCGTCAATCAGAACGCCCGCCCCTTCGTCCTGCTGGTGCTGGGCCTCGTCCTCGGCATGAGCTTCCGGTGGTTGCGGGACGACCAGCGAGCCACCGCAGCGACGGTCTGGGCCGCGCTGGTCGGCCTGCTGGTCGCGGCGGCCGTCGCCATTCCACTCGGCGAGGCCGCCGACGACCGCCTCAGCGCCTACTTCATCTATTACGACTCCGCGCTCCCGGCGATCGCGGCGGCGGTGTTCATCGGCATGCTCGGGGACAACGGGTGGCGTTGGGACTGGCGGCACATGGTCCTGGCTGCCGCCACGCCACTGTTGATCCTGATTAGTTTCCGCCGGAGCGTCTGGGCCGCGGCGCTGGTCGCACTCGTGGTCGTCCTCGTCCTCACGTGGCGACGGTGGCAGCGGATGATCCGGCAGTTCGGGTTCGCGGCCCTGGTCGTGGCCGTGGTCGTGCTGGCCGCACCGGGTTTCGCCGCGGATCTCGGCCTGCGCAGCGCGGGCAGCTTCGACCTGGCCAGCGGCGCCCCGAGCCCCAGTGCCAAGCCGAGCGTCAGTGGCCCGCCGAGCGTCAGTGCCAAGCCGAGCGTCAGTGGCCCACCGAGCGTCAGTGCCAAGCCGAGCGTCAGTGCCAAGCCGAGCGCGAGTGGCCAGCCGAGCCGAGGCGTCAGCCCGACTGCGACCGGCAAGCCGAGCGTGACCGGCAGCCCACGCCCGGCCGGTGTGAGTGCGAGTGGCAGTCCGAGCCGATCCGCCAACGCCTCCACGACGCCGAGTCGGCCGGCGCAGACCCCGCCGGCTCAGGCGAGCGCCCAACACCAGGCGGCGTCCACGAGTGGACACCTCAGCGACCTGCGCCTCGGGTGGAACTACGTGCGGGCGAACCTCTGGACCGGCGTCGGGCCTCTCGCACCTCAGCTCCCGGGTCTGGCGGCCAACAACTCCGAGCGGGTGTACGTCCACAACGAGTTACTGCAGGACTGGCTCCGGTACGGCCCGCTGGCACCCCTGCTCGTCATCCTCTTCCTCGCGGCGGCCGCGCTGGCGGCATTGAAGGCCATCCGTGATCCCGAGAGCGACGTGGTCGTCCGGTCCGCGGCGGCATTCTGCCTGCTCGCGCCGCTGTGCCTGATGACCGCGCCGTTCCTGTCGGAGACGAGCCGGTGGCCGCTGGTGCTGGGCATCGCTGCGGGAATCGTCGTCCCGATCTTCCTCGGCCGAGGCCAGCGCGAAGGGCAGCCGAGTGAGTGACATGTCGCGCCGCGCGCTGCGGTTCGCCCTGTGGGCACAGCGCCAGGCCCACGTCGTGCCGGCGCCACTGCGCCGCGTGGGTGGCCGTACCCTGCGCCGGTTAGCGAACCCGGGCGAGCAGAGGTCCCTGCCCAGCGAGGACTGGTCGGTGCCGTTGGTGCCGGGCAGCGGCGCGGGCGACCTGGAAGCGCTTCGGCCGATGGTCGCCGGCTCACATCCGCCGGTCTCGCCGCGCGCCGTCGAGGTCACCGGTTCCCGGCGGGTGCGATGCGCCATCGCCACCGGTGTGCTCGACGTCGGCGGTGCGGAGGAGGTGGCTGCGTTCCTGGCCCGGCGGCTCCCGGCCCACGGTGTCGACACCGCGGTCATCTACACCGGCACACGGCTGCCCGGGCAGGACGGCACGGGAGGTCGGCTGGCCCGGGCCCTCGCCGATGAGGGAGTCGCGACCCACCTGGTGTCGCCGGACGACGCCGCCGACTGGATGCGCTCCTGGCGCCCCGACGTGATCAGCGGGCACAACGCGGACGACTGGCTGCTCGACGCGGCCACCGAGGTCGGCGTCCCGTGGGTGGAGACGCTGCACGACATGCACCGCTTCTATCACCCCGATTCCTGGGGGCCGGAAGGCCGGCGGGCACAGCGGATCACCGCGCAGGTCGCGGTCAGCGACCTCGTCCGCCAGCAGTACCTCGCCCGAAACCCGAGTTACCCCGAAGACCGCCTGATCACCGTGCCGAACGGCGTCGACGGCTCGCGTGTCCTGCGCGTGGACCGGGCGCGGGCACGCGCCGCGCTGGGGTTGACCGACGAGTTCCTCTTCGTCTCGCTGGCGCGGTACTGCCTACAGAAGAACACGTACGGCCTGGTGACGGCCTTCGCCGAGGTGGCCGCTGAGCATCCGGGGGTCCACCTGCTGGTGGCGGGCCGCGCCAACGACGACCTGCTGTACTACGAGCAGACCCGGCAGGCCGCCACGGCGGGGCCGGGCGCTGGCCGCATCCACCTGCGTGGACACTGCGCCAACCCGATGGCGCTGCTGGCGGCGGCGGACGCGTTCGTCCTCGACTCGTTCTTCGAGGGCTGGTCGCTGGCATCGATGGAGGCGCTGGCAGCCGGGGTGCCCGTCGTGCTGACCGACGTCGGCGGCGCCCGAGAGCAGCTGGCGAACGGCCGACGCGGGCACCTGGTCGCCAACCCGGCCGGGGACGCTGAGCTCGTCGACTGGCAGGTGATCAACGATCTGCGGTATCGGCCGCAGGGCAATCGGGCCGACCTGGTCGCGGCGATGTCGTCGATGATCCGCGAACGCGCGGCGTGGGCCGCAGCCCGCGAGCGACTGCGCGAGGAGGCGATCGGCCTGTTCTCCCCGGACGAGTCCCTGGCCGGGCACGCACGGGTGCTGCGCGCCGTGGCGCTCGGCGACCAACTGCCCACCGACGGCCGGCGCGCGAACGACGCTTGACAGCAGCGGGGCGGCGCGAGCCGTGTGGCTACCGTCGGCGTGCCCGGACTATCGGCCACCACCCCGCAGGACCTCGGCGACAGTACGCAGCACGACCTTGATGTCGAGCCACAGCGACCAGTTCTCGATGTAGTAGTTGTCGAACCTCGCCCGGTCGGAGATCGGGGTGTCGCCGCGCAGGCCACTGACCTGTGCGAGTCCGGTGAGCCCGACGGGCACCCGGTGGCGCATCGCGTAGGTGGGGTACTCGACCGAGAACTTCTCCACGAAGTGCGGTCGCTCCGGCCGAGGGCCGACCACGCTCATCTCGCCGCGCAGGATGTTCCAGAGCTGAGGTAGTTCGTCGAGCGACGTCCGGCGCATGAACCGACCGACCACCCCCACCCGCTGGTCGTGCGCGATGGACCAGTTCGTCTGCGACTCGCTCTCGTCGACGGGCTGCATCGAGCGGAACTTGATGACCTTGAATGGTTTGCCGTACCGACCGATGCGTTCCTGGTAGAAGAAGATGCCCCGGCCGCCGGCGAGGAACGTCGCAATCGCGCAGAGCAGCAACACCGGGCTGAGGACGAGCAACGCCGCCGCGGCGAAGACCACATCGGACGCCCGTTTGACCGCCCAGCGTGGACCGGAGAGTTTGGTGTCTCCGATTTTGACGATCGGTATTGCGCCGATGTGATCGGGATACCCACCCAGGGACCGGGAGCCCCAGAGACGCGGCACCGCCCAGAGGTCGGCACGCGAACTGACCGCCCGTAAAAGGGTGTCCATCAGCGCCGCCTCGGAACAATCCGGGTCGGCGATGACCAGGACGTCGCATTCCAACATGTCGGTGAGTTTTTCGAGATCGTTCAAGGTGCCGATCAACGGAACGGACCCGACGCCCTCGTGCGGTGCTACGTCGACGCAACCGACGAATCGCAGGCCGTACTGCGGGTAACGCCGCAGCAGCCGGGCGAGTTCCAGACCGACCGGCCCGCTGCCGATGATGATGGTGTTGTGCTCCACCCATCGGCGCTTGCGGGCGACGATGGTGAACGCCCTGCTGAAAGCCCGGCCGACGATCACCAGGCCGGCGGAGAGCGCGACGCCCCGCATGAACCCGCCCACGTAGTGCACCGAGTCGTGACGTTCGGCCGCGATGATGGCCACCACTGCGGCGGACGCCAGCAACCGTCCGCAGATGCTCGGCAGTTCGTCCAGGATGCCGACGTGCCGCCGGGCACGATAGAGCCCGCCGGACGCGAAGATGGCCACGGTCAGCGCCGCGTTGGACAGGGTCCCCCGCCAGTAGTTCTGGCTCAGCAGCAGGGGAACGAGCAGCGCGACGACGTCGATGGGCGCCGTCAACATCCAGGCCCGCAGCCACCGCGTCCGCTTCGAGGCTCGGGACCCGGCGTACGGCAGAACCGCCGTGGTGTCCAAACCGGAGCGCACGGATGCTGTCGCCGACACCGTCGTCGGCTCGGCGACAGGGCTGCTCTCGTCGGCCTGTTGCGCCATCGCCTGCGGTGGCGCGTCGCCGAACTCCGTCCGTCTCGCACCCGGGTAACTCATGACCGGTTGGCTCGACATGGTGATCCTCCCCCGTGAGCCCTCCGGCGTAATTCATTCCAGGGGGCGATCGCAGGTTACGACCGCGTCAGTTACACCACCAGAGCCGGCACGGCATTCCTGTCTCCTACTTTGCGGCGGACGCGATGTCGGCTACCGCGTCGCGGCGAACGGCATCGAAGACGCGTTGCGCCTTGCCCTTGTCCGCGAGCACGACGCTTTCACTGCCGATCATGCCCGTCCCCTTGGTGGGGCAGGTCAAGAACGCGAGGTTGCCGCCCCGGAGGTGACGAAGCTCCATCGCCAGATCGACCAGGGACAGGGAACGGTCGACGGCGACCGAGTTGGCCGTGGCTTTCACGAACGAGTTCAGCTTGGTGGGATTGGCGAGCACCCCACCGGAGACCGCCTTGTCCAAGATGGCCTTGATGACCTGCTGTTGATGCTTGATCCGGGTGAAGTCGCCATTGGCGAAGGCGTAACGTTCACGGGCGTAGTCCAGGGCGGTGGCCCCGTCCATCGTCTGCCTCCCCTTGGTGAACTCGCGCCGCCCATCGGGGTTCAGCGAATGGGTCGAGGTGAAGCTCTGCTCCACGTCGATCTCCACACCACCCAGCGCGTCGACGATCTCCTTGAAGCCGGAGAAGTCGACCATCGTCACGTGGTCGATGCGGACGTTGGTGAACTCTTCCACCGTCTGGACCATCAGCGGAACGCCGCCCCACGCGTACGCGGCATTGATTTTGGCGTCGGTGCCGCCACGCCCCTCCTTCGACTTGGGAACGTGCACCCAGGTGTCACGGGGAATGGAGATCAGCTGAGCGCTCGACCGGTCCTTGGGAAGGTGCGCCAGGATGATCGTGTCCGATCGGGAGCCCGAGGTGTTCTCCGTGTCGCGGGAGTCGCTGCCGAGGATCATGATGTTCATCGCGCCGGTCGCCACGGGCTGCGGACGCGACTCCTCCGGCACACCGTCGAACGCGTCCACCCGTTCGATGTCGGAGTTGATGGAGCGGAAGTAGAGACCGCTCGCGACCACACCGCCGCCGGCGAGCAACGCCACGACCACGAGGGTGATCAGGACGATCCGCTTCCACCGTCGCCGGGGTCGGGGCGACGGGGAGGTGGCCTGTTCGCCACCGTCTGGCTGCCCAGGATCGACCGGCCCGCTGTTCGTCGGGAGGTTGAGTTCTGCGGTCTGGTCTGCACGCGCCATAGCGGCGATGCTACTGATTCACGTTCCGTCCCGCGTACCCTCGTCCGGCCAGGAAAGCCCACCGATGGTGGGAGGATCGCGGGCGACGGCATCGGCATGGCATGGTGGCCGGGTGCGGCTGACCTCGATTCACACGTACCCCGTCAAGGGTTGTCACCGCCTCGACCACGACGGCGCGTTCGTGCAGCCGTGGGGCCTGGCCGGCGACCGACGCTGGATGGTGGTGGACGCCGACGGTGTCGGCGTCACGCAGCGGGAGACCACGCGGCTGGTCGGCCTGCGCGCCGTCGTGCGCCCGGGCGGCCTGGTGCTGCGCGCGGACGGGCAGCCCGACCTCGACGTGCCGGAGCCGGCCGGCGGCGACCCGGTGGCGGTGCGGACCTTCCGCAGCCGGACGATCCGGGTCTCGGCGCTGCCCGCCGGCGCGGCGGCGGACGCCTGGCTCGGCGCGCTGCTCGACCGGCCCGTCCGGCTGGTCTGGTTGGCCAACCCGGCCCGGCACTTGGCTGCCGACGCGCGCGAGCACGACACCGGCGACCAGGTCAGCTTCGCCGACGCCTACCCGCTGCTGCTGACGAACGCCGCCTCCCTCGACGCCCTCAACGGCTGGCTCGCCGACGCGGGGGAGGAGCCGGTGCCGATGACCCGGTTCCGGCCCAACCTGGTCGTCGACGGTGCGCCGGCCTGGGCCGAGGACGGCTGGGCCGGCCGGTCGCTGCGCATCGGCGACCTGCGGCTGCGCGCGGCCGGACCGTGCGATCGCTGCGTGGTCACCACGACCGACCAGGAGACCGGGGTACGCGCGAAGGAACCGCTGCGCACACTCGGCCGCTACCGCAACGTCCGCCAGAAGCTCCTCTTCGGACTGCACGTGGTGCCCGTCGACACTGGCCCGTTGCGGATCGGCGAACCGGTCGTCGTCGAACCCTGACGGACCGGCGGCCCGGCCGTCACCGTCCGTCGATGCTGTCTTAGCTTTCGCTTAGTGGGCTTGTCCGGCCGCACATGGGTCCGGCAGCATCGCCGACGTGACCGACGGAAGCGCTCCCGGCGGCGTCGACAGCAGGGGCATCGACGGTTCCGCCCTCGGCGTCAAGGACGTCGACATCGAACTGGACCTGGACCGTGCTCCGGACGAGCAGCCCGCGCCCCCGTCCGGCCCGGTGCCCTGGCTGGTCGCCACCGGCGTCACCGTGCTCGCGGCGGTGCTCGGGCTCACCCTGGCCCTGCGATCCGGCTCCTCCCCGGCCTGCGCCGCCGGCCGGACGCTCGCCGCCGCGCCACCCACCGGCACCGCCACCCACAGCGGCCAGGCGACCTTCTACGACTCGAAGGGCGCCGGCGGCAACTGCTCGAACCCGGCCGCGCCAGCCAACCGGCTCTACGTCGCGCTCGGCCCCACCGAGTACGCCGCCGGCGCCGCCTGCGGCGGTTTCCTCGACGTCACCGGCCCGAAGGGCACCGTCCGTGTCCTGATCATGGACCAGTGCCCGGAGTGCGAGCCGGGGCACCTCGACCTGTCCCGGGAAGCGTTCGCCCGCATCGCCGACCCGGTGCAGGGCCTCGTCCAGGTCACCTACCGCGCGGTGGTCAACCCGCCCCTGCCCGGCCCGCTGAGCTTCCGGATCAAGGAGGGCGCGTCGCAGTTCTGGTTCGCCGTCCGGATCGGCAACCACGGCAATCCGCTGCGCTCCGTGGAGGTGCGCCAGGGCGACGATGGCCCGTGGCGCGCAACCGCCCGGCAGGACTACAACTACTGGCTGCTGGCCTCCGGCGCGGGCCCCGGCCCGTACAGCGTGCGGGTCAGCGACGTGTACGGACACCGGGTCACCGTGTCCGGCATCCGGATGGCACCCGGTCAGGTGCAGTCCAGTGTGGTGCGGATGTACGAGCGTGGCGTCGTGGCCAAGACCTCGCGCCCGCCCGCGACGGCCCGCCCGCCGGCGGCCCGACCCAGCGGTACGCCGACATCGGCACGCCGGCCGGCCGAGGTGGCGAAGGCGAACGCCCCGGCCACCCCGGTCGCCGACCGCCCCTCCACCCGACCGGCCGGGGCAACCGCCCGCTGGTGCGGCTGACCGGCCTTCTTGTCGCCGGTCTTCTTGTTGCCGGTCTTCTTGGTGCCGGCCGGCGTGGTGCGGCTGGCCGGCCTTCCTGCTGCGGGCTGGCGTGGTGCGGCCGGCCGGCTTGGTGTGGCTGTCCGGCCCGGTGCGCTGGCGGCCTGGTGCGGCTGGCCGCTCAGCCGGTTGGTGTCAGGTCGAGCCACATGAGGATCTCGTCGCGGTCGTCGCCCGGCGCCACCCGCAGCGCGCCCGGCAGCCGACCGATCTCCCGATACCCGAGACGACGGTAGAAATTGTCCAGCCCCAACCCGTCGCGCACCGTCACGTGCAGTGCCTCGTGGCCCAACTCCCGGCCCAGCCGGGCGGCCTCGCGCATCAGCGCCGACCCGTGGCCCGCACCCTGGGTGTCCGGGTGGATCATCACCCGTTTCAGCACACACCAGTGCGCCTTGAGGCCGAATCGGTTGTCGCTGAAGACCAGTACCGCAACGAGCCGGTCGCCGTCGTAGCCGACCAGCAGCCGGTCCGGCCCGTCCGCGATGCCCGCGAAGGTCGGGTCGGCGATCGTACGGACCTCGGTGGCGGTGACCGGCGGTACGAAACCCACCGCGCCACCGGCGTTGCTGACGTCCACCCAGAGGGCGACGATGTCGGCGCGCAGCCGTGGGGTCAGCTCGGGATCAAGGACGAAGCGCAGACTCACGGCGCCCATCCTTGCTGCTCGACAGGTCTCATGGCCCGCGACCGTGACGCGTTCGACAGCAGGCTCCCGCGCACGGGATCTGCGTCGAGTTGTGCGGGAGAGGGGATTCGAACCCCCACATCCTTTCGGATACAGGTTCCTAAGACCTGCGCGGCTGCCGAGTTACGCCACTCCCGCGTACATCGGAGAGTCTAGAGCGTCTGGCTTCGACGGTGTTGAGCCCGGCCTCCTTCAGGATGGTGGAGATCGTGCCATGGCCGACCGTGCGCTTCCCGTCGGGCAGGTCCCGCAGGATCCTCGACAGCCGCTTCGGCCCGACATCCGGATTGGCCAGCGCCTGTTCGATCACCGCGTCACGGTGAGCCCTCGAACGCCAGCTGCGGTCCGGACGCGGTGTCAACACGCCCTCCTGCTCGAGGAGTCGCCGGACCTTGTGCAGGTATGACGGGTGACAGCCCAGGTGCTGTGCCGCCTTCAGTGCCGTGATCTGCTGTGCGTCGACCCGGCCGAACAGCTCGACGAGTTCCTGCCGCGTTGCCGGCCGACAATCGGAACCCGCTGTCTCGTGCGAGCGTGCGTGGTCGCCACCCACCGGTCGCGCGGGAATGGAGAGAACGCCGGTCCGGTTCCGTCGACCGGCGAACGTTGCGGTCTGGCTGTGGCAATTCGGGCAGAGGAGCCGGAGGTTCGGTGGCCGGTTGTCGAGAAAGTCCCCGTTGATGTGATCGACGTGCAGGATCAGTGGTGCGCCCCGCCACACTGGCCCTGTCCCGCACGCTTCGCACTCTTCCGGCACGCCAAGGGTGGCCAAGGCCCACTTCAGCCGCACGCCTGGCGTCCGTCGGGACCCCTGCGGCAGCTGAACCAGCAACTGTTCTGATGTCGTACGCCGTACGCCTCGGTTGTGTGCCTGGCCCGTGAAGTGCGAGGTGTTGATGCCGAATCTCTTGAGCTGGCGGCTGATGTGCGCGTGCGAGCCACCGCTGACCCGGACACCGAGCAGTCGCATCACCTCGGTGATGTTGCGCGCCGCGGCGGCTGCCTGAGCGAGCGCCTCCGGCGTGTATTTGTACCGAACCATTGACGCACGGTAACGAGACCGTGCGACAGGTTCAGTCCAGGCCGAGGTCGCGGCGGAGTTTGGCGACGTGCCCGGTGGCCTTGACGTTGTAGAGCGCCCGTTCAATCTTGCCGTCGGCGTCGATGACGAAGGTTGAGCGGATCACGCCGGTGACGGTCTTGCCGTACAGCTGCTTCTCGCCGTACGCGCCGTAGGCGGTGAGGACCGACCTGTCCACGTCCGACACCAGCGGGAAGGTGATGGCGTCGCGGTCGCGGAACTTCGCCAGCTTCTCCGGCTTGTCCGGGGAGATGCCGACCACCTCGTAGCCGGCCGACTGGAGCGAGGCGAGCGAGTCGCGGAAGTCGCACGCCTGCTTGGTGCAGCCGGGCGTCATCGCCGCCGGGTAGGCGTACAGGACCACCTTGCGGCCTCGCAGGTCGGCCAGGGACAGCTGGTCGCCGGTGTCGGTGGGGAGGGTGAACTCGGGCGCGGGGTCACCGGGGGAGAGGCGGTCGGGCGCGGTCATGACCCGACCCTACCGCCGGGCGTGCCGGTGTCGACGTCGGCCGCGCGCGCCAGGCCCGTTGATCGACTCGCCTTCCGGTAAAGCGGGGTGTCCCCGAGCCGGGACACCCCGACATCAAGGAACGCGAGTCGATCAAGCCGGCGCGGGCCGTCGAACCCTGCCAAAGGTGATCAAGGCCATGCGTTGTTGCCAGAGTCTGGCAACAACAACTCCTAGGAAATAGGCTGACCCCGCCGGCCCGGGACGGGTCCGCTGACGCGTGGGAGGTCGCGTGGAAACACTGGCGATGCACATCTCGAACGGGATCATCGACGGTCCCGTCGCAGCGGTGTTCGCGGCCCTGGCGCTCGCCGCCCTCACGGGTTGCGTCCTGCGCGGCCGGCGGGACCTGGACGATCGGCTCGCCCCGATGGCCGGCCTGGTCGCGGCGTTCATCTTCGCCGTCCAGATGCTCAACTTTCCGATCTTCACGGCCGGTGTGAGCGGTCACCTGCTCGGTGGCGCGCTCGCCGCGATGCTGGTCGGGCCGTGGGTCGGCGCGCTCTGCGTGGCCGTGGTGCTCGTCGTGCAGGCGCTGATCTTCGGCGACGGCGGTGTGGCGATGCTTGGCCTGAACATCACCAACATGGCGCTGCTCGGCACCGCTGCGGCGTACCTGCTGATCGCGGTGCTGTTGCGGGTGCTGCCCCGCACGCGGGCCGGTCTGGCCGTCACCGCGTTCGTCGCGGCGCTGGTCAGCGTGGTGGTCGCGTCCCAGGGCTTCGTCGTCGAGTACTGGCTGGGCGGCACCACCGACCTGGGCGGCAACCTCGCCGGCCTGGCCAGCACGATGGCCGGCGTGCATCTGCTGATCGGCATCGGCGAGGGCCTGATCACCGCGACCACCGTGCTCACCGTCGCGAAGGTGCGCCCCGACCTGGTGTACGCGCTGCGCGCGCTGCCCGCTCCCGCCACCCCCGCCGTCCCGGTCTCCGGAGGTGTCCGATGAAGAACCGTTCCTGGGCGTTCCTGGCCGGCGGTCTGCTGGTCGCGCTGCTGCTCGCCGGTGTCGTGAGCAACTACGCCTCGTCGCACCCGGACGGCCTGGACTCCTCCCTGCTCAAGGGCTGCACCGTCGACGCCGACCACAACATCGTCGGTGGCAGTTGCCCGGCGCAGCAGGCCCGTGAGCACGAGCTGGGGGACAGTCCGCTCGCCGACTACGGCGTGCGGGGCATCCGGAACAGCTTCGTCTCGACAGGCCTCTCCGGGGTGCTCGGGGTGCTGGTGACCTTCGCGATCGGCGGCGGTGGCTTCTGGCTGCTGCGCCGCCGGGGCGGCGTCTCGACCAAGGGCGACAACACGTCCACCGCGTCGACCACCGGCGACGACACATCCACCGCGTCGACCACCGGCGACGACACGTCCACCGCGTCGACCACCGGCGACAACACCTTCACCGCGTCGACCACCGGCGACGGCGACGCGACGGGCGGCGCGGTCGCCGCCGGGCGCCGCGCCGGCGCGGCCGGCTGAGCAGGAGGTACGCGGATGGGTGCCGGTCACGGGCACGTGCTGTACCGCGAGTCGACCTCGCCGGTGCACCGGCTCCCGCCCGAGGTCAAGATCGTCGCGATGGTGGTCTTCACGATCGCCGTGGTGGCCACCCCGCGCGAGGCGTTCTGGGCCTTCGGCGCGTACGCCCTGCTGGTGGCCGCGGTGGCGGCGCTGGCCCGGGTGGGGCCGCGCTGGCTGCTCAGTCGCGCGCTGATCGAGCTGCCGTTCGTGCTGTTCGCGGTGGCGCTGCCGTTTCTGGGCACCGGCGAACGGGTCGAGGTGCTGGGGCTGCGGCTGTCCGAGGACGGCCTGCACGGGGCGTGGAACATCCTGGCCAAGGGCACCCTCGGTGTCCTCGCCTCGCTGCTGCTCGCGGCGACCACCACCACCCGGGACCTGATCGTCGGGTTGGACCGGCTGCGCTGCCCGCAGGTGCTCACCCAGATCGCCACGTTCATGCTTCGCTACCTCGACGTGCTGGTCGGCGAGGCGCGACGGATGCGGGTGGCGCGGATCTCGCGGGGTGACGACCCGCGCTTCCTGTGGCAGCTGCGCGGCTTCGCCGCCGGCATCGGGGCGCTGTTCCTGCGCGCCTTCGAGCGCGGCGAGCGGGTCTACCTGGCGATGCTGTCGCGGGGCTACACGGGGCGGATGCCAGCGGTGTGGCAGGGCGACGGCGCGGCGACCGCCGGGCAGTGGCTGGTCGCGGCGACCGTGCCGGTGGTGGCGGCCTCCATCGCCGCGACCGCCGTCGTGCTGACATGATCGGTGTCGTGCAGACCGCCCTCTCGCTGGACGTTCGTGGCGTCCGGTACGCGTACCCGGACGGGCACGTGGCCCTGCACGGGGTGGACCTGACGGTGCCGCGCGGCGACCGGGTGGCGCTGCTCGGGCCCAACGGCGCCGGTAAGACGACACTGGTGCTGCACCTCAACGGCATCCTCACCCCGACCGAGGGCAGCGTGAGTGTCGGCGGTCTGACGGTCACGCCGGATCGGGCGACTCTGGCCGAGGTGCGTCGCCGGGTGGGCATCGTCTTCCAAGACCCGGACGACCAGCTCTTCCTGCCCACGGTGGCGGAGGACGTGGCGTTCGGGCCGGCCAACCTGGGCCTGCGCGGCGCGGAACTGGCCGCCCGGGTGGACGAGGCGCTGGCCGCCGTCGGGATGAGCGAGCATCGGGCCCGGGCGCCGCAGCACCTGTCGTTCGGGCAGCGTCGACGGGTGGCGGTGGCGACCGTGTTGGCCATGCACCCGGAGATCCTGGTGCTGGATGAGCCCTCGTCGAACCTGGACCCGGCGGCCCGGCGCGAGCTGGCCGAGATCCTGCGCGGCCTGCCGGTGACCCTGCTGATGGTCACTCACGACCTGCCGTACGCGGCGGAGCTGTGCGAACGCTCGGTGATCCTGGACGGCGGTCGGATCGTCGCCGACGCCCCCACCGTCGACCTGTTGAGCAACGAGCCCCTGCTGGCCCGCCACCGCCTGGAACTTCCCTACGGCTTCACCCCGCGGGCGTAGCCCCGCGCTGGGCGTCCGCCGCCTCGGCTGATCGTGTCGCGGCGCGGGAGGCGGCGTGCAGGCGGAGGACTCCGGCTGCTGTCGCGCCGACGCCGGTGATCAGGACTGCGGCCACCATGGCGCGGGCGACCTCGGGTGACCACGGCACCGGGGCGACCGACCGGCTGAACACCGCGGCGTTCGCCACGCCCGCGAAGAGGGCCAGGCAGGCGCCGGCCAGCGCCACCACGAAGTCGGCCGCCGGGCGGCGGGCCAGCGCGTAACCACCGGCGGCGAGCGCCCCGAGGCCGGTGAGCAGTGCCCAGACCTGACCGCCCAGCAGCCCGGCGAGCACCCCGCCGACGCCCTGGGCGCCAGCGTCCAGCTCCCGCCCCACCGGGTAGAGCACGGCCACCGCGCCGCCGACGACCAGCAGCACGCCCACCGCGGACAGCGCCCGCGCGCCGGCCGTGGAGGCGGCGGCGAGCAGGCCGAGCGCGCCCACCGCGAGCAGGCCGACGATGGTCACCGCCCACCAGGTGTACGCGTCCGGCGGTGGCACCCAGTCCAGCGTGCCGGCTATCTGCGCGGGGTCGGCGCCGTCGCGCAGCGGGATCGTCCAGTCCCGGACCCGGTGCGCACGCTCCGGCTCGGCGCGTGCCGCGTCGGGTGGTGCCGACTCCTGCCACCGGGCCCGCTGGTCGTGCCAGCGCACGGTGGCCCCGTCGTCGACGCGCCGCCAGGACGGCGGGGCGGCCGGGTCCGCGTCGGCCGGCAGCGCGGTGTCCCCTGCGAGGGTGCGGTTGAGGTACGTGGCGGGGGACCGGCTGTTCTCGTACACGCCGTCCGGACCGACCCGCAGGTACGGCTCGCCGGAGTAGCCGATCACCTCGATCGCCCGGCCGGTGCGGTTGGTCAGCTCCAGTCGGGCGCCCGCCTCGATCACCCGTACCGTCAGGCCGGGCCGGGCCGGCGTGACGCCGGTGACGCGGGTGCGGTAGTCGGAGCCGTCCGGGGCGTCCGCGCCGTGCGCGGCGGCGGGTGCCGCGGTGAGCACTGTCGTCGCGCAGGCGGTGGCGGCGATCAGGGTGGCGCGCGCCAGCAGGGTACGGATCACCTGCCGGCCGCCGCCACGGCTGCGGTGAGGCCCTGCGGGCTGCGGTCGGCGAGTGGCTGGCCGTTGACCAGGACGGTGGGCGTGCCGGTGACGTCGCTGCGGCTGGCCTTCTCCGTGACGTGCTCGGTCCACGTCTTGTACGTGCCTTCGGAGACGCAGCCCCCGAACGAACCCCGGTCCAGCCCCACGCCGACGCCGATGTCGATCAGCTCGTCGTCGCTGAGCCCGGCGCTGCCCTCGGGCGGCTGCTTGGCGAAGAGCGCCTTGGCGTACTCGCGGAACTTGCCGCCGGCCGCCGCGCAGCCGGAGGCGGCCGACGAGCGCGTGGAGTACTCGGTCGTGGAGAAGCGGTTGAGGTACGCGACCGGGTGGTAGACCACCTTCGCCTTGTTCTCGGACACCAGCTGCTCCAGCGTCGCGCCGGTGCTCTCCTCGAACTGTTTGCAGACCGGGCAGAGGAAGTCCTCGTAGACGTCGACGGTGACCGGCCCGCCGCCGGTGACGATGCCGGTGCCGGCCTCGTTGGCGCCGGGCGGGGTGGTGAAGGTGTCCGAACGCTGGCTGGACCAGACGCTCCAGCCGATCAGGCCGGCGATGACCAGCACGGCGACGGCGGCGGCGGAGACCCAGAGCGTGCGGCGGCGGCGTCGTTCGCGGGCCAGTTGTTCGCGGACCACCCGGGCCGCGTCCCGCTGCCCCTTGCGACTACTCATCCTCGTCCTCCACAACCGGTTCGGCGGACAGCCACCCGTCCACCGAGACGGGCGTACGCGGCCAGATCACCAGAAATCCGGCCAGCACCAAGAATCCCAGGTCCCGCAGGATCTCCGGGAGGTAACTCGGGGCCTGTCCCTCGGCGAGCTGCCCGCCGCTGCCGAAGCAGCCGCAGTCGATGGCCAGGCCACGCGCCCAGGCCGAGGAGATCCCCGCGATGAAGACCAGCAGCAGCGCGACGGAGATGGCCGCGCTGAGCCGGGTGGCCAGACCGAGCAACAGCAGCACGCCCAGGGCCAGCTCGACGAACGGCAGCGCGGCGCCGACCACTGTCGCCACGTCGTACGGCAGCACCTGGTAGGCGTTCACGGCCCGGCCGGAGGCGGCCAGGTCGCCGACCTTCGACGCCCCGGCGACCAACCAGACGGCGGCGAGGCCGAGGCGGGCCGCCGTGCTGAGCCAGGGGCGTACGGCCGCCCAACGGCCGGCCCGGATGGGGGGTGCGGTCACGGTCATTTGTCGTCCCGTCTGCGCCGGAAGTTCCGGGCTCAACCGGTGAGGGTGTCGCCGACGGCCTCGACCAGCTCGTCGCGGGCCCGGGCGACCCGGGAGCGGATGGTGCCCACCGGCACCCCCTCGACGTCGGCGGCCTCGGCGTACGACAGGCCGAGCAGTTGGGTGAGCACGAACGCCGCACGTCGCTCGGGGCTCAGCCGGCGCACGAGGTCGGCGGCGCCGAGCTGCCCGGCGGGGTCGGGATGCGGACGGTCGGTGTACGCGTTCGCGGCCAGCCGCTCGTCGAGACGGCGACGCCGGATCACCGTCCGCAGGTGGTCGGCGCAGGCCCGCCGGGCGATGCCGAGCAGCCAGGTGCGGACACTGGAGCGGCCCTCGAACGCCGGCAGGGCCCGAAACGCCCGCAGGTACGTCTCCTGGGTGAGGTCGTCGGCGCTGTCCGGGCCCACCAGGGCGGCCGCGAAGCGCCACACCTCGGCCTGGGTCAGCCGGACGAACACGGCCGGGGCTGCGGGGTCACCGTCGCGCGCGCTCAGGGCCGACTCGGTCGCCGGGTCCCGGGCGACGTCACCTGTCGCACCGGCGGCACCGGAATCACGCGGGACGGGGATCACGACACACCAGGTTACGCGTCGCCGGGTGTGACGTCAGGGTCCTTCGGCCCTTGGATGGTCTGCACCACGTCGGGAACTTTTCCCCGCCGCCGGCCGACTACCTGCTCATGACACGCGACCTCTCCTGCGCGGCGCTGGCGGCTGGCCGCAGGTGAGCCGATCCTGCGCCTCGGGTCGCCGACATCCAGGTCCGTCGGCGACCATGGCCGGCATGACTGTCGCACCCCGTCGCTGGATCGCCCGGCTGGCCGCCGCCGCCGGCCTCCTGGTCACCGTCGTCGCCCTGTTGATCGCGCCAGCCACCCCGGCCAGCGCCCACGCGGTGCTGTCGAGCAGCAGCCCGGCCGCCTCGTCGGTGGTGCCGAGCGGGCCTGCGGAGGTGGTGCTCACGTTCAGCGAGTCGGTCCGCAAGGTCCCCGACAAGATCCGGGTCATCGCGCCGGACGGCGCCCGGGCCGACCGGGGCGAGCCGTCCTTCGAGGGCGCCGTGGTCACCATCCCGGTGGACCCGGCCGGTCAGCGCGGCACCTACCTGGTGACCTTCCGGGTGATCTCCGCCGACAGCCACCCGGTCTCCGGCGCGTTCACCTACTCGGTGGGCGCGCCGTCGGCGCCGCCGGTCGACTCCGGCAACGACAGCCGCGCCGACCCGGTGGTGGAGAACGCCGTGAAGGTGGCCCGTTTCCTCGGCTACGCCGGTCTGGTGCTGCTGGTCGGGCCGGCGCTGGTGCTCGCCGCGCTGTGGCCGCGCCGGCTCTCCCGGCGGGGTCCCACCCGGCTGGCCTGGGCCGGTCTCTCTCTGGTGGCCGTGGCGACCCTCGCCGACCTGTGGTTGCAGGTGCCCTACACCGCCGGTGGCGGCCTCTTCGACGTGACCGGCGAGGGGTTCGGCAGCGTGTTCGGCAGCGCCTTCGGTGCCGCCCACCTGGTCCGGCTCGGCCTGTTGGCGGCCTCGGCGTTCCTGCTGCGCCCGCTGCTGGCCCGCCCGGCCGGCCGGGCCGACGCGATCATCCTGGCCGTGCTCGGCGGGGCGGCCCTGTTGACCTGGCCGCTGGCCGGGCACCCGGCGGCCTCCCCGGCGCCGGCGGTCTCCGTGGTGGTCGACGCGGTGCACCTGGGCAGCATGGCGGTCTGGCTGGGCGGCCTGCTGATGCTCGCCGTCTTCCTGCTGCGCCAGGCCGACGAGCGGGAGTTGGGCGCGATCCTGCCGATCTGGTCGCGCTGGGCGGCGCTCGCCGTGTCGGCCCTGCTGCTGGCCGGCACCGTCCAGGCGCTGATCGAGGTGGCCACCCCGGACGCCCTGTTCAACACCACGTACGGGCGGCTGCTGCTCGCCAAGATCGGGCTGTTCGCGATCGTGATCGCCGTGGCCGCGTACTCCCGGCAGTTGGTCCGTCGACGCACGGCGGCCCAGCGACCGGCGCCGGTGCGCCGGGCGGTCCTGGTCGAGTTGGCCGTCACCGTGGTGGTGCTGGGGCTGTCGGCGACGCTGGTGCAGACCACGCCCGCCCGCACCGCCGTGGCCGGGCCGTCCGGCACCCAGGCCGGGCTCTTCTCCACCACCCTGACCAGCTCGCTGTTCACCCTCCAGGTCGAGCTGGACCCGGCCGAGCGGGGCAACAACTCGGTGCACCTGTACGCGTACACCAAGGACAACCAGCCGCAGCCGGTGGCGGAGTGGCGGGCGACCGCCGCGCTGCCCTCGGCCGGGATCGAGCCGATCGAGCTGCCGCTGCTGCCGTTGACCGACAACCACTCCTACGGCGACGTCAGCCTGCCGGCCGCCGGCGACTGGCAGTTGAAGATCACCGTTCGCACGTCCGACATCGACCAGGCCACGGTGACCGCCACCGTGCCCATCCGTTAGAGAGGTTCCCCAAGCCCATGACCCGTCTCCGGCGTACCGCAACCGCCGCTGCCGCCCTGGCGTTCACCGCCGTCGCCACCGCCGTGCTCGGCTTCGCCGGGCCGGCGTCCGCCCACGTCACGGTGAACCCGAAGGAGGCGACCCAGGGCGGCTACGCCCGGGTGGCGTTCCGGGTGCCCAACGAGAGTGACACCGCGTCGACCACCAAGCTGGAGGTCGTGCTGCCGGAGAACGCGCCGATCGGCTCGGTGTCGACCATCCCGGTGCCCGGTTGGACGGTTACGACGGAGAAGCGCAAGGTGGACCCGCCGATCGACGTGCACGGCAGCCAGCTCACCGAGGCGGTCTCCAAGATCACCTGGACGGCGACCGGTGACGCGGCGGTCAAGCCGGGCCAGTTCCAGGAGTTCGGCGTCTCCATGGGGCCGCTGCCGAAGGTCGAGTCGATGGTCTTCAAGACCCTCCAGACGTACTCCGACGGCAACGTCTCGCGCTGGATCGACGAGCCGCAGCCGGGCGGCGAGGAGCCGGAGAAGCCCGCGCCGGTGCTCACCCTCACCGCCGCGGGGCCGTCGGCGTCGGCAGCCCCGTCCGCTACGGCCGTCGCCGCGCCGGACGATGACGATGACGAGAGCGACGGCACCGCGATCGGCCTCGGCATCGCCGGCCTGGTCGCCGGCCTGGCCGGTCTGGTGCTCGGCGGGCTCGCGTTCGCCCGGACCCGCCGGGGCCCGGTCGCCAAGTCCTGACCTCGTCGCTCACCCGCTGGCCCGCCGGACAATCCGGCGGGCCAGCGTGCTTCCCGGGACCGAAGTCGGCCGTGCCGTGGATATCCCCTGATCAGCCGGTGTACGTCGGTAAGGTCGGCCGGGTATCTGGCTACGGAGGGGGACGCTGCGAATGCGGTTCGTGCGGGTGATCACCGGATTGCTGCTGTTGGTCATCGGGATTCCGGCGCTGTTCGCCGGCGGCGGGCTGTGGCTCGTCACCCGGCACGCCGACCCCGGTGGGACCTTCGCCGCCCGGTTCGAGACGGTCCGCACACCCGGCCACGCGGTCGTGGTCACCGATCTCGACCGGCTGCTGCGGCGGGAGGCGCCCTTCGCGCGTGGCGCGCAGACCCGCCTGCGGCTCGACGCCCGTACGCCCGACGGTCCGGCCTTCGTGGGGCTGGCGCCCACCGCCGAGGTGCGCCGGTGGCTGGAGTCCGTGCCGTACGCCTCGGTCCGCCGGGTGGCGTTGGCCCGAGGTCCGCTGCCGGTCCGCATGGACCCGGCGGTCCCGGCGGCGGCCGCGCCCGCCGGTGCGGCCCCCACCCCGCTCGGTCGCCCGTTCTGGGTACGCGAGGGTGTCGGCACCCTCGAGTGGAGCGCCGACGAGCTGAGCGGCGAGTCGATGAGCCTCGTGGTGATGCGCCCGGACGGTCGCGCCGACCTGAGCCTGGATCTGCGCGCCGAGCTGAGCGCGGGTTGGGTCGGTCCGGTCGCCTGGGGCCTGCTGGCGGCGGGGGTGCTGCTGGTGGCGTGCGCGGTGCTGCTCCTGCTGCGCCCGCCGCGTCCGCGCGAGGTGGTCTTCGTGGTCGAACCGGACCAGGTGCCGGTGCTCGCCGGCCGGCTCGGGGTCACGTCGCTCAGTGGCCTCAGCGCCCGGGATCCCGGTGCGGCCCCGCCGCTGCCGGCGGTGCGACAGCTCGCCCCGGTCGGCTCCGGCGCAGCCGAGTGGCCGCGGGCTGCGACCGGCGCCGAACCGACCCGGCCGGCCACCCTCGCCGACCTGGACGCGCCGGCCCGGCTGCCCCGCCCGCCGGAGGTGGCGTTGAGCCTGGCCTGGCCGCCCGCCGGCGCCGAACCTACGGCGCGGCCGGTGTCGACGGACTGAAACGGCGAGTGGCCCTCCGCGCTGCCGACGCGGAGGGCCACTCTCACCGGGGGATCGGTGCTACCCGAGCGACGCTTGAGGTAGTTGAGTCCAGATTAGCGCCGATGGTGGCTACTGGGGACTTGTGTCCAGTTGGTGCGATTTTTCCTCAGTCCGGATCGGGCGGGCCACCCGGACCGGCAGGACCACCAGCAGCAGCAGGCTGAGCAGCACGTAGCCGTTGCGCAGCACGAAGTCCACCGGATCGTCGGTGCGGACCGGCGCCACCCCCCAGTCGTGGAACGACACCACGCCGTAGATGATCAACGCGCCGGTGCCCACGGCGAGCCCGGCGAGCCACCGCCGTCGGCGGAACTCCTCCGGCCGGTTCGCGCTCAACGCCGCATCGGCGAGCAGCACCACCGCCGGCACGAACCAGTAGATGTGGTGGGTCCAGGTGATCGGGCTGACCAGAGCGCCGACCAGGCCGGTCAGGGTGAGGCCGGTCAGCGCGTCACCGCCACGCGCGGCGCGGACCGCCCGCCACAGGCCGTAACCGGCCACCACCGCGACCACCAGCAGCCACAGCAGCCGGTCCGGCTTCTCCGGCGCGGTGAACCGGCTGAGCAGCCCGAAGAGCGACTGGTTGCCGGTGTAGTCGGTGCGACCCACCCGGTCGTTGTCCCACAGCTCCTGCGTCCAGAACCGCCACGAGTCCCTGGGCGCGACCGCCGCCGCCAGCAGGGTCGCCGCCGCTGCCGTCGCGCTCGCCACCGCGGCGGCCCGCCACCGTCGGGTGGCCAGCAGGTACACGATGAAGATGCCCGGGAAGAGCTTGAGCGCCGTCGCCAGCCCCACGCCGACCCCGGCCCAGCGCCGCGCCTGCGGTACGGCGAACAGCAGGTCGGCCAGGATCAGCACGACCAGCAGCATGTTGATCTGCCCGAACGTGATCGTCTCGCGGGTGCTCTCCACCGCCAGCACCAGCAGCACGGCCACGGTCAGGGTGAACGTTCGCGGCAGGTGGTGCCGGGCGATCACCGGCGTCACCAGCCACCGGGTGGTCACCACCACGGCCACCACCGTGAGCACCGTGAAGATCACCACGGTGGCGCCGAGCCGGATCAGCCCGAACGGCCACAGCAGCAGCGCGCTGAACGGTGGATACGTGAAGTACAGCTCGCCCTGCACCCGGTCCGGCTGGACGTAGTCATAGAGCGGGTGGCCCGCCGTCCACCAGTCCATCGCCGACATGTAGATCTTCAGGTCGAAGAAGTTGTGCACCAGGCCGGGCAGGTAGAGCGCCGGCAGCACGGCGATCAGCGCCACGATCGCGACCAGCCGACGGACCGTACGGCCGCCGGGATCGTCGTCGGTGACGGCGGGCGGTGCGACGGGTTCGGCTGGCACTTGAGAAACCCTAGCGGTCCGTCCGGTCCAGAGCGCGCAGCCGTGGGGCGTGGGCTGCGCGTAGGCTGTCCCGGTGGCTGATCTCCTCGTCTGGATCGACTGTGAGATGACCGGGTTGGACCTTGGCAGTGACAAGCTGATCGAGGTCGCGGCACTGGTCACCGACCCCGACCTCAACGTGCTGGGTGATGGCGTCGACGTGGTGATCCACGCCGACGAGGCCGCGCTGGAGGCGATGCCGGAGATCGTCCAGACCATGCACGCCAAGTCCGGCCTCACCGAGGAGGTCCGCCGCTCGGCGGTCACCCTGGCCGAGGCCGAGGACCGGGTGCTGGAGTACATCGGCACCTTCGTCAAGGACCCGCGCACCGCGCCACTGTGCGGCAACTCGATCGCCACCGACCGTGGCTTCATCGCCCGGGACATGCCCCGCCTCGACGCGCACCTGCACTACCGCATGATCGACGTCTCGTCGATCAAGGAACTCTGCCGCCGCTGGTACCCCCGGGTGTACTTCGGTCAGCCGCAGAAGGGCCTGGCGCACCGGGCGCTCGCCGACATCCGGGAGAGCATCCGGGAGCTGGAGTACTACCGGCGCACCATCTTCGTCCCCCTGCCCGGCCCGGACGTCGAGACCGCCAAGGCCATCGCCGCCGAGCTCTGACGGCGCTCGCCCCGTGCGGGGGCGGCGCTCGCCGGCCCTGCTGTCGGTGCTCGGCGCGGTCGGCGGGGAACCCGCTGGACGCCGTGAGCGGTGGTGTGGCTATTATTGGTCCGCACCCCGCCCGGGGCGATCGACCGGGCGTCGGAGGCGTGGTGGCTGTAGCTCAGTTGGCAGAGCACCGGGTTGTGGTCCCGGTTGTCGTGGGTTCAATTCCCATCAGTCACCCCATATCTCAGGCCCCCTCCTCGGAGGGGGCCTGAGTTGTTTTGCTGTCACGCGCCTGGGTGATCCACTCCAGGTCGGCGATCTGGGGGTGTTCGGCCGCCCGGATACCCCAACCTCGCCGACCTGGAGTGGATCAGCTCAGGCGGTCGGCGTGGCGGACGGGGTGACGGCGCCGTCCGGGGTCGGCGAGGCGTCCGGATCGGCCGGCGGCTCGTACGGCACGGCGCTGCCCTTGACGTACTCGTCCCAGCTCATGTTCCAGTCGGTCCAGCCGTTGCCGTTCTGGAGCTTGCGCTCGGTGCCCTTGACCGTGATCGGGTCGCCGATCTGGGTGTTCTTGAACAGCCAGTCGCCGTTGGCCATCGACACGTTCACGCAGCCGTGCGAGACGTTGACGCTGCCCTGCTGCCCTTCGGACCAGGGGGCCGCGTGGATGAACTCGCCACCCCAGGTGAGCCGCTGCGCGAAGTCAATCTTGGTGCGGTAGCCCTCCTCGGGGCCCAGCTCCTCCATCGTGTCGAACACGGTCTTGCGCAGTTTCTCGATCACGACCATCGTCCCGCTGGACGAGGGGGTGCTCTTCTTGCCCAGGCTGACCGGGATGGTCTTGATCACCTTGCCGTCGCGGGTCACCGTCATCCGCTTGGTCTTGTTGTCCACCGTCATGATCAGCGAGGAGCCGATCTTGACGTCCACGGAGAGGTCCGAGCGGCCGTAGTAGCCGTCACCCATCGGCAGGCCGCCGGCCTGAACGCGGTAGGAGACCTTGCTGTTGGCCTTCCAGAACTCCTTCGGCCGGTACCGGATCTCGGTGGGGCTGACCCAGTGCCAGATGCCCGCCTGGGCCGGCGTCGAGGTCACCGTCATCCGGCGTTGCACGTCGTCGCGGTAGTCCTCCGGAACGGCACGGCTGAACTTCACGATCAGCGGCATCCCCACGCCGACCACCTGGTTGTCGCCGAGGAAGCTGCTCACCCGTACCTGCTTGTCGGGCTTGGCCATCGTGGTGAAGGTGCTGGTCGCGGTGGCCGGCCGGCCGTCGTCGCCGGTGGCGGTGACCGTGGCGGTGTAGCTGGTGGCGTACTCCAGCGCCCCGTTCGGAAGCCACGTCTTGCCATCCTTGGCGAGGGTGCCCTCGACCGCCTTGCCGGCCGCGTCCTTGAGGTCGACAGTGGTCTCCTCGGCGTCCTTCGTGCTGAAGGTGATGCCTGTGGACGCCGGCACGTCCTTGGCGTCCGCCGCCGGCTCGCTGATGGTCGCCGCCGCCTTGGGCGCCGGGCTCTCGCCGCCGCCCTGCCACGAGGACGGCTTTCCGCCGTCGCCGTCGGTGCAGGCGGAGGTGAAGGCCAGCGCCACGGCGAGCAGCCCCGCCGCGAGCACGCGGCGTCGCCCACGGGGCCGGATCAGCTGGTCCTGGCTAGCTCGCATGATGTCCTCACAGTCGTGGTCCCTGACCCATCGTCTCTTAATGACGCGCCAGAACCGGTCCCGGTTGCCGAGGGTGAACCGGAACACGCCGATCAGGATGCCGGAATCTTGGTACTATCCGGCGTTTCGTGATTCAGGCTCGTCTTTGCGCGGGACTGCGGGTCGCCGCCGCCGTCGTCACGGCGCGGGCAGTGCAAGGGTACGCGCCGGCCCGTGCCATCGGCAGGGGCCGGCGCGCAGGATTCGAGCCCTCAGAGCGCCGGGCCGGACCCACCCCTGGGCACCGGCAGGGCGCTGCCCTTCACGAACTCCGACCAGCTCAGGCTCCATGCCGTCCAGCCGTTCCCGGCGACGATCTTGCGCTCGGTGCCCTTGATCGTGATCGGATCACCGATCCGCGTCTTGTCGAACAGCCACTTGGCGTTCGCCGTCGACATGTTCACGCAGCCGTGCGAGACGTTGGACCGCCCCTGCACATTCTCCGACCAGGGCGCGGCGTGGATGTACTCGCCGCCCCACGTCAGCCGCTGGGCGAACTCGATGTCCGCGACGTAGCGGTTGGCCGGGTCCGGATCGTCGCGGGTGTCGAAGACCGTGGTCTCCTTCTTCTCCATCACGACCAACGTCCCGCTCGACGACGGGGTGCTCTTCTTGCCCAGGCTCACCGGGATGGTGCGCGACAGCGCACCGTTCTCGTACACCGACATCTTCTTCGTGGCGTTGTCGACCTTCATCACGAACGACCGGCCGATCTTGGCGGTGGCCTTGCGGTCGACGTCGCCGTACTTGCCGTTGCTCAGCGGCACGCCGGCCAGCGCGATCCGCACGGTGATGGTGGTGCCCGGCTGCCAGTACTCCGGTGCGCGGTAGTAGGCCTGGGTGCCGTTGTCGACCCAGTGCCAGGCGCCCGGCTGCGGCGGGTCGGTCCTGACGAACATCCGCTTCTGGACCGCGGCCCGGTCCTTCTTCGGGATGCCCGGGTGGAACTCGGTGACCACCGGCATGGCGACCCCGTAGCTCTTGTCGTCGAAGAGGTACAGGCCGGACCCGATTGTCGACTTCGGCTTGGCCATCGTGGTGAAGGTGCTGGTGCCCTGGCTGGTCGTGCCGTCGGGCCCGGTAGCGGTCACCGTGGCGGTGTAGTTGGTGCCGTACTTCAGGGGAGCCGACGGCACCCAGGCGGAGCCGTCGGTGCGTAGCTTGCCCTCCACCGAGCCCCCGCCCGCCGCGGTCAGGGTGACCGAGGCGACCTTGCCACCGTCCGGGAGCTTGGCGCTGATCTCCGTGCTCACAGGCTTGTTCTTCGTGCCGTTGGCCGGGCTCAGCGTCAACGCCGGCCCGCTGGGCGCGCTCGACGCACCCGGGGTCGACGGCGCAGCCGAATCGGGTACGGCACTTGCATCTGTCGACGTCCCGCCGACGAATTCCGGCTTCTTCTGCTCGTCGCCGCACCCGGTCAGTGCCAGCGACGCCGCCAGGGTCAGAGCGCCCACCACCGCCCCGGCTCGCGTGAACCGTGCCATCCCCACCTCTGTTCTCGCGTACCTGGCGGACATCGTGCCGCATCAGTGCCCCGGCCCACGCCCCTGCCCCGGAGCTGGCGGCCGTTTTGTGACCGTATGCCCATTAAGCTCGACCGAAGGGGGGAGTCGGGTAACCGGATTGGAGCCCGAGTTGGCGGGGTGCTAATGTTCTCTCCGTTGCCGACGAGCGCCGCTAGCTCAACTGGCAGAGCAGCGGACTCTTAATCCGCGGGTTCGGGGTTCGAGTCCCTGGCGGCGCACCAACGAGCAAGGCCCCGATCTGGTGATCAATACCAGTCCGGGGCCTTTTTCGTGCCTCACTCAGGCCCGGGCCGTGGCCCGCAGCCGTGGCCACCGCTGCTCGGTCCAGGCCCGCAACAGCCACTCCACCGGTCCGTACCGGAACCGGGCCATCCACGCCGCGCTGGCGGCGAGTTGCACGCCGTAGATCGCGACCGCGATGAGCAGGACGACCGGAGGTGCGACGGCACCGGCGAGACCCAACCCGACGCCGGTGAAGACCAGTACGCAGAGCAGTGACTGGCCCAGGTAGTTCGACAGGGACATCCGTCCGGCCGGCGCGAGTACGGCGACCACCCGTCGTCCCCGGTCGGTCTGGAAGAACTCAAGGAGGGTGGCGGCGTACGCGGCCGCGAGCAGCGGCGCGGTGAGTACGCCCACCGTCAGTCCGGTCAGGTTGGCGGTGCCCCCACCCGAGGCGAAGACCACCGCACCGGCCAGGCCGATCGGATAGCCCAGCTGCCGCACCCGGCGCAGGAGCCGCCGGTTTCCGGCGACGTCGGTGAGGAGCCGGCGACGCCCCGCCGCGTAACCGAAGAGGAAGGCCGAGAGGGCGAGCGGCCCCTGCACGAGGAGTGTGCCGACCATCGCCGGCAGTTGGCGTACGTGCTCGGCGATCACCGACCCGATCCCGCCCTGTAGTGCCTCGGTCGAGCGCTGACCTGCCGCGAGCGCCTCCGCCGGATCGGTGACCAGTTGGGTCCCGCCGACGGCGGCGAGCGCGAGGACGAAACCGATTCCGCCGGTCAGCAGGACGGCGGCGCGCAGGGCGGTCCCGACGGCGACTCTTCGCATGGCGAGCAGGACCAGGCCGAGCAGTGCGTACGTGGCCAGGATGTCGCCCTGGAACAACAGCACCGCGTGCAGGATCCCGAGCACGAAGAGCCCGACCAGCCGTCGCCGGAACCGGGGTGCGAAGTCGAGGCCCCGCCGAGCGGCGGAGTCGAGCTGGAGCGTGAAGCTGTAGCCGAACAGGAAGGAGAAGAGCAGGTACGCCTTCATCGCGAGGAGCATCTCGACAGTCCACAGGGCCGCCTGGTCGCCCCACGAGTCGTGGGCGGGATCGGGGACCAGGTGGAAGGGATAGCCGGAAGCGAAGAAGGCGATGTTGACGAACAGGATGAGGAGCAGCGCCACGGCGCGCAGCGCGTCGACGTCGGCGATCCGAGAGGAGGTCCCGGGCGGCCCTTCCGCCACGACTGGCGGGTCTTTGATGGAGAACTTCACGACTACCCCCGTAATCGATTCGTAGGCTCTCTCCGACCCTAGGAAGCGGCAGGTCCAGGTGACAGCCGGTGAGCGGGAACGTCGCTGGTGGGGCAGGCCCTACCCCGCAGCGACAGGTCCCCGACAGAGCACGGGAATTGCTGGACCGCGCCCCTACAGTCCCCACCATGAGGTGGACGCTGCGGTCGGCTGCCGGACTCGCCGTACTCGTGACGGCCCTGGTGGCCGGGGCGGCGAGCGCCGCCGCGGCGCCCGACGACGGCGGCCTCGGCCTTGCCCTGCGCCCCGGGCAGGCGGACTACCGCGCCGGTGACCAGGTCCGCCTGGACCTCACCGTCACCAACTCCACTCAGTCGGCGTGCGCGCTGCCCACCACCGCCGTCGGCACCGTCCAGATCACCGGGGTACGCCGGGACGGACACGACCTCACGCCGACGCTCGCCCGCAGCTTCCACGACGACGGGATCGCCGCTGCGTCCACCGCCGGCTTGACCACTGTCGAGCCCGGCGCGACCGCGACAGTGGCGCTCACCGGCATCCGGCTGGATGACGAGCCCGGCGACGTCGTGCTCCGCTCGGTGGCCGCCACCGGGGACGGCGGCGGTCTCGACTCGCTGTGGCCGGTCGGCGTCCCCGGCCGGTACGAGGTCACGGCCGGCTACGTGCCACTGCCGGTCACCGGCGCCGTCAATCCCTGCGTGGGCGCGACGGCCCTGCGGACCACCACCTTCACGGTCGGCGACGGCAGCGCGCCCGGCAGCCGCTGGCTCTGGCTGACTGGCGGCGCGCTGCTGCTGGTGCTGCTCCTGGCCGCGCTGGTGATCCTGCTGCGGGTACGCCGCCGGCCGGCCGCCGCCACCGTGGCCCTGCTGCTGGTGGCCGTCGGCGCGCTGGTCGGCGGTGGGGCCCGCCCGGCCCGGGCCGACTACTCGGTCGACCCGACCTCCGGTGTGCCGATCAAAGGCGTCGACTTCCAGGCCGCGGTCGACGGCTGCCTGAAAGGGTTCGCCGAGCCGGGCGGGGACCCGTCCGGCCTGCTGCCCCGCTTGAAGGACACGAAGAGCCCGAAGGTGCGGATCATCCCCACCCCGGGCGGCTCCGGCGCGTTCGAGACGCCGGACAGCCCTGACGGCAAGGGCTCGTCCACCGTCACCTGGAATCCGACCTCCACCGATCCGTACGACGACGGGGTGGCCCGGGACCCCTGCGCCGCGCTCTACCACGAGCTGAACCACGCCGACGACATCTCCCGCGACGCGGTCCCGCCGGGCGACTGCGGAAGCACCGAGATCCCCACCGCGGAGGTGAAGGCGACGCTCGCGGAGAACCGCTACCGGGCCGCCAAGGGCCTGCCGCCCCGCGAGAAGTACAAGGGGAAGACGCTGCCGAGAAGCCTCGACGAGTGCAAGAAGCCGCCGAAGAAGACGCCCCCACCGAAGGGCCCGGTGAAGCTCTGTGAGAACGGCGCCGACTGCGGCGGCAGCAACGGCGACCCGCACCTGGTCACCTTCGACCGGGTCGCCTACGACTTCCAGGCCGTCGGCGAGTTCACCCTGGTCGCCGCCGCCGGCGGTGACCCGCTGGAGGTCCAGGTCCGGCAGACGCCGATGACCGACTCCCGCTCCGCCTCGGTCAACTCGGCTGTCGCGTTCCGGGTCGGCGCCCACCGCGTCGCGCTCACCCTCACCGACGGGACCACCCGGGTGCACGTCGACGGCACACCTGTCGCCGCGCCGCCGCAACGGTCCGACCTGGCCGGCGGGAGCCTCAGCCGCCGCCCGTCCGACACCGGAGAGACCGACGGGTACGACGTGACGTGGCCGGACGGCTCGGTGGCGGCGGTGGACCAGATCGGCCGCTACGGCTACCGGGTGCTCGTACGGCTCGCCGACGGCCGGGCCGGCAAGGTACGCGGCCTGCTCGGCGACTTCGACGGCGACCCGGCCGACGACATCGCGCCCGCCGGCGGCCCAGCCCTCGCCCAGCCCGTGCCGTTCGCCACGCTCTACCCGGCGTACGCGGACAGTTGGCGGATCACCCCGGACCGCTCGCTGTTCTCGTACGGCGACGGCGAGGACACCACCACGTTCACCGACCGGACCCTCCCCGAGCGGGAGGTGACCGTCGCCGACCTCGACCCGGCCCGGCGTGCCGCCGCCGAACGGATCTGCCGGTGGGCCGGCGTCACCGCCGCAGGCCCGCTCGCCGACTGCGTCTTCGATGTCGCCGTCAGCGGGCGTGGTGAGTTCGCCGTCGCCGGAGCGACCACCGAACGGATCACCCCGTCGACCGGCGCGGTGATCACCGCCGTGCCGGTCGCGACCGCCAGCCTCACGCCGGGTGGTGCGCCGCTGACGTTCACCGGTCGCGCCGGGGACGCCGTCTTCGTCGACGTCACCGCGCCCGGCATCGGCGACCGCTGCTCGCCGTACCTGCTCGTCGACCCGGGTGGGCAGGAGATCGCCAGCGGCTGCGCCATCAATGGCGTCGGCTACGTCGACCGCGTGGACCTCGCCGTCACCGGCACGTACGCGCTACGGGTCACCGCCGCCCCCGGCGACACCGGCCGTGCCGCCGTCCGGGTCTACGCGGCCCGGGACAGTGGCGGCACGCTGCAACCGAACGGCCCCACCGTCACCGCGTCGATCGAGCACCCCGGCGCACGGGCGCGCTACCGGTTCACCGGCCACCAGGGGGAGCGGATCTACGTCGAGGTGCCCGGGAGCACGCTCACCGACCAGTGCTCCCCGCTGGAACTGCTCGACGCCGAGGGGAAGCTGCTGCGCAGCGGTTGTGTGGTCAACGGCGTCGGCGAGATCGACGGCACGCTCCTGCCCGTCGACGGGACGTACACCGTGGTTGTCGACCCGGTCGAACGCGGCACCGGCAGCGTCACGCTGCGCCTGGTCGTCGGCCGGGACCGGGACGCGACGATCGCCCTCGGCGGACCGCCTGTCGTCGCGGACGTGGACCGGCCGGGCGCGGTCACCGGCTACCGGTTCACCGCGACCGCCGGCACCTCAGTGACGGTGACCGCGACCGCCGCCACGCTGCCCGACCAGTGCGGCGTGCTGGTGTTGCGCGCCCCGGACGGCAGCACGCTCACAAGCGGCTGCGTGGTCAACGGGGCCGGCGGGATCACGGCGACCACACTGCCGGCGGCCGGGGAGTACACGCTGCTTGTCGATCCGTCGGGGGCCGCGACCGGGCGGGTCACGCTGGCGGTGCGGTGAGGCCGGGAGCGAGCGGGGCTGACGCATCGAGGGCCACCACGCCGAGCACCGGCTACCTGCGGTGAGCGGTGATCGATGGCGGCTGAGCGACCCGACACGCCGGGTGGCGCGCTGCTGAGCAGCCACCGATCGACTCCGGCCTGCTTCCCGGCTGGTATCGGCCAGACGCACGGCCTAGGTTCTTCGCGGTTGGTATCGACGACAGCGGGGGTACGGGGTGGGCGACGAGAAGCTCGACGACGTAGGCGTCAGGGACGGGTTCGACCTGCTGGTCACCCCCGACGTCCGGTTCACGCGGTTGCTGCGACGAGATATGCGGCGGATGAGTGTCCTGTTCGTCATCTCGGGCCTGCTGTTGTCGATCACGAGTCTCGGCACGTTCACGGCCGATGGTGGCTGGCTCCTCGCCGGGCTGTTCGGCCTCCCGTTCGGGGTGGTGTGGTTCATCGCGGGGCTGATCAACGGCTCGGCGTACCTGCGACGCCACGCCGAGTTGCGCGCGCCGGTGCGGTACGTGTTCACCGCGGAGGCCATCGAGTGGCACACCGCCCATGCGGCGTTGCGGTTGCCGTGGACGGCGATCAGGCACGCCGTTCGGGTGCGGGAGGCGTACCGTCTGGACTGCGCGGACCAGCAGCCCCGGTACCTGTGCCGGACGACGCTGACGACGGTTGAGGACGCGCGTGTGACGGCGTACCTCGATGAGCGGTTGGCCGCGCGGCTGGCCACCGAGGCGTCCGTGCGGCCGATGCCACCGGTGGGCGGCGGGTCGTAGTCGGCCCCCCCCCCGGATCCGTCGGCTGACCACTGGTGCGCTCCATTGGTCCGCATCTATAGTTCTGGAATCACCAGATCATGGCCGTGGTCAACGCGGCCGGATCGTCGAAACGCTTCGACGATTCGTCGTTCAGGCCCGTCAGCCGGGTGTCGAGCCTGGCCACGCCGGTCTCGGCGCCCCTGGCGCCTGTCGTACGACATGAGGAGAACCGCATGCGGAACAGGCGCCTTCGGCGCGGAATCACCGCGCTCGCGCTCGCACTGCTCGTCCTGCCGGCCGTTCCCGGCACGGCGCACGCCGAACCCACCTACCCGTTCCGAGATCCACACCTGCCCGTGCAGGCCCGGGTCGACGACCTGCTCGGCCGGCTCACCCTGGACGAGAAGATCTCGTGGCTGCACCAGTACCAGCCGGCCGTTCCCCGGCTGGGTATCGGCCTGTTCAAGACCGGTACCGAGGCGCTGCACGGGGTCGCCTGGTCGACCGACATCGACAACAACGGCGCGGTCGTGAAGGCTCGCGGCACGTCCTTCCCGCAGCCGGTGGGCATGGCGAGCACCTGGGACACCGACCTGATCCAGCGGGTCGGCTCCGCCGTGGGCGACGAGGCGCGCGGCTACCACGCGCAGAACCCCCGGGTCTGGGGTCTGAACCTCTGGGCGCCGGTGGTCAACCTGCTCCGCGACCCACGGTGGGGCCGCAACGAGGAGGGCTACTCCGAGGACCCGCTGCTCACCGCGAAGATCTCCACCGCGTACGGCTCGGGGATGACCGGCGGGGACCCGGACCACCTCAAGAGCGCACCGACCCTCAAGCACTACCTGGCCTACAACAACGAGGTCCGGCGCGACGTCACCTCGTCGAACGTGCCCCCACGGGTGCTCAACGAGTACGACCGCGCGGCCTTTCGGCCGGCCATCGCCGCCGACGCGGCGACCGGGGTGATGGCCTCGTACAACCTGGTCAACGGCCGTCCCGCCACGGTTGACCCGGATCTGGCCACTGTGGTGCGCGGCTGGACCGACCAGCCGCTGATGAATGTCACCGATGCCTGGGCGCCAAACAACCTCGTCGCCTCGCAGGGCTACTACGCCACCCAGCCCGAGGCGAACGCCGCGATCGTCAAGGCCGGCGTCAACAGCTTCATCACCGACGACACCAACGCCCAGCCGACCGTCACCGCCATCAAGCAGGCCCTCGCCTCCGGCCTGCTCACCGAGGCGGACATCGACGCCCGGATCTCCGAGACCCTGAACGTCCGGTTCCGCCTCGGTGAGTTCGACCCGGGAGGCGGCCGCTACGGCGACATCACCCCGGACGTCATCAACAGCCCCGAGCACCAGCGGCTGGCGCGTCAGGCCGCCGGCGAGGCGATGGTGCTGCTGAAGAACTCCCGACAGGCCCTTCCGCTCGACGCGTCCCGGACCCGCACGGTGGCCGTGCTCGGCCCGCTGGCCGACACCCTCTACTCCGACTGGTACGGCGCCGACCTGCCGTACGAGGTGACCGCGCTCGACGGCATCCGCGAGCGGCTGGGCGGCTCCGCCAGCGTCAGCGGGCTCGACGGTGCGGACCGGATCGCCCTGAAGGACCCGGCGACCGGCCGGTACGTCACGGCCACCGGCACCACCGACGCCGACCCGGTCGCCGCGACCGGTGCCACCGCCTCGCTCGCCGCCCAGTTCGACGCGGTGGACTGGGGACAGGGTGTGCTGACGCTGCGCAACGCCGCGAATGGCCGCTACCTCGGCTACAACTGGGGGCCCTTCATCACCCGCGACGAGCAGCCGAACGGCTGGTACGTCCAGCAGCAGTTCACGCTGGAGCCGCAGGCCGACGGTACTGTCGCGCTGCGCTACACCGGCTACGAGACCCAGGAGAGCTGGTTCGGCGCCAACACGTACGTCACCGTCGGCGACGACGGCGCCCTCACGCTCGGCGCGTCCACCGCGGCGGACGCGACCCACTTCGACCGCGAGGTGATCAGCAGCGGAGTCGACCGGGCCGTCGCGGCGGCCAAGGCGGCCGACACCGCCGTCCTGGTCGTCGGCAGCAACCCGTTCATCAACGGGCGCGAGGCGCACGACCGGACCTCGACGGCGTTGAGCGCCGGCCAGGAAGCGCTGGTCAAGGCCGTGACCAGGGCCAACCCGCACACCGTGCTGGTGCTGCAGACCAGCTACCCGGTCACCATCGGATGGGAGCAGGAGCACGTACCGGCCATCGTCTGGACCACCCACGCGGGCGCCGAGACCGGGCACGCCGTCGCCGACGTCCTGTTCGGCGACCGCAACCCGTCCGGCAAGCTCACCCAGACCTGGTACCGCTCGGACCGGCAACTACCGCCGGACCTGCTGGAGTACGACATCATCTCGTCCGAGCAGACCTACCTCTACAGCACCGCGAAGCCGCTCTATCCGTTCGGCCACGGGCTGTCGTACACCCGGTTCCGGTACGGCCAGCCCCGCACCGACGCCCGCTCGGTCGCGGCCGACGGCACCATCACGGTAAGCGTCGACGTGACAAACACCGGCAGCCGAGCCGGGTCCGAGGTCGTCCAGCTCTACACCCACCAGCGCACCTCCCGGGTGAAGACCCCGATCCGGGCGCTCAAGGCGTTCGCGCGGGTGCAGCTCGCGCCCGGGCAGACCCGGGCCGTGACGCTCCGGTTGCCCGTCGCCGACCTGGCGAACTGGGACGTCACCCGCAGCCGGTGGGTGGTCGAGTCGTCAACGTACGACCTGCTGGTCGGCGCGAACGCGCAGGACATCCGGGCCCGGACGGCGGTCGCGGTGCGCGGCGAGACGATCCCGGCCCGGGACCTCTCCCGGACCACCCGGGCCGAGAACTTCGACAGGTACGCGGGGGTCCGGCTCGTCGACGAGACGAAGGCACAGGGTACGGCCGTCGGCGCCACCGCCGCCGGCCAATGGATTTCCTTCGACAAGTCCGCCCTGCGCCCCGGCGCCCACACGTTCACGGCGAGGGTCGCCAGGGCGGCGGCGGGCGCCGGTACGATCCAGGTCCGGCTGGGCTCGCCCACCGGCCGGCTGCTCGGTACGGCCACCGTGCCCAGCACCGGCGACGACTACCGGTACGTGAGCGTCAGCGCCGAGGTCGCCCGGACCGCCGGCACCCACGACGTCTACCTGGTGTTCGACTCTCCACTGCGGGTGGTGGACTTCTCGCTGCGGTGACGAATGCGCCCGGTGCTTCGTGATCGTTGGCGGCTGGGCGACACGACACGCCGAGCGGCGCGCTGCTGAGCAGCCACCGATCGGCTCGGGCCGGGGTGCTGGTGCACCCCGGCCCGATTCATCGGATGATGCCCGACCGCACCTCGCCTTGCCCGCGTCTTTTGCTACTTTCATAGGCATTTAGACATAGATGAGACCCAATCTTGTATTGCATTCGTCACACGTCTGACATACGCTCCGCGAGAGACTTCGTAGCGATTGGCAAAGAGTGCGGTCGGGCTGCGCCACCCGCCCCCCGCCGATCCTTGGTGGCGTCGCTGTTCCCTGCTTGTCGCTCGATGCACGTATCAGGCACCACATCGACGACAGGTGAGAAAGGACAGCACGTGAGATCAGCCGTAACCACCACCACCCGCACGGCACTGCTCGCGGCGGCGGCGCTCGTGGCCGCCACGCTGCCGGCCGTGGTGATCAGTCAAGCGCCGGCCTCGGCCGCCGTCCAGGAGACCTACTACGTCGCCCCGGACGGGAACGACAGCAACGCGGGGACCCTTCAGTCGCCGTTCAAGACGGTGCAACGCGCACGAGACGCCGTTCGCACTGTTAACGCGAACATGACCGGCGACATCAACGTGTACCTGCGCGGCGGCAGATATCCGGTCACCAGCACCGTCGAGTTCGGCGCCAGCGACTCCGGCACCAACGGCTACCGGATCAGTTACGCCGCCTATCCCGGCGAGACCCCGGTCCTGGACGGTGGCGTCCAGGTGACCGGCTGGACCCAGCACAGCGGCAACATCTGGAAGGCGCCGCTGGACCGCTCCACCAAGCTGCGGACGCTCTACGTCAACGACAAGCGGGCGTACATGGCGTCGAAGACGATCAGCTCGGGCGGGTGCTACGGCACCTACAACATCACTGCCGGCCAGGCCGCCTGGGCCTGGGAGTCGGGCTCGCAGTGCGACGGCGCCAAGTACAACCTGAACGACTTCCCGGCCATCGCCCGTAACCAGGACGACCTGGAGATCGAGACGGGGACGACCTGGACCACTGCCATCGTGGGAGTCCGCCAGGTGACCACGAGTTCCGACGGCGCGAGCCGGGTGGCCCTGTTCCAGCAACCGGGCGCGGCCATCGCGCAGGGCGCGTTCAACGGCAACGCCCAGGTGGGTGGCAGCCACAAGGTCATGAACGCGTACGAGTTCCTGGACACGCCCGGTGAGTTCTACTTCGACAAGGGCGCCAAGACGGTCTACTACTACAAGGCCAGCGCCGAGAACATGTCGACCGCCGCGGTCTACGCGCCGAACAACGTCACCACCCTGCTGCGGGTCTCCGGCACCTCGACGAGCAGCCACGCGCGCAACATCACGTTCTCCGGCCTGACGGTGCAGCACTCCGACTGGAACCTGTTCAACGTCGCCGGCTCGTCCTTCAAGCAGGCGCAGCAGGGCAACCTCGGCGCCCAGGTGTACGCCAAGGGCAACTTCCACGTCTACTACTACCGCAACGTCGACGTCACTCCCGGCATAGTCCAGGTGCAGAACGCCGACGGGATCCTGCTGCAACGCAACCGGATCCAACACACCGGCGCCGACGGCATCAGCATGGTCAACGACGTGCAGGGCACGCAGTTGATCGGGAACTACACCAACGACATCGCGGGGTCGGCCGTCAACGTCGGCCATCCCCAGCACGTCTACATCGGAGACGGCACGTCGACCAACCGGGAGAAGTACTCCCCGCAGGTCGAGGGGCTGCCGAAGAACATCGACATCAAGAACAACTACATCTACGACAGCGCCGTCCTGTTCAACGGGCACAGCCCCATCTCGGCGTACTTCGTCGACACCCTCACGATCTCGCGCAACCGGATCGAGAAGGCTCCCTGGTCCGGCATCACGATGGGCTGGGGTTGGTGGAACTTCGACGGGTCATCGGGCTCGATCGTGCCCAACCGGCCGACCACGACGGCGCGGAACAACACCATCAGCTACAACCACATCATCGACACCGTCCAGCGCCTCAGCGACACGGCGCCGATCTACACGCTGGGCAGCCAGCCCGGGACCACGATCACCAACAACTACCTCCAGGGCGTGCCCTCGGGCCACAAGTACGGACTGCACCCGGATGAGGGGTCGGCGTACATCACCTTCCGGGACAACGTTCTGAGCATCGACAAGAACGTCACCTGGATGATCAACTCGGACGACTTCGGGCGCAAGCACGACCTGACCATCACGCAGATCTACGGCCCGATCAACAAGGTCTCGAACAAGAACCTGCCGAACAGCACGATCGGCGACATCATCGTCTCCTCCGACTACGTCTGGCCGGCGGCGGCGTACAACATCGCGGCCAACTCCGGCCTGGAGGACGCCTACCGGGACATCATCCCGGCGAGCAGTTTCTCCGCACCGAACTACGTGCTGCCAGCCAGCACGTTCGTCACCAGCGCCACGGCGTCGATCCCGATCCGGAGCACCGGCGACGCCACCAAGTCGGTCTGGCTGGCTCCGTACGGCACGACCACCTTCACCGCCGGGCCGACGATGACCAGGGCTTCCGGCACCGCCACGTCCATCGCCGTGCCGACGAGCCAGGGCGAGTACCGGCTCTACGTCGTCGACGCACAGGGCAACCGGTCGGCCGAGTCGACCTCGATCGTCCGGCAGCAGAGCGGCGGCGGCAGTCAGCAGGGCGGGCAGCTCGTGGGCGGCCAGTCCGGCCGCTGCGTCGAGGTCCCTAACTCCTCCACCACCAACGGCACCCAGGTGCAGCTGTGGGACTGCGGCGGGGGCACGAACCAGCGGTGGACCTCCACCGCCAGCAAGCAACTGATGGTGTACGGCAACAAGTGCCTGGACGCCTCCGGGGCCGGTACGGCCAACGGCACCCAGGTCATCATCTGGGACTGCCACGGCGGGCTCAACCAGCAGTGGAACGTCAACGCCAACGGCACCATCACGAATGGCCAGTCCGGGCTCTGCCTGGATGCCAACGGCGCCGCCAGCGCCAACGGCACGAAGATCATCCTCTGGTCGTGCAACGGTGGCCCGAACCAGCAGTGGAGCCTGCGGAGCTGACCGACCGATCACACCGGGGCCGGGCCGATCACGGCCTGGCCCCGGTTCGTCCGCGTCACCGCCCACGCCTCGTCGGGGCAGCATGTGCTACCGGACAACAAGTGGGTAATGGTGGGTGATGAAGACAACCTGGAAGCCTTACGAGAAGCACGGCGGCCTGTCGGAGAAGGACAAGCGGGAGTTGCCGGAGAGCGTTTTCGCGTTCCCCGACAAGCGCAAGGAGCCGATGACCGACGCGAGCCACGTCCGCAATGCCATCGCTCGCTTCGATCAGGTGCAGGGAGTCACCGACAAGGAGCGCGACCTGGCGTTCCAGAACATCCTCGCCGCTGCGAAGCACTACGGCGTCGATGTCGCGGAGACGGACTGGCGCCAACTCGGCAAACTGCCGCACACGCCGAACCCCGCACACTGAGCGCGCCGCGTCCGGGCGTCGGGTCGGGTCTGAGGGCCGGATCAGGAGCGTGTTAGCGTGCTCGACGTTGTCAGCGAGCGCCGCTAGCTCAACTGGCAGAGCAGCGGACTCTTAATCCGCGGGTTCGGGGTTCGAGTCCCTGGCGGCGCACCAACGAGCAAGGCCCTGACCTGGTTGTTTCACGCCGATCGGGGCCTTTCTCGTTTTCGCGAACCCACCTGGCCGGTCATGGCCTTCGGGTGATCCTCACCGGCTGCGGCTCGACCGCCTGCGGTCAGCCGAGAGGTGGTTGACTCACCTGCAGGTGGTTGCTCCGGTGGGGTCCCACGTCGGGCGCGGCGAAGAAGGCGGCCCGGTAGGCACTGGGCGTGACGCCCGCCTGGCGGACGAAGTGGACGCGCAGGTTCGCTCCCGTGCCCAACCCGCACCGCCGAGCGATCTCCTCGACCGAGAGGTCGGTGTCCTCGAGGAGCTGCTGAGCCCGCCGCACCCGCTCGGAGGTGAGCCACTGCAGCGGGGGCATCCCCAGCTCCGCGGTGAACCGGCGGGTCAGGGTGCGCGTCGTGACGTCCGCCTCCCGGGCGAGCAGCCGGAGAGTGAGCGCCTGGTCGAGCCGGGACCTCGCCCAGTCCAGCAGGGGCGCAAGAGCCGAGCTCGACGTGTCGGGCAGTGGCGTGGAGACGTACTGCGCCTGGCCGCCCTGCCGATGTGGAGGTACGACGAGCCGGCGGGCGACCTCCGCCGCCACCGCGGTCCCGTGGTCATGGCGGACCAGTTCCAGGCAGAGATCGAGACCTGCAGCGGTGCCTGCCGAGGTCGACACGGAGCCGTCCACGACGTAGAGCACGCCGGGGTCGACCTCGACCGCGGGGAAACGGTCCGCCAGGGCTGCGGCATGCATCCAGTGCGTCGTCGCCCGGCGGCCGTCGAGTAGTCCGGCAGTGGCCAGCGCGAAGGCGCCCGTGCAGATGGCCGCGACCCTCGCACCGTGCCGGGAGGCCTCCCGCAGCGCGTCGACGAGTTCCGCCGGCACCTTCGCGTCGTACGACGGAAGCGCCGGCACCACGACGGTGTCCGCTCGTCGGACCTGGTCGAGCCCGGCGTCGGCGGTGATGGTGATCCGCGCGCCCTGGGTGCGTACGGGTTCCCGCCCGACGGTGCACACCTGCACGGCGTACGGCCGGCGGAGAAGGTCGGGTCGGGGCATCCCGAACACCTCTCCGACCACGCCGATCTCGAACAACGGCATGCCGTCCAGCACGGGGACGGCCACGCGATGCGGGTCCACCCACGACACCATACTGTCTCGATCCTGATGTTCGATGGCTATCTGGACACTGTTTTCGTCATGGCCCGCTCGGCAGGCTGTGCAGATGAGACCAACCGTGGCAACAGGCAGCAGGACGAGCGCCGGAAGCGGGGTCGATGGACAGATCGGTGTGGTGCGCGGCACGGCGCTGTTCGTGGCCGCGATCGTGGGGCCGGGAATCCTCACCCTGCCCGCGCTGGCCGCCGCCCGTGCCGGCCCCGCCTCTCTCGTCACCCTCGGGGCGCTGCTCGCGGTGTCCGCACCCGTAGCGTTCACCTTCGTCGCACTGAACCGGGCCGTACCTGCCGCCCCCGGCGTCGCCGGTTACGCGGCAGCAGCCTTCGGCACGTTCGCCGGCCGCCTCGTGCGCGACTGGTTCCGGTACGGCGTACCGATCGGGATCCCGGCCCTGGGCCTGATCGACGGAGAGTACGTCGCCGAGGCCGTCGGCGGTGGCGAAGCCACCGCTGTCTTCGTGGCCGCGTGCATCTGCGCCGTCGCCATCGTGGCGAGCATCCGGTACCGCGCAGGCAGCGGAGCGCTGACCCTGGTGCTGTCGGTGCTTCTGGCCGCCCTGATCCTCGCCACGGCGGCCCTGACGCTCCCCCGTGCGGAGACCGAGCGGCTCACCCCGTTCGCACCGCACGGATATCTTGCGGTCGCCGCCTCCGCGCTCGTGCTTACCTGGGTGCTCACGGGCTGGGAAGCGGTCACCAACTTCACCGGCGTGCTCCGTGACCCGAGCGGAAACCTCCCCCGGGTGACCAGTGCCACCCTGCTGATCGTCGCCCTGCTGTACGCAGCCGTCGCGATCCCGGAGATCCTCGTGCTCGGCCCCACCGCAGGCGGCAGCGGGGCGCCGCTCGCGGCGATGCTGCGTACCGCCGTCGGCCCCTCCGGAGCCATCGGCGCGGCAGCCATCGCCGTCATCATCGCCACCGGCAACACCGTCGCCTGGGTCGGCAGCCTCGCCGAGGTCGGCCCTGGGCCGCGGCATCGCATGACCGGCAATACAGCCCGGCGGGCCGCTCGAGCGAGAGCCCTCACCGTCCCCGCCCTCGTCATGGTCGCCAGCCTCGCCGCGGTTGCCTGCACGCCGATCAGCACCGGACAGCTCGTCTCCATCTGCGCCGGATCCCAGGTGCCGGTCTATCTCGTCGGGCTCGCCGCCGGCGTCCGGATCCTTCCCGCTCGCAGTCGGTCCTGGTGGCTCGCGATCCTCGCCACCGCGGCGGTCGCAACGCTCCTCGTCCCTGCGGGGATCTACCTGCTCGCCCCGGCGGTGATCGCGGGGTGCGTCACCGCGCGGCACCGGCGGATTCTTCGAGGACGCCGGTGCGGTGCCCTGGTGACGGCTCGCGGCTCTCACGCCGGCCCGACGCCGCTGCTCACCCACGACGATCATGGTTATGTCAATTGACGCAGATCGATTGACTTGATATAGACAATCAGTAATGTATTGGCGGGTTCGGTCCGTCCCGGGCTGATCGGCGGCAGGAGTTTCTGATGGGTGTGCAACGACGGCGCAAGCCACGTCCGGCCACGGCGATCGGTGTGGTCGGTTCTCTCGTGGCGGCGCTGCTGACCACCCAGGCCGTCGCCGGCCCGGCGGAGGCCGCCGCAGGGCTCGCCCTGACCGTGGACGTGTCCGCCGCCCGGCACGCGATCAGCCCCGACATCTACGGCATGAACGGCGGAGACCCCGCGCTCGTCGCTGAACTCGGCACGCCGGTGGCTCGCTGGGGCGGTAACGCGAGCAGCCGCTACAACTTCAAGAACCACACCTACAACACCGGCAGCGACTGGTACTTCGAGAACATCGTGGCCGGGCCCGACAACACGCTCGAGGCGTTCGTCCAGCGAAACCGGGACCACGGGACCAAGCAGGTGGTCACCGTGCCGTTGATCGGATGGGTGGCGAAGGACTCGCCCTCGTCGCACCCGTTCGCCTGCGGCTTCCCGGCCACCCGCTTTCCGGAGCAGGACTCGTTCGACCAGTGGGACCCGAACTGTGGCAACGGCCGGCACGCCGAGGCGAACCTGACCGGGGCGGTCCCCACGGACACCTCGATCCCGGCCGACGCGTCGTTCGCTGGCGAGATGGTGTCCCATCTGATGACCCAGTTCGGCCCGGCGTCACGCGGCGGCGTGCCGATCTACGAACTCGACAATGAGCCGGTGCTGTGGAACTCCACCCACCGCGACGTGCATCCCGACCCGGTGAGCTACGACGAGCTGGGCGGCAAGGGCACGGCGACCGCCGCGGCGATCAAGGCCGCCGACTCGCGCGCGGCGGTGCTCGGCCCGTCCGGCTGGGGCTACTGCGAATGGGTGGCGTCCGGCGTGGACGGATGCGCGCCGGGTGCCGACGCGGCGGCGCACGGCGGGCTCAACCTGTCCCAGTGGTATCTGAAGAACATGAAGGACTTCAGCGACGCCCACGGCGGGAAGCGTTTCCTCGACTACTTCGATCAGCACTACTACCCGCAGATCAGTGGCGGCAAGGACGCAGATGCCAACGCGCTGCGGCTGCGGTCCACCCGGTCGCTGTGGGACCCGACGTACGTCGACGAGTCGTGGATCGGCCCCGGCGGGGTGAACGCGCCGCCGTTGCAGTTCATCCGCCAGATGAAGGCATGGGTCGCGCAGTACTACCCCGGCACCAAGGTCGCCATCACCGAATACAACTGGGGCGCGCTGGACGACATCAACGGCGCGCTCGCGCAGGCCGACGTCCTCGGCATCTTCGGGCGCGAGGGTCTGGACCTGGCCACCATCTGGGGCGAACCGAAGCCGACCGACCCCGGCGCGTACGCGTTCCGGATGTACCGGAACTACGACGGAGCTGGGAGCCGGTTCGGCGACGTGAGCGTGTCGGCGGTCAGCGGCGACCAGGGGCAGCTCGCGGTCTACGCCGCGCAACGCTCGTCCGACAAGGCCCTCACCGTGATGGTGGTCAACAAGACGGGTGGTGATCTGACCTCACGGTTGGCGCTCGCCGGATTCCAGGGCGGCGACCGGGCGCAGCGGTTCACCTACGGCCCGGCCGATCTCACCTCGATCGTCCGGGGTGAGGATCTCCGGGTGGCCCGGGGCGGCGTCAGCGCGACGTACCCGGCTAACTCCGTGACGCTGCTCGTCCTGCCGCAACGCCGACACTGAACGCCTACCGCCCGGTCGGGATGGGTGTCGTCACTGGCAGCCCGGACACGATCCTCGTCTGTATCCGGGGCAACTCCGGCTCGGGCAAGAGCAGCATCGCCCGCGAGCTACGGCGTCGGCACGGCCGGGGCTGTGCCCTGGTCGAGCAGGACTATCTGCGTCGCATCGTCCTGCGCGAACGGGACAAGCCCGGCGGCGCGGCACCGGCGTTGATCGGGCAGACCGTCCGGTTCGCCCTCGACCACGGCTACCACGTCGTGTTGGAGGGCATCCTGCACAGCAGTCGCTATCGACGCATGCTGACGTCCCTGCGGGACGGCCACCGAGGGCGGTCGCTGTTCTGCTACCTCGACGTGTCCCTGGCCGAGACCCTGCGCCGGCATCTCACCCGGCCGCAGGCCGCGGAGTTCACCGCCGAGCAGATGAGCGGCTGGTATGCCGCCCGTGACGTGCTGGGCTGGCCCGACGAACTCGTCCTTCCCGAGACCACCGGACTGGACGAGGCCGTCGAGGCCATCGCGGCTGCTGCCGGGCTACCCCAGACCGGACGCGACGACGACCTGCTCCCGGACGTTCCGCTCCCGTAGAGCAGCCCCAGCCGCTGGCACCTGTGGCAGCATCGACGGTGCTGAGCGAGAGTGGACAGTTCTACAGGAGTGCGTATGGCGCTGGGTCCCGTACTGGTGATCGGTCTTGATCCGGTGCGCATCCCGGGCTGGGATCCGGAGCCGGTGGTGGCGGCGATAGCCCGCGGTCAGGCCCGTTTCGCCGAGCACGGCGTCGAGGCCGACATGTGCCTGGTGGCGCCCGACGACGACCCCGAGACCGCGATCGTCGAGGCGCTGACCCGCAAGGACTTCGCCTGTGTGGTGGTCGGCGGCGGTATCCGCAAGCACGAGCCGTTGCTCCAGCTCTTCGAGCGGGTGGTCAACCTTGTCCGGCAGCACGCTCCCGGCGCGGCGATCGCCTTCAACAGCACCCCGGATGACACCGTCGACGCCGCGCTGCGGTGGCTGCCCGGCGACGTGAGCGAACGCCCCCATTCCTGAGGCCGTCCCGATCGGCAGACTGGCCGGAAGGTCAGCTCCTGGCCGCGTGCGCGGAGTTCCCCACCACCGACCTGTCGATCCGGTCGGGTAGCGGCGGCCGGGCCGCCCGTCCACTGTTGTCGCCCGGCTCCGAGTCAGCACGCGGACGGCGCCGAGGGAAGAGGTCGGCGGGGTGAGATGGATCGCTCCCATGATCGGTCGAGAGGCATGGTTGCCTCGGGCTACCGTGTCGTCGGTCAAATGATCAGCGTGAGCGGCTGGCATCCCGGCCGAGTCACGGGCACCCGGGTCACGCACCCGAAGGAGGTTCCATGGCACGCACCCGCATCGCCGGGGCGCTCGCCGCCGTCCTCGTCGTACCGGCCCTCTCCGTCGTCGTCACGACGTCACCAGCAGCGGCGGAATCCGCCGCGTCGAAGGCCGCCCCGCCGAGTGACATGCGCGAGCTCATCCGCAAGGACTTCACGCTCGACGGGCGGCCCGTCGCGACGCCGCCGCGCTACCAACCGCGCACGGACGCCCGCCGGCAGGCGCAGAAGGCAACCGCCGAGACGCCGGCGGTCGGTACGGTCCGGCAGTGGCTCGGCCTCGACGACGTCCAGGGCACCGTCTACCGCAAGGACTACACGCTGCGGGCCGTCGGCGAGCACATCGAGGTCTGGGTCGCCAACGACCTGGCATTCCCGGCCGGCGACTGCCGCGCCCAGGTGCCGTCCTCGACGCAGATCACCGACACGCAGGTGCAGCACCTCGTCGACGAGTTCGACAACAACATGTACCCGAAGGAGACCAACGCCTTCAGCACCCCGCCGGACCGCGACGGCACGAACGCCCAGATCGGGCCGGACGCCGACGGCAACGGGGGCGTCTACACGGGCGCGGGCAACAAGACGGTCACCCTCGTGGACAACGTGCGCGACGACAACTACTACACGTTCCCGGCCGCGCCGACCTACATCGCCGGGTTCTTCTCGGCGCAGTTCAACGAGCTGCTCGACCGTAACGTGATGACCGTCGACGCGTTCGACTGGCTGCACCGGATGACGGCGAACCCGCCGGACGAGCCCACCGGCGACCTGTGCACCAGTCGTGGCGCGCGGCCGAACAGCTACGAGGGCACGTTCGCGCACGAGTGGCAGCACCTCGCGCACTACTACACCGACCCGTTCGAGAGTAACTGGATCAACGAGGGCCTCTCCGACTTCGCCATGTCGCTGACCGGTTACAGCAACTCGAAGGCCACCGTCTTCGATCGGGGAGCGGACAGCCACCTCTACTGCTACCAGGGTTTCGGCACCGTCCAGACGCCGTACAACACGAACCCTCGCGAGTGCGGCGGGCCGGAGAACTCCCTGACCCTGTGGGACGAGAGCCCCGACCCGAACGCGGTGCTCGCCGACTACGGCAGCGCGTACTCGATGATGATGTTCCTGTACGACCGCTACGGCGCGGCCTTCATGTCCCGGCTGCACCGCGACGGCGAACGGCAGGGCATCGCGAGTCTCGACGCCGAGCTGGAGACCGTCGGAGTCCACGACGTCTACCAGGTCATCCATGACTTCCAGTCGATGACCCTGCTGGACAAGCTCGTCGGTGAGTCGAAGCTGGGCATCACCCTCGGCGTCGCCAAGAGCCGGGTCACCACACCGAGTCTGCGCTCCACCGTCAACCTCGCCAGCGCGGCGGCCAACGGCACGCCGGGCGTCGCGCCGAACGGGGCCGACTACGTGCAACTGGGCGCCGCGAAGGGCAAGGTGCTCCGTGGTCGGGATCTGCGTTCGGTGAAGTTCCAGGGCGCGAAGACCCTGCCGGCGCTCCCGCTGGCGTGGACGAGCACCTCGTCGGACCCGGACCGTCCGGGCAACCCCGTGCTGTTCTCCGGCAACGCCAACAGCCTTGACTCGGCGGCCGTCACCTCGGTCGACGTGCCGACCGCGGATCCGACGCTGCGCTTCGTCGCCAAGTACGGCGCGGAGTTCGGCTTCGACTACGGCTACGTGACCGTGTCGACCGACGGTGGCGCCACGTACACGGCGATCCCTGGTGACCACACGGTCGAGGGCCCGCTGGGGCCGGCGCTGAACGGCACGACCGACGGATTCGAGGCACGCTCGTACGACCTGTCGGCGTACGCCGGCAAGACCGTGCTGCTCGGCTTCCGCTACGTCAGCGACGGCGGCGTCAACGAGGGCGGCCTGCTGCTCGACGACATCACCGTCGGCGGGAAGACGGTCAGCGACGGCTCCAGCCTGGCGCCGTTCGACTCGCCCACCGAGATCCGGCCGACCCAGGTCAAGAACTGGAACCTGCGGCTCGTCGGCATCGACGAGAAGCACTCGATCGCCTGGCAGTTCGAGTCCAACGGCAAGTCCGAGGTCACGATCGGCAAGGTGGAGTTGGCCGTGCTGGACGCGTTCCCCACGGTCGTCGCCGTGGTGGCGTACGACGAGCCAACCGAGCAGGTGACGCAGTACGCGCCGTACCAGCTCACCGTCAACGGCGTCGTACAGCCCGGAGGGGCCAGCTCGCTGAGCTGATCTGCGCCCCGGTCGCGGGGGCACCTGCCGTCCTGGCCGACGGCGGGTGCCCCCGCGTCGCTCTCCCGCGGGTGCTGCTCGGCCGGATAGCTTCGCGCGCGGCTGCGTTGGTGCGACAAGCGGTGGATCAGGACCATCAGCATTGAGCGGCGGGAACGGGAACGTTCGCCTCAGGCCGGCCTGGAAGACGCGAGAATGTCGAGGTAGTGCGGGTTGGTCATGACGCCCAGCACGTTGCCGAATGGGTCCACCACCGCCGCGGTGACGAAACCCGCGTCCCCGTGGGGCGTGATCGGCTGGTATTGCGTGGCACCCATCGCGAGGAGCCGTTCCACGGTGGCGTCGAGGTCGTCGACGTGCCAGTGCATCACCGCGCCACCGGGCCCGGCCGTCGCGCCGGGCGGAGCGTACCTGCGGTCGATGATGCCCAGCTCCGCCTGGTAGTCGCCGAGGCGGAACTCCGTGTAGGCCGGACGCCCGTCGGGGCCGGGCCGCGAGAAGTACGCCTCCTGGCCCAGGAACCGGGCATACCAGTCGGTGGCCGCCGCCACGTCGTCCGCCCAGATGTTCAGGGTGGCGAATCCGCGCAGGCTCACCTGGAGTCCTCTCGTCGATGTCGTCCGGTGGTCACGCTATCGGCGAACACCGACAGTTCGTCCCGACACGGAGACGGCCAGCCGTGTAGCGCGCGGTATCCCGGGTAGTCGCCGCCGTCAGCCCGACGAGCGGCGGGAGCCAACGTGGAGACGACGTACCCGGGGGTGGAGGAGCACGGCCTGATCGGTGACCTGCAGACCGCCGCGCTGATCAGCAAGGACGGCACGCTCGACTGGTTCTGCGCGCCGCGCTTCGACTCGCCGAGCATCTTCGCCGCCCTGCTGGACCGTCGAAAAGGTGGCCACTTCCAGCTCTCACCCGACGGCATCGAGTATTCCAGCAAACAGCTCTACCTACCCGGCACGCCGATCCTGATCACCCGTTTCCACAGCGCCGACGGAGTGGGGGAGCTGCTGGACTTCATGCCCGTCACGGGCGAACAGGCCACCGACCGGCACCGGTTGATCCGGCTGGTCCGGATGGTCCGGGGACACATGCCGTTCCGCTTCGACTGCCGGCCGCGGTTCAACTACGGGCGGGATCCGTACGAGCTGGAGGTGCATCCGGAGGGCGACGTCTTCCGCAGCTCGACCCTCAGCCTCACCCTGGCCCCGTTCAAGGACGCTAAACGGCTCATCGACGGGCGGACGATCCGGCGCGACACCGAGGGCATCTGCTTCCGCAACGAGCTGCACGCCGGCGACGTCGGCGGAGTCGTCCTGGAAACGGCCTGCCCCCACGCACCCCGGGCCCTCACCACGGAGGAGGCGTGCGAACTGCTCGCCGAGACCAGGGACTACTGGCGTCGGTGGGTCGGCCGTTCCTCCTACACCGGCCGCTGGCGGGAGATGGTCGACAGGTCGGCGATGACGCTCAAGCTCATGACGTACGCCCCGACGGGCGCACTGGTCGCCGCGCCGACGGCGGGGTTGCCGGAGCAGATCGGCGGACCACGGAACTGGGACTACCGCTACACGTGGATCCGCGATGCCTCCTTCTCGGTGCACGCGCTGCTCAGCGTCGGTTTCACCGACGAGGCCCAGAAGTATCTGTTCTGGCTCGAAGCGCGCATCCGGGACGCCCGCGACGGCAACGTGCCTCTGCAGATCATGTACCGCGTCGACGGCTCGCCGGACCTCCCCGAGGAGGTGTTGGGCCACCTGGAGGGGTACCGCGGGTCGGCGCCGGTACGGATCGGCAACGGCGCGGCGGGCCAGCTGCAACTGGACATTTACGGCGAAGCGCTCAACTCGCTGCATCTCGCCGACCAGAGCGGGCTGATGGCGTCATATGACGGGTGGCGCAAGGCGGCGGGCCTGATGGACTGGCTCTGCGACCACTGGGACCAGCCCGAGGACGGCATCTGGGAGACCCGGTCCGGGCGGCAGAACTTCACCTACGGGCGGATGATGTGCTGGCTCGCGTTCGACCGCGCGATCCGCATCGCGCACGCGCGTGGGCGTCCCGCGAGCACCACCCGCTGGGCGGCCGAACGCAACGCCGTCTACGAGCAGGTCATGAACCGCGGATTCCACCCGGGGCGTCGGGCCTTCGTGCAGCACTACGGCACCGACATCACCGACGCCTCGCTGCTCGCGATGCCCGGGTTGGGCTTCATCGCGCCGAACGATCCGATGTGGCTGTCGACGTTGCGGGCGATGGACAACGAGCTGGTCTCGGACAGCCTCGTCTACCGCTACGACCCGAACGCCTCGCCCGACGGGCTCGCCGGCTCCGAGGGCACCTTCAGCATGTGCACCTTCTGGTACGTCCAGGCCCTCGCCCAGTCCGGCCGGCTCGACGACGCCCAGCTGACGTTCGAGAAGATGCTGACGTACAGCACGCCGCTGGGGCTCTACTCGGAGGAGATCGCCCCCACCGGTGAGCAGATCGGCAACTTCCCGCAGGCGTTCAGCCACCTCTCGCTGATCAGCACTGCCCACCACCTCAACGCTCTCCTCGACGGGAAGGGGTGACCGCGGGCGTACCCGTCAGAAGAGGGTCAGTGGTTCGATCGGTACCGGTTCGGGCAGTGCGTCGAGCCCCGGCACGCGCGCCCGTACCTCGTCGTGGAAGCGGCGGGCGAGCCGCGGCGCGTCGGCGTTGTCCGGCGTATGGACGAACACGGTGGGGGAGCGACCCTCGCGCAGCCAGGCGGCGGTGACCTCGACCCAGCGTTGCCACCCCTGGACCGTCCGGGCGCTGTCGTCGCGGCCCAGATAGCGGACGATCGGGCGGTCGGTCAGCGCGACCGACCGCAGCGGCATCCGTGGCTTCTTGGTCCAGGCGTCGCGTTCCGCGTCGCTGGTCGGCGGACTGGTGAAGAACGCGGTGGTGTCGAAGGGAATCCATTCGGCCGAGGCCGCGGTGAGGGTCTTCTCGAGCAGCCGGATCGCGTGCGGGTCGGTGAAGAACGCCCGATGGCGGACCTCCACGGCGTACCGGTGGGAGCGCGGGAGCTGGCCGAGGAACCGATCGAGGGTGGGCACCTCGGCGGCCGAGAACGACCCCGGCAGTTGGATCCAGAGAGCGTGGGCGCGTGGACCGAGGGGCTCGATCGCGTCCAGAAAGGCGCGCAGCGGGTCGCCGACGTCGCTGAGCCGGCGTTCGTGCGTGACGACCTTGGGGAGTTTGAGGACGAACCGAAAGCTGGGATCGGTCTGCGCCGCCCAGGACGCGACGGTGTCCCGGGCCGGCGTCGCGTAGAACGTCGTGTTGCCCTCGACGGCGTCGCACCAACTCGCGTAGTGCCGCAGGCGCTCCGCTGGCGGCAGCAGGCGACCGGGCCACGACCGGTGGCTCCACATCGCGCATCCCACGTGCAGCCGCATGTCCGCCCCTCCACCGGTGACAACCGCGACCACCGTATACGCGGTGTCGGCCAGGGCCGGGGCGCCGCCCGTGGGATCACCGTCAACTCAGGGTTGACGGGCGGAGGCCGTCAACCTATGGTTGACGCATGACCGAGCCTTTCCAGATGAACAGCCAAGTCAAGCTCGACGACCTGATCCAGGCGATCAAGAAGGCGCACACCGACGCGCTCGACCAGCTCACCGACGCGGTGATCGCCGCCGATCACCTCGGTGAGGTCGCCGACCACCTGATCGGGCACTTCGTCGATCAGGCCCGGCGCTCAGGCGCCTCCTGGACCGACATCGGCCGCAGCATGGGGGTCAGCAAGCAGGCCGCACAGAAGCGCTTCGTCGCGAAGGGCTCCACCGAGGCGGCGGCGCTCGACCCCAACGCCGGATTCGCCCGGTTCACCCCCCGGGCCCGCAACGTGGTGGTGGCCTCGCAGGAGGAGGCCCGTGCCAGCGGTAACGCCGAGATCGGCCCCGAGCACCTGGTGCTGGGCCTGCTGGCCGAGCCGGAGGGTCTTGCCGCCAGGGTGCTGGCTGGTCGGGGCGCCACCCCCGAGGCGGTGCGGGAGGCGGTCGGTGCCGTCCTCCCACCGCGGGCGGAGCAGGTTCCGGACCTCATCCCGTACGACGCGCGCGGCAAGAAGGCGTTGGAGCTGACCTTCCGGGAGGCGCTGCGCCTCGGGCACAACTACATCGGCACCGAGCACATCCTGCTCGCCCTGCTGGAGCAGGAGGACGGCGCCGGCGTGCTCACCAACCTCGGCCTGGACAAGGCGGCGGTCGAGGCCGACCTGTCCGCCGCCCTCGCCGCCGCCGTCGGTAAGAAGTGAGAAACCGGGGTCAGGACGCCTCGGGAAAGCCGTAACGCAGGGCGTGCTCCGGATCGGTCCGGTCGATCTGGCGTACGCCCGCGTCGGCGAGTCGCTTGTTGACCTCGTCGAGCTGCTCGCGGACCAGTCGGGCCTCCTCCTCGGTGACCCGGCCCCGGTGCGGCCTGCCGGCGTGCTCCAGCGTGCCGTAGTCGATCTTCTCGACGCTCTTGCGGGCCTTGGGCGGGCGGACCCGCTCGGCCGTCTTCAGCAACTGCGCCATCGGGACGTCGGTGGCCATCGCGTCGAACTCGCTGGCGGTGAGGACCACCCGTCGAGGCTCGCCGCCGCCGTGCCGGTCGTGGATCTCCACCACCGCCACGTCCAGCGCGGCGTCGTCGATGCTCTCCACCTCGCCCGGGGTGGCGTCGAGCTGCACGGGCCCGGCGACCAGGTCCGGGTGCTCCAGGACGACGACACGAACCACCTCGTCGTCCTGCTGCAGAACGGTGCCGGTGAAGTCGGAGACGTGGATCGTCTTCTTGCCCATGCGCGGAGCTTCTCCTGTCGTAGGCCGGGGTGCCGGACCTGGAAGAAATTACCCGACAGGTGTGCGAATACCGCCGCTGGTCCTCCCGCGGTGTGTCGTCCCCAACCACCGGCAGAGGCGCTGTCCGGGCCCGGCCGGCGCGTCAGCGCGTGTTGAGGCCGTGCCGGCTGGAGCTGCCGGCCGGCAGCTTGTTCAGTTTCGCCCAGGACAGGGCGCCCGTCGTGCGGGTCACCCGGTAGCGCGGTTGGGCCGGAAGGTCTCCGGCGGCCTCCGCTGCTTGCCAGAGTCGCGTGGGGTCCTGGTGGAAGCGGTCGTTCGGCTGAATCGGCATGACCATACCGTCCCAAAGAAAGGTGTCCATGTATGGAAATACCTATGACGGTCGATCTCGCCATCCGGTTCCCGCATCTCGGGCAGCACGGCGCCCGGCGCATTCGTGGCCCCGGTTCACCCGGCCCCGACGGGAAGGCCCGCCCGGTCGGGCCGCTGCGCGTACGGTGATCCACGACGTGTCCGGTGACGGGAGGTGCGCATGCTCAACCGGCTGCTGCAGCTGCACCTGGCCTCCTGGCTCGGCCAGTGGCCGGCCGGCCCGGGGCTGCACGTGGTCGCCTCGCATCGCCGGCTCCGGCCGGCCTGGGACGGCCGGCTGCGTCCGGCCCTCGCCGTCGACACCGGTCGGAGCGCGGTGCTCTCCGTCGCGCCGGACCGGGTGGCGGCGATCCGTGCGTTGGTCAAGCGCGCACCGGAGCGCATGCTCGCGGCACTGCCGGAGGCCGTCGGACTGCCCGCCTTCTGTGTGCACGACGGCCCGTTCCGCTGGACTCTGGCTCCCGCGCCACTGCCCGACGTGGGGGAGTGGACCGAGTCGACCGCCCCCGGCCTGCCGGCTTGGCTGCGGCTGTTCGACCGACCGGTGCTCGTGGTCCGCGACGTGGACGGCACCTACCTCGCCGGAGCCGGGATCAAACGCCACGACGCGTACGGGCACGAACTGGCCGTCGGCACCGCGCCGGCGGCCCGGGGTCGGGGCCTCGCGCGTCGGCTGGTGGCGCAGGCGGCACGGCGGGTCCTGGACGAGGGCGCGGTGCCGACGTACCTGCACGAGAAGGACAACCACGCCTCGGCCCGGGTCGCGGAGGCGGCGGGCTTCCCGGACCGGGGTTGGCGAGCGTACGGGGTCTATCCGCGGTGAGACGGCGCAGCCGTCGGGCGCCGGTCTCAGTGCGCGGACCGTGGATCCCGGGCCGGATCCACGGTCCGCAACCTGCCCCCAGGCCCCGGTTCTCGGGCGATCGGCCGCGTCGCTGACGGCTCGATCCGGTGTCGATCACGCTACGTATCGAATCTGCCCGGTGCAAGGTGCGAGCTGTTGGGTCGGAGTGTCGAATTGCGGACTTGACCTGCGGCGGAGTCGTGAGATGGGCGTGGGCCGGTCAGTGACGCAGCGTGCGGATGAGGTCGAGCACCTGTCGGGTCACCGGGCGGAGCACCCGCAGCCGCGACAACGCGACCAGCCGGTCGATCAGCGGCACCGCGCCGTCGATCAACTGCCGGGTCTTGACCTGACCGGGTGACCGGTCGTGCACCCAGTAGAGGACGACACCCATGTACGCCAGCCAGAGCAGCTCGGGCAGCTGCGGGCGCAACTCCGCGTCGACCTTGGCGGTCGAGCCGGTCAGCACCTCGGCGAACAGGTCGATCGCCGCCTGCCGGGGGCCGGACGACTCGGCGGAGAAGGGACTGAGCGGAGAGGTCGGCTCGGCCGCGGTCTTGAAGAAGGTCGCCGCGAACGCGTGCGACGGGGTCAGCACGTCGATGCCGGCGTGCAGCACCCCGGCCAGCCGGTCGCCGAACGACTCCTCCCGGTCGAGCACCGGTTGGGCCTTCGCCCGGTGCTCGACCTGGGACTGGGCGTAGAACTCCTGGATCAGGTGGTCCTTCGAGCCGAAGTAGTAGTAGGCGTTGCCCACCGCGACGCCAGCTTCCTGCGCGATCGCCCGCATCGTGGTCTGGGCGTAGCCGCGCTCGCGGAACAGCCGCATCGCGGTGTCCCGGATCAGCTGCCGGGTCTGCTCGCCCCGGGCCGTCGCAGGTTCACCCGCAGTGGTCGTCGGCGCCTGTTGCTCGGTCATCGGGGTCACGGTATCCCGCCGGTTCGTCGGTCGGCTCGGCCCACGGATCGCGAACCCGCTCCCGGATCGCGGAGGCGGTCGCCACCACCTGCCGGGCCAGCGGCAGCAGGTGCGGCCGGGACAGCCGCTCGGCCGCCGACCGGTGGTCGGCCAACGCCCAGAGGCAGGCGAACCAGGCGCCGTCGCCCGCGTACACCTCGCCGGTGTCGGCCACGACGGTCAGGTCACGCAGCGTCGCGTCGTGGTCCAGGCCGGGGAAGCGCCGCCGGGCCTCGGTCGAGCCGGCCGGCACGAACTCCAGGGGTACGAGCTGGGGGCGGGACGCGAGCCACCGGCGGGCGGCCCGGCAGATCGGGCAGTTCGCGTCGAACAGAACGGTGAACCCCCGGACCCCACCGCCGGAGAACGCGGTGGGATCCGGAGGCTCGGCGGGCCCGCCGACGGATGCGGCGGTCATCGGGTCACGGGGTTGGTCCCCGGCCCGTCGGCGCCGGGCTGTGCCGGGCGGGGCTGTGCGGTGCCCGGCTGTGGTCCCACCGGCTGGGGTCCGGTCGGGTAGGGCCCGACCGGCTGCGCTGCGACCGGGTAGGGCCCGGTCGGGTGGGCGCCGTGCGGTGCGGGCGGCATGGGGAGCCGGCCGATCGGTGCGATGGGCGGGTGCGTGGCGAGCTGGCGGAGTCGGTTGCGGCGGTAGCGGCCCAGTGCGAAGACGTTGAAGAAGTGCAGCGCGCCGAGCACCAGCAGCACCAGGCCGATCTTGAGGGACAGCTCCTCCATGGCCTGACTCGTGGTGAGCACCGGGTCGGGGTGCTTCATGGCCACCGTGACGTAGCCGAGGTTGAGCAGGTAGAAGCCGACCACCAGGAGGCTGTTGACCGCTCGGGCGAGTCGTTCGTCGGCGAACACCTCCTCCAGGAAGACCTGCCCGTTGCGGGACAGCGCCCAAGCCACCCAGATCGTCAGGCCGACGCTGACCGCCAGGTAGATCACGTACATCCAGACCTTGATGTCCATGTGGACAGCTCCCTTGAACGTGTTCAACTACCGACGTCGTCAGCCTAGAGCGGGTATTGAACATGTTCAAGAAGAGACGATCAGTGACTGTGGACACTGTTGCGCAGCGCCGAGCGCCGTCCGGTCGAGCCCTGGAGCCCGACCGGACGGCGTCGAGACTCAGTGAGCCAGGCCGAGGGCCTCGGCCGCCGCGCGGCCGTTGGCGTGGCTCGCGCCGTAGGTGGTGACGAAGGCGCGTACGCCCACTGGGCGCCACTGTGCCGGCCAGCCCATCTCCACCACGGTCACCGGATGCTGGGCCGCCAGGTCGGCGATCAGTTCCGGGCCGCCGGACAGCCGGTGCAGGTGCCGTCCGACCAGCACGATCGGACGGTCGCCGGCCAACCCGCGCAGCGTGGCCGGGTCGGTCTCGCTGGCGATCACCCGGATCTCCCGCGTGCCGTCGAGGTGCGGGCCGAGGCCCCACGGCACCCGTCCCTCGGCGATCGTGGACTCGGTGTGCAACTGCACCACAAGCGGCTCGTCCAGGCCGGTGAGCACTCCCTCCACCTGCACCGCCCGGCGTGCCACCGCGTACCCCAGATCGGGGTCTGCGGCGGTCGGCGACCCGCCGGCGGCCCGGGTCCAGGCGGCGAGCGCGGCGGCGCGGCCGGCCGCCTCCTCGACCCGGGCGATCGGCAGCCGACCGTCGGCGGTCGCCTCGACGATCTCGGCGGCCACCCGCTCGACCAGCGCGGCGTCGACCTTCGCGCCGATGCAGAGCAGGTCGGCGCCGGCCGCCAGGGCCCGGACCGCGGCCGGCCCGACACCTCCGGCGGCCACCGCGGCCCCCTTCATCTCCAGCGCGTCGGTGATCACGGTGCCGGTGAAGCCGTACTCGGTACGCAGCAGGTCGACCAGGACGGCCCGGCTGAAGGTGGCCGGGTCGTCCCCGGTCAGCGCCGGCACCCGGATGTGCGCGGTCATCACGGCACGCGCCCCGGCGGCGACGACCGCGGCGAACGGCGGCAGGTCCCGCCGGCGGAGCAACTCCAGCGGTACGTCCACAGTGGGGAGTTCGTGGTGGGAGTCGGTGCTGGTGGCGCCGTGGCCAGGGAAGTGCTTGGCGCAGGCCGCGACGCCGGCGGACTGCAGGCCGCGCACGGCGGCGGCCGAGTGGGCGGCTACCCGCGCGGGGTCGGCGCCGAAGGAGCGGGTGCCGATCACGGGGTTGTCGTCGGCGGTGTTCACGTCGACGGTGGGGGCGAGGTTGACGGTGATGCCGAGCGCGGCCAGGTCGGCGCCGATCGACTGGTAGACCTGTCGGGTCAGCGCCACGTCGCCGACCGCGCCGAGTGCGGCGTTGCCGGGGTACGGGCTGCCGGTGGCATGTGCCAGCCGGGTCACGTCGCCACCCTCCTCGTCGATGGCGATCAGCACGTCCGCCCGGCCGGCGCGCAGCGCGGCGGTGCCCGCCGCCACCTGCGCGGGGTCGTGCACGTTCGTGCCGAACAGGGTGTGCCCGGCCAGCCCGTCGGCCACCAGGTCGACCGCCCAGTCCGGCGCGACCGGTCCCGGGTACGCGGCGAGCAACGTGCCCAGCGCGAGCCGACGCAGTCCTGGATCGAGCCCCACGTGATCTCCCCTTCGGTCCTGCCGGCACGAACGTCGTACCCGCGGTGGTCGTCGCCCTGCCGGGTCGGCCGAGCACTCTGCCTCCGGGTGGCCGTTACGCTACGGCTACCCGTTCGCAGGTCGGTTTACAGTTAGCAAAGTTTACTAAAACTAGAGGACGTGGCATGAGTGCGACCCGGCTGCCCGGCACCCCCCGCCTGTTGCGGGCGCTCAACGACCGCGCGGCGTTGGAACTGCTCCTGGAGCGTGGGCCGCTCACCCGGGCCCGGCTCGGCGAGCTGACCGGGCTGTCCAAGGTCACCGCCTCGCAACTCGTCGAGCGGCTGGAGGAGCGCGGCCTGGTCAGCCGGGTCGGCGAGCAGGCCGGCGGGCGAGGGCCGAACGCCCAGCTCTATGCGGTGCGTCCGAGCAGCGCCCACGTCGTCGGGGTGGACGTCGGGCCGGACCGCGTGGTGGCGGCCTGCGCCGACATCACCGGCGCCGTCATCGGTCGCGTGGAGCAGTCGACGCGGGACACCGACGACCCGGTGGGCGTGGTGCACAACGCCGTGGTGCAGGCCGCCAGCAGCGCTCAGGCGCAGCTCAGCAGCGTCCGCCGGATCGTGCTCGGCACGCCGGGCCTGGTCGATCCGCACACCGGCGACATCACCTTCGCCTTCAACCTGCCGCGCTGGCACAGCGGTCTGCTCGCCGCGCTGCGCGACGACCTGCACACGCCTGTGGTCTTCGAGAACGACGTCAACCTGGCCGCGGTGGCCGAGGCGCAGTCCGGCGCCGCGCAGGGCGTGGCCGACTTCGTCCTCGTCTGGGTGGGTGCCGGCGTCGGCCTGGCGATCATGCTGGGTGGTCGCCTGCACCACGGCAGCAGCGGCGCGGCCGGCGAGATCGGCTACCTGCCGGTGCCCGGAGCGCCGATCCCGCGCGACGTCTCGCGGCGTGCCAAGCCGGCCTTCCAGCAGGTGATCGGCGGCGACTCGGTCCGCGCGGTGGCCCGCGAGCACGGCTACCCGGACAGCGACGCCGCCGAGGCCGTCCGCGCGGCAGTCGCCGATGGCGCTGCCGGCGGCCCGATGCTCGACGAGCTGGCCCGTCGGCTCGCGCTCGGCGTGGCCAGCACCTGCGTGGTGCTCGACCCGCCGCTGGTCGTGCTGGCCGGGGAGGTTGGCCAGGCCGGCGGGGCGGCGCTCGCCGACCGGGTGCAGCGGGAGGTCGCGGCGATCACCCTGGTCCGGCCACGGGTGGTGCCCACCGGCCTCACCGAGGAGCCGATCCTGCGCGGCGCGCTGCGCACCGCCTTGGACGCCGTTCGCGACGAGGTGTTCGGCTCCACCGTCGGCTGAGCCCGCTGGGGCGGTCATGTGAAGGAATATTTCACCGCAGCCTGTCGAGCTGCAAGCTCTTGCCGGGCGTCGCGCGGTGAACGACCGGGCCGCCCCCTTCGCGCGGGCGGCCCGGAGCGTCCGTCAGATCAGGTCGCGGCGACGGAACACGGCGAACGCCGCCACGGTCAACCCGCCGGTGATCACGAGCAGCACCACCAGCGCAGGCCCCCAGGTCAGGCTGTAGAAGCCCTCGCAGTAGCCGTTGCCGCTGTTGCCCCGACAGCGCTGCGCGTCCCAGAAACGGACCTCGCCGGTGAGCCACGCCCCGATGTGGCTGGAGAGCATCAGCTGGTCCGGCCGTCGGGCATCGACGATCTCCAGCACCAGCCGGGCGCCCAGCTCCCAGACCACCGCGTACGCGGCCGCCGCGCCGAGCGCCGCCGAGGTGTGCCGGCCCAGCGTCGCGATGGCGAAGCCCACGGCGGTGGCCAACAGCACCAGCACCAGGCCGCGGCCGTGGACGGCGCCCAGCGAGCGCCAGAAGTCACCGCTGAGCTGGCCGGCCAGCCCGGCGGTCTGCCCGATCACCCAGAAGGTGGCCAGGTAGACCAGGGAGGCCGCCACGGCCAGCGCCAACACCGTGCCGAGCAGGGTCCCCAGCTTCGCGCCGAGCACCGTCAGCCGACGCGGCCGCCACAGCAGCAGGTTCACCACCCCACCGGAGTTCAGGTCCGCCCCGATGTACGAGGCGCCCACCAGAAACCCGAACAGCACCAGGAACGCGATGAGGAAGTACAGCAGCGGGCGGGCCTGCTGGGCGAAGCTGAACACCCCGGGCAGGTAGTCGGCCGCGATCGGCAACCGGTCCTGCCGGACGGGGTCCAGCTCCGAGCAGTCGGCCGGGAAGTAGTCGCCCGTGTCGCCGGGCGAGAGCCCGGCGTCCTGCCGGGCCAGGCACTGCTGGTGGGTGGCCTCCATGTTCTGCCGCGCCTCGATGGCCTGCGCCCGCGCCGAGCTGAGCTCGTCGGCGCTCGGCCGGTGCGAGCCGGCCAGGGTGGTCGCCGCCGTGACAGCGAACGCCAGCGCCAGCAGAACGACCATGAGCTGCACGAAGCGGCGCGCGGACAGCCGCTCCAACTCGGCCCGGACCAGGTTCACGCGTCCACTCCCCGTACGTCGAGATCGATCACGGCGCCGTCGGCCTCGGACGGCCGCGCCCAGTCGTCGACCTGGCGCGGGACCGACGGATGGTCGCCGGCGCCGGTCAGCTCCAAAAAGACGCTCTCCAGATCGGGCCGGAGCGGCGTCAGCTCGCCCACCCACAGCCCCTGCTCGCCGAGCACCCGGCTGATGACCGTCGGATCGGTCGCCCCGCTCACCACCAGCGCGTCACCCTCGACGGCAGCCGTCAGCTCCGCCGCACCCAGCAGCTCGGCGGCGCGGACCGGCTCGGCCACCCGGACCAGGAACTCGTGCCGGTCGTGACCCGCCAGCACCTCGTCCACCCGGCCGGCCGCCACCCGCCGCCCGCGCGAGATGATCGTGACGTGGTCGCAGATCAGTTGGATCTCGCCCAGGATGTGGCTGGACACCAGCACGGTCACCCCGGCCGCCGCGAGCGACCGCATCAGGTCGCGCATCTCGCGGATGCCCGCCGGGTCGAGGCCGTTCGCCGGCTCGTCCAGGATGAGCAGCTGCGGATCCTTCAACAGCGCGGACGCCACCGCGAGGCGCTGCTTCATGCCCAGCGAGTAACCCTTCACCCGCTCGTCGCCGCGGTCGCGCAGGCCCACCAGCTCCAGAGCCTCGTCCACTCGGGAGATCGACACCCCGCCGGCGCGCGCCAGCAGCCGCAGCGTGCGGCGCCCGGTGAAGTTGCCGAAGAACTGCGGGCTCTCCACGATCGCGCCGACCCGACCGGCCACCCGGGGCAGCTGCTCCGGCGCCGGCTCGCCGAACACCGTCATCCGTCCGCCGTCGGCGCGTACCAGCCCGAGCAGGGCGCGCAGCGTGGTCGTCTTGCCGGAGCCGTTGGGCCCCAGGAAGCCGTGGATCTGCCCGGCCTCGACCAGCAGGTCGAACCCGTCGACCGCCACCCTCTTGCCGTGGCGCACGCTGCGGAAGGTCTTGCGCAGACCTTCGATCTCGATGACCGCGCTCATCCGCGCGGCTCCGTACCTCGATCGGGCATGGGTCGTCCTTCGGCTGTGGTGATCAACGACACGGTGCCTCACCCTATGGCCGGAGCGCCGCCCATGGGGGGCGCCACGGGGCTGCGTGGTTGGATGGGCGGGTGACTGGTGACCTGATCCCCGGCGCTGCCGGCGCCGCGCCTGCCGCCGCACCCGTGGACCCGGATCTGGTGGTCAGCCTCGACAGCGTCGGCGTACGCCGCTCCGGCACCGCCCTGCTGCAGGACCTGACCTGGCGGGTCGAGCTGGACGAGCGCTGGGTGGTGCTCGGCCCCAACGGCGCGGGCAAGACCACCCTGCTCAACCTGGCCGCCGGCCGGCTGCACCCCACCACCGGCGTTGCGCACGTGCTCGGTGAGCGGATCGGCCGCACCGACGTCAACGAGCTGCGTACCCGCATCGGGCTCTCCACCGCCGCGCTGGCCGAGCGGGTGCCCGCCGACGAACAGGTCAGCGACGTGGTGGTGACCGCCGCCTGGTCGGTGGTCGGGCGCTGGCGGGAGAGCTACGACCGCGGCGACGAGGCGCGTGCCCGGGCGTTGCTCAGCCAGCTCGGCGTCGGCAACCTCGCCGAGCGCCGCTACGGCACCCTCTCCGAGGGCGAGCGCAAGCGCGTCCAGATCGCCCGGGCACTGATGACCGACCCGGAGCTGCTGCTGCTCGACGAGCCCACCGCCGGGCTCGACCTGGGTGGCCGGGAGGACCTGGTGACCCGGCTGGCCGAGCTGGCGTACGACCCGGACGCCCCCGCCATGGTGCTCGTCACCCACCACGTGGAGGAGATCCCGCCCGGGTTCACCCACGCGCTGCTGCTGCGCGAGGGCGCCGTCGTCGCCCAGGGTCTGCTCGCCGAGACGGTGACCGGCGACAACCTCTCCAAGACGTTCGGTCTGCCGCTGGTGGTCGAGCGGTCCGGCGACCGCTACACCGCGCGCGCCGCCTGACCGGGTGACCGTGTCGCAGACCCGGGTGGCGGTGGTGGGCAGCGCCAACATGGACCTGGTCGCGATGGCGCCGTCGCTGCCCCGGCCGGGCGAGACCATGCTCGGCACCGACTTCGTGATGGTGCCCGGTGGCAAGGGCGCCAACCAGGCCATCGCCGCGGTCCGGGCCGGTGCCTCCTGCGCCTTCCTCGGCGCGATCGGCTCCGACGCGTTCGGCGTGACGCTCCGGGCCCGGATCACGGCGGCCGGCGTGGACACCGGCCACCTGCGGGTGGTCTACGGCACCTCAGGTGTGGCGCTCGTGATGGTCAACGCGCAGGGGGAGAACGCCATCCTGGTCACCCCCGGCGCGAACGACGCGCTGGTCGGCCTCACCGACGAGGAACTGGCGACGGTACGCGGGGCGGACGTCCTAGTCGCCCAGCTGGAGATCCCGGTGCAGACGGTGACCGCCGCCGCGCTGGCCGCCCAGGCCGCCGGCACCCGGGTGATCCTCAACGCCGCACCGGCCCGGGACCTCCCGCCGGAGCTGCTCGAGGCGGTGGACCTGCTGGTCGTCAACGAGGGTGAGGCGCAGGCGTTCACCGGTCGGGGGCGGGAGGAGCCTCGCGCGCTGCTCGACCTGGTGCCCCGCGCCGTGCTCACCCTCGGCGACGCGGGCGCCTGGTACGTCGACCGCGACGGCGCCGAGGTGCACGTGCCCGCGGTCCGGGTCGACGTGGTCGACTCCACGGCGGCCGGCGACGCGTTCACTGCCGCGCTGGCGGTCGGCTGGGGCGAGGGGCGGGACGTCGTCGACGCCGTGCGCTGGGCGGCGGCGGCCGGCGCGGCCTGCGTACGCAAGCTCGGCGCCTCGGTGGCACTGCCGCAACGCGCCGAGATCGACGCGCTGTACGCGCCGGGCTGACCCGTCGTCGAGCGCCGCGACGTCGACGGGCCCGGCCACGTCACGCCGGCCGGGCGGCTCCCGTCCGGAAGGCCCGCCGGTACGCCGACGGTGACGTCAGCATGATCCGCCCAAAGTGGTGGCGGTAGGTGACCGGGGTGTCGAAGCCCACCGTGCCGGCGATCTGCTCGATCGGGGCTTCGGTCTCCTCCAGCAGCGCCAGACTGGCCCGGACCCGCTGGTCGATGAGCCACCGGATCGGGCTGGTCCCGGTGGCTCGGGTGAAGTGCCGCAGGTAGGTGCGCGGTGACATGTGTGCCCGTCCGGCGAGCCGGGCGATGCTCAGCGGCTCGGCGAGGTGCGCGAGCGCCCAGTCGATGCTGGCGGCGATCCGGTCGTCGCCCGGGTCGGCGGTCACCGGCGCCTCGACGAACTGGGCCTGTCCGCCGTCGCGGTGCGGAGGGATCACCAACCGGCGGGCGACCGCGTTGGCGATAGCCGCGCCATGGTCACGCCGCACCACATGCACGCTGAGATCGAGTCCGGCGGCACTGCCGGCGCTGGTGAGCAGGTCGCCGTCATCGAGGTAGAGCACGTCCGGGTCCACCTCGACACGCGGGTACCGCCGCGCCAGCAGCTCCGCGTACCGCCAGTGGGTGGTGGCCCGCCGCCCGTCCAGCAGCCCCGCGCCGGCCAGCGCGAACGCGCCCGAGCAGATCGACATGATCCGGGCGCCGCGTGTGTGCGCCCTGCGCAGCGCGGCCACCAGCGCGGGCGACGGGTCGGCGGTCACGTCCGGCACGCCGGGCACGATCACCGTCCGCGCCGCCGCCAGCTCCGCCAGGCCGTACGGGGTGTGCAGGCTGACTCCGCCGACCACCGGGACCGGCCCCGGCTTCTCGGCGCAGATCACCAGGTCGTACCAGTCGACGTCGAACTCCGGGCGGGGCAGCCCGAACACCTCGGTGACGATGCCGGTCTCGAACACCGACATTCCCGGGTACGCGAGCACGGCGACGCGGTGACCGGCGGCCGGCTGTCGCGGCGTCGGCAGCCGGCGCGCAGTCTTCGGCATGGCGGGATGTTAGCGCAGGACGTCGTTCCCGCCACTCGTCCCGGCCGCCGGGCACGGCCACGATCAGTGTCATGACCTTCACCTTCGCTGTCCCGCCAGCCGCTCCGGACGCCGCAGCCGCCCACTTTCTCGCCCGACTCAGCGTCCAGACCGATGTCAGTGACGTGCACGCCGACCTGGCCGCCCGTACCCCCGGTCTCGTGGTGGTCGACTCCCGGGGGGTGACCGGCTGGGCACAGGGGCACCTGCCGGGAGCGGTGCACCTGCCCACCGCCGAGATCGCCGCCCGGGCGCCTGGCCTGATCCCGGCGGGTACGGCGGTGGTCACCTACTGCTGGGGGCCGGGCTGCAACGGGGCGACCCGGGCGGCGCTCGAGTTCGCCCGGCTCGGTATTCCGGTCAAGGAGATGCTCGGCGGGTTCGAGTACTGGGTACGGGAGGGGCTGCCGGTGGAGACGGAGACCGGGCTGACCCGGCGTCCGGTCGACGACCTGACCGCACCGAGGGCGGCGATCACCTGCGACTGCTGATCCGGCTACCCGGCCCGCCCCGACCGGGCGTGGGTTCAGCCGACGGGCTCGTCGCTGAGCTTCTCGCCGCGTCGCCGCAGCATGCCGAGGCCGGGGATGCCCGCCACGGCGAGCTTGAGATCGCGGGTGACGTCCAACAGGTCGTGCAGGTCGGGGCCGACCCGGTCCAGCGTCGCGAGGATGGGCAGGATGTCGGCGGTCAGGTGCTCCTTGAGCTTGGGCAACTCGTCGATCAGGTGGATCGCCGCGGTGATTTCCTCGTGGCTCAGCTCTTCGACGAACCTCCCGGTCATCGGCGCGGCCCGCCGCAGCGCCGGCTCGTACGCCGCCAGCAGCTCGGCCGCCGTGGTCGCCGCCTGCGCGGCGGTGCCCACGGTGACTGCGGCGCTGCCGGCCACCGCCTCGGCCTCGGTGACCACCGTGCCGGCGACGTGCGCGACCTTCTCGGCCTCGGTGACCACCACGGCGGCGGCCGTCGCCACCTCGCTGGCGGTGTCGATGGCGGTGGTCGCGGCGGCGCTGATCACCGCGACCTCGCGGACCGCCGCCTCGGCGTCGGTGAGCACCGCATCGGTCCGGTCCAGGGTCGTCTCGATCCGATCCACCACGCCGTTGATCCTGGCCAGCAGCGCTTCCACCCCGTCCAGCACCGCGAACGCGCGGGCGGGCACGGCGGCGAACGAGGCTGCCGAGCCGAGCGCCTGATCGAGGGCGGAGCGGGTCAGGCCGACCACGGCGGTGGGTGTGGGGAGGGGGATCGCCATGGGACCAAGTGTGCGTCGCCCCCGCCACAACCGCTCGCGGGCGGCCGTGGGCGCGGCCTGCGGTGGGGCGTCCGGCGGTAGGGTGCCGGCATGTCGGCCGCCTCGCCGCACCACCCGCCGAGCACCCGGGCGGCCGTCCTGCTCGCCGTGCTCGCGGCCGTGGCAGCCGCGCTCGGCACCGCGGTGCTGGTCCGCGCGGACGCCGGCCTCTCCGTGCGGCAGGTCACCGTCGGCGGCGTGCCGATGACCGAGGTACGCGCCGGCCCACCGACACCTGACGCGCGCCGGCCCGGCGTGGTGATCGCGCACGGATTCGCCGGCTCGGCGCGGCTGATGCGCCCGATCGCCGACACCGTGGCCCGCCGGGGAGCGGTGGCGCTGTTGTTCGACTTCGCCGGGCACGGCGCGAATCCGGCCCGACTCGGCCCCGACATGTCACCCGCGTCGCTCGCCGCCGACCTGGACGCCGCGGTCGGATACCTGCGCGCCCAGCCGGATGTGGACCCGGCCCAGATCATGCTGGTGGGACACTCGATGGGCGCGGGCGCGGTATCCCGGTACGCGGCCGGGCACCCGGAGATCGCCCGGACCGTGGCGATCTCGCTGCCCGACGCCGGCGAACTGCCTCCGGGTCAACCGGCGGAGCTGTTGCTCATCGTCGGCGGCGCGGAGTTTCCCGCGTTCCGGCGTGCGGCCGACGACGCGGTGCGGCGTGGGGCGGCGGTGGGTCGACGGCCGGCGGTGGTGGTGCTCGGTGTGGAACACATCTCGGTGCTCTTCGCCCCGCGTACCCACGAGGAGATCGCCGACTGGCTGCCCAGCGTCGACGGGGCCGCGCCGCCCCGACCGCTCGTCCGGCTCGCCGGGGCGGCGCTGCTGGTGTTCGCGTTCGCCGTCGGCGTCGTCCCGTTGGCGGCCCTGCTCCTGGGCCGGCGGGCCGGCGGAGGAACGGCGTCGGCCGGAGGCGGGGCGCCCCTGCGTGGTCTCGCCCTGCTCGGGCTGGCCGTCCTCGCGAGCGGTCTCGCGGCGGCCGTCGCGGCCGTCCTGCCGACCAACCGTCTCCCGCTCGCCGTCGGCGGTTACGTCACGGGCTTCCTGCTGGTCAGCGGGGTACTGGTGAGCGGTGGCCAACGCTGGCTGCCCGCCGCGACGCGAGCGCCCGGCGTGGCCGTCGACGAGATTGGTCGTCGTACGCCGGCACGGACCACCGTCGCGGCGCTGGTGCTGACGGCGTACGCGATTCTCGCCGTGGCGCTGCCGATCCACCTCGGACTGACCTCGGCGCTGCCGGTCGGTGCCCGCTGGTGGCTGCTCCCGGTCGTGGTCGCCGCGTGCCTGCTGTTCCTGCTCGGCGTCGAGCAGGTCGCGGCCGGCCGGACCTGGCGTCGCCTGCTGGTCGTCGCGGTCACCGTGCTCGTGTTGAGCACGTCGGCGATGGTCGGCCCGGCACCCGGGTTCGTGCTGCTGGTGGTGCCGTTGTTCGCCGTCCTGCTCGGCTGGCACGTGCTGTGGGCGGCGGTGCTGCGCCGGTACGCGACCCCGCGCTGGCTGCCGGCCCTCGTGGGCGCCGTCCTGGTGGGCTGGCCGATCGCCACCACCCTGCCGTTGCGCTGACGGCACCGGCGGTTGAACTGACCAGATGCGTAACCCAGCGGGAGGTCTAGCGGCTGGCGCGGGCCACGCGCAGCGCCCACCAGATCAGTGGCACCTGCATCGGCACCCGGCCGTAGGCGATGGCCCGTTTCGACGGCCGCCGGTGCCGCCAGTCCACCGCCATCTTCACGTTGGCCGGCAGCACGGCGACGAACAGCGCGGCGGCGGCCCGACCGCCGGTGCGTCGGGTGGCGGGGTGTGCCACCGCCGCCGCCACCGCCAGCTCGGCGATCCCGCTGGCGTACGTCCAGAAGCGGGCCGGCCCGGGCAGCGCACGCGGCACGATCGGGTCGTAGAAGCCGGGGCGCAGCAGGTGGGTGACGCCGGCCGTGGCGAGCAGCCCGGCGAGCGCGACGGCCTCGCCGCGACGGGTGGTCATCGATGGTCCCCCTGCTGTTCGACGGCGCGTTGCACGGCCCGGTAGATCTGCCCGAACCGTAGCGCGTCCGGTGTGCGCAGCAGCATGTGCTCCTGACCGTGGTGCTGCACCCACAACTCGTGCACGTGGCTGCCGCGCTCGTACGAGCGGTCCAGCCAGCCGAGGGGAATCTCCAGGAACGGGGCCAGCGCCAGCGCCCCCACCGCACAGGCGGCCAGGATGATCAGCGCCAGCTGCCAGTTGCCCCGATCCTGTGCCGACCAGGCCAGCGAGACGACGCAGACCAGCGCGACGAGGGGCGGCAGCGACAGCAGCAGGACCAGCACACCGCGACCCAGCACCCGGCCGCGTACGGCGAGGGTCTTCTGCCCTCGTTCGTGCCAGACGAACGTCACGTCGGGCAGGGCGATCACCTGACCGCCCGCCCGGATCGACTCGGAGGTCACCTGCACCGCGTCGTCCCGGTAATAGAGGGTCATCACTAAGCCTAACCACCGGCAGGCAACCCGCGCGCCTCCGCGGCGACGACGACGGCCGGGGTGGCGAGGGGGCTAGCGGCGGGCGGGTTGGGTGTGCTCCATCGCCCGCTGCACCGCCCGGTAGATCTGCCCGAAGCGCAGCGCGTCGCCGGTGTGCAGCAACCGCACCGGCTGCCCCCGCCAGCGGGCCCAGATCTCCATCTGCCGGCTGCCCCTGGCGTACGAGCGGTCCAGGTGTTCGAAGAGGAAGTCGGCGACCGGGCCGACGGCCAGCCCGACCAGCACCGAGGCGCCGACGATCGCGATCGTCACGGTGGGGGAGCGGTGCAGCCAGACGGCCAGGCCGATGCCGAGCACGGCCGCGACCAGCGGGCCGGCCAGCGCGGCGCCGAGCGCGCCTCGCCCGACCAGCACCCGCCAGGAGCGGCTGCCCCGGCGGTGCCAGACCATGGTGATCTCGGCCAGCGAGTAGCTGCGGCCGTCGACCTGGACGGCGGTGGAGGTGACCTGCACCGACCTGTCGTCGTAATACGTGATCATGGCTGGACTCCCGCCCGCGGGGCTGACACCACACTACTTACCCCAACGAGCCGGGTCGTAAGGTTGGCACGCGACTTCGACGAGGAAGTGAGGGCAGCGTGGGCGAGTTCGTTCGGCTGGAGACCACTGACGGCATCGGCAACATCCGGCTGGAGCGGCCGCCGATGAACGCGCTCAACACCCAGGTGCAGGAGGAGTTGCGCGCCGCCGCCACGGCGGCCACCGCCGACCCCGAGGTCCGCGCCGTCATCGTGTACGGCGGGGAGAAGGTCTTCGCCGCGGGCGCGGACATCAAGCAGATGGCCGAGATGTCCTACGTGGACATGGCCGACCGGGCGGCTGCCCTGTCCAGCGCCCTCGGCGCGATCGCGCGGATCCCCAAGCCGGTGGTCGCCGCGATCACCGGGTACGCCCTCGGCGGGGGCTGCGAGCTGGCGCTGGCCTGCGACTGGCGGGTCGTTGCCGAGGACGCCAAGCTCGGCCAGCCGGAGATCAAGCTGGGCATCATCCCCGGTGCGGGCGGCACCCAGCGGCTGGCCCGCCTGGTCGGGCCGGCGCGGGCCAAGGATCTGATCATGTCCGGGCGGATGGTGGACGCCCAGGAGGCGCTGCGGATCGGTCTGGCCGACCGGGTCGCCCCGGCCGCCGAGGTGTACGACGCGGCGGTCGCGCTCATCACGCCGTACCTCAATGGGCCGGTGCAGGCGCTGCGCGCGGCGAAGCTGGCGGTCGACGGCGGCCTGGACATGGACCTGAACTCCGGCCTGGCCTGGGAGAGTCAGCTCTTCGCTGCGCTGTTCGCGACCGACGACCGGCGCGAGGGCATGGCGGCGTTCGTCGAGAAGCGCAAGCCGGACTTCACCGGCCGCTGACGATTAGCCGAGAACGGTTCACATTGTTCCTACCGGCCAGTAGCGTGGGGCCTCGGTCATGAGCGACGAAGGGGAGCGGCGAATGACGGAGCGGATCGAGGGTCACGGCGGAGAGCTGGCCCTCGCGGCACTACGCGCACATGGCGTACGGGAGATGTTCACGCTGTCCGGCGGGCACGTCTTCCCGCTGTACGACGCCGCGCACAAGGCCGACTTCCCGATCTACGACGTCCGGCACGAGCAGTCCGCGGTCTTCGCCGCCGAGGCGGTGGCCAAGCTCCAGCGCCGTCCCGGCCTCGCCGTGCTCACCGCCGGTCCCGGTGTCACCAACGGCATCTCGGGCATGACCAGCGCCTTCTTCAACGCGTCCCCGGTGCTGGTGCTCGGTGGCCGGGCACCCGCCTTCCGCTGGGGGTCGGGCAGCCTCCAGGAGATGGACCACCTGCCGCTGGTCGCCCCGGTCACCAAGCACGCCGAGACGGTGTTCAGCACCGACGACATCCCGCGTGCGGTGGGCGCCGCCCTCACCGCCGCGCTCACGCCGCACCGGGGCCCGGTGTTCCTGGACTTCCCGCTGGAGACGGTCTTCTCGGTCGCCGAGGCCGACGTGAGCGCGCCGGCCGGCGTCGACGCCGTCGAGCCGGACCCGGACGAGGTCAGCCGGGCCGCGACGCTGATCGCCGGCGCGCAGCGGCCGGTCATCATCGCCGGCTCGGACGTGTACGCGGGCGACGCGGTGGCGGCCCTGCGCGAGGCCGCCGAGGCGTTGCAGGTGCCGGTCTTCACCAACGGGATGGGCCGCGGCTCGCTCCCTCCCGAGCACCCGCTCGCCTTCGCCAAGGCCCGCCGCGCCGCGCTCTCCGGCGCCGACGTCGTCGTGGTGGTCGGCACGCCGCTGGACTTCCGGCTCAGCTTCGGCGACTTCGGCGACGCCAAGGTCGTGCACATCGTCGACGCGCCCAGTCAGCGCGCCACGCACGTGCAGCCGGCCGTCGCACCCGCCGGTGACCTGCGCCTGATCCTCTCCGCGCTGGCCGACCACGCCGGTGACCGGGCCGACCACAGCGGCTGGATCGCCGACCTGCGCACCGCCGAGGACGCCGCCCGCGCCCGCGACGCCGCCGAGATGGCGGCCGAGACCGACCCGATCCGACCGGCCCGCGTCTACGGCGAGCTGCGCAAGGTGCTGGCCCGCGACGCGATCACCATCGGCGACGGCGGCGACTTCGTCTCGTACGCCGGTCGGTACCTGGAGCCGGCCCAGCCCGGCACCTGGCTGGACCCGGGCCCGTACGGCTGCCTGGGCACCGGCATGGGCTACGCGATGGGCGCCCGGGTCAGCCACCCGGACCGGCAGATCTGCGTGCTGATGGGCGACGGCGCGGCCGGGTTTTCGCTGATGGACATCGAGTCGCTGGTCCGGCAGAAGCTGCCGGTGGTGATCGTCGTCGGCAACAACGGCATCTGGGGGCTGGAGAAGCACCCGATGCGGGCCATGTACGGCTACGACGTCGCCGCCGACCTCCAGCCCGAGCTGCGCTACGACACGGTGGTCAGCGCGCTGGGCGGCGCGGGGGAGACGGTCACGAAGGCCGCCGACCTTCAGCCGGCCCTGCAGCGGGCGTTCGACGCTGGAGTGCCGTACCTCGTCAACGTGCTCACCGACCCGACCGACGCGTACCCCCGCTCGTCGAACCTGGCCTGAGTCGCACCCGCCGCCGCCGTCGCCCCTCGCGGGCGGCGGCGGCGCTGCGTCTTCCCGCAGCTAAATACGCGGAATGTCCGCGTCGGTCGACGTAACGTCAGCGCGGGAGCGGCGGGATGTCAGACCTGTCGCCCATGGTGGTGTCATCACCCGCAGACGACAGGAGTTGCGATGGACCACGCGATCCGCGCCGAGGGTCTGGTGCGGCGTTTCGGCGCCACCACCGCCCTCGCCGGAGTTGACCTGGCGGTCCCCACGGGGACGGTGTTCGGTCTGCTCGGGCCGAACGGCGCCGGCAAGACCACTGCGGTACGGGTGCTCGCCACCCTGCTGCGCGCCGACGAGGGACATGCCACGGTGGGCGGCTTCGACGTGGTCCGCGACGCCCACCGGGTGCGTCAGCTGATCGGCCTCACCGGCCAGTACGCCTCGGTCGACGAGACCCTGACCGGCGCGGAGAACCTGCTGCTCATCGGGCGGTTGCTCGGTCTCAGCCGGGCCGACGCCAAGCGGCGGGCCCGGCAACTGCTCGACGACTTCGGGCTCGGCGATGCCGCCGATCGGGCCGTGAAGACGTTCTCCGGCGGGATGCGGCGGCGCCTGGACCTCGCCGCCAGCCTGGTCGGTCGGCCGCAGGTGCTGTTCCTGGACGAGCCGACCACGGGCCTGGACCCGCGCAGCCGCAACGACCTGTGGGACATCGTCCGCACGTTGGTCGCGGACGGGGTGACGGTGCTGCTCACCACCCAGTATCTGGAGGAGGCCGACCAGCTCGCCGGCGAGATCGCCGTGGTCGACCACGGTCGGGTGATCGCCCAGGGCACGCCGGAGGAGCTGAAGGCGAAGATCGGCGGGCAGACCCTCACCGTGCGCCCGGCCGACGTCGCCGATCTCGGCACCGTGGTCGCCATCGCCGGCGAGGTGGCCGGGGTGACCCCCGAGGTCGCGCAGACCGCGGTCACCGTCGCGGTGAACGACCCTCGCGTGCTGCCCGTCATGGTGGGCCGCCTCGACGCGGCCGAGATCCCGGTCGCCGAGCTGGCGCTGCGCGGCGCGAGCCTCGACGAGGTCTTCCTCTCCCTCACCGGCCACCGGGCCGAGGACGCCCCGGCCGACACCGACCTGGAAAGGACCCCGGCATGAGCGCCGTGACCCTCAGCCCCGCGCTCGCCCCGGCCCGTCGACTCAGCGTCGCCGCCGGGCTGCGGCACACCTTCACGCTGGCCTGGCGCAGCCTGGTGCAGATCAAACACAACCCGATGGAGCTGCTCGACCTGAGCATCCAGCCGGTGATGTTCGTGCTGCTGTTCACCTACGTCTTCGGCACGGCCATCGCCGGCTCGTCCGGCGAGTACCTCACCTTCATGCTGCCCGGCATCATGGTGCAGAACGCGCTCTTCGCCACGATGACGACGGGGTTCGGGCTGAACAACGACCTCACCAAGGGCGTCTTCGACCGGCTGCGGGCGCTGCCCATCGCCCGGTGGGCGCCGCTGGCCGGCCGGATCCTCGCCGACACCGTCAAGCAGGCGTGGTCGATCGCGCTGCTGCTCGGCGTCGGGTCGATCCTCGGCTTCCGGGTCGGCAACGGCGTACTCGGCGTGGTGGGGGCGTTCGCGCTGCTGCTGGCGTTCACGCTGGCCGCGTCCTGGATCTCGGTGCTGGTCGGGGTGCTGGTGAGCGAACCGGACAAGGTGCAGATCTTCGGCTTCATGGTGATCTTCCCGCTGACCTTCACCAGCAACATCTTCGTACCGACCGACCGGATGCCGGGCTGGTTGCAGAACTGGGTGGAGGTCAACCCGGTGACCGTGGTGGCGGACGCGCTGCGGGGCCTGCTGGTCGGCGGGCCGGTGGCCGGGCCGGTGCTCCAGACGCTGCTGTGGGGCGCCGGCATCGCGGTGATCTTCGCGCCGCTGGCCGTACGCGGCCTCAGGCGTCGAGTCTGAGTGGCGTACCGGCCGGGCTGGTGCTCACACCTCCGGCCGGTCACCCTCACGGGGCGGCTCACCGTCGCGGCGGCGCAGGTCGTCCTCCCGCCGGCGCAGGTCCTCCTCCCAGCGACGGAAGAGTTCCTGGTCCTGCTGACGCGCGCGGTCCTGCACGGAGCGGAGGAACTCCGGGTCGTCGTCGGGGGCGAGCGGGCGGCGCGGCTGCCGTTCGGCGGAGCCGCCGCCGGCCGGCCACGCCCTGCGGGTCGCGGGGCCGGGCTCCCGGCCGGCGACGAACCAGGCGATCGACCCGACCAGGGGGAAGAACAGGATGATCAGCACCCAGGCGATCCGGGGCAGGGCGCGGATCTGACCCTCCTCAGCGGAGAGGCAACTGATCAGCGCGCAGACGGCGAGGACAATCTGCACCAGGAAGAGGAGAACGTACAGCCGGGCCATGCACCTATCATGGCGCACCGCGTCGCGTCACCACAGTCCGCGAACGGTCGCCAGCACGCCGAGCAGCGCGAGCCCGACGGTGCCCAGCGCGACCAGCGGCAACGTCCGGCCGCCGGTGCGGGCCGCCCCGGTGCCGGTGCCGCGGGGCCAGCAGAGCACGAGCACGCCGCCCCAGACCAGGACGGCCGCACCGGCGACAAGCGCTCCGAAGCTGCCGCCGTTCGACGCCAACCGGACGGCGAGCGCGGTCACCACGGTCAGCGTCAGCAGGGTGCGCCGCCAGGCCAGCCGGGTCCGCTCCGGTTGCAGCCCGGGATCGCGTCCGGCGCTCACCGTCCGCCGATCGCGCGCGCCAGCACCGCGATCACCAGCAGCACCGCGCCGGCGCCCACGGCCAGGGCGAGGACTGCGGGAAAGCGGGAAGCCGGCAGCTCCTGGCCGAGCCGGATGGCCCGTTCGGTACGCGCCCAGTGGTCCACCGCACGGATCGCGACGGCGCCGCCGAGCAGCAGCAGCGCGACGGCGATGACCTCCCGCAGGTGGCTCATCGGCAGCTGCGGCAGGAACTGCGCGGCGGCCAGCCCGCCACCGACGAGCGCCAGGCTGGTGCGTAGCCAGGCCAGGAAGGTTCGCTCGTTGGCCAGCGAGAACCGATAGTCCGGTGTCTCACCGACGGCGCGCGCCTCGGCCGGGTCGAACCACCGCCTGATCGCCTCCCACATGGTGGGAGATTATCCGCTTCCCCCGGGCCTTAGCCTGGTGTGGTGACGGATCTTGATGTGACCACGCTGCGCACCGCCTACGACAACCAGCTCCGCCCGGAGATCCCCGACCCGGTTCCGGCCGGGGTGACTGTGGAGCGGGACGGGCCGCTGGTCCGGATCATCGGGCTCGACGCCGGGGGGTTCCTCACCTACCGCGACCTGGGCGGGTTGACCGGCGACGCGCTGGACGAGCTGATCGCCCGGCAGGTGGCGCTGTTCCGCGAGCGCGGCCAGTCGGTCGAGTGGAAGCTCAACGGGCACGACGAGCCGGCTGACCTGGCGGACCGGCTGCGCGCCGCCGGATTCGTGCCGGAGGACCGGGAGACGGTCGTGGTTGGGCCGGTCGCGCCGCTGGCCGCCGCGCTGCCCGTCGTCCCCGAGGGGGTACGCCTTCGTGAGGTGACCGCGCGCGCCGACCTGGAGCGGATCGCCGCCATGGAGGAGGAGGTCTGGCGCCAGGACCGCTCACACCTCGTGTGGGGACTGGCCAAGGAGATCGACGCCGATCCGAACTCGATCACCATCGTGGTGGCGGAGGCGGACGACACGGTGGTGAGCGCCGGCTGGGTGCGGTTCCCGGCGAACACCGCCTTCGCCACGCTGTGGGGTGGCTCGACGCTGCCGCAGTGGCGGCGCAAGGGCATCTACCGGGCGCTAGTCAACTACCGGGCGCGGCTGGCCGACCAGCGGGGTCGGACGCTCATGCAGGTCGACTGTTCCGAGGACAGCCGGCCGATCCTGGAGCGACTCGGCCTCGTCCCGGTCACCACCACCACCCCGTACGTCTACACTCCGTGATCATGGAGCAGCGGTTGACGGACGAGGAGCGCCTGACCCTCAAGACGGGCGCCTTCGGCGCGGTCTTCCTCGTCTCGAACGCCGACCCGGGGATGCTGGGCGTGATCCGGGAGAGCATCGCCGCCTCCGGCGCGTTGGCCGATGCCAGTGGGGTGGTCAAGGAAGCGCTGACCACCGGTCCGCTGCCCCGGCTGCCCCGGGACTCCCAGCTGGAGATCGAGTCGGTGGTGTTGCCGGCCCTTGGCCGGGCGGTGCGGATCCTGCGGGAGAAGTCGCCGGACGACGTCGAGACGTACCGCTCGGTGGTGTTGACCGCGGCGGACCGGGTGGCCCACGCGCACGACGGGGTGGTCCCGGCAGAGGCCGCAGCCCTCGACCAGATCAGGGGTGCGCTGGCCGAGCCGGCCTGACCGCGCCGATTGTCGGTGAGCTGTGTCACTCTGAGTGCCCGGTAGCCGCAACCTACTGGCAGGTAACATTGCGCCGTGGGCAACTGCACAGCAGCCCGCGGTTGACCGGGCGTCGACCGACGCGCGAGGCTGCGGCCCAACCGGGCGAGCCAATCGCAACACCACACAGGAGGGTCGTCGAAGCGCGATGAATATCGTCGTACTCGTCAAGCAGGTGCCTGATTCGGGCGCGGACCGCAACCTGCGCAATGACGACAACACCGTCGACCGCGGTTCGGCGAACAACGTGATCAACGAGATGGACGAGTACGCCATCGAGGAGGCGCTGAAGATCAAGGAGGCGCACGGTGGCGAGGTCACCATCCTGACCATGGGTCCGGACCGGGCGACCGAGTCGATCCGCAAGGCGCTCTCCATGGGCCCGGACAAGGCCGTCCACGTGGTGGACGACGCCCTGCACGGTTCCTGCGCCGTGGCCACCTCGAAGGTGCTCGCCGCCGCCCTCGGTCAGCTGAACGCCGACCTGGTGATCTGTGGCGCCGAGTCCACCGACGGCCGGGTCCAGGTCATGCCGCACATGATCGCCGAGCGGCTCGGCGTCGCGGCGCTCACCGGCGCCCGCAAGCTCACCGTCGACGGCGCCACGCTGACCGTCGAGCGGCAGACCGAGGAGGGCTACGAGGTCGTCACCGCCTCCACCCCGGCCGTGGTCTCCGTGTGGGACACCATCAACGAGCCGCGCTACCCCTCGTTCAAGGGCATCATGGCGGCCAAGAAGAAGCCGGTGCAGACGTTCTCCCTGGCCGACCTCGGCGTCGCACCGACCGAGGTGGGCTTCGACGGTGCGACCAGCGCCGTCGTCGAGCACACCAAGCGTCCGCCGCGCTCCGGCGGCGCCAAGATCACCGATGAGGGCGAGGGCGGCGTCAAGCTGGTCGAGTTCCTCGCCACCGAAAAGTTCGTGTGAGAGCGGGTCTGGACATGTCTGAGGTTCTCGTCGTCGTCGAAGCCACCAAGGAATTCGGCGTCAAGAAGGTCACCCTGGAGATGCTCACCCTCGCCCGTGAGCTGGGCACCCCGAGCGCGGTCGTGCTCGGTGGCGCCGGCGCAGCCGAGGCGCTGAGCGCCAAGCTGGGCGAGTACGGCGCGGAGAAGATCTACGCCGCCGAGGGTGACGAGATCGACGGCTACCTGGTGGCCCCCAAGGCCACCGTGCTGGCCGAGCTGGTCAAGCGGGTGCAGCCGGCCGCCGTGCTGCTGGCGTCGGCCCAGGAGGGCAAGGAGATCGCCGCCCGCCTCGCCGTCAAGCTCGACAACGGCATCCTGACCGACGTGGTCGGCCTGGCCGCCGACGGCACCGCCACCCAGGTCGCCTTCGCCGGCTCCACGATCGTCAAGTCCAAGGTCACCAAGGGTCTGCCGCTGGTCACCGTCCGGCCCAACTCGGTCACCCCGGCCCCGGCCGCCGCGAGCCCGGCGATCGAGCAGCTCACCGTGTCGGTCACCGACACCGACAAGCTGGCCAAGGTCGTCGAGCGGGTCGCCGAGCAGAAGGGCTCCCGCCCCGAGCTGACCGAGGCCGGCGTGGTCGTCTCCGGCGGCCGTGGTGTCGGCAACGCGGACAACTTCAAGCTGGTGGAGGAGCTGGCCGACCTGCTCGGCGGCGCCGTCGGCGCGTCCCGCGCGGCGGTCGACTCCGGCTTCTACCCGCACCAGTTCCAGGTGGGCCAGACCGGCAAGACGGTCTCCCCGCAGCTCTACGTCGCGCTCGGCATCTCCGGCGCCATCCAGCACCGGGCCGGCATGCAGACCTCGAAGACGATCGTCGCCGTCAACAAGGACGGCGAGGCCCCGATCTTCGAGTTGGCCGACTTCGGCGTGGTGGGCGACCTGTTCAAGATCGTCCCGCAGGCCGCCGAGGAGATCCGCAAGCGTAAGTGATCGTGGGACAAGGAAAAGTGGCCGCCCGTCGCCGGGCGGCCACTTTTTCGTCGGGAGCTGATCGGCGGGCCGGGGAGCTGAGCCGGCCCGCCGATCAGCCCGTCAGGGTGCCTCTCAACAGGCTGTCGCCGGAGTGGCGGGTGTTGTTGTCGTACTTCTCGGCGGAGACGTCGACCACCGAGTAGCTCTTGAGGTCGACATTCGGAGGCAGGGGCAGCAGAGCGTCCGAGTCGCCACCGAGGGTGCCGATCGAGAACATCTCCATGTTCGTCGGGTTGATGAGCCAGACCTCGTAGTACCCCGGCACGCGCGGGAGATTCGCCACGTGCAGATGCAGTTGGCCGTTCTGCAGAACCCGCGCGTCACCCTGGGCCGACTTCGGCGTCGAACCGAAGGCAGCCAGGGGCGCGCTGGCCAGCACCGAGGGCGTCGGAGCGGGCGCCGGCTCGTCCGGGCGCAGCACCGAGACCGTGCCCACCACGCCGATCGCCGCCGCCGCGACAGCGGTCACCGCGGTGGCCGCCCAGCGCGACCAACCGGCACGCCGCCGGGCCCGTGACCTGCCGCCCGATCCGGGGCCCGCGACACCCGACGCCGCAGGCCCGGCCGGCGAGCCGCTCGGCCGCTGCCCGATCGTCGCCTGTTCGGCGGCCTGCTGCCGCCGGGCCTCGGTCAGCGACGGCACGGCCTCGGCCGCCCTGATCTCGGCGGCGATGCCCTGCCAGATGTGCTCCGGCGGGTCGGGCAGGTCACCGAGGCCCTGCGTCTCCACGCCGAGCCCGGCCACCTGCCGCAGGGCCGTCAGCTCCGTGCGGCAGTGCGCGCAGGTGTCGAGATGGGTGCTCTCCCCGCTGTCCGCATCGCTCTCACCGAGCGCCAGAAAAACCAGCCGCTCGTGCTCCAGGTGCTGCACCGTCCACCTCCCATCTGCGTTTCAAGCTCGCCATACCGCGCCGGATGTGACTCTTCACGGTGCCCAGCGGCACCCCGGTCACTGTGGCTATCTGCTGGTGTGTCAGGTCGTCGTAGAAGGCCAGCTCCAGCATGCGTCGCTGATCGTCGGGCAGGCGTGCCAGCTCGTCCGCGATGACCAGCCGGTCCACCACCCGGTCCGGGTCCGGTGTCGTCTGTGCCGGCTCGGGCAACTGCCGGACCGTCTCCACCACGCGGGTCTCCCGCGCCGTGGCCCGCATCCGGTCGATCACCTTGCGCCGGCCGATGCCGAGCAGCCAGCCGATCAACGACCCCTTGGCCGGATCGAAGGTGTCCCGTCCCAGCCAGGCGGCCACGAACGTCGCCTGCGTCACGTCCTCGGCGTCGGCGCGGTTGGCCAGCATGGAGGTGGCCAGGTGGAGTACGGCACGGCCGTAGCGGTCGTACGCCTCGCGCAGCGCCACCTCGTCGCCGGACCGGAACCGGGGCGCGAGGTCGTCCACCGGTGGGTCGGGTTGTTGTGGTAGCGCCGTCATCGGGCGTCCAGCCTTCGATGGGGCATGCCCGACTGTAGCTGCCACAGCCTCCGCCCCACTCTCCCGGTCGATGTCATCTCACCAGCTCTTCGTTCGCCGGGCCCGTTCCGGATGCGGTCGTGGCCGGAAAAAGAAATCGCGTCGAGGGCGCATCCAGCCGTCGCGGAGCCGGCGTAACCCGTTCTGCAAGCCAGGCCTGACGAATCAGCACCAATCACCAGGAGGCAGACATGCAGCTCTCGTACTTCCGTCGGGTCGCCGCGGGCGGCGCCGTCGCCGCGTTGGCCTTCGCCGGCGTCGCCGCGTTCACCGCCAGCCCCGCGTACGCCGCCACCTCGAAGGTCTCGGTCGTGCACGGCATCCCGGACACCCCGGTCGACGTCTACGTCAACGGCAAGAAGACGCTCGACAACTTCAAGCCCGGTGACGTGGCCGGCCCGCTGAACCTGGCCGAGGGCGAGTACGACATCGCCCTCACCAAGCCGGGCGAGCCGGTCGGCAGCGCGATCCTCAAGGTCGACAACGCCGAGGTGCCGGGTGGGGCGAACATCAGCCTCGCCGCGCACCTCGACGCCGCCGGCAAGCCGAAGATCACGCCGTTCGTGAACGACGTCTCGAAGGTCGACGCCGGCAAGGCCCGGCTGATCGTCCGGCACACCGCCGCCGCCCCGGCGGTCGACGTGCGTGCCGGTGGCACCCCGGTCTTCAAGGGCCTGACCAACCCGAAGGAGGCCAAGGCCGACGTCGACGCCGGCACGGTGAAGGCGGACGTGGTGCTGGCCGGCACCGACACCGTGGCCATCGGCCCGGCGGACCTCAACCTCAAGGAAGGCACCGCGACCATCGTCTACGCGATCGGCTCCGCCGAGGACAAGAACCTCGACGTGGTGGCCCAGACGATCACCGGCCTGCACTCCGCCCCGGGTGGCGTGCCGAGCGGTGACGGCGGCCAGGCGGGCACCGGCGTGCAGACCTGGTGGTACGCGCTGACCGGTGCCGGCGTACTCCTGCTGCTTGGTGGTGGGGTGCGGATGGCGACCGCGCGGACCGGTCGCAAGTGACGGTGCGCAACCGCGGCGCGCTGGCGGCCCTGGCCGCCGGCGTTGCCGCGCTCACCGTCGCCACCCTGGTGGCGTGCAACTCCCAGCCGGCCGAGAACGTCGGCGCCGAGGAGGCGAGCACGCTGGCCGCCAGCGCGACCCCCTCGGCCGTCGGCGGCGATCCGTCGGTGCCGGTGACCGCCGGCGAACTGCCCGCCGGCGCCGGGGTCGTCCCTCCGGTCCGGCTGGTGATCCCCGGGATCGACGTCACCGCCACGGTCAACGCGGTCGGCATCAACAAGCGGAGCAACGAGTTCGAGGTGCCGCCCAGCGTCGATCAGATCGGCTGGTACCGCTACGGCCCCGGCCTCGAGGCGGGCGCCGGTTCGGTGGTCATCGCCGGTCACGTGGACAGCGCCAAGCAGGGCCGGGGGGCGTTCTTCCGGCTGCGTGAGCTGGACCAGGGCGACACCCTGACCGCGACCGGCAGCGACGGCAAGGCGCGAAAGTACCGGGTCGTCGCCCGCGAGGAGTACGCCAAGACCAAGATCCCGCTGGAGCGGTACTTCGCCCGCGACGGCAAGCCGCGACTGACGCTGATCACCTGCGGCGGGCCGTTCGACGCCAAGGCCCGCAAGTACCGCGACAACATCGTCGTCACGGCGGTGCCCGCCTGACCGGGCGGTCGCGACGTGCCGGGGTGGGGGAATCCCACCCCGGCACCGTCGCATGGAGCCCACTCCGCCCTCCGGCCCCCGACAACTCGGCCGTACGCTGAACGGTGATGGCTTACCTGGATCACGCGGCGACGACTCCGATGCTCGACGAGGCACTGGAGGCGTACGTCGCTACCGCCCGCGAGGTCGGCAACGCGTCCTCCCTGCACGCGGCGGGTCGTCGTGCCCGTCGTCGAGTCGAGGAGTCGCGCGAGCGGGTGGCCGCGGTACTGGGCGCCCGGCCGTCCGAGGTGATCTTCACCGGTGGGGGCACGGAGAGCGACAACCTCGCGGTCAAGGGCATCTTCTGGGCCCGCCGGGGCGCCGGCCCCGACCGCCGACGGGTGATCTCCAGCGCCGTCGAGCACCACGCAGTGCTGGACTCGGTCGACTGGCTGGTCGAGCACGAGAGAGCCGAGGTCGGCTGGCTGCCGGTGGACTCCACGGGCCGTCTCGACCCGGAGGACCTGCGTGCCGAGTTGACCGCGTACGCCGACCGGGTGGCCCTGGTCACCGCCATGTGGGCCAACAACGAGGTCGGCACCGTGCAGCCGGTGGCTGAGCTGGCCGCCGTCGCCGCCGAGTACGGCGTGCCCTTCCACACCGACGCCATCCAGGCCGTCGGCCAGGTGCCCGTCGACTTCGCCGCCAGCGGGGCCTCCGCGCTGACCGTCACCGGGCACAAGCTGGGCGGCCCGATCGGGGTGGGCGCGCTGCTGCTCGGCCGGGACGTGGCGGCCGTCCCGCTGCTGCACGGCGGCGGCCAGGAACGCGACGTCCGTTCCGGCACGCTGGACACCGCCGGCATCGTCGCCTTCGCGGTCGCCGTCGAGACGGCAGTGAAGGGCCAGCAGGAGTACGCGGCCCGGGTGGCCGCGCTCCGCGACAATCTGATCGAGCGGGTCCGCCGGGCGGTGCCCGAGGTGGTCTACAACGGTGATCCGACCGACCGGCTGCCCGGCAACGCGCACTTTTCCTTCCCGGGCTGCGAGGGCGACGCCCTGCTGCTCCTGCTGGACGCCCAGGGCATCGCCTGCTCGACGGGTTCGGCCTGCTCGGCGGGGGTGGCCCAGCCGTCGCACGTGCTGCTGGCGATGGGCGCCGACGACGACCGCGCCCGTTCCTCGCTGCGTTTCACCCTCGGCCACACGAGCACCCAGGCCGACGTGGACGCCCTCGTCGCGGCCCTACCAGCAGCGGTGCAACGCGCCCGCCGAGCCGCCGCCCCCCGCACCCCCCGCTAACCCCCCAACCCCCCCCGGCCGGTCCCCGCCCCACCCCGTCGATCATGAAGTTATTGCCGACCGCATCGGCGTGTCGTGGCAATAACTTCATGATCGACGCGTTGACCCGGGGGCTGGCCCGCCCGGGGGTGGGGGCTGGGCCGGGCAGGTGGATAGGGTTGGTGGGGAAGGGAGTCTGCTGGTGAGGGTTTTGGCGGCGATGTCGGGCGGGGTGGACTCGGCCGTGGCGGCGGCGCGGGCGGTGGCGGCGGGGCATGACGTGACAGGCGTGCACCTGGCGCTGGCCCGTAACCCGCAGACGTACCGGACCGGGGCGCGCGGCTGCTGCACCCTGGAGGACTCCCGGGACGCCCGCCGGGCCGCCGACGTGATCGGCATACCGTTCTACGTGTGGGACATGGCCGACCGTTTCCACGAGGACGTGGTCGACGACTTCGTGGCCGAGTACGCCGCGGGTCGTACGCCCAATCCGTGCCTGCGCTGCAACGAGAAGATCAAGTTCGCGGCCGTGCTGGACCGGGCGGTGGCCCTGGGCTTCGACGCGGTGGTCACCGGCCACCACGCCCGGCTCGGCCCGGACGGGCTGCTGCGCCGCAGCGTCGACGTGGCCAAGGACCAGTCGTACGTGCTGGCGGTCCTCACCCGCGAGCAGCTGGACCGGTCGATGTTCCCGCTCGGCGACTCGACGAAGGCGCAGGTCCGCGCGGAGGCCGCCGAGCGTGGCCTGGCGGTGGCCGACAAGCCGGACTCCCACGACATCTGCTTCATCGCCGACGGCGACACCCGCGGATTCCTCGCCGGCCGGCTCGGCGAGGCGCCCGGCGACGTCGTCGACGCGAGCACCGGCGCGGTTGTCGGCAGTCACACCGGCGCGTACGCCTACACGGTGGGGCAGCGTCGCGGTCTGCACCTGGACCGACCCGCCCCGGACGGCCGGCCGCGCTACGTGCTCTCCATCACGCCCAAGACCAACACGGTGACGGTCGGTCCCGCCGAGGCGCTGGAGGTCTCGACGGTGCGGGCCACCCGCCCGGTGTGGACCGGTGGCCCCCGTCCGGCCGCGCCGGTCGAGTGCGAGGTGCAGTTGCGCGCGCACGGTGACGTGGTGCCGGCGACCGTCGACCTCGACGGCGACACGCTGCACGCCGAGCTGCGTCGGCCGGTCCGTGGTGTGGCCGCCGGTCAGGCCGTGGTGGCGTACCGTCCGGATCCGGCCGGCGACATCGTCCTCGGCTCCGCGACCATCACCGGCTGACCGGGCGATCCGCGCGTGGTCGCCGAGCGGCCGGCGCGTCCAGCGGGATAGCCTTCGCCCGTGACAGATCAGGCGTGGCCCTGGCCGGCCGGCGCGGCGACCGGTATCGGCTCGCTGCCCGGCACCGACATCGCCGAGGCCCAGCGGGTCGTCCTCGGTGAGCTTCCCGAGCTGCCGCACCTGCCCGAGCTGCCGGCACGCGGCCCCGGGGCCGACCTGATCGGCCGCAGCGCCGGGCTGCTGGTCGAGCTGCCCGTCGAGCTGTACGCCGGGCGTTGGCGGGTCGCCCCCCGCCCCGGCCGTGACCTGCGCCGGGCCCGGGACCTGATGGAACGCGACCTGGACCAGCTCGCCGAGCAGGCCGAGGGGTACACCGGCCCGATCAAGGTGCAGGCCGCCGGCCCACTCACCCTGGCCGCTTCGCTGGAACTGCCGATCGGCGGCCGGCTGCTGCGTGACCCCGGCGCGGTCCGCGACCTCACCGGCTCCCTCGCCGAAGGGCTGCGCGGGCACGTCGCGGCGGTCGCCCGACGGCTGCCCGGGGCCTCGGTGCTGCTGCAACTCGACGAGCCGTCGCTGCCGACCGTGCTGGCCGGGCGGGTGCCCACCGAGAGCGGGCTGGGCGCGTACCGGGCGGTGGAGTCGGCGGACGCGGCCGCTCTGCTGCGCGCGGTCGTCGACGCGGTGGGCGTACCCACGATGGTGCACTGCTGCGCCCCGCAGGTGCCGCTGGAGCTGATCCGCTCCACCGGCGCCGTCGCGGTCGCCCTCGACCTCGATCTGGTCACCGACCTGGACCCGCTGGGCGAGGCCATCGACGCGGGCCTCGGGCTGCTGGCCGGCGCCGCGCCGACCCGGCCGCCGTCGGCCGGTGGCGCACCGACCTCCGCGCAGATCGCCGATCGGGTACGCCAGATCTGGGACCGCCTCGGCTTTCCCCGTCGGCAGCTCGCCGAGCAGGTGGTCGTCACCCCGGCGTGCGGCCTGGCCGGAGCCACTCCCGAGTACGCCCGGGCGGTGCTCGCGGCCTGCCGGGACGCCGGTCGCCGGTTCACCGAGGAGTGACGTTTTTCTGTCGTACCCGGTGGGCAGGATGACGGTCATGATTGGACAGCTACGTTCAGTGGTGATCGACTGCCCCGATCCGCGGGCGCTTGCCGCGTTCTACTCCGAGCTGCTCGGCATCCCCCTGGTCGAGGGCGAGGGCGAGCCCGATGACGAGTGGGTGGTGCTGGGCGGTCCGCCCGGGCACCAGCCCCGCCTGGCGTTCCAGCGGGCGCTCAACCTGCGTCCGCCGGCCTGGCCGGACCCGGAGCGCCCGCAGCAGTTCCACCTGGACGTGACGGTGGACGACATCGACAGCGCGGAGAAGGCGGCGCTCGCGCTCGGTGCCCGGCGGCTGCCCGGCGAGGGCGAGGGTTTCCGGGTCTACGCCGACCCGGCCGGCCATCCGTTCTGCCTCTGCTGGGACTGAACATGGCGTGGGTTGCGGCGGCCCGGCATCATGGCCGCCGTGATCCACTCCTCTCCGCTGCGCGCCTCCGGTTCGCTCTTCGGCCTCGCCTACGGTGACGCCCTGGGCAAACCCACCGAGTTCCTGACCGTCGCCGAGATCCAGCGCCGCTACGGCCCGACCGGCCCCCGTGAGCTGACCGGCGATCCGGCGCTGGTCACGGACGACACCCAGATGGCGCTGGCGGTGGGTTGGGCGCTGCACGAGGCGCCGTCGCTGACCCCGGAGGTGGTGGAGCCGCTGCTGCGACGGCGTTTCGTGGCCTGGTCGGTCAGCCCGGACAACAACCGCGCCCCCGGGATGACCTGCCTACGCGCCTGCGCCGACCTGGCCCGAGGGCTGCCCTGGCAGGAGGCGACGATCGCCGACTCGAAGGGCTGTGGCGCCAACATGCGCGTGACGCCGGTGGGGTTGCTGGACGCCGACCTCGACACCCTGGCCGGGTTGGCCCAGTTGCAGGCCGGACTGACCCACGGCCACCCGACCGGGTTGGCCGCCAGCGAGCTCACCGCGTACGCGGTCTTCGCCGTGCGTGAGGGCGTCCCGCTGGCGGAGCTTCCCGCGATCCTCACCGAGCGGGCGCGGTCCCAGCGCCGCGTCTACCACCGCGAGTGGCTGGGCGATCTCTGGCAGCGCCCGGGGGTCGACACGCCGGAGGAGTTCATCGCCCGGGGCTGGGACGAATGCCTGGTGGCGCTGCGCCGGCTGACCGTCGCGCTCGGCCAGCCGGACGACGACGGCGACCCGTGCCGGGCCACGGGGGAGGGCTGGGTGGCCGAGGAGGCGCTGGCCACCGCGCTGTTCTGCGCCGTACGCCACGCCGACGACCCGGTCGCGGCGCTGGCCCGGGGCGCGACCACCGCCGGCGACTCCGACTCGATCGCCGCGTTGGCCGGCGCCTTCGTGGGCGCGGCCACCGGGATGGCGGCCTGGCCGCCCGGGTGGGCCGACCGCATCGAGTACGCCGACCAGCTCGCCACCCTCGGCGCAGCCTGGGACTGACCGGCCCGGCGTGGCCCAGCCCGGCGTGGCCCGGCCTGGCGTGGCCTGGCCTGGCCTGGCGTGGCCTGCGCCTGCCAGCGCGGCCTGGCCTGTCTGCGGTGATCGACTCGGGTTCCTGGAAGGCGGGGTGTTGCGGCGGCTCGGACGCCCCGGATTCCTGGAACCCGAGTGGATCATGGCGTGGGGCGTGGGGCGTGGGGCCGGGGGCCGCGGGGCCGCGGGGCCGGGGTGGCCTGCGGCCTGTGGGCCGGTGTCAGCTGGTGGGCAGGTGGCGCAGGCTGCGGACCTTCCGCCACAGGTCGGCGTCACAGCGGCCGGCGCGGTCGGCGAAGTCGGCCGAGCTGATCCGGATCGGCTCGGTCAGGTTCAGGTAGCTGTCGTGCTCGGCGCCGGGATCCCAGTCCCGGGTGGGAATCCGGACGTGGTCGTCCCGGTCGCTCTTGTCCTGACTGGTGATCTTCAGGACGTCGGCGCCCCGGGAGTCGGCGCGCAGCACCAGGCAGGGCCGCACCTTCGAGCCGCTGCCGTCGACGTACGGCACGTCGGCCCACCAGATCTCGCCGGCCGCCGGAGTGCCGGCCGCCCGATCGGTGTCGCGGGAGCGCGGCGGGGTGGCCGGCCGATCGGTGCCGCGTGGCCGCGGCGGGGCGGAACGACGACCACCCGTGCGGGTCGGTGCGCCGCGACCGGGTCCGTCGGCCGAGCGTCGGCTGTTCGCCCGGTGCCGCCAACTGTTCCACGCCCAGCCGGCGGCCACCGCCAGCAGGATCGCCGCCGCCCAGAGCAGCGCCTCGGTCATCGCCACCTCCGCGTCAGGGCGGCACGCCGGCCGCTTCGTTCGGCGATCCTCGCACGTCGCCGCCCCCGCCGCCCGACGACGACACCGCAGCCCACGCCGCCCGGACCCTCCCGGCCGGAGGCCGACGGCCCGCGCCGCCCGTGATCCACTCCGCATCGCCGAGGTGGGGACATCAGGGCGCTCGGATACCCCCGTGTCGGCGACCTGGAGTCGATCAACGGCCGGCGAGTCCGGCGTCGATCGCCGTCCGGGGCGACGCGCAGCGCGGCGACGGGCTGCGTGGGGCGTCACCGGTGGCGCAGGTGGGCATCGGATTGTCACCCCGGACCGATACCGTGCCTTAGTAGCGTGATCAGGGAGGTCGCAGGCGTGTCCGAAGGTGGCGGGGTGTCCGAGGAGCAGATCGGTCAACAGGTCAGCCCGGCTCAGGAGGCGGCGGCCGGCGCGGAGCCGACGCCGCAGGCGCGGGAGCGGCACGCCACCCTCAGCCGTGAGCTGACCGAGCATCAATACCGCTACTACGTGCTCGACTCGCCGATCATCACCGACGCCGAGTTCGACAAGCAGTTGCGCGAGCTGGAGGCGTTGGAGGAGGAGTTCCCGGCGCTGCGGACGCCGGATTCGCCGACCCAGCGGGTGGGTGGCACGTTCTCCACCGACTTCACCCCGGTCACGCACGCCGAGCGGATGCTCTCGCTCGACAACGCCTTCGCGGACGAGGAGTTGGCGGCCTGGGCCGAGCGGGTCGAGCGGGACGCGGGCGGGCCGGTGCCCTACCTCTGCGAGTTGAAGGTCGACGGTCTGGCGATCAACCTGACCTACGAGGCCGGCCGGCTGGTCCGGGCGGCCACCCGTGGTGACGGCCGCACCGGCGAGGACGTCACCGCCAACGTGCGCAGCATTCGGGACGTGCCCAGCCAGCTCGCGCCGTCCGCCGAGTTCCCGACGGTGCCCGAGCTGCTGGAGGTTCGGGGCGAGATCTACTTCCCGGTGGCCGCGTTCGCCGACCTCAACGCGAGCCTGGTCGAGCAGGGGCGGGCGCCGTTCGCCAACCCGCGTAACGCCGCCGCCGGCAGCCTGCGGCAGAAGGACCCTCGGGTCACCGCCTCCCGACCGCTGCGTCTCGTCGTGCACGGCATCGGCGCCCGCCGAGGGTTCCAGCCCACCGCGCAGTCGGAGTCGTACTCCGCGCTGAAGGCGTGGGGGCTGCCGACGAGCGACAGGTGGCGGGTCGTCCCGGATCTGTCCGGCGTGGCGGAGTACATCGCCTACTACGCCGAGCACCGGCACGACGTCGAGCATGAGATCGACGGTGTGGTGGTCAAGGTCGACCCGGTCTCCATCCAGGGTCGCCTGGGCTCGACCAGTCGTGCCCCACGCTGGGCGATCGCCTTCAAGTACCCGCCGGAGGAGGTCACCACCAAGCTGCTCGACATCGACGTCAACGTGGGGCGTACGGGTCGGGTCACCCCGTTCGCCGTCCTCGAACCGGTGCGGGTGGCCGGCTCCACCGTCGCGCTCGCCACCCTGCACAACGCCCGTGAGGTCGAGCGGAAGGGTGTGCTGATCGGCGACACGGTGGTGCTGCGCAAGGCCGGCGACGTGATCCCCGAGGTGCTCGGCCCGGTGGTCGACCTGCGGCCCCCCGACGCCCGCCCGTTCGTCATGCCGACCACCTGCCCGGCCTGCGGCACCCCGCTCGCGCCGTCCAAGGAGGGCGACGTCGACATCCGGTGCCCCAACACCCGCAGTTGCCCGGCCCAGCTGCGCGAGCGGGTGTTCCACCTCGCCGGGCGTGGCGCGTTCGACATCGAGGTGCTGGGCTACAAGGGCGCGGCGGCACTGTTGGACGCGGAGATCATCGCCGACGAGGGTGACCTCTTCCAGCTCGACGCCGAGCAGCTGTCCCGGTCACCGTTCTTCGTCAACAAGGACGGCAGCCTCGGCAGCAACGCGGTCAAGCTGCTCGACAATCTGGCCGTCGCCCGGGAACGTGACCTGTGGCGGGTGCTGGTGGCGCTCTCCATCCGGCACGTCGGCCCCACCGCCGCCCAGGCGCTGGCCCGGCACTTCCGCTCGATGGAGGCCATCGACGCCGCCAGCGAGGAGGAGCTGTCCTCGGTCGACGGGGTCGGGCCGACAATCGCGGCCAGCATCCGGGAGTGGTTCGCCGTGGACTGGCACCGCGAGGTGGTCCGCAAGTGGGCCGAGGCGGGCGTACGGATGGCCGAGGAGGCCGTCGACGAAGGCCCGCGCCCGCTGGAGGGGTTGACCGTCGTGGTGACCGGCACCCTCGCCGGCTTCTCGCGGGACCAGGCCGCCGAGGCCGTGCAGACCAGGGGCGGCAAGGTCAGCGGGTCGGTCTCCAAGAAGACGAGCTTCGTCGTCGTGGGGGACAACCCGGGCTCCAAGGCCGACAAGGCGGCCAGCCTCAAGGTGCCGGTGCTCGACGAGGACGGGTTCCGGGTGCTGTTGGAGGCGGGTCCGGACGCCGCACGGGACGTCGCCCGGGTGGAGGACTGACCGCACCGGCGTGCCGACGTGGCGGCCCGTCGCGTATACCAACTTAATTACGACTACGACCGATTCGTGACTGTCATACCGGGAAACCTGGGGCTGAGGGCGTTTCATTGGGTCACGGCGTGCTCATCGGCACGTCGACAGTTCCTCGGGAGGTGTGATGGAGGTCGCCGACCCGCGCAACTCCGTCCCACCTGGGCGGGTGACGCCGTTCACCGCCTTCGTCGTCGGCATCCTGGTGGTCGCGGCGCTGACCGCCACGGGTCCACTCACGACGCTCCCCGACGAGCTGCCCCGCCTACCGGTGGCGTTCTGGACGATGGCCGCCCTCGCGGTGGTCTGCGACGCGCGCCCGTTCGTCCCGCCGGGGCGACGGCAGACCTCGGCGGTCTTCCCGTCCACCTGCTTCACCTTCGCGATCCTGCTCGGTTGGGGCCTCGGCCCGGCGGTGGCGGTGCAGGCCGTGGGGGTGATCGTCTCTGGTTGGCGGATGCGCCACGCCGCCTGGCGGACCGCGTTCAACGTCGGCCAGTACGCCTGCGCCCTCGCCGCCGCGTACGGCGTCATCCAACTCGGGCCGGGCACCGTCTTCGACGGCGGTCGCCTGCACGCCACCGACGTGGCCGCTGTCGGCGGGGCGACGCTGGCCTGGTTCGTCGTGAACTACGGCCTGGTGAGCTGGGCGGTGCGGCTGCGCTTCGGCGACCGCTGGTGGCCCACCGTCCGCCAGGGCGTCGGTTTCGAACTGCTCTCCACCGGCTCGCTGCTGCTGCTCGCCCCGGTGCTGGTCGCCGCCGCCCGTCTCAGCGCGGCGCTGATCCCGCTGGTGCTGGTGCCGCTCTTCGCCGTGTACCGGATGGCCCGGCTGACCGTCGAGCAGCAGCACCTCGCCGCCGCCGACCCGCTGACCGGGTTGCCCAACCGCAAGGCGCTGCTGGCCGAGGTGGCCGAGCAGGTGCACCTGCACGCCGAGCGGACCGCCCGCGGCGAGCCCGGCGGGCACCTGGCGCTGCTGCTCATCGACCTGGACCGTTTCAAGAACGTCAACGACGCGCTCGGGCACGCGGTGGGCGACCGGCTGCTGGTCGAGGTCAGCGCCCGGCTCACCGACGTGGAGCCTCGGCCGCAGATGATCGCCCGGCTGGGTGGGGACGAGTTCGCCATCGTGATGACCGGGCTGACCGACGTCAGCCAGGCGCGTGAGCTGGCCGACCGGGTGGTCGGGGTGTTGGCCGAGCCGGTGCCGTTGGACGGGCTGCCGTTGGACGTCGGCGGCTCCATCGGGATCGCCCTCTTTCCGGAGCACGGCGAGGACTTCGCCACCCTGATGCGGCACGCCGACGTGGCGATGTACGACGCCAAGCACCGCAACGACACGGTCGCCGTGTACGCCCCGGAGTCCGACCACAACTCCGCCGAGCGTCTCGGCCTCCTCGCCGACCTCCGCCGAGTGCTGGAATCCGGCCCGTCGGCCGCCGAGCCGCGTGAGCCCGAGCGGACGGCCGGCGTACCCCTCGCTGTGGAGGCCGAGGTGCGCGGCGGTGACGGTGCGGCGCTGCCCACTCCGGCGGCGGCCAAGGCCACGCCGCATCCGGGCGGTGCGCCGGTGATCGCGCCAGCGTCGTCGGCGGGCGGGCGGTGGTGGGGCCGCCGGCGGCGGGCCGGCGCCGAGCTGGTGGACGCCGATGAGCTGATCAACCGGATCGCCACCGGCGCCGACCCGATCCGGGGCCGCAACAGCCGCGCGACGATACCCGGCACCCGTTCCGGCCCGTTGCGGGACCGGCATGCCGGCGGCCACGGGCGGCGGTCGCCGAACGGCAGTGCGGTGCCGCCGGGCAGGGACCGGCCGGGGCGCGACGGCGGGTCGGTTCCCGAGGCCCAGGCGATCGAGTCGACCGGGTGGGTACGCGACGGCGGCGAGCCGGCCGACGACGCCGGTGAGATCACCATGTACTACCAGCCGCAGATCGCCATCGCGACCGGCGAGGTCGTCGGCGTCGAGGCCCTGCTGCGTTGGCGGCACCCGCGCCGGGGCATGGTCGACCCGGAGGAGTTGATCCGGGTCGCCGAGCAGAGCGCGGTGATGCGGCTGCTCACCCGGCGGGTGGTGGACGACGTGGTGGAGCAACTCGCCAAGTGGTCGGCGGCCGGCATCGGGCTGCGGGCGGCGTTGAACGTCAGCGTGCGCGATCTGCACACCGGCGAGATCGCCGACCAGATCGCCGACCGGCTGGCCCGCTACGGGGTGCCGGCCGAGCGGCTGCAACTGGAGATCACCGAGGGCGCCCTGATGGCCGATCCGCGCCGGGTGCTGGCCACCATCTCCCGGCTGCACCGCATCGGGGTGGCGATCGCGCTGGACGACTTCGGCACCGGCTACTCGTCCCTGCAACATCTGCGCCGGCTCCCGCTGTCCGAGGTGAAGGTGGACCGGTCGTTCGTGCTCGGCATGGCCGAGGACGCCGACGACGCGGCGATCGTCCGGTCGATGATCGAGTTGGCGGGCGCGCTGGGGCTGCGGGTGGTCGCCGAGGGCGTGGAGGACGAGCGGACCTGGCGGATGTTGTACGCCGCCGGCTGCGACGCCGCCCAGGGCTGGTTCTACGCCCGTCCGATGCCCGCCGAGGAGCTGGTCACCTGGCTGGCCCGCTACCGACCGGTCCGCCCGACGGGTGGCCCGGAGCCGGAGGCCGGCCGCCGGTCGACCCGCTGACCCACCCGAGCAGCCGGCGGAGGGGGCGGAACAATAGACTCGCTCCGGTCACCGCGCGTCACGCCGCACGCGTCGCGCGGCCGGCATACCGCCCGACCAGCAGGACATCAGAAGGGGGCACGGATGGCCGCCATCTCCCGCGAGGAGGTCGCGCACCTGGCGCGCCTGTCGCGGCTCGCCGTCACCGAGGAGGAGCTGGACACCTTCGCCGGCCAGCTCGACGTGATCCTCCAGGCGGTCGCCCAGGTCGGCGAGGTCACCGCCGCGGACATCCCGCCGACCTCCCACTCGGTGCCGCTGACCAACATCTTCCGCGAGGACGTCGTCACGCCGTGCCTGACCCCGCAGGAGGCGCTGTCGGGCGCGCCGGACGCCGAGGACCAGCGGTTCCGCGTCCCGCGCATCCTGACCGAGGACGTGGCCTCATGAGCGAGCGCCAGCGAGTGAATCATGGTTGCAGCGCGGTGGTGCCTCGTGGCGTCACGGAGCGAAGCGGAGTGACGGCATGAGCGATCTGACCAGAATGACCGCGACGGAGATCGCCGCGCTGGTCGCCGGCGGCGAGACCTCCGCCGTCGAGGTGACCCAGGCGCACCTGGACCGGATCGCCGCGGTCGACGAGCAGGTGCACGCCTTCCTGCACGTCGACACCGACGGCGCGCTCGCCGCGGCCCGCGCGGTGGACGAGCGCCGGGCCGCCGGCGAGGAGTTGGGCCCCCTGGCGGGGGTGCCGGTCGCGGTGAAGGACGTGCTCGCCACCCGTGGCGTGCCGACCACCGTCGGCTCGAAGATCCTGGAGGGCTGGCGCCCGCCGTACGACGCGACGATCGTGCAGCGGTTGCGCGAGGCCGGCACGGTGATGCTCGGCAAGACGAACATGGACGAGTTCGCCATGGGCTCCTCCACGGAATATTCGGCGTACGGCCCGACGCACAACCCGTGGGACCTGAGCCGGATCCCGGGCGGATCGGGTGGTGGCAGCGCCGCCGCGCTGGCCGCGTACGAGGCGCCGCTGGCGATCGGCTCGGACACCGGCGGCTCGATCCGCCAGCCGGGCGCGGTCACCGGCACCGTGGGCGCGAAGCCCACCTACGGCGGCACCTCCCGCTACGGGCTGGTCGCCTTCTCGTCGTCGCTGGACACGCCCGGCCCGTGCGCCCGTACGGTGCTCGACGCGGCCCTGCTGCACCAGGTGATCGCCGGGCACGACCCGCGTGACTCCACCTCGATCCCGCAGCCGGTGCCGGACGTGGTGGCGGCGGCGAAGCTCGGCGCGACCGGCGACCTGACCGGCGTGCGGCTCGGCATCGTCAGCGAATTCGTCGGCGAGGGCGCCGAGCCGGGCGTGATGGCCGCGTTCCGCGAGTCGGTGGACGCGCTGACCAAGATGGGCGCGGAGGTCGTGGAGATCTCCTGCCCGACGTTCGCGTACGCGCTGCCGGCGTACTACCTGATCGCCCCGAGCGAGTGTTCCTCCAACCTGGCCCGGTTCGACGGCGTCCGGTTCGGCCTGCGGGTCGGCGACGACGGAAACCGGTCGCTGGAGGAGGTCATGTCGCTGACCCGGGAGGCCGGCTTCGGCCCCGAGGTCAAGCGCCGCATCATGGTCGGCACGTACGCGTTGTCGTCGGGTTACTACGACGCGTACTACGGGCAGGCGCAGAAGGTCCGTACGCTGATCACGCGCGACTTCACGGCCGCGTTCGACCGGGTCGACGCGCTGATCTCGCCGACCACCCCGTTCACGGCCTTCCCGATCGGCGCCCGCACCGCCGACCCGTACCAGATGTACCTGGCCGACCTGTTCACCATCCCGACCAACCTGTACGGCGGGCCGGGCATCTCGGTGCCCTGTGGCCTCTCCGAGGGGCTGCCCGTCGGCCTGCAGGTGATGGCCCCGACGATGGCCGACGACCGGATGTACCGGGTCGCCGCCGCGCTGGAGTCCGCGGTCGGCACGTTCACCCCACCGGCACTGTGAGGCAGGAGCCCAGATGACGACGACGCTTCCCGCGTACGACGAGGTCGTCGCACGCTACGAACCGGTGATCGGCCTGGAGACCCACGTCGAGCTGGGCACGAACACCAAGATGTTCTGCGGCTGCCCGACGGACTTCGGCGGCGAGCCGAACACCCGGGTCTGCCCGGTGTGCCTGGGGCTGCCCGGCTCGCTGCCGGTGGCCAACAAGGCGGCCATCGAGGCGATCATCCGGATCGGCCTGGCGTTGAACTGCTCCATCGCGCAGTGGTGCCGGTTCGCCCGGAAGAACTACTTCTACCCGGACATGCCGAAGAACTTCCAGATCAGCCAGTACGACGAGCCGATCTGCGTCGACGGCTACCTGGACGTCGAGGTGGGCGGCGAGACGGTGCGCATCGAGATCGAGCGGGTGCACCTGGAGGAGGACACCGGCAAGACGCTGCACGTCGGTGGCGCGACCGGCCGCATCCACGGTGCGACCGAGTCGCTTGTCGACTACAACCGGGCCGGCATTCCGCTCGTCGAGATCGTCACCAAGCCGATCCCGGGCACCGGCGCGCTCGCCCCCGAGGTGGCCAAGGCGTACGTCACCGAGCTGCGGGACGTGATCCGCACGCTCGGGGTCTCGGACGTGCGGATGGAGGAGGGTTCGCTGCGCTGTGACGTGAACACCTCGCTCAACCTGCCGGGTCAGGAGTGGGGCACCCGCACCGAGACCAAGAACGTCAACTCGCTGCGCTCGGTGGAGCGGGCGGTCCGTTCGGAGATGCTGCGGCAGGCGTCGGTGCTGGACGCGGGCGGCCGGATCACCCAGGAGACCCGGCACTTCCACGAGGACACCGGCGACACCACCCCGGGGCGCTCGAAGGAGACGGCCACCGACTACCGGTACTTCCCGGAGCCGGACCTGGTGCCGATCGCACCGGACCCGGCCTGGGTCGCCGAGCTGAAGGCCGCCCTGCCGGAGCTGCCCCGGGTGCACCGGCGTCGGCTTCAGCAGCAGTGGGGCCTGTCCGACCTGGACATGCAGTCGGTGCTCAACGCCGGCGCGGTCGAGCTGATCGAGGCCACCGTGGCCGCCGGCACCACCCCGGCGGCGGCCCGCAAGTGGTGGCTCGGCGAGCTGTCCCGGCGGGCCAACGAGAGCGGCGTGGAGCTGGCCGACATCGGCGCCACCCCCGCGCAGGTCGCCGAGTTGCAGGGCCTGGTCGACGCGGGCAAGCTCAACGACAAGATGGCCCGTACGGTGCTGGAGGGCGTGGTCGACGGTGAGGGCTCGCCCACCGAGATCATGACCAGCCGTGGCCTGGAGGTCGTCTCGGACACCGGCGCGCTCACCGCCGCCGTGGACGAGGCGATCGCCGCCAACCCCGGCATCGCCGACAAGATCCGTAGCGGAAAGGTCGCGGCGGCCGGCGCCCTCGTCGGCGCGGTCATGAAGACCACCCGTGGTCAGGCCGACGCGAAGACCGTCCGTGAGCTGATCCTGGAGCGCCTCGGCGTCCAGGGCTGATCCGCCCGATCGAACACCGCTGGCGCGTACTGCGCCAGCGGTGTTCGCCGTGCACACCGCATCCCCTCGCGAGGGCGTCAACGGCGACGCCCGGATGGAGCCACCGTGAACCAGCACGACCTCGATGTCCTCGACGAGATCCAGCGGCGCGTGCTCTGGCTCGCCACAAGGATCGTGGACGCCGCCAACCACGACCGGGCCACCGGCGACGGGGTAAAGGTCGGCGGCCACCAGGCGTCCAGCGCGTCCCTCGTCACGGCGATGACCGCGCTGTGGTTCGCGCACCTGGACGCCGAGGACCGCGTCGCCGTCAAGCCGCACGCCTCGCCGGTGTTCCACGCCATCCAGTACCTGCTGGGCAACCTGGACCGCTCGTACCTGCCCCGGCTGCGGGCCCGGGGCGGCCTCCAGTCGTACCCGTCGCGCACCAAGGACCCCGACGAGGTGGACTTCTCCACCGGCTCGGTGGGTCTCGGCGCGGCGGCACCGCTGTTCGCCGCCGCCACCCGCCGCTACGTCGACGCGCACTTCGGCGCCCGGCCGCACTCCCGGTTCGTGGCGCTGATCGGTGACGCCGAGCTGGACGAGGGCAACATCTGGGAGGCCGTCGCCGACCCGGCCACCACCGGGCTGGGCAACGTCATGTGGCTTGTCGACTTCAACCGGCAGTCGCTGGACCGGGTGGTGCCCGGCATCCGGATCAAGCAGTGGCGCGGTCAGTTCGAGGCGGCCGGCTGGCACGTCGTGGAGGTCAAGTACGGCCGCCGGCTCGCCGAGGCGTACGCCCGGCCGGGTGGCGAGGCGCTGCGCGACTGGATCGACGCGATGCCCAACGAGCAGTACCAGTCGCTGTTCGGGTTGACCGGCCCGGCCCTGCGCAAGCAGTTCCTGGACGGTGCGCCGGCCGAGGTGGGCGCGTTCACCGAGGGCATCGACGACGACGAGCTGCGTCCGCTCGTCACCGACCTGGGTGGGCACGACCTGTCCGCGATGCTCGACGCGTACGCCCAGTGCGACGCGGTCACCGACCGGCCCAGCGTCGTCTTCGCGTACACCGTGAAGGGTTGGGGGTTGCCCATCGCCGGCAATCCGCGCAACCACTCGGCGCTGCTCAGCACCGAGCAGGTCGCCACGCTGCGGGCCGCGCAGGGGTTGACCTCCGAGACCGAGTGGGACCGCCTCGACCCGGCGTCACCGGCCGGCATCCGGGCCGGCGAGCGCCGGGAGGCGCTGTCCCGCGCGCCGCGCGAGCGCGCGCTGGGGGTCACCGTTCCGGAGAGCACGGGAGTACGCGCCAACAAGCCGATCTCCACGCAGGAGGTCTTCGGTCGGGTGCTGGTGGATCTGGCGCGCGACCGGGAGGTCGGCCGTTATCTGGTGACCACCGCCCCGGACGTGGCCACCTCCACCAACCTGGCCGGGTTCATCAACAAGACCGGGGTGTTCGCCCCCACCGAGCAGCGGTCCTGGACCGAGGACCGGATGCTGCGCTGGACCGAGAGCCCCGCCGGGCAGCACATCGAGCTGGGCATCTCGGAGATGAACCTGTTCCTGCTGCTGGGCCAGCTCGGCCTGTCCTGGGACCTGTCCGGGCAGCCGCTGCTGCCGGTGGGCACCGTCTACGACCCGTTCGTGCTGCGCGGCCTGGACGCGTTCCTGTACGGCACGTACTCCGGTTCGCGGTTCGTGGTGGCCGGCACCCCGTCGGGCATCACCCTGGCTCCTGAGGGCGGCGCTCACCAGTCCACGATCACCGCGTCGGTCGGTCTGGAGCTGCCCGGGGTGACGTTCCTCGAACCGGCGTACGCGGGCAGCCTCGACTGGCTGCTCTGCGACGCCCTCGGGCAGATCGCGGGCGGGGCGACCCCGGCCGCGACGGCCGCGCCGACCGAGGACGGGGCGTACTACTTCCGGTTGAGCACCCGACCGCTGGACCAGGCGCCGTTCGAGGCGGCCCGGGCCCGGCTCGGCGACGCGGTGCTGCGCCGGCAGGTGGTCGCCGGGGCGTACCGGCTCGTCGACGCGCACCAGGCGTACCCGCATCTGGTCGACGCCCCGGTGGTGCAGCTCGCCGCGTCCGGCGCGGTGCTGCCGGAGGTGCTCGCCGCCGCGGCGGAGCTGGCCGAGGAGGGCGTCGCCGCGCACGTGGTGGACGTGACGAGTCTCGACCGGCTCTACCGGGCGTGGCAGCGCACCCTGCGTCAGGGCGTACGGACCGCGACCGTGCCCAGCGTGCCGGGCGCCCTGCGGTCCGCGTTCGCCGATCGGGTGCCGGTGGTGACCGTGCACGACGCGGCGTCGCACGCGATGGCCTGGCTCGGGTCGGCGCTCGGTGCCCCGGCGGTGCCGCTCGGGGTGGACGAGTTCGGCCAGTCCGGCAGTGTGGCCGACCTGTACGAGCTGCACGACCTGATGCCCGGCAGCATCGTCAACGCCGCCCTGGCCGCGCTCGCCCTCCGCTGACCTTGCCCTCCGCTGACCTTGCCCTCAAGGGGTGCGCTCCGCTCGCTTGCCTGCGTGCGCCGGATCGCGTGCGCCAGCCTTCGTGTCTCACTGCCGCCGCCACTGAGAGTGAGGAGCGTCCGCCTGTCGATGGGGTTCTCTTCGCCCTTTGCTCTGCTTCAATATGCGCAACACCTTGCTGAGCTGCAGAAATTCGGGTGCGCGCAGCTGAGCGGAGTGACCCGACGTAACTGTTGCGTCCGTTGAAGCAGAGCAAAGGCTGCGCAGGCACCGTCGGGCTCGGGCTCGGGCTCGGCTCGGCTCGGGCCGGGCTCCGGCTCGGGCTCCGCAGGCGGGTGGGCACCGCCGAGTCGGCGGGTGGGCAGGCGGCAGCTCGCGCTCAGCGGGTCGGGGTGGGGGTGACCGAGGCGGGCGCGCCGGCGCTGGGGTTCTGCACGATGTGGCGTTCCAGGTTGACCTGGGCCTGGCCGGTGCCGCCGACGGTGATGTCGTCGTACGCCTGGAGCATCTTCTGCTGGTCGAAGTAGAGCACTGTCATCGACAGCGGGGTCGGCTTCTCACCCTCCAGGCCGCGCAGCCCGGCCCCGCCGGTCGAGCCCTCCACGAACAGGGCGGTGGGCTGCTGGCCGGGTGCCTGGGGCAGCTTGGAGACCTGCCGGGCGTGGGTGTGCCCGGCCAGCACCAGCGGGCAGGTGCCGGCCAGCGGCCCGGCCGACGCCGGGTCGTGCACCAGCGCGATGTTGACCGGCCGGGGCGAGCTGCGCACCGTCGCGGCGAGCTGCGTACCGACGCCGATCACCTGGTTGGCCACCTCCTGGGTCAGCCCGCTGCCGGCCGGTGAGGTGTTCTTGTCCGGGGTGAAGCGCGGGTCGCCGATGCCGGCGATGGTCAGCCCGGCGACCGTGGTGGTCGAGTTGTTCAGCACGATCGCGTTCGGCTGGCGGGCCACCGCCGCGGCGGTCTTGCCCGAGTCGTGGTTGCCGCGGATGAACACGTACGGCTTCTTGAGCAGGCTGATCGAGCCGACGAAGGACGCCTCCGGCTCGCTGCCCCAGTCGGTGATGTCTCCGGTGTCGATGACCACGTCGATGCCGAACTGCTCCACCACCGTGCGGATCAGTTGCCAGCCGGTCGGGTTGAGGTGCATGTCGGAGACGTGCAGGACCCGGGTGGTGCCGGGCGCCGGTTCCAACACCGGCAGCGCCGACACCGTCGTGTAGAGCTGGCTGACGTTGCCGACGATGCGTTGCAGCTGCTCGGCGTACTTGGTGTAGTCGTTCGCGATGCGGCGGGCGTCGCCGACGATGGCGGGGGCGTTGACCAGCAGGCCCTCGTAGCGCGGCTCCTCGATCGCCTGGGGGCGCATGGTCGCCGCGGCGGTGCCGAGGCTGCCGGCGGTGACCAGCAGCGACAACCCGCCCGCCCAGGCGGTACGCCGTACATCGCGGAAGATCAACCCGGCCAGGATGAGGGTGACGAGCACCGCCGACGCGAGGGTCCGCAGGCCCAGCCGCATCACTCCGGAGCGGACGTCCTCCACGGCGCTCTGGCTGGCTCGGCTGATGCTCGCCGGGTCGTCGAGCAGCGCCTCGGTGCGCCCCTGGTCCAGCGCGCCCAGCCGCACGGTGAGGTGGGTCGGCCCGCTGTGGCTGTCGAGCAGCAGGGCGCCGAGCGGTGGCACGTCGATGGTCGTCCCGCCGTCGCGGGCCGGGGAGAGGGTGAGGTTGGCCCGGAACGGCCCGATGTCGGTGTCCACCCGACCACCGGCCAGCACCCCGAGCACCGCCCCGGCCAGGGCCACCACGAGCACGGCGAGGATCACGCCCGTACGCCGTACCGGTCCACCGGGCCGGCCGATCCGCCGGCGCGACGGCCGCGACGGCTCGCCGCCGGTCACCGGGTCGCCCCGGTCCTCGGCGTCGTCGTGCTGCTCGTCGCGTTGCCCGTCCATGCTGAGATTCTGACCTGCCCGCCCAAAGATCTTGGCAAACCCGCGCGGAAGGTGACGCAGGTCAGCCGCGACCGCCGTCGCCGCCGGCGAAGACCACCCTCAGGAGGCGGTCGTCGTCGGCCGCCGGATCACCCCGCCCGTCGTGGTTGGAGGTGCTCACCCAGAGCGAACCGTCCGGCGCGGCGGCCACCGCGCGCAGCCTGCCGTACCGGTTGGTGAGCAGCTCGCTCGGCTGCCCGAGCAGCGTGCCGGTGTCGGTCAGCTCCATCACCCAGAGTCGCTTGCCGCGCAGGCAGCCGGTGACCAGCAGCCGGTCCGTCGCGGCCAGCCCGGAGCAGGACGCGTCGGAGGTCGCCCACTGCGTGATCGGGTCGGTGAACCGCTTGTCGCCGGCCCGCCCCTCGACCTCCGGCCAGCCGTAGTTGCCGCCCTTGGTGATCTGGTTGATCTCGTCCCAGGTGTTCTGGCCGAACTCCACGGCGTACATCCGCTTGGCGTCGTCCCAGGCGAAACCCTGCACGTTGCGGTGACCCAGCGACCAGACCGGGGAGCCGGGGTACGGATTGCCCGGCGCGGGCTTGCCATCGGCGGTGATCCGCAGGATCTTGCCGCCGAGGCTCTTCGTGTTCTGCGCGTTGGGGCGCTCGCCCGCGTCGCCCGTGCTGACGTAGAGCTGGCCGTCCGGGCCGAAGCCCAACCCGCCACCGTTGTGCACGTTCGCCTTCGGAATGCCGGTGAGGATCGGGGTGGGTTGCCCGCCGAGTTGCAGGCGGGCGACCCGGTTGTCCTGCTCGGCCGTGTAGTAGACGAAGACCGTCCGGTCCCGGGCGTAGCCGGGGGAGACCGCGATGCCGAGCAGGCCACCCTCGCCCGCCGCCGCCACGTCGCTGATCGTCTGCACGACCCGGACCCGCAGCCCGTCCGGGCCGGACTCCGGGCCGACCTGGAGAATCCGGCCGCTGTCCCGTTCGGTGACCAGCGCGCCGCCGTCGGGCAGGAACGCGATGGCCCACGGCACCCGCAGCCCCTTGGCCAGGACGGTTGCCACCGCCTGCTGGCCCGCGCCGCCAGGGCTCGCCGGCGCCGACGGGGTCGGCAGGTTGGGCGGCTCACCGGCCGGGTCGGGCTCCGGCTCGCCGAAGCTGCAACCCGTGGCGAGCAGCAGCGTCGCGCAGGACGCCGCGAGGACCACCCGGAGGCGGCGGACGCGAGGGTACGGGAGACGGGATCTCACCCGGCCCAGGGTAGCCCGCCGGACGGCCCGGCCAGGCCCGCGACACGTGGGCCTCGGCTCGTGCCGCAACCGCTCAGCGGGCCCGGACGGCCAGCAGCGCCGTGTCGTCCTCGCGGTGCTGGATCGAGGCGAGCAGCAGGTCACACAGGTCGTCGAGGGGGACGGTGTCGGTGCCGGTCAACCGGTGCACCAGCTCGGCGAGTCCGTCGTCGATGGACCGGTCCCGACGCTCGATCAGCCCGTCGGTGTAGAGCAGCAGCGTGTCGCCGGTGGCCAGGCTGGTCGAGTGGCTGGTCCGCGGCGTGGGCCGGGCCAGGCCCAGCAACGGCTCCGGCGTCGCTTCGAGGACCTCCACCGCACCGCCGGCGCGCACCACCAGGGCCGGCGGGTGCCCGGCGTTGCACCAGGTCACCTCGCGGACACCGGAGCGCCGGCCACAGATGCGCACCAGCGTCGCGGTGGCCGCGATGGGCAGCCGCAGGCCACGGATGGCGCTGTCCAGGTGGCTCATCAGCGCTCCGACCGCGTCCGGCCGACCGAACGCGTTGCCACGCACCAGGTTGCGCAGCTGGCCCATGGTCGCCGCCGCCTCGATGTCGTGCCCGGCCACGTCCCCGATCGCCGCGATCAGGTCACCGTCGGGTTGCACGAAGGCGTCGTACCAGTCGCCGCCCACCTCCACCCGGTCGGCCGCCGGCTGGTAGCGGGCCGCCAGCTCCAGCTCCGTCACGAGCGGCAGCCGCGGCAGCATGCTGTGTTGCAGCACCTCGGCGACGTGCCGCTGCTCCCCGTACATCGAGCTGTTGCCGACGGACTGTCCGGCCCGGCGGCCGATGTCCACGGCGGTGAGCAGGTCGCGGTCGTCGAACTGCTGACGGTCGGCGGCGTTGACCAGGGTGATTGCGCCCAGCACGGTGCCGCCGACGGCCCGCACCGGCACGCTGAGGTAGGAGGCGATGCCCAGCCGCTCGGCGATCGCCGACATCTCCGGATCGGTGGTGCCCCGTGCCACGTCGGCGAGCGACGCCACGCCGCCGAGGCGCGGTTGGCCGGTGCGCAGCACCGCCCGGATGATGGACTCCTGGCTCAGCCCCGTCCGCAGCAGCTCGGCGAAGCGGTCCACGTCCGGCGTCCGGGCCGGGTCGCGGTGCACCGCGACCACCTCCCGGGGCTGCCCGGATGGCCCGACCAGCGTGAGCAGGCACCAGTCGGCGAGCAGCGGCACCATGGTGGCGGCGAGCCGGCGCAGCGAGGTGCCCACGTCCAGCGTGCCGGCGAGCGTCTCGCTCACGCCGGCCAGCAGCTCCAGCCGCTCGTGCGCCCGGACGACCCGACGGCGCGACTCCTGCGCGCCGTCCAGCGCGATCCGCAGTCGCAGCTCCGACGAGCAGGCGGCGGCGAGGTCGGCAAGCGTCTGCAGCTGCCCGGCGGTCCACGCCCGGGGCTTGTTGTCGATGGCGCACAGCGAGCCGAGCACCCGGCCGGAGAGGTCGGTCAACGGCATCCCGGCGTACGCGACGACGCCGAGGTCGTCGATGGCCAGGTTGTCGCGTACTCGGGGGTAGAGCCGGGCGTCCGGCAACACCATCGGCACCTCGATGTCCACCACGTGCTGGCAGAACGAGTGGCTCAACGGGGTCTGCCGCCGCTGCGACCACGGCTCCGGCAGACCCACCGCGCCCGGGAAGAACTGCCGGTCGGCGGAGACCAGGGAGACCAGCGCGACCGGAACCTCCAGCAGGTCACTGACCAGTCGGGCGAACCGGTCGAACGCCTCGTCCGGTGCGGCGTCCAGGCCCGTGTCGGCAAGCGCACGCAGCCGCGCCGCGTCGCCGAGCGCCGGGGGTGGGGCGCTCGAACGTCGCGGGCTGGCGGGGGAGCCGTCGGTCATCGAGCACCTGTCTGCCGGGGCGGAGGCCGACCGGCCCTCCGACCCTTGGTTATACCTCGTTGTGGCTTGGACCGAACATCGGTGTGCCGAGTCTCGCCCGCCCCGCCGCCGCGCGCCATCCCCCGTGACGCCGGATCGCCGCCGTGCCCGCACCGGCCGTCGCGCCGGAGGCTATCGTCGGCGGACGTGAAGGTATGGATTCCGCATCCGGCCGGCCTGAACCTCGTCGGCGAGCTGCCCCCGGACGTGACGGTGGAGGTCGCCGAAACCGCCGACCGGTTGCCGTCGGCCCCGTCCGACGTCCGTTTCTGGGTACCGCCGTTCCTGAGCGGGTCGGACGCGACCGCGCTGCTGCACAAGCTCCCCGACCTGGAGGCGGTGCAACTGCTCTCCGCCGGGGCGGACGCCTGGGTCGGCCGGATGCCGGACGGGGTCACGCTCTGCGACGCCCGGGGGGTGCACGACCCGTCCACCGCCGAGTGGGTGGTCACCGCGATCCTGGCCCAGTTGCGGGCCTTCGGAGCCTTCGCCCGCGCGCAGGCGCAGCGGCGGTGGGCGTACGACGGCAACGCGCCGACCGACGAGCTGACCGGCAAGCGGGTGCTGATCGTCGGGGCCGGCTCGATCGGCACGGCGGTGCGGGACCGGCTCGCGCCGTTCGAGGTGAGCTTCACCCTGGTCGCCCGGACGGCCCGGCCCGAGCAGGGGGTGCACGCCGTCGCGGAGCTGCCCCGGCTGCTGCCCGACGCCGACGTGGTGGTCGTGCTGGTGCCGCTCACCGACCAGACCCGCGGCCTGATCGACGAGGACTTCCTGGCCGCGATGCCCGACGGGGCGCTGCTCGTCAACGCGGCCCGCGGTCCGGTGGCCCGTACCGAGGCGCTCGTCGCCGAACTGGCCACCGGTCGGATCTCGGCCGCGCTGGACGTCACCGACCCGGAGCCGCTCCCCGCCGACTCCCCGCTGTGGACGATGCCGAACGTGCTGCTCACCCCGCACGTGGCCGGGTCGGTGCGAGGGCTGCTGCCGCGCGCGTACCGGCTGGTCGGCGACCAGGTGCGGCGGTTCGCCGCCGGTCAGCCGCTGATCAACACGGTGGTCGACGGCTACTGATCGGGCCGCGCGGTCCTGCCCGGGCTCACGGGCCGGGTGTTTCGGCGGCCTCGTCCGGCAGTGTCTGGCCGGTGGCCGAGACCAGTCGGGGCAGGTCGGTGCCGCGGACCGCCGGTAGGCCGACCTGCTGGCCGTCGTCGAGGCGGGCGACGGCCCGCCCGCGCGCGTCGGTGGCCAGCTCGACGACCCGGTCCCAGTCGATCCGACGTTGCCCGAACAGCGCCCGCAGGCGCAGTTCCCGGGAGTCGGCGTCGGTGCCGGCCCGCCAGGCCCACACCCCGACGGCGAGCGGGACGAGCAGCACCGGCAGCAGGTACGCCCGGGCGTTGGCCAGCGGCAGGGCGCCGATGAAGGCGATGACGGCGGCGGCCAGGATGGCTTGGTTGTACCGGAAGCGGACCGTGTCGGGCGTACTCACCCTGCGATGATCCCACCCCTGGTCGACCCGGGTCGCGGCGGGCGGCGCACGGAGCCCTGGACGCCGTACAGTGACACGGGTCACTGCTTCACGCCGGTGGCCGACGCGTAACCAATCTGGTCGCCGGTCGTTCCCCACTGTTGGGCAGCGGACCCGCAACGTCCGCCGTCCCGCACCGCCGCACCGCCCCGTGCCCCCTCACGAAGGCGACCGCCGTGCTCCTCGCGTACCCGTTCCATGTTCTCGTCCCCCGCCGGGCGGCCCCGGAGGTCGCCGTGTCCACGGCCGTGGCGCTGCTCGTCCTCGCCGGGGCCGCCGATCTGGTCCCGACCCCGGTGGTGATCGCGTTGTCCGGCGGCGCGGGCGCCACAGTCGCCGGCGTACGACTCTCCCGGCTCGCCAGCCACCGATCCAGCGATCCGCCGTCCACCGACCCCTCGTGGCGGGCGGCCGCCGCACTGCTCGACGCGGCGGTGGTGGCGGCCGGGTGCGTCGCCGCCGCGCTGCCGCTTGTCGACGCCGGGCACCGCGCTGCCGCGCTGCTCGGATCGCTGACCGTGGCGGTCCTGTCCGTGGCCGGGCTGCGTCGGCTTCCGGCTCGGCCGCCGCGAGCGGCGCGGCTGCGAGGGCTGGTCGAGGCGACCGGCCCGACGCTCGTGCTGACCCTCGCCGGCTGGTTGCTGCTCCCTCCCGACACCCTGCCGGCACCGGCCCGGCTGGTCGCGGCGCTGGTGCTCGGAGGGCTGGGCATGGCCGCGCTCGGCGCGTTCACCGGGTCCGGGCGGCGCTCGGGCGGCGCGATCTGCCGGGGCGGCGTCCTGCTCACCCTGGTCGGGCTGGCGCTGCTGACGGCCCTGCCACCCGTCCCGACGGGACGGGCCGCGCTGCTGGCGGTGCCGCCGCTGGTGCTCGGGATGTTGTTGACCGCGCTCGGTGCGAAGTCCGTGGTGGCGACGGCCAGCGCGCAGCCGGTGACCGGCCCGCCCGCCGCGACCTGGCCACGGGTCGTGCTCCCGGCGTCGGTGCTGCTGCTCGCGGCGGGCCTGCAGGTGGCATCCGGCCGCACTCCGGACCGGACGAGTGTGCTGCTCGCCCTGGCGGCGGTGCCACCACTGGTCCTGCGGGAGCTGCTGCGCGGCGGCGACGCGGGCGCCGGGGAGCGACACGCCGCGCACCGCCGACGCGCCGACCACGCGGTCCGGCGCCGCCGGTCGGCGCAACCGCCCTTTCCCGGTACGACCGAGGGTGCGCCCGCGCACGACAGGTGCCCCGACGCCGCGCCGTGGCCGTCCGACGGGGGCGCGGCCGCCACCTCCGGCGTCGACGAAGCCTGTCCCCCCGACGGTGGTGCCGCCGCGACGACCGGCCTCGACGCGGCGTGGCCCGACACGGGTGTCGCCTGGTCGACGGTCGACCACCGGTCCGGTTCGGCCGGGGAGCGGGCGGCGCTGCTGGACGCCCTCGCCGCCATCGGCGACGTGCCCGCGCCGGCCGGTGCGCTGCTGCTGGTGGAGCTGCACGGCGCGGACGGGCTCGGCCCGGTGGCGCGCGAGGACGTGCTGGCCGAGGCGGTCCTGCGGGCCCGCGCGGTCGTCGGGCCCGGCGACCTGGTGACCGGCTGCACCGGCACCGGCTTCGCGGTGGTCACCGGCGCCGGGCCGGTGCTGGCGTACGCGCTGGGCACCCGGCTGCTGACCGCGCTCACGCCGCCGTACCAACCGGCCGGGTCGGTGCTGCGCGTGCAGGCGAGCATCGGGCTGGCCGAGGTGGGTGGATCCGGACCGGCCGACGTGCTCCGTCAGGCCGAGCTGGCCCGGCGGCGGGCGGTGCAGCTCGGCCGGGACCGGGTCGAGTGGTACGACGCGTTCCTGGAGGAGCAGTTGGTGCGCCGGCTCGACCTGGAACGTGAGCTGCCCGGCGCGGTGGCGCGGGGCGAGCTGGACCTGGTCTACCAGCCGGTGCTCGACCTGACCGACCGGCAGCCGGTGGGCGCCGAGGCGCTTCTGCGCTGGCGCAGCCCGGTGCTGGGCACGGTGCTTCCGGCCGAGTTGCTGCCGGTCGCCGAGGATCTGGATCTGGTCGGCGAGTTCGAGTGGTGGGTGCTGGACCGGGCCTGCCGGCAGCTGGCCGACTGGTCGGCGGGCCCCCGTGAGTTGTGGATGGCGGTCAACGTGACCATCCGGGAGCTGACCGTCCCCGACTTCGTGCAGCGCACCGCCGCGGTGCTGGCCGCGTACGGGGTGTCGCCGGAGCGGCTGGTGGTGGAGGTGGCCGAGCCGAGGATCGGCGCTGACCTGTCGACCGTGGTGGCCCGGCTGGCGGGGCTGCGGTCGCTGGGCGTGCGCACCGCGCTGGACGACTTCCGGGCCGAGCATGCGTCCCTGGCGCAGCTGCGCCGCCTGCCGATCGACCTGCTGAAGGTGGGCCCCGAGCTGGTGGGGGCGCAGCCGGCGGGGCAGCCGCCGCTGATCGACGTGGTGGTCAGCGTGGGCGAGCGGTTGGGTGTGGAGATCGTCGCCGAGGAGTTGGAGTCACCGACCCAGGTCGAGGGGGCGTGTCGGGCCGGCTGCCGCTACGGGCAGGGCTTCGCGCTGGCCCGTCCGGCCACCGCCGAGCGGGTCGAGGCGTACTTCGAGGAGTTCCCGTCGGCGTCCCGCTGAGCCACTGAACCGGTTCACTTCCCGCGCGGCGGCGCCGTGCTGCCGCGCGGGGTGAGCTGGGGGCTCTCGTCCTGCACGCGCGTCGCCGGCTGCCCCCCGATGACGGCGAGCAGGTGGCGGGCGGCGTGCGCGCCGTACGCCGGGATGTCGCGGCCCAGCGCCGTCAGGGGCGGGTGCACCAGCCGGCACAGTGGCGAGTCGTCCCAGGCCACGATGGACAGGTCGTCCGGCACGGTGAGGCCCATCTCCTGGGCGACCGAGAGCCCGGCGACGGCCATCACGTCGTTGTCGTAGATGACCGCCGTGGGCCGCGCGGCGGAGCTGAGGAGTCGGCGCGTGACCCGCCCACCCTCCTCGCCGCTGTAGTCGGAGAAGACGGTGACCGCCTCGGCCAGGCCGAGGCGCTGGCACACCGCCGCGAAGGCGTCGGTACGGATCTCGGTGTGTCGCAGGTCGGGCAGACCGCCGACCCGGGCGATGCGGCGGTGGCCGAGCGCCACCAGATACTCCACCGCCTCGGTCAGCGCGACCGCGTCATCGGACCAGAGGCTGGCCAGCTCGCCGGTGCCGCCCGGCCCGCCGATCACCACGGCCGGCAGTTGGAGCTGTTGCAGGGCGGCGATGCGGCGGTCGTCGGTGTGCAGGTCGCAGACGAGCACCCCGTCCACCCGGCGCTCGCCCCACCAGCGCCGGTACACCGCGATCTCGGCGTCGTGGTCGGCCACCACCTGGAGGGTCAGCGCGTACGAGTGGGCCGAGAGTTCGGCCTCCACGCCGCTGATCAGCGCCATGAAGAACGGCTCGACGCCCAGCGTCCGGGCCGGCCGGCACAGGGCCAGGCCGACGGCGCCGGCGGTGGCGGCGGAGAGCGCCCGCGCGGCGCTGCTCGGGCTGAACCCGATCTCGGTCGCGATGGCGAGGATGCGCTGCCGGGTGGCCTCCGACACCCCGGGCTGCCCGTTCAGCGCGTACGACACGGCACCCTTGGACACGCCCGCGCGACGGGCGACGTCGGCGATGGTCGGCCGCTTCACCGGCGTGCTCCTCCACTCTCGCCCCGGGTCGGGGGTCGGCTGACTGCCAGGGCCGGGGCCGGCCCGTGGCCTCCGTTGGCGGCCTCAACCTAGCGCAGCCGGCATCGGCGACCGACGGCGACCGCGCCCCGTCCCGAAACGGCTGCGCCCGGCGGAAGCTTGCCCGGTTCAGCGTACCTGTGCGGGAGGGCGGTGGGCTGTCCCCAGCCCGCCGAAAACGGTGCGAGAACGCGCTCCACCACGCATGATCGCGCTCCCACGCGCCGTATTGCGCATCCACGCTCGTCGCGGTTCAACCACCCGTTGACACTCCAGGAACCGGACCGTACGGTGACGGAACTTATCCGGTTCAGTCAACGTCTCTCGATGTCGGGAGCGTTTCCATACCTTCGGAGGGATGACATGAAACGGTCCTGGACCCGGTGGGCCCGCACGGTCGCCGCAGGTGCCGTCGGCCTCGCCCTGGTCGCCGCGTGCAGCGGCAGGAGCGGGCAGGAATCCGACGCGGCCGACGGGCAGGTCACCCTGAAAATCAACTTCTGGGGTGACTTCGGCCTTCAGGACCTCAAGACGAAGTACGAGGCCGCCAACCCCAACGTCAAGATCCAGCTCAACTCCGGCGAGTACAACGCCCAGCACGAGGACCTGCAGAAGAAGCTCGTCGCCGGCTCCGGCGCACCGGACATCGCGGCCATCGACGAGGGCTTCATGGTCCAGTTCCGCGGCCAATCGGACAAGTTCGTCAACCTGCTCGACAAGGGTGCCGGTTCGTACGAGAGCAAGTACCTGCCCTGGAAGTGGAAGCAGTCGCTGTCGGCCGACGGCAAGACCCAGATCGGCCTCGGCACCGATACCGGCGGCCTGGCCATGTGCTACCGCACCGACCTGTTCAAGGCCGCCGGCCTGCCCACCGACCGCGACCAGGTATCCGCCCTCTGGCCCACCTGGGACAGGTTCATCGAGGTCGGCCAGCAGTACACCGGCAAGACCAGGAAGAAGTTCATCGACGCCGGCACCAACCTGTTCAACCCGATCCTCGGTCAGCAGCCGGTCGGCTTCTACAACGAGCAGGACCAGCTCCAGATGGAGCAGGGCCCGAAGGTCGCGTTCGACTACACCACCAAGGCCATCGACGCCGGGCTCTCGGCCAACCTGGTCAGCTTCCAGGCCGACTGGGACAAGGGCTTCACCAGCGGCGCCTTCGCCGTCCTGGCCTGCCCCGCGTGGATGCTCGGCCACATCAAGGACACCGCCCCCGGCACCCAGGGCAAGTGGGACATCGCCGCGGTGCCCGGCGGTGGCGGCAACTGGGGCGGCTCGTTCCTGACCGTTCCCAAGCAGGGCAAGCACGTCGACGAGGCGTACAAGCTGGTCGAGTGGCTGGTCCAGCCGGAGCAGCAGATCGAGATCTTCAAGAAGGTCGGCAACCTGCCCTCGCAGCCGGCCCTCTACAGCGACCCGGCCATCGCCGACTTCAAGAACCCGTTCTTCACCAACGCGCCGGTCGGGCAGATCTTCCCGAAGATGGCGCAGGGCCTGACCCCGCAGTACCTGGGCAAGAAGAACGGCCCGACCCGGGTCGCGGTGGAGAACGTGATCCGCCGGGTGGAGAACAGGTCCCTCCGGTCCGACGCCGCCTGGGCGGAGGCGGTCAAGGAGGCCGAGAAGGCCAGCAGCTCCTGAGCCCGCTGCGGAGGCGGGCCGGACACGGCCCGCCTCCGCGCAGTCGTACCCCTTGTCTCTTCGGCCCTGGAGTGCCCCGATGTCCACGACCCGCGCCGCGCCCGAGCCGTCGGCCCGACCAGCCGCCGGGCGGCACGGCCACGACACCGGCCCGGCCCGCCCCCGACTCGCCTGGCGCGACCGGCTGCACCGGTTCGACTCGCGCTACATGCCGTACGTGCTGATCGCGCCCTTCTTCCTGCTCTTCCTGGCGTTCGGGCTGTTCCCGCTGATCTTCAACGGCGTGGTGGCCCTACGGAACTACCGGCTGGACGACCCCGACGCGACCGGCTGGGCGGGGCTGGGCAACTTCCAGCAGCTCCTCGGCGACGAGGACTTCTGGAACGCCCTCTACAACACCTTCGGCATCTTCCTGCTGTCCTCGGTGCCCCAGCTGCTGCTCGCGCTGATCGTGGCGTCCCTGCTCAACCGGCAGCTGCGGGCGCGGACCTGGTGGCGGGTGGGCGTGCTGCTGCCGTACGTCACACCGATCGTCGCCTCGACGATGGTGTTCAGCGTCTGCTTCTCCCGTGACTTCGGGATGGCCAACTGGGCGCTCGGCCTGTTCGGTGTCGGCGGTGACGACCCGATCGACTGGCGCGCCGACAAGGTGCATTCCTGGATCGCCATCGCCACGATGGTCAACTGGAAGTGGATCGGCTACAACGCGCTGCTCTACCTGGCCGCCATGCAGTCCATCCCGCGGGACGTCTACGAGGCCGCGGCGGTCGACGGCGCCGGCCCGTGGCGGCAGCTCTGGCGGATCACCGTGCCGATGATCCAGCCGGTCGTCGTGTTCACCGTCATCCTGTCCACCATCGGCGGGTTCCAGCTCTTCGTCGAGCCCATGCTGTTCGACCTCCAGGCCCAGGCCGCCACCGGCGGGCCGAACGGCGAGTGGCAGACCATCGCCCAGCTGATCTACAAGGTCGGCTGGAAGGACCTGAATCTCGGGTACGCCGCCGCGATGAGCTGGGCACTCTTCCTGATCATCCTGGTCGTGGCCGGGATCAACACCCTGCTGACCAACCGACTCTCCGGAGGGCGATCCAGGTGAGCGCCGTCGACACCGCACCGCCCCGCCCGACGGCCGCGAAGAGCCGCCGACGGGCCGCCCTGATGGGCCGCGCCCCGCAGGAGACCCCGGCCGGTCTCGGCACGTACCTGCTGCTCGCCACCACCATGCTGTTCGCGGCGTTCCCGCTGTACTGGATGTTCGTCATCGCCACCAGCGACGACGAGGCGCTGGCGCAGCTCCCGCCGACGGTGGTCCCCGGTGACCGTTTCCTCGTCAACCTCGACGAGGTCTTCTCCCTGCAGGACGTGTACTTCGCCGCGTCGCTGGTCAACAGCGTCATCGTCGCGTCCGTGGTGACCGCCTCGATGCTGTTCTTCTGCTCGCTCGCCGGGTTCGCGTTCGCCAAGCTGCGCTTCGCCGGCAGCCGGTGGCTGATGCTGTTCGTGGTGCTCACCCTCACCGTGCCCAACCAGCTCGGCGTCGTCGCGCTCTACATCGTCATGGGCAAGCTGGGTTGGAACGGCACCCTGCTGGCCGTGATCGTGCCGGGCCTGGTCACCGCCTTCGGCGTCTTCTACATGCGGCAGTTCATCCTCAACACCGTGCCCGACGAGCTGATCGAGTCGGCGCGGATGGACGGGGCCACCACCATGCGGGTCTACCGCTCCATCGTCCTGCCGGCGATCCGGCCGGCCCTCGCGGTGCTTGGCCTGCTCACCTTCGTGGCAACCTGGAACGACTTCCAGTGGCCGCTGATCACCCTGAGCGGCACCGACTTCCCGACCTCGATGGTGGCCATCTCCGACCTGGCGAGCGGCAACTACGTCATCTACCGTCGGGTGCTCGCCGGGGCGTTCGTGGCGACCATCCCCCTACTGATCATGCTGTTTCTCGGTGGACGACAGATCGTCCGCGGAATCATGGAAGGCGCGGTGAAGTCTTGAGTCGACAGGCACTCCACGACGGCTGGACCCTGCGGGCGGCACCCGGAGCGCAGGTGCCGGCCGCGATCGCCGGGCAGGCCGTGCCGGCGACCGTGCCCGGTTGCGTGCACACCGACCTGCTCGACGCCGGGCTGATCCCCGACCCGTACCTCGACGACAACGAGCTGTCCCTGGCCTGGATCGGGCGCACCGACTGGCACTACCGAACGACCTTCGCAACTCCGGCCGGAAACCACGACCGGGTCGACCTGGTCTGCGCCGGCCTGGACACCGTCGCCACCATCAGCGTCAACGGGGTCGAGGTCGGCCGTACCGAGAACATGCACCGCGGCCACCGCTTCGACGTCTCCTCGCTGCTGCGCGACGGCGACAACGACCTGGCCGTCGCGTTCGACTCCGCCTACCGCTATGCCGAGGCGCAGCGTGACCGCCTCGGCGACCGCCCCAACGCGTATCCGGAGCCCTTCCAGTTCGTCCGCAAGATGGCCTGCAACTTCGGCTGGGACTGGGGGCCCACCCTGGTGACCGCCGGCATCTGGCAGGACATCGGCCTGCACGCCTGGTCCACTGCCCGGCTGGCCACCGTCCGCCCGCTGGTCACCCTCGCCGGCCGCGACGGCCGCGTCGAGGTGCACGCCGAGGTCGAGCGGGTCGCGGACGTCCCGCTGACCGTCCGCGCCACCGTCGGAGGCGTCAGCGCCGACGTGGTCGTCCCGGCCGGGCAGCGCACGGCCGTGCTGACCCTCACCGTCCGCGAGCCCGCGCTGTGGTGGCCACGGGGGTACGGCGAACAGGCCCGCCACCTGCTGGAGGTGACCCTGCACGCGCCGGACGGCGAGACCCTGGACGGCTGGTCCCGGCAGGTCGGCTTCCGCTCGGTGCGACTGGACACCACCCCCGACGAACACGGCACCCCGTTCGTGCTGTCGGTCAACGACGTTCCGGTCGTCGTGCGGGGCGTGAACTGGATCCCCGACGACGTGTTCCCCACCCGGATCACGCGGGATCGGCTGGCCGGGCGGTTCGACCAGGCGATCGGGGCAAACGTCAACCTGCTGCGCGTCTGGGGCGGCGGCCGGTACGAGTCGGAGGACTTCTACGACCTCGCCGACGAACGCGGGCTGCTCGTCCAACAGGACTTCCTCTTCGCCTGCGCCGCGTACCCCGAGGAGGAGCCGTTCGCCAGCGAGGTCGCCGCCGAGGCCGCCGAGCAGGTGACCCGGCTGACGCCCCACCCGTCGCTGGTCCTGTGGACCGGCAACAACGAGAACATCTGGGGCTGGCACGACTGGGACTGGCAGGAACCCCTGGCGGGCCGCACCTGGGGCCGGGGCTACTACCTCGACGTCCTGCCCCGCATCGTCGGCGAGCTGGACCCGACCCGCCCGTACTGGCCAGGCAGCCCCTGGTCGGGCACCGAGGCGATCCACCCCAACGACCCGGCGCACGGCACCACCCACATCTGGGACGTGTGGAACACCGACGACTACACGAAATACCGGGCGTACGTCCCGCGCTTCGTCGCCGAGTTCGGCTACCAGGCCCCACCGGCGTACGCCACCCTGCGCCGGGCGCTGAGCGACGAACCCCTCGCCTCCGACTCGCCGGGCATGGCCCACCACCAGAAGGCCGCTAACGGCGACGCCAAGCTCCAGCGGGGCCTGGACGCGCACCTGCCCGCCCCGGCGGACTTCGACGACTGGCATTACCTGACCCAACTGAACCAGGCGCGGGCGATCCAACTGGGGGTCGAGCACTTCCGATCGCACCGGGACGTCTGCGCGGGCACCATCGTCTGGCAGCTCAACGACTGCTGGCCGGTCACCTCCTGGTCGGCCGTCGACGGCGACGGCCACCGCAAACCCCTGTGGTACGCCCTGCGCCACGCGTACGCCGACCGGCTGTTGACCGTGCAGCCCTGCGCCGGCGGCCTGGCCCTGGTCGCGGTGAACGAGACCGGCCAACGGTGGCAGTCATCGGCCTCGGTGACCCGGCTGACCCTCGACGGGGAGCCCTGGGCGAAGACGACGGTGGAGCTGGACGTCCCCGCGTACTCGGCGGTCACCCTGGCCCTGCCGGCGGACCTGGCCCGCCCGGAGGACGCCCGGCGGGAGCTGCTGGTCGCCGAGGCGGGGGAGACCGCCGAACGGGCGCTGTGGTTCTTCGCCGAGGACCGGGACGTCGACTGGCCGGCGGCGGCCTGGGACGCGACTGTCGAACCGGTCGACGGCGGTCAGCGGGTGCGCGTCACCGCCCGCACGGTGCTGCGCGACCTGACCCTCTTCCCGGACCGACTGGACGCCTCCGCCACAGTGGACAGCGCCCTGGTCACCCTGCTGCCAGACGAGTCGACAACCTTCACGGTGAGCGCGGACGGGCCGCTGGACCCGGCCGCGCTGACCGCCCGGCCGGTCCTACGCTGCGTCAACGACATGGCGTGATCGACACGACTTCGCCGATGCGGCGGTATCCACGCGAGCGGATACCGCCGCATCGGTGACCTCGTGTCGATCAAGTCGCCGCAGGTCAGCAGCGCACGACGAAGCTGGAGCCGTAGTTCCACCGCAGGGTGGCCACCGAGAACCACTCCCGGTGCCAGAAGCGGAATGTCAACCGGGACAGGTAACCCCGCTGCCAGGAGGTGATCTGCCCGACGTACCGCTCGGCGTCGGACGACGTCGGGTAGCGGTCGGCGGTGCTGGTGCAGGCAGCGGTGCCGGCTCCGTTGGTCGGCGGGAGCGTGGTGGTCGAGATCAGCAAGCCGCCGGAGCACTTGGCCACGAAGCTTGTCAGGTAGTAGGCCGTGGATCCGCTCAGCTCCTGCGTCATCCAGTAGCGATAGTCGTAGCCGGCGTTGGACCTGCTGCCGATGTTCGACCAGGTGACGGCCAGCGGGTTGTTGATGCCCGGCGGGACGCTCCAGCCGGACGTGGTGCAGAGCGGATCGCCCGGGACGCGAGCCGAAGCGCGGTCTGGCAGCGCCAGGGGGACTGCCAGGCCCAGCAGCAGGCCGAGCGCCAGTAGCAGCGCCGACGGGCGATGACGGACGGTGGGTGTGGTGGCGGGGCGGCGGGACACAGGTCACCTCCGTTGGTGGTACGGAAGGACCGGGCGACGGTGCCCGGAGCATCGCTAGTATAGACGAGCGTCTATGTCCGCGATGCTCACTCGGGGACGCGGCGGTAGGCGCCGTCGCTGGCCGAGGTGGCCATCGAGGCGTACGCGCGCAGCGCCGCCGACACCGGCCGCTGCCGGTTTGTCGGGGTGTACGGCTTGTCGCGCTTCTCCTCGGCCACCCGTCGCGCCTCCAGCTCGTCCTCGGCCACGTTGAGCGAGATCGACCGGCCGGGGATGTCGATGACGATCTCGTCGCCCTCGCGAACCAGGGCGATCAGCCCTCCGGAGGCGGCCTCGGGGGAGGCGTGCCCGATGGAGAGCCCGGAGGTGCCGCCGGAGAATCGGCCGTCGGTGAGCAGCGCACAGGAGCGGCCCAGCCCACGTCCCTTGAGGAACGAGGTGGGGTAGAGCATCTCCTGCATGCCGGGGCCACCCTTTGGCCCCTCGTACCGGATCACCACGACGTCGCCGGCGACGACCTCCTTGGCGAGGATCGCGGTGACGGCGTCGTCCTGCGACTCGTACACCTTCGCCGGGCCGCGGAAGGTCAGACAGTCGTCCGGAACGCCGGCGGTCTTCACGACGCAGCCGTCCGGGGCCAGGTTGCCGTGCAGGATGGCGAGGCCGCCGTCGGCGGAGTACGCGTGCTCACGGTCGCGGATGCAGCCCTCGGTCGCGTCGGTGTCCAGCGTCGACCAGCGGTTGGTGGTGGAGAAGGGCTCGACGGTCCGCACCCCGCCGGGTGCGGCGTGGAACAGCTCGACCGCCGTCGGCGTCGGCGAGCCGCCGCGCACGTCCCAGTCGGAGAGCCACTGCGCCAGCGAAGGGGAGTGCACGGCGTGCACGTTCCGGTTGAGCTGCCCGGCCCGGTCCAGCTCGCCGAGGATCGCCGGGATGCCACCGGCCCGGTGCACGTCCTCCATGTGGTACTTCGGCGAGTTCGGGGCGACCTTGGCCAGGCACGGAACCCGCCGGGAGATGGCGTCGATGTCGGCGACACCGAAGTCCAGCTCCGCCTCGCGGGCGGCGGCGAGCAGGTGCAGCACGGTGTTGGTGGAGCCGCCCATCGCCACGTCCAGGGCGACCGCGTTCTCGAAGGCGGCCTTGGAGGCGACCGTACGGGGGAGCACCGAGTCGTCGTCGCCGTCGTACCACCGCTTGGCGATGTCCACGACGGTGCGGCCGGCCTCGACGAAGAGCGACCGGCGCGCGGCGTGGGTGGCCAGCGTCGAGCCGTTGCCGGGCAGGGCGAGCCCGATCGCCTCGGTGAGGCAGTTCATCGAGTTGGCGGTGAACATCCCGGAGCAGGAGCCGCAGGTGGGGCAGGCGGAGCGCTCGATCTCGCCGAGTTGCTCGTCGGTCACCGCCTCGTTCGAGGAGGCGATCATCGCGTCGATCAGGTCGATCTTGCTGTGCACGACGCCCTCGATCGCCGTCGTCTTGCCGGCCTCCATCGGGCCGCCGGAGACGAAGACGGTCGGGATGTTGAGGCGCAGCGCGGCCAGCAGCATGCCCGGGGTGATCTTGTCGCAGTTCGAGATGCAGACCAGGGCGTCCGCGCAGTGCGCGTTGACCATGTACTCCACCGCGTCGGCGATCAACTCGCGACTGGGCAGGGAGTAGAGCATGCCGCCGTGGCCCATCGCGATGCCGTCGTCGACCGCGATCGTGTTGAACTCCCGCCCGACGCCGCCGGCCTCGGCCACCGCGTCGGCGACCAGACCGCCCATGTCCTTCAGGTGGACGTGGCCGGGCACGAACTGGGTGAAACTGTTGGCGATGGCGACGATCGGCTTTCCGAAATCGTCGTCGGTCATCCCGGTGGCCCGCCAGAGGGCCCGGGCGCCGGCCATCGTCCGACCGTGTGTGGAAGTCCTCGATCGCAGCTCAGGCATGTGTACCAGCATGACACCGCCGCCGCGTCGGGCATCCGGAGTATCCGCCGTGTCCCAACAGATGCACATCCGGTCTCCCACGGCGTGCACTCATCCGGCACTCTTGATGGCGTGCATCTCCCCCCGGGCATGGTCGCCGTCGCGGCGCTGAGCGGCGTGGTCGCAGCCGCGGCCACGGTGCTGCTGATCATGGTCGCGCGGCGGCGTAGCGGGCCGCGCCGGCCGGCGCACCTGCTGCTCGCGGCAGCCGCCGGGACGTCCCTGGCCAGCCTGTTGGTCGGTCTGGTGGCCGTGCTCTCCACCAACGAGCACTGGGCCCACGAGCAGAGCCAGCGCACCGGCTGGGCCACCGTGGCGGCGATCGGTACGGCGGTGAGCGGGCTGGCCTTCGCGGCCGGGCTGCTCCGGCTGCCGGGGGTCGCCGCCACCGCCGCGGGGACCGCCCGGCTCGCCCTGGACGGTCTGACCATGGCGGCGGCGCTGTGGTTCGTCGGCTGGGTGCTCTTCTCCGAGCCGACCCGGCTGCTCGGCGCCGCCACGCCGATGGCCTGTCCGGCGATCCTGGTGGCGACGGTGAGCGCGGCGCTCGGCGCCGGCCTCGCCGTGATCGTCGTCTTCCGGGCCGCCGCCCCGCGTCAGCGGCTGGCCGTGCTCGCGGCCGGGATCAGCGCGGTGAGCTGCGGCGGGCTGGGCCTGAGCGCCGGGCTCTGCCAGGCGGGGCCGACCATGGCACTCGCCGGCGCGGCGGTGCTGGCCGCCGGTCTGCTGACCGTCGCTCTCGCCGTCCACCAGGCCGACCGGCCCGGGCACGTCGAGCTGGACCTGATCGGTCGCGACGGCGAGTACGCCATCGCCCCGATGCTGGCCATGGCGGCCTCGGCGATGTACCACCTCCTGCAGGACGGGCGGTTCACGGCGCCCGGCATCGTCGCCGGCAGCGTCGAGGGCTTCGCCCTGGTGGCCCGGCAGTACCTCACCCTCAAGGACGTCCGGGACTACGCCGGCCGACTGGCTGAGCGGGAGGCGCACTTCCGTGAGCTGGCGCACACCGACCCGCTGACGTCGCTGGCCAACCGGCGAGGGCTGCTGCGGGCGCTGCACGACGGCGCGGCGGCCGGCACCCCGTGCGTGCTGCTCGGTCTGGATCTGGACGGCTTCAAGAACGTCAACGACATGCGGGGCCACGACGTGGGCGACGCCGTGTTGGCCGAGGTGGGCCGCCGGCTGCGCGGCAACCTGCGCCCGGGTGACGTGGCGGCCCGGCTCGGCGGCGACGAGTTCGCCGTGCTCATGCCGGCCCGACCGACCGAGGCGGACCGGGTGGCCGAGCGGCTGCTCGGCGTGCTCAACCGGCCGTACGACCAGCCGGAAGGCCCGGTCTTCCTGTCCGTGAGCATCGGCGTTGCCGGGTGGGCCGGCGAACCCGACGTGGAGCTGCTGCTGCGCCACGCCGACCTGGCGCTGCGCTACGCCAAGCAGCGCGGCAAGAACCGGATCGAGCGCTACGACGCCGCGTACGACCAGTTGCTGCGCCGCCGCACCACGCTGGAGCACGAGCTGCGGGGCGCGATCGAGCGCGACGAGCTGCGGCTGGCCTTCCAGCCGGTGGCGTCGCTGCCGTCGGTGCGGCCGGTCGGCGCCGAGGCGCTGCTGCGCTGGCACCACCCCGAGCTGGGCAACATCCGCCCGGACGAGTTCATCCCGCTCGCCGAGGAGTGCGGGATGATCGCCACTCTCGGCGCGTGGGTGCTGCACCAGGCCTGCTACCAGCTCTCCCGTTGGCTGACCGACGGGCACGACGTCTGGGTCTCGGTGAACGTCTCGCCGCGCGAGCTGCACGCCCCGGAGTACGTCGTCCAGGTCGCCGAAGCCCTGCGCGCCCACCACGTGCCGCCGCAGCGGCTGGTGCTGGAGGTCACCGAGCACGCGGTCGCCACCGACCTGGACGAGCTGATCCGGCGGCTGACCGCGCTGCGGCTGACCGGCGTACGGATCGCGCTGGACGACTTCGGCGCCGGCTACTCGTCCCTGGGGCAGCTGCGCCGCCTGCCGATCGACATTCTGAAGATCGACCACAGCCTGGTCGCCGAGCACGAGCCGGTCCGCCCGGTGGGCCAGGACGGCCCGGCGTTCGCGCCCATGGTCGACATCGTGATGCGGCTGGGCCACCAGTTGGGCCTGGAGGTCATCGCCGAGGGGGTCACCACGCCTACCGAGTTGGCCGCGGTGGTCGCCGCGGGCTGCCGGTTCGGGCAGGGCGCGCTGTTCGGCTGGGGAGTGCCGGCCGAGCACCTGGAGGCGATGCTGGAGGCGGCAACTTCGCCGGGTGCGCGGCCCGCCCCGCTGCCCGCTCCGCGCCGGGTTGCCGGCGGGTCCGGGCAGGTCATGCCGTCTGGCGATGGCGCGGCGGCGGTCGACTCGCCGCCCTCCGTCAACCAACATGTGGGATCAGTTGACTCATCGCGTGAGATGCGTCAGGCTTAGCCGCATGTCGTCGTACCGGTCGCTGCGAGTACTTACCTGAGCGCACTCTCCCTCATCGAGAGTGCGCTGGCCCCGTGCATCTGCACGAGGGCCGTTTTTATTGCCGTCGGAACCTGTCGCGACGGGCCCAGGCCCGCCTCGCATCGCTGAACAAGCCCCAGCCACTCCAGCCGAAGGCCAGAACCACCATGACGAGACCCACGCCCGAGACCCTCGCCCACACCGCCCGGCGGGCCCGCGCGACCGCCGACCCGGCCGGCACCGTCGACCCCGCCGCCGCGCGCGCCGCGGCCACCCCGGCTGTCCCGGCCGTACGGACAGCCGCCCCGGCCCAGGTCTCCGGCGCCGGCTCGCTGGTGCGGTCCCTGGAGGCGCTCGGCGTCGACGTCGTCTTCGGCATCCCGGGCGGCGCGATCCTGCCGGCGTACGACCCGCTCTACGACTCCACCGTCCGGCACATCCTGGTCCGCCACGAGCAGGGCGCCGGGCATGCGGCGACCGGGTACGCGCAGGCCACCGGCAAGGTCGGTGTCTGCATCGCGACCTCCGGCCCGGGTGCGACCAACCTGGTCACGCCGATCGCCGACGCGTACATGGACTCGGTGGCGATGGTGGCGATCACCGGCCAGGTGGCCCGCCCGTCGATCGGCACCGACGCCTTCCAGGAGGCGGACATCCAGGGCATCACGCTGCCGATCACCAAGCACAACTTCCTCGTGCAGACCGCCGAGGAGATCCCGCAGGTGCTGGCCGAGGCGTTCCACCTGGCCAGCACCGGCCGGCCCGGCCCGGTGCTTGTCGACATCCCCAAGGACGTGCTCCAGGCGTCGACCACCTTCTCCTGGCCGCCCACCCTGGACCTGCCCGGCTACCGGCCCACCCTGCACCCGCACGGTAAGCAGATCCGGGAGGCGGCGCGGTTGATGGCCGCGGCCCGGCGCCCGGTGCTCTACGTCGGCGGCGGGGTGCTCAAGGCCGGTGCCACCGACGGGCTGCGCCGGCTGGCCGAGCTGACCGGCATCCCGGTGGTCACCACGCTGATGGCGCTCGGCGCGTTCCCCGACTCGCATCAGCAGCACCTGGGGATGCCCGGCATGCACGGCACGGTCGCTGCGGTCTACGGCCTCCAGAAGGCGGATCTGATCGTCGCGCTGGGCGCACGCTTCGACGACCGGGTCACCGGCAAACTGGACTCGTTCGCCCCGGACGCGGCAGTGGTGCACGCGGACATCGACCCCGCCGAGATCGGCAAGAACCGGCACGTGGACGTGCCGATCGTCGGCGACGCCAAGCACGTCATCGACGAGCTGATCGCCGCGGTCACCGCCGAGCGGTCGGCGGGGCACACCGCCGACCTCGGTGACTGGTGGACGCAGCTGGACGACCTGCGCAACCGTTACCCGCTGGGCTACGACGAGCCGGTCGACGGGACCCTGTCCCCGCAGTACGTGATCAAGCGGCTGGGCGAGATCGTCGGCTCGGACGCGATCTTCGTGGCCGGGGTGGGCCAGCACCAGATGTGGGCGTCGCAGTTCATCTCCTACGAGAAGCCGTACACCTGGTTGAATTCCGGCGGCCTCGGCACGATGGGCTACGCGGTTCCGGCGGCGATGGGCGCCAAGGTCGGCAAGCCGGACACGGTGGTCTGGGCGGTGGACGGGGACGGCTGCTTCCAGATGACCAACCAGGAGTTGGCCACCTGCGCGTTGGAGGGCATCCCGGTCAAGATCGCCGTCATCAACAACGGCAATCTCGGCATGGTCCGACAGTGGCAGACGCTCTTCTACAACGAGCGCTACTCCAACACCGAGCTCGGCACCCACAAGCACCGCATTCCGGACTTCGTCAAGCTCGCCGAGGCCCTGGGCTGCGTCGGGCTGCGGTGCGAGAGCGCGGCGGACGTGGACAAGACCATCGCCGCCGCCATGGAGATCAACGACGCGCCCGTGGTGATCGACTTCGTGGTCGGCAAGGACGCGATGGTCTGGCCGATGGTCGCCGCCGGCACCAGCAACGACGAGATCATGTTCGCCCGTGGCGTCCGCCCGGTCTTCGACGAGGATGACATCTGATGACGATGCACACGCTGTCCGTGCTGGTGGAGAACAAGCCCGGCGTGCTCGCCCGGGTCTCCGGCCTGTTCTCCCGGCGCGGGTTCAACATCGACAGCCTCGCCGTCGGCGAGACCGAGAACCCGGACGTCTCCCGGATCACCATCGTGGTCAACGCGGAGTCGTCCCCGCTGGAGCAGGTCACCAAGCAGCTGAACAAGCTGGTCAACGTGCTCAAGATCGTTGAGCTGGATCCGCAGGTCTCGGTTGCCCGCGAGCTGCTGCTGGTGAAGGTTCGCGCCGACCGGGCCGCGCGGTCGCAGGTGCTGGAGACGGTCAACCTGTTCCGTGCCCGGGTGGTCGACGTCGCACCGGACACGCTGACCATCGAGGCCACCGGCACACCGGACAAGCTCGACGCGCTGCTGCGCGACCTCGAGTCCTTCGGCATCAAGGAAATGGTCCAGTCCGGGCTGGTGGCCATCGGGCGCGGCTCGCGTTCGATCACCGCCGGCCCCGCGCTGCGCGCCGCCTGACCCGTCCGCACAGACCACGACGGGCCACTCAGGCCGTCGTACGAAAGGGAAGTTTCTCATGAGCGTTGAGGTGTACTACGACGATGATGCCGACCTCGGCCTGATCCAGGCCAGGAAGGTCGCGGTGATCGGCTACGGCAGCCAGGGTCACGCCCACGCGCTGTCGCTGCGGGACTCGGGCGTCGACGTGGTGATCGGTCTGCCGGAGGGCTCGAAGAGCCGTCCCAAGGCCGAGGAGCAGGGCCTGCGGGTGCTCACGCCGGCGCAGGCCGCCGCCGAGGCCGACGTGATCATGGTGCTGGCGCCGGACACCGCCCAGCGCAAGCTCTACGCCGAGTCGATCGAGCCGCACCTCGCCCCGGGCAAGGCGCTCTTCTTCGGTCACGGCTTCAACATCCGGTACGGCCTGATCAAGCCCCCGGCCGAGGTGGACGTGGCGATGGTCGCGCCCAAGGGCCCGGGTCACCTGGTCCGCCGCCAGTACGCCGACGGCAAGGGCGTGCCCTGCCTCGTCGCCGTCGAGCAGGACGCCAGCGGCAACGCGCTCGCGCTCGCCCTCGCGTACGCCAAGGGGATCGGTGGCACCCGGGCCGGCGCGATCAAGACCACCTTCACCGAGGAGACCGAGACCGACCTCTTCGGCGAGCAGGCGGTGCTCTGCGGCGGTGCGGCGGCCCTGGTGCAGACCGGCTTCGAGGTGCTCACCGAGGCGGGTTACGCCCCCGAGGTGGCCTACTTCGAGTGCCTGCACGAGCTGAAGCTGATCGTCGACCTCATGTACGAGGGCGGCATCGCGAAGATGCGGTACAGCATCTCCGACACCGCCGAGTACGGCGACCTGTCCCGTGGCCCGCGCATCATCGACTCCCGGGTCAAGGACGAGATGCGCAAGATCCTCGGCGAGATCCAGTCCGGCGAGTTCGCTCGCGAGTGGGTCGCCGAGGACGAGGCCGGCCGGCCGAACTTCACCAAGTGGCAGGCCGAGGGTGCGGCGCACCCGATCGAGGAGACCGGCAAGAAGCTGCGCGGCATGATGAGCTGGGTCGACCGCCCGATCACCGAGACCGCCTGATCGCTCGGCCGGACGACAGTCTCCGACGGCCCCGGGCCGCGCTCTCCCCAGCGCGACCCGGGGCCGTCGGCAATGCGCCTACGCCGGTAGCGGCCTCGGCACTTCCTCGGATGGGAGTGTCGCCGGTGAGCCGTATACCTGGGAGTCATATTCATACCTCTGAGGTATGTCGCTCACCGCAGTGGTGAGCCCGACCCGCGCGCACGGGCGCGCGACGGCGGTTTCGCTGTGGTGAACGGGTGATGTCCATCGCTCGACCGCGCGTGTGAGGGCACTCACCCTGAAGACCCGAACACGCCGGCCAGCGCGGCCCCTACGATCGCGGGTAGGTGCGCTGAGCCGGCACCTGACGGCCACGGCACGGATCAGCGTGGGGCGCAGTGCGGCGCCCCGCCGCCCGGGCCGATCGCAAACACGACCTCTACGAGGACCGATGAATCCAGTCGTACTGATCGCCGAAGAACTCGCCCCCGCCGCCATCGAGGTGCTCGCCCACGACTTCGACGTCCGTCACGTCGACGGCACCGACCGTCCGGCCCTGCTCTCGGCGCTCTCCGAGGCCGACGCCGTCATCGTGCGCAGCGCGACCCAGATCGACGCCGAGGCGATCGCTGCCGCGCCGCGACTCAAGGTGGTCGCCCGGGCCGGCGTCGGGCTGGACAACGTCGAGGTGCCGGCCGCCACCGCCCGGGGCGTCATGGTCGTCAACGCGCCCACCTCCAACATCGTCTCCGCCGCTGAGCAGGCCGTCGCACTGCTGCTCGCCGTGGCCCGCAACACCGCGAGCGCCAGCTCCGCGCTCAAGGCGGGGGAGTGGAAGCGGTCGAAGTACACCGGTGTCGAGGTGCAGGGCAAGACCGTCGGCGTGGTCGGGCTCGGTCGTATCGGGGTGCTCTTCGCGCAGCGTATCGCCGCCTTCGGCACCCGGCTGATCGCGTACGACCCGTACATCCAGCCGGCCCGCGCGGCGCAGCTCGGCGTCCGCCTGGTCGGGTTGGACGAGCTGCTGCGCGAGAGCGACTTCATCTCCATCCACCTGCCCAAGACGCCGGAGACGGTGGGCCTGATCGGTGAGAAGGAGCTGGCGATCGTCAAGCCCGGCGTCCGCATCGTGAATGCCGCCCGCGGTGGCCTGGTGGACGAGCAGGCGCTCGCGAACGCCATCGCCGAGGGCCGGGTCGCCGGCGCCGGCGTGGACGTGTACTCCAAGGAGCCCTGCACCTCCTCGCCGCTGTTCGCCTTCGACAACGTGGTGGCCACCCCGCACCTGGGCGCCTCGACGCACGAGGCGCAGGACAAGGCGGGCCTCGCGGTGGCCAAGAGCGTGAAGCTGGCGCTGCAGGGCGAGTTCGTCCCGGACGCGGTCAACGTCCAGGCCGGCGGCGTGGTCGCCGAGGACGTCCGGCCGCTGCTTCCGCTGGCCGAGAAGCTGGGCCGCGCGTTCACCGCCGTCGCCGGTGGGGTCGCCGCCAGCGTCGCCGTCGAGGTGCGCGGCGAGATCGTCAGCCACGACGTGTCGGTGCTCAAGCTCGCCGCGACGAAGGGCCTGTTCAGCTCCGTGGTCGAGGAGCAGGTCACCTACGTCAACGCCCCGCACCTGGCCGCCGAGCGCGGCGTCGAGGTCACGCTGGACAGCCAGGCCGAGACGGCCGACCAGCCCACCCTCGTGACGGTGCGCGGCGCTCTGCCGGACGGCCGGACGGTAAGCGTCTCCGGTACGGTCACCCACTCGGGCGCCCGCGACGTCCCCCGGCTGACCGAGGTGGACGGTTTCGACGTGGAGATCGCCGCGGAGGGCATCCTGCTCTTCCTGCGCTACGCCGACCGGCCGGGCGTTGTCGGCACCGTCGGCACCCTGCTCGGCGAGTCGGGCATCAACATCGCCGCGATGCAGGTGGCCCGCCGCGAGGCGGGCGGCGAGACGCTGATGACGCTCACCGTCGACCAGGCGCTCGGCGCTGACCTGCTCACCTCGGCGGCCGACTCGATCGGCGCGACCGCCGCCAGCGCGGCGGACCTGCGCGACGAGTAGTCGGCGGTCACGCCACCGGCCGCGCACGACCGGCCGTGGCGGCACAGACGGCAGCACCACGGGGGGCCCGGCGACGCGCCGGGCCCCTCTGTCGTACCCCGGGTTAGTGGGGCAGCCGGGCCGGGGGCGGGTAGACCGAGCCGTCCTGCGGGTCGAAGAGCATCAGCCCGTGCTCCCCGGCCAGTCGCTCGATGTCCAGCAGCACCTGGTCCGCGCAGGTCGGGTGCAGGTTCAGCTCGACGTGGTCGTGGGCGGCGTGCAGCGGCGCCACGGCCCACGGGCTGTCCGGACCGGGGTGCCGGTCCGGATAGGACGCGGTGATCGCCCGGTAGAAGCCGACAACGCGCGGGTCCGGGTAACGGTCCACGTGCCGCCCCTGCCGGCAACCGTCGACCGCTGCCCGCACGTCCTCGGGCGTCGCCCCGTCCTCCAGGGCCCACACACTCAGATCGAAACTCACGGCGGACAGCGTGCCATCCGTCGTTCACCATGTCGAAACTGCCTCGCCGCAGGCCAATCGCCGACCCGCCGCTTTCCGGTCGGGAGAGTCCGCTGTGGAGACTCTTGCGTCGAGTTGCGTCGATTCGCTAGCGTACGACTGCGGTTACTGGCCGCAGGTCGCGACGCCGGCCCGTCTTCGGGTGGCGCGGCCGACGTCCGGCCCGACCGGTCCGCACCCCTCGATTGTGCGAGCCACGCGCACTCGTCGCTGATCGGCCCCCACGGCCGTTGCCGAGGCCGTGGGGGCCGATCGCAGCGGCCCGACCAGCCGACCGTCCGGGCGGTCGAGGTGCGGCCGCGATCCCCGGCCCGCCCGAGCGCGGGTCATGGCCGGAGTTCCGTGCGACGGGTTCAGCGCCGGTGGGCGAAGAGCGCGCGATAGTCGGAGCCGCCCCGGAACCAGGCCAGGCCGGTGGGCCCGGCGGCGTAGAGCGCGGTGGCGTACGCGTCGGCGACCGTCAGGTCCGGGCCGACGACCGTCGCGGCGACGAGCTGGTTGGCCGGCTCGCCGGTGTGCGGGTCGACCACATGCCCCTGACGCCCGGTCACCCCCGAGGTGCCGACGGCCCCGGCGGTCATCTCCAGCACCAGTGGCGCGCGTTCGGGTGCCGTCGGGTGGTGCACCGCCACCCGCCACGGCCCGCCGTGCGGCGCCCGGCCGCGGACCACCAGGTCGGCGCCGGCGAGTACGGCGTAGTCGTGGATGCCCGCGGCGCGCAGCCGGGCGGCGGCACGTTCCACGGCCCAGCCGCCCAGCAGGCCGCCCGGGTCGAAGCCGCCGGGCACGGCCCAGGCGTCGAACCAGCCGTCGGTGGCGGCCCGCATGGCCGTGCAGCGGTCCACCAGGTCGGCCAGCGGGGGGTACGACTCCGGGTTGATCTCTCCCCGCCGCAGCATGGAGACCAGGCTCTCCGGGCGGTTGGGGCCGTAGGTCAGGTCGACGGCGCGCAGCTCGGCGACGCTGTCCCGCAGTGCCTCGCCGACGCCCCGACGGCCGAGCCACTCGGGGGCGTTCAGCAGCAGGGTGTATTCGGCGGTCGCGGTGCGTACGGTGTGCTGCACGGCGATCCGGCCATCGGTGGCGGCGGTCGGGTCGATCCGGTGCCGGCGGCTGCCGAGCCGCAGGTCCGGCCGGCGGTTCCGGAACGCCGAAGGGTCCGGCCAGCGGGTCCGCGGCTGCTCGTCGATGCGCATGGCACCTGCCCCCTCGCAGTTGACGTCGCGTCGTCACGACCACCGTTCGCGGGCCCCCTGACCCGCTGCCCCCACCCTAGGCAGCGCAGATGATCGCCCCATGAATCCCAGCTGAGAGGGTGCTGTGCATTCGGCTGTCCCAAATGTTGGAAGCATCGTACCGGGTTGCGGGACACCGACGTACCGTTGCCGAGACGGGGCAGTCGAGCGTGGGGAGTACGGGCGTGGCGCGGATCGCGGTGGTGGCCGGGGACGGCATCGGGCCCGAGGTGGTCGCGCAGGCTCGGAAGGTCCTCGACGCGGTGCTCCCCGGCGTGCAGGCCACCGAGTACGACCTCGGCGCGGCCCGCTGGCATCGTACCGGCGAGGTGCTGCCCGACTCCGTGCTGACCGAGTTGGCCGGGCACGACGCGATCCTGCTCGGCGCGGTGGGTGACCCCACGGTTCCGCCGGGTGTCCTGGAACGCGGCCTGCTGCTCAAGCTCCGGTTCGCCTTCGACCAGTACGTCAACCTGCGCCCGTCGCGGCTCTGGCCCGGCGTCGCCGGTCCGCTCGGCAACGTGAAGCCCGGCGAGGTCGACCTGGTGGTGGTGCGCGAGGGCACCGAGGGGCTCTACGCCGGCGCCGGCGGCTCCCTGCATCGCGACACGCCCGCCGAGGTCGCCACCGAGGAGAGCCTCAACACCCGACACGGCGTCGAGCGGGTCATCCGTGACGCGTTCGCCCGCGCCGACCGCCGGGAGCGGCGCAAGGTCACCCTGGTGCACAAGACCAACGTGCTGACCCACGCCGGGTCGCTGTGGGCGCGCGCCTTCGAGGCGGTCGCCGCCGAGCACCCGGACGTCACGACGGAATACCAGCACGTCGACGCGGCCGCGATGTTCCTGGTGACCCAGCCGCAGCGCTACGACGTGGTGGTCACCGACAACCTGTTCGGCGACATCCTCACCGACATCGCCGCCGCGGTCACCGGCGGGATCGGGTTGGCCGCCAGCGGGTGCATCAACCCCGAGGGCGCGTACCCCTCGATGTTCGAGCCGGTGCACGGCTCGGCGCCGGACATCGCCGGGCAGGGCGTCGCCGACCCGGTGGCCGCGGTGCTCTCCGTCGCGCTGCTGCTGGAACAGCTCGGGCATGCCGAGGCGGCGGCCCGGGTCAACGCGGCGGTCGCCACCGAGCTCGCCGGCCGTACCCCGGGCGCGGCGCTGCGCACCGCCGAGGTCGGCGACCGGCTCGCCACCCACGCCGTAGCCTGACCGCTCCGACCCGCCAGGGTCACCGGCGGCATCCGCCTGTCCGGGCAGTCCACCCGGTCCCGAGCGGCCCTACCCGCTGAACGACCGTTCGGGGTAGGTTTCTGGCACAAGCATGTCGGTGTGCGATCCCGCATGCCGTTGTTCCCCCAGGGAGGTCAGCGCGATGAGCGGTGGTGACAAGCTCGACTTCGAGATCCGTCCGAATCCCGCGCCGGTATCCGCCGCCGACCGGGCCGCCCTGCTGGCCAACCCGGGTTTCGGCCGCGTCTTCACCGACCACATGGTCACCGTGCGGTACGCCGACGGCAAGGGCTGGTACGACGCCCGCGTGGAGGCGCGTGGGCCGATCCCGATGGACCCGGCCAGCGCGGTGCTGCACTACGCGCAGGAGATCTTCGAGGGGTTGAAGGCGTACCGGACCGCGGACGGTGGCGTGACGATGTTCCGGCCGGACGCCAACGCCGCCCGGTTCGTCGAGTCGGCGCAGCGGATGGCGATGCCGGCGCTGCCGCCCGAGGTGTTCGTCGACTCGCTGCACAAGCTCATCGAGATCGACCGGGAGTGGATCCCGACCGGCGAGGACGGCAGCCTCTACCTGCGGCCGTTCATGTTCGCCAGTGAGGTCTTCCTCGGCGTCCGCCCGGCCAACGAATACCTCTACATGGTGATCGCCTCGCCGGTCGGTGCGTACTTCAGCGGCGGGGTCAAGCCGGTCACGGTCTGGGTCTCTCCGGACTACACCCGGGCGGCGCCCGGTGGCACCGGCGCGGCCAAGTGCGGCGGCAACTACGCCGCGTCCCTCGCCGCCCAGGCCGAAGCCATCGACGCCGGCTGCGACCAGGTGGTCTTCCTCGACGCGGTGGAGCGCCGCTTCGTCGACGAGCTGGGCGGCATGAACGTCTTCTTCGTCTACGACGACGACTCGGTGGTCACCCCGCCGCTGACCGGCACGATCCTGCCGGGCATCACCCGGGACGCGATCATGACGCTGGCCGGCAAGGCCGGGCACCGGGTGCAGGAGCGGCCGGTCACGTTCGCCGACTGGCAGGCCGACGCGGCCAGCGGCCGGCTCCGCGAGGTCTTCGCCTGCGGCACCGCCGCGGTGATCACCCCGATCGGTCAGGTGCGCTTCCCCGACGGCGAGTTCCTGATCGGGGGCGGCGAGCCCGGCCGGGTCACCATGTCGCTGCGCCAGCAACTGGTCGACATCCAACGGGGCAAGGCCGCCGATCCGCACGGCTGGGTGCACCAGGTCTTCTGACGTCCGGCGCTGACCGGCCCGTTCCCACGGGCCGGTCAGCGCGGCCCGCTAGACCTCGTCGAGCAGATGGTCGCGCAGGGCCGCGAGCTGCTCGTCGGTCACCCCGGCGTGGCGCAGGTACGCCTCGATCGAGCCGTGCCCCTCGCGCAGCTCGTCGAGGAACATCTGCATGGCCTCGGCGGGTGACGCCAGGAACGGCGCGGGCACCTCCGCCGCGTTCGGCATCGTGGCGGCCAGCCAGGCGCTGAACCGTGCCGACGCCTCGCTGCTCAGCGCGTAGTCGGCGGTGATGTCGGCGTCGTCGACGCCCAGGACGGCGAGGGTGAGGGCGCAGACGATGCCGGTGCGGTCCTTGCCGGCCACGCAGTGCACCACGACCGGGGCATTCGCGGAATCCGCGATCAGTCCGATCGCCTCGGCCAGCCCTGCGGTGCCGGTCTGGGCCAGGTCGGCGTACCGGTCGGCGAGGTAGCGGGCCAGGTCGGTGCCCTTCTCGTGCGGCGTACCCGACCAGTCCTCGTGCTCCGGGTGGATGTGCCGGTAGGTCAGCCCCTGGTACGCCGGCACCCGACCGTCGCGCTCCACCTCGGTGGGGCGGCGCAGGTCGATGACCGTGCGGATGCCGATCGCGGCGAACGCGTCCCGGTCCTGCTCGTCGAGGCGGTGCAGGGAGTCGGAGCGGTAGAGACGACCCCGGCGCACGGTGCGGCCGTCGTGGCCGGGGTAGCCACCGACGTCGCGGAAGTTGAAGGTGGCGGGCAGCGGGATGTGTCGTGTGTCCTCGGTGGCGTCCACGGTCACACGGTAACGGCCGGTGGGCTTTTCGCCCCACCGGCCGTCGGGTCCGATCGGTCAGCGCGCGGTGCCCGGCGGGAGCGCGCCGTACGTCTCGTCGTAGTAACCGCCCAGCTGGTCCCGGTACGTCGGGTCGCTGTGGCTGGTCTCGTCGTACTCCGGGGCGGCCTTGATCTGGTCCCGGGTGCGGTCGACGGAGACGGTGCGCTGGTCGTGGTCGACCTGGTTGACGGTGCCGGCGGGCAGCATCACCTTCTTGCCGAAGATCCACGGCCCGGTGTCCACGACCAGGTAGCTGCCGCCGACCTCGTGACTGGCGCTGTCGATCTTGCCGACTCCGCCGTCGGTGGCCTCGACCTTGTAGCCGACCAGGTCGGCGTCGGCGACTCCGGCCGCGTCCCGGTAGCGCCAGGGGTCGAAGGTGCCGGTCGGTGCGCCGCCGGCAACGGCGCCCTGATCACCGCCGTGCAGCGGGTCGGGCCCGGCGTGGGCGGCGTGCGGGTCGATCCTGTCCATGCCGTTCACTCCTGACTGTCGCCGATCGTCTCGGCGTCGCTGGGTGCGTCTTCGCAGGAGCTACCCGGCGGTCGGGGTCCGGAAACGGCGCCCGGCTGGCGTGCCGGGGTTTCGGCGGGCCCGTACGGGCGGACCGAGCGTCGGTGGCGCGGCCCGTCGGGGTGCGTCGATCGCGCCATCGCCGTGGTGGCGGGCCCGGGGGCGGGCGTCAGGCCAGAGCTGCCTCGGCGTCCAGCGTGACCGCCGCCGCGTGCACGACGGCGGAGATCCGCAGCGCCTCGTGCACCTGTTCGCGGGTGACGCCACGGCGACGCAGCGCCTTCTCCTGCGTCTGGAGGCAGATCTCGCAGCCGTGGATCGCCGAAACGCCGAGGCACCACAGCTTGAAGTCGCTCTTGTCCACGCCCGGACGGGCGATGATCTGCATGCGGAGCCGGGCCGGCATCGAGGCGTACTCGGAGTCGCCGACGAGGTGGGTGGCCCGGTAGTAGATGTTGGTCATCGCCATGACTGCCGCCGCGCCCTTGGCCGCCTCGACGCCGTCCGGCCCGAGGTGGTCGAGCGCCTCGGCAGCGATCTCGCGCAGTACCAGCGGATTGCGGGCGGCCACCGCACAGGCCAGGGCCGTGCCCCAGGTCTGCGCCGGGGTCAGCGTCGAGGCGCCGATGGTGGCGTCGAGGTTGCGGGCGATGTCCGTGGCGTACGCGGGCAGGGCCGCCCGGATGGTGTCCAGTCCCACGGCTCAGCCCTCGGCCTCGGCGGGCGGGGTGTCGGCGTCGAGCGACACGGTGAGCACGGGGCCTCCTGGTGGGCGAGGTGTCATCGTCCGGCGGGTCAGGCGTCGCCACACCGACCGTGCCGTCCCGCGATGTGGATAGTTTCTCCCAAGAACGGGGCCGAGTGGCAGAGTGGCGAGCGTGACCAGCACCGCCCTGATTATTGCGACCTAGCGCGCCGGCTCTCCCTCCGCCGAGCGCGCAGACCTCCCGCATCCGCGGGAGGTCTTTTTGTTGCTCCGAGAAAGGATCCTGATGACGTTCCAGGTCTTCGACACGACATTGCGCGATGGCGCCCAGCGCGAGGGGCTCACCTACTCGGTGGTCGACAAGCTGGCGGTGGCGCGGCTGCTCGACGAGTTCGGTGTCGGCTTCATCGAGGGCGGCTGGCCGGGCGCGGTGCCCAAGGACACCGAGTTCTTCCGCCGGGCGCGCGCCGAACTGACCCTGCGACACGCGGTGCTCGTCGCGTTCGGCGCCACCCGCAAGGCCGGCCTCGCGGTCGCCGACGACCCCCAGGTGCGTGCTCTGCTGGACGCGCAGACCCCGGCCGTCGCGCTGGTCGCCAAGGCCGACATCCGCCACGTCGAGCGTGCGCTGCGCACCACCGGCGCGGAGAACCTGGCGATGATCCACGACACCGTCAGCCACCTTGTCTCCGAGGGGCGCCGGGTGTTCGTCGACGGCGAGCACTTCTTCGACGGCTACCGCCACGACCCGGCGTACGGCGCGGCCGTGGTGCAGACCGCGCTCGCCGCGGGCGCCGAGCGGATGGTCCTCTGTGACACCAACGGCGGCATGCTGCCGTCCCAGGTGACCGCCGCGATCGTCGACCTGACCAGCCGACTCGGCGTCGACCCCGCGCTGTTCGGCATACACGCGCAGAACGACACCGCGTGTGCCGTGGCCAACACGATCGCCGCCGTCGAGGCCGGTGTCCGCCACGTGCAGGGCACCGCCAACGGGTACGGCGAGCGCCCCGGCAACGCCGACATCTTCGCGGTCGTCGCCAACCTCCAGCTCAAGCTCGGCATGCCCGTCCTACCGGAGGGCTGCCTGGCGCAGATGGTGCGGGTCTCGCACGCCATCGCCGAGATCGCCAACATCGCCCCCGACACCCACCAGGCGTACGCCGGGGCCGCCGCCTTCGCCCACAAGGCCGGGCTGCACGCGAGCGCGATCAAGGTCGACCCGTTGCTCTACAACCACGTGGACCCGTCGGTGGTGGGCAACGACATGCGGATCCTGGTGACCGAGATGGCCGGTCGGGCCAGCGTCGAGCTCAAGAGCCGTGAGCTCGGCCTGGACCTGACCGACCGTCCGGAGGCGCTGACCCGGGTCACCAAGCGAGTCAAGGAGCTGGAGGCCGACGGCTGGTCCTTCGAGGCGGCGGACGCCTCCTTCGAGCTGCTGGTCCGCTCCGAGCTGCCCGAGGGCGGTCCGGCCCGGCCGTTCACCCTGGAGTCGTACCGGGTGCTGGTCGAGCACCGGGAGGACGGCGCGGTCGTCTCCGAGGCGACCGTGAAGATCCGGGTACGCGGCGAGCGCGTGATCGCCACCGCGGAGGGCAACGGCCCGGTCAACGCCCTGGACGAGGCGCTGCGGGTGGGGCTGGCGCGGCACTATCCGCGGCTGCGCGAGTTCGAGCTGGCCGACTACAAGGTGCGCATCCTGGAGGGCAGCCACGGCACCGGCGCCGTCACCCGGGTGCTCCTGGAGACCGCCGACGACACCGGCCGCGACTGGACGACGGTGGGCGTGCACCCCAACGTCGTCGAGGCCAGTTGGCACGCCCTGGTCGACGCCCTCACCTACGGCCTGGCCCCCGCCTCCGCCACGACGCCAACTCCCTGACCTTAGCGATCTTGCACGGTGTGTCGACGGTCTGCGGCTTGTGCCCCGGACGTCGGGACGGGTCGGTAGGGGTCAGGCCGCGGGCAGGCGGAGGGTGGCCAGGACGGGGCGGTGGTCGCTGCCGGCCAGGTCGAACACGGTCACCTTGTCGGCGGCGATGCGGCGGTCGACCAGCACGTGGTCGATCGTGACCGGGGGGATGAGGTCACCGTCGTACGGCCCCCACGTGCCCGTCAGGCCCTCGCCGGTGGCGTCAGCGGCGTCGACGTAGCCGGTGCGCAGCAGTGCGCGCAGCGGCCCGTGGTCCAGGGTGGAGTTGAAGTCCCCGGCGAGGATCCGCAGGCCACCGCCGGGGGTGGCCGGTGGCTGGGCGACCAGGTCGGCACGCCAGGCGCCGACCTGGTCCAGCGCGGACGGCGCTGCGGGATGGGCCGACTCGACCCGGACCGGCGGGCCGCCGGGGACGGCGAGCGTGCCGTACGCCTGGGTGAACCCCCAGCCACCGCGGTTGTTGCGGATGCCGGCGTCGCTGATCGGCCACCGCGAGTAGAGCGCGGACCCGGGCGTGCCGACGTGCGCGTTGAGCTGCCGGTAGGGCAGCAGCCGGTCGAGACCGAGCCGGTCCAGGCTCCCCTGCGCGTCCGGAGTGAACTCCTGCACGGTGAGCACGTCGACCCGGTGCTGCCGGACCAGCTCGACAAGCGCCCCCGTGTCGGCGGCCCCGGCGAGCAGGTTGGCCGTGAGCAGCCGGATCGTCGGGCCGGTCGCCGCCGGCTGTGGCGCGGCCAGCGCCCGGGGCGCCACCACGCCGAGCAGCGCCACCGTGGCCAGGGCCGCGACCGCCGCCGGCCACCAGCGCCGCAGGGCGACCGTGAGGCCGAGGGCCAGCACGCTGAAGCCGGCGACGTACGGGGTGAAGGCGAGCGCCTGCACCAGCGGCCCTCGGTCCAGCCCGGCCAGCCGCACGGCGGCCCAGGCGGCCGTAGGCCCGACGGCCACCCAGCAGAGCACCGTGCCGATCGGCGCCCGGCGGCGAGCCGGCGCGGGCGGAGTGTCGACGATCATGGCGCTCAGCCTAGCCGTGGCGGGCCCACTCAATTTCTGTGAATGGGTGACGCGTTCATCTTTCACAATTATCTGACGGTTGGATGACAGGCCGACAAAGCGAGATCACCTATTGACCTCCAGCTTTTTACGGTGCTACCTTCCATCTGGTTCAAACGACGCAACGCTGAGTAGTAAGAGCAGTTCAGGCCGGATGCAGATCAACGAGAAATCAACTTTCCCGACTGCGGGTGAGCGAGCTTCAACCGGTTCTCGTGTCGTCGTCGATCCCATTATTGGCAGTCATCCGTCCCGTCCCGCGGGTCGGCCGAATTCGCACGGTCACACAAGGGGGACCTGTCATGAGTACATCCTTCCGACGTAAGACGGCAGCGGTAACGTTCGCTGTCCTGGCGCTCACCCTGGCTGGTGGAGGGATCGCCATCGCCCAGCCGTCGGCGAAGACGCCGCAGGAGTCCGTCCAGCCGGCGGCGCGCAGCACGAACAGCCAGCCGCCGGTCACGGCCGAGTCGGCCCGCAAGGCCAAGGCCGCGCTGAACGCGAAGGCGACCACGCTCGTCGCTTCCACCACCATCGTCGTCGTCAACGCCAACGGCACCAAGGCGCGCGGCACCGGCACGGTCATCAAGTACGGCACCGGGCAGTACGAGGTCCAGTTCGCCCAGGTCGTCACGGCAGGTATCTACGTGGCCACCATCGGTCGGGCCGACTCCTGCTGCATCCCGCCGTCCGGCGAGATCTCGGTCGCGCCCCGGCTCAGCACGCCGAACGCGGTCTTCGTGCAGACCCGAAACTCGGCGGGCGCCCCGGCCGACCTGGGCTTCCACCTGGTCGTCCACCTTGCCTGACCGATTCTGACGTCCGGCCCCCGCAGGTGACTGCGGGGGCCGCGTCGTGTCCGGCCGGGCCCTCTCCGGACCCCCCCGCCGCCGCGGCCGGCTCCTGCCGGATCGGGGTGGTCATGCCCGTGCGACCGGGTCCTCCCGGTTGTTCCCCGTCCGGGCGGCTCCTGCTCATTCGGGACACAACGGACCCGTACGGCGCTCACAATCCGACGTTTGCCGAGGCCCCGGCCCGGGAAGCAAGCACCGTGACGGACATCTCGGACACCCTGGCCAGCCTGCCCACCTCGGTCGATCCCGAGCCGACCGGCGCCGAGCTGGAACAGACCCTCTTCGAGGTCAAACGCGTGATCGTCGGGCAGGATCGGCTCGTCGAACGTCTGCTCACCGCACTCATCGCCAACGGGCACTGCCTTCTGGAGGGCGTGCCCGGCGTGGCCAAGACCCTCGCGGCGCAGACTCTCGCCACCGTGGTCGGCGGCACCTTCTCCCGGATCCAGTTCACCCCGGATCTGGTCCCCTCCGACATCGTCGGCACCCGGATCTACCGGGCCTCCAAGGAGACCTTCGACATCGAGCTGGGCCCGATCATGGCCAACCTGGTGCTCGCCGACGAGATCAACCGGGCGCCGGCCAAGGTCCAGTCGGCCCTGCTGGAGGCGATGGCCGAACGGCAGGTCTCCATCGGCGGGCGCAGCTGGCCGGTGCCGACGCCGTTCCTGGTGCTGGCCACCCAGAACCCGATCGAGTCCGAGGGGGTCTACCAGCTCCCCGAGGCGCAGCGCGACCGGTTCCTCATGAAGGTGGTCGTCGACTATCCCAGCGACGCCGACGAACTGGCCATCCTCTACCGGATGAGCACCGACCGGCCCAGCGCGCGTCAGGTGCTCGACCCGCAACGCCTGCGACTCCTGCAGACGCACGCCGAGCGGGTCTTCGTCCACCATGCCCTGGCCGAGTACGTGGTCCGGCTGATCCTCGCCACCCGCGACCCGGGCCGCTTTGGGCTGGCCGAGCTCGCGCCGCTGCTGGCGTACGGCGCCAGCCCACGGGCGACGCTCGGCCTGGTCGCCGCCGCCCGCGCGCAGGCGCTGCTGCGGGGACGGGAGTACGTGCTGCCCGAGGACGTCCGCGAATTGGCGGTGGACGTCCTCTCCCACCGGCTGGTGCTCTCCTTCGACGCCGTGGCCGACGGGGTCTCGGCCGAGAGCCTGGTCCGGCGGCTCGTGGAGGCGGTGCCGCCGCCCCGGGTGGCCACCGGGCACCCCCAGCAGACCCCCGACCTGGCGGCGGCGTGAGACGCGCCGGCCGCACGTCGGTGGCCACGCCGCCCGACCCGGGCCTGGCCGAGCTGACCCCCGACCAGCGGCTGCGCCGACTGGAACTGACCGTCACCCGGCGACTCAACGGTCTGCTGCACGGCCAGTACCGTGGCCTGCTCCCCGGGCCGGGCAGCGAACCCGCCGGCAGCCGCGAGTACCGGCCGGGGGAGGACGAGGTGCGCCGGATGGACTGGGCGGTGACCGCCCGGACCGCCGTGCCGCACGTCCGACAGGTCGACGCCGACCGGGAACTCACCACCTGGCTGCTCGTCGACGCCAGCGCCAGCATGGAGTTCGGCACCGCCGAGCTGGACAAGCGGGAGCTGGCGGTGGCCGCCGTGGCGGCGGTGGGTTTCCTGACCGCCGGCATCGGCAACCGCTTGGGCGCCCAGGTGCTGCGCGCCGACGGGGTACGACGCTTTCCCGCCCGCAGCGGGCGTACCCATCTGCTCGGTCTGCTCCGCGCGCTGCTGACCGCGCCGCGCGCGACCGAGCCCGACGACCGGCCCCGGTCGCAGCCGGCGACCCCGCAGCCGGTCGCGGCGGCGGAGCTGGCGGACGGCCTCGACGCGGTGCACCGGGTCGCCAACCAGCGCGGGCTGGTCGTGGTGGTCTCCGACTTCCTCGACGGCCTGCCCGACGACCCCGACGAGCCGCCGCCCTGGGAGCGGACCCTGCGTCGGCTGTCCGCCCGCCACCAGGTGCTGGCGATCGAGGTGACCGACCCGCGCGAACTGGAACTGCCCGACGTCGGCCTGATCACGCTTGTCGACCCGGAGACCGGCCGTCGCCGCGAGGTGTGCACATCGGACCGCCGGCTGCGGGAGCGCTACGCCGCGGCCGCCGCCGCCCAGCGTGACCAGGTCCGCCAGGCGTTGCGCCGGAGCGCGGCGACACACCTGGCGCTGCGCACCGACCGGGACTTCAGCGCCGACATCGTCCGACACGTGCACGCCCAGCGGCGGATGGCCGCCGCGCCGGCCGGAGCCGTCCGGGGAGGTGCCGCGTGACCTGGGAGTCCCCGTTGCGGCTCTGGCTGCTGATCGGCGTGCTCGCGCTGGTCGGCGCGTACCTGGTGATGCAGCGCAGACGCAGCCAGTACGCCGTCCGCTTCACCAACCTGCGGCTGCTGGACCGGGTGGCACCCGTTCGTCCGGCCTGGCGCCGGCACGTCCCGGCCGGGCTGTTCCTGGCCATGCTGGCGCTGCTCGTGGTCGGCTTCGCCCGGCCCACCGCCGAGGTCCGGGTCCCCCGGGAACGCGCCACCGTGATGGTGGCCGTCGACGTGTCCACCTCCATGCTCGCCACGGACGTGGAGCCGGACCGGCTGGCGGCGGCCAAACAGGCGGCCCGACGTTTCGTCGAGGGCCTGCCCGACGAGTTCAACGTGGGGCTTGTCGCGTTCGCCGGCAGCGCCGCCGTTCTGGTGCCGCCCGGCACCGACCGGGACGCCCTGGACGAGGGCATCGGTCGCCTCGCCGAGGGCGTGACCGGAGTGCAGGGCACCGCGATCGGTGAGGCCATCAACACCTCGCTCGGCGCGGTCAAGAGCCTGGACAGCGAGGCCGCCAAGGAGCCACCGCCGGCCCGGATCATCCTGCTCTCCGACGGGGCCAACACGTCGGGGATGGACCCGATGGAGGCGGCGGCGGAGGCGGTCGCGGCGAAGGTGCCGGTGCACGCGATCTCCTTCGGCACGCCGTCGGGATTCGTGGACCGGGGCGGACGGCCGATCCAGGTGCCGGTCGACGGGCAGACCCTCAAGGCCGTCGCCGACGAGACCGGCGGAATGTTCCACGAGGCCAGCACCGTCGACGAGTTGCGCGCCGTCTACGACGACATCGGCAGCTCGGTCGGGTACCGCACCGAACGCCAGGACGTCTCGGCCCGGTTCATCGGCCTCGGACTGGTGTTCGCGATGGGTGCCGCCGCTGGCTCGATGCGCTGGTTCTCCCGACTGCCCTGATCCACCGCGCCGATGTCGACCGTGAGGAGTACGCATGGCAGTGCAGACCGGACTGGGCGAACCGCGCGGTCCCTGGTTCATCTCGCCGGAGCTCGACCCGGACGGGCGCGGGTGGTGGGACGCGCCCGGCTCGGGGCGGGACCCCGGCGGGCGGCGCCCCGGCCGGCTGCTCGCCACGTTGGCGATCGTGGCGGTGTCGGCCGTCTCGGGCGCCCTGGCCGGCGGCGTGGTGGCCAGCCGGGACGGCGCGGGGCCGTCCGCGGCGTCCGCCGCACCGGTGCCGGCGGAGTTGGTCACCGCCGCCGAGCGGACCGTGCCCGGTGTGGTGTCGGTGCTCGCCGGCGGCGCGAACGGCGCGTCCGCGACCGGCTCCGGGTTCGCCATCGACGACCAGCAGCACCTGGTCACCAACGACCACATCCTGGCCAAGGCCGGTGGCGGGCCGGTCACGGTGGAGCTGCCCGACGGCCGCCGGTACGAGGCCGAGGTCATCGGCCGGGAGCCGCGCAGCGACCTGGCGGTGCTGAAGGTGCCACCGTCGGCCGGCCTCGCCCCGTTGCCGCTGGCCAAGCCGGGCGCCACCCGGGTCGGTGAGCCGGTGCTGGCGGTGGGCTCACCGCTGGGGCTGTCCGGGACGGTCACCGCGGGCATCGTCAGCGCGCTGGACCGTCAGGTGCGGTTGGGCAACAACCGGCACCGGGCGGTGCAGACCGACGCGTCGATCAACCCCGGCAACTCGGGTGGGCCGCTGGTCAACGCCCGAGGCGAGGTGGTCGGGGTGAACACCGCGATCGCCACCATCGACGGCAACGGGTCGATCGGCATCGGCTTCGCCATCCCGATCGACCAGGTGCAGCAGACCGCCGACACGATCATCGGCAAGGGCGGCTGAGCTGCCCGGACGGCCCGCCGGGTTGCCTCCAGTGTCGGATATCCGGCCACACGTCATCGGGCCATGGAAATATGACGCTCGGTATGGATACTGGCGGAGGTGGAGCGTCCTCTTCTCACGGTCCTCCTGCTGGTGGGCCTGGTCATCGGATGTGCGGTGGGGTCGGCGTACGCCCGGGCGCGACGCGGGTGGACCGATTACCAGACCGCGAAGAAATCGGTGCCCGGCGCTCGCCGCGGCGCGTGGGTGCTGATCCGCGGGGTCGTGCTGAAGGCCGCGGTGATCGGGTTGCTGCTGTTCGGCGCCGTGGCGTACGCCGCGGTCGGCTCGGACGACGAGACCGCCGGCCCGGCGCCGAGCCCGTCCACGACGCAGAGTGAGCCTCCGCGCCGGTGACCCGCGGCGGCCCGCAGCGGGCTAGCCTCGGGGCGTGGACGACGGACTGCGGGTGACCGATCGGTGGGTCGTCCCCGCCGGGGAGCTGCGGGAGCGTTTCTCCCGCTCGTCCGGCCCCGGCGGGCAGGGCGTGAACACCGCCGACTCCCGGGTCGAGCTGAGCTACGACCTGGCCAACTCTCCGGCCGTGCCCGAGTCGCTGCGGGCGCGCGCGCTGGCCCGGCTCGCCAACCGACTGGTGGACGGCGTACTGACGATCGCGGCCAGCGAGCACCGGGCGCAGCTCGCCAACCGGGAGGCGGCCCGCGAGCGGATGCTCGCGCTGTTGCGCGAGGCGGCCGCGCCGCCCCCGCCGCCGCGCCGGGCGACCAGACCGTCCCGGGGCGCCAAGGAACGCCGACTGGCCGAGAAGAAGCGCCAGTCGCAGCGCAAGCGCGATCGCCGCGTCGACGGCGACTAGCCCATCGTCTCCGAGCCGTGTGAGTGACCTCTCCTACCGTCGAGTGACAGAATCCGGAATCTGTCAGCCGAAGTATGTATGGTCGGCATGTCACCCAGGAGAGGAAGACCCCATGGACACCCGCACCCTCGGCACCTCCGGCCCCACCGTCTCGGCGCTCGGGCTCGGCCTGATGGGCATGTCGGACCTCTACGGCCCCGCCGACGAGGCCGAGAGCATCGCCACCATCCACGCCGCGCTGGACGCCGGCATCACCCTGCTCGACACGGGCGACTTCTACGGCATGGGCCACAACGAGATGCTGCTGCGGGACGCGCTGCGCGGCCGCAACCGGGACAACGCGGTGATCAGCGTGAAGTTCGGCGCGCTGCGCGACGTCGACGGCGGTTGGAACGGCAACGACGTCCGGCCCGTCGCGATCAAGAACTTCCTGGCGTACACGCTGCGCCGGCTCGGCACCGACCACGTCGACATCTACCGCCCCGCCCGGCTCGCCCCGGACGTGCCGGTGGAGGAGGTCGTGGGCACCCTGGCCGAGCTGGTCAAGGCGGGTCACGTCCGGCACATCGGCCTGTCCGAGGTGAGCGCCGAGACGCTGCGCCGTGCGCACGCCGTGCACCCCATCAGCGACCTCCAGATCGAGTACTCGCTGATCTCCCGCGCCCCCGAGGCCGAGATCCTGCCGACGGCGCGTGAGCTGGGCGTCGGGATCACCGCGTACGGGGTGCTTTCCCGAGGGCTGATCAGCGGCCACTGGACGGCGGGGCGGGAGACCGCCGGCACCGACTTCCGCAGCCACCTGCCGCGCTTCGCCGGCGCGAACCTGGACCGCAACCTCGCCCTCGTGGACGCGCTGCGCGCCATCGCCGAGGCGCGGGGCGTCACCGTGGCGCAGATCGCCATCGCCTGGGTGCTCGCCCGGGGCGAGACCGTCGTACCCCTGATCGGCGCCCGCCGCCGGGACCGGCTCACCGAGGCCCTCGGCGCCGCCGCGGTCACGCTTACCGAGACGGACCTGGCCGCCATCGAGGCCGCGGTCCCCGCCGACGCGGTGGCCGGCAGCCGGTACGACGAGGCGCAGATGGCGTTCCTGGACAGCGAGCGGTCATGACGACCGGGTCGTGGGGGGGGGGGGGGGGGGGGGGGGGGGGGCCGCGCGGGGCGGGGGCGGGGGGGGGGGGGGGGGGGGGGGGGCGGCCCCCCCC